>NZ_JBTNDN010000003.1:0-476604 GCF_054510975.1 Arthrobacter rhamnosi | reverse complement strand
CACAGCGCCGATGGTACTGCACCCGAGAGAGTGTGGGAGAGTAGGACACCGCCGGACAACCATTCAACGGGAAGGCCCCGCACCACCAGGTGCGGGGCCTTCCCCACTTAACACCCACCAGCACCCAGCACCGGCACCAGCCAGGGCACGTGCGACCGGCCGGTGCGTATCCCGTCTGAAGGCGGGCCTTTGCAGGGCGGATGACTCCTACAAGGGCGCGACAATGGTAAGGCTCGGAGGGCTCCATCACATCTACGCCAAGCGCGGAGGTCGATGAAGTGGGCGGCGGCGCTTCGTGGTTCCATAGATAGGTAGGACCCACAGCAAAATAGAGATCCGCCGGCAGAGAAGCGCCGGCACCTGATGAGAGGACCCCGCTGCCATGGCTGAGCAGGAGCACACCGCTGGACGAGACGGGGAGTCCCGGAGTGGGGGAGATGGCACCGGCGGCCGTCAGGGAGGATCCGAGCAGGCGGGTCGTCGTCATTCGTGGGGCTCGAAAGCCGGCAATGCGGGTGCACGGTCCTCGTCACCCCGTAGTTCCAGCACTGATCATTCCCGTGACCGCCGGGAGGCCGGACGAACCGAGTCAGAGCCGGGCAATGCGACGCGCGGCCGGGCGGGCGGAGAGCGCGCGACGTCCAACGATGAACGCCGCGCCCCCCGCTCGGAGGGCGGTTTCCGCGGAACGAGTAGCGGCGGACGGCCCACGGGCGGACGTCCGGCATGGAAGGGCCAGTCTGATCCACGAGGCGGCGATCGCACAGGCGGGTCGTACAGCCGGGACGGTCAGAGTGGTCAGCGTGAGCGCCCGGGTTACAGCCGGGACGGTCAGAGTGGTCAGCGTGATCGTCCGGCGTACGGTCGAGATGACCAGGGTGGTCAGCGTGATCGCCCGGCGTACGGACGGGACGACCGGGGCGGGCAGCGGCGCAGCGAGGGCCGCAACGAACGCACAGGATCAGGTGCTGAACGGTCCTCAGAACGGTCCTCAGAACGGTCTTCGGAGCGTTCGAGCAGGGCGCCCGAGGGCGGCAGGGGTGCGCAGCTACGTGGCACAGCCTCTCGTGGTGGTTCAGCATCAGGATCTTCCAGCGACAAGCAGTCCCGCTTTGCGGGTCGGGGGGCCCCGACCAGCCGCACCGGTGAAAGCCGTGATCGTCCCTGGCGGTCGCGCTCAGCATCGGAGGAAGGACGCCCGGGGAGCGAACGCCGTTCGCCCGAGCGGACCAGTTCCTTCCGTCGCCCGGCGGATCGCCAGGACCGGGGCGGTAGCGGCGAGCGTCGCGATGATGATCGTCGCCGCGGGACCCAGCCGGAGGAAGCAGTGTCCGCAGGGCCGCGCCCTCACAACGCGCGTGACCTCCGTAGCGCCAACAGGCCGGATCGTGAGCGTTCTCCCGAGATCGATGCGGACGTCAAGGGCGATGAACTCGATCGGGTGACCCGTGCTCAGGTCCGCAACCTCGAGGAACGCAGTGCCGAGTGGGTGGCGAAGCACCTGGTGATGGCGGGGCGGCTCATAGACTTCGAGCCTGAACTTGCCTTCCAGCACGCCCTGGCAGCGAGTCGTCGCGGTGGGCGCCTGGCTGCAGTCCGTGAAGCCGTAGGCCTGACGGCCTATGCTGCCGGCCACTACGGCGAAGCCCTCCGGGAATTCCGGACCTTCCGGAGGATCAGCGGATCGAACGTCCACCTGCCGGTCATGGCCGATTGCGAGCGGGGCCTCGGGCGTCCCGACAGGGCGCTGGATCTTGCTCGGAGCGAGGAAGCGGAGTCGCTCGACGCTGCCGGCAAGGCCGAGCTCGCCATGGTGGTTTCCGGCGCACGCGCCGATCTCGGTCAACTGGACGCTGCAGTCGCCGCACTCGAGATCCCGCAGCTGGACCTTCACCGGGCCTTCTCCTTCAGCCCCCGGCTGTTCCGCGCGTACGCGGATGCACTCGACGCTGTCGGACGCTCCGACGAGTCGGGTAAGTGGCGTCGTCAGGCAGGCGTTGCAGAGAAAGCCCTCGGGCTCGACGACGATCTCGAACCAGACATCGTGGACCTCGGCGAGGACGACGAGCCTGCGCCCGTGGCGGTGCCCAAGGTCGGTGACGTGCTCGGCAGGGCCGCTGCGGCTCCGGTCGCAGATCCTGCCGGCGATGCCCCCGCACAGGATGGCGATATCCCTGCTCAGCATGGAGAAGCAACGGATACCGGCGATGCTGAAACCCCGGACGGTGCTACGGACGACACGTTTGAAGGTCTGCCCGACCCTGACGAGGATGCTGACGAGGATGCTGACGAGGATGCTGACGAGGATGCTGACGAGGATGCTGACGAGGATGCTGACGAGGATGCTGACGAGGATGCTGACGAGGATGCTGACGAGGACGCGGACGGGCACGCGGACGCAGACGCAGGCCCGGGTCTGCCGCTGAGCACAGAGGGGGCAGAACCCGAGGCAGCAAGCGACCCGGTGGATGACACCGAAGAAACCGGGCGGAACGGGGGCGAAGCCGAGGCAGTACCGGCCGATGCCGTGCCGGTCGGCGAGACCGCCCACCCTGTCCAGTCCCTCCAGACCGAGATGCTCTTCAGCATGGACGAGTCAGGTGCGGCGGACATCGCGCCATCGGGCGACGAAGGATCAGCGGACGAACGCCGGCCCTCGGTGGGCCCGGCCGTCGAGTTCTCGGAAGCAGGATCGAGCCCAGCGGGGCGCAACGCCGGCACAGGTGAGCAGACAGGCGAACGGACAGGCGAACAGGCGGGCGACGAAGCCGATACGCGCGAGCGGGCCGGCAAGGCCGAGGCGAGCCAGGACGACGTCGTCGATGACTGAGCGCCTCATCGACGGATACGACGGCGTGCTCGCCGACCTCGACGGCGTCGTCTACGCCGGGCCGCATGCCATCCCGGGGGCTACTGAGGCCCTCGAGAAGCTCGCCGGGGAAGGCAAGAGCCTCGCGTACGTGACCAACAACGCGTCCCGCTCCTCCGAGCAGGTGGCAGCCCATCTCCGGGAACTGGGGGCTCCGGCCACCGCGGAGCAGGTCTTCGGTTCGGCCCTTGCGGGCGCGGAGCTGCTGGCGGGCATGGTGGCCGCGGGGTCGACGGTGCTCGTCGTCGGGAGCGAGACCCTCGCTGACGCCGTCAGGGCGCAGGGCCTGGTCGTCGTCGCGTCGGCCGACGACCGGCCGAATGCCGTCATCCAGGGATTCGCTCCCGGGGTGGGGTGGAAGGATCTCGCCGAGGCCGCCTACGCCGTGGCTGCGGGCGCGGTCTGGGTTGCCACGAACACGGACATGTCCATTCCTCAGGAGCGGGGCATCGCGCCCGGGAACGGTTCCCTGGTGGCGGCGGTCGCCGCTGCCACGGCGAAGTCGCCGGCGGTCGCGGGAAAGCCCGAGGCCGCCCTCTTCGAGACAGCGGCCCGTCACTCCGGCGTCGACCGTGCGTTGGTGGTCGGGGACCGCCTCGACACCGACATCCTGGGCGGAAACCGCGCGGGGATGGCCACTGCACTCGTCCTCACGGGCGTGGACTCGGTCCGCACGGCCCTGGTGGCGCGGGTCGACGAGCGTCCGGACTACCTGATCGAGTCCCTCGCAGAGCTGTACGAGGAGTACCCGGAAGTAACGCACGACGACGGTTCGTACGGCTGCGGCGGGGCCGCGGCCCGTGCGACCGAGACGACGGTGACCATCAGCGGGCGCGAGGGCGACCTCGACAGCTGGCGTGCCGCGTGCGCGGCGTGGTGGGCGGTCCACCCCGAGGAGGCGCCGGCGGCTCTGCCGGAGATCCGATTCACGCCGGGTCGTTAGGCTGGAGGCAGGAACGACAGCTTCGGTACGGAAGGGCGATCAATGGACGACGACATGGGTAGCGGGGACGATGGCGGCCTGCGTCCGCCGACCGGTGACCCGCAGGTCGACCGGATCGTGACCGTGCTCGACGGGCTGGACGACCTTCCCGTTCCGGAGCACGCCGACGTGTACCTCGACGTCCATGCCCGGCTGAGCAGCGAGCTGAACCCGGAACAACGACTCCGCCAGGCGGGAGCACATGGCGCGCCTTGACCAGGAGCTCGTGACCCGCGGGCTCGCACGGTCCCGCTCCCACGCGGCGCAGCTGATCGCGGCCGGCCGGGTCCTGAGGGATGGTGCCGTGGCGAGGAAGGCCTCGGCTCCGATCCTCCCGGCCGACCGCCTTGACATCGAGGAGCGCGGCGAGGAGTACGTCAGCCGTGCCGGTACCAAGCTCGACGGCGCCCTCCGGGCCTTTCCCTCCGTGAATCCGGTGGCCAAGCGATGCCTCGATGCAGGCGCCTCGACCGGAGGGTTCACCGACGTCCTCCTGCGGCGGGGAGCGCGCGAAGTGGCGGCGGTCGACGTCGGGCACGGCCAACTCGTGCAGCAGTTACGCGACGACCCGCGCGTCCAGGTCTTCGAGGGCATGAACGTCCGCCACCTCGACCCTGCCGACATCGGGGGGCAGGTGCAGCTGACCGTCGCGGACCTGTCCTTCATCTCGCTCCGGCTCGTGATGTCGGCGCTCGCTCGAGCCACCTGCCCCGGCGGCGAGCTGGTCCTCATGGTGAAGCCCCAGTTCGAGGTCGGGCGCAGCGGGCTGAACCGGCTCGGCGTCGTCACGTCCTCCGAGGCCCGACGTGGTGCTGTGGCAGGAGTGCTGCGCAGCGCGCTCGAGTGCGGACTGGAGATCGCCGGGGTCGCGCAGAGCGAATTGCCGGGCCAGGACGGCAACCTGGAGTACTTCGTGTGGATAAAGGTGCCGAGCGGGGGATTGATGCCTAGGATCGAGGGGGAGCTGGACCGGTTGGTGGACCAGGCACTCGCCCAGGGAGCCCTCCATCCGCCACCGCCCCGCCCCACCGATCAGACGGAGCTTGATGAGTAGAAGAATTCTGGTGCTCGCGCACACCGGCCGAAGGAACGCGATGGTCGCGGCGCAGGAAGCATGCACGCGCCTCCACGACCTCGGACTCCAGCCGGTCATGCGTCCCGAGGAACTCGCCGACCTCCAGGGCGAGTACGGGGCCCTCGCCGCTCCTGCCGAAGCGCTGGGCGACGGCGTCGACTTCGGCGACGTCGAACTCGTCATGGTCCTCGGTGGTGACGGCACCATCCTCCGTGCGGCGGAGCTCGTGCGGGAGGCGGAGATCCCCCTGCTCGGCGTCAACCTCGGACACGTCGGTTTCCTTGCCGAGAGCGAGCGGGCCGACCTCGAGGAGACGGTGGGCTGGGTGGCCGACCGCAGCTACACCGTGGAGGAGCGGACCACCATCGAGGTCCTCGTCTGGCAGGGCGACACCCTGCTCGGCCAGAGCTGGGCCCTCAACGAAGCGGCCATCGAGAAGGCGAACCGTGAGCGCATGATCGAGGTGGTCATGGAGGTGGACGGGCGTCCCGTGAGCTCCTTCGGCTGCGACGGCGTCGTCCTTGCCACGCCGACCGGTTCCACCGCCTATGCCTTTTCCGCCAGCGGCCCCATCGTGTGGCCGGAGGTGGAGGCGCTGCTCATGGTCCCGATCAGCGCCCACGCGCTGTTCGCGAAGCCACTGGTGGTGGCACCCACGTCGGTGCTCGCCGTCGAACTCCTGACCCGCACCGAAGCCGCGGGAGTGCTCTGGTGCGACGGACGACGGAGCATCGACCTCCCGCCCGGAGCCCGGGTCGAAGTCCGGCGCTCCGAGCACCCGGTGCGCCTCGCCCGCACGCACCAGACACCGTTCTCGGAACGCCTCGTCCGCAAGTTCGAGCTGCCGATCCAGGGCTGGCGCGGCCCCGTGAAACACCAGGACGGGCCGCGATGATCGAGGAGATGCGCATCCGCGACCTCGGTGTGATCACCGACGCCACTCTCACCCTCGGCCCCGGCCTGACCGTCGTGACCGGTGAGACGGGCGCGGGCAAGACCATGGTCATCACGGCGCTCGGGCTCCTGCGCGGTGCGCGCTCCGACGCCGGCGCCGTCCGCCTGAACGCGAAGTCCGCGTCGGCGGAGGCCGTCCTCCGGTTGGACCCCAACAGTCCGGCTGCCATCCGGGCCGTGGAGGCGGGGGCCGTGCTCGAGGAGTACGACGGCGTCGCCGAACTGATCCTCGCGCGGACCGTGACGAGCGAGGGACGAAGCCGCGCCTACGTCGGCGGCCGGGCCGCGCCCGTCGGTGTCCTGGCCGAGCTGGGGGACGAACTCGTCGTCGTGCACGGCCAGTCGGACCAGTTGCGGCTGAAAGGCGCCCCGGCGCAGCGGCAGGCACTCGACAAGTTCGGCGGCAAGCCCGTCGAGGAAGCCCTCCGGACCTATGGCGATGCGTTCCGCCAGTGGCGCGACGCCCTCGCCGAGCGGGACCGTCTGCGCAGCGAAGCCCGTGAACGGCTGCGTGAGGCGGAGGGACTCGAAGCCGCGCTGACCGAGATCGGGGATCTCGATCCGCAGCCAGGGGAGGACGTGGCGCTGAAGGCGGAGTCGATGCGGCTCGGCAACCTCGAGGAACTGCGCACAGCCGCCCTCGTGGCCCACCAGGCGCTCGTCTCCGAGGACATCGGAGCCAGTGCCGACGCCGTGTCGCTGGTCGACGAGGCGAAACGGCAGCTCGAGGCCGTCGCCGAGCACGACGCCGACCTGGGCGCGCTGGCCGAACGGCTCGCCGAGGTCGGCTACCTCCTGGCCGACATCTCCGCCGAACTGGCGGGGTACGGCACCGCACTCGACAGCGAGGGCGCGGGCAGGCTCGAGGAAGTCGAATCGCGGCGTGCGGCGCTCTCCGTCCTCGTGCGGAAGTACGCTCCCACGATCGACGAGGTGCTGGCCTGGCAGGAGGATGCCATCAAGCGCCTGCTCGAACTCAGCAGCGACTCCTCCCGTGTGGAGGAGCTCGACGACGTCATCGCGGACCTCGACCGCCAGGTGCACGAACTCGCGGACGGTCTGTCCGCCCTGCGCCGCGCCGCAGCCGAGAGCCTCGCTGCGAAAGTCAGTGACGAACTTACTGCCCTCGCGATGCCGGACGCCCAGCTGCTGATCGACGTCACCCCGGCGGAATCCCTGACGGCCCATGGCGCCGACGACATCGCCTTCACCCTCCAGCCGCATCCCGGCTCGGCGCCGCGTGCCCTCGGCAAGGGAGCGTCCGGTGGAGAGCTCTCCCGCGTGATGCTCGCCATCGAAGTCGTCCTCGCGGCCGTCGACCCCGTGCCCACCTTCGTCTTCGACGAGGTCGACGCAGGTGTGGGAGGCAAGGCCGCCGTGGAGATCGGCAGGCGGCTCGCCATGCTCGCGGAGCACGTCCAGGTCATCGTGGTGACGCACCTGCCCCAGGTCGCGGCCTTCGCGGCACGGCACATCCGGGTCACGAAGAACGTCTCCCGGGACGGCGATGGCGGCGGCGTCACCGCCAGCGATGTCGAGGTGCTGCCCGAGGAGGAGCGCGTGCGGGAGCTGGCGAGGATGCTCGCCGGCCAGGAGGACTCCGCGTCGGCACGCGCACATGCGGAGGAACTCCTCGCCGATGCGGCCCGTACCTTCGCTCGGTGATAGGCTTGAATTCCGTGGCGCAGCAAATAAACTCCCGGTTCCTGAAATCCGCAACGACCAAGCACATCTTCGTGACTGGCGGCGTGGCCTCCTCACTCGGCAAGGGACTGACGGCATCCAGCCTGGGTCACCTCCTGAGGGCGCGCGGCCTCTCCGTGACGATGCAGAAGCTTGATCCCTACCTCAATGTCGATCCCGGCACGATGAACCCCTTCCAGCACGGCGAGGTGTTCGTCACGGACGACGGCGCCGAGACCGACCTCGACATCGGACACTACGAGAGGTTCCTCGACGAGAACCTCGACGGGTCGGCGAACGTCACGACGGGCCAGGTCTACTCGACCGTCATCGCGAAGGAACGCCGCGGCGAGTACCTCGGCGACACCGTCCAGGTCATCCCGCACATCACGGACGAGATCAAGCGCCGCATGCGCCTGCCGGCCGACGCGGTACCGGGGAAGAAGACCCCGGACGTCATCATCACGGAGATCGGCGGAACGGTCGGCGACATCGAGTCGCAGCCCTTCCTCGAAGCGGCACGCCAGGTCCGCCAGGACGTGGGCCGGAACAACGTCTTCTTCCTGCACGTCTCGCTGGTCCCGTACATCGGCCCCTCGCAGGAACTCAAGACCAAGCCCACCCAGCACTCCGTCGCCATGCTGCGGTCCATCGGCATCCAGCCGGACGCCATCGTGATCCGCTCCGACCGCGAGGTTCCCGCAGCGATGCGCGAGAAGATCGGCCGCATGTGCGACGTCGACCTCGACGCCGTGGTGAACGCCGCGGACGCGCCCAGCATCTACGACATCCCGAAGACCCTGCATGCCCAGGGCCTCGACGCGTACATCGTCCAGGCACTCGACCTGAAGTTCAAGGACGTCAACTGGACCAAGTGGAACAAGCTCCTCGAAGCGGTCCACAACCCGAAGCACCAGGTGGAGGTAGCATTGGTCGGCAAGTACATCGACCTGCCCGACGCCTACCTGTCGGTGACCGAGGCCCTGCGGGCGGGTGGCTTCGCGAACAAGGCGAAGGTCACCATCAAGTGGGTACCCTCGGACGAGTGCCAGACCCCCGAGGGCGCGAAGAAGGCCCTCGCTGGCGTCGACGCCGTCTGCATCCCGGGCGGGTTCGGTATCCGCGGCCTCGAGGGGAAGCTCGGCGCGCTGACCTACGCCCGCGAGAACAAGATCCCGACCCTCGGGCTCTGCCTCGGGCTGCAGTGCATGGTCATCGAGTACGCCCGGAACGTCGTCGGACTCGAGGGTGCCTCCTCGAGCGAGTTCGAGCCCGACACCCAGTACCCCGTCATCGCGACCATGGCGGAGCAGCTCCACATCGTGGCGGGTGAGGGGGACATGGGCGGCACCATGCGCCTCGGCCGCTGGGAGGCGAAGCTCCAGGAAGGCTCGGTCGTGGCCGGTACCTACGGCAAGACCACGGTCTTCGAGCGCCACCGCCACCGCTACGAGGTGAACAACGAGTACCGCGAGCAGATCGCTGACGCAGGCCTCGTGTTCTCCGGGACGACGACGGACGGCAATCTCGTGGAGTTCGCGGAGCTGCCGAAGGATGTGCACCCCTACTACGTCTCGACGCAGGCCCACCCCGAGCTGAGCTCGCGCCCCACACGGCCGCACCCGCTGTTCGCGGGCCTGGTCAAGGCGGCACTCGAACTCCGCGGCGCGAAGGCCTGACGGTGCAGCCGGCCGGCAGCGCCGACGCCACGTTCAGCGACGAGCAGAGCCCGCGCCGCCTCCTCGGGACCACCACGGTCTACGAGGGGCGGGTGTGGGACGTCGTCAGCGAGGAGTTCACCCTCGCGGAGGGCGGCGAGGCCATCACGCGCGACTTCATCCGGCACCCGGGGGCCGTCGCCGTGCTGGTCCTGAACGACGAAGGACAGGTGCTCCTCCTGCGCCAGTACCGGCACCCGGTGCGGATGGCGCTCTGGGAGATCCCCGCCGGCCTGCTCGACGAGGAGGGCGAGGACTTCGTCGATGCCGCCGCACGCGAACTCGCGGAGGAGGCCGATCTCACGGCGCGGCAGTGGGACGTGCTCGTGGACATGTTCCTGTCGCCCGGCTCTTCCTCGGAGGCCCTGCGCGTGTACCTGGCGCGGGGGATCGGGGACGTCCCGGAGGCCGACCGGCACACGCGCACGCACGAGGAAGCCGAGATCGAGCTCTTGTGGGTGGACCTCGACGCCGCGGTGGACGCCGTGCTGGAAGGCCGCATCCACAGCCCGTCCGCCGTCGCCGCGATCCTCGCAGCACGCGTGGCACGCGAGACCGGCTTCCGCGAGCTCCGCCCCGCGACGACCCCCTGGCCCGAGCACCCGAGCCAGCATGCGACCTGGCCGCGTGGCGCCGTGCTGGAGAGCTGACGACCGTGCCGGATCCCGCGGCTGGGGACGACGGACCGATAGCAGCCCTCATCCGGGACTACCTGCAGCACATGTCGGTGGAACGCGGGCTGTCGGCCAACACGCTCGCCGCGTACCGGCGCGACCTCCGGCGCTACGAGTCCTTCCTGGTGTCCCGCGGTGCGGATGATGCCGCCCGGATCTCTCGGCACGACGTGTCGGCCTTCGCGCAGGCCGTCGTGTCGGGGGAGGACGGGTTCTCACGCCTGAGTCCGCGCTCCGCTGCACGCACCATTGTGGCCGTCCGGGGCCTCCACCGTTTCTGGGCGCTGGAAGGCGTGACCGACGGCGATCCTGCTCGTGACGTCCATCCTCCGATGACCGGCCAGCGCCTGCCGAAGGCAATCCCTGTCGCCGAGGTGGTGCGGATCCTGGAGGCCGTGGACATCGGGACGCCGTCCGGGCAGCGCGACCGGGCGCTGCTCGAATTCCTGTACTCCACCGGGGCGAGGATCAGTGAGGCCGTCGGCCTCGATGTCGACGACGTCTCCGTCAGCGACGCACTCGAGGGCCCCGCCGTCGTGCGGCTCACGGGCAAGGGGTCGAAGGAGCGGCTCGTGCCGGTCGGGTCCTTCGCCGCCCGGGCCGTCGACGCGTACCTCGTGCAGGGCCGTCCGGCCCTCGCCGCGAAGGGCAAGGGCAGCCCGGCCCTCTTCCTCAATATGCGCGGGGGCCGCCTGAGCCGCCAGAGTGCCTGGAGCATCCTCAAGACGGCCACGGAGCGGGCCGGGGTGACGCGCGAGGTGTCACCCCACACGCTCCGGCACTCCTTCGCCACCCACCTGCTCGAAGGCGGGGCGGACGTGCGGGTGGTGCAGGAACTCCTCGGGCATGCGTCGGTCACGACCACCCAGGTCTACACGCTGGTCACGGCCGACACCCTGCGCGAGGTCTATGCCGCGGCCCACCCCCGGGCCCGTGCCTGAGACCGGGCCTGTGCCGCAGGCGTCCGCGCAACCGGAGCCTCCCGGCGAGTGGCTGACCGTCGACGGCGTCGCGTATCGCTGCGTGGTCCTGTGCTTCCTCTTCCGGTGGCACGCCGGCAGGAGGGAGGTCCTGCTCGGACTCAAGCGCACCGGATTCGGCACCGGCAGGGTCGTGGCGCTCGGCGGGAAGATCGACGGGCGGGAGTCCGCCGTCGAGGCCGCCGTCCGTGAGGTCGCCGAGGAGAGCGGCATCGAGCTGGCGCGAGGCGAGCTGCGCGACGCCGGCCGCATCACGTGGTCCTTCCCCGCGCAGCCGGCCTGGAACATGGCGGCGTTCCTCTTCACCGCGGACGCCGGCACCACCCCTCCCGTGGCGAGCGAGGAGATCGAACCGCTCTGGTACGCCGTCGACGACATCCCCTGGACCGGTATGTGGCAGGACGCGCCCTACTGGATACCGGCACTGCTCGACGGGCGCCGTATCGACGCGCGCATCGTGATGGACCCGGACAACGAGGGCGTGGCCAGCGCCGTCGTGGACTGAGCGGTGCGGGTCCTCAGCTGCCGCCCAGGTGCCGCTCGTCCGGGCCGTTGTAGAGGCTCAGGGGGCGGATGAGCGAGTTCGACGCCGCCTGCTCCATGATGTGCGCCGTCCACCCGGTGATGCGCGCTGCGATGAAGAGCGGCGTGAACATCTCCGTGTCGAAGCCCATCAGGTGGTAGGTGGGGCCGGCAGGGTAGTCGAGGTTGGGCTTGATGCCCTTGGCCTCGTCCATGGCCGTCTCCAGTCCGGAGTACAGCCCGAGGATCTCGCTGCGCCCGTAGTACCCGATCATCGCGTCGAGTGCCGCCTTCATGGTCGGGACCCGGGAGTCGCCCTTCTTGTAGACGCGGTGCCCGAACCCCATGACCTTCTTCTTCGACGCCAGGGCGTCCTCCATCCACGCCTTCGCGCGGACGGCGGCCTCCTCGGCGGTCTCGTCCTCCCGGATGCCGATCTCCTCGAAGGTGTGCATGACAGCCTCGTTGGCGCCGCCGTGCAGCGCACCCTTGAGGGCGCCGATGGCGCCCGTGACGGCCGAGTGCAGGTCGGAGAGCGTCGAGGTGATGACCCTCGCCGTGAAGGTGGACGCGTTGAACGAGTGCTCGGCGTACAGGACCATGGAGACGTCGAATGCGTGGACGACCTTTGCCGGGGCTTCCTCCCCGAAGGTCATCCACAGGAAGTTGGCCGAGTAGCCGAGGTCGTCGCGGGGCTCCACGAGGGCCTGGCCGCGCCGACGGCGCTGGTCATAGGCGACGACGGCGGGGAAGACGGCGAACAGCGCCGCGGCTTTCTCTTGGTTCGCCTCGACCGAGTCGTCCCCTGCGAGGGGGTGGCTCGCCCCCAGGACGGACACGGCGGTCCTGGCCACGTCCATGGGGTGCGCCGACAGGGGCAGCAGGTCGATCGCCGCGACCACGTGCCCGGGCAACGTGCGGTGCGCCCGCTCGAAGGCGTCGAACTGGCGGCGCTCGGAGGCGTCCGGCAGCTCCCCGTTCCACAGCAGGTAGGCGACGTCCTCGAAGTCGCGGTGCCCGGCCAGCTCCTGCACGGGGTACCCCCGGTACAGCAGGGAATTCGTCTCGGGGTTGACCTTCGAGATCGCGGTGTAGTCCACCACGACCCCTGCGAGCCCCTTGTGGATCTCTGGTTCTGTCACGGCTGCTCCTCCTGGGGATGATCCTGCGGAATCCGGTGTGCCTGCCGGCGCGGTCAACGGTCGCTCCGGCCGGAGCGACCGTCCGGCACCTCGAAGTTGAACACCGAGGAGTCGAAGCGGTTGTATCCCTCGTAGTCCACCAGCTCGTAGAGGCGGCTGCGCGTCTGCATGGACTCCACGGCAGGCTCCTGCGTCCCGTGCGTCCTGATCGAGTCCAGCGTACGCTCGGCGGCGCCCATCGCACTGCGCAACAGGGTGACCGGGTAGATCACCATCGTCACGCCCGCCTCCTGCAGCTGGTCGACGGTGAAGAGGTCGCTCTTGCCGAACTCCGTCATGTTGGCCAGGACCGGTACGTCGACGGCGGCGCGGATGGCCCGGAACTCGTCCAGGGTCCGCATGGCCTCGGGGAAGATGGCGTCCGCCCCTGCCTCCACGAGGGCACGGGAGCGCTCCTGCGCGGCCTCGAGGGTGTCGGTGCCACGGATGTCGGTGCGGGCCATGATGAGGAAGTTCGGATCACGGCGGGCATCCGCCGCTGCGCGGATCCGCTTCACGGCGGTCTCGAGGTCGACGACGTTCTTGCCGTCGAGGTGCCCGCACCGCTTCGGATTGAACTGGTCCTCGATGTGGCAGCCGGCGAGCCCGGCGTTCTCGAGTTCCTGCACGCTGCGGGCCACGTTCATCGGCTCGCCGAACCCCGTGTCGGCGTCGACGATGCACGGCAGGTCCGTCATGCGGGCGATCTGCCCGGCACGGTGCGCGACCTCGGTGAGGGTGGTGAGGCCGATGTCCGGCAGCCCCAGGTCGGCGGCGATGACGGCACCGGAGATGTAGACGCCGTCGAATCCCTTGTCCCCGATGAGCCGGGCGGACAGGGGGTTGAAGGCTCCGGGGAACTGCTGGAGGCGTCCGGACGCCAGCCCGTCCCGCAGTGCACGGCGCTTCTGCTCGGGGGTCACGGTCGAGTACAGCACGGCGGCCTACAGGAGTCCCTGCGGCGCGGCGGCCGCATCGATGTACCCGGGCCGGGCGAGGATGTTCAGCTGTCCCAGCGAGCCTGCCGGGAGGTCGGGCAACTGCTCGACGGCGGCCAGGAAACGGTCCAGTTCCGTGTCCTCGACAATGCCCTCGGCGAGCATCCGCAGCTTGGCGATGTAGTCCGCCCGCGCGAAGGGCCGGGCTCCCAGGGGATGGGCGTCCGCCACCGCGATCTCGTCCGTGATCACGGTGCCGTCCGTCAGCGTGATCTCCACGCTGCCCCCGAAGGCCTTCTCGGCGATGTCGAGGGAGTGGTAGCGGCGCGTCCACTCGGGGTCCTCCACGGTGGTGACCTTCCGCCACAGTGCTACGGTGTCGGGCCTGGCGGCTCGTGCGGGGGCGTAGGAGTCCTCGTGGTGCCAGCGGCCGTCCTGCAGGGCCACCGTGAAGATGTAGGGGATCGAGTGGTCGAGAGTCTCACGTGAGGCCGCCGGATCGTACTTCTGCGGATCGTTCGCGCCGGAGCCGATGACGTAGTGGGTGTGGTGCGAGGTGGAGATGACGACGGATACGACGTTGTCCGGATCGATGGCCTCCGGGTGGGTGCCGTGCAGGCGCCGCGCGAGGTCGATCCAGGCCTGTGCCTGGTACTCGGCGGAGTGCTCCTTCGTGTACGTGTCGAGGATGGCGCGCTTCGGCTCGCCCGACGCCGGAAGGGGCACCTCGTAGTTCGCCTCGGGGCCGTCCAGCAGCCAGGCGATCACGCCGTCCTCGCCCTCGTAGATGGGCGTGGGGGAGGTCTGCCCGCGCATCGCCCGGTCGATCGCCTCGACGGCCATCTTTCCTGCGAACGCCGGGGCGTGGGCCTTCCACGTCGAGATCTCGCCCTTGCGTGACTGGCGGGTCGCCGTCGTCGTGTGCAGCGCCTGGCCGACGGCGTGGAAGATGACGTCGGGGTCGAGTCCGAGGAGGGTGCCGATACCGGCGGCTGCGGACGGCCCGAGGTGGGCGACGTGATCGATCTTGTGTTCGTGCAGGCAGATCGCCTTCACGAGGTCGACCTGGATCTCGTAGCCCGTGGCGATGGCGCGGACCAGGTCCCGGCCCGAGGCGCCCGTGTGCTGCGCGGCGGCGAGGATCGGGGGGATGTTGTCGCCGGGATGGGAGTAGTCCGCGGCGAGGAACGTGTCGTGGTAGTCGAGCTCGCGCACGGCGACACCGTTGGCCCAGGCCGCCCATTCCGCGGAGACGGGGGAACCGACGCCGAAGACGGCGGCACCGGTGCCGTGCGCGGAGACCGGGTGACTGGTCGCCTGCGCGCGAGCGGCGATCACCGGGGCCCGGTTCAGGGACGCGAGGGCGACGGAGGCGTTGTCGATGATGCGGTTGATCACCATGTCGGTCACCTCGGCGGGAACCTCGACGGGGTCGGCGGCGACCTCGGCGATCTTCCAGGCGAGCTGACCGGTGCGGGGGAGGTTCTCCTCGCTGCGGTGGACGCGGACGGGATGGAGTTCAACCATGGTGTTCCTCTCGGTGGTGTGTGTCGTGGTCCCCGGAACGCGGGGAGCGGAGGTGCTGCAGGCTGTTGTGGAGGTGCACGCGCATGGAGGCTTCGGCGAGTTCGGCGTTGCCCGCACCCAGGGCGAGGGCGATCTGCTCGTGCTCGCGTGCCGAGGCCAGGAGCCGGCGGGGATTGTCCCGTGCCAGCCTGCGCACGCGGGCGAGGTGCGTGCGGATCGGTTTCTGGGCCTGCAGCAGGTAGGCGTTCCGCGCCGCGTCGTCGATCTCCCGGTCCAGCCGTGCGACGAGGCCGTAGTAGGCGTCCTGCCCGCCGTCGTCATCCTCGATGAGCCTTCCGGCGGCGGCGAACTCCTCCGCGAGCGCGGTGAAGAGGGCAGGGTCTCCCCGCTGGGCGGCGAGCCGGACGGCTGCGCATTCGAGGGGCAGCCGGACCTCGAACAGGTCCGTCACGGCATCGAGGGAGATGGCGGAGACGACGACGCCGCGGCCGGCGGGGGCGGCGAGCCCTTCGGCGACGAGCCGGGAGAGTGCCTCCCGCAGGGGCGTTCTCGAGACGCCGAGCCGGGCGGACTGTTCGACCTCCGCCAGCAGGTCACCTGGGGCCAAGCGCCATTCGACGATGTCGGACCGCAGGAGGGAATAGGCGCGATCGCTGGCCCGCATCCTCGTTGCCTCCGTTCCTCCCGACATCTCCGCATTAGGGCGCGGAATAGGCCCAATGTATACACAGCAGGAGGAATGAGCAACAGAAAGCAGAGCAGGCCGAACAGACCTGCCAGTTCTGTATACAGATCCTCGGACTGGTGGGAGTGCCCGTGGTACTGTTCCTCCACGCGCGACGAAGGGCGATCATGGCGGCTGAAGGACACGACGTCCACCACGGTGACGTGGACCAGGCGAATTCGGGGCTGGACCGGTACCGCCGGCTGCACGCTGCGAGCCTGGCCGACCCCGAGGCCTTCTGGCGCGAGGCAGCCGGAGCGGTCGACTGGAGGACGCCTCCGGCGACGGTCCTCGACGCCTCCTCCGCCCCCTCCTACCGGTGGTTTCCCGACGCGTTCCTGAACACCAGCTACAACGCCCTCGACCGGCATGTCGACGCAGGCCGGGGCGGCCAGGCCGCACTGGTCTACGACTCGGCGATGCTCGGTGTCACCAGGACCTACACCTACGCCGAGCTCCTGGACGAGGTCGCCGTCTTCGCCGGTGTGCTGGCAGGGCTCGGCGTAGGGAAGGGGGACCGCGTCCTCATCTACCTGCCGATGATCCCCGAGGCCGTCGTGGCCATGCTGGCCGCGGCCCGGCTCGGCGCAGTCCACTCCGTGGTCTTCGGCGGGTTCGCCCCGGCCGAGCTGGCCGCCCGCATCCGGGACGCACGGCCCTCGGCCATCCTCACGGCGTCGGGAGGGCTGGAGCCCGGCCGGCGCGTCGAGTACCTGTCGGCGGTCCACGCGGCGCTCGCGCTCGCGGAGAGCGCCGGCACACCCGTCGTCGCTAAGGCACGCGAGGGCTTCGCGCACGGCATCCGGGACTACCAGGAGCCGGGGACCTCCTGGCTCGACTGGGACGACGCGGTGGCCACGGCCTCCGCTGTCCCACCGGTCGAGGTCGCGGCCACCGATCCGCTCTACATCCTCTACACCTCGGGCACGACGGGCGCTCCCAAGGGGGTGGTGCGCGACAACGGAGGACACGCCGTCGCCCTCACATGGTCGATGCAGGGGATCTTCGGCATCGGACCGGGCGACGTGATGCTCACGGCGTCCGACGTCGGCTGGGTGGTCGGCCACTCCTACATCGTCTACGGGCCGCTGCTGGCGGGCGCCACGACGGTCCTGTACGAGGGCAAGCCGGTCGGTACGCCCGACGCCGGGGTCTTCGGCAGGCTCATCGAACAGCACTCCGTCAAGGTGCTGTTCACCGCGCCGACCGCACTGCGCGCCATCCGGCGGGCGGATCCCGAGGGCACGGCGCTCCGGTCCCACGACCTGTCCTCACTGACCACGCTGTTCTCGGCGGGCGAGCGGCTGGACACGGGAACGTCCGGGTGGATCGGGGACGTCCTCGGCGTGCCCGTCGTCGACAACTGGTGGCAGACCGAGACCGGCTGGCCGATCTGCGCGAACCCCCGCGGACTCGGCGGCGTACCGCTGCGGGCCGGTTCGCCGTCGCTGCCGTCTCCCGGATTCGACGTCGTCGTGCTCGATCACCAGGGGTCCCCGGTCCCGGCCGGGACGGAGGGGAGCATCGCCCTCCGGCTTCCGCTTCCACCGGGTACCCTGACCACGCTGTGGGGGAGTGAGGCCCGGTACCGGGACTCCTACCTGAGCTCGTTCGAGGGGTACTACACGAGCGGTGACTCAGGCTACGTGGACTCCGACGGCTACGTCTTCGTCATGGGACGCACCGACGACGTCATCAATGTCGCAGGCCACAGGCTCTCGACGGGGGCCATCGAGCAGGTGATCGCACAGCACCCCGCCGTCGCCGAATGCGCCGTCCTCGGCCTGCAGGACCCGCTCAAGGGACAGCGGGCCAGCGGGTACGTGGTCCTCAAATCGGGTGCGTCGGTCGATCCGGGAACGCTGCAGGCCGACCTCGTGGCCATGGTCCGCGCGGCGATCGGCCCGGTCGCGGACTTCAGGTCGGCAGTCGTGGTCGAGGCGCTGCCCAAGACCAGGTCCGGCAAGATCCTCCGCAAGACCATGCGGCAGATGGCGGCGGGCGAGTCCTACGTGGTGCCGTCGACCATCGAGGACCCGGCTGTCCTCGCGGCGCTCGAGCCACTGCTGCGACCACCGCCGGAGTGATGCTCCTGCGGTGATGCTCCTGCGGTGACCGTTCCGGGCTCGATCCAGCTGGTGCCCCCCCCCCCCCCGGGAGGCGGCCCGTCATCCCTCCGTGCCGGTCCGCGCCCAGCTGTACTCGAACTCGGGGCGTCCCCGCGTGCCGTAGCGGGGGGTCCGGAGGACGGACTGCTGGTCCGCGAGGTACTCCAGGTAACGCCGCGCGGTGACCCTGGACATGGACAGCGCCTCCGACACCTCGATGGCCGACGTGGGCTCGCGGAGTCCCTTCAGCAGGCGCGAGACCGCCCGCAGGGTCTCGGCCGAGAGGCCCTTGGGAAGCGTGGACACCGTGACGGGCCGGAGGGAGGCGAAGGCCTGGTCCACCTCCGCCTGCGTGGTGGCGGATGCCTGGTCCACCAGGTTCTGGCGGAACTCCCGGTAGGCCTCGAGCTTCTCCCGGAAGGCGGAGTAGGTGAAGGGCTTGATGAGGTACTGGACGATGCCGGACGAGATCGCCGAGCGCACCACGTGCAGGTCACGCACCGCGGTGATCGCGATGATGTCCAGCGGCAGGCCGAGCCCCCGCACCCGGCGGATGATGTCCAGGCCGTGCGCGTCCGGCAGGTTCATGTCCAGCAGCATGAGGTCGACGGCGGGTTCCGCCTGGCCCGTCCCCTCGCCGGCCGGGTGAAGGAAGACCGCGAGTTCGGCACCGCTCCGGGCGACACCCGCGAGTTCGAAGCCCTCGAGCCGCCGCACGTATTCGGCGTGCGCGTCCGCAGCGACGGGATCGTCCTCCACCACGAGGACCCGGATCGCGCTCATGCCCCGCCGCCGGTGTCGGCGCGGAGCGGGACGTCCCGTTCTCCTGCCGCTCGCGGAATGCCGTCCGGATCCTGCGCTGAACTGCCTGCCGGGCTGCCTGCCGGGCTGCCCGCCGGTGTGGCCGGGTAGGGGAGGCGGACGGTGAAACGGGCTCCGCCCTCGTCGCTGTCCGCCACGTCGAGCGAACCGGCGAAACGCTGGACCGCCTGGTGGACGAGGGCGAGGCCGATGCCGCGCCCGGCGCCCTTCGCGTCGGGCGATGCCTTCGTGCTGTAACCGAAATCGAAGACTTTTGCCTTCTCGGACTCGGGCAGGCCGTTGCCGCTGTCCTCCACGACGATCGCGAGCTCCGGTGTCCCGTCCCCGTCGGTCACCCGGTGCACGGTGAGGAGCACGCGAGGGTCCTCGGAGGCGACGGCCTCGTCGAACGCGTTGTCCAGGAGGTTGCCGATGATCGTCACCAGGTCCACGGGGTTCAAGGAGCCTGCCTGCGCGTCCGGAGCGATGTCCGAGGTCAGTTCGATGCCGCGCTCGTTGGCCTGGGCGGCCTTGCCCACCAGGAGGGCCGCGAGAAAGGGCTCGTCGATGGCCTCGACCACCTCGTCGGTGAGCCGCTGCGACTGCTGCAGGTCCCTCGTCGCGAAGTCGACCGCATCCGCGCTCCTGCCGAGTTCCACCAGCGAGACGATGGTGTGCAGGCGGTTGGCGTGTTCGTGGGTCTGCGAGCGCAGGGCGTCCGTCAGGGTGCGCATGGTCTCCACCTGTCCGGTCAGGGCCTGGATCTCGGTGTGGTCACGCAGGGTGGTGACGGTGCCGAGGGCCGCCGGGACATGGGCGCCGCGCCCGGCAGCGGTGGGAGGGACAGCAGGCTCCTGGTTGACCACCAGTACCCGGTCACCGGTCAGGTGCACTTCGTCGTGGGCCCGGCGTCCCGACATGAGGAGCTCGCGCAGCGACGGCGGGACCGCGAGGTGCGACGCCGGCACGGGCTCCTGCGTCCCGTCGAGGCCGAGGAGCCGCGCCGCCTGGTCGTTGTAGAGGACCAGGCGCCCCGACGCGTCGATGAGGAGGAGGCCCTCGCGGACGGAGTGGAGGACCGAGTCGTAGAACACGAAGGTGCGCGAGAGCTCGGCGGGGCCCATGCCGAGGGTGGCGTCGCGCAGGCGCCGGCTGAGCAGGAACGAGGCGAGGGCACCGAGGACGAGCGCGCCGAGCGCGATGACGGCGACCAGTGGGAGCTGCGCGTTGCGCGCGATGGCGGCGCGGTCCACGGTGATCCCCGCGGCGACCATCGCTTGCACCGTCCCGGCGTCGTCGACCACGGGGACGATGGAGCGGATCGACGGGCCGAGGGTCCCTGCGTACGTCTCGGTGTGCGTACGGCCTGCCAGGGCGTCGGACACCGACCCGATGTAGGGCTTGCCGATCTGCTCAGGGTTGCGGTGCGTGAAGCGCGTCCGATCCGGAGCCATGATCGTGATGAAGTCCACCCCCAGCCGGTTCATGATGTCGACGGCGTACGGCTGGAGCGTGGCGGACGGGTCGGGTCCCTTCACGGCGTCGAGCACGGCCGGGTCGAGGGCGATGGTGGTGGAGACGGCGACCATGCGCTCCGCCGCGGCGTCGTTCACGCCCTCCGCCGCATCCGCGTAGAGGATCACCGAGAGGGACGCCGAGAGGACGAGGATGAAGACGAGTTGGGCCAGGAAGAACTGCCGGGCGAGGCTCCATCGACTCACGCGGTGATCCTGCTCCTTCCGGTTTCTGCGGGCCTCGGCCGGCGGCAATCGCGCCGGATTCGCCGGGCCACGACCAGTATGAACTCAATGGTGACCCCGGTCACTCCCGGTGCCATGATGAGGGGGAAACACTCAACAGTACGCTTCCTGGAGAGACCCCCGCGGACGAAGAACGACCTTCGCCGCCGGCGCCACCGGGCGGCCGACACCAAGGGAGAACATCATGGCTATGGCGCCATCGCGGTCCGACAGCGGACCCGAACAACCCCGCAAGCGGGTCGACAAGACCCACTTCCTCTACATCGCGGTCATCGCCGCCGTGGTGCTCGGTGCGATCCTCGGCCTCATGGCCCCCGAATTCGCCAAGTCGCTGAAGCCGCTCGGCACGGGCTTCATCAACCTCATCAAGATGATGATCGCCCCGATCATCTTCTGCACCATCGTGCTGGGCGTCGGCTCCATCGCAAAGGCGGCGACCGTCGGCAAGGTGGGCGGCCTCGCGCTCGGCTACTTCATGATCATGTCGACCTTCGCGCTCGCGATCGGCCTCGTCGTCGGCAACCTCATCCAGCCGGGCGAGGGCCTCGACATCTCATCGTCGACCTACGAGCTGCCCGCAGCCCCCGAGGGTGCGCCCGAGGGCACCGTCGGCTTCCTGCTCAGCATCATCCCGACGACACTCCTGTCGGCGCTGACCGGCCCCAGCATCCTGCAGACACTGTTCGTGGCACTCCTCGTCGGCTTCGCGCTGCAGAAGATGGGCTCGGCCGGCAAGCCGGTTCTCCGGGGCATCGGGCATATCCAGGCGCTCGTCTTCCGCATCCTCGTCATGATCATGTGGCTCGCGCCGATCGGTGCCTTCGGTGCCATCGCCGCCGTCGTGGGCGAAACCGGGGTGCAGGCGATCATCAGCATGGCCACCCTCATGGTCGCGTTCTACATCACCTGCATCCTGTTCATCGTGGTCATCCTGGGCGGCCTGCTGAAGCTCGTCACCGGCGTCAGCATCTTCAAGCTGATGAAGTACCTGGGCCGCGAGTACCTGCTGATCTTCAGCACCTCCTCCTCCGAGGCGGCACTGCCCCGCCTCATCGCGAAGATGGAGCACCTCGGGATCTCCAAGCCCGTGGTCGGCGTGACCGTACCCACCGGCTATTCGTTCAACCTCGACGGCACCGCCATCTACCTGACGATGGCCTCGCTCTTCGTCGCCGAGGCACTGGGCAAGCCGCTGGCCCTCGGTGAGCAGATCTCCCTGCTGGTCTTCATGATCATCGCGTCCAAGGGCGCAGCGGGCGTCACCGGTGCCGGCCTCGCAACTCTTGCCGGCGGCCTGCAGTCGCACCGCCCCGATCTGGTGGACGGCGTCGGCCTGATCGTCGGCATCGATCGGTTCATGTCCGAGGCGCGTGCGCTGACGAACTTCACCGGCAACGCCGTCGCCACCGTCCTCATCGGCACCTGGACGCGGGAGATCGACCGCGGCCGTGTCGACGAGGTCCTCGAGGGACGCCTGCCCTTCGACGAGACCACGATGAGCACCGACCACCGCTTCGAGAACGGCGACGACGTCGACGTCGAGGAAGGTGCTGCCGTTCGGACCGACGCGGCGGTCCGGGGAACCAGCGCTCACTAGACCCTGCGCCCGCCCAGGCGGCGGCGCGAGCCGAGGACTCGGCAGACAGAACGGCGATGGCCCGGAACACGACCGGGCCATCGCCGTCGTCGTGTCCGGGAAGGTAAGCAGCCACGCGGCCACGCAGGCCGACAGGCAGGTGGGGAGGTCGATGGGGAGGCCGGTGAACAGGCCGGTGGACGGGTCCTCGAGCAGGCCGCGGGCCGGCCGAGGAGCCCCTGCGGACGGCGTTGCCGGGGAACGTTCGACCTCAGGTTGAGGCTCAAGGCTCGTAACGGAAGAGCACTCGTCTCCCCGGGCGCTGCCGTAGGCGTTGTACCGTGGACTATAGAAATGCCGCTCGGGAACGATGATCGACCGGCCTGCACCGATTCTGATGGAAGCGTGGAGAAATACGTGAGTAGTGAACAGGGTTCCACAACTCTGCCCAGCGCAGCGGACGCGGGATTCGGCCCGACCGGTCGCCCTGTGACGGAATTCCCTGAGCCACGGGTCCTCGACTCGCACGGCCCGGCGAGGGTCATCGCGATGGTCAACCAGAAGGGCGGCGTCGGCAAGACGACGTCCACCATCAACCTGGGCGCCGCGCTCGCCGAAGCGGGACGCAAGGTGCTGCTCGTCGACTTCGACCCGCAGGGCGCCCTCTCGGCCGGCCTCGGCACCAACCCGCACGAGCTCGACGTGACCGTGTACAACGTGCTCATGGACCGGAAGGTCTCCATCCAGGACGCCATCCAGCACACCGCGATCGACAACATCGACCTGCTGCCCGCCAACATCGACCTGTCGGCGGCCGAGGTGCAGCTCGTCAACGAGGTGGCACGCGAGCAGGTCCTCGACCGGGCCCTGCGCAAGGTGTCCGACGACTACGACGTCATCCTCATCGACTGCCAGCCGTCCCTCGGACTGCTCACGGTCAACGCCCTCACGGCGGCCCACGGCGTGATCATCCCGCTGATCTGCGAGTTCTTCGCCCTGCGCGCCGTGGCCCTGCTGGTCGAGACCATCGAGAAGGTGCAGGACCGCCTGAACCCGCGTCTCCAGATCGACGGCGTGCTCGCGACCATGTACGACGCGCGGACGCTGCACAGCCGCGAGGTCATCGCGCGCCTCGTCGAGGCCTTCGGTGACAAGGTCTTCGAGACGGTCATCAAGCGCACCATCAAGTTCGCGGACGCGACAGTGGCCGCCGAACCGATCACGTCCTACGCAGCCAACCACTCGGGTGCGGATGCCTACCGCAGGCTTGCGAAGGAGCTCATCAGTAGGGGCGGAGCGCCCTAGTGCCCGTCGATCCCGGGTCCGCCCGGTTCCGCTAGATGGCGGGCACAACGTCCGCGCGCGCGGACGGAGAGGCGACGACGGCGGGGGCCGCCCTGCGCGGGGACCCACGATCCGGCGGCGGCGGTCACACCGGCCGTCACACCGGCCGGCGTGCCGGCGGTGGTGCCGTAGACACTGCAGCCGCGGCGCAGGTGCCCGCCCGCCCGCCGGTCTTCGAGGTGCAGCTGACCAACTTCAGCGGTCCCTTCGACCTGCTGCTGAACCTCATCTCGCGGCGCGAACTCGACATCACCGAGATCGCCCTGGCCCAGGTGACCGACGAGTTCATCGCCCACATCCGCCGCATCCAGGCTGCGGAGGGGGAGTGGAAGCTCGACGAGGCGAGTGAGTTCCTCGTCGTCGCCGCCACCCTCCTCGACCTGAAGGCCGCCCGGCTCCTCCCCGCCGGCGCCGTGGAGGACGAGGAGGACATTGCGCTCCTCGAGGCGCGCGACCTGCTCTTCGCCCGCCTCCTGCAGTACAAGGCCTTCAAGGAGATGGCCCGGCACCTTGCGGGGCGGCTCGAGGAGGAGGAGGCGCGGCACTCGCGGAGCGTACCCCTCGAGGCCGAGTTCACCCGGCTCCTGCCCGAACTCATCTGGAAGCATTCGCCCGAGGAATTCGCGGCACTCGCCGCGAAAGTGCTCACGCCGCGGCAGGAGCGGCCGGCCGAGGTCAGCATCGAGCACCTGCACTCCCCGCCCGTGAGTGTGCGCGACCAGGCGGTCGTGCTGCAGGACCTGCTGCGGTCGCGCGGACCGCTGTCCTTCCGGCAGCTGACCGCGGACGCCGAGTCGCGGCTGGTCCTCGTGGTGCGGTTCCTGGCCCTCCTCGAGCTGTTCAGGGACGGAGTCGTCTCCTTCGACCAGGCCGCGCCGCTGGCCGAGCTGGTGGTGCGGTGGAGCGCGGAGGACGAGCGATGGACGGCCGAACTGCTGGCGAGCGACTTCGAGGACCAGGACCAGGACCAGGCAGACAGGAAAGGAGAGCACGATGCATGAATCCGACGAGAGCGCGCCCGACGGACACGGCGTCTCCGTCGAGGACCTCCCGGGCGGGCTCCGCGGGGCAGTGGAGGCGATCCTCATGGTGGCGGACCGCCCTGTGACGGACGAGCAGGTCGCAGCCGTGCTCGATCGGCCGACGGCGCAGGTGCACGCGGTGCTGGTGGACCTGCAGCGGGAGTACGACGGCTATACTGGGTCAGGCCCCCGAAGCACCGAATCATTCGTGCCGCGCGGTTTCGAACTCAGGAACATCGCCGGCGGGTGGCGCATCTTCTCCCGGAAGCACTTCGCCTCCGTTGTTGCCGACTTCGTGCTCGATGGCCAATCTGCCCGGCTTTCACAAGCAGCACTCGAGACTCTGGCGGTCATCGCGTACCGCCAACCCGTGTCCCGTGCCCGGGTTTCTGCAATTCGGGGCGTCAACGTCGATTCCGTGGTCCGCACCCTGCTCCAGCGCGGGCTGGTTGTCGAGATGGAGACCGATCCGGAGACCGGCGCGGTCCTTTATGGGACCACCACCTTCTTTCTGGAAAGATTGGGGCTGGGCAGCGTCGACGAATTGCCCCGGATCGCTCCCCACCTGCCGGGCCTCGAGAGCCTTGGGGAGTATGACGAGACGACGTACTGAGCACGACCTACGAGAAGGACTTTCTACATGACACAGCAGCCAGGATCCGGTTCCGGACGCAATACGCCGCGCCGCGGCGGATCGACCGGACGCCCATCCGACGCTGCCCGGCGGACGTCCTCACCGCGCAGCGGATCGGGACAGGGCGGCGCCGGCCGTTCCGGTGAGGGCCGTCCGTTCCAGGAGCGCAACGAGCGCGGTGGCCGTTCCGGTGAGGGTCGTCCGTTCCAGGAGCGCAACGAGCGCGGTGGCCGTTCCGGTGAGGGTCGTCCGTTCCAGGAGCGCAACGAGCGCGGTGGCCGTTCCGGTGAGGGCCGTCCGTTCCAGGAGCGCTCGTCCGAGGGTCGTCCGGCTGCGAGTGGCGATCGCCGTGCCTCCACCCGTTCGGCCGCGGGCAGGCCGTCCGCAGGGACCCCGTCCAGCCGCTTCGGCGTCAAGGCCGGAGGACGTGCCGGCGGGAAGCCTGGGCGCCCGGGTGCCGCGTCCGGTGCCCGTTCCGGCGGCCCGGAGGGTGCCGGTCGCCAGAAGCCCGCGGGAGCCAAGGCCTTCGGGCGGGAACGCTTCGGGCAGAACCTCGGCCCGGTGCGTCCCTCGAAGCCCAAGCGCGCGAGCCGCCCGGCGGACGAGATCGACGTCCACAATCCGGAGGGCGTGCGCCTGCAGAAAGTGATGGCGCTCGCGGGCGTCGCCTCCCGCCGCGTGTGCGAGGAGATGATCCTCGACGGACGTGTGGAGGTCGACGGTACCGTCGTCACCGAACTCGGCGTGCGCGTCGATCCTGAGCAGGTGGCCATCCATGTGGACGGCATCCGCCTGCAACTCAACGAGCACCTGAAGTACTACGTCTTCAACAAGCCGCGCGGCGTCGTCTCCACCATGGAGGACCCCGAGGGCCGTCCCTGCATCAGTGACTTCCTGAAGAACAAGAACAAGAACGAGCGGCTCTTCCACGTCGGACGTCTCGACGCCGAGACCGAAGGCCTGCTCCTGCTCACCAACGACGGCGAACTCACCAACCGCCTGACCCACCCCTCGTACGAGGTCCCGAAGACCTACCTCGTGCAGGTACGGGGACCCATGGCGCAGGGCATCGGCGCGCAGATGAAGGAGGGCATCGAGCTCGAGGACGGCCTCGCACAGGTGGACTCCTTCAAGCTCGTCGACTCCACACCGGGACACGTCCTCGTCGAGGTCGTACTGCACTCCGGCCGCAACCGCGTGGTCCGCAGGCTCTTCGATGCCGTCGGCCACCCCGTCGAGCGCCTCGTCCGGACCCAGGTCGGCCCCATCCGGGTCGGCGACCAGCGCCAGGGCAGCATCCGCGTGCTCGGACGCCAGGAGGTCGGGCACCTGCTGGCATCGGTGGGCCTCTAACCGATGACCATGCGCACGGAGCAGGGAACGCACCTCGCCGGACCGGTCCTGATCATCGGGGCCGGTCTGCTGGGAGCCAGCATCGGGTTGGGTCTGCGCCTGCGCGGGCTCGACGTCGTCCTGTCCGATAGTTCGCCGTCGACCGAAGCCGTCGCCCGCGACATCGGCGCGGGCCGGCTCCTCGCCGACGCCCAGGGTGCGGCGCAGGTGGTGCCGGAGGTCGTCGTGGTGGCCACGCCGCCCGACGTCACCGCGCGTGTGGTCGCAGCCGCCCTGCTGGCGTACCCCGACGCCGTCGTCGTCGACATCTGCAGCGTGAAGGAGGCGATCCTCCGGGAACTCGCCGCCACCCCCGGCATCGGCGGTCATCTCTCCCGCTACGTCGGGACCCATCCGATGGCCGGCCGCGAGAAGTCCGGGCCCGTCGCTGCGCGTGCGGAGCTCTTCACGGGCGCTCCGTGGGTCCTCTGCCCCCACCCCGACAGTGCCCCCGAGGCCGTGCTGTGCGCCGAGTCTCTTGCCGTCGACCTCGGCGCCGTGCCGGCGCGGATGTCCGTCGAGGAGCACGACGAGGCTGTCGCCCTCATCTCGCACCTGCCCCAGGTGGTGTCATCGCTCGTGGCGAGCAGGCTGCAGGATTCGCCGGTGCAGGCCCTCTCGCTCGCCGGCAACGGACTGCGGGACGTCACCCGCATCGCGGCCAGCGACCCGCGCCTCTGGGTGCAGATCCTCTCCGCCAACGCCGGGCGCCTCGTCGACATCCTCTACGGCGTCCGGGAGGACCTGAACCGCCTGATCGGCACCCTCGAGGACCCGACGGCCGGCGGAGCCCGGCTCGACATGGCGCAGCTCATGTCCGAGGGGAACGCGGGTCAGGCGCGTGTTCCCGGCAAGCACGGCACGCCGCCGAACTCCTTCGCGCGCCTGACCGTGCTCGTCGACGACGTGCCCGGCCAGATCGCGAAGCTCCTCACCGAGATCGGTCACACCGGCATCAACGTCGAGGATTTCCGCCTCGAGCACTCTCCCGGACGGCAGGTGGGCCTTGCGGAGCTCTCGGTCCTGCCGGGCAAGCGACAAGAATTGACGGAGTCCCTGACGCAGCGGGGCTGGAAGGTAGTGCAGTGACCCAGACTTCAGCAGAAACCACACAGGCACTCCGGGCCCAGGGTCCGGCGGGGGAGTCCGCTCCGTCCGGCCCCTATTCGGGGTTCCGCCTCGGCAAGTCCCTCGTGGTCGCCATCGACGGTCCCTCCGGGTCGGGCAAGTCGAGTGTCAGTCGCGAGGTGGCCCGCCGCCTGCGCGCCGCCTACCTCGATACCGGCGCCATGTACCGGGCCGTCACGCTCCACTGCATCGCCACGGGGATCGACCTCCAGGACAGCGCCGCGGTCGAGGCGGCGGCACGGTCCATCGAACTCTTCATCAGCACCAGCCCCGACCGGGAGTCCGTGACCATCGCGGGCGACGACGTCACCTCCGCCATCCGCGAACCCGAGGTCTCCTCGGCGGTCAGCGCCGTCGCCACGACCATGGGGGCGAGGGCCGAGCTGATCCGCCGCCAGCGCGCACTGATCGCCGGCGCCGGTCACCGGATCGTCGCCGAAGGGCGGGACATCACCACCGTCGTCGCTCCCGACGCGGAGGTACGCATCCTCCTGACCGCGAGCGAGGAAGCCCGCCTGCGCCGCCGAGGCGACCAGCTCGGCGGAACGCAGACCGACGCGCAGCTCAAGCGGCAGGTCACCGACCGTGACGCGAAGGACTCCACGGTGGTCAACTTCCAGCAGGCGGCGGACGGCGTCGTCACGCTCGACTCGTCGGACCTCGACTTCGAGCAGACCGTGGCAGCGGTCATCGGCATCGTGCGCACCGTGGCGCACTAGCCGGGCACGACCGCAAGATCTCGGGCGCGAGCCCACCAGGATTACCGTCGGGAGACGGTGAACACCAACCGAAGGAAACAACATGAGCGAGAACCTTTCGCCGAATGCGACGGACCAGGGCGCCGACGAGGACTACGAGCCGAGCGGCGAGGACCATGTCAGCGAAGTGCTCGATACCCTCGACGATGCCGAGGCCGAGCAGCGCGCCGCCTCGCTGCGTGCCGGGCTCGAGGACTACGAGCTCGACGACGAGGATGCCGCGCTCCTCGCCCGGCAGGACGAGGACTACGACGACGAGGCAGAGGGCCGGCTCAACCCCGTCCTGGCCATCGTCGGGCGACCGAACGTCGGCAAGTCCACCCTGGTGAACCGCATCCTCGGCCGCCGTGAGGCCGTCGTCGAGGACACCCCCGGAGTCACCCGCGACCGGGTGTCCTACCCGGCGCAATGGTCGGGCCGCAACTTCACCCTGGTGGACACGGGAGGCTGGGAGCAGGATGCCAAGGGCATCGCTGCCCGCGTCGCCGACCAGGCGGAGATCGCCGTGGACATGGCCGACGCCGTGCTGCTCGTCGTGGACGCGACGGTCGGCGCCACCGCGACCGACGAGGCCGTGGTGCGCATGCTGCGCCGCAAGAAGAAGCCCGTCATCCTCGTGGCCAACAAGGTCGACGACATCCAGAACGAGGCCGACGCCTCGGTGCTGTGGGGACTAGGCTTCGGTCAGCCCTGGCCGGTCTCCGCCCTCCACGGGCGCGGCACGGCCGATATGCTGGACAAGGTCAACGAGATCCTCCCGGAGTTCTCGGAGCACGGCGGCATCGAGCGGTCCGGCGGTCCGCGGCGCATCGCCCTCATCGGGCGCCCCAACGTCGGCAAGTCCTCCCTGCTCAACAAACTCGCCGGTTCGGACCGCGTTGTCGTCGACCCCCTGGCCGGGACCACCCGCGACCCGGTGGACGAGATGATCGAGCTCGGGGGCCGCACATGGCGCTTCGTGGACACCGCGGGCATCCGCCGCCGTGTGCACATGCAGCAGGGCGCCGACTTCTACGCCTCGCTGCGCACACAGTCGGCGCTGGAGAAGGCCGAGGTCGCCGTCGTCCTCCTCGCCGTCGACGAGGTGCTCAGCGAGCAGGACATCCGCATCCTGAACATGGCCATCGAGTCCGGCCGGGCGATCGTGCTGGCCTTCAACAAGTGGGACCTGCTGGACGACGAGCGCCGCCGGTACCTCGAGCGCGAGATCGAGCAGGACCTCGCACACGTGGACTGGGCGCCCCGCGTCAACATCTCGGCCCTGACCGGATGGCACAAGGACCGCCTGGTGCCCGCCCTCGACGTCGCGCTCGAGTCCTGGGACCGGCGCATCCCGACGGGCCGCCTCAACGCGTTCCTGGGTGAGCTCGTCGCGGCGCACCCCCACCCGGTGCGCGGCGGCAAGCAGCCGCGCATCCTGTTCGGGACCCAGGCCTCCAGCCGGCCGCCGAAGTTCGTCCTGTTCACCACGGGGTTCCTGGACCCCGGCTACCGCCGCTTCATCACGCGCCGCCTGCGCGAGACGTTCGGCTTCGAGGGCACGCCCATCGAGGTCAGCATGCGCGTCCGCGAGAAGCGGAGCCGGAAGCGCTGACACCGTCCCGGTGTGCGGATCCACCCGGAGAATGCTGTATTGTTATCCGAGTGGTTTGGCCTGCTGGACAGGCCGATCGGGATGTGGCGCAGCTTGGTAGCGCACTTGACTGGGGGTCAAGGGGTCGCAGGTTCAAATCCTGTCATCCCGACACTGCAGGGCCCGTTTCCACCGGCGATCCGCCGGAGGAGACGGGCCTTCTGCATGTCCGGGATCGTATGTCCGGGGCGGGGCGGCCTGCCGCTACCGGCCGCGTGAGAGGCGCGTCACGTACCCGCCGGATATGCCTATACTCGACCAGTACCCGGCGGCCGTCCGCCGCCGCTGAAGACCGCGCGTCCGAAAGGCAACCATGAGCAACATTCCCGATGGCCTCTACTACACCGCGGAGCACGAGTGGGTCAGCGAGCCCGCCATCGACGGCACGGTGCGCGTGGGCATCACCGATTTCGCCCAGGACGCGCTCGGCGACGTCGTCTACGTACAGATGCCCGAGGAGGGCACCAGCGTGGCGGGCGCCGATGTGATCGGCGAGGTCGAGTCGACCAAGAGTGTCAGCGACATCTATGCGCCGGTCACCGGCCAGGTCGTCTCGCGCAACGAAGCGCTCGACGACGATCCGTCCCTGATCAACTCCGACCCGTACGGCGAGGGTTGGCTGCTGGAGATCAAGGTCTCCGATCCCTCCGTGGTCCAGGACCTCCTGAGTTCAGCCGACTACTCCCAGCAGGTAGGCTAGAACTGCCCGGCGAAGTCAGCGGGGACGGTACGGCCGGCCACAACCGGGCGGATCGCGCAGCAGGGGGAGGAAGACCGATGGTACGCAACGTGAATCGATCCGGAAGAGGAGAAGAGCCGAACATGACGTCTCCTGAAACAACGTCGATCAGTCTGCCGCCGTACTCCGCCGCGGAAGAGATCGAGCGACATCTGACACGGGAGGAGCAGGCCTCCGTTGCCGCACTTCCGGCAGGTTCGGCCCTCCTGATTGCCCATTCCGGACCGAACGCCGGCGCGCGGTTCCTCCTCCACGAGGACATCACCAAAGCCGGACGCCACCCCAACGCCGACATCTTCCTCGACGACGTCACGGTGTCCCGTCAGCACGCCGAGTTCCGGAGGACCGACAGCGGCTTCGTCGTCGTGGACACCCGAAGCCTCAATGGCACGTACGTGAACAACGACCGCGTGGACAGCGTCGCCCTGCGCGACGGCAACGAGGTGCGGATCGGCAAGTTCCGCCTGACCTTCTACGCAGCGCGCAGGGCGCCCGGCCGGGCTCCGCGGCACACGGCAGCGCAGGCCTAGTCCGGTTCATGCCTGTTTCCCGACCCGCCCGCCACCCGGCCGGCATCGCCTCCGGCTCCTCCGGCGCCGGTGTCCTCAACATCGGTGAGGTCCTGCGCGAGCTGGCCGAGGACTTCCCCCAGGTCACGGCCTCCAAGATCCGCTTCCTCGAGGAGAAGGGCCTGATCTCCCCGCAGCGGACACGCGCCGGGTACCGGAAGTATGCAGGCCACGACGTCGAACGGCTGCGTTTCGTCCTGGCCCTGCAGCGCGACCAGTACCTTCCCCTGAAGGTCATCAAGGACTACGTCGACGCGATCGACCGCGGAGAGCGGCCCGAGTCACTGCCCGGCGGCATGACGCTCTCCCCGCGCGTCGTATCGGACCAGTTGTCCCGTGAACTCAGCGCGCACGGCCGTCGGCTCACCGCGGAGACGCTCGCCGCCGAGGCCGGTGCACCCCGCCGGCTCGTCGACGACCTCGTGAGCTTCGGCCTGATCACCGCCGTGGACAACCGCTTCGACGAGCACGCCCTGAAGATCACGAAGGCGTGCCTGCAACTCGAGAGCCACGGGATCGAACCCCGCCACCTGAGGCCCTTCCGCGCCGCAGCGGACCGGGAACTGGGCCTCGTCGAGCGCGTCGTCGCTCCTGTCGCGTCCCGCAAGGACGTCGCATCGAAGGCTCGTGCAGCCGAGACGGCGCGGGAGATCAGCGAGCTCTGCCTCGGTCTGCACAGTGCCCTCGTGCACAGCCATATAGCCCGAATGGACAGTTAGGCGGCTTCCCGTGATCGAAGTAGAAGTGGTGGGCGTGCGGATCGAACTGCCGTCGAACCAGCCCCTGGTCCTTCTGCGTGAGACGGCGGGGGAGCGGCACCTGCCGATCTGGATCGGAGCCCCGGAGGCCAGCGCCATCGCCTTCGTCCAGCAGGGCATCGTACCGCCGCGGCCCATGACCCACGACCTCCTGGTCGACGTGGTCGCAGCGGCAGGCAAGACGATCTCCGAGGTGCGCATCACATCCGTGGAGGATACCGTCTATCACGCGCAACTCGTCTTCAGCGACGGTGTGACCGTCAGTTCCCGGGCTTCCGACGCCCTCGCGATAGCACTGCGGGTACCCTGCCCCATCTACTGCGCGGACGAGGTCCTGGCCCTGGCCGGCGTCGAGATAGCGGACGCCGACACCGAGGAGACGGAGGACGGCGACACGGAGGAGACGGCCGAGAAGGAGGTCCTCCAGTTCCGGGAGTTCCTCGCCGACGTCGAACCCGAGGACTTCGAGCGCTGACGCGGCCCTCCCTCGACGGCACGGTGGCGGGCCGGTGACGCGCCCTCGACGCCGGCGGGACGGGCTGCCGGCGACACGGGCAATCTTGCGGCCCAGCGTCTTTGACCTTGACCCTCCCGGGATCTAACGTCGAAGGATACAGTTCCCATTGCGTGTGTGGGGGACTCGGGGCACACTTGAGTGCACGTCCCGAGGTCCAGCCCAGCCGGCATTTTTCCCCGGGAACCCGACGAGGAGGCAACACGTGAGTCCGAAGGGTGACGCCGGCAAGGCAGCCAGCCCGGCAGGCACGGGTGTCCCGCCCAGCGCCCAGGGCTTACTCTTCACGGAAGACCTCCCCGTCCTCGACGAGGACGCCGGATACCGCGGCCCCACCGCCTGCAAGGCTGCAGGCATCACCTATCGCCAGCTCGACTACTGGGCCCGCACGGGCCTCGTCGAACCCGCCGTGCGCGGCGCGTCCGGTTCCGGCACACAGCGCCTCTATGGCTTCCGCGACATCCTCGTCCTCAAGGTGGTCAAGCGGCTGCTCGACACGGGAGTGTCGCTCCAGCAGATCCGTTCCGCGGTCGAGCACCTGCGGGAGCGCGGCGTCGAGGACCTCGCCCAGATCACCCTCATGAGCGACGGCGCCAGCGTGTACGAGTGCACGTCCGCGGACGAGGTCATCGACCTCGTGCAGGGCGGGCAGGGAGTCTTCGGTATCGCCGTCGGCCGTGTGTGGCGCGAGGTGGAGGGCAGCCTCGCGGCCCTTCCCAGCGAGCACGCGCCCGACCAGGAATTCCCCGGGGACGAACTCAGCAAGCGCCGCGTGACGCGCAAGATCGGCTAGCACCCGCAGGAGCGGGCCCCTCCGCATCCCCCCGGCGCATTGCAATCTCCGGGCGGTCCATCGAGCTCGCGGGATCAGGCCCTCTTGGCGGTACGGCCCCGCATCCTGCCCGAATCCAGGACGCTCCTCAGCAGCTCATCGAAGTAGCCCGCCGACTGCCGGGCGGAATCTCCGGGCCAGTGGTGCACGGAGTGGGCAGCGCCCTGGATCTGCTGCCAGTCGGCCTGCTCCGGGATCGTCGGGCTGAGCAGGAGGTCGCCGAACATCTGCCGCATCTCGCCGAGGCGGAACGCGTGCTCGTTCGACGTCGGTCGCACCCGGTTGGCCACGATGCCCGCCGCGTGCAGGTCGGGTGCGAACTCCCGGCGGAAGAGCTCGAGGGCTCGCATCGTCCGCTCGGTGCCCGCCACGGAGAACAGGGCGGGTTCTGCAACGAGGAGGACCTTGTTGCTCGCGGTCCAGCCGATGCGCGTGAGGCCGTTGAGCGAGGGCGGGCAGTCGATCAGGACAAGGCTGTAGCCCTTCACGCGGGACAGGAGCGTCGCCAGCCTGCGCTGGTCACGCCGGCCGAGGTCCGGGCGGTCGTAGATGCCGGAGTAGGCGGAGCCCATGGCGACGTCGAGCGTGGACCGCCCGGACGCCCTGAGTCTCGCAGCGGTGGTCACCCAGCCGCTCGGAACGGTGTTGGCCGTCAGGTCCCCGCGTCGCGCGTCCTTCAGCAGGCGTCCGACGTCGATCTGGTCGGAGGGCCGGACCGCCAGCCCGGTGGTGGCATCCGCATGGGGATCGAGGTCGACGACGAGTGTGGGGACTCCTGCTGCCAGTGCGGCCGAGGCCAGTCCCAGGGTGACCGACGTCTTTCCCACGCCGCCTTTGAGGCTGCTGATGCTCACTACCTGCACGGAATAACCCTCTACCTGTCTCTGGCGGACGCCGAGGCTCGCGGATCGGCCCCCGACCCATTCTAGGGTGATCGGGATGGGCGCCCGGGACGCCCGTAGCCCGCGGATCCGCGGGCTACGGGCGGTTGTGTAGCAGGATGACACGCACCGTGGACGCGCCGGGCGCGCCGGGTAGGATCGATCCAGCGTGCAGGACCCCACCGGCAAGGATGCAGGAGCGTTATGTTCTCGAAGATTCTGGTAGCTAATCGTGGCGAGATCGCCATTCGTGCGTTTCGGGCCGGGTATGAGGTGGGGGCGAAGACGGTCGCGGTGTTCCCGCAGGAGGACCGCAATTCGATCCACCGGCAGAAGGCCGACGAGGCGTACCTGATCGGGGTGGAGGGGCACCCGGTGCGGGCGTACCTGGACATCGATGAGATCATCCGGGTCGCGAAGGACGCCGGCTGCGATGCGATCTACCCGGGGTATGGGTTCCTGTCGGAGAACCCGGGCCTTGCCCGGGCGGCTGCCGATGCGGGGATCACGTTCGTGGGCCCGCCGGCCGATGTGCTCGAACTCGCCGGGAACAAGGTCAAGGCTCTGGACGCCGCCCGGGCGGCGGGCATCCCGGTGCTGGCGTCCTCGCGTCCGAGCGCCGATGTGACGGAGCTGATCGCCGCGGCGGACGAGATCGGGTTCCCGGTGTTCGCCAAGGCCGTCGCCGGCGGTGGCGGCCGGGGGATGCGCCGGGTCGATACGCGGGAGGCGTTGCCGGAGGCACTGGAGGCGGCGATGCGGGAGGCGCAGTCGGCGTTCGGGGATCCGACGATGTTCCTGGAGCAGGCGGTCCTGCGGCCCCGGCATATCGAGGTGCAGATCCTCGCCGACGCGCACGGGAATGTGATGCACCTGTTCGAGCGGGACTGTTCGCTGCAGCGCCGGCATCAGAAGGTCATCGAGATCGCCCCGGCGCCGAACCTGGACGAGGGGATCCGGCAGGCGCTGCACCGGGACGCGGTGAAGTTCGCCACCGCCCTGGGCTATGTGAACGCGGGCACGGTGGAGTTCCTGGTCGACACGGTCGGCGAACGCGCGGGTCAGCACGTGTTCATCGAGATGAACCCGCGCATTCAGGTCGAGCACACCGTCACGGAGGAAGTCACCGACGTGGACCTGGTCCAGTCGCAGCTGCGGATCGCGGCCGGCGAGAGTCTGGCGGACCTGGGCCTGAGCCAGGAGACGGTGACGCTGCGGGGTGCGGCCCTGCAGTCGCGGATCACGACGGAGGACCCGGCGAACGGGTTCCGCCCCGACGTGGGACGGATCTCGGCGTACCGGTCGGCCGGTGGTGCCGGGGTGCGCCTGGATGGTGGGACGGTGTATGCGGGGGCGGAGATCAGCCCGCACTTCGATTCCATGCTGGTCAAGCTCACCTGCCGAGGCCGGGACTACCCGGCCGCCGTCACGAGGGCCCGGCGCGCCCTGGCGGAGTTCCGGGTCCGCGGCGTGTCGACGAACATCAGCTTCCTGCAGGCGGTGCTGGATGACCCGGACTTCATCGCGGGGAACGTCGCGACGTCGTTCATCGACGAGCGTCCCGAACTGCTCACCGCCCGCATCCCCGCGGACCGGGGCACGAAGCTGCTGACCTGGCTCGCGGACGTGACCGTGAACCAGCCCAACGGGGTCCGGCCGGCGCACCTGGACCCCCGCGAGAAACTCCCCGCACTCCCTGAAGCCGACACCACGACGACCGACACCACGACGACCGACAGTGCCTCCGGCGCTGCGGGCGCTGGTTTTGGTTCTGCTGACAGTGCCGCTGCTGCCTCACCTGTGGTGGGGAGCCGGCAACGCCTCCTGGAACTCGGGCCGGAGGGTTTCGCGCGCGCGTTGCGGGAGCAGACCGCGGTGGCGGTGACGGATACGACGTTCCGGGACGCGCACCAGTCGCTGCTGGCGACCAGGGTGCGGACCCGGGACCTGACCGCGGCCGGGGCGAGCGTGTCGGCGCTGACCCCGGGACTGCTGTCGGTGGAGGCCTGGGGCGGGGCGACCTACGACGTCGCGTTGCGCTTTTTGGGGGAGGATCCGTGGGAGCGCCTGGACGCGCTGCGCCGAGAGATCCCGGACATCTGCCTGCAGATGCTGCTGCGCGGCCGGAACACCGTCGGTTACACCCCGTACCCCGAAGCGGTCACGACCGCGTTCGTGCAGGAGGCCGCCGCGTCGGGGATCGATATCTTCCGGATCTTCGACGCCCTGAATGACGTGTCCCAGATGGAACCGGCCATCCGGGCCGTGCGCGCCACCGGGACCGCGCTCGCCGAAGTCGCCCTGTGCTACACGGCGGACATGCTCGACCCTGCCGAGAAGCTCTACACGCTGGACTATTACCTGGAGCTGGCGCAGCGGATCGTGGACGCGGGCGCGCACATCCTGGCGATCAAGGACATGGCTGGGCTCCTCCGCCCCGCCGCGGCCGCGCGACTCGTGGCCGCCCTGCGGGAACGCTTCGACCTGCCGGTGCACCTGCACACCCACGACACCGCCGGCGGCCAGCTCGCCACCCTCCTCGCGGCGGTCGACGCCGGCGTCGACGCCGTGGACGTGGCCAGTGCGCCCCTGGCCGGGACCACCAGCCAGCCGTCGGCGTCCGCGCTGGTCGCGGCCCTGGCCCACACACCCCGCGACACCGGGCTCGATCTTGGGAACGTGTGCGCGCTGGAACCCTACTGGGAGGCCGTGCGCCGGATGTACTCCCCGTTCGAGTCCGGGCTGCCCGGCCCCACCGGGCGGGTCTACCGGCACGAGATCCCGGGAGGCCAGCTCTCGAACCTCAAACAGCAGGCCATCGCCCTGGGCCTCGGGGAACGCTTCGAGGCCATCGAGGACATGTACACCGCCGCCGACAGGATCCTCGGGCGCCTGGTGAAGGTCACCCCGTCCTCCAAGGTCGTCGGCGACCTGGCCCTGGCCCTCGTCGGCTCCAACGCCGACCCGGCCGAGTTCCAGGAGAACCCGCAGGCCTACGACATCCCGGACTCGGTCATCGGGTTCCTCAACGGCGAACTCGGCAACCCGCCCGGCGGCTGGCCCGAACCCTTCCGCACCAGAGCCCTGAAGGGCCGCGAGGTCAAACCCCGCGACGCGGAGATCACCGCCGACGACGAGAAGAAACTCGCCGGAACCCCGACAGAACGCCGCACTGCGCTGAACACCCTGCTGTTCGCCGGGCCCACCAGGGACTTCACCGCGACCCGCGACACCTACGGGGACGTGTCCCTCCTCGGGACCGCGGACTACCTCTACGGCCTCCAGCCCGGCACCGAGCACGTCATCGAACTCGAGAAGGGCGTCCGGCTCATCGCGACCCTTGAAGCCGTGTCCGACCCGGATGAGAAGGGCATGCGGACCGTCATGTGCACCCTCAACGGGCAGATGCGCCCGGTCACCGTCCGCGACCGGGCCATCACCAGCAACGTGAAGACCGCCGAGAAAGCCGACCCCAGCGTCCCCGGCCACATCCCCGCACCCTTCGCCGGATCCGTCACCATCACCCTCACCGAAGGAACTCCCGTCACCGCCGGGGACACCGTCGCGACCATCGAAGCCATGAAGATGGAAGCCAACATCACCACCCCCATCACCGGCACCATCCACCGCACCACCTTCACCGGCGTCCAACCCGCCCAGGGCGGCGACCTCCTCCTCGTCATCACCCCCGCCTGACGGCCTGCCGCGCCCGCCCTTCCCGCCGAGCAGGGGGCGGGCGCGGCTAGACTGCCTCGTGTGACCCACTACGACCTCGCGATCATCGGCTCCGGCTCAGGGAACACGCTCATCTCGCCTGCGTGGGACGACCGGAAGGTGGTCCTCGTCGAGGGCGGTACCTTCGGCGGTACGTGCCTCAACGTGGGGTGCATCCCGACGAAGATGTACGTCTACCCTGCCCAACTGGCCTCGGCGCCCGCGGAAGCATCGCGACTCGGGGTGGACCTCACCCTCGACGGTGTGCACTGGAGGGAGATCAGGGACAGGATCTTCACCCGGATCGATGCCATCTCGAGCGGCGGAAGGGACTACCGAGCGGACGAGCTCGAGAACGTCACCCTGATCGAGGAGTACGTGCGGCTCACGGGGGAGAAGTCGTTCGAGACTCCCTCGGGCGATGTCATCACCGCGGACCAGCTGGTCATCGCGGCGGGTTCGCGGGCGGTCCTGCCCGAGATCCCCGGCATCGCCCTTCCCCAGGTCCACACCTCGGACACCGTGATGCGCCTGGAGGAACTACCCCGCCGTCTGCTGATCGTCGGCGGCGGGTACGTCTCGGCGGAGTTCGCCCACGTGTTCGGCGCCTTCGGGACCGACGTCACCATCGCCGTCCGTTCCGGCGGCATGCTCCGGCATCTCGACACGACCGTGTCCGAGGCCTTCACCCGCCAGGCCGCCCACCAGTGGGATCTCCGGGTGGACACCGACGTCACACAGATCGTGGCGAACGACGACGGCAGTGTGACGGCCCGGCTCAACGGGCCGGCCGGTCCGACGGAGATCGAGGTCGACGTCGTCCTCATGGCCGTCGGGCGCACGCCCAACACGGACAGGATCGGGGCCGCGGACGCCGGCCTGGACCTGCACGACGACGGCCGCCTGACCGTCGATGAGTACCAGCGCGTCCTCCGCCACGGGGAACCCGTTGAGGGGCTGTGGGCGCTCGGCGACGTGAGCAGCGCCCACCAGCTGAAGCACGTGGCGAACCACGAGGCGAAGGTCGTCGCGCACAACCTGCTGCACCCCGACGCACTGCGCGCCAGCGACCACCGTTTCGTGCCCGCGGCGGTGTTCTCGCACCCGCAGGCAGCCTCCGTCGGCATGACGGAGGAGGAGGCCCTCGCCCAGGCCGAGGCATCGGGAACCCCGATCGTCACCGCCGTCCAGCACTACGGCTCGACGGCGTACGGGTGGGCGATGGAGGACACCCAGGGCTTCGTCAAGCTCATCGCCGAGCAGTCGACAGGGCGCATCCTCGGCGCGCACATCCTCGGCCACGAGGCCTCGATGATCATCCAGCCCGTCATTCAGGCCATGTCCTTCGGACTCGACGCGCACACCATGGCCCGGGGCCAGTACTGGATCCACCCGGCACTCACCGAGGTCGTCGAGAACGCGCTGCTGTCCCTTCGGACCGGCTGACCTCTCCGGTGCCTCGCCCCGGGGGCGAGGCACCGCGTCCCCTAGACCGTGGCCGTCGCGTAGATCGACTCGACGACGTCGGAGTAGTCCGCGAGGACCTGCGCGCGCTTGATCTTGAGGGACGGCGTCAGGTGGCCGGTCGCCTCCGTGAAGTCGGTCGGGACGATCCGGAACACCTTGATGGCTTCCGCCCGGGACACCGTCGTATTGGCGCTGTCCACGAGGTCCTGGATCTCGGCGAGGACCGCGGGATGCCCGGCGGCCTCGGCCGTCGTGGTCCCGGCCGGCAGGTGGTGCCGCTCGAGCCAGCCGGGCAGCGCCTCCTCGTCGAGCGTGATGAGCGCCGAGATGAAGGGGCGCTGGTCGCCGAGCACGACGCACTGGGAGACCAGGGCGTTCGACCGGATGGCGTCCTCCAGCATCGCCGGGACGACGTTCTTCCCGCTGGCCGTCACGATGATCTCCTTCTTGCGTCCCGTGATGCGGAGGAACCCCTCGTCGTCCAGCTCGCCGATGTCACCGGTTCGGAACCACCCGTCGACGAAGGTCTCGTCGGTGAGGTCGGGTCGGTTGAAGTAGCCCTTCATGACGCAGACACCCTTCGTCAGGATCTCGCCGTCGTCGGCGATCCTCACGGCATTGCCGGGGAGCGGAGCACCCACCGTCCCGATCCTGACGCGCTGCGGGGTGTTCACCGTGATGGGGGCGGTCGTCTCCGTCAGGCCGTAGCCCTCCAGCACCAGCAGGCCGATGCCGTGGAAGAAATGGCCGAGCCGGTCTCCCAGGGGCGCGCCGCCCGATACGGCGTACTGCACGCGCCCGCCCATGGCGGTCCGGATCTTGCCATAGAGCAGCCGGTCGAAGACGGCGTGCTTCACCCGAAGGCCCAGCGGGATCCTGCCGGCCTGCTCGGCCTTCGACCAGGCGATGGCGACGTCTGCCCCCGCGTGGAAGATCTTGCCCTTGCCGCCGTCCTCGGCCTTCAGCATCGAGTTGTTGTACACCTTCTCGAAGACGCGCGGCACGGCCAGGATGAACGTCGGCTGGTAGCTCTGGAGGTCCGGGAGCAGGTTCTTGACGTCGGGGGTGTGGGCGACGGTGGCGCCGGCCGCGACGCACAGCACGGAGATGAACCGGGCGAAGACGTGTGCCAGGGGCAGGAACATGATCGTCTGAGCGCCCTCGGCCAGCACCTCGGGAAGCGCGGCGGCGGCGTTCTCGGAGAGCTCCACGAAGTTGCCGTGCGTCAGCTCGCAGCCCTTGGGTTTCCCGGTGGTGCCGGAGGTGTAGATGATCGTCGCGACGTCGTCGAGCCCGGCGTAGGCGCGGCGGTCGGAGAGGGTCTGTTCGTCGGTCCCGGCCCCAGCGGTCCGCAGCGTGTCGAGCCCGTCGCCGTCGAACTGCCAGACGTGCTGCAGGGATCCGATGGTCCCCAGCGCGACTGCCTGGCGGACCACGTCCTCGTGGCGGGCCGATTCGACGAAGGCGCCGACGGCCCCGGAATCACCGAGGATCCACGCGACCTGCGCGGGGGAGGAGGTCTCGTAGACCGGAACCGAGACCGCGCCGGCGAACCAGATGGCGAAGTCGGCCAGCGACCACTCGTACCGCGTGCGGGCCATGATCGCCACGCGGTCACCCGGCTGCACGCCCGACGCGATCAGGCCCTTCGCGACGTCCTCGACCTGCCGGCGGAACTCCGTGGCCGAGATGTCCTGCCACCCGCCCGATGCGCTCTTGACGGCGAACAGGGCCGGATCGGAGGGCTTCGCCGCCTGCCGGACCACCAGGTCCGTCGTATTGGTCCGGCGGGGGACGTCCACGAGGACGGGAACGCTGATGTCGCGCACGATAACTCCTTTGGTATCACCTTGACCGGTTCCTTCAGCCTATCGGGTTACCCGCTCGATTTACTGTCCAGTACTGTACGAATCGGTAACGGCGGCGCGTCGACGCGCAGCACACGACAAGGAAGGGACCGCATGCCGATCATGCCCGAGGCGGCCGGCCCCCATGCCCGTCGGCTGCGAACGGAATACGGTCTCGCGTGGCGCGGCAACGGCCCGCTGACCGCGCGGGCCGCCCGCAGCACCTTCCCCAATCCCGCACGGCGCGGCCTCTCCGTCGGCATCGACATCGGCGGGACGAAGGTCGCAGCGGGCGTGGTCGACGTCCACGGGCAGATCCTCGCCGAAGCGCGCCGCGCGACCCCGGGCCAGGACCCGCGCGCGGTCGAAGCCGTGATCACCGACCTCGTCCGGGAGCTGTCCGCGGACTACAGGGTCCGTTCGATCGGCATCGGAGCGGCCGGGTGGATGGACCTGTCCAACAGCACGGTCCTGTTCAGCCCGCACCTCGCGTGGCGCAACGAGCCGCTGCGGAGGAACCTCGAGAAACTGCTCCGGCGGCGCGTGACCGTGGTGAACGACGCCGACGCCGCCGCCTGGGCCGAGTGGCGGTTCGGCGCGGGCCGGGGGGAGTCCCGTCTCGTCTGCGTCACCCTCGGCACCGGCATCGGGGGCGCGATGATCCTGGGCGGGCGCGTGGAGCGCGGCCGGCACGGCGTCGCGGGGGAGTTCGGACACCAGATCATCGTGCCCCAGGGCCACCGCTGCGAGTGCGGCAACCGCGGGTGCTGGGAGCAGTACGCCTCGGGTAACGCGCTGGGACGCGAGGCACGGGAACTTGCCGCAGCGAACTCCCCGGTGGCCCAGGCGATCATCGCGGCGGCCCAGGGCGACGGCGCGGCCATCACCGGCGCGCTCGTGACCCGCCTCGCGATGGAGGGCGACCCCGCGTCGCGCGAGCTGGTCGACGACGTCGGGCAGTGGCTGGGCCTGGGGCTGGCCAACCTGGCCGCCGCCCTGGATCCCGGGACGTTCGTCATCGGAGGCGGACTGAGCGCGGCCGGCGACCTGCTGCTCGAGCCTGCTCGGCGGGCCTTCGGAAGGAACCTGACCGGCCGCGGATTCCGCCCGGCCGCACGCATCGAACGCGCGGCCCTGGGGCCCGAGGCCGGGCTCATCGGAGCGGCGGACCTTTCCCGCCTGCTCTCCCGCAGCGGAACCTGACCGGTCGCCGTCCCACCGGGGAGGGCAGCGCTAGACTTCCGCGCCGTCGTCCCCGATGTCGCGGTTCTTCGGCAGCTTCGTCACGAGGTAGCCGGCACCTGCGAGGAAGACGGCCAGGACTCCGAGCGTCGCCGCCAGCGGCGCGTTCCGCCAGAACATGGCGAACAGGAGGAGCAGGATGGGCCCGCCCGCCGCGCCGATCCAGGCGAGGACCGTCAGGGGATCGCCCGAGCCGAGGGGCGGGGGCTCCTCCGGTATGAAGCCCTCGTCGTCCTCCGGCTCGATCGGCGCGGAATCCCGCGGACCGCCGAGGTGGAAGGGCTGGTTGCGGAAGATCGCATCGGCGCGCTCGCGGTCGGTCGGTCCGTCGGCACCCGAGGCACCGGATTCACCGCGCGCATCGGTCCGTCCCCGGCCGGCGCCCCCGTCCGGATCCGTCCGTCCGGCGGCGGAGGCACCGGACGCGTTCGGCGCGGGGGGATCCGCGGAGGTTCCTTCCAGGCGCGCCACGAGGTCCTGCCAGACTTCGTCATCCGTGGATTCGTTCGGTTCCTGACCTCGGGGGCCCATACGTTGCTACCTGCCGTCGCGTGCTGCGGCCCGGGTCCGGGGGGTATCCGGCCGGCGTCCTGGAAATCAGAGGGCGTGCTGATTCAATCGTGGACATCCGGCGCCCCCACGTCAACAGGCCGCTCCCCACCCGGTCCGGGCGCCCGGATTGCCGACCCGCGGGGACGGCGTCCGGAAGATCGCCGCCGCCGAAAGGCCCCGGCGCCCTTAGAGTAGGCTTCCACAGGGAAAAGCGGGCGGCATGCCGGATGCCGTACCGTCCATGCAGGGAGGCTGGCAGCGTGTTCTATTGGGTGATGAAGCGGATCATCGTCGGTCCGATCCTCAACCTCCTCTTCCGGCCGTGGGTGAAGGGTCTCGACAACATCCCCTCGTCGGGACCGGCGGTCATCGTCAGCAACCACCTGTCCTTCTCCGATTCGATCTTCCTGCCGATCGTCGTCCCGAGGCCCGTCGTCTTCCTCGCGAAATCCGAGTACTTCACGGGCAAGGGGATCAAGGGCAGGCTGACCGCCCTCTTCTTCCGGTTGTCGAACCAGTTGCCCATGGACCGCTCCGGCGGCGCGGCGTCGTCGTCCTCGCTGACGGCGGGCATGGACATCCTGAACGAGGGCGGCATCCTCGGCATCTATCCGGAGGGGACCCGCAGCCCCGACGGCCGCCTGTACCGCGGCAAGACTGGGGTCGCGAAGCTGGTGCTGGCCACGGGCGTGCCGGTGATCCCCGTGGCGATGATCGGGACGGACAAGGTGCAGCCCATCGGCCGCCGTATCCCCAACATCCGCCGCGTCGGCATCATCATCGGTGAGCCCCTCGACTTCACCCGGTACGAGGGACTGGAGGACGACCGTTTCGTCCAGCGTTCGGTCACCGACGAGATCATGTACGAACTGATGCGCCTGTCCGGGCAGGAGTACGTCGACGCCTACGCGAGCACGGTGAAGGAGCGACTGGCGGCGGAGAAGGCCGCAGGCCGCAAGGCGCCGAAGCCCGGAGCCGACAGCCGCCGGGCCGCCGTGCGCATCTCCAGCGACCCCGCCGGTCCGGCTCCGGGTACCGTCACGGAGATCGGCCGCGCCGCTCCGGCGGACAAGGTGACGCCGGCGGACGACAGGGACGCAGGAACCGAAGCGGTGTGACGCTCCGCCGGACGTCCCGTCCGCCTGTATGACACCGCACTAAGCGGCGATGACAGGCCGAATCGGGGGCCGGGCCCGCAGCCAGTAGAATTTCCGTGTGACCGATTCACTAGCTCCCGTCCTTCCGCGCATCGCGGCTCCTGCCTCGTCCCCCACCGCCGGCCTCGATGCCTGGCGCTCGATGACGGCAGTCCAGCAGCCCTCGTGGCAGGACCCGGATGTCTATACGGCGTCGGTCAAGGAACTCTCGAGCCTCCCGCCGCTGGTCTTCGCCGGTGAGGTGGACGTGCTGCGTGAGCGGCTCGCGGCCGCGGCCCAGGGGAAGGCATTCCTCCTGCAGGGCGGCGACTGCGCTGAGACCTTCGACGGGGCGACCGCCGACAAGATCAGCGCGCGCGTCCGCACCATCCTCCAGATGGCCGTCGTCCTCACCTACGGCGCCTCGCTGCCCGTCATCAAGATGGGGCGCATGGCCGGCCAGTTCGCCAAACCGCGTTCGTCGAACGACGAGACGCGCGACGGCGTCACGCTTCCCGCCTACCGCGGTGACATGGTCAACGGCTACGACTTCACGCCCGAGACCCGCGGGCACGACGCGTCGCGCATGGTGAAGGCCTACCACACCTCCGCATCGACCCTGAACCTCATCCGTGCATTCACGCAGGGCGGGTTCGCGGACCTGCGGCTGGTCCACCACTGGAACAAGGGCTTCATGGCCAACCCCGCGCACTCCCGCTACGAATCGCTGGCGCGGGAGATCGACCGTGCGGTGAAGTTCATGGACGCCTGCGGAGCGGACTTCGAGGCACTGAAGCGCGTGGAGTTCTTCGCCAGCCACGAGGCCCTGCTCCTCGACTACGAACGCGCGCTGACCCGCATCGACTCGCGCACCTCCCTGCCCTACGACACCTCCGCCCACTTCCTGTGGATCGGGGAGCGGACACGGGACATCGACGGCGCGCACGTGGACTTCCTGTCACGCGTGCGGAACCCGATCGGCGTCAAGCTCGGGCCGTCGACGTCCGGTGATGATGCGCTCGCCCTGATCGACAAGCTCGATCCGAACCGTGAGCCCGGCCGGCTCACGTTCATCACGCGCATGGGCGCCCAGAACATCCGGGAGAAGCTGCCCAGGCTCGTCGAGCGCGTGACCGGCTCGGGCGCCCAGGTCCTCTGGGTCACCGATCCGATGCACGGCAACACCGTGACCTCGCCCAACGGCTACAAGACACGCAACTTCGACGACGTCATCAACGAGGTGCGCGGCTTCTTCGAGGTGCACAACTCGCTGGGGACCTTCCCCGGCGGCCTGCACGTGGAGATGACGGGCGACGACGTCGCGGAGTGCCTGGGTGGGTCCGACCCGATCGACCAGGACGCGTTCATCGAGCGTTACGAGTCGGTCTGCGATCCCCGCCTCAACCACATGCAGTCGCTCGAGATGGCGTTCCTCGTCGCCGGAGCGCTGTCCAAGCGCTGACCCACCCGCTCCCGTTCGCGCAGTGCACCGAAGGCGGCTACCCCTGGTAGCCGCCTTCGCTGTCCCGGACGGCTCTGATGGCTTCGGTGTACCGGACGCCTTCGCTGTCCCGAATGGCTTCGGCATCCCTGACCGCGGAGCAGCCTTGGTCAGGTGACGGTGATGCGGATCGTCGTCCCTTCGGGCTGGTCGCCCGTGGGACTCTGTCCGGCCACGAGGCCGAGGACGGCGCTGCCGAAGGTGTAGTCCACCTGCACGGTGAAGCCGGCAGCCTCGAGGGCCGCGACAGCCCGGTCCTCGGGAAGCGAGAAGACGGTGGGGACCCGCACCATGCGTGGACCCTTGGACAGCGTGAGCGTGACGCGCGTTCCCCGCTGCACCTCGCCCGAGGGACTCCGGCCGAGGACGGCGCCGGCAGGCACGGTCCGGCTGTACTCGGCGGCGTCGTCCACGACCGCCTCCAGCCCCGCCTGCTCCACCGCCGCGACGGCATCCTGCTCGGGGAGGCCCGTGACGTCCGGGACGGCGACCGGCTCGGGACCGAGCGAGACGACCAGGTCCACGGCGGAGCCGCGGCGCCGCTCGGCGCCCTGCTCGGGTACCTGCCGGACGATGATCCCTGCTGCCACCGATTCGTTGTACTGCTCCTCGATCGTTCCCACCGCGAAGCCGGCCGCTCTCAGTTCGGCAGCCGCCGTGAGCTGCGTTCGGCCGAGCAGATCGGGAACCCGGAACAGTTCGGGCCCTTCGACACGATCACCCGGACCCGCTCGAACCGTCGGACCTCCGAGGGTGCTGCGGGGTCGGTGCCGACCACCAGGCCCGGCAGCACGTTCTCGTCGAAGACCTCCTCCGTGGACTGGAATGCGATCCCTTCCTCGTCCAGTGCGGCCCGCGCCTTCGCGAGCGGGACGTCAGCGACGTCCGGCAGTGAGACGACGCCCCCCGGTCCGGTCCCGAAGAACCAGCCGGCCGCGGCGGCGATGCCCGCGAGGAGCACCAGGAAGACCACGAGCAGCCGCACCGAGCGCCGGGCGGTCCGGCCATGCAGGGTGTTCTGGGGCCGTTGGGCCTGGCGCGCCTGCTGCCTCCTGGACGACGGGCGGACGGTGCTCCCCGTCCTGCCAGCCGCGGGACGGGCACCGGTGGACACTGCGGACGACCCATGGTGGTGTTGCTCGTCGCCGGGACCGTCCTTGCCGGGACCCCGCTCGCCGAACTCGTCCTCGCCGAAGCCCTCCTCGCCAAAGCCCTCCTCGTCGGAGACGCCGAGGCGATCGCCCCGCGCGGCCCTGTGCGGGACATCGCCGACCGGCCCGGCCGGGCCGGATGCGGCGGGAGGTGAGGACCGCAGCGGCGGCACTGCCGGCACCGCGCCGATCACCCTCGTGACGTTCGAGTCCCGGCGGAGAACACGTGTGGCGTTGTCGTTAGCTGCGAGCGGCAGCACGTCCGCCGATCCCGGCGAGGAGGCGGCGTCCTCGCCGTCGAGGTGAGCTCTGGAGAGCGCGTCTGTCCACCCGTCGTCCGGCAGCCGCGGAACCACCGCCGCCGTGAGCTGGTCCTGGTGGAGCGCAGGGGAGGGGGCGGCTGCGGGCGCGAAGTCGAGTTCCTCGTCGGTCAGGGTCTGCCGGATGTGCCGCAGTTCGCCGAGCAGGGCCGAGCCGTCCACCGGACGGTCCTCCGGGTCCCGCGAGGTACACCACTGGACGAGCTCGTCGATGTCGGGCGCCAGCCCGGGGAGCAGCACGGACGGGGCCGGTACCACCGACTGCGCGTGCTGGATCGCCACCTGGATGGGCGTCTCGCCCGCGAAGGGCTGGTGGCCCGTCAGGAGTTCGAAGAGCAGGACGCCCGTCGAGTAGATGTCGCTCTGGGCTTCCGCCGGCCTGCCGAGCACCAGCTCGGGGGAGAGGTAGGCCACCGTGCCGACGAGCGTCGCGGTCCCTGTGGTCGCCGACACCGCGCGGGCAAGGCCGAAGTCGGCGATCTTCACCTGCCCGGCATCGGACAGGAGGACGTTCTCCGGTTTGACGTCGCGGTGGATCAGGCCGGCCTCGTGTGCCGCCGCGAGCCCTTCGACGACGGCATCGAGCAGGTCCAGCGCACGGCGGGGTGGAAGGCGGCCGTGCTCGCGCAGCACATCCCGCAGCGTCCTGCCGGGGACGTACTCCATCACGAGGTACGCGACCGTCTGACCGCCGATGGTGTCGACGCCCTGGTCGAGCACTCCGACGACACGGGAATGAGACAGGCGGGCGGCGGATTTCGCCTCCTGCTCGAAGCGGTCGACGAAGCCCGGCTCGTCCGCGAGGTGCGGATACAGGACCTTGAGCGCGACGCGGCGGTCCAGCCGGCGGTCCATCGCCAGGTAGACGGTGGACATGCCCCCACGGGCAAGCCGTGACTGCACGACATATCGACCGTCGACGGTCGCCCCCTCGAGCGGGTCCTTCCGTTGCTGGTGCACCCTCCGATACTAAGCGCGCACAGCAGGAGGGGGCGGGACCACCACGCGATCCCGCCCCCGTACCCTGCTCGTATTCACCTGATGCCCAGGGCGTCCGGTACAGGGCGTGCCTGCCGGACTCCCCGGGCCGAGGAGTGGCCGGTCCTACCGGAAGTTCTTCTGGTGGGCCTTGATGGATGCGACGTACTGCTTGGTGTCCTCGAACATCCCCCGGGTCTGGACCGAGTACTGGCCCTGGTAGTACGAGGCGATGGCGATGTCCAGGGACGGACTGGTGCGCACCAGCGAGCGGATGATCGCGATGCCCGCCGTCGCGTTGTCGTACGGATCGAGGAGGTTCAGCTTGCGGCCGACGAGGTCGCTCGCCCACTCTCCGGAGGAAGGGATGACCTGCATGGTGCCGATGGCATTCGCGGGAGAGACGGCCCGCTGGTTGAACCCCGACTCCTGGTAGGCGAAGGCGAGCGCGAGGCTGGGATCGACACCCATGGAACGGGCGGTGTCAGCGACGATCTGCTGCATCTGCGCGGGCGACGGCGCGGGGAGTGAGTTGAGGAGTGCCTTGTTGGCGTTCGCGTCGGCAACGACCCTGTCCGGGTAGGTGTAGCCGAGGAAGGTCGAGGGGACGAGGTCGGAGGGAGCGGGTGCGGGAGCCGGTGTGGCCTTGCCGGGGAGGGCGAGCTTCTGGCCCGGGTAGATGACCGTGGTCGTCGTCATCCTGTTGGCAGCGAGCAGCGCCGAGAGGCTGACGCCGTTGCGGGCTGCGATGGCACCCAGCGTGTCACCGGCCTTCACCGTGTAGGAGCCGGATGCGGGTGCGGGCGCGGGCGCCGGCTGGGTGGCTTTCGGCGGCGTCGACTGGGGGGCGCCGGTGAGCTTCAGCTTCTGCCCGGGGTAGATGGTCGAGCTGAGCGAGAGGTTGTTGGCCGTGAGGACGCTCTGCAGGCTGACGCCGTTGCGGGCTGCGATGGCGCCCAGCGTGTCGCCGGCCCTGACCGTGTAGGTGCCGACAGCGGGCGCGGGTGCGGGCGCGGGTGCCGGCTTGACGGGTGCGGGAGCCGGGCTCGCACCCGAGAGACGGATCTTCTGCCCGGGGTAGATGGTCGAGGTGAGCGAGAGGTTGTTGGCCGTGAGGACGCTCTGCAGGCTGACGCCGTTGCGGGCTGCGATGGCGCCCAGCGTGTCGCCGGGCTTCACGACGTAGGTCGTTCCCGAGGAGGGAGCGGCCGGGGCGGGAGCGGGTGTGGCCGCAGGTACGCTGCCCGTCAGCCGGATCTTCCGGCCCGGGTAGATGATGGTGCGCGCGGTCATGCCGTTGAGCTTGAGGACCGCGTCGGTGGAGAGGCCGTAGCGCTTGGCGATCGCGCCGATCGTGTCGCCCGGCTTGATCGTGTACTCGCTGGGAATGGGCTTCGCTGCGATGGCGATGTTCCGTGCCGGTACCTGGCCGGCGACGAGGGCGGCAGGCACGACCGCACGCGAGGGGAGCGCCACCGCCGCTGCGGCGATGTGCCGGGTGGAGGATGTCTGCGGGGCGGGGGCTGCCGACGCCGGCTGGGCGAGGGCGACGGAAGAGAGAATCACCGCGGGCAGGGCGGCGGTGGTCACGGCGACGTTCAGGGCGCGCGGGCGTGCGCCGGCAACCTTCCGGCGGTTCCCGTTCAGCGGTGCGTTCGATCGCTGGGCAGTCATGTTTCGTTCCTCGTCTGTTGGCGGCTGAGTCCGCGCGGACGCATGTACCCGAAGAGCTGGTCGTGGCCGGGCACCTGCACGTGCTGATGATGCTAATGAGTGCGCTGTTGATACTGTTACTTGTGTGACTCCTGTGAATCTACACGAAAAAGGGAGTAGCACAAGGGGCGCAGAAAGCGCGGGATCCTCCCTCGCGGCGTGTCGCCGGGGGAGTGCTCCGGTGCCGGCTGGATCTCCCGGCCCGGCCGCGCGCGCGGCGCAGCCCTTCGGGTGGAGTTGGCTGCCGGAGCATGGCAGGCTTGGACGGTGACTGAACTCGAACAACTCGTCCCGGCCTGGCTCAACCTTCCGGAGGTGGCCGAGGTCCTTGATCTGCCGATCACCAGGGTGCACTCGCTCATCAGCGACCGGTCCCTGGTGAGCGTGCGGATCGGAGAGCGCAACGTCCGCAGCGTGCCCGCCGATTTCCTGGTCGACGGCGATGTCCTCGACAGCCTGCGGGGGACCGTCGTCGTTCTCGCGGACTCGGGCTACGGCGATGAGGACATCATCCGCTGGCTCTACACCGATGACGACTCCCTTCCGGGTCGTCCGATCGATGCGCTCCGCGAGGGGCGGAAGACCGAGATCCGGCGCCGCGCCCAGGCAGCTGCCTGGTAGGAAGTCCTGCCTCACCCGGTACGGCGGTCCTGCCTCGGGCAAGCCGCCCGCTGCGTCTTTGCAGCGGCGTCTATGCGGTCCGGGTGACCGCCGCTTCCGCCAGCAGGTGCAGTGCGCGCCTCGAGACGGCGTCGATCCCGAGCCCGGCCAGTGCTGAGAAGGCCTCCTCCGACTTGTCCGCGATGAGTCGCTCGGTGTGGGCCAGTGCGCCGCTCTCGACGATCAGGCCGCGCAGCATCCCGACCCCGCCGTCGTCGAGCGAGGTGTCGCCGAGCATCGCATTGATTCCGGCGCGGGCCTTGTTCCCGCTGGACCCCAGGGCGCGGGCGATGAGGAAGGTGCGCTTGCCCTCGCGGAGGTCGTCTCCCGCCGGCTTGCCCGTGACCTCCGGATCGCCGAACACGCCGAGGACGTCGTCCCGGAGCTGGAACGCCTCGCCGAGCGGAAGGGCGAAGGCGGAGTAGGCCCTCAGCACGGCGTCGTCCGCTCCTGCCAGCGCCCCGCCGAGCATGAGCGGACGCTCCATCGAGTACTTGGCGGACTTGAACCGCAGGATGTTGAGGGCGCGCTCCTCGGCGACGGCCGGTTCCTGGTCCGGGCCGACGGCCTCCTCCAGGAGGTCGAGGTACTGTCCGGCCATCACCTCCGTACGCATGCGGTTGAAGATCGTGCGGGCGGCACCGCCCGCGGCATCCGCGCACGAGGCCGTGAAGAGCTCCTCGCTGAAGGCGAGACAGAGGTCTCCGGCCAGGATGGCGGCCGACACTCCGAAGCGCTCGGGGTCGAGGTGCCAGCCCGCGTCCGAGTGCCGGGCCGTGAACTGCCGGTGGACGCTGGGCCGCCCCCGACGGGTGTCCGACCGGTCGATGATGTCGTCATGGATCAGTGCCGCCGCCTGGAAGAACTCCAGCGCCGTCCCGGCGACGACCGGCGCCGGCGCGGACGGTGATCCGCCCGCAGCCCGCCAACCCCAGTAGCACAGGAGCGCACGCATCCTCTTGCCGCCCCTCGTCAGGGTGGCGATGCTCGAGATGAGGGGTAGGGATTCGTCGGAGATTCCCAGCAGCACCTCCTGTTGCTCCGCGAGGAAGTCCTCGATCGTCTGCGTGAGTGAGGACCGGAAGCGGTCCTGCTCGGCGGTGACGGTGTCGGAGAGGGATCCGCCCGTGTCGGGGGTGGCAGGTGCGGACGGCATGGATCTCCCGGGCAGCTCGGCTGGTCGTGGTCCGTCCACTCTATCCGGCGGGCCCGGACGTCCTGCCGCGTACTCCGAGGGCCCGGCCGCAGGTCGGCAGGCGGGGCAGGTCGGGGATGGCCGGGGACGGGGCCGGTGGCCGGCGTGTCAGTGACGCTGCGTACGATATGTCCGTGTCGAACGACGAGGGACCGAGGACCGCTGAGCACGCGGAGTGCTCCATCCTGCACATCGACATGGACGCCTTCTACGTCTCGGTGGAACTCCTCGACCATCCCCACCTGCGCGGTGTGCCCGTCGTCGTCGGTTCCCCGTCGGGGCGCTCCGTCGTCCTGTCCGCGTCCTACGAAGCGCGCCGGTTCGGGGTGCGCTCCGCCATGCCGATGGCCGTGGCGATGCGGCAATGTCCCACGGCGGTCATCCTGCCGCCCCATCACGCGCGGTACTCGGAGGTATCGGGGCAGGTCATGCAGATCTTCCGTGCGGTGACCCCAGAGGTGGAGCAGCTGAGCGTGGACGAGGCCTTTCTCGATGTCTCCGGGTCCATCCGGCGGCTCGGGGGCCCCCGCGTCATCGGCGAGCAGGTCCGGGCCGAGATCCGCTCGTCCCTCGGCATCACGGCGAGCGTGGGAGCCGCGACCACGAAGTTCGTCGCGAAGATCGCGTCGACGCGGGCAAAGCCCGATGGCCTCCTGCTGATTCCGGGGGACCAGACGGTCGCCTATCTGCACACGCTGCCCGTCTCCGCGCTCTGGGGTGTCGGGGTGAAGACCCAGGAAGTGCTCGCCCGGATCGGCATCCGGACCGTCGAGGACGTCGCTCATACTCCCGTGCCCACTCTCAAGAGGCTGCTCGGGGTGTCGGGCGAGCACGTCCATCACCTCGCCTGGGGTAGGGACCCGCGGCGGGTGGTCGTGTCGCGTCCGGAGAAGAGCATCGGCGCGGAGGAGACGTTCTCCCGCGACGTCGACGATTCGGACGTCCTGCGGCGGGAACTGCTGCGGCTCGCCCACCGCACGGCGACCCGGCTCCGGGCCTCCGGGTACCGCGCCGGGGGAGTCTCGCTGAAGCTCCGCTATGCGGACTTCTCCACGCTCACCCGGTCGAAGCGGCTCGACGAGCCGGTGGACAGTGCGAACGCCCTCTACAGTGCAGCGACAGCTCTCCTCGCAGCACTGGGGGAGCGTCCCATGTCGGTCCGGCTGATCGGCCTGCGTGCCGAGTCCCTCGAGAGCGGAGGGGACGGCTCCACGCAGCTGACCATCGACCGGCGGGACGACAACTGGAGGATCGCCGAGCGCGCGCTGGACGACGTGAACCGGAAATTCGGGGACGCGGGGGTCGTCCCTGCGGGCCTCCTGTCTCCCCGTCCGGGCGGACGGCAAACGGGCGGGTCGGCTGAGCGCCCTGCGGAGAGTCGCAGGACCGCTCCCGGGCCCGATCGGGCGAACCGCGCGGGGGTGCCATCGGCGCCGGGAGCGCCGCCGGCACAGCGGGGGGACGATGGACGGAAACCGCGTCATTGAGCCGATCGGGAGGCGAACAGCATCCGCCGGGACGGCCAATCAACCCCGCATTGTGACTTTGCACCTACCCCGTAGCAAACTAGTCTTTAATCCGGTAGCCCAACTGCCGTGGAGTACGCAAATCCGATCTCCGGAGCCCGTGGTCACCGACCCTTCCGACGGGAACCCGGGCCGCGTCCGAAACGTTGGTGGGGTGAAGGAACGTTGGTACCCATATCAAGGAGGCGGTCATGGCACTCTCGGAACACGAGCAGAGGCTGCTTGATCAGCTTGAACAGCAGTTGCATGCCGACGATCCGAAATTCGCGCACTCGATGGCCTCGGACACCCGGAAGTCGATGTCGACCCGGCGTCTCGTCATCGGATCGCTCATCACGATCGCCGGAATCCTCGTCCTTCTCGCGGGCATCGTCTACCAGAACATCTTCATCGGGGTGGTCGGCTTCCTGATCATGGGCGGCGGAGTGTATTTCGCGACCACGAAGTCCAGGCAGGTGGAGGAAGGGCAGCCGATGAGCAAGCCCTCCAAAGCTGCGTCCGGTGGCAAGACCGGATTCATGTCCAGCCTGGAGGACAAGTGGGACGAGCGGAAGCGCGACCAGACCTAGACCGGGGCGGCACCCGCCGCCCGGATTCCAGCTGACGGCCTGTGTTGCCGGAAAGCCCAGAAAGAACCCGCCACGGCGGGTTCTTTCTTTTTTGCGCAGGTTCGACGCAGCTTCACTACAGCATTACTGCGGCTTCACCGCAGGTCCGACGCAGGCTCATGGCAGCTCCGGAAGCCCTCCTGCCGCGCCCTCCACTCTCCTCCCCGGAACCGCCCCCGACGCGGCCCGCGCCGTTGCCGCCATGGCCCTGCCCACAGGGGGGAGCGACACGCGCCCCGCCGCGCCAGGCTGCGTTGACCGTGGAGAGTTGTGGAGTAAAGTGGGGAATATAAGAGCAAGGCAGCACCGGGCTGGGCCTGGCGGACTCAGAACAGGCGGTCAGGGATGTTCCTCGGAACGCACACCCCCCGCCTCGACGAGAAGGGCAGGCTCATCCTTCCCGCAAAGTTCCGGGAGGAACTGAGCGAAGGGCTGGTCCTCACGAGGGGCCAGGAACGGTGCATCTACGTGTTCAGCATGAGTGAGTTCGAAAGGGTTCACGAACAGATGCGTGCGGCACCGATCTCGTCACGCCAGGCGAGGGACTACAACCGCATCTTCCTGTCAGGAGCCTCGGACGAGGTTCCCGACAAGCAGGGGAGGATCACCATCCCGCCGGCACTCAGGAGCTATGCGGGACTGGACCGGGACCTCGCGGTCATCGGTGCAGGAAGCCGCGCAGAGATCTGGGCGGCGGAGGCGTGGGAATCGTATCTCGACGAAAAGGAGGCCGCCTTCTCCGACACGGATGAGGATGCCTTCCCGGGCATCATCTGACTCGGCACCACCAGTACGACCAGGACGACGAGCAGGACCAGCAGGGCACGGACGCAGCAACGACGACGCGGATGGGCGATGTCCCTTGGATGAGATCTCCAGCCGCCGGTGGTTGAACTCCTGGCTTCACTTCCCCGAAGCCAGGCGACGACCTCCCGGCCGGATGGGGATCTGATCTAAGAAGGCGAAGCTTCCTCCCGACAGCCTGCACACACCGAGACGATGTATGACGAGCTGTATGACGAGCTGCAGGGGAGAGAGTGCGCATGGGGGATGACCGGCCGACGGGTGAGCGTCACATCCCCGTCCTCCGCGACCGCTGTGTATCCCTCATCGCTCCAGCCGTCACCTCCGCCGAATCCGCCGGACGCCGGGCTGTGGTGGTCGATGCCACCCTCGGGATGGGCGGACACTCCGAGAGCATGCTGGAGCGTTTCCCCAAGGCCCACCTCGTAGGCATCGACCGTGACACCGAGGCCCTCGGACTCGCCGGCGAGCGGCTCGCCCCGTACGCCGACCGCACGGACCTGGTGCACGCCGTGTACGACGAGCTGCCCGATGTCCTGGCCGACCTCGGCATCGAGGGAGTCGACGGCGTCCTGTTCGACCTCGGCGTCTCGTCCCTGCAGCTGGACGAGCGGGACCGCGGGTTCGCCTACTCCTACGACGCGCCGCTCGACATGCGCATGGACACGAGTCGGGGGATCACCGCGGCCGAGGTCGTCAACACCTACGCTGCGGAGGACCTGCTCCGCATCATCCGGACCTGGGGCGAGGAGAAGTTCGCCGGGCGGATCGCGACGGCGATCGTTCAGGCCCGCCAGGCCGAACCCTTCTGGACCACCGCACAGCTGGTGGACGTCATCCGCGGGGTGGTACCCGCTGCTGCGGCACGCACCGGGGGACACCCCGCGAAGCGCACCTTCCAGGCCCTGCGCATCGAGGTCAACGAGGAGCTGACCGTCCTCGAACGCGCTGTGCCCGCTGCCATCGACTCGATCGTGACCGGCGGCCGTGTCGTCGCGATGTCCTACCACTCCCTCGAGGACCGCATCGTCAAGAGCGCCTTCTCCGCAGGGACGAAGTCCTCCGCGCCCGTCGGTTTCCCGGTGGAGCTCGAGGAACACAAGGCCTATCTCCGTTCCCTGACGCGTGGCACCGAAGCGCCGACGGCGGCGGAGATCGAGGAGAATCCCAGGGCGGCATCTGCCAAGCTGCGGGCAGTTGAACGAATCAAAGCAGGACCCGTCGACAGGAACATCAGATGAGCCAGGCACTGACCGTTGAGAAGCGACACAGCGCTGCGGCCTTCTCGGGACACGGCGCACTCGCCGTAGCCCCCGAGCGGCTCGCGGGACGCTACGCAGGAACGTCCCCGAAGCCCAGGACCCCGCTGTCCGTCGTACCCGCGCGGCCGGCCCGCCGCAAGGTGCCTTTCGCGGTCTTCAGCCTGCTCGTGCTGGCCGCCGCGCTGGCCGCGGTCCTCATGCTCAACATCTCCGTCTCGGGCACCCAGTACGAACTGGTGCAGCTCCGGAACCAGCAGGTCGCCCTGAGCCAGCAGAACGAGGCCCTGGTCCTCGAGATCGAGGGCAAGGAAGCGCCGCAGAACCTGGCGGCCGCCGCCACGAAACTCGGCATGGTCTCCTCCCCGACCTTCGGGACCATCGAGCTGGACTCGAAGAAGGTGACGGGCACCCCGGAACCTGCGACGGACAGCCCCAAGCCCGAAGTGCTGATCGCCGCTCCGAAGCTCGTCACCGAGCAGCCGGCCCCGGTGGCCGTCGAGGCACCTCCGGTCGAAACGCCCGAGGAGGCTGCGCCAGCAGGCGCGGAGAGCGACGCCGGCCTGCCCGGTGCGGACCCCGGCACCGCCGACCCGGACGTCGCAGCGGACAACTCGGCCTCGGGAACCATCCCGGGCCCCCAGCAGCTCGGCTCGGACCAGTAGCAGGCATACCCGCCGCTCTCCGCCCTGCACGTACTGATCGACAAGGATTCCTCCGTGACCCCTGCACGCACCGGCAGCCCTGACAGCCTGCGCCTGGCCCTCGGCTCGACCCGGCTCCGCGTGGGGCTGGCCTTCGTCCTCGTGCTGCTGCTGGTCCTCGGGGTGCGCCTGTTCCAGCTGCAGGCGCTCGACCTGAACGGGATGGCGCAGGCGGGCCTGTCCAAACGGCTCACCAGCACGGCCGTGCAGCCGATCCGCGGGTCCATCGTCGACAGGAACGGCAAGTACTTCGCCCGGAGCGTGGAGCGCTACGACATCGTCGTGGACCAGCGCCTGAGCGCCGTCGAGGAATTCGACCGCAGCGTCCCCGATGGAGACGAGCGCGAGACGGACATCCCGATCGACCAGGGCTTCGCCGAGCTCTCGGCCGTCCTCGGCATCGACGCCGAGACCCTCAAGGGCTCCATCATGGGAGACAAGAGCTTCAACTACGTCGCGAAGTCCGTGACCCCCGAGGTCAAGGACCGCGCCCTGGCCGTCGGCATCCCCGGTGTCTACGCCGACAAGACCAGTGTGCGCACCTACCCGGCGGGCCCGGTCGCAGGGTCCGTCATCGGCTATGTCGGCGCGGACGGTGCCCCCCGGTCCGGGCTCGAGGTCTCCCTCGACGACCAGCTCACGGGAGAGGCCGGCAGCCGCACCTTCGAGATCGGCGGCGACGGCATCCGCATCCCCTACGCGACCAACGAGGACGTGCCGGCCGTGGACGGCGAGAGCGTGCGTCTCACGATCGACCAGGACCTCCAGTGGTTCGCGCAGCAGACGATCGCCTCCCAGGTGAAGGACTACAACGCCGAATGGGGCAACATCGTCGTCGTCGAGACGGGGACCGGCGCCATCCGCGCGATGGCCGAGTCGACGACGCTCGACCCGAACGATCCCGAGGCGACACCGGCCGACAAGCGCAGCCCGAACTCGGTGAGTGCCTCCTTCGAGCCCGGCTCGACGACGAAGGTCATCACGATGGCGGCAGCGCTCGAGGAGGGACTCATCGAGCCGACGTCGAGGTTCGTCCTCGAGAACCGCTACACGGTGGGCGACCAGACGTTCAAGGACGCGTGGGAGCACGGGACGGAGAAGCGGACGGCCGCCGGCGTCCTGGCGAAGTCGATGAACACCGGAACCGTGCAGATCGGCCAGAAGCTGACCAAGCAGGAGCGCTACGACTGGCTCAAGAAGTTCGGCATCGGTGAGCCGCTCGGCACGGGACTCGGCGAGGAGAACCAGGGCCTGCTGACCATACCCGACAGCTGGGACGACCGCCAGCAGTACACGGTCCTCTTCGGGCAGGGCCTCACGCAGACCGCCCTGCACACCGCCATGGTCTACCAGACGATCGCGAACGACGGTGTGCGCCTGCAGCCCCGCCTGATCGATGCCTACATCGACCCGGACGGCACCGAGCACAAGGTTCCCGAGGCGGAGGGCACCAGGGTCGTGTCCGAGGAGACCGCTGCCGAGACGCGGAAGATGCTCGAGACGGTCACCGAGGAGGGCTCCGGCAAGTCCGGCGAGCTCGACCAGTACCGGGTGGGGTCGAAGACCGGCACGGCCGAGGCCCCCGGCGCCACCGGCGGGTACGACGGTTACACTCTGTCCTATGCCGGGATCGCGCCGATCGAGGATCCCCAGTACGTCGTGGTGGTCACGCTCCAGCGCCCCCAGGGTGACCTGTACTACCTGATTCCCGGCCTGTCCTTCCAGAAGGTCATGAAGCAGGTCCTCAACTCGAACAACGTTCCGGCCTCGACGACCAAGCCGGACATCTACCCGGTCGAATACTGACCCGGAGGCCACAGCACCGTGCAACCGAACACCTCCCAGGGGGCCCCCGCTTCCCTGATGCGGCCGCGTGCCCCCCACCCGGTCGAGCTCTCGGCGGCCCTCGCCGCCGCCGGCGTGCCCGCCGGTCCGGCGTTCCAGACCGGGCTTCCCACCGTCACCGGCATCACCCTCGACTCGCGGTCGGTCCTACCCGGCGACGTCTATGCAGCCCTGCCCGGCGCGACCCGGCATGGTGCCGAGTTCGCGGTGCAGGCCGTCCGGGCAGGCGCAGTCGCGATCCTGACGGACGAGCCGGGCGCGCGCCTCGTGGCCGAGGCGGTGCGCGGGGCGGACGGCCTGCGGATGCCGCCGGTCGTCGTCGTCCCCGATCCCCGGCGTGCCGTGGGACCGCTCGCCCGCGAGATCTTCTCCGGTCCCCAGGGCGACCGGGCGGGTGCTCCTCCGGCCCTGTTCGGCATCACCGGAACGAACGGGAAGACCACCTCCACCTATTTCCTCAATGCACTCCTCGAGGCGCTCGGCAGGTCCACCGGACTCATCGGTACCATCGAGATCCGCGCCGGTGCCGACGCCATTCCCAGTGCCCTCACCACGCCGGAATCGCCGCAGGTGCACTCCCTCCTCGCACTGATGCGGGAACGGGGGCTCGACGCGGCATCCATGGAGGTCTCCTCGCACGCACTGGAGTTCGGCCGCGTCGACGGAGTGCGCTTCGACGTCGCCGGCTTCACCAACCTCACGCAGGACCACCTCGACCTGCACGGCACCATGGAGGACTACTTCGCCGTCAAGGCAACACTCTTCACGGCGGAGCGCTGCCGGCGGGCCGTGGTGCTGGTCGACGACGTCTGGGGCCGCAGGCTCGCCGAGGCGGCCGACGTGCCCGTCCTGACGGTGCGGATCGGCGAGGACGGGGGAGGTCCGGCAGCGGACTGGACGGTGACCGGCGTCGGACCGAGCGGCCTCGGCCACGCGTTCGTCCTGGCGGGGCGCGCGGGGGAACACCTCCGCGTCCGCACCGGCCTGCCCGGGACGTTCAACATCTCCAACGCAGCCCTCGCGACGGTCATGGTCCTCGCATCGGGCGTCCCGGTGGAGGACGTCCAGCGCGCGCTGGATGCGCATGATCCCTTCACCACGGAAGTGCCCGGACGTATGCAGCTCGTCGGCGAGGACCCCGCCGCGATCGTCGACTTCGCGCACAACCCCGACGCCCTCGAGCGGACCCTCGCCTCGGTCCGCCGGCCGGGCGGCCGGGTCATCGCCGTGTTCGGGGCCACCGGCCAGCGTGACGAGACGAAGCGCCCCGTCATGGGTGCCGTGGGCGCGCGCCTCTCGGACATCCTGATCGTGACGGACGACGACCCGCACGACGAGGACGACGCCGTCATCCGGGCCGCCGTCCGGTCGGGCGCGGATGCAGCAGTCCGGGAGGAAGGGCTCGACTGCGAGGTGCTGGAGGTCTTCCCGCGGGCCGATGCCATCGACCGTGCCGTCGCCCTCGCGACGCCCTCGGACACCATCATCATCGCCGGGCGCGGGCACGAGGTGTGGCAGGAAGTGAAGGGCGTGAACCTGTCCCTCGACGACCGCGTCGAATTGCGGTCCGCGTTGACAAGGCACGGATTCTCTGTGCTTTCCACCTCCGGGATAGAGTCCTGAACCGTCATGATTGAATTCAGCGCAGCCGAGATCGCGGCACTCACGGGCGGTGTCCTGGTGGGAGCCGGATCCACCTCCATCACCGTCACCTCCGCAGCTACCGACTCGCGGGAGTGTGTGCCCGGGTCCCTGTTCGTCGCCAAGCCCGGCGAGGAGTCCGACGGGCACCTCTTCCTGGGAGCGGCCTTCGAACGCGGCGCCGTCCTGGCGCTGGCCGAGCGCGAGGTCTCCCGGCCCGACGGGACGCCGTTCGCCGCCGTCGTCGTGCCCGACGCCGTCCTCGCGATGGGCGAGCTGGCCGCCGAGACGGTCCGCCGGCTCCGCGGGAACGGAGAGGTGACCGTCATCGGCATCACCGGCTCGGCGGGGAAGACCACCACCAAGGACCTCCTCGCCGGCATCCTGGCGGCGGAGGGGCCCACGGTCGCGCCGCGCGGCTCCTACAACGGCGAGGTCGGGGTCCCCCTGACCGTCTTCGAAGCAGGGTGGGACACGCGGTACCTCGTCATCGAGATGGGCGCGACCAAGCCGGGGCACATCGCGTACCTCGCCTCGCTCGTCCAGCCCGACATCGGCGTCGTGCTCGGCGTCGGATCGGCGCATGCGGGCGAGTTCGGTGGGGTCGAGAACATCGCCCGGGCCAAGGGCGAACTCTTCGAGGCCCTCGCACCGGCCGGCACGGCCGTCATCAACGCGGACGACGAGCGCGTCCTCGCGATGCGGGGGCGTACCCGCGCGCGGACCGCGTTCTTCACGTCCTCCGAGGACTTCCGAGCGGACGCGGACGTCGTCCGGGCGCACAACAGCACCACGACCGCCGACGGCAACCCCTCCTTCCTGCTGGTCTTTCCCGACGGCAGCGAGCACGACGTCGTCTCGCCGCTCCTCGGCCTGCACCACACGGGGAACCTGCTCGCGGCGGCGACCGTCGCCTACGAGCTCGGCTGCGCCCCGGAGCGCATCGCGGCGAGCCTCCGGGTGCAGACCGCGGCGAGCCGCTGGCGCATGGAGCGCACCGAGCGCCCCGATGGCGTGACCGTGATCAACGACGCCTACAACGCCAATCCCGAGTCGATGCGTGCAGCGCTCCGGACGCTCGCCGAGCTCGGCCGCGGACGCCGCAGGACCTGGGCGGTGCTCGGCGAGATGCTCGAGCTCGGGGACCGCTCCATCGAGGAGCACGACCTCCTGGGCCGCGTGGTGGTGCGCCTGAACATCTCGAAGCTCATCTGTGTGGGGCCCAACACCCGGGCGCTGTTCAACGGCGCCGTGCTCGAGGGTTCCTGGGGGAGCGAGGCGGTCCACGTCGACGACGTCGAGGCCGCCGAGCGGCTCCTTGCCGCCGAGCTGGAGCCGGGTGACATCGTCCTGCTCAAGTCCTCGAACGGCGCAGGACTGCGCTTCCTCGGGGATCGTGTGGCCCGGGACCTCCCGGCCCCGCCGGCGCCGGCCGGCAGCCAGGGTGACGCCCCGGACGGCCCGCCGGGGGACACCCCGGACAAGGAGCCCGCCGCCCAGAACGCACCCATCGAAGCCGGCAGTGGACCTGACGCTTCCGGAAAGGCCCAGCAGCCGTGATCGCACTCCTCATAGCCTCGGCCTCGGCACTCTTCTTCGCCCTCGTCGGCACCCCCCTCTTCATCCGGTTCCTCGTGACCAAGGGGTACGGCCAGTTCATCCGCGACGACGGTCCGACAGCCCACCACACCAAGCGCGGCACTCCCACCATGGGTGGGGCGGTGATCGTCGGATCGGTGCTGCTGGCCTACTTCCTGACGCACCTGCTCATGATGGCGACAGGCTCGACGGTGGGAGGCCCCAGCGCGTCGGGAGTGCTGCTGCTGTTCCTGACCGCAGGCATGGGACTGGTGGGCTTCGCCGACGACTTCATCAAGATCTCCAAGCAGCGCAGCCTCGGCCTGAGCGCACCGGCCAAGATCATCGGCCAGACCGCCGTCGGTGTGACCTTCGGCGTCCTGGCCCTGAAGTTCCCCGACGACAACGGACGCACCCCGGCCTCGACCGCGATCTCGTTCATCCGTGACACGCCGATCGACCTGGCCTTCGCCGGGACCCTGGTCGGGGCGATCCTCTTCGTCGTGTGGTCCAACCTGATCATCACGGGGGCGAGCAACGGCGTGAACCTCACCGACGGCCTGGACGGGCTGGCGGCCGGCGCATCGGTCCTCGTCTTCGGCGCCTACCTCCTGATCGGTATCTGGCAGAGCAACCAGAACTGCGGTGCGCCCGGCGCGGGAAGCGTCTGCTACGAAGTGCGGGACCCGCTGGACCTCGCGCTCATCGCCGGCGCCATGTGCGGAGCGCTCATCGGTTTCCTCTGGTGGAACACCTCACCGGCGAAGATCTTCATGGGTGACACCGGCTCGCTGGCCATCGGCGGCGCGATCGCCGGGTTCGCGATCCTGTCCCGCACCGAGCTCCTCCTGGTGATCCTGGCCGGACTGTTCGTGATGATCACGCTGTCCGTGATCATCCAGGTGGGCTACTTCAAACTGTCGGGCGGCAAGCGCGTCTTCAAGATGGCACCCCTGCAGCACCACTTCGAACTCAAGGGCTGGCAGGAGGTCACGGTGGTCGTACGGTTCTGGATCCTCGCCGGGCTGTTCGTGGCCAGCGCACTCGGAATCTTCTACGCGGAATGGGTCGTCGGATGAGGCAAGCGGACGGCACCGCCGGTGCCCCTCCCTGGGAGACGCCGCGCGTCAGGGACCTGACCACCTGGGATGCGGACTGGGCGGGCCTGCGGGTCGTCGTCGCCGGCATCGGAGCGTCGGGCTTCTCCGCAGCCGACACGCTGATCGAGCTCGGCGCCGTCGTCGTCGTGGTGGACGGCGGTGCGACCGAGGAGAACGAGGCGAAGGCCGACACCCTGCGCATCGTGGGAGCGCACGCCGTGTTGCTCGGCCCGGACTCTGCCGCCTCCCTGCCGCTCGTCGACGGCGAGCGGGCCGACCTCGTGGTGACCTCTCCCGGCTGGCGGCCCACCCAGCCGCTCCTCGCCGAGGCAGCAGCCGCCGGCGTGCCCATCTGGGGCGACGTCGAGCTCGCGTGGCGCGTGCGCATCCGTGAGGGCCGCCCCACCGCCGAATGGCTGACCATCACCGGGACCAACGGGAAGACGACCACCGTCGGCCTGACGGAATCCATGCTCCTCGCCGCCGGGAAACGGGCGGTCGCGGCAGGCAATGTCGGCACACCGATCCTCGACGTCATCCGCGACCCCCAGGGCTACGAGTTCCTCGCCGTCGAGCTGTCCAGCTTCCAGCTGCACTGGGCCCACTCCATCTCACCGCTCGCGAGCGTCTGCCTCAACATCGCCGAGGACCACGTGGACTGGCACGGCAGCTACGAGGCCTACCTCGCCGCGAAGGCCTCGGTCTACGAGCGGACGAGGATCGCCTGCATCTACAACGTCGAGCAGCGCGAGACGGAGGAGATGGTCGAGGAGGCCGACGTCGTCGAGGGCTGCCGCGCCGTCGGCTTCACGACCGGCATGCCCTCCATCAGCATGATGGGCGTCGTCGAGGACCTGCTGGTGGACCGCGCCTTCATCGAACAGCGCAAGGATTCGGCCGCGGAGCTCGCCTCCATCAGCGAGCTCGGGGAGGTCGTCCCGCGGCACCTGGTGGCCAACGCCCTGGCCGCTGCGGCCCTCGTCCGCGCTGCGGGCATACCGGCGTCGGCAGTGCGCGACGGCATCCGGGCCTTCCAGCCGGGGGACCACCGCATCCAGGTGGTCGCGAACGAGGGGGGAGTGCTCTGGATCAACGATTCGAAGGCCACCAATCCCCATGCGGCCTCCGCGTCCCTGGCCTCGTTCTCCTCCGTGGTCTGGATCGCCGGCGGGCTGTCCAAGGGCGTCTCGTACGACGACCTCGTGAAGACCCATGCACGGCGTCTCCGGGCCGTCGTGCTCCTCGGCGAGGACCCTGAACCGCTCCTGGGCGCCCTCTCCCGACACGCACCGGATGTTCCGGTCTCCCTCCACCCGAGCCTTCACACTGGACAAGGGGACGGCGGCGGATCGTCCGATCCGGTGACCAGCGATTCCCTGATGCAGTGGGTCGTCGCCGAAGCCGGGCGTCTCGCCCGGGACGGCGACACGGTCCTGATGGCTCCGGCCGCTGCCTCTATGGACCAGTTCTCCTCCTACGCGCACCGGGGGGCCGCCTTCATGGCGGCCGTCGGTGCGCGTGGCGGACAGGGGACAACCGCGAAGGAGTCGTAATGGTGGCCACCCCAACCAGGCCCGGAGGACGCAAGCCCTCCGTCCGGCCGGTCCGGACCAAGGAGGCGGGCAGGACCGCCAGCCCCGGCAACGCCATTCCGGCGGGCAGCACGACCGCCGGGAGTGCCGCCGCCAGGGCGCGGACCATCAAGCCCGGGGGGCCGGCGACGGCGGAGCACCCCACCCACTCCGAGCGGACAGACGGGGGCGTCCGCGCGCTGGTACGGCGCGGCTGGGTCTTCCTCGAGGGCTCCGACCGGGCCCCTTCCGGGTCGAGCTACTACCTGATTCTCGGCTCGGCCCTCGCGCTGACCGCCATCGGGCTGATGATGGTCCTCTCGGCCTCGTCCGTCGAGGCCATCTCCGAGGGCAAGCACACCTTCGACCTCTTCCTCAAGCAGGCCATCTGGGCCGGGGCGGGCCTCGTCCTGATGCTCGTGCTGTCCAGGCTCGGCCCCCGCGCCTACAAGGCACTCGCCTGGCCCAGCCTCGGCATCGCCATCGTGCTGCTGATCCTGGTGCTCCTGATCGGCGTGGAGATCAACGGCAACAAGAACTGGATCCGCATCGGCTCCCAGACCTTCCAGCCGTCCGAACCGACGAAGCTCGCACTGGCACTCTGGTTCGCCGCGGTGCTCGAGCGGAAGAAGGGGCTCATCCGGGACTGGAAACACGCCATGATCCCGGCGCTGCCCCTCGGCGGCCTGCCGATCGGCCTCGTCCTCATCGGCGGGGACCTCGGAACCGGACTCGTCCTCATGATGATCGCCGGGGCGGCGCTGTTCTTCGCGGGCGCGCCCCTCAAGCTGTTCTCCCTCGCCGGGGCCGTCGCGCTGGCGGGCTCCCTCCTGATGGTGGCGACGAGCTCCAACCGCGGCGGGCGCATCAGCGCGTGGCTGGGCCTGAACTGCGACGACGGTGCGGACCTCTGCCTGCAGTCGAACAACGGCCTGTTCGCCATGGCCTCCGGCGGCTGGTTCGGCGTGGGGATCGGACAGAGCCGGCAGAAGTGGAACTGGATCCCGGAAGCGCACAACGACTTCATCTTCGCGATCATCGGCGAGGAGTTCGGGCTGATCGGCACCCTCGTCGTCGTGCTCCTGTTCGGCATCCTCGCCGTGGCCACCATCCGGGTCGCTCTGCGCTACACCGATCCCTTCGTGCGGATCCTCATGGGATCCGTCCTCGTCTGGATCATCGGCCAGGCCTTCGTCAACATCGGCATGGTCACGGGCCTGCTGCCCGTCATCGGCGTACCGCTGCCGTTCATCTCCTACGGCGGCTCCGCGCTGACGTTCACACTCGCCGCCGTCGGCGTCCTGCTGTCCTTCGCGCGGAAGACACCGCACGCGCCCGCCCCTCCCACCTCCGGAAGAAGCCACGTCCTTTCATGACATCCCGCCCTGAACGCACGGTTGAACCCACGGTCGAACGCACGGATGAACGCACGGATGAACGCACGGTGTCGGTCGTCCTCGCGGGTGGCGGGACAGCCGGGCATGTCAGCCCCCTGCTCGCCATCGCCGGAGCGATCCTCAAGCAGCGTCCCGGAACACGCATCACCGCCGTCGGGACCGAGGCAGGCATGGAGACCCGCCTGGTCCCGGCCGCCGGCTTCGAGCTGCGGACGATCGACCGCGTGCCCCTGCCGCGGCGACCGTCGACGGACCTGGTCAAGCTCCCGGCCCGCCTCGTGCGCGCCGTGCGGCAGGCGCGCACGATCCTGTCCGACGCCGCGGCGGACGTCGTCGTCGGCGTGGGCGGCTATGTCTCCACCCCGGTCTACCTCGCGGCGTGGACGCGACGCGTGCCCGTCGTGATCCACGAGGCGAACGCACGTCCCGGCATCGCCAACAGGGTGGGGGCCAGGATCGCGGCACGCGTCGCCGTCGCGTTCGAGGGGACGGGACTCGCCGATGCGGTCCTGGTCGGCATGCCGATGCGCAGGAGCATCGCGGATCTCGACCGCGCGGCGGCCCGGACAGGAGCCCGCGCCTCCCTCGGGCTCGATCCCGACCGCCCGACGCTGATCGTGACCGGCGGATCCTCGGGAGCGGTGAGCCTCAACCGGTCCGTGGCGGCGGCGGTCCCCGAACTGACCGCCGCCGGGGTGCAGGTCCTGCACATCACCGGTCGCGGCAAGCAGGTCCCCGGGAACGACGGCGCCCCGCTCGGCACGCCCGGCTACCATCAAATCGAGTACGTCGACGGCATGGAGCGGGTCTACGCCGCCGCCGACCTGCTCATCGCCCGTGCCGGTGCCGCCACCGTGAGCGAGATCAGCGCTGTGGGCCTGCCCGCCGTGCTCGTCCCCCTGCCGCACGGCAACGGAGAGCAACGGCTCAACGCCGCGGGACTCGTGGAGTCCGGTGGGGCCGTCCTCGTGGACGACGCTGCGTTCACCCCCGCATGGATCCGGGAGAACGTGCTGACCCTCGTCACCGACCCCGTGCGGCTCGGCGGGATGTCGGCGGCCTCCCATGCGCAGGGCGTCCGCGACGCGGACCGGCGGATGGCCGATCTGGTCCTCGCCGCGGCGGGGGCCGGGCGATGAACGCCGGGCACGAGGCGGCAGGGCCGGCGGTTCCGGCCCTCCGGAACCAGGCAACGACGACGGCCCGGAGATCGGGCGGAACGGAAGGCAGCGGTATCGCAACGAGCAGCACCGCGCCGGCACGCGAAGCCGGACTGCAGGAACCCGTGCACTTCATCGGACTCGGCGGCGCAGGGATGTCGGCTGTCGCGCGGGTCCTCCTCGGCCAGGGCCTGCGGGTGTCGGGGTCGGACGCCGCCGAGTCCCGGAGCCTCCGCGCGCTGGCGGCACTCGGCGCGGACGTGACCGTGGGCCACTCCGCCGATGCCGTCCCCGAGGCAGGGACGGTCGTGATCTCCTCCGCGATCCGCGACGCGAACCCGGAACTCCTGGAGGCCCGCCGCCGTGGACTCCCCGTCCTGCACCGCTCACAGGCACTCGCAGCCGCCATGACCGGGCGGCAGGCCATCGCCGTCGCGGGCACGCACGGGAAGACGACGACGACGGCCATGATCACCGTGCTGCTCCGCAGCGCCGGGCTCCGCCCGTCCTTCGCCATCGGCGGGGACGTCGCCGCCCTCGGCGTCAACGCCGAGTGGACCGGCGGGGACGTGTTCGTGGCCGAGGCCGACGAGTCGGACGGGTCCTTCCTGAACTACACGCCGGGGATCGCCGTCGTCACCAACGTCGAAGCGGACCACCTCGACCACTACGGCACCGCCGACGCCGTCCACTCGGCCTTCCGGGAGTTCGCACGGCGCCTTCCCGAGGACGGGCTCCTCGTCGCCTGCGCCGACGACGCCGGGGCTGCAGCACTCGCCGCGGGCGTCCCCGCGGCACGCCGCGTCCGGACGTACGGCTACGCCGCGACGGCGGACATCCGGATCAGCGGGACCAGGGCTGCCGGCAGCGCCACCGACAGCCTGCTCTCCTTCCTCGTCGACGGCCTCGATGCCCAGCAGGAGCTCCGGCTCCGCGTCCCGGGGCGCCACAACATCCTCAATGCCGCCGCGGCGTTCGCCGTCGCGCTGGAACTCGGCGTCGATCCTGCTGTCGCTGCGGCAGGGCTGTCCTCCTTCACCGGCGCAGCGCGCCGCTTCGAGGTGAGGGGGGAGGGCGACGGCGTCCGGGTCTTCGACGACTACGCGCACCACCCGACGGAAGTACAGGCGGCCCTGACCGCGGCCAGGACGGTGGCGGGGGAGCACCGGGTGCACGTCCTCTTCCAGCCGCACCTCTTCTCGCGGACCCGGGAATTCGCGGCAGGCTTCGCCGACGCACTGGCCCTCGCCGACACCGCGACCGTGCTCCCGGTCTATGCGGCGCGTGAGGACCCCGTCGACGACGTCGGAGGCTGGACGATCACGCAGCTCATGCCCGGAGCAGGCGCCGCGTACAGCGAGGACCCTGCCGAGGCCCTGCGCACGGTGACGGGCCACGCGCGGTCCGGCGACATCATCCTCACCATCGGCGCGGGGGACGTCACGCAGTACGGGAACCAGCTCGTCGGCCTGCTGAGGGAGCGCGCCACCGCCCCCGGACCATCGGTGGCCGGGGAGTGACGCCGAGGAAGCCTCCCGTCACGCGTGCCGCGGACCGGGGGAGCGGGAAGGTCTCGCTGCTCGACCGGGCGGACGGCCCGCTGCCGCGGGGCACGATCCTCGACTTCCCGGCTCCGCGGCGGACCCACCGGGTGCGCAACGCGGTGCTCGCGATCACCGCGGTGCTGCTGTGCCTGGGCGGCGTCGTCGCGTACGTGGTCTTTTCGCCGGCACTCGCCCTGCGGACCGTCGTGGTGGAGGGCAACTCGCTGGTTCCCACGGCCGAGGTCGATTCGGCGCTCGCTCCGCTGATGGGGACGTCGCTGACGCGGATCTCGCCGGACCAGGTGCGCGACCTGCTGGCGGACAAGGCGCCCATCGAGGACGTCGAGATCGCGGCCGAGCCGCCGTCGACGCTCGTGGTCATGATCCAGGAGCGCGTGCCGGTCGCGGTGCTGCAGAGCGGACGCGGGTTCGTGCTCATCGACTCCGAGGGGCGCCAGCTGTCGAGTGTCGTAGGGCGCGAGGAGGTCAAGCTGCCGCTGATCGACGGCGGGACCGACGCGGTCAACTCCGAGGTCTTCTCCTCGATCACCGCGGTCCTGGCCGAGCTGCCCGTTCCCGTCCTGTCCCGGCTCAAGAGCGCATCGGCCAGGAGCGTCGACTCGATCCAGCTGTCGCTGTCCGGGGACCAGAGGATCTTCTGGGGGAGCGCCGAGCGCAGCGCCGAGAAGGCGAAGGTACTCGAGGCGCTGCTGGCGATGCGCGCCACGGACCCGCCGGTGAAGGAGTTCGACGTGAGCACTCCCGACCGTCCGGTGACGCGATGAGGCCGGATCGAAGCAGGCCGAGGCCATCCGAAGCCGGGCGGAAGTCTAGCCTTAAGGAGGCGCGCGGCAAGCGACATGCCGACACGCGGCGTTCGGTCATTGCAACGCGGATCGCTTGCACCTAGCGTCAAACATAGAAGTTACTTGACATAACATTAACTCTCAACCTGAACGTTAACGTTTTTCGGGTAAAGGTTGAAGCCGGATCACCGGCAGCCCCCGTACAGCACACAGATTCGAACAAGGGACACAGGACGTGGCAGCACCTCAGAATTACTTGGCCGTCATCAAGGTCGTCGGCATCGGCGGCGGCGGCGTGAACGCCGTCAACCGCATGATCGAGGTGGGACTCCGCGGCGTCGAGTTCATTGCCATCAACACCGATGCACAGGCGCTCCTCATGAGTGACGCCGACGTGAAGCTCGACGTCGGACGCGAACTCACGCGCGGCCTCGGCGCCGGCGCCGACCCGGAGGTGGGCCGCCGCGCCGCGGAGGACCACTCCGAGGAGATCGAGGAAGTCCTGCGCGGGGCGGACATGGTCTTCGTCACGGCAGGAGAGGGCGGCGGTACCGGTACCGGCGGCGCTCCCGTCGTCGCCCGCATCGCGCGATCCCTCGGCGCCCTCACCATCGGCGTGGTCACGCGCCCGTTCACCTTCGAGGGACGGCGCCGCTCCAACCAGGCCGAGAGCGGCATCGACACCCTCCGCGAGGAGGTCGACACTCTCATCGTGATCCCGAACGACCGGCTGCTGTCCATCAGCGACCGCAACGTCTCGATGCTCGACGCCTTCCGCTCGGCGGACCAGGTGCTGCTCTCCGGCGTGCAGGGCATCACCGACCTCATCACCACGCCGGGCCTGATCAACCTCGACTTCGCCGACGTGAAGTCCGTCATGCAGGGCGCCGGCTCGGCGCTCATGGGTATCGGCTCGGCGCGCGGTGAGGACCGCGCCGTCAAGGCCGCGGAGCTCGCCATCGCGTCGCCGCTGCTCGAAGCATCCATCGACGGCGCCCACGGTGTCCTGCTCTCGATCCAGGGTGGCTCCGACCTCGGCCTCTTCGAGATCAACGAGGCCGCACGCCTCGTCCAGGAAGTCGCGCACCCGGAGGCGAACATCATCTTCGGTGCGGTCATCGACGACGCGCTTGGCGACGAAGCGCGCGTCACCGTCATCGCGGCCGGGTTCGACCAGGTCGACGCCACCTCGCAGCCGGTCGCGGCCGCTGCTCCCGCCTCGAGGCCGGCCGTCGCGCCGAGCGTCGGCGGGGACCAGCACCGCATGGCCGGGGCAGCCACCGCCGGCCTCGGCGCCTGGTCGCAGCAGCGTGCGCAGAACATCCAGGCCGTGCCCGCGGACTCGGGCTTCGACGTGGACCTTCCCGCCATCGTGGAGCCCGACCTGTCCGCCGGGCGTTCGGACGACCTCGACGTGCCCGACTTCCTCAAGTAGTCCGGCCGTTCATGCAGGCAGCCGCAGGTCCCGGACGCGCGTCCCCGTTCCACTGGAACGAGGAGGTGCGTCCGGGACTCCGGGTGGCTTTCACCTCCACCGGTGCAGGCAACCTCGCCCTCCATGTGGGGAGCGACCCGGACGGCGTCCGCGGCAACCGGCGCCGCCTCGAGGATGACATGGGGATCGCCGCGGGATCGCTGCGCTTCATGAGCCAGACCCACTCCGACAGGGTCGCCGTTCTGGACGGGACGGCGGGTGCGCCCGACGCGGACGGCATGATCTCCCCGCACGGGACCGAGCCGCTGGCGGTGCTCGTCGCCGACTGCGTGCCGATCGTCCTCGCGGACGTATCGCTCGCCGAGGGCGGCACCGGCGCCACGGCCGTGGTACATGCCGGCCGTGCCGGCGTCGGCAACGGGATCATCGAGGGTGCCGTCCGCTCCCTGCGGGGCCTGGGCGCGAGGGACCTGTCCGCCTGGATCGGCCCGTCCGTCTGCGGTGCCTGCTACGAGGTCCCCGAGGACATGATGCGCGCCATGGCACGCACCCTTCCGGAGGCCGCAGCCAGGACGAGGACCGGGACGCCGGCGCTCGACCTGCCCGCAGCGGTCCGGCGACAGCTCGAGCAGTCCTCCGTCCGGGTCGAACCGGTGCGGGGGGAGTCCTGCACCCTGGAGAACCCCGCCCTGTACTCCCATCGCCGCGAACCGGGGGCCGGCCGCATCGCCGGCCTGGTGTGGCGGGCGTGACCGAGGACGGACGCGTGCAGCACCACGGCACCCGGGCACGGGACCTCGAGGCCCGGCTCGGTGCGGTGCGGAAGCGGATCGCGACGGCGGCAGAGGCTGCGGGGCGGAGCGCACCGGAGCTCATCGTGGTGACCAAGTACTTCCCGTCCTCCGACCTGCGCATCCTCGCCGACCTCGGGGTCCGGGACGTCGGGGAGAACCGCGACCAGGAAGCCGCCGCCAAGGCGGCCGAGCTGGAGGACCTCGCACTGGCGTGGCACTTCATCGGTCAGCTGCAGACCAACAAGGCGAAGTCGGTCGTCCGTTACGCGCACAGCGTGCACTCGGTGGATCGCGCCGCGCTGGTGGCGGCGCTGGGCAAAGCCGTCGCGGCCGAGCAGGAACGGCGGACAGCCGCCGGGCTCGGAGCGCGGGACGACCTCGAGTGCTTCCTCCAGTTCACGCTCGATGCCGAGGCCACCTCGGGCGGCCGGGGAGGAGCCCTTCCCCGCGAGGCCGGTGCACTCGCCGAGGCCGTCACGGCGACCGCGGGCCTGCGCCTCGCAGGCGTAATGGCCGTGGCGCCGCTCGGCACGCCGCCCGCGGCTGCGTTCGAGCGGCTGCTGCGCATCGCCGACTCGGTGAGGGCCGTCGACCCGTCCGCCACGGCCGTTTCGGCGGGTATGAGCGGGGACCTCGAGGAGGCCGTCGCGGCCGGGGCGACACACCTGCGGATTGGTTCTGATGTCCTCGGTCCGCGTCCGGCCGTGGGGTAGCGTCGAGGCTGTAACGGCGGCACGACGGGTAGCCGGGTGCGGCATGCGGCACGCACCGGAGTCCACGATCCACTCTCTCTCAGAACAGGAGTCACCATGGCTGGCGCACTGCGCAAGACAATGATCTACCTTGGGCTCGCCGACGGTGACGAGCACTACGAGCCCGAAGCGAAAAGCGCGCACAGCAGGAACGAGGACTATTCAGTGGATTACGACCGCGACGAACGCCATCTCGAGCCGGCTCCTGCCGCCCGGGTAGCCCCCGCCGAGGAATACCGTGCCCCCGTCACGCCGATCAAGCGCGCGCCGTCGTCCCGCGAGGACTCCGCCGCCCTGCGCCAGATCACCACGATCCACCCCCGCTCCTACAACGACGCCAAGCTTATCGGCGAGAGCTTCCGCGACGGGATCCCGGTCATCATGAATGTCACCGACATGGGGGAGGCCGACGCGAAGCGTCTGGTGGACTTCTCCGCAGGGCTCGTGTTCGGGCTCCACGGCAGCATCGAGCGGGTCACCAATAAGGTGTTCCTGCTGTCGCCGTCGTATATTGAAGTACTCGGCGAGGACCTGAAGGCCAGCGAAGCGCAGACCAGCTTCTTCAACCAGAGCTGAGCCCAGCGGCCGTCACGGTCGCGTCCGACCCATCAAGGCCCGAAGGACTGGAACCGCTCTGTGAGTTTGGTATTTGCCCTGATCTACCTGGTACTGATGCTGTTCCAGCTCGCCCTGATCCTGCGGATCATCTACGACGCCGTCCAGGGGTTCGCGCGTGACTGGCGCCCGCAGAAGCTGGCCCTCGTGCTTGCCTCGGGCGTCTACTCGGTCACTGATCCGCCGGTCAAGGGCCTTCGCCGGCTCATCCCGCCGCTGCGCATGGGCGGCGTACAGCTCGACCTCGCATTCCTGGTGCTCTTCATCCTGGTGCTGATCCTGATGTCCGTGTCGGCGGGCCTCGCAGCCTAGCGTCCCCGTCCGTTTCATGATGAAGTTCCAGAAGATATACGCTGAATTCCAGTTCGACGTGAGTCCAGCGGTTCATGTCCACAGTCCGGTACCGCAGCTCGGCCCCGCCAGCAGGCGAGCCGGCTCCTATCAGTATGAGGTGACCATATGGCTCTGACGCCAGAAGACGTTGTCAACAAGAGATTCCAGCCGACGAAGTTCCGCGAGGGCTACGACCAGGACGAGGTGGACGACTTCCTCGACGAGATCGTCGTCGAGCTCCGCCGCCTGAACGCCGAGAACGAGGAACTGCGCAAGGCCGCGGGAGGCTCCTCGGACGTCTCGCCGACGACCGCTGTACCGTCGCCGGTCGCCGCCAGCACGAAGACCGACGAGGTCCCCGCGGAGGACAATGTGCCGGCGGTCGCCGCCGACGTCGAAGAGCCTACGCCCGCTCCCGCCGCACCCGCCGCGTCGACCACCACCGCCGAGTCCGCTGCCGGTGTCCTCGCCATGGCCCAGCGCCTGCACGACGAGTACGTCACCGCCGGTCTCGAGCAGCGCGACAAGATCATCGCCGAAGCCCAGCTCGAGGCCAATGGCCTGGTCAACGACGCCCAGGACAAGAGCCGCACGATCCTCGGCGAGCTGGAGGACCAGAAGTCCGTGCTCGAGAGCACTGTCGAGCAGCTGCGCGGGTTCGAGCGCGACTACCGCGCCCGCCTCAAGGCCTACATCGAAGGCCAGCTGCGCGATCTGGACGCCCGCGGGTCCCTCGCGACCGACGCGGCGGCTTCCTAGCAGGACGTCCCGCCCGGTTCCGGCCGGGCAGCAGGAGAAGGGCCGGTTGCCGGGGCGCACACCCCGGGGACCGGCCCTTCCGCCGTTTCGGCCGCTGCCGCGGCACACCACCCAGCACCTACACCTTGGACAGATCGTGAACGAGCACCAGCCCGCCGAACCCGCTCCCGAGCCGCAGACCGGATCGTCCGCGGTCCCGGACGCCCAGCCCCCGCACGCCCGGTTCCTCCACGCCCAGTCCCCGGACTCCGCGCCGAGTCCAGGGTTCCCGGGCGCAGCCGGCCAGGGGTCCGCCTCCCCGGAACCTGCGGGTCCGGAACCTGCGAGCCCTGGCCCGGCGGGCGCTGCGACGGCCGCCGGCGCGGCCCCGGGGCGGAGCCATGCCCGCCGGGTCCCGGCCCGGTACGGCGTCGTCATGCTCCTCTGCACGCTCACCGCCTACGTGATCGATCAGCTCACCAAGACCTGGGTGGTGTCCACGATGAGCGAAGGCCAGATCATCCCCGTGCTCCCGCCCCTGCTCAACTGGCGCTTCATCCGGAATCCGGGAGCGGCCTTCTCGATCGGGACGGACTACACCTGGGTCTTCACGATCATCATGGTGGTCGTGGCCGTCGCCATCGCGCTGCAGGTGCGGAACATCGCCTCCTGGGGCTGGTCGGTGGCGCTCGGCCTGGTCCTCGGCGGGGCGCTCGGCAACCTCACGGACCGGCTGCTGAGGGAACCCTCGTTCGGCCAGGGCCACGTCGTGGACTTCATCGCGCTGCCGAACTTCGCCATCTTCAACATCGCGGACTCCGCCGTCGTGAGCGGGGTGGTGCTCATCTGCATCCTGACCCTGCGCGGCATCGGCATGGACGGCCGGCGCAGCTCGGACACGCAGGCGGCCGGACGGGCCGACGCGCCGGAGGGCAGGACCGGGGAGCGTGATGGCGATGGCCGCTGAGCACCAGGAGGTCGTCGTCCCCGAGTCCGACGGCGGCAGCCGCGCCGATGCGGCCCTCGCACGCCTGCTCGGCGTCTCCCGCTCGGCGGTCGCCCAGTGGTGCGCCGACGGCAGGGTGCTGCGCGGTGGGACCCGCCTGGCGAAGTCGGACCGCGTCCACGCCGGCGACCGCCTCGACGTGGACCTGCCGGACCCCGAGGACAAGCACCGCGTGATCCCGGAAGCCGTCGACGGCATGGGCATCCTGCTCGACGACGAGGACTTCGTCGTCGTCGACAAGCCGGTCGGCGTCGCCGCGCACCCGTCCCCGGGCTGGGTGGGACCCACCGTCGTCGGTGCCCTCGCCGCCGCGGGCTACCGGATCTCGACGTCGGGTGCGCCCGAGCGCGTCGGCATCGTGCACCGGCTCGACGTGGGTACCTCGGGCGCGATGGTGGTCGCCAAGACCGAGCCCGCCTACACCGCGCTGAAGCGTGCCTTCAAGGAGCGGACGGTCGAGAAGGTGTACCACGCCGTCGTGCAGGGCCTGCCCGAGCCGCTCACGGGGACCATCGACGCTCCCATCGGACGCCATCCCCACCACGAGTGGCGCTTCGCCGTGATGGAGGGAGGCCGGGACTCGGTGACCCACTACGAGGTGCTCGAGGCGTTCGGCCGGGCGAGCCTCGTGGAGGTGCACCTCGAGACCGGCCGCACCCACCAGATCCGCGTGCACTTCTCCGCGCTCCGGCACCCCTGCGCCGGCGACCTCACCTACGGCGCGGACCCGCGCCTGGCAGCCGAACTGGGCCTCACGCGGCAGTGGCTGCACGCCCACCGGCTCGGTTTCGCCCACCCCCGGACAGGCGAGCCGGTCTCGGTCACGAGCCCCTATCCCGTGGACCTGGCCTACGCCCTGACCGCGCTGTCCAGGGGCCTCGTGTGACACGCCGGGTCGACCTCGGAGGATAGTCCCGCGGCGGTCCCCAGGGCGCCGGCGCACTAGACTTGTCCGGTGGCTACTCCTGCATCGACCGACTCGTTCGTCCATCTCCACAACCACACCGAGTACTCGATGCTCGACGGCGCGGCCCGCCTGACGGACCTGTTCAGCCACACCGAGGAACTCGGGATGAGCGCCCTCGCCACGACGGACCACGGGTTCGTCTTCGGTGCCTTCGACTTCTGGAGCAAGGCCAAGAGCGCCGGCATCAAGCCCATCATCGGGGTCGAGGCGTACCTCACGCCGGGGACCGCCCGGAACGACCGCACCCGCGTCCAGTGGGGCGGCGGCGGGCGCGACGACGTCTCCGGCGCCGGAGCGTACACGCACATGACGCTGTGGTCCGAGACCACCGAGGGCATGCACAACCTGTTCCGGATGTCCTCGCTGGCGTCCCTCGAGGGCTACCTCTACAAGCCCCGCATGGACCGCGACCTCCTCCAGACCTACGGCAAGGGCCTCATCGCGACCACGGGGTGCCCGTCCGGCGAGGTGCAGACGAAGCTCCGCCTCGGCCTGTACAACGAGGCGAAACAGGCGGCCTCGGACTTCCGCGACATCTTCGGCGCCGAGAACTACTTCTGCGAGCTGATGGACCACGGACTCGACATCGAGCGCAACGTCAAGGCGGACCTGATCAAGCTCGCCCGGGAGCTCGGCCTGCCGCTCGTCGCCACCAACGACCTGCACTACACCCACGCCGAGGACTCCAAGGCCCACGCGGCGCTGCTCTGCGTGCAGTCGGGATCCACCCTCGCAGATCCCAAGCGGTTCAAGTTCGACGCGGACGAGTTCTACCTCAAGTCGCCGGCCGAGATGCGGGCGATCTTCCGGGACTACCCGGACGCCTGCGACAACACGCTGCTCATCGCTGAGCGGTGCGACGTCGACTTCAACACCAAGGCCAACTACATGCCGCGGTTCCCGGTCCCCGAGGGCGAGAACGAGCAGTCCTGGTTCGTCAAGGAGGTCGAGACCGGGCTGCAGTACCGCTACCCGGCCGGCGTGCCCGACGACGTCCGCAAGCAGGCGGAGTTCGAGGTCGGCGTCATCACCCAGATGGGCTTCCCGGGGTACTTCCTCGTGGTGGCCGACTTCATCAACTGGGCCAAGAACAACGGCATCCGGGTGGGCCCGGGCCGTGGCTCCGGCGCGGGCTCCATGGTGGCGTACGCCATGCGCATCACCGACCTCGACCCCCTCAAGCACGGCCTCATCTTCGAGCGGTTCCTGAACCCCGAGCGCGTCTCCATGCCCGACTTCGACGTCGACTTCGATGATCGGCGCCGCTCCGAGGTCATCCGCTACGTGACGGAGAAGTACGGCGACGAGCGCGTGGCCATGATCGTCACGTACGGCACCATCAAGGCCAAGCAGGCCCTGAAGGACTCCTCCCGCGTCATGGGCTACCCGTTCTCCACCGGGGAGCGCCTCACCAAGGCCATGCCGCCGGACGTCATGGGCAAGGGCCTCGCCCTCGCGGACGTCCACAACAAGGACGCCAAGCGCTACTCCGAGGCCGAGGAACTGCGGGAGCTCCTCACGACCGACGCCGACTCCGCGAAGGTCTTCGAGACGGCCCTCGGCCTCGAGGGGCTCAAGCGCCAGTGGGGCGTGCACGCGGCGGGCGTCATCATGTCCTCCGACCCCCTGATCGACATCATCCCGATCATGCGCCGTGAGCAGGACGGCCAGATCATCACCCAGTTCGACTACCCCACGTGCGAGGGGCTCGGACTGATCAAGATGGACTTCCTCGGCCTGAGGAACCTCACGATCATCACGGACGCCGTCGAGAACATCACGGCGAACAAGGGCGTGGACCTCGTCCTCGAGGACCTCGAGCTCGATGACAAGGAGTCCTACGAGCTCCTGGCGCGCGGGGACACCCTCGGTGTCTTCCAGCTCGACGGCGGGCCCATGCGCTCCCTGCTGAAGCTCATGCGCCCCGACAACTTCGAGGACATCTCCGCCGTCCTGGCGCTGTACCGGCCGGGGCCCATGGGTGTGAACTCGCACACGAACTACGCCCTGCGCAAGAACGGGCTGCAGGACATCGAGCCGATCCACCCCGAACTCGAGGGACCGCTCGAGGAGATCCTCGGCGGGACGTACGGCCTCATCGTGTACCAGGAGCAGGTCATGTCGGCCGCGCAGAAGCTCGCGAACTTCACGCTCGGCCAGGCGGACATGCTCCGACGGGCCATGGGCAAGAAGAAGAAGTCCGAGCTGGACAAGCAGCAGGCGGACTTCTTCGCGGGCATGAAGGCCAACGGCTACTCCCAGGCGGCCATGGACAAACTGTGGACCGTGCTGGAGTCCTTCTCCGACTACGCGTTCAACAAGGCCCACACCGCGGCCTACGGGCTCGTGTCCTACTGGACCGCGTACCTCAAGGCGCACTACCCCGCGGAGTACATGGCGGCACTGCTCACCAGTGTCGGCGACGACAAGGACAAGCTGGCGATCTACCTGAACGAGTGCCGCCGCATGGGCATCACCGTGCTGCCCCCCGACGTCAACGAGTCGAGCGTCAACTTCACCCCGGTCGGCAAGGACATCCGCTTCGGCATGGGCGCCATCCGCAACGTCGGCGCGAACGTCGTGGGAGCCATGGTGGGCGCACGGGAGGAGAAGGGCGCCTTCACGTCCTTCAGCGACTTCCTGCAGAAGGTCCCCGCCGTGGTCTGCAACAAGCGCACCATCGAATCGCTCATCAAGGCCGGCGCCTTCGATTCGCTCCGGCACCCCCGCCGGGCCCTCGCGATGATCCACGAGGAGGCCGTGGACTCCGTGATCGTGCTCAAGCGCAACGAGGCGGCCAACCAGTTCGACCTCTTCAGCGCGTTCGACGACGGCCCGGACTCGGTCGGCGGCCTGTCCGTGGAGGTCCCCGACCTGCCGGAGTGGGACAAGAAGGACAAGCTGTCCTTCGAGCGGGACATGCTCGGGCTGTACGTCTCGGACCACCCGCTGCAGGGCCTCGAGGGGATCCTCAGCCAGCACGCGGACTCGTCCATCCCCTCGATCATCAGCGAGGAGGGACCGGCCGACGGCGCGATCGTCACGATCGCCGGCATGATCACGTCCCTGCAGCGCAGGATCGCCAAGAACAGCGGCAACGCCTACGCACGGGCCGAGGTCGAGGACCTCGCCGGGTCCATGGAGGTCATGTTCTTCGGGCAGGTGTACGGCCCCATCTCGGCGGTCCTGGCGGAGGACCTGATCGTGGTGGTCCGCGGACGCCTGCAGCGCCGGGACGACGGCGCCGTGATGCTCAACGCGCAGGAACTCACGGTGCCTGACCTCAGCGAGGGACACTCCGGGCCCGTGGTGATCTCGATGCTGCAGCACAAGGCCACCGAGACGGCCGTGACCGCGCTCGGTGACGTCCTGCGGACGCACCCTGGGACGAGCGAGGTGCTGATCCGCCTGAACGGATCCCGCACGGTCGAGGTGATGAAGCTCGGCGTCGACCTGCGGGTGAACCCGACGCCGGGTCTGTTCGGTGACTTGAAGGTGCTGCTCGGTCCCGCCTGCCTCGACGCCTGACGGATGGACGACGCCGTCAGATGACGTAGTCGGTGGCCGTCGGCGTGCCGTAGCTGCCGCCGTGGTAGAGCAGGGGAGCGCCGTCCGGCCCGATGTTCCCCGCGATGACCTCGGCGACGACCACGGCGTTGTTCTCGAAGGACAGGCGCATGCTGATGCGGCCCACGAGCCAGCCGGCGACATCGCGGATGATGGGGACGCCCTCCGGTCCCGGCTCCCAGTGGTCGCCGGTGAAGCGGTCCTTCGTCCGGGCGAAGCGGTTGGCGAGGCCCTCGTTCTCCGTGCTGAGCATGTGGACCCCCACGAAATTGGTGTTCGCGACGGCGGGCCATGAGGACGACGTCCGGGCCATGTTGAACGAGAAGCGGGGCGGCTCGGCGGACAGCGAGGCGACCGAGGTGGCCGTGAAGCCGTAGGGGACGCCGTCGTACACCGCGGTGATGATGGCGACGCCTGCGGCGTGACGGCGGAAGACCTCGCGGAAGGACTCCCCGTGAGGCTCGGACGGGGACGGCAGGCCTGTCGGGGCGGGGCTCGGGTTGTTCACGTGGTTCCTCCGGGATCGACGTCGGCGGACAACGCGGTTGCGGATGACCGGTCCGATGCCGACGGCCATCTACGCTGCCACCACCACACTAGGCGCGCACCGCGCGCCGGGCGCGGTTTGTTAATGTAGAAGTCATGCATGCACGCCAGGAGCCGGACACCGGATCAAGCACGTATCCACCTCCGGTCTACGCCGTGGCCGAGGACCGGAGGTCCGTGCCGCCCCTGGGCGTGATCTGGTGGCTGGGATCCACGATCCTGCTCGGTGCCCTGGTCGGAGCGTCCTGGTGGCTCCTCGCACCCACGGGGCGCCTCTTCGGCGACCCCGTCTCCGCCGACCAGTGGCTGCTCCGCGACCTGACCCTCGCGGGCCTCGAGCTGGTCGCCGGTATCGCCGTCGGGACGGTCGTCGCCCTCCGCCTCGGGCTGCCCGGGGTGGTGGCCCGGATCCTCGCCGCCGTCGGCGGATCGGTCCTCGGTTCCGTTCTCGCCCTGGTGGTCGGCGAGGGCCTCGCCCACCTCCTCGGCCCGCAGGGGCGCGACGACGTGCCCGGCTCCGCGTTCCTGCTGCAGTCCTACGGAGCGCTCGCCGTCTGGCCGGCCGTCGCCGCCGTCATCATCTTCGCCACCGCCCTTCTCGGCCTGTCGCGCCGGCGGAGCTGACCGCGCGGAGCTGCGCGCTCCGCGTCGGCGGAGCCGGGCTGACCGGGACTCTGCGCTCCCTGCCCTCCCGGTAGACTCTCAGGGTGAATCCAGCGCCCACCACCCCGACCGTCGGCTTCCGCACCATCGACCTGCGCGGCCGGACCCTGTCCCCGGGAGAGCTGAAGGGCGCCATGCCCCGGGCAGCCGCCAGCGCCTCCTCCTCCGAAGCGGCTGTCCAGGCCATCATCGACGACGTCCGGTCGCGTGGCCTCGAGGCCCTGCGGGACTTCGCGCAGCGGTTCGACGGCGTCGAGCAGGAGCACCCCCGCGTCCCCGCCGCGATCATCGAAGCGGCTGTCGCCGGGCTCGACGCCCCGGTGCGGGCAGCACTCGAGGAAGCAATCCGGCGCGCGCGGATCTTCGCCCGGGCGCAGGTCCCGGACGACGTCGAGGTGGAGGTCGCCCCCGGAGCCCGCCTCACGCACAAGTGGATCGCGGTGGACCGCGTGGGGCTCTACGTCCCCGGCGGTCTGGCGGTCTATCCGTCCTCCGTGGTGATGAACGTGGTGCCCGCGCAGGCCGCCGGCGTCGGCTCGATCGCCCTCGCATCGCCACCGCAGAAGGAGGTCGGCGGCTGGCCGCACCCGGTCATCCTCGCCGCGGCATCGATGCTGGGCATCACCGAGGTGTACGCGATGGGCGGGGCCCAGGCCATCGCGGCCCTCGCCTACGGCGTCGAGGGGGAGGCCGACGGGTCCGGGCAGCACGCCATCGATCCGGTCAACGTCATCACCGGTCCGGGCAACGTCTTCGTCGCCACCGCCAAGCGTCTGGTCCGCGGGCGGGTCGGCATCGACTCGGAGGCCGGCACCACGGAGATCGCGGTCCTCGCGGATGCCACGGCCGACGCCGACCTCGTCGCCGCCGACCTCGTGAGCCAGGCGGAGCACGATCCCCAGGCCGCGTCGGTCCTGGTGACGGACTCCGAGGACCTCGCGACCGCCGTCGTCCAGGCCCTCCAGCGGCGCGCCGCCGCCACCCGGCACGCCGATCGGGTCCGCACGGCGCTCTCGGGTCCCCAGTCGGGCGTGATCCTCGTCGACGACCTCGACCACGGCATCGCCGTGTGTGATGCCTACGCCGCCGAGCACCTCGAGATCCAGACGGCGGATGCCCGGGCCGTCGCGGGGCGGATCCGCAATGCGGGTGCCGTCTTCGTCGGCAACTACAGCCCCGTCAGCCTGGGCGACTACTGCGCCGGGTCGAACCACGTCCTGCCGACCAGCGGGACGGCGGCCTTCGCCTCGGGCCTGAACGTCACGACCTTCCTGCGTGCCGTCCAGCTCGTCGACTACGACCGCGAGGCGCTGCTCGAGGTGTCGTCCTCGATCGTCGCGCTGTCGGGTGCGGAGAACCTGCCCGCGCACGGCGAGGCCGTCACCGCCCGCTTCGACGGCGCCCTCTGAGCCCCCGACGGACCTCGAGCACCACATCTGGTAATTACAGTGTTGTTGTTTCACCACATGTAGTCCTAAAATGGGCAGGACGATCGCCAGCGACGGGAGGGGAGCCATGTACTGTCCGTACTGCCGCAACCCCGACTCCCGGGTCGTCGACAGCCGCCTGGCCGACGACGGGTCGGCGATCCGCCGCCGTCGCCTCTGCCCGCAGTGCGGCCGCCGCTTCAGCACGGTCGAGACCACGAGCCTGAGTGTCGTCAAGCGGTCGGGCGCCGGAGAGCCGTTCAGCCGGATGAAGATCATCAACGGTGTCCGCAAGGCATGCCAAGGCCGGCCGGTGACGGAGGACGACCTCGCGCTCCTGGCGCAGGAGGTCGAGGAGAACGTCCGTGCCAGCGGGGTCGCCGAGATCGATGCCCACGAGGTGGGGCTCGCCATCCTCGGTCCGCTGCGCAAGCTGGACCAGATCGCGTACCTGCGCTTCGCGAGCGTCTACCAGGGCTTCGAATCGCTCGAGGACTTCGAAGAGGCCATCCAGACCCTCCGCCAGCAGGCGAAGGACAACGAGCGCGTGCCCAGCGGGGCGCGGAGGCCGTTGACGGCGCACTAGCGCCCCGGAACCCCGGTGGTGGCTGCGGAGGGGAAGCCGACGCCACCACCGGCACCACGTCAGCCCGCAGCTGCCGGGCACGACGATCGAGGAGAAACGCGGACGCCCGGTTCGGGACCCAGGGCCCGGCCGGATGCAGGCACGAATAAGCCCGGTACGGCGAGCAGCCGTACCGGGCTTCTCCGTTCGTTCAGCCCAGGTCGTTCAGCCCAGGTCGGGTGGGGTCAGGGCGAGGGCGCCGGCCGGCGTATGGCGCTTGGTGCCCAGGAGCAGCGCCGCCTGCAGGGCGCCGCCCACGATGCCGGCGTGGTTCTTCAACTGTGCCGGGATGATCGGGGTGCGCAGCTGGAGGGACGGCAGGTATTCGCTGCTCCGCTTCGAGATGCCGCCGCCCACGATGAACAGCTCGGGCGAGAAGAGGAACTCGACGTGTGAGAAGTAGCGCTGGAGCCGCACGGCGTACTCGTCCCAGTCGATCCCGTCCCGCTCGCGGGCCACGGCCGATGCCTTCGTCTCGGCATCGTGCCCGTCGATCTCCAGGTGACCGAGTTCGGCGTTGGGAACCAGCCGGCCGTCGAAGATGAAGGCGGAGCCGATGCCCGTACCGAGGGTGATGACCAAGACGGTCCCCAGCTTGCCCTTGCCCGCACCGTAGCGGACCTCCGCGAGCCCTGCCGCGTCGGCGTCGTTGATGACGTGGACGTCCCGTCCGAGGACCTTCGTGAAGAGGGCGTCGACGTCGGTGTTGACCCAGCTCTTGTCGACGTTCGCCGCCGAGCGGGCCACGCCGTGCTGGATGATGGCCGGGAAGGTCACGCCGACGGGCACGTCGGCGGCGGGACCCTCGGGCCGCGAGGAGAGCTCGGCGACGATCTGGGCGACGACCTCGGCGACAGCCTCGGGCGTGGACGGCTTGGGTGTGGGGATGCGGTAGCGCTCCCCGACGATCACGCCCTTCTCGAGGTCGACGATGCCGCCCTTGATGCCCGTGCCGCCGATATCGACTCCGATGACCGTTGCGGGGAGCTTCTTCGATTTCTTCTTGTCCGTGTCCTTGGCCATGATTCTCCGTCGACGAGTGGTTGGGCGGCCGGCGCTAGCCGGACTGGGGGTGGTGCGGTGTGCGGGCAGGTCCGCGGGGCTGCGCTAGGGCAGGGTCAGGATCTCCGCGCCGCGGTCGGTGACGACGAGCGTGTGCTCGAACTGCGCCGTCCTCTTCCGGTCCTTCGTGACGACGGTCCAGTCGTCCGCCCACATGGTCCAGTCGATGGTCCCGAGCGTCAGCATCGGTTCGATGGTGAAGACCATCCCCGGCTCGATGACGCGGTTGTAGGCGGGGGCGGCGTCGTAGTGCGGGATGATCAGGCCCGTGTGGAACGCTTCTCCGACGCCGTGCCCGGTGAAGTCACGGACAACACCATAACCGAAGCGCTTCGCGTAGGACTCGATGGTGCGTCCTATGACGTTGATCTCCCGTCCGGGCGCGACGGCCCGGATCGCGCGGTTGAGGGACTCCTGCGTGCGCTCGACGAGGAGGCGGGACTCCTCGTCCACGTCGCCGATGCAGAAGGTGTAGTTGGTGTCCCCGTGCACGCCGTCCTTGTACGCGGTGATGTCGATGTTGAGGATGTCGCCGTCCTGAAGCTCCGTGGAGTCGGGGATGCCGTGGCAGATGACCTCGTTGAGCGATGAACACAGCGACTTCGGGAAGCCCCGGTACCCGAGGGTCGACGGGTAGGCGCCGTGGTCCAGGAGGAACTCGTGGCCGATGCGGTCCAGGGAGTCCGTGGTGACGCCGGGTTCCGCGTGCTTCCCGACCTCGACGATGGCCTGGGCGGCGATCCTGCCGGCGATGCGGATCTTCTCGATGGTCTCCGGCGTCTTGACCTCGGAGCCCGTGAACGGGGTGGGCGCCGTGCGGCCCACGTATTCGGGGCGCGGGATGCCGGGGGGAACGGGGCGCTGGGGCGAGAGGGTGCCGGGGGTCAGGGTCCCAAGGGGAGCGGTGGGGGAGGACTGGGGCATACCCTTGATCCTATAGCGGCTCGGGTCACCGGCTGAAAGGCGCGTGATCGCCGGATGACACGGCCAGACGCCACGGATCGAGGAGGTCGCCATGACGGAGTACTGGTTCAACGTGCGCACGCACGAGGTCGAAGAGGACCGGCAGTCGGACTGGTCCCAGCTGATCGGGCCGTACGCGACGCGGGCCGAAGCCGAGAAGGCCCTCGAGAAGGTCCAGCAGCGCAACGACGCCTGGGACAAGGACGACGACTAGGGATCGTCCCGGCCCGAGGTCCACCAGGCGCACGAGCCAGGTGTACGGGTCAGGGGTACGGGCCCGGTGCACGGGCCCAGGGTACGGCTAGAAGGTGTGGTCGGGACCGGGGAACGTGCCCGCACGCACGTCGTCGGCATAGGCGCGGGCCGCTTCGGAGAGGACGCTCCGGACGTCGGCGTACTGCTTGACGAACCTCGCCTGCCGGCCGCCGCGCAGCCCGGCCATGTCCTGCCACACCAGCACCTGGCCCGTCGTGCCCGGGCCCGCGCCGATGCCGATCGTCGGGACGCGGACGGCCGCGTCGACCGCGTTCGCGGTCTCGGCGGGCACCATCTCCATCAGCACGCAGAATGCCCCCGCGTCGGCGAGCGCGACGGCGTCGTCGATGATCCGCTGCGACGCCTCTCCGCGACCCTGCACGCGGTAGCCGCCGAGCGCGTGCTCGCTCTGCGGAGTGAACCCGATGTGGGCCATGACCGGGATGCCCGCGCGGACGAGGGCCCGCACCGTATCGGCGTAGGCCGCGCCGCCCTCCATCTTCACGGCGTGGACCAGCCCCTCCTTGAGCAGGCGCACGGAGGACTCGACGGCCTGCTGGGGTGAGACCTCGTAGCTGCCGAAGGGAAGGTCGGCCACGACGAGGGCCCGCGTCGTCGCCCTGCTGACGGCCCGGCTGAAGAGGATCATCTCGTCGAGCGTGATGGGCAGGGTCGTCGCGTGTCCCAGGACGTTGTTGGCCGCCGAGTCACCGACCAGGAGGAGTTCGATGCCGGCCTCGTCGAAGACCTGCGCCGCGTACTGGTCGTAGGCCGTCAGCATGGCGAAGCGCCCCCCTTGGTCCTTGGCCTGTTGCAGGTGGTGGATCCGGATCCGGCCGGCCGGCTTCGTGCCTGCGGGGGCGGGTGCGGTCGCCTCCCGGGCCGGCGTCGTCGTGGCTGCTCCCTCTCCGTAGGGGGCTGGCAATTCCGCGGAAGTCATGCCATGAGACTACTGGACCCTCTGCCTGCGGTCCCCCGGAGGCAGGTCCTCCGCGGGGTGGGCCGTGCACTGCGCGTGGCGTCTGCCACGTATTTCCGGCGCGCCGCAACAGGGTGGGCAGGGTGCACCTCATCAGCGCGCGGGTCAGTAGAGTGTTGACGGCAGGCGCACGCGCGCACGAGGCGCATCGGCGCCGCGGGAACGGTGCAGCCGGACGTGCACGACGTCGGGCATGGACAGCCCGCTGCCCCGACCGGGTGGCCCGGGCGACGAGTCAAGGAATGAGGGTGGTCATGGACCGGCAGCAGGAGTTCGTACTGCGAACGATCGAGGAGCGCGACGTCCGCTACGTGCGTCTGTGGTTCACCGACGTCGTCGGCTCGCTGAAGTCGGTCGCGCTGGCTCCTGCCGAGGTCGAAGGCGCCTTCGAGGAGGGCCTCGGATTCGACGGATCCTCCATCGAGGGACTCGCCCGGGTCTACGAATCGGACATGCTGGCCCAGCCCGATCCGACCACCTTCCAGATCCTGCCGTGGCGCGGTGACAAGGAACAGACGTCGCGCATGTTCTGCGACATCCTGACGCCGGACGGCCAGCCGTCCACGGCCGACCCGCGCGGTGTCCTCAAGAAGACCCTGGCGAAGGCTGCCGACATGGGTTTCACCTGCTACACGCACCCGGAGATCGAGTTCTACCTGCTGAAGTCGGCGGACGTCGGCCCCGACGGCCAGCCCGTGCCCGTGGACTCGGCCGGCTACTTCGACCACGTTCCGGGCGGGGTGGCCCAGGACTTCCGCAGGACGGCGGTCGCGATGCTCGAGTCCGTGGGCATCTCGGTCGAGTTCAGCCACCACGAGGCCGGGCCGGGGCAGAACGAGATCGACCTGCGGTACGCGGATGCGCTCCAGACCGCGGACAACATCATGACGTTCCGGACCATCATCAAGGAGGTCGCGCTCACCTCCGGCAGCTATGCGACGTTCATGCCCAAGCCCTTCTCCGAGCACCCGGGCTCGGGCATGCACACCCACTTCTCCCTGTTCGAGGGTGACACCAACGCCTTCTTCGAGGCGGGCGCCGAGTTCCAGCTGTCGAAGACGGCCCGCCAGTTCATTGCCGGCATCCTGCGGCACGCGCCCGAGTTCACGGCCGTGACCAACCAGTTCGTCAACTCGTTCAAGCGCCTGTGGGGCGGCGGTGAGGCGCCGAGCTACCTGTCCTGGGGCCACAACAACCGCTCGGCCCTGGTCCGCGTGCCGCTCTACAAGCCCAACAAGGGCCAGTCCGCGCGCATCGAGTACCGCGGTATCGACTCCGCGAGCAACCCCTACCTCGCGTACTCCGTGCTGCTGGGTGCCGGGCTGAAGGGGATCGAGGAGGGCTACGAGCTGCCGCCTGCCGCGGAGGACGACATCTGGAGCCTGACCGCCGCGGAGCGCCGGGCGATGGGACACGACCCGCTCCCGGCCAGCCTGCACGACGCCATCCGGGTGATGGAGGAATCAGAGCTTGTCGCGGACATCCTGGGGGAGCAGGTGTTCGAGAACTTCCTCCGCAACAAGCGCGCCGAGTGGCACGACTACCGCATCCAGGTGACGCCGTACGAGCTCCGCAGGAATCTCAACATCCTGTAGGCCTGCGTGCATCTGCGGCGCTTGGCTAGGGTTGGCCCATGAGCCTTACCCGCAAGCTGATCAGTTACGGGTTCACGGACCTGGAGAAGAGCAGGCGCTTCCTGGACGCGCCCGAGCTGCAGGGGCTGAACGACGACGCCCTGTTCGGCGGGATCGCTGCCGCCGCGAACCCGGACCTTGCGCTGCAGTCCCTCGTCCGCCTCCTCGCCGTCAACCGCAAGGCCTCGCTGGCGGCATTCTCCGACGAGGGCCGGCGCGGCCCCCTCTTCCGGCTGCTGGGAGCGTCCGAGGCGCTCGGCGAGTTCCTCATGCGCCACCCGGAGAACCTGGATGTGGTCCGCCCGAGTCCTGCGACCCTCCCGGACGTGGCACCGGACGACCTCCGGGCGCTGCTGCTGCGGTCGGTCGACGCCGAACCCGCCGATGCGAACCCCGTGGCCGGCAGGCTCGGCGTGGACGCGTACCAGAGGCTCCGCGTGACCTATCGGCGCCTCCTGACGGACCTCGCGGTCCGCGACCTCTGCCACCGCGCGCCCGTCGACTACCTGCCCGTCGTGGCCCGCGAACTCGCGGACCTCGCGGCCGCCGCCCTGGAGGCCTCCCTCGCCGTCGCCCGTGCCGAACTGGGGGAGGTGTACGGACCCGACGTCGTGGCCCGGGTGAAGCTCGCCGTCATCGCCATGGGGAAGTGCGGTGCGCGGGAGCTGAACTACATCTCCGACGTCGACGTCGTCTACGTCGTGGAAGGCGATGATCTCGACGACACGCTGCTCACCAGGATCGGGACGGGCCTGGCCTCCGGCATGTCCCGCGGGGTGTACTCGCCCGGGCCGGAACCGGCCCTGTGGGAGGTCGACGCGAACCTGAGGCCCGAGGGCAGGGACGGGCAGCTCGTACGCACGCTGCAGTCCCACGTGTCCTACTACGAGAGGTGGGCCAGGACCTGGGAGTTCCAGGCGCTCCTCAAGGCCCGGGCCGTCGCAGGGGACCCGGACCTCGGCCGGCGCTACGAGGCGGCTATCGCCCCGTTCGTCTGGGCGTCCTCGCAGCGCGAGGGGTTCGTCGAGGCGGTGCGGGCCATGCGCCGCCGCGTCACCGACAACATCCCGCGCGACGAGGAAGCACGCCAGCTCAAGCTCGGCCCCGGAGGCCTGCGGGACGTCGAGTTCACCGTCCAGCTGCTGCAGCTCGTCCACGGCAGGCTCGACGAGTCCCTCCGCGTGAGGGACACCGTGACCGCGATCGGTGCGCTCAGCTCCGGCGGCTACATCGGTCGCTCGGACGCGCTGGACCTCGACGACTCCTACCGCTACCTGCGGGTCCTCGAGCACCGGATCCAGCTCACGCAGATGCGCCGCACGCACCTCATGCCGGAGGACAACTCCGCCCTGCGCGCCCTCGCCCGGTCCTCCGAGGGCTGCATGGTCACGGTGAGGCCGAGCGCGCAGAGCCTCGTCGACAAGTGGCAGCGGACCCGGAGGCTCGTCAAGCGGCTCCACGAGTCGATCTTCTACCGGCCCCTGCTCAACAACGCGGCGACGCTGCAGCCCGAGGACGTCCAGCTCACGGCCGAGGCCGCGCAGGCCCGCCTCGCCGCCCTCGGCTACCAGGACCCGCGCGGGGCCATGCGGCACATCGAGGCACTCACCGGGGGCCTGCGGCGCCGCGCCATGCTGCAGAGGCAGTTGTTGCCCATCCTCCTGGCCTGGTTCGCCGACGGCGTGGACCCCGATGCCGGCCTGCTCGGGTTCCGTCGGCTCAGCGAGTCCCTCGGGGACAGCCACTGGTACCTGGGCATGCTCCGCGACTCCAATGCCGCCGCGGAGAGGCTCTGCGCCGTCCTGTCGAGCAGCCGGTTCATCACCGACCTCCTGGAGGTATCGCCCGAGTCGACACAGTGGCTCGGCTCCGACGCGGCGCTGGTCCCGGAGACCTTCGACGCCCAGTGGCAGGAGATCCAGTCGAAGATGTCGCGGCACCCGGAGCCTGGTGAAGCCATCCGCCTGATCCGCCTGATCCGCCGCAGGGAGCTGCTGCGCATCGCCATCGCCGACAGCTCCAACCTCCTGTCCCAGGCGGAGGTGGGGGAGGCTCTCGCCGACGCGGACCGTGCCGCCGTCCTCGGCGCGCTGCACGTCGCGGAGAGCCAGGTGTTCGGGCAGGAGGAGCAGCTCACCGATGTCGTCGTGATGGCGATGGGACGCCAGGGCGGCCGGGAGATCACCTACGGCTCGGATGCGGACGTGATCTACGTGCACCGGCCGTTCCCCGGGGCCGACGAGGCCGCGGCGCAGAAGCAGGCCGAGGCCGTGGTGTCCCGCCTGGCTGCCCTGCTCACCCAGCCCTGCAGGCCGCCGGTCCTGGCCGAGCGGGTGCTGGAGATCGACGCGGCCCTCCGGCCGGAGGGCAAGCAGGGGGCGATGGTGCGGTCCATCGGCTCCTACCGCGAGTACTACCGGCGCTGGTCCCTCGTCTGGGAGGCGCAGGCTCTCCTGCGCGCCCGTCCCCTCGCGGGCGACGACGGGCTCGCCGCGGAATTCATCGATCTCATCGACCCGGTGCGGTACCCGCGGGAGCTCGGCGAATCGGACGTCCGAGAGATCCGGCGGATCAAGGCACGTGTCGAGTCGGAGCGGCTCCCGCGCGGAGCCGACCCCTCGAGGCACCTCAAGCTGGGGCGGGGAGCACTCAGCGACGTCGAGTGGCTCGTACAGCTGCTCCAGCTGCAGCATGCCTCCGCGGTCCCCGCCCTGCGGGTGCAGTCCACGCTCGCCGCACTGGACGTGATCGAGGCGGAGGGCCTGCTCCCCGCGGAGGACGTCGCCACGCTGCGGGGGAGCTGGAGCCTCGCCACCCGCATCCGCGGGGCGAACGTCATCTGGAGCGGGCGGGGTTCGGACCTGTTGCCGGCTCCGCGCCGGGACCTGGAAGCCGTCGCCCGGTGGTGCGGGTACGGCCCGGGCAGCGGATCGGACCTCGAGGAGGACTACCTCCGGATGACACGCCGGAGCCGTGCCATCTTCGAGCGGCACTTCTACGGCTACTAGGCCCTCCTGGTGATCCTCGCGCCGCTCACCCGTCGGCTTCGGCGAAGCGCTGCGCGAGGACCGGCGTGAGGGACCGCATGTAGGTGCTGGTCACGTGGTTGGAATCGAAGTACACGTGCACTCCGCCGATCACCGAAGAGCAGCGTCCGTCCGGGCAGAACTGGTCCTGCAGGTCGAGGACCTTCACCATCGGCGAGTCCATCGCCAGGGCGGCCTCGGCGAGGGGATCAGCGACGACGGCCTCCTCCGAAGGGAGCGAGCAGGTATGGGGCGAGGAGGCGTTGGCCGCGAGGCAGTCGGGTCCGAGCGTGTCGAGTGTGAGGGGAGTGTCCCGCAGGACGTAGACCCGCACACCGGCGTCGACCCAGGTGCTGATGCGAGCGGCGAAGGCGTCCCTGTACTGGCTGGCCTGGTCCCGTCCCGAGCCGTCGTCGATCACCTCGCGCGCGCCGAATGCCGAGGCGAAGACCAGATCCGGCTTCTCCGCGACGATCCGGTCGGACACCGCCTGGCTCCAGCCGAGGCAGGCGTCCTGCGACGCCCTGTTCGAGGGCTTCCCGTTGAACTCCGTCCGGCGCACGCCGATGTACGGGCACCCGCCGACCAGGCTCTCCTGGAGGTGCCACCGGGACTCCCGGGCCAGCCCGTAGAGCGCGGTCTTCCAGTGTTCAGCGTGCGAGTCGCCGACGAGCCATGCTTCACCCGAGGCATCGTCCGCCCCCGCGAAGTCACACGTACTCAGGCGGGCACCGCCACTCACCATGATGGGGTCGCTCGCTTCGGTGCACTCCTCCCCGGTGAACCAGGGCGCCTCGTCCGGTCCCACCTGCGGGACCGCCGGTGGACCGAAGGGATCCCCGCACTCGGCGTTCGAGAGGCTTCCGGCGCCGAAACACGGGCCGCCCGAGATCGCCTCGAGGGCCGCCTGCTGGCGCTTCCCGGCAGCTCCGGCTGCGACCATCATGGCGGTCGCGAGGAGGACCATGGTCAGCAGAACCGACAGCAACAGGACCAGGCTCCTGCGGACACCGAAGCGGGGCAGGAGCGACGTCCTGCCCGGGTCCTCGATCAGCTTCTTGCTGGCGAAGGCGAGCACGAGGGCCCCCACCAGGAGGAACGCCGTGTCGATCGGCTGGAGCTCCCGCCCGAGACCCGCGGGCACGAGGAGCAGCAGGGGCCAGTGCCACAGGTAGAGCGAGTAGGAGATGTCCCCGACGAACTGCACCGGTCGTGCCGCCAGGAGTGCGTTCGGGGACCAGTAGGGGGATGCCGGGCCGGAGGCGATGACCAGGACCGTGCCCACGACCGGGATCAGAGCGAAATAGCCCGGGAAGAGCGTGCGCTCCGAGAACCCGACGGCGGAGAGCAGGATGAGCGCGTATCCCAGCACCTGCGCCACACCCGCGAGGGAGGGCAGGGCCCTGAGAGTGCTCGGACTCCTCAGGGCCCGCACCGCGATGAGCGATCCTGCCGCGAATTCCCAGGCCCGCACCGGAGTCACGAAGTAGGCGGCGTTCCTGTTCGCGATCGTCATGGAGATGCAGAGGAGGAGGGAGAGGAGGAACACGGCGCCCAGGACCAGCGCGAGCAGGGCGTGGCGGCGGATCCCCTGCCGGCGGGCGAGGGTGACCGTGACGACGAGGAGGACGGGCCAGACGAGGTAGAACTGCTCCTCGACCGACAGCGACCAGTAGTGCTGGACGGTGGACGCGGATTCGGTCTGCGCGGAGTAGTCCACGGATTTCAGCGCCAGGACCCAGTTCTCGACGTAGAGATTCGCCGCCAGGGTCTCCTGCGCGAGACCGGCCCAGCGGCTGAACGGGAGCACGATCCAGGCAGTGGCGAGGGAGACCAGGGACACGACGAGGGCGGCCGGCAGGAGGCGGGCCGCACGCCGGGCGCAGAAGGAACCGAAGCGGATCCGCCCGGTGCGTTCCAGCTCACCCAGGAGGTGCTTGGTGATGAGGAAGCCGGAGATGACGAAGAAGATGTCGACGCCGACATACCCACCGGGCAGCAGATCCGGTGCGGCGTGATTCACCACGACGAAGGAGACGGCGAGCGCTCGCAGGGCCTGGATGTCCCTGCGCGGCGCCGCCCTGTCCGTCCTCCGGGCGGTCGAGGGGGCGCCGGCGAGCGGTCGGGTCGGCGGGGCAGCCGTGTCGAGATAGGTCATCGGTTCTCCTGGGACGCCGCGAGGAACCGCGTCAGGCCTTCGTGATGGTCAGCTGCAGGGCGGGGCACGTGTCAGCGATCCGCACCAGGGCCGCCTTCTCCCGGGAGTCCACGGTCATGCCCCACCGGGACTTCACCGTCACCCATCGCGCCACGTAGGCACACCTGTTGGCCGGGGGCATCCAGTCCTCCGGGCCCTTCGCCTGCTTCTGCTGGTTCAGGAGAGTGGTCTGGGCTGCGAGGGAGCCGGCGTAGCCGATGTCGTTGTAGAACGCCACGCGACGGGTCTGCGTCCAGTTCCTCGCCCCGGATCCCCAGGCCTCGGCCACGGGCACCGTGTGGTCGATCTGCACGGTGGTCGCGGAGGTGTGGATCTTGTTGTCGAACGTCGTCACCCAGCGCCCGGTCGCAACCGTGCAGCGACGGGTCGTCGTGTAGGTCATCGCGGCCTTGGTCTCCGCGACGAGTACTTCGGCGCGGGTGTTCTGGCAGTCGCCGTCGGCGTCTTTCCAGTCGCCGAAATAGCGGGCCCGGTCATAGCCGGCGTTGTTCTCGGCCGCGAGGGGCAGGGCGCGCGCGGCTGCACGGAAAGTGGTTCCATAGGTGACTCCTGCCTCCGCAGGAGCGGCAAGGCCGGTGAACAGGAGTCCGGCTGTCAGGACGGCAATGAGCCCGGATGAGATCTTCATGTGTTCCCTCGAAATGATGGCGTCCCCTTTGAACGCCAGGAGAACTTTTGCACGATGTGTCACACATCGGCGCGTGCCATGCCGGGCCTCGACCGAAATTCGGCCGATCCTGCGTCGACCGGGGATGGACCCGCACCCCTTCTCGCCGACGGGTGGGGGCAGAACGACGAACGGAGGGTCCCTCGGATGTCATCCGAGGAACCCTCCGCGTACACCCGGTCCGGAGGCGGCTACCCGCGCTTCCGACCCGTTCTGCTGCTAGACGCCGTAGTAGAGCTCGAACTCGTAGGGGTTCGGGCGCAGCGAGAGCGGCTTGATCTCCATCTCGCGCTTGTACTCGATCCAGGTGTCGATCAGGTCCTGGGTGAAGACGTCGCCGGCCTGCAGGAACTCGTTGTCGGCCTCGAGCGCCAGCAGGGCCTCCTCGAGCGACCCGGGAGCCTTCTGGATGTCCTTGGCTTCCTCGGCAGGGAGCTCGTAGAGGTCCTTGTCGATGGGCTCCGCGGGTTCGATGCGGTTCTTGATCCCGTCGAGGCCCGCCATGAGCTGGGCAGCGAAGGCCAGGTACGGGTTCGACGACGGGTCCGGCGCGCGGAACTCGATGCGCTTGGCCTTGGGGTTCGATCCGGTGATCGGGATACGGATACCGGCGGAGCGGTTGCCCTGCGAGTAGACCATGTTGACCGGGGCTTCGAAGCCCTTGACCAGGCGACGGTAGGAGTTCACCGTCGGGTTGGTGAAGGCCAGGACGGCGGAGGCGTGCTTCAGCAGGCCGCCGATGTACCAGCGGGCGGTGTCCGACAGGCCGGCGTAGCCGCGCTCGTCGTAGAACAGCGGCTGTCCGTCGCTCCACAGAGACTGGTGGCAGTGCATGCCGGAGCCGTTCTCGCCGAAGACGGGCTTCGGCATGAAGGTCGCGGACTTGCCCCAGGCGTCGGAGACGTTCTTCACGATGTACTTGAACTTCTGCAGGTCGTCCGCAGCGTGCGTCATGGTCGTGAACTTGTAGTTGATCTCGGCCTGGCCGGCACCGCCGACCTCGTGGTGCGAACGCTCGACCTCGAGGCCGGCCTTGTCCAGCTCGACGCAGATCGCGTCGCGCAGGTCGGCCTGCTTGTCCACGGGGGACACCGGGAAGTAGCCGCCCTTGAACGGGGTCTTGTTGCCGAGGTTGCCGCCGACTTCCTCGCGCCCGCTGTTCCAGGGAGCCTCGATCGAGTCGACCTTGTAGAAGCTCCCCTGCGGGGAGGACTCGTACTGCACGTTGTCGAAGATGAAGAATTCCGCCTCGGGGGCGAAGAACGCCGTGTCCGCGATGCCGGTGGAGGACAGGTACGCCTCGGCGCGCTCTGCGACGCTGCGGGGATCGCGGTGGTAGGGATCGCCCGTGCGGGGGTTGACGATGGAGAAGTTCAGCGCGAGGGTCTTCTCCGTCCGGAACGGGTCGATGAACGCCGTCGTCACATCCGGGATGAGCTGCATGTCCGATTCCGCGATGCCCTGGAAGCCGCGGATGGAGGATCCATCGAAGAGCTGGCCGTGCACGAAGAAGTCCGCGTCGACCGACTTGGCGGGAACGTTGAAGTGCTGCTGCACTCCCGGGAGGTCGGTGAACCGGACATCGACAAACCTGATGTCTTCGTCGGCGATGAACTTGAGGACCTCGTCCGCATTCTTAAACATCGATTCATGCTCCTAACGCATGGCTGGGGGAAAACCGGCGCCAGCGCGTGTCCCTGCGCCGCACGGGATATCACGGGCTCTGGCAGGCTGGTACGCTACCGCCGACTCGTCCCAACTGTATGAGCGGGCAGTTTCTCGCTGGTGTCGTCTTTGTTTCCGGGACGTTACATGACGTGCCCTGCGCCTCCCACCCTAGCGGCCCCGGGAACGCGAAGGCATAATACGGCCGGGCCGGACCCTCGCGGCGCGCGGGTAGGCTGGGGGCGTGGTGAACAGGAAGAACATCGGGTCGTGGATGGAAGGCCCGCCGCCGTCGGGCGATCAGCAATGGCCGGGACAGCGACTCGGCCGGCCCGAGTCGGGGCCCGGGTCCATCGCCCGTTTCCCGCCCAGGGCCGGTGCGCTGCTGATCGACTGGGTTCTCTGCTCGCTGATCTCCGCCGCCTTCTTCGACTACGACGGTTTCGCGACGCTGTACATCTTCCTCGTCGAGCAGATCCTGTTCGTGGGTTTCTTCGGCTACAGCATCGGGCACCGTCTCCTGCGGATGCAGGTGCAGACGCTCGACGGCAGGCCGGCCGGTTACCTGACGGCCATCGTCCGCAGTGTGCTCGTCTGCCTCGTCATCCCGGCCTTCATCATCGACGCCGACCAGCGCGGTCTCCATGACCGGGCCCGGAACACCGGCCTGTTCCGTATCTAGCGCTGCTCTCCTCCCAGGGGATCCGATGCCGGGAAGCGAAGAGCCCCTCCCGTCATCGGGAGGGGCTCTTGCGGTCAGCGCGGTCAGCGCCCGCGCATCGCCTTGCGGTCGGGGCGGGCCTTGAAGGGATCCACGCCCTTGGGGATCGGAAGCTTGGTGCCCAGTGCGGCCAGGCGCTTGTCGACCGCGTGCACCTCCTGCTTGGTCAGCGTCTTCTTCAGCTTCTGCACGGTCTTCGGGACCTTGGAGAGGGGCACCTGACGGTCCCCGCGGCCCGTCTCGATCACGTGGACCGGCACGTTCGGGATGATCCTCGCCATCTTGCGCTTCTCACCGTCGAGGAGCTGCTTGACCCGTGTGGAGGGGCCCTCGGACACTAGGACGACACCTGGCCGGCCGATGATCCGGAACACGGCGTCCTGCGTCCGCGGGTTGACCGCGACCGGCTGCTCCTGCAGGATCCACCCGCGGCGGAGGACGCTCAGCGCGGCGCCGGCAGCGCCGGGCTTCCCCTCGATCTGGGAGAACGCCGCGCGTTCGGCCCGGCGGGACAAAATGAAGATGGCCGCCAGCACGGCCAGCGGGACCGCGATGATCATCAGCGTGATGACGTTGTTGATCAGGAGTCCGACGAGCAGGCCGAGCGCGATGATCCCGACGAACGCCAGCAGCATGAACCAGACGGCGCTCGGATCGTTGCGCCGGGTCATTTTGAAGACTTCGACAACCTGCTTCATCCGCCCGGCCTGCTTCGGCGCAGCCCCGGCTTTCGGCTTGCGCGAGAAAAGGCGGCGTTTGGGCGTGGGGGAGCCTGAAGGATCGATTGCGTGCGACATAGTAGTTCGATTCTACGGGATGAGATCAGGATGACCGCCGGTTCACCGACGACGTGCTGGGGTTCCGCGGGCGGAGGCAGCCGCCGAGAGTACCTGCGTCAGCCGGCGAGGAGCGAGGTCGCTTCCTGGGAAGCTGAGCCGGATTCGTCGAGGTGCGCGAGTGCGGGGGGCAGTTCGAGGCCCTTCTTCCGCATGGCGCGCGCCCAGAGGCGGCCGGCACGGTAGGACGAGCGCACGAGCGGGCCGCTCATGACGCCGAGGAAGCCGATCTCCTCCGCCTCTTCGCTCAGTTCGACGAACTCGCCGGGCTTCACCCAGCGGTCGACGGGGAGGTGCCGTTCGCTGGGGCGCAGGTACTGGGTGATCGTGATGAGGTCGCACCCTGCGGCGTGCAGGTCCCGGAGGGCCTCGGAGATCTCCTCGCGCGTCTCGCCCATGCCGAGGATGAGGTTGGACTTCGTGACCATGCCACGGTCCCGCCCCTGGGTGATGACGTCGAGCGAGCGCTCGTAGCGGAAGGCCGGACGGATGCGCTTGAAGATGCGCGGCACCGTCTCCACATTGTGCGCGAACACCTCCGGGGCGGCATCGCAGATCGCGGCGATGTGCTCGGGACGCCCGGAGAAGTCGGGGATCAGGATCTCGACGCCGGTGCCGGGGTTCATGCTGTGGATCTGCCGGATGGTCTCGGCGTAGAGCCAGACACCCTCGTCGGCGAGGTCGTCACGGGCGACGCCGGTGACCGTCGCGTAGCGCAGGTTCATGGACTTCACCGACTGGGCGACCTTGAAGGGCTCGCTGCGGTCCAGCGGCTGCGGCTTGCCCGTGTCGATCTGGCAGAAGTCGCACCGGCGGGTGCACTCGGAGCCGCCGATGAGGAAGGTGGCCTCACGGTCTTCCCAGCACTCGAAGATGTTGGGGCACCCCGCCTCTTCGCAGACGGTGTGCAGGCCCTCCTTCTTCACCAGGTTCTTCATCGCGACGAACTCGGGTCCGATGTTGACCTTGGCCTTGATCCAGTCCGGCTTGCGCTCGACCGGCGTCTCGGCATTGCGCGCCTCGATGCGCAGCAGGCGGCGGCCCTCGGGGGCAAGGCTCACAGTAAAGCTCCTTCTGGCTGGATGCCATGGGTGGCGCCGGAGGCGGCAGTGCCGGCGGTGCCGATCTGGGCGGCGTCGTCCTCGGCCACCAGCAATGCCTCATTCTTGCGCAGTTCGGCCTCGATAAGCGAAACGACGTCCGAGGGAGGCACGGTCCGGCCGCACTCGGCGGAGATGGACGTGACTCCGGCATCACTGATGCCGCAGGGAACGATCTGCTGGAACGGCGCGAGGTCGTTGCTGCAGTTGACGGCGAAACCGTGCATCGTGACCCGATTCTTCACGCGGACGCCGATCGCGGCGATCTTCCGCGCGGGCCGGTCATCCGTCGCCGCCAGCCAGACGCCGGACCGGCCGTCGATCCGGATGCCGTCGATCCCGAAGTGGCGGAGGGCGATGATGATGACCTCCTCGAGGGTGGAGACGTAGTCCGCGACGCGTGCAGGATTCCGCAGGGCGAGGATCGGGTATCCCACCAGCTGTCCGGGCCCGTGCCATGTGAGCTTCCCGCCGCGGTCCACGGGGACGACGGGCGTGCCGTCGAAGGGGCGCTCGTGGTCCTCGGTGCGCTTGCCCGCGGTGTACACGGGTGTGTGCTCGAGCAGGAGGACCGTACTGGGCGCGGCGCCCCCGACCACCTTCGCATGCAGGTCTTTCTGCATCTCCCACCCCTGCGTGTACCCGATGTAATCCGGAGCGAGGCCGACGCGCGACAGCACAAGAGTCATGGAGCAATCGTAGTCCCGTCCGCGACGTTCCTTCCCACCGGTTCCGCCCAGCCCGGGGGCCTAGCCGTACTGCTCAGGGACGTACTGCTCAGGGACGTACTGCTCAGGGACGTACTGCTCAGGGGCGTCGAACTGCCCAGGGGCGTCGAGCGCCGCGTCGCGCCGGACCAGGCGCCACCCCCGGTCGGCCCGCCGTACTTCGAAGCACGCCAGGGGCGAGACCGGATCGACCCGTGCCCGGAACCGCCAGAAGTCGGCCCTCAAGCATCGCGTCGTCGGCGCCTCCCCGGCGTGGAGGGGCACCACGGGCAGTGCGTGCCAGGTGGACCAGTGACGGCTACGCCCGACGACGCGCCAGAGCGACCCGCGCCAGCGCAGGCAGGAGGGCTCGGGCGAGCCGCCGGTCTCGTCGAAAGAGAGCACGACCGCTTCGTCGCACGGTCGCCAGGGGCCGGTCGTGTCGGGGAGGGGCTTCATGACGGTGCCTGTCTCGTAGGTGACTGAGGATTAAAAATAGAACGTATGTTCGACGAAAGCAATGGCAGCAACAGTTGCGGGAAACCCTGTGGATGACGCAGACCGCCCTGCTCCGGTGGTCTAGAACTGATGCATGAGCGAGGCCGCGCCGTCACTGCCTGCAGGGGATCACCGGGGGACTGGCCCGGGCGGAGTCCTGCCGGATGCCCCGCCCGGTCCACTACCGTCCCGTTCCTCCGCCGAGGACGGGCCACCGCCTGTGGTCCAGGGGCTGCGCGTGGGAAGGCTGCTCGGCAGGGGCGGATGCTCCGCCGTCTGGCTGGTGACGGACGACGCCGGCCGGCGGTTCGCCCTCAAGGTGGCGGGTCCGTCCCGGACCGGCGAGGGTGCATCCAACCATCCCGTAAGTGCACCACCCGTCCGGCGCGGCCGTCGTGTCGCGCAGGCCCTCACCGGATCATCCGCGTCGGAACCCCCTGCCGTCGCGTCGACGGAGGAACAGCTCCAGAAGGCGGACGGGGAGCGGCCGGAGCCGGGAGTCGGGGCTGAGGACATGGTCCGGGAGCTCCGGCTCCTCCAGCGGCTCTCCCACGAACACCTTCTCAGGGTGCACCGCATGGTCCGGACCGATCAGGGGCCGGGCATGCTGATGGATCTCGCCCCGGGTGGTTCCCTGCTGGGCCTCGTCAGCAGCAGGGGACCCCTTCCCATTCCGGAAGTCGTGACGGCCCTCGTGCCCATTGCGCAGGTGCTCAGCCACCTCCACGGCGCCGGAGCGCTGCATGGTGACGTGACGCCCGGAAATATCCTGTTCACGGCCGAGGGCAAGCCGCTGCTCGGAGACTTCGGAACGGCGCGGCTCCTCGGATCCGACGGGGGCGCCACTGCGGGCACGCCGGGTTTTCTCGATCCGACGCAGCGTGGTCCGTTCGATTCCGGTGCGGACGTCTTCGCGCTCGCGGCCGTGTCCTGGTTCGCCCTGACGGGCAGGGTTCCCGGTCCGACGGAGCAGCGGCCGCCCCTCGTCCTGATCGTTCCAGAGGTCCCCCAGCAGCTCATGCAACTCATCGAGGACGCACTGAGTTCCACCCGCGACCGCAGGCCCACGGCCGACCACTTCGCCCGCATCCTGCTGTCCAGTGCAGCGCCGGACCCCGTGAACCTCGTACCGGCAGTCCACACCAGCGTGCTTCCCGAACTGGTGACGAGGCGCGCCGGCCCGCGTCCTGCCGTCCGCCGGCCGTGGTGGAGGCGGATCATGGGGGGCCGTGCAACTACCACGAAGGGAACGTCGGGAGACGCACCCCGACCGTCCCTGCGCGGGCACACGGTTCCCTTCCGCGGCGCGGCTGCGGTCGCCTCTGCCCGTCGCGGGACAGGCCGACCCGGCGACAGGGGCAGGAACCGCGGTGCTGTCGCGGCAGCACTGGCAGCCGGCGTGCTCCTGGTCGCGGGGATCGCCGTGACACCGGGCGGCTCCGGCGCGCCGCACGCTGGCTCTCTCGGCCTGCTGCCCGGTTCCGGTTCGAGCGCGGGCCCCGGTTCGAGCGCGGGCCCCGGTTCGTCAGCAGGGCAGGGGCCGGGCCGGGAGGGAGCCGACCCCGGACCGGAAGGACAGGAGGGGACTGAAGGGTCCGGGGGAGCGGGTGTACCGTCCGAGCCGCCGTCCGGGGCACTGCTGACCGGTGATCCTGTCACCGCGCTCAGGAGCCTCGCGGATCTTCGGGCATCAGCCTTTCGAACGGCGGACACGGCCGTCCTGGCAACCGTCGACGTCGAAGGATCCCCTGCACTGTCAGCCGACCGGAAGGCCGTGACGGCGCTCGCGGACTCGGGCCGGAGGCTTGAGGACCTCTCGATCGACATCCGGGATCCCGTGGTGCTGGGCGAGGCCGACCTCCAAGCGACGCCGGCGGTCGGCAGCCTCCCGGGCGTCACCGGAGCGCCCGGTGGCACGCTGGTGTCCCTCATCCGGGCGACGGCGGCGCTCTCGTCGTACACGGAGAGGGCGGCGTCGACACCTCCGGCGGACGCCGAGCCGGACCCGCTGATGGCTGCGGGCCAGCAGGAGCTCATCTTCATCCTGTGGAAGTCGGGCCCCGCCTGGCGGATCCACTCCGTCGTCTCCCCTCCGGGGTGAGACGGTGCGCAACCGGGCCCGAGTGCACGACGCGTGCCGATCCGAAGGCCGATCGGGTTTCGCCGCGCGTCCGGTCGGCCTACCGTTCGGTCGACCCGGCGGTCCGGCGCACCCACTCGGCGAGTGCCTCGGGCGTGGGCTCGTCGAACGCGAAACCGGCGCCGGTCAGGGCTCGGGGCTCCATGCGCTGACTCACGAGCAGGAGTTCGTACGCGAGCTGGCCGACGACCGACGTCAGGATGGCGGCTGGAACGCGGAACCACACGGGCCGATGGAACGCCCTGCCGAGCTGCAGCGTGATGGTGTCCAGGGTGGCCGGTGCCGGAGCACTCACGTTGACCGGACCGCGCAGGGGCGCGGTGAGGAGGAATTCGAGGGCCCGGACCTCGTCGTTCAGGCTGATCCAGGGCCACCACTGCCGGCCGGAGCCGAGGGACGTCCCGGCGAAGAATCGGATGGGAACCAGGAGGTTCGGTAGCGCCCCGCCGTCCCTGGCCATCACGATGCCCGTGCGGGGCAGCACGACGCGGACGGAATCGGGAGCGCGCAGCGCTTCAGCCTCCCACCGGCGGCAGATGTCGGCGAGGAGCGTCCCGCCCGACCCCGAGCCCTCCGTGAGGACCTCGTCGCCCCGGTCCCCGTAGTAGCCGGAGGCCGACTGGCTGATGAAGACCTCCGGCGGGTTGCCGGCCCTGCGCATCGCCTGGACCAGGGTGCGGGTCGCCAGGATCCTCGAGGAGTACAGCGTCTCCTTGTAGCTCCTGGTCCAGAGACCGCCCGCGATGCCGGCTCCGGACAGGTTGATGACGGCGTCGGCGCGCTCGACGGCCGCGACATCCAGTTCACCCGCCGACGGATTCCAGCGGACCTCCCTCGGGCCCTTCGGCACCCTGCGGACGAGGCGCGTGACCTCGTGGTTCTTCTCGAGCTGGCGGGTGAGGGCTGTTCCGATGGTCCCGGACGCGCCGGCGAGGAGGATGCGCATGGATCCATCGAACCACTTGTTCCGGGCGAAGGGTACTGGGGCATGCTCCTCGCAGGCTGCACCGGGCACTCCTGGATCCCGGACGCCGTCGCGGTCGCGGCGGCCCATTGCCGGGCGGCCGGCGTGCATCGCGATATGCAGAAGGACTCCGGACAGTGTCCGGAGTCCTTCCCTGTCGTGCAGTGGGGCGGGTCAGCCGTGGAGCGTCGCCGTCAGGGAGATGTCCTTGACAGCGGCCAGGGCCTGCGACACGGGGCAGCCCTCCTTGGCGGCCTGCGCCACGCGCTGGAAGTCCTCCTCGGACAGGCCCGGCACCGTGGCATCGAGCGTGAGGCGGATGGCGGTGATGCCCGTCCCCGGCTGGAAGTCGACTTCCGCCTTCGTCTCGACGCGTTCGGGGGTCTTGTCCTCCTCGCCCAGGGCGTGGCTGAAGGCCATCGAGAAGCAGGCGGAGTGTGCGGCGGCGATGAGCTCCTCGGGGCTCGTCTTGCCCTCGGACTGCTCGGCGCGTGCCTTCCATGTGACGTCATAGGTCCCGAGACCGGACGAATCAAGCGTTACCTGGCCTGAACCGGAGGGGAGGTCCCCGCTCCAGACGGTGTGGGCTGTGCGAACGGTAGCCATGGTTCTCCTTGCTGTAGAACGGGCGCGGGTGTCGCGTCCGGTACTTCACCCCATCCTAGGGAGCCCCAGGACGTAGTTCCATCGCCCGAGACCCTCGCCCTGGACGTGGTAGGGGATCGGCCGGGCTCAACCAGGCCGCGACAGGTGGGCTGACGCGGAGGAGCCGCCTCCCTGGCGGGAAGCGGCTCCTGTGCAGCCGGCTGAAGCCGGGGCGAACTACAGGCCGAGGTCGGCCTCGAAGGCGCCACCTTCGAGGCGTGCCTTCAGCGTCTGCAGGAAGCGGCCTGCATCGGCGCCGTCCACGAGGCGGTGATCGTACGTGAGGCTCAGGTACATCATGGAGCGGATGGCGATGGTGTCGTCACCGTCGACCCCCGTGATGACCACGGGGCGCTTCACGATGATGCCGGTTCCGAGAATGCCGACCTGCGGCTGGTTGATGATCGGGGTGTCGAAGAGAGCGCCGGCCGATCCGATGTTCGTGATCGTGAAGGTACCGCCCGAGAGCTCGTCCGGACCGATCTGCCCGTTGCGGGTACGTGCACCGACGTCGGCGATCTTCTTGGCGAGCCCACCGAGGTTGAGGTTGCCCGCATCCTTGATGACCGGAACGAGCAGGCCCTTCTCGGTGTCGACGGCGATCGCGAGGTGCTCGGCGTCGTGGTAGGTGACTTCCTTCTTCTCCTCGTCGAAGGAGGCGTTCAGCTTCGGGTGCTGCTTGAGCGCCTCGGTGACGGCCTTCGAAATGAAGGGGAGGAAGGTGAGCTTCGCGCCGTTCTGCGCCTGGAAGGTGTCCTTGGATGCCGCACGGAGCTTCGCGACGCGGGTCATGTCGACCTCGATCACCTGGGTGAGCTGTGCGGAGACCTCGAGCGACTCGCGCATGCGCTTGGCGATGGTCTGGCGGATCCGCGGAGCCTTCTCGACCGTACCGCGGAGCTTGGACGGCTCGACGGCGGGAGCCGCGGGCTTCGACGGCGCGGCGGGTGCCGACGGGGCCTGGGGCGCGGCTGCGGGCTGTGCTGCGCTCTGGGCCTTCCGGGCTTCAGCGGCCTCGAGGACGTCCTGCTTGCGGATACGGCCACCGACACCGGTCCCCTTGACGGTCGAGAGATCGACGTCGTTCTGGTTCGCCAGACGGCGGACGAGGGGCGTGACGTAGGCGGAGGCGTCGGAGTCTTCCGACGTCGAGGACTTCTCGGCAGGAGCGGACGGCTTCTCCTCCGCAGCGGCGGGCTGCGGGGCCGGGGCGCCGCTGGCATCGTCGTCGGGCTCGGAGGTGCCGGAGGCCCGCCCGGCTTCCTGGCCGGCGCCGGGCTTCTCCGTGGGGGCGTCGTTGCGCTCCTCGGACGGTGCGGCGACGAGGGGCTCACCCGAGGCTGCTTCGACCTTCTTCGGTGCGGCTGCACCGGACCCGATCACGGCGAGCACCGCGCCGACCTCTGCGGTCTCGTCCTCGTTGACGCGGATCTGCTGCAGCTTGCCCGCGACGGGCGAGGGGATCTCGGTGTCGACCTTGTCCGTGGAGACCTCGAGAAGGGGCTCGTCGACCTCGACGTCGTCGCCGACGGCCTTCAGCCAGCGGGTGACGGTGCCCTCGGTGACACTCTCGCCCAACGCGGGGAGTGTCACCTCCGTGCCCTCGCCGGACGCGTCGGAATCACTGCTTGCTGCGGGTGCTGCCTCGGCCTGCGGCGCTTCCTCGGCGGGCGCGGCCGGCTGCTCGGGCTCTGCCGGCGCGGGGGCCTCGCTGCCCGCATCACCGCTGCCCGCATCGCCGCTGCCTGAGCCGTCACCGATGCGCACGAGCGGGGCGCCGACCTCTGCGGTCTCGTCCTCCGCGACGAGGATCTCCTCGATGACGCCCGCGATGGGCGAGGGGATCTCGGTGTCGACCTTGTCGGTGGAGACCTCGAGGAGGGGCTCGTCGACCTCGACACGGTCACCGACCTGCTTGAGCCAGCGGGTGACGGTGCCTTCGGTGACGCTTTCACCGAGAGCGGGCAAGTTCACGGATTCAGACATAATGCGCCCGTTTCTCCTTCGTAGATCGTTCCTGGCAGCTGGTCGGCGAGCGGCGCCGGTCCAGCTGGAAATGCTTGACGTTCCTGCGACCGAGCTTAGTCCACGCCCTCAGGGCGTGGACCAGGCCGGTGGTGTGCTGGTGCCCGGCCTCAGCCGTGCAGCGGCTTGCCGGCGAGCGCGAGGTGCGCCTCGCCGAGGGCCTCGTTCTGCGTGGGGTGCGCGTGGATGAGGGGGGCGACGTCCTCGGGGTACGCCTCCCAGTTCACGATGAGCTGTGCCTCGCCGATCTGCTCGCCCATGCGGCTGCCGAGCATGTGCACTCCGACGATCGGGCCGTCCTTCTCGCGGACGAGCTTCACGATGCCGCCGGTGCCGATGATCGAGCTCTTGCCGTTGCCGGCGAGGTTGTACTCGTGCGTCTCGACGCGGTCGTCACCGAACTTCTCACGGGCGGCCTTCTCCGTGTAGCCGACGGAGGCGATCTCGGGATCGCTGTAGGTGACCTTGGGAATGTTCAGGTCGGCCACGACGACGGGCTTCAGACCGGCGATCTCCTCGGCGACGAAGATGCCCTGCTGGAAGCCGCGGTGGGCCAGCTGGAGGCCGGGGACGATGTCGCCGATCGCGTAGATGCTGCCGACGCCGGTGTGGAGGCGCTCATTGGTGATGACGAAGCCGCGGTCCAGGGTGAGGCCGGCTTCCTCGTATCCGAGGTTCTGGGTGACGGGCCCGCGGCCGACGGCGACGAGCATGAGGTCGGCTTCGAAGGTCTTGCCGTCCTCGAGGGACACGACGACGCCGTTGTCGTTCTGCTGGACGGACTTGAACCGGGTGCCGGTGTTGAACTTGATACCGCGCTTCTTGAACGCGCGCTCGAAGTTCTTCACGATCGAGGCGTCCTCGTTCGGCACGAGCGAGGGGAGGGCCTCGATGATCGTGACGTCGACGCCGAAGGACTTCCAGACGGACGCGAATTCGCACCCGATGACGCCGCCGCCGAGGATGATGGCGGTCTTCGGCACGAAGTCCATCGTGAGGGCCTGGTCGGACGTGATGACCTTGCCGCCGATCTCGAGACCGGGGAGGCTGCGGGAGAAGGAACCGGTCGCCAGGATGATGTGCTTGCCCGTGTAGACCGTGCCGTCGACGTCGATGGTGTTCTGCGAGGCGAGCTTGCCGGCACCCTCGATGACGGTGATGCCCTTGGACTTGATGAGTCCCTGGAGTCCGCGGTACTTCCCGGCGATGATGCCGTCCTTGTACGCGTTCACGGCGGCCATGTCGATGGACTCGAAGCTGGCCTTGACGCCGTACTTCTCGGAGTCGCGGGCGCCGTCGGCGATCTCGGCCGAGTGCAGGAGTGCCTTGGTGGGGATGCAGCCGTTGTGGAGGCAGGTTCCGCCGAGCTTGCCCTTCTCGATGAGCCCGACGGTGAAGCCCAGCTGCACCGCCCGGAGTGCCGCGGCGTAACCGCCGCTCCCTCCACCGAGTACCAGGATGTCGAATTCTTGCGCAGTTGCCGATCCGGCCACTTGAACGCTCCCTCGCGTGGTCTGTTGACGCGCAGGGCGCGTCGGTTGATAAATCGATTGCTGATGCGGTCGCGGTGCGGTCGCAGGTGCTTGCTGGAATCTCGTTTTTCACCCTATCCCCAGAAGAAGCCTGCATCCACTTGAAGTGCATGTGGGACGCGCCATAGCGGCAGGATGTGCTCAGTCTCACGCGGCGCCCCTGCGGGCCGCGGAACGGCCGGGGGGAGGCAGCGGGGAGGGGCGGAGTCGCGGGCGAGCTGCGGGACGAAGGGGCGGGCGAAGGGGCGGGACGAAGGGGCGGGAAGGGCGCAGTGCCGGGTGGCACGGCGCCCTTCCCGCGGGGAACCTAGGCCGTGCGGGCCAGGACGTCCTCGACGTAGGCCAGCAGCGTGCGGACGCCGACACCGGTTCCGGCCTTCGGCGTGTACCCGTAGGGACCGCCCTCGTTGAAGGCCGGTCCGGCGATGTCGAGGTGGGCCCATGGGATCTTCTCGCCGTCGACCTGGCCGACGAATTCGCGGAGGAACACGGCAGCGGTCATCATGCCGCCGTGCCGTTCGCCGATGTTCGCGATGTCGGCGACCTGGGAGTCGAGGCTCGGACGGAGCTCCTCCGGCAGGGGCATGGGCCAGAACTGCTCACCCGCGCGGTCGGCTGCGGCCTTGACCGCGTCACGCACCCCGTCGTCGCCCATGACACCCGAGACGCGCGTGCCCAGGGCGACCATCTGGGCGCCCGTGAGGGTCGCGATGTCGATGATGGCGTCCGGCGCTTCCTCGCTTGCGGCGGCGAGGCCGTCCGCCATCACCAGGCGGCCCTCGGCGTCGGTGTTGAGGACCTCGACCGTGCGTCCGCCGTAGATGGTGAGGACGTCCTCGGGGCGCTGCGCGGTGCCCGACGGCATGTTCTCGGCGAGGCAGAGCCACGCCGTGACCCGAGCGGGAAGGCCGAGTTCGGCGACGGCGAGGAGCGTGGTCAGGACGACGGCGGCGCCCGCCATGTCGAGCTTCATGGTCTGCATGCCGGCGGCGGGCTTGAGGGAGAGGCCGCCGGAGTCGAAGGTGATGCCCTTGCCCACGAGGGCGAGGTGGACGGCGGACCTGGCGGGCGTGTACTCGACCTTCACCATGCGCGGGGGCCGGGAGGATCCTTTGCCGACGCCGAGGATGCCGCCGTAGCCGTCACGCTCGAGGCGCTTCTCGTCCATCACCGTCACCTTGACGGGGAGCCCGCGGGAGAGATCCTTCGCGGCCTGCGCGAAGGTCTCCGGGTACAGGTGGCTGGGCGGCTGGTTCACGAGCGAGCGCGTGGCGTTGACGTTCTTGCCCAGGATGACGGCGCGCCGGAAGGCCGGTGCGAGGTCGGCGTCGTCGGCCGCGGACGTGTGGACGACGACGTTGCGGACGGCGGCCTTGTCCTTGGCGGGTGCGACGGTGCCGTCGGCCCGAATGCCCGACTTGTGGCCCTCGTAGCTGTAGGCACCGAAGGCGGCACCCTCGGCGACCGCCGTGGCCGAGGCGACCGAGGCGGCGGGGAAGGCGAGCACGACGGTCTCGAGGCCGGTCAGCTGGCGCACTGCGGCACCCGCAGCGCGGCGCAGGGTCTCCGGGTCGAGGACGTCCCCGGCCGGCGCCGCTCCCACACCGGAGAGCACGAGGGAGTCGGCTCCGGTCTCGGGCAGTCCCGGCAGGCGGCGGACCTCGTCGGCGGCACCGGTGATGCCGAGCACCTGGAGCGAATCACCCAGGGCGCGCGCGGCCTTCGCCGGCAGCGGACTGTCGAGGAGGACCGGTCCGTCCGTCCCCTTGGCGACCGCGATCACGAGCGCGTCGCTCGGAATCTTCTTGAGGTCCTTCGCGGAAGCTGTCAGGTGTAGTTCGGTCGTCTTGATCACAGAATCTGTCTCCTCGTGTCCGGATGGGTTGTCCAGGTGCAGCGGTACTCGTGGTTCCGGTAGCTGGTGGCCCGGGAACCGTCCTGACGATCGTAGTCTCTGGCATGCCGCCGGCGGCGCGCGGCCCGGCAGCGGTGGGAGCCCGCCGGAACAGGGCCGGCGCTCCACCCGGGCAGTGCCGGTGCCGCGCGGAGCAGGGCCGGCGCCGGACCCGCAGGGGCCGGGACAGGGCTGCCGAACGGCGGGAGCCCCCGGAATGAAGCGGGCCCGGGCGGTGTTGACACCAGCAGGACCCGACCGCGAGGAGAGAGCCATGCTGGATCCACGAACCCTGTACAACACGGACGCCGAGGTCTTCGGCGACCCGGAGACCAAGGGGCTTCCCCTGCTCGTGAGCCTCACCGGCTTCATGGACGCCGGGCACGTCGTCTCCCAGGTGAGCGAGGAGCTGCTGGAGATCCTCGACCACGACCTGGTTGCCGAGTTCGACGCCGACCAGCTCATGGACTACCGCGGGCGGCGACCGAAGATCACCTTCGCCGAGGACCACCTCACGGACTACCAGCCGCACCGGCTCGAACTGCACCGGCTGTACGACGGCCTGGGCGAGCCCTTCCTGCTCCTGACCGGCGTCGAGCCCGACCTGCAGTGGGAACGGTTCGCGAGCGCCGTCGTCGGACTCGTGGAGGACCTCGAGGTGCCCCTCATCTCCTGGATCCATGCCATCCCGATGCCGGTGCCGCACACCCGTCCGATCGGTGTGACGCTCCACGGCAACCGCTCCGACCTGATCGACGGCATGAACGCCTGGCGGCCGACCGCCGAACTGCAGGCGTCCATCGGCCATGTGCTGGAGCTCCGGCTCATCGAGGCCGGGCACGACGTCGTGGGCCACGTCATCCACGTTCCCCATTACCTCTCGGAGGCCGAGTACCCGCCCGCCGCGGTGGCCGGGCTCGAGTACCTGGGGGCCACAGCACGCCTGGTGCTGCCGACGGACCGGCTGCGCGAGACGGGACGCGACGTCGAGCGCCAGATCGCACGGCAGGTCGGCAACTCGGCGGAAGTGCAGTCCGTCGTCGCCTCGCTGGAGAAGCGGTACGACGAGTACGCGGAGGGAGCCGAGCGTCGCTCACTGCTGGTCAAGGAGAACAGCGAGCTGGCGAGCGCCGAGGAGCTGGGCGCCGCGGTCGAGGCGTACCTGGCGAGCCCGCAGGCGGAGGAGGAGTCCACCCTGCTGTGGGACACGGAGTTCCTCGGCACGAGCCCCATCGACTACGGCAGCCGCGGCGACCGCGAGGAGCCGACGACGCCAGAGGGACACGACGACGACGGACCGTCCGGACCGGAGCCGCGCTCCCTGGCCTAGGGCACCCGGACCCGGAGCCGGGACGCATGACCGGGGCGCACTCCCGCCGCGAGCACCGAGCCCGCCCACCACACCGGTGGGCGGGCTTTCCCGTAACCGGGCTTCGACGTAACCGGGCTTTGACGTAACGGGGCTTCGACGTAACCGGGCGAAGCGGGAGCGGAGCGTCCGACGCGCCGCGCAATAATGGGGACGTGAATTCTTCGAGGGCGCTTCTGGTCTGGGCAGCAGGTGTGGCGGCCTACCTCGTCGCAGTCACCCAGCGCACCACCTTCGGGGTGGCCGGACTCGAAGCGACAGATCGTTTCGAAGCCTCCGCGTCGCAGTTGTCGGTCTTCACCGTGGTGCAGCTGCTCGTCTACGCGGGCCTGCAGGTGCCCGTCGGTGTCCTCGTGGACCGGTGGGGCCCCCGTCTCCTCATCGTCACGGGCGGGGTGCTCATGGCCCTGGGCCAGGCACAGCTGGCCTTCGCGGACTCCGTGGCTGCCGGCATCGTCGGGCGCCTCTTCGTGGGCGCCGGGGACGCCACCACCTTCATCAGTGTCATTCGGCTGCTGCCCGCCTGGTTCGAGCCCCGGCGGATCCCGGTCCTCACCCAGTGGACGGGCATCATCGGCCAGCTGGGCCAGGTGGTCTCCGTCCTGCCATTCGTGGCACTGCTGTCGACGTTCGGGTGGCAGACGGCCTTCCTCTCGGCCGCCGCCTTCTCCGCGCTCGCCGTCGTCCTCTCCGTCACCGTGATCCGCGACTCGCCGCACGCCAGCGAGCGGTCCCCGCAGACGCTTCGGCAGACCGGGATCTCGCTCGCGGAGGCCTGGAGGCAACCGGGTACGCGCCTGGGACTGTGGTCGCACTTCACCGTCCAGTTCCCCGGCACCGTCTTCGTCCTCATGTGGGGATACCCCTACCTGGTGCGCGCCGAGAAGGTCGGGGAGGGCGTGGCCTCCGCCCTCATGACGCTGTTCGTCGCCGTGGGTATCGCCTGCGGGCCGCTCCTCGGACGCTACGTGGGCCGGCACCCCCTGCGGCGGTCCACCATGGTGCTCGCGATCGTGGCCCTGATGGCCGGAGCCTGGCTCGCGGTGCTGCTGCACCCCGGACCTGCGCCCCTGCCTCTCCTGGCGCTGCTGGTGATCGCCCTGGCGATCGGCGGTCCCGGCTCCATGATCGCCTTCGACTTCGCCCGCACCTTCAACCCCGCAGGCAGGATGGGAACGGCGACGGGCATCGTCAACATCGGCGGGTTCATGGCGTCACTCCTGTCCATGTTCGTCATCGGGATCATCCTCGACGTCCTCCTCGGAACCGGGTTCTCGCAGGGCGACCTCTACGCCCTCCCGTCCTTCCGGCTGGCGATGTCCGTGCAACTCGTCATCCTCGCGGCCGGGACCGTCGCCCTGCTCATCGCGCGGCGGCGGGTGCGGCGGCAGATGGCCCAGCAGGGGGTGGTCGTCCCGCCCATCCGCGACGCCCTCGCCCGCGAGCGCCGGCGCCGCCGCGACCAGAAGGCCGGAAGAAAGCCCCAGGGCAGCTGAGCTCGGCCCTGGCCGCCTGCTCGGGACCACTTGTCCACATAGGGTCCGAAGGACGACCGCGCGCGGCGCAGGACCAGCAGGCTGGCGGCATGTCATCTCCCATGAGCCCCGCGCCGGACCACTCCCCGTCCTTCGCCGTCACCTCGCCGGCGGACATCCTGTCCTATATACCCCATGCGCTCGGCTTCATGCCCGACGAGAGCCTCGTGGTGCTCACGAGCACGGCCAGGAGACTGGGCGCGACCCTGCGGGTGGACCTGCCCGCCGACGAGGCGGATTCCTTCGCGTTCGCGGAGGGGGTGCTGTCCTTCCTGCAGGGTGACACCGGGGCCGACGGAACACTCCTGGTGATCTATACGAAGGAAAGCTGGCGGCGCCTGGAGCCACCACCGCGCAACGGACTCGTGGGGACCCTCGACGCCGTGCTCCTGGCCGCCGGCTTGCCGGTCCAGGCAGGATGGCTCGTCTCGCCGACCGGGTGGCGCGACCTCTTCTGTACCGACGAGGAATGCTGTCCGTGGCCGGGGCAGCCGCTGGACGCCGTCCTTTCCAGCCCTCTCGGCGCCGAGTTGATCTTCGGCGGAAGCGCGTTCGACGCATCGCCCTCCGAGGCCGTCCTCCGGGTGGCGCCCGCCGTCGGGGGAGAGGATACCGCACCGGGGCTACCGGCCGTCGAGGATGCCCAGGCACACTACGCCGCGTGCTGCGCCGGCCGGTGGACCGCACCGGCTCAGTTCCGGGCGACGTCCGCCGTGTGGGATGCCGTGATCCTGCGACCGGAGGTGTTCGAGGCGCGGGCCGAGCCCGGGATCGCGGGGTTCCTCCTGGCCAGTATCGAGTCCCGGGCGGTCCGCGACTTCCTCCTGGTGAGTGCGTGCCTCGGGTCCGGTGCAGCGCTGGAGGGAGCGGCCGTCTGTGGTCTCCTGGGATCGGCTGATGCCGCTGCCGACACGTCGGATGGTGCGGCCCCACCCGACGGATGGATCCTCCCCGACGCGCGGTGCGCAGGGGGACTCCGCAGTGCGCTGGCAGAGGTGGCAGCGTCGATGGCGGAGCCGGCCGCGGTGCCCGCGACGGCGGCGACCACGACGGCGGCGACCACGACGGCGGCGACGCGGTCGCCGGCGACAGGGGGAGGTGCAGCAGTGCTCTACGCGGACGTCCTCGCCGGCCGGCACACGGGTGCCATAGCGTGGAATCGTGTCGACGCGATGACCTGCGTCCTGGCGCGGCTCGCCGCGGTGTCCGACGGCGAATCCCTTGCGGCTGCCCTCACCATGTCCGCCTGGTTCGAATACGCGCGAGGACGCGGTTCCAGGGCGGCGGTCTACCTGGAGGCGGCTGAGCGTGCGGTACCCGGCTACCGGCTGGCCCGCCTGCTAAATGAACTCCTCCGCCGTGGAGGCCTGCCCGCCTGGGCCCGGAAGCGGTCGACCGCCTGGACGCCCGGTCCGCCCCCTGCACCGCCGGGCGCGGCGTGACCGGCGATTCGGGCCTTCCCCTCGGCGCGGAGGACGTGCACCGAAGTCCATCGCGCATTTCCGGCGTGCGCCCTCCACGTGAGACAATGAAGGTTGAGACCCGGTGGGGTCCGTGCATCAGAAAATCACCGAGCATTCCAGAACGGGCGTCGTGCACGAGCGATTTCCGGGGGAATAGCGAGGGCGGCAGGACCGTTCCCTAGGGAGTCGGTTCGGCCGGATTCGTCTGGAGATCAGCGCGGACTTGACAGGGTCATAGTGGTGTTGTCCCTCTGATTGCACCACACACCGCCGTACGAAAGGTTCTCTGTGCCGGTCAAGAAGACAGCAGTACCCGCGTCGACAGACGCTGGTACCACCACTACCAAGCGCCGGGTAGCGGCCAAGAAGCCTGCCACCAAGGCCGCTTCAGCCGCTGCGGCAGCAAAGGCTTCGACCTCGGACGCACAGGCCGCAGTGGACACGCTCGATGGAGCGGACCCCGCCCTGGACGTCGCCGCCGACGTCGACCCCGAGGACCTCAAGCCCGAAGCGGCGGAGGTCGGCACGACCACAGGCTTCGTCTACTCGGATGCCGATGACGACGACGCCCCCGCGCAGCAGGTCGTCTCGGCAGGCGCCACCGCCGACCCCGTCAAGGACTACCTCAAGCAGATCGGCAAGGTCGCACTGCTCAACGCCGAGCAGGAAGTGGATCTGGCCCTCCGCATCGAGGCCGGTCTCTTCGCTGAAGAGAAGATCGCCGCCGACCCGGACATGGATCCGAAACTGAAGCGTGAGCTCGAATTCGTCATCCACGACGGCAAGCGGGCGAAGAACCACCTGCTCGAGGCGAACCTTCGCCTCGTGGTGTCGCTCGCCAAGCGGTACACCGGGCGCGGCATGCTCTTCCTAGACCTGATCCAGGAAGGCAACCTCGGCCTCATCCGTGCCGTCGAGAAGTTCGACTACACCAAGGGCTTCAAGTTCTCGACCTACGCCACCTGGTGGATCCGCCAGGCCATCACCCGCGCCATGGCGGACCAGGCCCGGACCATCCGTATCCCGGTCCACATGGTGGAGGTGATCAACAAGCTGGCCCGCGTGCAGCGCCAGATGCTGCAGGACCTCGGCCGCGAGCCCACCCCCGAGGAGCTCGCCCTCGAACTCGACATGACCCCCGAGAAGGTCGTCGAGGTGCAGAAGTACGGCCGCGAGCCCATCTCCCTCCACACCCCCCTGGGCGAGGACGGCGACTCGGAGTTCGGTGACCTCATCGAGGACTCCGAGGCGGTCGTGCCGGCGGATGCCGTGAGCTTCACGCTCCTGCAGGAGCAGCTGCACTCGGTCCTGGACACCCTGTCGGAGCGCGAGGCGGGCGTCGTGGCCATGCGCTTCGGACTGACCGACGGCCAGCCGAAGACGCTGGACGAGATCGGCAAGGTGTACGGCGTGACCCGTGAGCGCATCCGCCAGATCGAATCGAAGACGATGTCCAAGCTGCGCCACCCGTCGCGGTCGCAGGTGCTGCGGGACTACCTCGACTGATCCGGCAGGATCCGTGAGAAGGGCCCTTCCTCCGGGAAGGGCCCTTTTTCGTGGCCGGAGCGGCCCGGGCAGTGTCGGCGCGGAGCGCGACGCCGCGGCAGGAGCGGCCCCGGACGCAGGAAGGGCCCCCTCCTGCTGGAGGGGGCCCTTCCTTGTATCTCAGCGCCTGTACACGGAGCGCTTGTTCGTCAGGTAGTGGGTGCGTCGATCGACGGTCAGTCGCCGACGACGGCCGGCTTCTCGTGAAGCCGCTTCGTCTCGTCCTGCCACTCGGAAGTGAGCGGCTTCAGGTTTGCTTCGACGGCGCGCGCGTGGTGGCCGCAGAACAGAAGCTCTCCACCGGAGGACTGAAGGACTGCTCGAACGTAGGCCTGGGCGCCGCATCGGTCACAGCGGTCCAGGGCAGTGAGTTCGCGAGTTGCTACTGCAGTGGTCATGAATGCCTCCTCATGTGGATCGTGTACTCATATAACCACTATTCGTTGCCGGGCCCTCGCAGGTTGGGCCTCCTTTCGCTCCCGGCGTACCAGGGGTATGCGGTCTTCTCGGAGTACCGGGAATACGCGCCAGGACGCGCCGTCCGCTCCATGTCGGTGCTGCGTAATAAACTGAAGGCACTCTTTCCCCGCTATCACCCTCCTGACGCCTGTCCTGGATCGTGCCGTTCCGCCAAGGAGACTCTCCCACCGTGACACCCCCCACTTCGGACTACACAGCCCGGCACCTCTCCGTCCTCGAGGGCCTCGAAGCAGTCCGTAAGCGTCCCGGAATGTACATCGGGTCCACGGATTCACGCGGCCTGATGCACTGCCTCTGGGAGATCATCGACAACTCGGTCGACGAGGCGCTCGCGGGATACGGCCAGAGCATCACGGTGATCCTGCACGCCGACGGATCCGTGGAGATCCACGACGACGGCCGCGGCATCCCGGTGGACATCGAACCCAAGACGGGCCTGAGCGGGGTCGAGGTCGTCTTCACGAAGCTCCATGCGGGAGGGAAGTTCGGCGGCGGGTCGTACACGGCATCCGGCGGCCTCCACGGCGTCGGAGCGAGTGTCGTCAACGCGCTGTCCTCCCGGCTGGACGTCTTCGTCGACCGCGGCAGCAAGACTTACGCGATGTCCTTCCGGCGCGGTGAACCCGGGATCTTCAAGGATGCGCGGACGCCGTCGCCCACGTCCGTCTTCGAGCCCTTCCTCGACGGTTCGCGCCTCGAGGTCGTGGGAACGGCCAAGCGCGGCGTCACGGGCACGCGCATCCGCTACTGGGCCGACCGCCAGATCTTCACCCCCGACGCGACCTTCTCCTACGAGGAGCTGCAGACGCGCGCGCGGCAGACCTCGTTCCTGGTGCCGGGCCTCCGCATCGCGCTGAGGGACGAGCGGAGGCTCCCGGGCACGCCAGGCGAGTCGGGTCCGGTGGAGGAGGTCTTCCAGCACGACGGCGGCATCTCCGAATACGCCGAATTCCTGGCACTCGACGCGCCGGTCACGGACGTCTGGCGCTTCCAGGGATCGGGCCGCTTCAAGGAGTCCGTGCCCGTGCTCGACGAGCGTGGACACAGCCAGATGGCGGAGGTGGAGCGTGACTGCGACGTCGACATCGCCCTGCGCTGGGGCATCGGCTACGAGACCACGGTCCGGAGCTATGTGAACATCATCGCCACGCCCAAGGGCGGCACGCACCAGAGTGGCTTCGAGCAGGCGCTGCTGAAGACCTTCCGCAAGGTCATCGAGGCCAACGCGCGCAAGTTGAAGGCCGGCACCGACAAGATCGAGAAGGACGACGTCTTCGCCGGCCTGACCGCTGTCCTGACGGTGCGCCTCGCCGAGCCCCAGTTCGAGGGCCAGACCAAGGAGATCCTCGGGACCTCCGCCGTCAAGGCCATCGTGGCGCGCGTGGTCGAGAAGGAACTGCAGGCGCGCCTGTCCTCCTCGGCGCGCAACGACAAGGCACAGTCGGCGCTGCTGCTCGAGAAGGTCGTCGCCGAGATGAAGTCCCGGATCTCGGCACGGGTGCACAAGGAGACCCAGCGGCGCAAGAACGCCCTCGAGACCTCGACCATGCCGGCCAAGCTCGCGGACTGCAGGATCGACGACCAGGAGCGGTCCGAGCTCTTCATCGTCGAGGGTGACAGCGCGCTCGGCACCGCGAAGCTCGCGCGGTCCTCCGACTACCAGGCGCTGCTTCCCATCCGGGGGAAGATCCTCAACGTCCAGAAGGCATCGGTGGGGGACATGCTGTCCAACGCGGAGTGTGCCGCCCTCATCCAGGTCGTCGGCGCCGGGTCGGGCCGGAGCTTCCAGCTCGATGCGCGGCGGTACGGCAAGGTGATCCTGATGACGGACGCGGATGTCGACGGCGCCCACATCCGCACACTGCTCCTGACGCTGTTCTTCCGGTACATGCGTCCCCTGGTCGAGGCCGGGCGGGTCTACGCCGCCGTCCCGCCCCTGCACCGTGTGGAGGTGATCAACGGTGGGTCGAAGGCCAACGAGATGATCTACACGTATTCGGAAGCGGAACTCACACGCCTCCTGGCCGCCATGGAGAAGAAGGGCAAGCGGTACAAGTCACCCATCCAGCGCTACAAGGGCCTCGGCGAGATGGATGCGGGCCAGCTCGCGGAGACCACCATGGATCCGCGGCATCGCACCCTGCGGCGCGTGCGGATCCAGGAAGCCGAATCGGCCGAGCGGGTGTTCAACCTGCTGATGGGGAGCGATGTCGCCCCCCGCAAGGACTTCATCGTCGCGGGCGCCTCGTCCCTCGACCGGGACCGCATCGACGCCTGATCTCCCACGACTTCTGGGCGGCCGAGCCGCTTCGGTGCTGTGGGGCGGAACCGGACCGTCCCGCGGGTGTCTCCCGTCCGGGCGCGGTACGGCGTGCATCGCCGGCGCCGGCCCCGAGACCGGAGGGGCGGCGCCGGCGATCCGCTACGGAGCCTCCGGGCCGAACCCCTCGGGGTAGGGGAACTTGTGTCCGTTGCAGAATTCGCCCGGGCTCGGGAACTCGGCCTTGAGCCCTTGCCTCACCAGCTGTCCGTAGGACTGGACGCGGCCACCCTCCGGGAAGGCCTGCTCAGGATTATCATTCAGGCCCGAGAACGAACAGATGGAGTTGGCGTGCTCGGTGCCTCTCTCCACCTGGCCCGCTGCGAATGCCGGGGACGTGCTCAGGCCCGCCAGTGCCAGGGCGCAGACTGCGGCGCCGAGTAGTGATGTCTTGCGCATGAAAGTGCCTCGATCTCTAGAAGTGCTCCTGCTTCCAGGTCGCTGACGCACGCGCGCGGTAGTGGTTGCAAACCACGACACTGCCCAGCGCAGGTCTGCTCCCTACGAGCCCACCGAGGCCCGTGCCGGGAAGTTTACGCAGGACCAGAACCGGGCGGAAGAGGGGTGAGGAGGACGTTTTCCGCCCCCTCTGCCCACCCGATGCCCACGATCGACGCGGAAAGGGCGGCGCCTGGCCTTCGAAAGGGAGGGCGGGTCAGCCGAGGAGTTCGGGAGCCACCAGCAGGACAGGTGGAACCACCAGCAGCAGGCCCGCGGCGGACAGGGCTGCGGCCTGCTGGATCCTACTAAGAGGCGGCAGGGGAGTGAGCAGCCGTCGCAGCCGGTGGGCGGTCGACTGCGCATCCGTGGTGCCGCCGGTCACGGCCGCCGTCCCGTGCGCAGGACTCGGCCGGCCCTCCTCGCCGAGGGGATCCTCGAGCGCGTCCTGCGGCGAGGAGGACGACGGCAGGGCACCGGAGCCGACGATGGCGATGGCCCGTACGAGCGTCGGCTCGTCCACGGTACGGAGGGCCGCGTCGTCGGCCAGCATCTCGATGAGTTCGCTCACCGCCCGCTGTGCCAGCTGCGACGTCGGCAGCCACGGCAGGGCCGACCGCCACGCGGCGAAGGCCCACAGCAGCAGGTGGTGGCGTTGGTGCAGGTGCGCGCTCTCGTGCAGGAGGACCGCGTCGAGCTCGGCACGGGACAGGAGGCCCATGAGGCCGTCGGACATGACCGTGACGGACCGGGCCCCGCCGGGGAGGCAGTAGGCCACCGGCGCGGGATGACTGATCACGAGCGTCGCGGGCTGATCGGCCGCGGGAGAACTCAGCAGGGTGAGCATGTCCCGGTGGCGACTGCGCTGTCGCCGGATCCGGATGAAGGTCAGGACCAGGGTGAAGACGAGATGCCCGAACAACAGGGTGGCAGCGCTGATCGCGAAGACGTGGATCACGCCGAGTGTCTGGGCCGACTCGTCATCGATCAGGATGTTGAAGAACCCCGCCGATGCCGACACGAGGTTGTCGCCCAGTGGCTGGAGGCCCCAGACGAGCATCGCCCCGATCATGGACAGACCACCGGCGAGCGCGATCGACTGCCAGAGCACCATGGCGGTGAAGGGTGCGCGTGCGGGCCAGGAAGCGCGTGACAGTGCGATCGGGGCGGGCCACGCGAGGATGATCGCGAGTGCCGCGAGCAGGTACGAGGCCCAGAACACGGACGGGTCAGCTGCCGCCGAGCAGCTTGCGGAGGGTTTCTGCTTCCGCCTCGGAGACGCTGCCGATGAAGCGGGCCAGGACGGCTTCGCGGTCCGGCGCCGTCACGAGTACCTCGTGCATGAGTTCGGCCGTATGGTCCTCGCGGCTCGTGACGGACCTGTACCGGTGCGGGCGGCTGTCGCGCTCCCGCTCCACAAGACCCTTCTTCTCCAGGCGCGACAGCACCGTGAGCACCGTGGTGACGGCGAGTTCCCGTCCCACTTCTCCCATCGGCGCCTCGGCGATGGCGTCGCGCAGTTCATTCGCCGTCAATGCCTCCGGCGCAGCCCACAGCAGGTCCATCACTGTGCGTTCGAGGTCTCCGAGCGTTGCCATGTTCTTCCTTCAATCAAAACGCGATCCCGATCCGCCTCGGATCCGGACCCGCTCCCACCGGGAGCCAGAAGCGTAGTGCATCCAACGTACAACGTCGCGGCCAACATTTCTACTCCACGTAGAAATGAAGGGGAATTTGTTCTACGATGTGTAGAAGAAGTTCTTCTACGGCATGTAGAAGTCCCGCCGTCGCCGACGCCCGGCGCTGCTGAAAGGGCCCGATGGAAGCCTTGGAAATTGCCAGGTGGCAATTCGGAATCACCACTGTCTACCACTTCCTCATGGTCCCCCTGACCATCGGGCTGGGGCTCCTGGTCGCCGGGATGCAGACTCTGTGGCACCGCACCGGCAAGGAGGCCTACCTCCGCATGACGAAGTTCTGGGGAAAGCTCTTCCTCATCAACTTCATCATGGGCGTGGCCACGGGTCTGGTGCAGGAGTTCCAGTTCGGTATGGCGTGGAGCGAATACAGCCGCTTCGTGGGCGACGTCTTCGGGGCGCCCCTGGCCATGGAGGCGCTGCTCGCCTTCTTCGTCGAGTCGACCTTCCTGGGCCTCTGGATCTTCGGGTGGGGCCGGTTGCCCCGGCTCGTCCACCTGCTGTGCCTCTGGGCCGCCGTCCTGGCCTCGGTCCTCTCCGCCTACTTCATCCTCGTGGCCAACTCCTGGATGCAGCATCCCGTGGGCGTCGAGATGGTCGACGGCCGGCCGGTGATGGTGGATGCGTGGGCGGTCTTCACCAACAACACGGCCCTCGTCGCCTTCCCGCACACCGTCTTCGGCGCCCTCGCGGTCGCGGGGGCCTTCCTTCTCGGCATCAGTTGGTACCACCTGTGGAAGCGGCGCCGCGACGGCCTCGACACCCTCGGCGAGGACGGGACCGTCGTCGTCGGCGACCCGGGCGGTGCCCGGGACGCGGTGGATCACGGGGTATGGCTGCGCTCGGCCCGGGCCGGCGCCGTCGTCGCCATGATCGCCTTCGCGGGCACCGGGATCACGGGCGACCTGCAGGGCAAGCTCATGTTCGACCAGCAGCCCATGAAGATGGCCGCCGCGGAGGCCGCCTGCCACGACGGGACGGCCTTCTCGATCCTGTCCGTGGGCAACCTCGGTGCGCAGAGCTGCGATGACATCACCGCGGTCATCGAGGTACCCGGCGTGCTGTCCTTTCTCGCCAATGGAGACTTCACCACGGAGGTCAAGGGCGTCAACACCCTCCTGCCCGAGTACCAGGAGAAGTACGGCACCACGCTCCCCGACGACCCGATGTACGGCGAGCGTGCCGGTACCGCGATCGACTACCTGCCCGTCATGGAGGTGACCTACTGGGGCTTCCGCATCATGATCGGCTTCGGTGCGATCGCAGCAGCAGCCGCCGCCGCGGCCCTCTGGGTCCTCCGCCGGGGGACCGTGCCGGAGTCCCGGTGGCTCATGAGGCTCGCGGTGTTCGGCATCCTCGCTCCCTTCGGCGCGAACTCCGCGGGCTGGATCTTCACCGAGATGGGACGGCAGCCGTTCGTCGTCGCGCCCAACCCGGATCCCTCCGGTATCGACGGTGTCTTCATGTTCACCGCGGCGGCCGTCTCACCCGGCGTGTCGCTGGCCGAACTCGTCACCTCACTCGTCGCCCTGACGGCCGTGTACGCCGTCCTCCTCGTGGTCGAGGTCCGGCTCCTCTTCACCTACGTACGCGGCGGCACGGCGTCGGCCATGCCCGAGCTGGCGCACGCCGCCGGCCCGCACGACGACGCGGACCCCGACAGGAAGGACGACGGCGATGTGCTGGCCTTCGCCTACTGACCCGGCCGCCGGCCCGGCCGCTGCACCCGTCCCCGCACCCGTATCCCCGACCTCCCCGAACGCCTGGAAGGTTCTCCGATGACCGAGGCACTGCCTACCGTCTGGTTCGTCCTGATCGCCGTGCTGTGGGCCGGCTATCTCTTCCTCGAGGGTTTCGACCTCGGGGTGGGGATGCTGATGAAGCTGATGGCCCGCAGCGACACCCAGCGCCGCGTTCTCCTCAACACTGTCGGCCCCGTGTGGGACGGCAACGAGGTGTGGCTCGTGACGGCCATCGGCGCGATGTTCGCCGCCTTCCCGCACTGGTACGCCTCCCTCCTGTCGGCGCTCTACCTGCCCTTCCTGCTCGTGCTGCTCGGCCTGATCTTCCGGGCCGTCGCCTTCGAATACCGCGGCAAGCGGGACAGCGACGCCTGGCGGAACCGCTGGGACTGGGCGATCGCCCTCGGTTCCTTCACAGCTGCCGCAGGCATCGGCGCGGCCCTCGCACTGACGACCACGGGACTGCCGCTCGACGCCGACGGCAACCGCGTGGGCGGGGCCTTCGCCTGGGCCACCGGCTCCGCGCTCCTGGGAGCGGCCGGCGTCGTCCTGTTCTGCCTCGTCCATGCTGCGGCCTTCGTCGCGCTCAAGACCGAGGGGGGAGTACGGGTGCAGGCTGACCGCCTGTTCCGCCGCCTGTTGCCGGTCGCGATGATCCCGTTCCTCGGGTGGGCGCTCCTCGTCCAGCTCGACACCGGGTCGGTGGTGACCTGGCTCGCCGCCGTCCTCGCCGTCGGAGCCCTCGCTGCAGCCTACCGCTCCTCCGTCGCGGGCCGCGACGGGCGCGCGTTCGCCGCCCTGGGAGTCGGGATGCTCGCGCTCGTGGGATCGATCTTCGGTGCGGCATTCCCCGTGATCCTGCCCTCGACCCTCGACCCGGCGTTCGACCTGACGGTGCAGAACGCCTCCTCCTCGCCCTACACACTCGGCCTGATGAGCGTGGTCGCATGCTTCGGAGTTCCGCTCGTCCTCGCCTACCAGGCCTGGACGTACTGGGTCTTCCGGCAGCGTGTCTCCGAGGCCAGCATTCCCGCGGCGCACGCCGTGACAGCCCTGTGAGCGGAGCCACCAGGACGCCCATGCCCGATCTCCCCAGCCCTGCCCCGGCCGTCGCCGGGACCAGCGGGCCGTTCGCCGCGACCAGCCGACAGGAGGCCGGACACGAGGTTGGACACGAGGCCGCACAGGAGGCCCGGGCCGAGGCTCGCCGGGTGTCGCCGATGGCCGTGCTGAGGTCCGGGGGGCCGGCGGGAGCCGCCGGCTCGGCGTCGGCGGTCTATCTTCTCGGAGTCCTCGCCGCCGCCCGCGCCGGAGGGCTGGTGCTCCTGGCCCAGGCCCTCGCACTCGGTATCGCGTCCGTAGCCGCCGGATCCCTCGACGCCCGTGCCGTCCTGCTGCAGGGAGTCCTCGGCGCCGCGCTGCGGACCCTCGCCGCGTGGGGCCAGGACGCCACCGCCGCCCGCCTCGCGCTCGGAGTCAAGGAGCGGCTGCGCGAGGCCGTCTTGCTGCGCGTGCTCGACGACGGCGGCACCACGCAGGCAGCGCCGGCCGGCAGCGGGCAGGGCTCCCTCGCCGTGCTCCTCACCCGGGGGATCGACGGCCTCGACAAGTACTACACGCAGTACCTCCCTGCGCTCATCACCTGCGCGGTGGTCCCGCTCCTCGTGGGTGCGCGGATCCTGGCAGCCGACTGGGTCAGCGCCCTCATCATCGTCCTCACGGTGCCGCTCGTGCCCGTCTTCATGGCGCTGATCGGCCTCCACACGCAGGAGCGCACGCAGGAGGCCGCAGCCGCCCTGGGGCGTCTGTCCGACCACCTGCTCGAACTCGCGAAGGGCCTGCCCGTCCTCGTGGGACTGGGCCGCGCCGCCGAGCAGACGCGCGCCCTGCGTGACATCGCCGGCACCTACACCTCGCGCACCATGACGACGCTCCGCACCGTCTTCCTCTCATCGCTCGCGCTCGAACTCATCAGTACGATCTCGGTCGCCGTCGTCGCCGTGTTCGCGGGCGTGCGCCTCATCCACGGGGACCTCGGTCTGGAGACGGCCCTCGTCGCGCTGATCCTGGCGCCCGAGTGCTACGGGCCCCTGCGCGACGTCGGTGCCGCCCACCACGCCAGCGAGGACGGCGAGGAGGCCGGCGGCCGGGTCCGCGCGGTGATCGACGCCCCCGCCCGCCCGGCGGTCCCTCCGGCGGAACAGCGTCCGGCCGGGCCGGGCAGCATCCGCGTCGAGCGGCTCTCGGCCCGCTACGACGGCGTACTCGCGCCCGTCTTCGAGGACGCCTCGTTCGTGCTCGAGCCCGGCTCCGTCACCGCCCTCCGGGGCCCGAGCGGTTCCGGCAAGTCCACCCTCGTGCGGGCGCTCGCCGGGGCAGCGGCCGTCCCGGCAGGGCTCCGCCTGGAGGGGCGCGTCTCCGGGCTCGACGGTGGCATCGCCTGGGTCCCGCAGCACCCGCAACTCCTGATGGGGACGGTCCATGACGAGCTCGCCCTGTACGGCGGGCTGCCCGCGGATTCCCCGGCCATCGAGGAACATCTGGCTGCCGTCGGCGGTGCGGGACTCGCAGTGCGGCGCAGCGCGGAGCTGAGCCCCGGCGAGGTGCGGCGGGTCGCCGTCGCACGCGCATTGCTCAGCGCCCAGGACCCGTCGGTCCGGCTCCTGCTGCTGGATGAGCCGACGGCGCACGTGGACGCGGAGGCATCCCGTGCCATCCGCGAGGCCATCCGGTCGCGCCGGCCCGGCCTGACCGTCCTCCTGATCGCGCACGACGACGAAACGGCGGACGTCGCGTCGGCCGAGATCCGCCTCGGGCACGGTCCCGCCGGACAGGCGGCCCCGGGCCGCCCTGACCCGCAGGCATCCCCGGCGATCGTCGCCGGACAGCCGGTTTCACCCGACGGGCTCGCGCCGCAGCGGCGGTCCCACGACACGACCTCCTGGTTCCGCCGAGCCAGGGAGGTGCTGGCCCTCGTCCGACCCTGGGACCGGCGGTTCCTCGCGGCGGCCGCCCTGGGCCTCGGTGCCTCGGTGTTCGCCGTCGCGCTCACCGCGCTGAGCGGGTGGCTGATCGTCCGGGCCGCCGAGCAGCCGCCGATCCTGTACCTCCTCACCGCCATCGTCGGGGTGCGCTTCTTCGGCATCGGGCGTTCCCTCCTGCGGTATGCGGAGCGCCTCTGGCTGCATCGAGCCGTGTTCTCCCGGGCCGACGACACCCGGCTACGGCTCTGGACCGGACTCCTCCAGGCCGGCCGCTCCTGGCGCACGATCGCCCGCGGTTCCGGGGGGATCGAGCGGCTCGTCGGAGATGTCGACGAACTGCGTGACCTGTCGTCGCGCGCCGTCCTGCCGGTCGTCACGGCCGTCCTCACGGGAGGAGCCGCGCTGGTCACCACCGCCGTGCTGCACCCCGCGTCCCTCGGCTGGCAACTCGTGTCCGTCGGCGGTGCCCTCCTGCTCGCCCCGGCGATCGCCGTGGCGCGTGAGCAGGCCGCCGGTGCTGCCGGCGTGCAGGTGCGCGCGGAGGCGCTCGAACGCGTCGCCGGCCTGCTGAGGGCAGCGCCCGACCTGAGGGTGAACGGCGCCCACCGGGCCGCCCTCGACGCGACGCGGCGCCTGGACGGCCGTGCCGCGGCGGCTTCCCGCCGTTCGGCGGCCGCTGCCGGGGCCTCGACCGCGGTCATCGTCGCTGTCTGCTGCGCGGCGTCGCTCGGGATCCTGCTCGGTGCTCCGGGCCTGCCCGCCGATCTCACGGCTGTGCTGGTGCTGATGCAGCTCGCCCTGATCGAACCGTTCGTCGCGGGGGCGTCGGCTGTCCAGCACTGGGGTCCGCTGTCGGCCGTGGCCCGTCGCATCACGCCCTGGCTCGGCACGCCCGACGAGGGGCAGTCGGACGGGCAGTCGGGCGGGCAGGCGGGCGGCAGGAGCCGCGCGGGGCACACCGCCCCGCCGGTGCGGACGGTCTCCCTCGAGCACGCCGGAGTCGGCTACGAGCCGGGCCACCCCGTAGTGAGCGACGTCGCCCTCGAACTCCGCCCGGGACGCTGGACCGGGCTCACCGGGCCCTCGGGCAGCGGCAAGTCGACCCTGATCGGGGCCCTGCTGGGGTTCCTGCCGCTCGACAGCGGGAGGCTCGTCGTCGACGGACGGCCTGCCACCCCTGGCGAGGCGCCGCGCATCGCCTGGTGTCCCCAGGAAAGCCATCTCTTCAATTCCAGCCTGCGCTCGAACCTGCAGCTCGCGCGCCCGTCCGGTGACCCTGCGACGGACGAGGAGCTCCACGCGGCGATCCGTGCCGTCGGGCTGGCGGACATGGTGGCGGGCCTCACGGAGGGGCTGGACGCGCAGGCGGGAGCAGGCGGTTCGCGTCTCTCCGGCGGCCAGCGCCAGCGGCTCGCGGTGGCCCGGGCCCTGCTGACCCGGTCCGGCGTCGTCCTCCTCGATGAGCCGACGGCCCACCTCGACGCCGACGGCGCCCGCTCGCTGCTGGCCGACCTCCGGAGTGGACTCCCCGGCACGGCGGTCCTCCTCGTGACCCACGACCGGGACGAGGCGGCGCTGTGCGACGAGGTGGTGGCGCTGGGCGCCCGAACGTCCGCGCCCCTGGCGAGCGCAGCAGTGCGCCGGCCCTGAGCGGGGCACGCCGTCCGACCCGCGGACGGGTTCACGCCCCTGCGCGCGCCCTGCCCTACGCTGGCGTCATGAATACGCGCGAGATCCCCGGACAGGACGCCGATGCCGGCATGCAGCCACCCGCGGCGCCGGCCCTTCCCGACCTCCTGGAGTGGCGGCCGCTGGGTTACCCGGACATCGAACCCTGGCTGGCGCTGATCCGGCGCATCGCCGCAGTGGATGAGCCGGACTGGGTGGAGCAGCGCGCCGACCTCGAGCAGGCCCTGGGGGCGTCGAAGAACGACCCGCGCCGCGACACCATCGCCGGCTTCGACGGCGACGGCGTGCCGCGCGCCTTCGGGCGGCTCTCCATGAACCGCGGGTCCTCGCTCGTGCACGGTGCCGGCGGTGTGGACCCGGCGTGGCGAGGTCGTGGCCTCGGCCGGGCCGTCCTCGCCTGGCAGACCTGGCGCGCCGGGATGCGCCTGTGGGAGACGGGCCAGGCGACGGGCGTCTTCCGGAACTACGTCGAGGAACGCAACGCCTCGCACCTGGCATTGCTCCGGGCAAGCGGCAGCACGATCGTCCGGTACTTCACCGAGATGACGAGGCCGCTCGACCAGCCGATCCCCGACCTGCCGTTCCCTGCGGAACTGGAACTCGTGAGCTTCGCGGAAGGCGCCGACCGGAATATCGCCGAACTGGTCCGGCTCGCGCACAATGACGCCTTTCAGGACCACTGGGGGAGCGAGCCCCGCGACCAGGAGTCATGGCAGTTCACGGTCAGCCATCCCGAGTTCCGGCCGGACTGGAGCCTCGCGCTCGTCGACCCGGCGAAGGGCGAGGTGGCGGCGTACCAGCTGGCGAGCTACGACCCGCACTCGAAGGAACTGCTCGGCCACTCCGAGGGGTACACGGACCTGTTGGGCGTGCGGCGGGCCTGGCGCGGCCGCGGACTGGCGCCGGCCCTGCTCGCCGAGGCGATGAGGCGCTACCGCTCCGCGGGTATGGACAACGCGGGGCTCGGCGTCGACACGGAGAATCCTTCCGGCGCGCTCGGGCTCTACGAGCGGATGGGCTACGAGCCCACCCAGCGGTCCATCGTCTTCGACCTCCCGCTCGCCGGCTGATCCAACCACTGAGGCTTTTCCGCCCGCGGGCTGATCTCGCCGCTGGAGCGGGACCTACGAGGCCAGCCGCTCGGGCGCACCGGGGTTCGACGCAGTCGGCTCGGCATCCCGTCGAGGCTGGTTGATCTCGGCCCACACCGCATCGAGGGAGAGGCCCAGCACGTCGGCGATCGCGGCGATGGTCGGGAAGGCGGGGGTCGCCACGCGCCCCGACTCGATCTTCCGGAGAGTCTCCGGCGACACCCGGGCGTCGAGCGCGGTCCCGAGCATCGAGCGCTCCCCGCGGGCTCGCCGCAGCAGGGCGCCGAGGCGCTGCCCGCGCTCGACCTCGTCCGGAGTGAGCGGCAATCTGACCATGGCTCCGATTCTAGTACCGGGATAATATGGCCGGTATAGTTATTGGTCGCGTACGAAGGGCGCCGCACATGATCGAGATCCTGAACCCCTCCGAGCTGGCCCGGGCTCGGGATGCCGGTGCCCTGGTCGCCGACATCCTGCAGACCGTGAAGAGCCGCACCACGGTGGGTACGAACCTCCTGGACATCGACGCGTGGGCCGGGACCGTGATCGTGGAGGCCGGAGCGCAGTCCTGCTACGTCGACTACGAGCCGTCCTTCGGACGCGGGCCGTTCGGCCACTACATCTGCACGTCCGTCAACGACGCCGTGCTCCACGGCCTGCCGCACGACTACCCGCTCGCGGACGGCGACCTGCTGACGCTCGACCTCGCCGTCTCGCTCCGCGGGATCGCTGCGGACTCCGCCATCAGCTTCCTGGTCGGTGCGTCGAAGCCCGCGGAGAGCATGGCGATGATCGGCGCGACCGAGCGGGCGCTGGCCGCAGGAATAGCCGCTGCGCGACCCGGAGCCCGCATCGGCGACCTCTCCGCCGCCATCGGCGCGGTCCTCGGCGAGGCGGGGTACCCGATCAACACCGACTTCGGGGGTCATGGCATCGGATCGACGATGCACCAGGACCCGCACATCCCCAATACCGGACGGCCCGGCCGGGGCTACGTCCTGCGCCCCGGGCTGCTGCTCGCACTGGAACCGTGGATCATGGCGGACACGGCGAAACTGGTCACCGACGCCGACGGGTGGACGCTGCGCAGCGCGACCGGCAGCCGGTCCGCCCACAGCGAGCACACCATCGCCATCACCGACGAGGGAGCCGAGATCCTCACCCTGCCGCGACCGTGACGCAGGCCTGGTCCGGTTAGAGCAGCGTTCCCTGCGCGTCGTCGTCCCCGGCGCCCTGCGCCGGCGCAGAAGCCGGCGCGACGGCCTGTGCATCGGACAGCGGACCGCCCGCCGCGGGAACCGACGGGCGGGACGCCTCGATGAGGCCGAGCAGGCTGGGGCCGACGGCGTCGATCTGCTGCGTCAGGGCAACGCCGGAACCGTCGCGCCGGCCGTGCTCCGTGGGCAACGCCCGGGCCACCCCGTTCGCGGAAGCAGCCCGCGCGGGACCGTGACCGGCCCATGCCAGCGACAGCGTCTCCTCGCCGCGGAGGAAGCGGTGCGCCCGCACGCCGGCCGTGGCGCGTCCCTTCGCCGGGTACTCGGAGAATTCCGTGACCTTCGCCGATCCCGCCGTCGTACCGGGCAGTGCGTCACCGGCTGCGGCCACCGTCACCACCACGCCCTGGTCGTCGTTCCGCGCGACGGCACCGAAGTGCAGGACGGCATCCCCGGCGGCGAGCTTGATGCCGGCCATGCCGCCCGCGGTGCGGCCCTGGGGCCGTACCGCCGACGCCGGGAAGCGCAGCAGCTGTGCGAGGCGCGTGATGAAGACGAGGTCGTCCTCGTCCGCGGCGGCCGCGATGCCCACCACCGTGTCCTTCGGCTTGAGCGAGATGACCTCCCAGTCGTCCCGGTTGAGCGGATAGTCCGGCTGGATGCGCTTGACCACGCCCTGCGCGGTTCCCACCGCGACCACGCCGCTGAGCGGCGCCAGCCCCACGAGGGATTCGCCGCGTTCCAGCGTGATGAACTCCGACGAGGGCACCCCGCCCGCGAGGTTCGGCACACCGGCGGTGGGCGGCAGAGCGGGCATGTCCATCACCTGGAGCCGGATCATCCGGCCCGCGGAGGTCACGGCCCCGACCTCGCCGCGCGCCGTCGAGGGCAGCACGGAGCGGAACGCGTCGTGCTTGATGCGCTGCCCGTCGCCGAACGGCTGGCGGTCCGAGGTACGCGCGAGCTGTCCGGACGCGGAGAGCAGCACCCAGCAGGGGTCGTCGGCGATCTCGAGCGGCACGATCGCCTTGGCGCCCTTGCCGGCCGGAGCGGGGAGGACGGATCCCTTGAGCGGCGCCGCGGCCTCCGACTCGAGCAGCACCGTGCGCCGGGGTGTGGCGAACTGCTCGGACAGTTCGGCGAGCTCGTCGGACACCAGGGTGCGGAGTCGCTCCTCGGACCCGAGGATCGCCTCGAGCTCCGCGATGTCGAGACGGAGCTGCTCCTGCTCCTTCTCCAGCTCGATCCGCGAGAACCGGGTGAGCTGGCGCAGCCTCAGTTCGAGGATGTGGTTGGCCTGGATCTCGGACAGGTCGTAGATGGACATGAGGCGCTCGCGTGCCGCGGACGCCTCGTCCGAGGACCGGATGATCTGGATGACCTCGTCGATGTCGACGATCGCGATGAGCAGGCCCTCCACGAGGTGCAGGCGGTCCCGCTTGCGCTGCAGCCGGAAGGAGGTGCGGCGGCGCACCACCAGGATGCGGTGGGTGATGTAGACCTGCAGCAGCTCCACGAGCCCGAGGGTCCGGGGCTGTCCGTCCACGAGGGCCACGTTGTTGATGCCGAAGGAGTCCTCCATCGGCGTGAAGCGATACAGCTGCGCGAGGACCGCGTTGGGGTTGAAGCCGTTCTTCAGCTCGATCACGAGCCGCAGGCCGTGCGTGCGGTCGGTCAGGTCGACGATGTCGGAGATGCCCTGCAGCTTCTTGGAGGTGACGGCATCCTTGATCCGCTCGATGACCTTCTCGGGTCCCACGGTGTAGGGGAGTTCGGTGACCACAAGGCCCGTGCGCCGCGCCGACAGCTGCTCGACCGTCACGGTGGCACGGGTCTTGAAGGACCCGCGGCCCGTGGCGTAGGCATCGCGGACGCCCTCGAGCCCCACGATCTTGCCGCCGCTGGGAAGGTCCGGCCCGGGAACGAAGCGCATCAGGTCCTCGAGCGACGCGTCGGGGTTCGCGATCAGGTGCCGCGCTGCGGCGACGACCTCGCCCAGGTTGTGCGGAGCCATGTTCGTCGCCATGCCGACGGCGATCCCGCTGGCACCGTTGACGAGCAGGTTCGGGAAGGCGGCCGGCAGCACTTCCGGCTGCGTGAGCTGGTTGTCGTAGTTGGGGACGAAGTCGACGACGTCCTCGTCGAGGTGGTTCGTCATCGTCAGGGCAGCCGCGGCCAGGCGGGCCTCGGTGTAACGCGCGGCCGCCGGTCCGTCGTCGAGCGATCCGAAGTTGCCGTGGCCGTCGATCAGGGGGAGCCGCAGGGAGAAGTCCTGGGCCATGCGCACCATGGCGTCGTAGATGGCGCTGTCCCCGTGCGGGTGCAGCTTGCCCATGACCTCGCCGACGACGCGCGCCGACTTCACGTGGCCGCGATCGGGGCGCAGGCCCATGTCCGTCATCATGTACAGGATGCGGCGCTGGACGGGTTTGAGTCCGTCGCGTGCGTCGGGCAGCGCCCGCGAGTAGATCACGGAGTACGCGTACTCCAGGAAGGACTCCTCCATCTCGGTCTCGACATCGATGTCGATGATCTTCTCGGTGAAATCCTCCGGCGGGGCGGAGCTCTGGCGCCTGGCCATGTGCGTGGCGGTTCCTCAACAACTCGGGTGTGCGAAATCGGTGGTCGGCGGGCATCCGTGGTCCGGGGAGGCGGTTCCGGCAGCGGTCCGGCCCACGCCCGGGGGATGCCGACTACCCTGAGTCTATGGTGGCGGACGGACAATACCCGGAATATTGGGAAGCTGATGTCGTCCTGCGCGACGGCGGGACGGCGCACCTGCGGCCCATCATGCCGTCCGACGCGGACGCGGTGCAGGCGTTCCACGTCCGCCAGTCCAAGAATTCGATCTACCTCCGGTTCTTCACGTACAAGGCCTCGCTGAGCGACAAGGAGCTCAAGCGCTTCACCGAGGTGGACCACCGGGATCGCGTGGCCTTCGTCATCACCCGCGGCGCCGACATCATCGGCATCGGCCGGTACGACCGCCTCGACGACCCGCTCGAGGCGGAGGTGGCCTTCAACGTCTCGGACTACCACCAGGGCCGCGGGGTCGGTTCCATCCTGCTCGAGCACCTGGCGGCCGCCGCCCGCGAGAACGGCATCCGGCGCTTCGCGGCGGAGGTCCTCCCTGAGAACCGCAAGATGATCACCGTGTTCGCCGAAGCGGGGTACGAGGTGCAGCGGCATTTCGACGACGGCGTCGTCATGCTCAGCTTCGACATCGACCCCACCCGGAAGTCGCAGGCCGTCATGGAGGCCCGCGAGCACCGCGCCGAGGCGAGGAGCATGGCTGAGCTCCTGACGCCGTCGTCGGTCGCGGTGATCGGCGCGAGCCGCGAGGAGGGCACGGTCGGGTATGCCCTGCTCGAGCACGTGATCGACGGCGGGTTCACCGGGAGGGTCTACGCGGTCAATCCCGAAGCCTTCGAGTTGCACGGCATGGTCTCCCACGCCTCGGTCGCCGAGGTGCCGGAGCCCGTGGACCTGGCGGTCATCGCCGTGCCGCACGAGCAGGTGGACGCCGTCGTGGACGAATGCGCCCGCGCCGGGGTCCGTGGCCTGCTCGTGGCGACGGCCGGTTATGCGGACGACGACGACGGGCTCACCCGCCAGCGCGCTCTCGTGCACAAGGCCAGGGCCCACGGCATGCGCGTGGTCGGCCCGGCCTCCCTGGGGCTCGTCAACACCGATCCCGAGGTTCAGCTCAACGCCTCGATGGCCCCTGACCTCCCGCAGCGCGGCGCCCTCTCGCTGTTCAGCCAGTCCGCGGGCCTCGGCGTCCTCCTGTACGCCAGCGCGCGGCGACGGGGGCTCGGGGTGTCCTCGGTGATCTCCGCGGGGAACCGCGCCGATGTGTCCGGCAACGACGCCATGCAGTTCTGGGAGGACGATCCGAGCACGCGCGCCGTCGGTCTGTACTTCGAGTCGATCGGCAACCCGAGGAAGTTCTCCCGCATCGCCCGCCGCCTCGCGAGGACCAAACCCGTCATCGTGGCGAAGTCGGACGTCACGGGACTGCAGCTTCCGCCGGGACACGCCGTGCGGACCTCCCAGGCCCCGGCGGGCGCGCTCGACTCGATGCTGCGGCAGTCGGGGGTGATGCGGGTCGAGACGACGGAACAGCTGATGGACATCGCACAGATCGTCGCGAGCCAGCCGCTGCCCCGGGGATCCGGCGTAGCCGTCTTCAGCAACTCCTCGGCCCTCGGCAAGGTGGTCGCGGACGGCGTCGTGTCGCAGGGGATGACGGTCGCGCGGCTGGAGGCCGGACTGCAGCTCGACACCGGGCAGTCCGTCGCGCTGCCCGCCCTGGCCTCGGCGGTGGCCGAGGCCCTGCGTGAGGAGTCCGTCCACGCGGCGATCGTCACCACGCTCCCTGCCCGCGGCCTCACCGCGGACGCCGTCGCGGCCCGGCTGCAGCAGTGCGCCGAGGACGCCGGGAAACCGGTCATCGCCTCCTTCACCGGCATCCTCGACGCGCGCCTGCAGCTCGACGGATTGGTTCCGGCGGCACCGTTGGCCTCGCAGGCACTCGCGGACCGGGCGGCGGACGACGGAGCCGAGCCGGTTCGGGTACCCCTCGAGGGCGCCGGATCCCCGCCCGCGCAGGGTCCCGGCGCCGCCGCTGCGGTGGAGGCCGCTCCGCTGCCCCTGCAGCGCGGACTGCCGTGCTTCCCCAGCCCCGGGGCCGCCCTGGCCGCGCTCGGCGCCGTCGTGCGGTACTCGCTGTGGCGCTCCCGCGACCACGGCGAGTTCCTGGACCCGGACGGCGTCGACGTCGACGAGGCCACGAGCGTCCTGGCCGGCGTCCGGGCCCGGGTCGCCGACGTCGAGCTCACGCGCCTTTCCCCCGACGAGTGCGCAGCCCTCCTGGGTGCCTACGGCATCGGGCTGCTGCCGTCGGCACGGTTCGCATCCGCCGACGAAGCGGTGGAGGCAGCGGACCGCCTCGGCTGGCCAGTGGCACTCAAGACGATGGACGAGCACCTCAGGCACCGACTCGACCTCGGAGGGGTGCGGCTTGCCATCGACGACGCCGAGTCCCTGCGGCGCACCATCACCCAGATGGAGAGGGCCCTCGCGCCCTTCGGCCGGTTCGGTATGGAGGTGCAGTCGATGGCGCCTTCCGGCCAGGCATGCAGCCTCCGCGCCATCGAGGACCCGCTCATGGGTCCGGTGGTGTCCTTCGGGCTGGCCGGCGACGCCGTCAACCTGCTGGACGACTGGGCCCACGCCGTGCCTCCGCTCAGCACGGGGGACATCGCGGATCTCGTCCGGGCACCCCGGGCGTCCCGCAAGCTCTTCGGCTACCAGGGGCTGCCGCCCGCCGACGTCGCCGCGATCGAGGACCTCGTGGCGCGCGTCGCCCTGATGAAGGACAACCACCCCGAGATCGCGCTGCTCGACCTCAACCCGGTCCTCGTCGCGACGACGGGCCTCTCGGTACTGAGCGCCACGATCGACGTCGGCAACCCCCAGCGGCGCACCGACAGCGCACGCCGCGCCATGCGCGACTGACGTCCGCGGGTTAGGCACAACACGGCCCGGTGGGGGAAACTGGGGGCATGACCCCATCGCTTTCCGCCCCATGGCGTGACCTCGATGCATCGCTCGAGCGGGCAGGATTCTACCCACGGCTCGTCGCCGACGTCGTCCACGACGCCCTCGACGGGCGCGAGCCGCTGTCCCACGTCGCCCACCTGGAGACGCACTTCGAACGCACCGAGGTGCACCGGCACATCACCGTGCTCGTACTCACCGAGGACATGCTGGTCATCACGCACGTGGACGACCAGCAGCTCGACGACGCGGGCGAGCAGGTCATGGCGCAGGTCTCGACCGAGTCCGTTCCCGTCAGCCAGATCCGCTCGGTCGTGCTCAGCTACCTGTACGCACAGCCGCAGGACTACAAGCCCAGCGACCAGGTCCGCGAGATGACGCTCGCCATCGCCTGGTCGGGCGGGCAACGCCTCGACATCGGTCCTGCCAGCTGCGGCGACCCCCAGTGCGACGCCGACCACGGGTTCACCGGGACGGTCGCCCAGGAGGACATCGTCCTGCGCGTCAGCGCCGAAGCCGACGGCGTCCAGGCGGTGCAGAACGCCAAGGGGTTCGCGCGGGCGCTGCGGAAGGTCAACACGGCGAGCCCGGTCGCCGGAGGGTATATCGCGGCGCCCGACGCCGTGCGGCGCCAGCCCGGCTTCGGCGGCCGGTTCAACCGGGCTCACCAGCGGTAGCGGTTGATGCCTCTCCCGCATCGAGAGCCCCTGCCCTCGCCCCCCGCCTACGGCGCCTCCACCCTGGCCGAGGTCATGACCAGTGCCGCCGCGGCACTCGGCGTCGACGGTTTTCGCAACGCGCTCGCGCTGCCCCCCTCGAAGCGGATCGCCGTCGTCATGGTGGACGGTCTCGGCATGGCGCTGCTCAGGAAGTACGCGGCCCACGCGCCCTTCCTGCGCGAGAGCCTGGACTCCGCGCGCGTGCTCTCCTCCGCGTTCCCGTCCACCACGGCCGCGTCGCTCGCCAGCCTGGGCACGGGCCTGCCCCCGGGGCAGCACGGCCTGGTGGGGTACGACGTCCTCGACCCCGCGCAGGGGAGGGTGGTCAACATGCTCGGGGGCTGGGACGACGGCGTCGACCCCCGTGTCTGGCAACCCCACGCCACCGTCTTCGAACGGGTGTCGGCGCACCTGCCGGTCGTGACGGTCAGCCAGCCCCGCTTCGCCGACTCACCCATGACGCGGGCGGCACTGCGTGGCGGGACGTTCGTCGGAGCCGACACCATCCACGCACGGATCGACGCGGCCGCGGAACACCTGGCGAAGGCGCCGAGCACGCTCATGTACTTCTACCTGAACGACCTGGACAAGGCTGGCCACCGGCACGGCGTGGACTCCCGGGAGTGGCTGCGGAGGCTGGAGGACCTGGATGCCGCGCTGAAGCTCCTCGCCCGCCGGGTGCCGCCCGACACGCTGCTGCTCCTGACCGCCGACCACGGGATGGTGGACGTCCCTCCGTCCCAGCGCATCGATTATTCGGAGCGTCCGGAGCTGGTCGAGGGCGTGGCCCACACGGGCGGCGAGGCCCGCATGCTCCACCTCTACCTCGACCCCGCGCTCACCGGCAGGAACCGCGCCGCGATGGCACTGCGGTGGCACGAGGCCTTCGGTTCCCGCGCGTGGGTGCTGACCCGGGACGAGGCCATCGAAGGGGGATACTTCGGCGCCGTGGCGAAGTCCGTGGTGCCGCGCATCGGGGATCTCCTCGTCCTGGCACGCGAGGGCATCGCCCTCATCGACGGGCGACGCGTGCAGCCTGCGGCGTTCGAGATGGTGGGGCAGCACGGCTCGCTGACGCGGGCGGAGCGCGAGATCCCGCTGGTGACACTGAAGAAACCTGCCGGCGGCGGTTCGCGCCGGGGGAGTAGCAAGGGGGCCGGCCGTGGCTGAGCTGTTGTTCTTCTCGGGCACCATGGACTGCGGGAAATCGACGCTCGCGCTCCAGATGGACCACAACCACAAGGCGCGCGGACGGCGGGGGGTGCTGTTCAGTTCCCATGACCGTGCCGGCGAATCGATGATCTCGAGCCGCCTCGGCCTGCAGGTGCCGGCCGTGGAGGTCTTCCCGGAGACCGACTTCTGGGTCGAGCTGACCCTGCGGCAGACCATGGGGGCGCGGATCGACTACGTGATCTGCGACGAGGCCCAGTTCTACACGGTGGACCAGATCGACCAGCTCGCGCGCGTCGTCGACGAGATGGACATCGACGTCTTCAGCTTCGGCATCACGTCGGATTTCCGCACGCGCCTCTTCCCGGGTTCGCAGCGGCTCATCGAGCTCGCGGACCGCGTCCAGGTCCTGCAGGTCGAGGCGCTGTGCTGGTGCGGCAAGCGCGCCACGCACAACGCACGCACGGTCGACGGCGTCATGGTGGTCGAGGGCGACCAGATGGTCGTAGGGGATGTCGACCAGCCCCTCGACCAGGCCCTCGACCAGCCCCTCGACATGGACGGAGGGCCCGCGAGGGGACAGGAGCCGGGTGCGAGCCCGGCTCCGACCGTCGGCTACGAGACCCTCTGCCGGCGGCACCACATGCGCCGGCAGACGTCACGGACGTCGCCGTCGCTCTTCTCCAACGAGGTGCCGCTGCCCTTCGAGGAGAGGCCGGCCGGTCAGCACGGGACCAGGGGCCAGCTGCAGGGTGCGGAGCCCGGCGCCCGCTCCTGAGCTCCGCCCACCAGGGGGCACGGTCGTCAGGCGACGCGGGACATCAGGTAGCTCGGGACATCAGGCGGCGCAGGACATCAGGGGACATCAGGTGGCGCGGGACATCAGGGGACATCAGGTGGCGCGGGACATCAGGGGACATCAGGTGGCGCGGGACATCGCGTAGCGCCGGCGTCCGTTAGGGTAGCTCCGCCGTGGCGCCGGGCAGGTCCGTTGCCCGCTACTCGCCCTTGCGTCCGAAGACGATGTCGTCCCAGCTGGGGACGCTGGACCGCTTCGGCTTGACGCGGCGCTCCGGGCTCGCCTCTGCGCCCTTGCCGGTCTCCGTGCCGGAATCACCGCCCGTATCCTTGCCGGAGTTCCTGCCCGCTGGGCGGCTCCCGCCGGCGGATACCCCGCCACCGGACATCCCGCCGCCGGACATCCCGCCGCCGGACATCCCGCCGCCGGCCCCTCCGTCGGCTCCTTGTCGTGCTGCCGCAGGGGGCTGCAGCCTGCGGGCGGGCTGCGCGAAGATGCTGATCTCGCGCGTCTCCGTGCTGACACCGTCATACAGCCTCGGCGTGCCGTCGTCATGGAGCGTGGGGTCGGAGGCAGCGCCCTCGAGCACGTCGCCATCGTCTCCAGCGTTGACCACGCCGTCGTCGTTACCGCTGTCATTGCCGCTGTCGTCGTCCCTGCCGGCCGCCGACGACGGGGCGAGCGCCAGACCCTGGACCGCGTCGTCCTGGTCCTCCGCTCCGTCCTGGCCTGTGCCGTCCTCGTCCCGAGGGTGCGCGGCAGGGATCCCGCCCCGCGACAACAGCGCAGCAAGGGCGTCGTCGCCTTCCTCGTCGGCGCCCAGGCGCTGCCCGCGCCGCGACCGGAGGACGTCCAGCAGGCCGTCCTGGTCGGCAGGAGTCCCGTCCGGCGTCTCGTCCGCCTTCTCCGCCTCGAAATCGAAGACGCGGTCGGCCACCGCGCTGAGCCGGCGGGACGGCAGGGGGGTGTCGAGCGGCTCGAGCTCACTGAGCACCTGCGCCCACCGGTTGCCGTTGGTGACGGTCTTGCGGGTCGGGTTGTAGGTCCACTGGGCGGGTGGCTGCTCGCCCAGATCCACCTTGGAGCCCTCGGGGAGGTCGAAGGACGCCTCGACGTGCCATGAGCCGTCAGGACGGCGCCACGAGTCCCACTCGAGGGATCCGAGGTCCACCCCGTAGCTCTGCACCCGGAACGCGACCATGTCCCCGAGCAGGGCGGGGCTGTCACCGAAGGCGGATCGGTAGCCGTCGTGGCTCGGTAGCGGCGACGCCACCTCGACGCGCTGCGCGAGGTAGGCCACGTAATCGCGCTCGGCGCGGACCGGACCCTCGTAGCGCTGCACGTGCGCCAGGTCGAGGCCGGACTCGGCGGCGACCTGTTCCGCCGTCGCGCCGGAGCGGATGCGTGCCTGGATGTCCCGGGGCGTCAAGTGGACCGGAGGTTTCGGGGGTTTCCGGCGAGGTTCCTCCGGGACTGCGGGGGACGGCGCTTCCGGGCCGGCCGGGGTGCTCGCGGCCCGCAGCTCGTCGTCGATGGGCAGCCGGTAGGACGCGCCCTGCTCGCCGCTCAACAGCAGATGCTCGCCATCCACACCCACCAGGCGTAACTCCTGCATCTATTCCTCCAGCCGACAATGATTCCTAGGTGAAACTCTGCCACTGAATGGCAGCCATTCCTACTACGAGGGAAGGTGTGGCGGCCGTCGCCGTGGCAGCGGGCACAAATTCCGGGCTCCCGGCGTTATGGGAGCCGTGGAGGTACGTTGCAGGATGGCCCCACATGTGGCCGAATGGATGGCCGGAGATCAGGGAGTGGAAGAGAACAGGTATGGCGACAGACTACGACGCGCCGCACACGACGGCGGGTGACGAGGGCGACACCCAGCTCGACGAGTTCAAGGGGCACCTTCCGGTCCTCCGGACGGCACTGATCGACGAGGACGAACTGGCAGCGGCTGACTCGTTCGACCTGCCGGGGGCGGATCTTTCCAGCGAGGAGATCTCGGTGGAGATCCTGGCGGCGCAGGCGGACGAGTTCACCTGCGCCTCGTGCTTCCTCGTACGCCACCGCTCACAGATCGCGCTGAACAGGGGCGGGCAGCTGTATTGCATGGACTGCGAAGGCTGAGGGCCGCGCCCCGTGCCGCCCGGTAGGGGGCGCCGGGGCGGAACGCCCGCGAGGCGTCAGGCCGCGAGTGCTGCCGCGAGCCGCTCGGGGTGTCGTGACGAGACCAGCCAGTAGGGCGTGCGGTCTTCCGGGTCCGTGACCTCGATGCGGACCACGGGTGAGATCCAGCCGCGGATGCAGAGGTACGCGAGGCCGTTCAGGCCCGGGCCGCGCTGCTGGGTGGCATCCTCCCCGGTGAACCATTCGACGGACCCCAGGTACGTCCGTTCGATCGTCGCGCGGCCCACGGTCAGCGTTGCCGCGGTCACCGCGATGCGCGGCGTGGACAGGACCAGCAGCGTGAAGACGATCACCGCGACGACGGCGGCTGCCCCGTACCCGACGGCCATCGAGATCGGCGCGAACATCACGATCACGGCGGAGGAGAAGCCCGCCGCGATGAGCCAGACCCAGAACGACGGCCAGAGGCGCTCCTCGTACAGGACGGCCTGGTCGGGTGTGTTCTGGGGGGCTTCCCCTGGAGCGCTGGACATGGAACCAGCATTCCACCATTTGCGGACCGTCTCATCCCGGCGGGGGCCGGAAGGGGCCGGTCGAGGTCGGGCGGGACTGTCAGGTAGGCCTCGGGCAAAGGCGCTAAAGTGGGGGGCTGGTAACCGGATAGCTTGCGTGGGAGATGCGGTCAATGGGTACACAGCAGGACCTCCCGGTCCAGATCTTGATGCTCGACGACGGTCTCGAGCCGCCCGCCTATGCCACCGAGGGTGACGCCGGCGCGGACCTGCGGACCGCCGTCGACCTCGTCCTCGAGCCCGGCGAGCGGGCACTCGTGCCCACCGGAGTGGCGATGGCCCTGCCGCACGGCTATGTGGGCCTGGTCCATCCGCGATCCGGTCTCGCCGCGCGCCACGGCGTGACGATCGTCAATGCGCCGGGTACCGTCGACGCCGGCTACCGGGGCGAGATCAAGGTATGCCTCCTCAACACGGACCGGCATGAGGCCGTCACGTTCGCGCGGGGTGACCGGATCGCGCAGCTGGTCATCCAGCGCGTGGAGCGCGCCGCATTCGCCGTGGTGGACGACCTGCCCGAGAGCGTCCGGGGTACGGGCGGTTTCGGCTCGACCGGTGGGTTCGGCCCGCTCGATGCCACACCCGCGGTTGCCGGCGGCTGACCCGCCCGGCGCCGCACGGCACCACACCACTTTCCCCTCAGGGATCGCAGAAACGTCAGATACCTCGGACATGCCAGAAGGAAAGGGACCCGCCATGGCTTTTGGGCGCCTCAGGAAGAAGAAGCAGGACGACGCCGACGCGTCGGTGCAGCAGGAACCGGACGAAGCGGCAGGACCGGTCGACGAAGCCGTCGAATCCCCGGGCACGCCGGCTTCCGCCGACGCGGTGGCCGGTGGCCCTGCAGCGGACAGCGTCGGAGAGGCTCCGGCCGTACCGTCCGGCCACGTGTCCAGCACCGACTACGACCGGGCCGGACTGGGACCGTTCGACGTGTCGGAGAAGGACACCGACTCCGGTTACATCGATCTGGGAGCCCTCCGTATCCACGCCGCCGAGGGGCTCCAGCTGCGCCTCGAGGTCGAGGAACGCAGCAAGCGTGTCATCGCCGTGACCCTGGATCTCGGCGGTTCCACGCTGCAGCTCCAGGCCTTCGCTGCGCCGAAGACCGAAGGGCTCTGGGACGAGATCAGGGAGCAGATCGGCGCCTCCGTGGGGTCGCAGGGCGGAACGGTCGAGGAGCGCCCGGGTCGCCTCGGCACCGAACTCCTCGCCAAGCTGCCCGCACAGACGCCCGACGGCCAGGCCGGGTTCCGAGTAGCCCGTTTCGTGGGGGTCAACGGACCGCGGTGGTTCCTCCGCGGCGTCTTCGGCGGCCCGGCCGCCCTGGAGCAGGGCGCTGCGGCGGACGTCGAGAAGCTCTTCCGCAGCGTCGTCGTCGTCCGCGGCGACCACCCCCTCCCGCCGCGCGAACTGCTGCCGCTCCGGTTGCCGAAGGATGCGACCGCCGGCACGCCCTCCGCTCCCGCTCCCGTTCGTCCGGACCTGAACCCGCTGGAGCGCGGTCCCGAGATCACCGAGACCCGCTAGTCCGCCATGCCCGCCCGGCAGTACGCACCAGGTTCTGCCGACCCCTCGGGGCCGGTGGGCCGGCCCGCACCCGAGGCAGCTGCCGGACTGGCTGCCGCACTGCCCGAGCGCGGCAGGATCAAGGCGCGCGGCGTCATCGACAGGATCACCATCGCGCCCGTGACGTCCTCGCCGTCGTTCACCGTCCTCGCGAGGATCGACTGGAACGGTGCGGAGGAGAACGTGCGCATCGTCTGGATGGGCCAGCGCCGCGTCCCCGGCATCGAAGCCGGGGTCTCCCTGCGGTTCGAGGGCATGCTGAGCCGGGTCGATGGCACGCCCACCGTCTACAACCCCCGCTACGAGATCATCGGCCGCCCCGAGGAGTACTAATGAGGAACCCGACATGAGCCACCCGGCGAACGATCCCGGTGCCCGCCCCGAGCCCGAGGACGGCGTCGGCCGCCCGGCCGCCGGCAAGGCGGCCCCGACGGCGGCGGACCTGGCGACGCAGTACGCTGCGAAGTCCGGTGTGCGGCGCAACGATGCCGGCCAGATCGACGTCCTGTCCTCGATCGGCGGCGTGCAGGGACTGGCGGAGAGCATCGCGCCCGGGCTCGTCTTCACGATCCTCTTCACCATCACCACGGACCTTCCGGTGTCACTCGTGGCGGCGCTGGCGGTGTCCGCAGTCTTCACCGTCATCCGGCTCGTCTCACGGACGCCGGTCACCCAGGCCCTCGCCGGGCTCGTGGGCGTCGCCTTCTGCGCCTTCGTCGCCCTGCGGACGGGGAACGCCGAGGACTTCTTCCTCCCCGGTTTCTTCATCAACGGTGGCTACATCATCGCGATGGCCGCATCGGTGGTCTTCCGCTGGCCCTTCGCCGGGCTGCTCTTCGGCTTCCTCCGGAACGAGGGCATCGAATGGCGCAGGGACGCTGCCCGCGTCCGCGCGTACTCGATCGCCACCTGGATCATCGTCTCGGTGCTGGCCCTGCGACTCGTGGTGCAGGTACCCCTCTACCTCATGGAGAACGTCGCGGCCCTCGGCTCGACGCGCGTGGCCATGGGGCTGCCGCTCTACGCGCTCGGTATGTGGCTCGCGTGGATCGTCTCGCGCCCGCCCGTCTCCCCGGCCACCGGCTCCTAGCGTCCGGTGCCGTCGTTGCGGGCCGACAGTGCGACCCGCAGTTCGTCCTCGGCCGCGATCGCCGCGAGGAAGAACATCTCGTCGCCGCCTTCGACGACGTCGTCGGGACTCGGCGTGATGGGGGAGTCGTCCCGGAGCACGGCCACCACCGCACAGTCCTCGGGCAGGCGGATCGCGCCGATCGTCCCGCCGACGAGGGGGGAATCCTGCGGCACGGTGAACTCGACGATCGAGGAGACCCCCGTCTGCAGCGTCAGCAGGCGCACCAGGTCGCCGATCTCCACGGCTTCCTCCACGAGGGCCGTCATGAGCCGCGGCGTGTTGACGGCGACGTCCACGCCCCAGGAGTCGTCGAACATCCAGTCGTTCTTCGGATTGTTGACGCGACCGACGGTGCGGCCCACGCCGAACTCGCTCTTGGCGAGGAGTGAGACCACGAGGTTCACCTTGTCGTCGCCCGTCGCCGACACCACCACATCGGCCTCGTCCAGGCGCGCGTCCTTGAGCGTCGTGAGTTCGCACGCATCGCCGATCAGCCACTTGGCTCCCTTGAGCCCGCTGCGCCCGATCACCTCGGGCTTCTCGTCGATGAGCAGGATCTCGTGCTTGTTGCCGAGCAGTTCCCGTGCGATCGAGGAGCCCACGCTCCCGGCGCCGGCGATGACAACCCTCATTGGACTTCCTCTTTCGGTGCGGCGGCAAGGATGCGCCCGATCTCGTCGGTCGCCGTCGTCTTCATCATGGCGTGCAGGATATCCCCCTGCTGGTAGCTCGTCTCCGCCGTCGGCAGGATGCCCTCGCCGAAGCGGGTGATGTACGCGATCCGGACGCCGCTCGCGGCCTCGATACTCCTGAGGGACCTGCCGAGCCAGGCGTCGCTCAGTGCCAGTTCACCGAGGATGAGCCGCCCCGAGGTCTCGCGGAAGTCGCCGTTGATGGCCTGCTCGGGCAGGATCCTGCGCAGCACCTGGTCGGCGCTCCAGCGCACCGCCGCAACGGTGGGGATGCCGAGCCGCTGGTAGATCTCGGCGCGTCCCGGGTCGTAGATGCGCGCGACGACGTGGGGTACGTGGAAGGTCTCCCGGGCGACGCGGGTTGCGAGGATGTTGGAGTTGTCCCCGCTCGAGACCGCGGCGAAGGCGTAGGCGTTCTCGATCTCCGCGTACTTGAGCGTCTCGCGGTCGAAGCCCACTCCGGTGACCTTGCGTCCGCCGAAGGAGGAACGCAGGCGGCGGAAGGCACGGTCGTCCTGATCGATGATCGCCACCGAGTGGCCGGAATCGTCGAGCGTGTGCGCGAGGCTGACCCCCACCCTGCCGCATCCCATGATCACAAAATGAGCCACCGAGGGCACCCCTGATTCCTGCTGTAGATCCTGCTGTCCCGAGCCGTACCAGCATCAAGCCTAGTGGCTGGCGGGAGGCGCGGACGCGCTAGTCTGAGGCCTGTGCTGACTTTTCTCGAGGCCGTCAAGCGGGTGCTGGTGGGCAAGCCGTTCGCCAGCGACAGGCTGAGGAACAGGAGCCTGCCCAAGCGCCTCGCCCTGCCCGTCCTCTCCGCGAGTGCGCTCTCCTCGGTGGCCTACGCCCCGGACGAGATCCTGCTGACCCTCGCCCTGGCGGGAGTGGCGTCCGTCGCCATCTCGCCCTGGGTGGGACTCGCCGTCATCGCAGTGCTCCTCGTCGTCGTCGCCTCCTACCGTCAGGCCGTGCGTGCGTACCCGTCCGGCGGCGGGGACTACGAGATCGCCAAGCGGAACATCGGCCCGATCGCAGGCACCACCGTCGCCTCCGCGCTCATGATCGACTACCTCCTCACCGTGGCCGTCTCGGTCTCCGCCGCGGCCCAGTATCTCGTCTCGCTCGCCCCGGCGCTGGAGGACCTGCGCATCGCCCTCGCCGTCGCGGGTGTCGCGGTGCTCGTCCTGCTGAACCTGCGTGGCATCACGCGCGGCGTCCGTGCCCGCGCCGTCGTCACCTATGCCTTCCTCGCCGGGATCTTCGCCCTGTGTGCCACCGGGATGGTCCAGGCCCTCTCGGGGACGCTCGCGCGGGCACCCAGTGCGCAGTTCGAGATCGTCCCGGACGCCGCTCTCGATGCCGGGCTGGTCGGTCTGGCCGGCGCACTCCTCATCCTCCGGGCGTTCTCCGCGGGTGCCGCGGCGCTGACCGGCCTGGAGGGGCCGGCGTCCAACGTCCCGCGCTTCGAGGCGCCGCAGGGCCGGAACGCCGCGACCACGCTCCTGATCCTCGGCGTCGTCTCCTCGGCCATGCTCGCAGGCGTCCTCTACCTCGCGAACGCGACCCGCGTGCACGTGGTGCAGGACCCCGCCGCGCAGCTGCTGCTCGACGGTCGCCCCGTTCCCGACGGCTACATCCAGGCGCCCGTGGTCAGCCAGCTGGCGAGGACCGTCTTCGACGCCGGCTCTCCCGCCTTCTACCTCGTCGTCGCGGCGACGGCGCTCATGCTGATGCTCGCCGGTCACGCCGCCTTCAACGGCTTCCCCGTGCTCGCCTCCATCCTCGCGACCGACGGCTACCTGCCGCGCCAGCTCCGCACCCGGGGAGACAGGCTGACCTTCAGCAACGGGATCCTCGCCCTCGGCCTCGGCGCCGTCGTGCTCATCCTCGTGTTCCGCGCGGACGTCACCGCGCTCGTGCAGCTGTACATCGTGGGGGTCTTCGTGTCCTTCACCGGCGGCCAGCTCGGGCTGATCCGGCACTGGAACCGGATCCTCCACAGAACGGTGGGCAAGCAGGACCGCTGGAGGGTCCGCAAGTCGCGGGCCATCAACACGCTCGGCTTCGGCCTCACCGCGGCGGTCCTCGCCGTCATCCTCGTCACGAAGTTCGGGCACGGCGCCTGGATCGCGGTGCTCGCCATGGCGATCCTGTTCGCCGTCATGCGCAGCATCAAGAAGCACTACGACACGGTGGCCGAGGAACTCGCGATCGACGACGCCGTCCGGCTGCGTGCCCTCCCGTCCCGCGTGCATGCCGTGATCCTCGTCTCACACGTGCGCAAGCCGGTCCTGAGGGCGCTGGCCTTCGCGCGCGCCTCGCGCCCGTCGCGCCTGGATGCCATCACGGTCGACGTCGACCCCGAGCAGACCCGCCAGACGCTCGCGGACTGGGAGAAGCACGAGATCCCGGTGCCGATCACCGTCCTCGCCTCGCCCTACCGGGACACGATCACCCCGATCCTCGAATACATCCGGACGATCCGCAGGGACGCCCCACGGGACCTCATCGTGGTCTACATCCCCGAATACGTGGTGGGAAAATGGTGGGAGCAACTGGTCCACAACCAGACCGCCCTCCGCATCAAGACACGCCTGCACTTCGTGCCCGGCGTGATGGTCGCCAGCGTGCCGTGGCAGCTCGCGTCCTCCGACGCGGCCCAGATCTACCAGGACCTGAAGTAGGAAGACACCCATGACCGACGCCGTACCAGCCGCCGCCCCCACGACCACAGGGGCGGAGGAGCCCGCAGCACCCGGCAGCACGGCCGAGCTGACCATCGGACGGCCGGCGCACGGCGGCCACTTCGTCGCACGGCACGAGGGTCGCGTGGTCTTCGTCCGGCACGCACTGCCGGGCGAGGTGGTCCGGGTGCGCTTCACCGAGACGGACGACGACGCCAGCTTCTGGCGGGCCGACGCCGTCGAGGTGCTGCAGGCCTCGCCGCACCGGGTGGCCCACCCGTGGCCCGTCGCCGATGCCCTCAAGGCCTCGGCCAGGGGCCGCTCGGCGGTCGGCGGGGCCGAGTTCGGCCACATCGACCTTGCGGAGCAGCGCAGGCTCAAGGCGCAGATCTTCGAGGAGCAGCTGTCCCGCCTGGCGAAGACCGACCGGACGGTGACCGTCGAAGCCGCGCCCGGTGAGGCGGCGGACGGGCTGGCCTGGCGCACCCGGGCGGCCTTCGCCGTCGACGCCGCCGGGCGTCTCGCGATGCACCTGCACCGCTCGCACGCGGTCCTCCCGGTCCGGGACATGCCCCTGGCCGTCGCGGCGATCAACGACCTCCGACTGTGGACGCTGGACTTCACCGGCATCGAGCGGGTCGACGTCGCCGCGCCCTCGGGCGGGGGAGAGCCCCTCGTGCTGCTCGTTCCGGCCGCCGGCACGACGCCGCGCCGCGTCGCGGCCGTCGCGTCCTCCATCGACGGCGCCTCGGTGGGCGTGCTCGATGCGGAGTCCGGTCAGGTCCAGCGACTGAAGGGCCGGACGTGGCTCCAGGAGAGCGTCCTCGGCATCGACTACCGCGTGACCGGGGCCGGCTTCTGGCAGATCCACCGGGGCGCGCCGGAGGCCCTGGTCACGGCGGTGCTCGACGGGGTGCAGCCCGCGGCGGGGGAGCGCATCGCGGACCTCTATGCCGGAGCGGGCCTGTTCACCGTGCCGCTCGCACGCGCCGTCGGACCGGACGGCGCGGTGCTGTCGGTGGAGGGTTCACCCGGGACCAGCCGAGACGCCCGGCGCAACCTCCACGGGCAGGACCACGTGTCCATCGTGCAGGGCCGAGTGGACGCCGTGCTCGGCCGATGGACCGAACCACTCGACGCCGTCCTGCTCGACCCGCCGAGGGCTGGAGCAGGCAGGAAGGTCGTACGGCAGATCGTGCAGGCCCGCCCCCGCGCCGTCGGCTACGTGTCCTGCGACCCGGCGTCGTTCGCGCGCGACCTCGGCTACTTCCTCGGCGCCGGGTGGTCCCTCGACGCGCTGCGCGTCTTCGACCTGTACCCGCACACGCACCACATGGAGTCCTTCGCGCGGATCCTGCCGCCTCCGGCCTGAGCGCGCCGCGGGGCTCGAACCCGGCGGGAGCAAGCTGTGGATGGCACCGCTCCGAATCCCCGACGTTAGAGTTAACGGGATCGAGGGCGACGACCCGCCACACCGAACGAACCGAGGAGGCGCCGATGGGACTCTTGGAGACGATCCACGGCCCACAGGACCTGAGCAAGCTCAGCCATGCGCAGCTGACAGCACTCGCGAAGGAGATCCGCGCCTTCCTGGTCAGCAACGTCTCGCGCACCGGCGGGCACCTGGGACCCAACCTCGGGGTGGTCGAGCTGACCCTCGGCATCCATCGCGTCTTCGACTCGCCGCGCGACAGCATCATCTTCGACACCGGCCACCAGTCCTACGTGCACAAGCTCGTCACCGGACGGCAGGACTTCAGCACGCTGCGCCAGCAGGGCGGGCTGTCCGGCTACCCGTCGCGGGCGGAGTCCGTGCACGACGTCGTCGAGAGCTCCCACGCCTCGTCCTCCCTCTCCTGGGCGGACGGCATCTCCCGGGCCCGCGTTCTGGGCGGCGAAGGTGACCGCTACACGGTGGTCCTGGTCGGAGACGGCGCGCTCACCGGCGGCATGGCCTGGGAGGCGCTGAACAACATCGCCGCGGACAAGCGGCGCAGGGTCGTGATCGTGGTCAACGACAACGGCCGCTCGTACGCCCCGACCATCGGCGGCGTCGCCGACTACCTCGCCTCGCTGCGTCCTACCCTCGACTCCGTGCGCACCCACCGCGTCTACGAGCGCACCCTCGACTGGTTCAAGCAGCGCATGCAGACCGGCGGCCCCGTGGGCGAGTTCAGCTACAAGAGCCTCCATGCCATGAAGAAGGGCATCAAGGACTGGTGGGCGCCCCAGGGCCTCTTCGAGGACCTCGGCATGAAGTACGTCGGTCCCGTGGACGGCCACGACCAGTCGGCCGTCGAACAGGCGCTCCACCTCGCCAAGAACTACGAGGGCCCCGTGATCGTGCACGCGATCACGGAGAAAGGCCACGGCTACGCGCCCGCCCGCGCACACGAGGCCGACCAGTTCCACGCCGTCGGCATCATCGACCCGGAGACGGGCGAGCCGGTGGACGCGGCGGGCCAGCAGTCCTGGACGTCCGTGTTCGCCAACGAGATCGCGGACATCGCGGACGAGCGGCCGGACATCGTCGGCATCACCGGGGCCATGCTGATCCCCGTCGGACTGCACCGCTTCGCCGCACGGCATCCGGAGCGCGTGTTCGACGTCGGGATCGCCGAGCAGCACGCCCTCACGAGCGCCGCCGGCTTGGCGTACGGCGGGCTGCACCCCGTCATCGCCCTCTACGCGACGTTCCTGAACCGCGCGTTCGACCAGCTCCTCATGGACGTCGCCCTGCACAAGGCCGGCGTGACGATCGTCCTCGACCGGTCAGGGGTCACCGGGCCCGACGGCGCAAGCCACCACGGCATGTGGGACCTCGCGATGCTGCAGGCCGTTCCGGGGCTCCACCTCGCTGCTCCGCGCGACGCCACCCGGCTGCGGGAGGAACTGCGGGAAGCCGTCGCCATCTCGGACGCCCCGAGCGTCGTGCGCTACTCCAAGGGCTCCGTCGGCGCCGAGGTCGAGGCTGTCGAACGCCTGCAGGACGGGGTGGACGTCCTCTCCCGCAGGCCTGCCGGCTCGCGCTCCAACGACGTCCTGATCATCAGCGTGGGTGCTATGAGCGAACTGGCACTCGACGTGTCCAACCGGCTCGGCGCGCAGGGCATCAGCTCCACGGTCATCGACCCCCGCTGGCTCCTGCCGGTCCGCCGCTCGGTGATCGACCTCGCCTCCGAACACCGCATCGTGATCGTCATCGAGGACGGCGTGCGCGCCGGTGGCGTCGGGTCGAGGATCCGGCAGGAGATGCGGTCGGCGGGCGTCGACACCGCCCTCAACGAGGTGGGTCTCCCCGTCGAGTTCCTCGACCACGGCTCACGGAACCAGGTCCTCGAGCGGGTCGGCCTGACCGCCCAGAAGATCACGCACGACGTCGTTGCACAGGTCCTCGGAACGAAGGTGCCCGTCGCACGGCCCCTCGCCGGTGACCAGGCGCCCGCGACCGGTCAGATCCCCAAGCTCTAGTCCCAAGCTCTAGTCCCGAGCCGCCGTCCCGAGCCTTGATCCCGAGGCCCGATCCCGGGCGGGTCCGGTGCGGGTCGGGAGTCCCTTTCGAAGGGTGGTGTGAGACAATGGCGAAGGCTGGCGGGGGAACCACATTCCCACGCCGGTCCAGTGACAGGCTTCCGTTCCGAGAGCGATGCTTCCGTCCTACCGAGTCCGCCCCGTCGGCGGAAGTAGGCGGAATCCGCTGGCGGGACCCACCGTCGACAAGGGCGGCTGAGTTGGAAAAGCGCCACTGGTCTCCGAGTGATTCCGCACCCCAATGACGGTGTGACCCCGGACGACATGACAACGACTTCCGGTCAGCCGCCGGGCGAAGGGCCCGCGGCGGTCCGACATACCGCCCTGGAGGGCGCTGGAATGTGGCCGGTGCCGCAGGGGCTTGGAGCAGGCACCTATGGATCAGTCAGAACAGCTGGGGAACGAACAGAACGCACCGGAAGCATCAGCTGCCGGGCAGGACGCCCAGGAGCAGGCCGCACCGGTGAAGGCGCCGAGGAAGCGCCGTACCGCCAGCGCACCGGCCGGAGCGCCTCCCAAGGCGCCGGAGCCGTCACCCGAGGCGGCAGCGGCCGCCGAACCCGTCCGCAAGAGGGCCACCCGGGTCCGCAAGCCGGTCGTCGTCACCGACGAGACCGCAGCCGAGGCACCAACCCCGTCCGGGTCCGACGTGCCGATGGACGGCACGGCCGGTTCGCAGACCGTGTCCCCTACCGACGCCGCGCCCGCCCGCGCGCCCCGCACCCGCCGTCGTGCCGCGACGGCCGAAGCGGGCCCCGCTCGCCCGGTGGAGCAGCCCGCCCCCGCGGAGACCACCCCCACCGATGCGCTCGCCCCCGTGACCGCATCCGACGAGGCGGCGGTCGGGACGGCCCCCGCCGAAGCCCCGGCAGTACCAGCAGACGGCGCCGGGAATGCGGCCGGCACCGAGGCCGACTCGCCCGCCGAGGAGAAGCCGGCCCGCGCGCGCCGCACGACCAGGACCCGCAGCCGCCGGGCCTCCGAGCCCGTGCAGGTTGACGAGCCCGTGCAGGTCGATCAGTCCGCGCAGGCGGACGACGCGGAAGCAGCGGACGCCGGAGCAGCGACGACCCCCGCCGCGGGTCCCACGTCGACCGCCGCCACGGAACCCCAGGAATCGCCCGGCGCCGCGCCCGAGGACTCGGCGCAGGAGCACGAGCCGGCGGCCGAGAACCGCTTCGACCCCTTCGCCATCCCCGAGTCACCGCTGTCCCTCCTGTTCCACGCCCCGGACCTCAGCACCGTCTCCGTGCCGTCCGTCAAGATCACCCCACCCAGCGAGGAGGACAGCGAGGAGGAGGATTCCGAGGAGTCCGGTCGCCGTTCACGCCGCAGCCGCCGTAGCCGGAACCGCACCCGCGATGCCGCCCCCGCCGAGGCCGGCACGGACGACGCCGAAACGGAGGACTCCGACGACCGGTCCCGCTCCAACGGGCCCGAGGAGGGTGCGGGCGTCACCTCACGCCGTCGCCGCCGTCGTCGCCGTGGCGACCAGGACCTCGAGCTGACCGGCGGCGAGGACGATGATCCGCCCAACACCGTCACGCGGGTCCGGGCTCCCCGGCAGGCCAGCGAGCCCGTCTCCGACCGCGTGACCAGCGTCCGCGGATCCACGCGCCTCGAGGCCAAGAAGCAGCGCCGTCGTGAATCCCGCGACACGGGCCGTCGCCGCCAGGTCATCACCGAGGCCGAGTTCCTCGCACGCCGCGAATCCGTGGACCGCCAGATGATCGTGCGACAGCGCGACGACAGGATCCAGATCGGCGTGCTCGAGGACGGCATCCTGGCCGAGCACTTCGTGTCCAAGACGCAGCAGGACTCGCTGATCGGCAACGTGTACATCGGCAAGGTCCAGAACGTGCTGCCGAGCATGGAAGCCGCCTTCGTCGACATCGGACGCGGCCGCAACGCCGTCCTCTACGCAGGCGAGGTCAACTGGGACGCCGCCGGCCTGGAGGGCCAGCCGCGCCGCATCGAACTCGCGCTGAAGTCCGGTGATCCCGTCCTGGTCCAGGTCACCAAGGATCCCGTGGGCCACAAGGGTGCGCGGCTCACGAGCCAGATCTCCCTGCCCGGCCGCTACCTCGTGTACGTCCCGGGCGGCTCCATGACCGGCATCTCCCGCAAGCTGCCCGACGTCGAGCGCAACCGCCTCAAGCGCATCCTCAAGGACAGGCTCCCGGAGAACGCCGGCGTGATCGTCCGGACCGCGGCCGAAGGCGCCAGCGAGGAAGAGCTGACGCACGACATCAACCGCCTGCGTGCCCAGTGGGAGGAGATCGAGCGCAAGGCCGGCTCCACGAAGACCCTCGCACCCGAGCTGCTGTACGGCGAGCCCGACCTCACCATCAAGGTGGTGCGTGACGTGTTCAACGAGGACTTCTCGAAGCTCGTCGTCTCGGGCGAGGAGGCCTGGGACACCATCGAGGCCTACGTCATGTACGTCGCTCCGGACCTCGTCGGCAGGCTCGAGAAGTGGACGAGCGAGGAGGACATCTTCGCCGCCTCACGCATCGACGAGCAGATCTCGAAGGCCCTGGAGCGCAAGGTGTTCCTGCCGTCGGGCGGCTCGCTCGTGATCGACCGCACCGAGGCCATGACCGTGGTCGACGTCAACACGGGCAAGTTCACCGGCAGCGGCGGCAACCTCGAGGAGACCGTCACGAAGAACAACCTCGAGGCGGCCGAGGAGGTCGTGCGCCAGCTGCGGCTCCGCGACATCGGCGGGATCATCGTGATCGACTTCATCGACATGGTGCTCGAGGCGAACCGCGACCTCGTGCTGCGCCGCCTCGTCGAATGCCTCGGCCGGGACAGGACCAAGCACCAGGTCGCCGAGGTGACCTCGCTGGGCCTCGTCCAGATGACCCGCAAGCGCATGGGCACGGGCCTGCTCGAGGTCTTCGGAGAGGACTGCGAGCACTGTGCGGGCCGCGGCGTGGTCACCCACATGGAGCCCGTGGAGCACCGCAGCCACACCGCCGTGCCGGATACCCAGCAGCCGGCGCGCCAGGACAGGGTGTCGCGGAGCGAGCGCAAGCGGAACCGGGGCCGCGGCGGCCAGCAGCAGGACGAGAACGGGGTCCAGCCGGTGGCTCCTGTCGCGGACAGCCCCGACCGTGCGGCGAAGGCGGAGGCCGCACGTGCCGCCCTCGCCAGCATCGCTGCCGCTACGCACCACCATGAGGAGGAGCACCCTGCCGCGGTCGCCGACATCCAGGTGACGGAGGCGGTCCTGACGATCAACGGCGAGACGGTGACGCTGCCCCGCGCGGACAACCGCCGCCCGGCCGTCCAGGAGAGCCCGGAGGTGCCGGCAACCCGCCTGACGCTCGACAGCCTGAGCGAGGCCTTCAACAGGAGGCCCGCTGGCGACGATGCTTCAGCCGGGGGAGCCGACGGATTCCAGGCGCCCGAGGGTGGCAGTGAGGTCCGAAGTGAGGGTGGCGATGAGGGACGCAGTGAGGGCGGCAGCGCAGACAGCGCGCCGGAGACACCCGTCCGCACCGAGGTCCCCGTCGCGGAGGCGCCGGCCCGGCGAAACCGCCCGCGCCGTCGCGTCGCCCGCAGCGCGCAGGGCGCCGCGGACACCACGATCGAGACGCAGACCGCCGAGTCCGCCGCGCAACCCTCCGGCACCCGGCATGTCGCCAGGGCCCAGGCGCCTGTGCGGAGGCCGGAGGCCTCGGCGTCCGAGCCGCTCATCTTCGGCGTAGGTGTACCCGCCTCGGAGCTGTAGCAGCCAGGTGCCGGTGCATCCGGCGCGCGGAAGGCCGGAGTCCCCGCGGACTCCGGCCTTCCGCGTTCCCGTGGACGACCGGCTGCGTGGACGACCGGGTGCGTGGACGCCCGGCTGCCTGGACCCGCGGCTGTCCGGCCCGCGGCTGCCTCGACCTGCCCGGCTGCGCTAGGCTTGATCGCGACACGGGGTGCCCTGCCGGATGCAGGGCTGAGATCAAACCCGTCGAACCTGATCTAGCGGGCGCGTGCGCCCGACGCCTAGCGGAGGGATGTCACCCATGCATACTGCGGTTCCCACACCCACGTCCGGAATTCCCAATATCCTCAGCATCGCCGGCTCGGACCCGAGCGGCGGAGCCGGGATCCAGGCGGACATCAAGAGCATCAGCGCCAACGGTGGCTACGCGATGGCCGTCGTGACCGCCCTGACGGCGCAGAACACCCGGGGCGTCACCGGCGTGCACACCCCTCCCGCGGAGTTCCTCCGGCAGCAGCTCGACGCCGTCGCCGAGGACGTGTCCATCAGCGCCGTGAAGATCGGGATGCTCGGTTCCGCCGACATCGCGCGCTGCGTGGCGGGATGGCTCGACGACGCTCGCCCGCCCGCCGTGGTGCTCGACCCGGTCATGGTGGCCACGAGCGGAGCCCGGTTGCTCGACGACAATGCCGTACGCGCCGTGATCGACGTCGCCCGTCGCGCGTCGCTCGTCACCCCCAACATCGCGGAACTCGCCGTACTCGTCGGAGCCGAGCCGGCGACCTCCTGGCCGGAGGCACTCGCCCAGGGGAGCACCCTCGCGGCGCGGCTCGGCACGCGTGTCCTGGTGAAGGGTGGGCACCTGCCGGGGGAGCGGTGTCCCGACGCCCTCCTCCCCCCGCCGGGAGGTCCCGACGACGCGCTGGTCCTCGACGGGCGGCGCGTGGCGACGGTGAACACGCACGGCACGGGCTGTTCGCTGTCGTCGGCGATCGCCAGCCGGTACGCCGCCACCGCCGACTGGCCCACGGCCGTCCGCGAAGCGAAATCCTGGCTCGAGGGGGCACTCGAGGCCGCGGACCTCCTGGACGTGGGAGCGGGCAGCGGACCCGTCCACCACTTCCACTCCGCGGTCGACCCGCGCATGCACCACCGCTTCACCGACCTGGCCTGGCGGGACACCACGGCGGTCCGGAACGAGATCCTCGCGCTCCCCTTCGTCACCGGCCTGACGGAGGGGACCCTGCCCGCCCACGATTTCGCCTACTACCTGCAGCAGGACGCGCTCTACCTCCGCGAGTACTCCCGCGTGCTCGCCGCCGCCGCCGCCCTGGCTCCTTCGGAGGACGACCAGCTGTTCTGGCTGACGGCGGCGACGTCGTGCCTGCAGACCGAAGCGGAGCTGCACCGCACCTGGCTGGCGAGGGAAGCCGGGGCCCGCTTCGGCGAGGGCGAGGCGGGCCCCGTCACGCGGGCGTACTGCGACCACCTCGCTGCGGCCGCCGGACGCGGCTCGTACGCGGAACTCGTGGCCGCGGTGCTGCCGTGCTTCTGGCTCTACGCCACCGTCGGGGATCACGTGCAGGAGAAGGTGGGCGACGGCGTTCCGTCCGGCCCCCACCCCTACGCGGACTGGATCGCCACCTACGCCGATCCTGGCTTCGCCGCAGCCACCGCACGTGCGCAGCAGATCGCGGACGATGCCCACCGGCGTGCCTCGCCCGCGGAGAGGAACGCCATGCTCGCGGCGTTCAGGTGGTCCGCCACGTACGAACGGGACTTCTTCGACGCTCCGCGCGTTCACGGCCCCGGCGCTGGGCGGCGCGAGCCCGCTGATTTGCAGGAAGATGCTGTTCTGGCGTAATCTAGACCCTCGGTGCACTCGCCTGTTAACCGGCATGTCCGGCAGCAACGGTGCGGGATTTCCGGCACGAAGAGCAACCTCCAGGTTTGCTGCCGAGGCGCACCCAGGTTTTTTCATCAGAAGTCAAGATTGTCGAGAGAAGTGAGTTCCCAAGTGGTGTACGCGATTGTCCGCGCAGGCGGCCGCCAAGAAAAGGTTTCTGTAGGAGACCTCGTTACCCTTGACCGCGTCACCGGTCAGGCAGGAAGCACGTTCAAGCTTCCCGCCCTCCTTCTGGTAGACGGCGCCAAGATCACCTCTGCAGCGGAGGACCTCGCGAAGGTCACCGTCACTGCCGAGATCGTCGAGAATCTTCGTGGACCGAAGATTGTCATCCAGAAGTTCAAGAACAAGACCGGCTACAAGAAGCGCCAGGGTCACCGTTCGGAACTGACCCGCGTCAAAATCACAGGCATCGCGTAGTCCCTTCGGGCTATCGATCGGTCACGTACGAAACTTCAGCGAAGGCAGGCATAACTCATGGCACATAAGAAGGGCGCAAGCTCCACTCGCAACGGCCGCGACTCGAACGCACAGTTCCTGGGCGTCAAGCGCTTCGGCGGCCAGGTCGTCAAGGCCGGCGAGATCATCGTCCGCCAGCGCGGCACCCACTTCCACCCGGGCGCCAATGTCGGCCGCGGCGGCGACGACACCCTGTTCGCACTCGAGGCAGGAGCCGTTGAATTCGGTACCCGTCGCGGACGCAAGGTCGTCAACATCGTAGGTGCGGCAGCAGAGTAAATCTGCCTGCACACGATGCACAAGCATTCGGGTGGGGTGAGCCTCTACGGCTCGCCCCACCTTCTTTTAAGCCGGTTAGACTCGGCACAGTGAAGCATTTGTAGAAGGAGACCAACGTGGCGAGCTTCGTTGACCGCGTAGTCCTGCACGTATCCGGAGGCACTGGTGGCCACGGCTGCGTCTCCGTCCACCGCGAGAAGTTCAAGCCCCTCGGCGGGCCCGACGGCGGCAACGGCGGCGACGGCGGCGACGTCATCCTCCGCGTCGACCACCAGACCACCACCCTCCTCGACTACCACCACGCCCCGCACCGGCATGCCACGAACGGCGGCAACGGCATGGGTGACTGGCGCGGTGGCAAGAGCGGGGAGACCCTGATCCTTCCCGTCCCGGACGGCACCGTCGTCAAGACGAAGGACGGTGAGGTCCTCGCGGACCTCGTCGGTGAGGGCACCGAGTTCGTCGCGGCCGCCGGTGGTCAGGGCGGCCTCGGCAACGCTGCGCTGTCCTCCCAGAAGCGCAAGGCCCCGGGCTTCGCACTGCTCGGCATCCCGGGCGACGAGCGGGACGTCGTCCTCGAACTCAAGTCCATCGCGGACATCGCCCTCGTGGGCTTCCCCTCCGCCGGCAAGTCCAGCCTGATCGCCGCGATGTCCGCTGCCCGCCCGAAGATCGCCGACTACCCCTTCACCACCCTCGTGCCGAACCTGGGCGTCGTCGAAGCGGGTTCCACGCGCTTCACCATCGCGGACGTTCCCGGCCTCATCGAGGGCGCGAGCGAGGGCAAGGGCCTCGGCCACCACTTCCTGCGCCACGTGGAGCGCTGCGCCGCCCTCGTGCACGTGCTGGACTGCGCCGCCCTCGAAACCGACCGCGATCCGCTGAAGGACCTCGGCATCATCGAGCGTGAACTCGAGAAGTACTCGGTCGACATGAGCTACGCCGGGCCCGACGGTGACGTCGTCCCCCTGAACGAGCGCCCCCGCCTCGTCGCCCTCAACAAGGTGGACGTGCCGGACGGACGGGACATGGCGGACTTCGTACGTCCCGAACTCGAGGCGCGCGGCTACCGTGTGTTCGAGGTGTCGGCCTCCAGCCACGAGGGACTGCGCCAGCTGGGCTTCGCGATGGCCGAGATCGTCGAGAACGCGCGCAAGGCCGTCGCCAGCGCACCCCCGAAGGTCGCTCCGCCGGTGCTGCGCCCCCGCGGCGTCAACGCCGCACCGTTCAGGATCCGCCTCGAGGAGAAGGACGCCCTGCCCCTCTTCCGCGTGCTCGGCGAGAAGCCGGAGCGCTGGGTCAAGCAGACCGACTTCACGAACGACGAGGCCGTCGGGTACCTCGCGGACCGCCTGGCCAAGGTCGGTGTCGAGGAGGAACTCTTCAAGGTCGGCGCCAAGCCCGGCGACACCGTGGTGATCGGCGAGGGCGACGGCGTCGTGTTCGACTGGGAACCGACGATGATGGGCGGCGCGGAGCTGCTCGCCGGGCCGCGAGGCTCCGACCTGCGCCTCGCGGAGTACGTCCGGCCCACGCGCGAGCAGAAGCGCGAGGAGTACCAGGAGCGCAAGGACGCGAAGGCTGCGGCCCGGGCCGACCTCGAGGCCGACCGCAAGGCCGGCATCTGGACCGAGTCCGTGCAGAACCGCAAGCAGCCCGCTCCTGCCCAGCGGGAAGCGGACGCCGAGTCCCGGGACTAGGCGCCCGTGGCCCAGGAACAGTCGCAGCATCCGCTGGCGTCCCGTGCCGGCCTGCCCGCCGCGGGACGGATCGTCGTCAAGGTCGGTTCGTCGTCGCTGACGTCGGTCTCCGGTGGGATCTCGAGTGAGGCCCTCGTCGGCCTCGCCGATGTCCTCGCAGAGCGGCGGTTGGCCGGGACGGAAGTGATCCTGGTGTCCTCCGGGGCGATCGCCGCAGGGCTCGCGCCCCTGGGCCTCGCACGGCGGCCTGCGCAGCTGTCCACGCAGCAGGCGGCGGCGAGCGTGGGGCAGGGCCTGCTCATGGCCCAGTACTCGCAGGCCTTCGCCGCCCACGGCGTCACGGTGAGCCAGATCCTGCTGACCGCGGAGGACCTCGTCCGGCGGTCCCACTACGCCAACGCCCACCGTGCCATGGAACGGCTCCTGAACTTCGGCGTCGTGCCCATCGTGAACGAGAACGACACGGTCGCCAGCCATGAGATCCGCTTCGGCGACAACGACCGGCTGGCCGCCCTCGTCGCCCACCTCGTCAAGGCGGAGGCACTCGTGCTCCTGTCCGACGTCGACGCCCTCTACGACGGACCGCCGAGCGCGGGTGCGAGCCGGATACCGCTCGTCACCTCACCCGCAGACCTCGAAGGGGTCACGATCGGGCGGGCCGGCAAGGCGGGTGTCGGCACGGGCGGCATGGTCACGAAGGTCGAGGCCGCCACCATCGCGGCGTCCTCCGGAATCCCCGCCCTCGTCACGTCGACGGCGAACGCCGCCGCCGCGCTGCGCGGGGAGGACGTCGGCACCTGGTTCACGGCGACCGGCAAGCGGCAGCCCATCCGCCTGCTCTGGCTGGCACACCTCGCCCGGGTCCTCGGTACCCTCGTGCTCGACGACGGCGCCGTGCACGCCGTGGGGGAGCGGCGGCGTTCCCTGCTGCCGGCGGGAGTCGTCGGACTGTCGGGCGTGTTCGAGGCGGGCGATCCGGTGCAGCTCGTGAGCGGTGACGGAACCGTCGTGGCGCGGGGCCTAGTCAACTACAGTTCCGCGGAGCTCCCCCGAATGCTCGGACGCTCCACGCATGACCTCGCGGAGGAACTGGGCGCCGAGTACGAGCGCTCGGTGGTGCACGTGAACGACCTCGTGGTGCTGCAGGCCGCCGCCGCGTCATGAAGGACAGCGCCTGAGGCCCGGCGCCCTGCTTCTCGCTAGAATGCTGGGATGACCGACCTGAAGGCTGAGACGACCACCGGAACGACTCCTGGAACGACTCCTGGCCGGACCGACGCCGCTCCGGCGTTGTCCCCGGAGCAGCTCACGGAGGCCGTCCACGCGATCACGGACAGGGCGCGCGCCGCGTCCCGCATCCTCGGCAGGGCCAACCGCGCCCGCAAGGACCGCCTGCTCCTCGCCATCGCCGACGCACTGGTGGCACGGCGTGACGTCGTCCTCGCCGCCAACCGGACCGACGTCGAACGCGGCCGCGCCGCCGGGACCTCCGACTACCTGCTGGACCGCCTGAGCCTCGACCCGGAGCGCATCGACCGGCTCGGGGAGGCACTGGCACAACTGGCCGCACTCCCTGATCCCGTCGGGACCGCCGTGCGCGCCGAGACCCTCCCAAACGGACTCCGGATGCGGCAGGTCCGTGTGCCCCTCGGTGTCGTCGCGGCGATCTACGAGGCGCGCCCGAACGTCACGGTCGATATTGCCGGCCTCGCTCTGAAGAGCGGCAACGCCGTCATCCTCCGGGGCGGCAGTGCGGCAGCCGCCACCAACGCCGCCCTCGTGGGCATCATCCGCGACACGCTGGACGCGCACGGACTGCCCGACGACGCCGTGCTCACCATCGATGAGTTCGGCCGGGAGGGCGCCCAGGTGCTCATGGCGGCCCGTGGGCGGATCGACGTCCTGATCCCGCGTGGCGGGCGTGACCTCATCCAGTCCGTCGTGACCACCGCACGGGTTCCCGTGATCGAGACGGGGGAGGGGAACGTGCACATCCTCCTCGACGAGAGCGCCGACGAGGACATGGCCATCGACATCCTTCTCAACGCGAAGACCCAGCGTCCCAGCGTCTGCAACACGGTGGAGACACTCCTCGTGCATGCCGGCTCCCAGGCTGCTCCCGGCGTCCTCGCGGCGCTCGTGAGGGCCGGGGTGACACTCCACGTCGACGACCGGTCGCGTGCCCTCCTGCCCGAGGGCGTGGACGCGCTGCCCGCCACCGACGACGACTGGGGACGCGAGTACATGCAGCTCGACCTCGCGGTGCGGACCGTCGACAGCGTCGACGAGGCGCTTCGCCACATCCGTCGGTGGAGCACCGGACACAGCGAAGCCATCATCACGAACAGCCTGGCGTCGTCGGAGGAGTTCGTAGCGGGCGTCGACTCCGCCGCCGTCCTGGTGAATGCCTCCACCCGGTTCGTCGACGGCGGGGAACTCGGACTTGGTGCCGAGGTGGGGATCTCCACGCAGAAGATGCACGCGCGGGGACCGATGGGGCTGGCGGAGCTCACGACGACCAAATGGATCGTGCAGGGTGAGGGGCAGATCCGTCGCTGACCCCGGCCGGCAGGCTGGGGAGCGCGCGTCCCTTTACGCGTACCATTGGAAGAAATGCCCGCGCCGGGCCGAGACGGACCGGCGGAACCTGACCTGACAGAGGAACCACGATGCTCTACTCCCTCGGCAGCGCGCTGCTGGCGAACGAAGCCCTGGAACACACCGAGCTGCCCATGCCGGCCATCGCGTACGCGCTCATCGCCATGGGGGCCCTGCTCACGCTCATGATCGTGGCCCTGTCCTTCTCCAACGTGCGCAACCGCCACGAGGCCGTCGAAGAGCACCTCGACCCGCACAAGCAGCACGCCAACAACCACGACCACGGCGAAGCGAACCGACACTAGCAGTCCCGGTGGCGGACAGGATCGAGCGGGACGTGATGGGTGGCCTGCGGCATCGTGACGGGTCGCCCTGGCGCCTCGGGGTCATGGGCGGTACCTTCGACCCCATTCACCACGGCCACCTCGTGGCCGCGAGTGAGGTCGCATCGGTGTTCGATCTCGACGAGGTCGTCTTCGTCCCCACGGGCCAGCCCTGGCAGAAGGCGGACAAGGACGTCACGGCAGCCGAGCACCGGTACCTGATGACGGTTATCGCGACGGCGTCGAATCCGAGCTTCACGGTCAGCCGGGTGGACATCGAGCGCCCGGGCCCGACGTTCACGATCGACACCCTGCGCGATCTGAAGGTGCAGCGGCCCGACGCCCAGCTGTTCTTCATCACGGGTGCGGACGCCATGGCGCAGATCCTGACGTGGAAGAACGCGGAGGAGCTCTGGTCCCTGGCGCACTTCATCGGGGTGACGCGGCCGGGCCACGAACTGAACGGCCGCGGGCGGGACGTCAGCCTGCTGGAGGTACCGGCGATGGCCATCTCCAGCACCGACTGCCGGCGCCGGGTCGGTGAGGGCAAGCCCGTCTGGTACCTCGTACCGGACGGTGTGGTCCAGTACATCGCCAAGCACCGGCTGTACCGGGTGCCACTGGAGGACAGCCTGTCCTCGCGCGTCGAGGACGGGAACGTCCTGTCGACGGAAGGGGAGCACGGGGGGAACCCGAGCTCCGTACAACAACCAACTGGGTGAATCAGCAATGGGCAAGGCAGACGACAACGCACGGACTCCCGTGCCTTCGGACCGCGGCGACCGGGATGCAACGGGTCCGGTCGAAGGGGCGGTCCGCGTGGAGACCCCTACCCGCCGCCAGTTGCGGCTGCAGCAGCCGCAGGGCCGGGTAGCCGCGCCACCGGCCGGTTCGCTCGGCGAGCCGCTGCCCGGTGGGCGCAGGGACCGCCGGCGCCAGCTGACGACGCAGCTGGCAGCTGTCGGAGCGGCAGCGACGCCACCCGCAGGTGCCACAGCCGCGACAAACGGGGGTGCCACGGCCGCGACGGACGCAGGTGCCACGGCCGTGACGGACGCAGGTGCCACGGCCGCGACGGACGCAGGTGCCACAGCCGTGACGGACGCAGGTGCCACAGCCGTGACGGACGCAGGTGCCACGGCCGCGACGGACGCAGGTGCCACAGCCACCGCGAAAACAGGGCGTACGGCCGATGACATGAGCATCGAAGAGGCCCTAGCGGCACGCACGGCGCTCGTCGGGGACGCAGGAGGGCAGGCCGACGGCTCGCCGAGCGCCTTCCCGGTGGATCCGGCAGTGCTGGCGCAGCAGAAGGCGCTGGCCGAGCGGGCTGCTGCCCTCACTTCCCGCGCACGCCGTGCACAGGAAGTGTCGGAGCAGCAGGAGCAGAAGCCCGCGCCGAACGACCCTGCTGCGCCGGACAACCTGTCGATCGTCGCGCCGCCGGAGTTCGTCAAGCCTCCGGGTGCGATGTACGCCGTGCTGCGGGCGCCGTCGACCTCGCTCATACCCATCGTCCTGCCGGAGGCCCGGCAGGGTTCGGCCGAGAGCGAGGGGACGCCGCTCGGGGCACGGGATGCGTTCGGCCTGGAACCGCTCGACGCCATGACTGCTGGGCTGGGACGGCTCCGCCGCCTCCGCTACATCCAGTATTCGCTGCTCGGTGTGGGCGCGGCCGCGCTCGCAACCGGGATAATAATGACAGTCAGCTCCCTCAATGGGTGAAAATGCTGGCACCACACAAGGAGATCAGTGAGCGCTACCGAACAGTCCATTGGAATTGCCCGCACCGCGGCGCACGCCGCAGTGGACAAGATCGCCCAGGACATCGTCGCCATCGACGTGAGTGACCGCCTCGCCATCACGGACATCTTCGTGATCGCGTCGGCGCCGAGTGAGCGGCAGGTCAATGCGATCGTCGACGGCATCGAGGAGGAACTGTCGAAGCAGGGCCTGAAGCCCGTGCGGCGCGAAGGTCGCAGTGAGGGCCGCTGGGTCCTCCTCGATTACGCCGAAGTGATCGTCCACGTCCAGCACGAGGAAGACCGGGTCTTCTATGCCCTCGACCGACTCTGGAAGGACTGCCCGTCCGTGGACCTCCAGCTCGAGGGCGCGCTGCAGACCTCACCTCGGACCGCAGCGTCCGACGACGTCGCGGAGTGACGCGGTACCCCCACGCGGACCCCGCTGCCCGCCGCATCATCTTCTGGCGCCACGGGCGCACGGAGTGGAACCGCTCGGGACTGTTCCAGGGCCAGGAGGACATCGACCTCGATGAGATGGGTCGCGAGCAGGCGGTGCGGGCGGCGGAGGTGCTGGCGACCCGGCAGCCGTCGATGATCGTCTCCTCCGACCTGCGCCGTGCCGCCGACACCGCGGCGGCACTGGGTGAGCTCAGCGGCGTCGAGGTGTCCTTCGACGCACGGCTCCGCGAGACGGATGCGGGTGCGTGGCAGGGCTTGTCCTTCGCCGACATCGACGAGAAGTTCGCCGACGACAACGCGGCCTGGCGCGGGGGAGACCCCGAGGTGCGGGCGGGCGGTGCCGAGAACCGGCTGGAGGTCGGGGAGCGCATGCTCGCCGCCGTGACCGACGCCGTCGCCCGCATCGAGCCGTCGGAGACCCTCGTGGTTGTCAGCCATGGTGGATCCATTCGGGCGGCCCTGGCGGCCCTCATGGGGTTGCCCCCGCAGCGCTGGGGTGCCCTCGCCGGACTCTCGAACTGCCACTGGTCGGAAGTGCACGAGGTGGTGGGTAGGGCCGAGGCTCGCTTCTCCTGGCAACTGACCGAGCACAACGTCGGTCTGGGCTCGCTGCCGGTGGAGCCACTGGAAGGCTGAGGGCACCGGGCGCCCGATTTGGCGAAGCTCCCAGAATTTACTACACTGATCAAGTTGCTTCGGCGGGGTGAAGACCCCGGGAAGCGGCGAAGTACGGGGCTATGGCGCAGCTGGTAGCGCACCTGCATGGCATGCAGGGGGTCAGGGGTTCGAATCCCCTTAGCTCCACAACGAACCGCTGGAACACAGGGCAAAGGCCCTGATCCGGCGGTTTTTTGTTGCCTTCAGAGCGTACATGCCATCGTTTTGAGGACGGATTCCTTTGCTCCGATCCTCGTGCGGAGCTTCCTTAGCTGAGTCCGAATGGTGGGGGAAGGGACCTGACAGCGGCCCCGTGCTTATCATGGCGTAGCTCCGGCCCATCTTCGTGGCGCCCAGTAGCGGACCAAAGGTGCATAATCCTTCCGTTCATCCGGCTTTGGTTGGTCCCTCAGAGTGGGAGCGGGTCATCGAAACGGCCGGCGAGGAGAAATACCAATCGGCGCCGAGACCCAAGCTCTGACGTTCCGGCGGCAAGGCCCGTCCTTGTGTCGTCCCCTCAACCGCCTATTGGCATCCCGACCTCCGATTGTTTACCTAGGTTGCGCAGCTGAAGGTGAAGCTTCACAAAGACCTGAGCAGAGCAGATTTCGCCGCTCTCCGGCAGAGTTTCATGTCCTCGGCTTCCGAGGAACAGCGGTGGCGGCGCACGTCGGTTTCCAACGCCGCGTTATTTCGGTCGGCGGAAGTGACGTCCTGGTGGCAGGGACAGGAGGCGTGCCCGTTGATGAGCAGTCACGCGGCACTGGGCTCGGCGGTGGAGCGATGCGACACGCTCAACAGGCGATACGCGATGAAGGTCGGGTCGACTTCGGCTTCCTCGGATGCAGGCAAGAGGTGGTGCCGTTCTACGAATCGGCGGGGTGGATTCAAGTTCACGCGACGGAGCGCTCCTTGTCCCGCTTGGACCAGACTTCTGTCATCGTTTCCGACGGTTGGCCGGATCTTGTCTGCTCCGCGATGTGTGATGCGAGCGGGTGGCCGCAGGGCGACATGGACCTACGTGGAACGCGCTGGTAACCCAGCATCGCATCATTCCATCGGAGGATCGCTGAGCGTACCGGACTGGTGGGACGTTGTGGTGGTTTCCTCCTGCTTAGCCAACGTCGCCACCCGTAGGGTGGGCGAATGGATATCGGCGCTGATGTGCTGCTCGTAGGACCTCGTGGACGACGTCTGTGCCTGGAACTGGTGATGGAGTTGAACCCGTCGATCAGGTCCGCCGTCTTCTGGCTTGCCCACTATTTGGATCCCGGCAAGGGGACATCCCGGGTGCTGATAACCGCTACCTCCGATGGGGGCGCTGACCGGCCACCGAGACCGTCCATGATGGACCTCATCACGAGCTTTGCCTCGCTCGATGTGACACGGATCGCCGGTGGTGTGATCGACCGGGCGTTGGCCGCGGCGGTCGATACGTCTCGGCCCTGGCAGGAGCCGGACGGGGAGGACGTTCTGGCAGCGCTTCCCGAGGTGAAGGCCGCCCTTGCCCCGATCGCGCAGCACGTGATGACGGTGTCCCCCATGCAGTGGTGGTCGCAGGGCCGGCAGGTCGAGCAGTGGGCCATTGACTGGCGACCGGCAGATGATCCTGCGCCCCTGCCCAGGAACCCAGCGCGCGCCCTGTCCACGTGGGCCCGCGACACCCGTGCGGAGGAGGTCCGGGCAGAGAAGGAACGCCCCCGGGATCCTCGCGCCTCCTGGTCGGGGACGTGGTGGTCCTTCGCACACGGAAGCCTGCAAACGATCGGACGGGTACCCCTGGGACTGGACCTCATCGAGGACTCCTTCGGGGAGGAGCACGCCACGGTCATCCCCGTCCGCGGCGTCGGCCGCACCTACGAGATCCGCACCGCGGACGAGTGGGTATCACTGTGCCGCGAGTACCCACTGGAGGTCACGGCATCCCGGCGCCATGACTGGTTCCGGTGTACCGGTCACGACGGCAGATGGGTCATCCCGGACTGGGAGAAGGTCGCACAGCGGTGGGACGCGGTGCACCTGACCGCTCTGGCCTACCTCACTGGCGCTAATCGTGCACTGCAGGTCGACGCCGACGTCCACACGGTCCTCGCAGGGTGGAATCCCGATACGACAATATGGCTGACCGATGTCGCACGCGAATGGGAGGGCCCACGCCAGCACTGGCAACGCTCCACCTACGAGGAGGCCTGGACCAAGATTCTGGAGGATCCGATAAGTCACTCCTAAGCCTGTCCCGCTGATGGATCCCTCTGCGCTTCGCGTAGAGGGATAATGTAGAGGGATAATGTAGAGGGACAATGCGGCAGGTGTGGGACTGTAACCTATGTCTTCATTCCTTCGCGTGCTACCTGGCTTGGCAGCGCTGACGCTGTCCTTCCTTTCAGGGTATGTCTGGATGTTCGCAGGGCCATACAGTCCTTCCCTTTTCCCCATCGCTCACGCCGGCTTCGCGATTCTCTGTGCCGCTGTTCCTTTCGGCTTCGGCGTGATTGGTCGCAGGACACCGATCGGCGGACTTAAAGAGCCCATTTGACCATCCGTCAACGGACGCAAAGAGGTATCGGACTCGGCGCCGTAGATCCGCTTGTCGCCCTTGCAGTCAGATCAATTTTGAATACTGAAAATTTCTCGGAGCCAGGGGCATGCGGCGCGGCGCGATGGATCGTTGCTGCCACCCTTCCTTCTACGATGCCGCGGCTTTTAGTGTTCGGTTTCGAACTATCCGCCCCCAAGCGACCCCCGCGGATGCTCCTGCGAGAAAACCTCCGAACCAGGCGTATCCGGCCGTGCCGAGTGCGAACCACACGGCGATGAACGACACGAGCACGACAGAATTCATCCACCGCCGAGACACACCAAAACGCACCAACACGGCCCCCGCCAGCAATCCGGCAATCAGGACCGCAACCTCCAGCGGTACCTGCTCCGTCGGCACAAACACCATCACTGAAATTGAGGCCAACAACACCAGCCCGCTGAAGATCAACGCGCCCTTCCAAGGACGCCGAGGACTGCTTCTCATGAATTACCAGCTTCCAAAACTTGCTCTGTCAGTAACCAGGTCCGTTCCGAAAAATAGGTCCCCAAATTCGGCGGCGCCACCTGCACAAGCGTATCTACGGCGTGCCGGCGATCTGGGTCGCCGCGATCGTCTTGTTCTACTGGCTGAGGGGAAGGGCCGGCGACAACCCGGAGCGCCAGAAGGCAATGGAGCGCTGGAACCCCGTCGTCATCGGGGCGCGCATCGGCTTCTGCGCTGGGCCTGCTCTGGAAGGGTGCTCGAGCCGCCGTGCGGTAGGGCGGGGTGGCTTCCTCTAGTCACCGCACACATGGTGCTTACGCCCGGGCGACCGAGCATCCGAAGCTCGGGAAAGCGCACCCCGAAGGACAGACAGGGGAGCGGGTCGGCACCCGTTCACCTGGTTCTAGGCGGATGGCGGCCCCTTGCGGGTCCCGGGTTCGACCCCCGGCGATGGACTAAAGGCCCGGAAAGGGTCTTCCGGAACTAGCCGACGGGTGAGAGGGGATTAGCTGAGAGTGTGAGGCACACTACCGGTCCTCGGACCGGGCGGGTTCGAATCCCGGCGGGCCACCTCCTTCAACATAAGGAGGTGGCAGGCTCATCGATCAGCTTGCCGCCTTTTCTTTGCACGGGGAGACTTCACGATGTACCTGCACACATCCTGACCGAGCATCGACCTACCATCGAGAGTGACCATGAACAGTACCCAGAGCCCGACCGTGGGCACAACGAACCGCATCCGGCGTTCGGGTTCGCTCGCCCTTGGCGTCACCGCGCTGCTTGCCAGCGCCCTCCTCACAGGCTGCACTCCGGAGGGGGACGTCATTGACGAGGACTATGCCCAGGTGTGTCAGGACAGGACCACGCAGGAGCGCGTTGAGGACAGCAAGTGCAGTGAGGCGGGCCGTTCCAGCGGGACTTTCGGCTGGTACTTCCTGCCCATGATCATCAACAACTCCGGCCGCAGCACTGTCATTCCGCGCGTTGGGTCCCGGGTCTCGGGCGGCATCACCAATATCCCCTCGGGGGCGACCGCCAGAAGCGGGTTCTCCAGCGAAGGCCAGTCCGTTACACGCGGCGGCTTCGGCAACAGCGCGAAGTCCGGCGGCAGCGGCGGACGCTCCGGAAGCATGGGAGGCTGACGTGAAGCGCTTGCTGTCTACCCCGCGCCCGGACTGGAAGGAAAAGATCGCCAGCCAGGGCCTGCTCTACTCGACGACGATCATGCCCGACGGCTCGGAGATCGACTACTGGCACGAGGGCGCCTACTACCAGTTCGACCTCGCAGAGGTCGAGATGCTGGAGAAGGTCACCGAGGAGCTGCACGGCATGTGCATCGAAGCGGCCCGCTACCTTGCCACCGGCGCCATGGGCAACATCGGCATCAGCGCCGAAGCGATGCGGCTTGCTGCCGGTTCTCTGGCCCGCAGTGAGCCTGCCGTCTACGGCCGCTTCGACTTCTCCTACGACGGCGTGAACCCGCCGAAGATGCTCGAGTACAACGCCGACACCCCGACCGGTCTCATCGAGGCGTCCATCGCCCAGTGGTTCTGGCTGCAGGACGTCAAGCCCGAGAACGACCAGTGGAACGGCATCCACGAAGCCCTCGTCGCCGCATGGGACAAGCAGCGCTTTGGAATCGAGGGCCCGAGGCTGCATGTTGCGCACATCGAGACCGAAGAGTCAGGCGAGGACTGGATGACGGCCGCCTACATGCGCGACGTCGCCTCGCAGGCCGGTTGGGAGACCGTCGGTATCAACATGAGCGACATCGGTTGGGACGCCCGTCAGCACCGCTTCGTGGACCTCGACAACAAAGCGATCAGCACCATCTTCAAGCTCTACCCGTGGGAGATGATGATGAAGGAGGAGTTCGGTCAGAAGATCCTTGACTGGCCCGTGATGACCCGCTGGGTCGAGCCGGCCTGGAAGATGTTCCTGTCCAACAAGGCCCTCCTGGCCGCCCTCTGGCACCTCTACCCGGACCATCCCAACCTGTTGCCGTCCTACCTCGACGGACCGAACGGTATGGAGGAGTGGGTTGCCAAGCCCCTGCATGGCCGCGAGGGCGACAACATCCGCATCCACGCCAAGGGCGTCGAGATCGAGCAGCCCGGCGACTACGGAGCCGAAGGCTGGTGCTACCAGGCGTGGAGCCCGCTGCCCGACTTCGACGGCAACCGGCCGGTCCTCGGTGCATGGGTGGTTGACGGCGAGTCCGTCGGCGTCGGCATCCGGGAATCCGACGGCTACGTCACCGACTACTTCTGCCGGTTCGTGCCCAACATCATCGACGCGCCCGCGCCGAGCAACGGTTAGGCGACCATGACCATCTCACCCACGGGATCCGCGGTGCAGGGCAAGGGACTGTCCGCCGGGGACCTCGGCCTCGTCGGCAGTGTCTCCGTCGGCCTGTCCTCCACGGCGCCTGTCTACTCGCTGGCCGCGACGCTCGGCTTCATCGTCCTGGCCGTCGGCGTACAGGCCCCTGCGGCGCTCATCGTCGCCTTCGTGCCCATGCTGCTGATCGCCTACGCCTACCGCGAGCTCAACAGGGACACCCCTGACTGCGGGACGACATTCACCTGGGCGTCACGCGCGTTCGGGAAGTTCGCCGGCTGGATGGGCGGCTGGGCCATGGCCCTTTCCGGCATCGTGGTGCTGGCCAACCTGGCTCAGGTCGCCGGGCAGTACCTCTGGCGCCTGGTAGATCCTGAGATGGGCGACAACGTGCCGCTCGTAACCGCGACTGGCGGGGCCTTCATCGCCTCCTTGACGTGGACGAACTACCGCGGGGTGGACATCTCCGAGAAGATGCAGCGCACCCTGATCGCCCTCCAATACGCCGCTCTGGCGCTCTTCACCGGGTTCGCTGTGTACCGCATCTCCGCAGGGGAGGCCTTCGACTTCACCGCAGTGAGCCTCGCCTGGTTCAACCCGTTCGCCGTCGAGTCCTTGTCCGCCTTCACCTACGCCATCCTGCTGGCCCTGTTCATCTACTGGGGCTGGGACACCTGTCTGGCGCTGAATGAGGAGACATCCAACCCGCGGAAGACACCCGGGCGGGCTGCGCTCATCTCATCGGTCATTCTGCTCGCCACCTACGTCGGTGTCAGCGTCGTCGTCATGATGTTCGCCGGCACCGGAAGTGAGGGGCTCGGGCTCGGCAACGAGGACAATGCCGCTGACGTGTTCTACTCCGTCAGCGAGGCCGTCATGGGTGACTGGGCGTGGGTCGCCGTGCTCGCCGTCCTGATCTCCGCGGCCTCATCCACGCAGACGACGATCCTCCCGACGGCGCGCGGAACCCTGTCCATGGCAGCCCACCGGGCATTGCCGGAGCGATTCGCGACCGTCCACGCGAAGTACCTGACGCCCACGTTCTCCACCGTCCTGATGGGAGTGGTGGCGTCGGCCTACTACGTCGTCATGACACTGGTCAGCGAGGACTTTCTGGCCGACTCGATCGCGTCCCTGGGCCTGTTCATCGCCTTCTACTACGGGCTGACCGGCTTCGCCTGCGCCTGGTACTTCCGCCGCACCCTGCGCTCGAGCACCCGCAACCTGATGTTCCGAGGCGTACTGCCGCTGCTCGGAGCGCTGATGATGACGGCCGCGTTCATCCTCTCTGCTGTCGACATGCTCGATCCTGAGTACGGGAGCACTGTGTTCGCCGGTGTCGGCGGCACATTCGTCATCGGTGTCGGGGCGATGCTGCTCGGCGTCGCACTCATGGTCCTCTGGTACGCCAAGGCTGGACGCCGAAAGGCAGCCGACGAAGCCATTGCCGAGTACACCGCCGCCTAGCCAACATCATCGTCGCGACCGCCGGTTTGCCCTAACCGCCAAGGGCAGGAATAACCGGCCGCTTCGCTTCTCGCCCGGAGCCGCGGACCAGTGCACCGAAGTCCCACCAGTGCTGTTCGGGGAGCTTCCCGTCCCGCGCAACGGTCTGAGGCGGGCCCCCGAGGTTGACGGAGCGACGGGGCGGACGTGGACCGCAACGGCTGCGACACGCGCAATGATGTACTCAAAGAGACCTGACGGAGGTTGCTCTCACGAACGCCACACGAGGAGGCTCCCGCAGCGCCCGGTGACGAGGTCTCCTATGCCAGCTGCGTCGAGGTGACGGCCGCCGCACCGATGCACGCCGGGAACCCCGACTTCAAGGACTCACCCGACCCCGACGGGGGCGGCGTAGGATGCACGTCATGACGACGGGGGAGAAGTCAGGCAGGTTAAGGTGATCGAGGTCCTCGGGCTGGTCGCGCGCGTTGCTTTCGAAATTCTGCTCGAGGTGATGTGGTTCTGGGAGCCTCCCAGACGCAGAAGGTACGACGCTTACGTCCGGTCACTGCCCCCGGGTGAGCAGCCCCTGGCCCGCAAGCAGTGGAAGGCTGCTGACCGCGCGGGCAGCCCCGGACCAGGAAACAGCGGAACATGAGCCGTCTGTCGGACCTGCTCCACGATGCGAATACTGACAATCCGTCAGCCCGCCGGCTCCAGGCAAGCGAGACCGTCCTGCGCACCATCCGGGTCTTGCTCGACGAGTAGGGGCGACGCCACTGTGCGTGACCGCGGCCACGGGCAGTGCCCCGGCCCCTACGCGCACAGCCAGCCGGACTGCTGTTACTCTGGCGCCACCGGACCAAGGAGCACAGTGCCACCGACCATCGACCCGCAGGACCTGACACCGAAGCAGATCGAGCTGATCAACGAAGGCCGGAAGCTCGAGGGCATCGATCTCACCATGTTCGGCTACTTCGGAGGTCCCGAACTCCAGGGTGCGTGCATCGGCCGGATGCAGCTCGACGAGGACGGCCAGCTCCCGGCGTCCAACTACGACTCGCCCGAGGATCGGCTGGAAGCCCTGGTGATCGCGCAGCTCCTGCGCGGCGCCCTGCGCCAGGCGATTCCGATCGTGCTCGACGGGCTCTTCGACGACGTCTTCGCGATGCGTACGATCGAGGCTGCCGGCGGGGATCTGCAGGAGTACATCTCCTCGGCCGGAGCGAAGGTGGTCGATATGCTGCCGCCGGCATACCGGCACCACTACACCGCGGCATTCCTGCAGCGCTTCGCCGTCGTCGCGGCCGAGGTCGCTTCCGAGTTCGAACTGGGCTGGCACAGTGCCCGCACCTTTGCGCACGAGCTCGCCGTGTACTGCATCGCTAAGAAAGGTGTCCGGAACGCCGACACCGAGTACGGCGCGAACCTCGGAGCGGTCAACCTGGACCGGGCGACGGTCGGCCTTCTCGAGGACCGCACGGTGCTCGAACAGGCATACCACCCTGTACCGGATGGCGAGGAGCCCGAAGCGCCGGCCTGGTTCGTGCCCTACGATCCGGCGTCCCGCGTCAACGCCTACCTCTATCCGCAGGGCATGCCCACCACCGAACAGGTCGACCTGCTCGAGCACCAGGTCACGAGCGAGGTGCCGGAGAAGTACCCCGGCACTGCACGCCAGCGGGCGCTTCGTACCGGCGACCTGGTCGACATCAGCCCGTACGCCTCCCGCCAGTACTTCCTGTGCCCCGTCGCCGTCGAGAAGGAGGTTCTGGAAGTCCTCGGGTTCACGGACCTGCCGGACGAGGCCGAGTGGGAGGACCTGCTGCTGCACATCGCCTGGCACGGCGCCGCCGAGCACCCGACCTGGAAGAGCTACGACTACATCGCTCCGGGTTTCGATGGCGAGCACGCGTACGTCGCCCTGGTCGCCGGCACCGACGAGATGCACAGCCCGGTCCTGACGATCCAGTACCTCGGTGAGGTCGGCGACGAGACGGACTCCGAGGAGTGACCGCGCGCTAGCGCTGGTGTCCCTGGCAGCCCCACTCGGAGCGGCCCGGTCACCGATACGCAAGCTCCTGCCGCTGACCTGCGGAAACACTGCGGATTCATGCCGGTAGGACGGTGTCGTCTCCCGGATAGGCTTCGGCGGGGGACAGCATTCGGACTTCCCTGCCGCTGCCCACCATCGGTGGGATGACCACCGAGGACGCGCATGTTCACCCGCCCCCGCCGTATCACCCGAGGAGCGGCAGCGGCCACCATTGCCGCCCTGCTCGCCGGTCCGCTTCTGGCAATTCCGGCGTCCGCAACGGAAGCACCACCGGAGCCGATCGCCAACCCGGAAGTCCGTGGCACCGCGGTGCAGCAGCCGGTCGACCGCTTCATCGTGAAGTTCAAGGACCAGGCGCAGGCGAGCTCCAAGTCCCGCGGCAACGCCTACGGGGTGAAGGTCAAGGAGCTCGGCATCGCCGTCAGGGAGCTCAAGGTCATGGGCACCGGGGCGACCGTCGTGGAGACGAGCCGCGAACTCGAAACCGGTGAGGCCGAAGCGTTCGTCGCGTCCCTCGAAGCCAACAACTCCGTCGAGTACGCCGAACCGGACCAGATCCTGCAGGTCACCTCGCTCTCGCCGGTTGACCCGCTCTACAGCTACCAGTGGCCAATATTCGATCCTCTGGCCGGCATTGACGCCGAGGGCGCGTGGGGTGCCACGACCGGTAGAGGCATCACTGTCGCCGTCATCGACACCGGCATCACTCCACACGTCGACCTGAACGCTAATGTGCTGCCCGGCTATGACATGATCTCCGATCCGGCCAAGAGTCGCGACGGCAACGGGCGCGACCCCGATGCCACCGACGAGGGCGACTACGGCGAATCGGGGGAGTGCGGTACAGCCTCCTCCTCGTGGCATGGCACCCACGTTGCCGGCACCATCGCCGCGGCAGCTAACGACCAGGGTGTCGTCGGCATCGCACCAGGGGCGAAGATCCTCCCCGTAAGGGCTCTCGCCGAATGCGGTGGCTGGATGTCCGACATCGTGGACGGGGTTACCTGGGCTTCCGGAGGAGCCGTGCCAGGAGCGCCGGCAAATCCGAATCCAGCCAGGGTCATCAACCTCAGCCTCGCTGGCAGTGGACCATGTACCACCAGCTGGCAGAGCGCCATCAACGGGGCTGTCGGCCGCGGGTCGGTCGTTGTCGCGGCCGCTGGCAACGACAGTCAGGACGCCCTTCTCACCAGCCCGGCCAACTGCGAGCATGTCATCGCGGTCGCTGCATCGGGCCCGGATGGCGGCAAGGCCCCCTACTCGAACTACGGGGACATCGTCGACGTCGTTGCCCCCGGCGGCAACATGGACGTCGACACTCTCGGCGGCATCCTGTCCACCTTCAACATGGGCTCCAGCGGTCCGGTCGAGGACTACAGCGACCAGGCCTACGCTTTCTACCAGGGCACTTCGATGGCAGCGCCGCACGTCGCTGCTACCGCCGCCCTCATGCTCGCACTCAACGGCACCCTGAGCCCGGCGAGCGTTGAGAACATCCTCAAGGGCACGACCAGGCCGCTGCAGATCGAGTGCGAGTGGGGCTGTGGCACGGGCCTGATCAACGCGCGAGCAGCTGTTCAATCTGCAGATGTGGGCGAACTACCGCCCCCGGCTGAGCCCGGCACCGTCATCGACCCCGGACCCGTCGTCATCACGGGCACTCCGGCAGTCGGTGGGACTCTCACCGTAGAGATCGGCGCCTGGGAGCCCGCTCCGGTGGAGGTAAGCGTTCAGTGGTACCGTGACGCCGACCTCATTCCCGGAGCGACCGGCACCACCTACAATCCCACCGCAGCCGACGCCAGCCGGTCGCTGCACGTCGTCGCCACCGGTACCAAGCCCGGCTACTCTGACGCCACCAGAAAATCGGCATCCACCGGATTGGTTCAGCTCGGCAGGCTTATTTCTCTGTCGCCGCGCGTCAGTTCGACCGGCGCATACGTCGTCGGCACCACCCTGACGATCAACGCCGGCACCTGGCAGCCGGCGCCGGTCGCGATCCGCTACCAGTGGTACCGCGGCGCCGAGCAGATCCCGAACGGCACCAACGCCAGCTACACCCTGTCCACCGCGGACATCGGCAAGTCCGTCTGGGCAAACGTCACCGGAGAGAAGGCCGGCTACCTGCCGGTCACCCACGATACGGTTCACTCGGTCCCCGTCCAGACCGGCGGCCTCACGGCCGGCATCCCGACTATCACCGGGAACACCAGCGTCGGTCAGACCGTGACTGCGACCACCGGGGACTGGTCGCCTGTGCCGGAGTCATTCCTTTACGAGTGGCTCGCCGATGGCCAGTCCATCCCCGACAGCGGTAGCGGCAAGACGTACACGCTCCAGCCCGGAGACGTCGACAAGCACGTCAGCGTCAGGGTCACGGGCCTCAGGAGCGGTGCCATCCCCGCCTCGGCAACCTCAGCTGCAACCGCGCCGGTCAGTCGAGGAGCCCTGACAGGGACGGCGCCCGCCATCAAGGGAACACCCACCTTCGGTCAAACCCTCACGGTTGATGCAGGGATCTGGACCACAGGCACGGCGTTTGAGTACAGGTGGTTCCGCGACGACGGTCTCCTGGCCGACAAGACCGGATCGACCTATGCGATCACCCTCGAGGACCTCGGGCACAGGGTCTCCGTTCAGGCAATCGGGACCAAGCTCGGCTATGACGTACTGACGAAGGTTTCCGCTCCGACGGCGGCTGTCACCGCCGCATCTCTCACGGCCCCCGTGCCCACGGTCGCCGGAATAGCCAAGGTAGGCTCAACGCTCACGGCCACCACGGCAGCATGGACCGCCGGAACCACTCTGAAGTACCAGTGGTACCGCACCGGCGTCCCCATCACCGGGGCAACCGGCGCTACTCTCGCGCTGACCGCTGCCGACCTCGGCCAGACGATTACCGTCGGCGTCACCGGCTCGAAGACGGGCTACACCAGCATCACGCAATCCTCGGCACGCACGGCCGCGGTCGCCGCCGGCACTCTGTCAGCCACAAAGCCCACCGTCACCGGCACGACCAAGGTCGGATATACCCTCACGGCGAACACGGGCACCTGGACCTCGGGGGCGACCTTCACGTACCAGTGGTTCCGCACCGGCGTCCCCATCACCGGAGCCACCGGAAAGACGTACGCGCTCACCGCGGCCGACCTCGGCAAGAACATCAGCGTCGGGGTGACCGGCTCCAAGGCCGGCTACACCAACGCGACCGTGTACTCGGTGCGGACGGCGGCCGTTGTAGCCGGCACCCTGACCGCCCCGAAGCCGACCGTCTCGGGCACGACCCGGATCACTTACACGCTGACGGCCAACACGGGCACCTGGACCGCCGGGACGACGCTGCGGTACCAGTGGTACCGCACCGGGGTTGCGATCACGGGTGCTACCGCGAAGACCTACAAGCTCACGAGCGCGGACCTCGGCAAGACCATGAGCGTCGGCGTGACCGGCTCCAAGGCCGGCTACGCCAACGCGACGGTGTACTCGGTACGGACCGCGGCTGTCACCCGGTAGGAACATCGAGCATGAAGGCGGGTCCGGGCTCCCGGGCCCGCCTTCTTCGTCCGCTCGGCTCGCCGGTTCCAAATACAGGCCGACCCGTCTGGTGACTTGAAGCATTGAATACTGCACTCCTAGTGCAGTATGATGCACTTATGGAGGAAAGCACATCGGCCCTGGCCACGGCGATCGGTGATCGGGTGAAGGAGCAGCGGCAGTCGAGGCGCTGGACGCTCGACCAGCTGGCGGAAGCGGCGGGGGTGAGCCGGCGGATGGTCGTCAATGTCGAGCAGGGAGCGGTGAACCCGAGCGTGGGTACGCTGCTGAGAATCGGGGACGCGCTGGGCGTCGGGCTGCCGGCATTGGTCGAGTCACCGCGACCCAGGCCCGTGGCGGTCACCCGGACGGGTGAGGGTGCGGTTCTCTGGAGGTCGGAGGCCGGTGGCCGGGGTGTACTGGTGGCCGGAACGGAAGTACCGGATGTGGCGGAGCTCTGGGACTGGACGCTGGGTCCAGGGGATCGGCACGGAAGCGAGGCCCACTCGGAGGGCACGAAGGAACTGCTGCAGGTCTGGCAGGGGTCTGTCACCGTGGAGGTGGGGGACGAGTCGTTCGTCCTCGAGGAAGGCGACGCCGTGTCGTTCCCCGGCGACGTCGCCCATGCCTACGCCAACGGAGGCCTGGAACCGGCAAGGTTCTCCCTGGCGGTCTTCGAGCCCGGAGCAGGGTCAGGACACGGAGTGGAGGTAACCGGTGCGTGAGACAGGGATGCTCCAGGAGTTCCTGGACAGTGCTCGGGTGGACTCTTCAGTGTTCTCACTCCGGCCCGACTACCGCGCCGTCCTCCTGGCGGTGGACGGGCTGCTGCCGGGTCCCAGCGACGAGTCCAGTGACCTGCTGCTCCAGGCAGCGGAAACCTCGGCGCGGAAAGCGCTGGAGGAACTGCCGGTGGAAAACCTGCCTCAGGTAGCTGCCTGGCGTGAGGCCTACAAGTCGTTCGGGGCGAAGCCGCAGCGCACGCGCAACAGCCTGGAGTCGCTGCTGCGCCGCGCAGGGTCCGGGCTGCCCCGGGTGAACCGACTGACCGACATCTACAACGCGGTGTCGGTCCTGCACCAGGTTCCACTGGGCGGCGAGGACCTGGCCGGCTACACCGGTCCGCCCGGACTCATCCGTGCCACGGGCGTCGAGCCCTTCGACACCGTCGCCGGGGGCGATGAGGTGGTCGAGCACCCGGACCCGGGAGAGGTCATTTGGTGTGATGAGGCGGGCGTGACCTGCCGTCGCTGGAACTGGCGTCAAGGCCGCCGTACCCAGCTCACCGACGGCACAACCACGGCTCTGTTCATCCTCGACGCCCTGGCGCCCCTGACCGATGATGCCCTCACCGCAGCTGCCGACGACCTGACCGGCCACCTGATGGATCTCGGACCCGACGTCACCGTCGTCGGCCGCTTCATCGCCGAGGACGGGGAGCGCCGGCATGAGCGGTCCTAGGGCGGGTGCCGGGGTGCCGCCGTGGGGGCTCGCCGTAGCAGCGATCCTTTCCGTGCAGCTGGGATCGGCCCTCTCCGTGGACCTCATCCGGGAGGTAGGTGCCGGAGGTACCGCATGGCTTCGGCTGAGCATGGGCGCCGTGATCTTCCTGATCATCGCCAGACCACCCCTGTCGCGCGTGCGGCGGAGCGATGTCCCGGTGCTGCTGGGACTGGGGATCACCACCGGGCTCGTGACAGTCGGGTTCCTCGCGGCGATCGAACACATCCCGCTCGGCACGGCGGTCGCCATCGAATTCCTCGGCCCGCTGACCGTCGCCGCCCTGCAGAGCCGTTCCCTGCGTGCGTTGATCTGGCCCGGTCTCGCCCTGTGCGGCGTTCTCCTCCTCACCGAGCCCTGGCACGGCGCGGTCAACCTGACCGGCATCCTGTTCGCCGGACTGGCCGCCGTCGGGTGGGGCATCTACATCACGCTCACCCAGCGCATCGGCGACCGGTTCACCGGCATCTCCGCGCTGTCCCTGACGATTCCGGTCGCGGCCGTCACCGCCGCGGTCATCGGTATCCCGCAAGCGGTGGGGCACCTCAGCCCCGGTATCCTCGCCGCGGCAGCCGGTTTGGCCATCCTCCTGCCCGTGCTGCCCTTCGCCCTCGAGATGCTGGCGCTGCGCCGGATGACAGCGACCGCTTTCGGGACCCTCATGGCACTGGAACCTGCCATGGGCCTGGTGCTCGGGATGATCGTGCTCCACCAGCAACCCTCTGCCATCCAGTTCCTCGGGATCCTCCTCGTCGTCCTCGCTGGCGCCGCAGCACAACGCGGAGGCCGACGGCGAAGTCCCGCCGAGCACTTGCCCGGCGGGTCGACGCTGGACCCCATTCCCTGACGCCTCACCCATCATCGGAGCCGCTCCATGTTCACCGGCCTCAGCGCCTTCCCCCTCACCCCACTCGTCGACGACGAGGTCGACGAGACAGCCTTCGTGCGCCTGGTCGAACGTCTCGCGACAGCCGGCGTCGATTCCATCACGGCGCTCGGATCCACAGGCTCCTACGCGTACCTCACTACCGAGGAGAGAAGCCGCGTCGCCCAGCTGGCTGTGGAACACGCCGCCGGCACCCCTGTGGTCATCGGCATCGGAGCAGTACGGACCTCGCAGGTCCTCGCCAACGCGGCCAATGCGGAGAAGGCCGGGGCAACGGGCCTGCTCCTGGCGCCGATGACGTATCAGCCCCTCACCGAGGACGACGTCGTCGCGCTGTTCCGGACCGTCACAGGGCACTCCTCACTGCCCGTCATCGTGTACGACAACCCGGGCACCACCCACTTCACCTTCACCCCCGAGCTGTACGGGCGCATCGCCGAACTGCCCGGAATAGCCTCCATCAAGATCCCCGGCGTACCCGCCGAACCGGCGGAAGCTCGAACCCGGGTCGGGGAGATCCGGGCCGTCATCCCCGACCACGTGACCATCGGTGTCTCCGGCGACGCCCGCGCGGCCGCCGGACTGGCCGCCGGTTGCGATGCCTGGTACTCGGTCATCGGAGGGACCCTGCCGGTCCTCGCCCTGGGGATCACCCGGGCGGCCCGGGAAGGGCGGTTCTCCGATGCCATCGCCGAGTCGGAACGGCTCGCCCCGTTGTGGAACCTGTTCTCCGAGTTCGGTGGGAGCATCCGCGTCGTGGCCGCCATCGCCGAACACCTGGGGCTGGTGACCACATCCAGCCTGCCGCTGCCCCTTCAGGGCCTGCCCGAGGCCCAACGTCATCGTGTCGCCGCGGTGATCGATGAACTCGGCCTCGACCGGTAACCCTGGCGCCCGGGTGCCGGTGCGGATGAATCGTCGTCGCGGGGCGCTGGGCCGCTACGTCTTCGCTGCGACACTGGTCCGGAGTGCCGACGGCGGTGCCGTCGTCGCCATCGTCCTCCTCGCTCATGCCTCCGGGCTACCCGGGTGGCTGGCGGGAGTGCTGGGAGCATCCATCACCGCCCCCCACCTCCTCGGGCCCTTCATCGCCCGCCGGCTGGACACCGCCCGCGACGGACGCCGGGTCATCGCGTTCTCCGCCGTCCTCCACGGGCTGCTCCTTGCCGGCGCGGCACTGCTCATCCCCGTCACCTGGGCGCTCTGGCCGGCCGTTCTCCTGTTCGTCTCCGGGGTCTTCGGGCCGATGCTCACCGGCGGGATCAGCAGCCGCCTGCCTTCCATCGCCGGACCGGGGAAGCGCGACCAGCGCAGGGCACAGAGCTGGGACGTGGCGAGTTACGGGATCAGCGGCACCCTCGGTCCCGCGGCGGTGGCCTGGATCGCTGCTACATCCGATGCGCTGACGGCACCCTTGGTCCTCGCTGGAGCGGCGGTCCTCGGTGCCGGAGCGGTCCTCGTGCTTCCCCGCCAGGAACCACCCGATTCGGCGGTAGCGGTGCCGTCGCCGGGCCGGACACTCCGGCAGATGGGGAGAGACGGTCCTCTGCGGCGCACGCTGGGCCTCACCGTCACGGTCGCTTTTTCGGTTGCCGCGTTACCGATCTACGCGGTCGCCATCGCTCCCGCCCTGGGCGGCGCTTCGACGGCCGGACTCCTGGTCGCCGCGTACGGGGTGGGTAATCTCCTCGGGTCAGCAGGACTGATGGTCCGGCCGCTACGCGGCGACGCGGACCGGCTTATGAGCTCCCTGGCCGTCCTCGTGGCAGCAGCCTTGATCCTGGTGATTCTCGCCCCCTTTCTCGAGGCCTCCCTGGCGGCGTTCTGCCTGGCCGGAGTGGCCAACGCGCTGTTCTTCGCGGCAACATTGGCCGCCCGCAGCGAGTACGCACCCATCCGGTCCCGCGGCCAGATCTTCATCTGGGTGGGTGCCCTCAAGATCGCCGCCGGGTCAGCGGGAACCGCCATCGCCGGTGCAACGACATCCCCCGCAGCCTGGGCGCCACTCGTCCTCGCGGTAGCACTCACCGCACTGGCGACGACCGCCAGCGTCATCGACAGACGCCGGCTGCCGTTCCGTCGTGAGCAGGGGTAGTACCTGTCCGCCTGCTGATCGGGGCCCCCGGTCATGGTGCGTCCTCGTCGGCAGGTGGTGCGGACAGGGTGCCGTCGACGTCGTCGTGCAGGATGGCGATCGAGAGCAGGACCACTCCCAGATCGCCTACCCGTCGAAGCACCCCGTGGAGGGCGGCCTGATCGACGACGGCCCCGGTGAGCACGGTGGAGCATCCCGCACCCTGCGTGAGCGTGAAGCCCTCGAACCAGGAACCCCATCCCGCATCGAGCTGCGCTGCCAGGCGGATCTCGTAGCGGTTCATCGCACCAGGTGGCCGATGCCTTCGTCGTCCGCTCCCGCGCGCGACACCGATCCGTTCCGCTGCTCGGACCAGAGGGAGTAGCCGAGCCAGATCAGGGCGAGGCCCATGGGGACGGCAGCCATGCGCTCGAGCGCGTGGGGCAGGAACGCGCCGGCGATCGGCGTGGCCGCCGCGGCGGCGATCAGCAGGATGCCCGCTCCCCGCGACAGTACCCGGGCGCGGATGACGGCGATACCGAAGAGCAGCGCGCCACCCACGTACAGCAAGGCTCCGACGTTGGGGAGTGCGGCCAGCGGGCCCAGATCGGTCACGGCCTCGTACCGACCGAACAGCCCGACGATATCCACGGAGACCTGGGGCGCGTCGGCAACGAACAGGGGCGCGATGAACGCTTCGACGAAGGTGAACGAGGACTGCAGGATGAAGAAGAAGCCGAACATCAGGTACCCGATGAGCCCGAGCACCCCGAAGCGCCGTACCTGCCGCAGATAGATGGCTGTGATTCCGACGACGGCGAGCACCGCTTCCGCGAAACTCAGGATGTGGACGACCGCCCAGCGTTGCGTGGACAGCGAAGCGACCACGTCGGAGGGGTGGATGAATTGGATGACGATGTAGGCGAGTCCCGCCAGGACGGCGGCGATCGCGCCTCCGCGGGTAAGGGTGGACGGCGTGATGCTCATGGTGCGCTCCTCGTGTTCCGTGGCCGGGCGATCCGGCCACACCCGAAAGCTACGCAGCGATGTGGTGACGCGGCATCACCACATCCATGGATCTTGGGGTGATACCGCTGCAGGCGTCGCTAGATCAGGTCCAGCGATTCGGCCCGGCGGACGGCGGAGGCCCGGCTGCTGACCTCGAGTTTTCGATAGATGTGTTTCGTGTGGGTCCGCATCGTGTTGAGCGAGACGTAGAGTTCCCGGGCGATCTCCGGACCCGACAGCCCTGTGGCGAGGAGCCTCAGCACGTGGAGTTCACGGTCGCTCAGCGCCTCGGCGGGGTGCTCCGGGGCCAGGGCAGGGTCCGTATCGCGGAGTGCCTGGCTGAGCCGACGGACGTACCCGGGGCTGATGCCGGCGCCGGCCGCGGCGCGCAGGAGGGCCAGCATCGGTGCGCCCTCGTCGACGAAGAGCCGGAAGCCGCCCTCGGGTTCGGCCTGGACGAGGGCGCGTTCGAGGGGTCCGAGTGCGAGCGCCGTCTCGCCCTGCGCGTGGAAGGCGAGAGCCTGCAGCACGAGGATCTCGCTCAGGGTACCCATGCGCCCACCGCGTTCCGCCGAAGCCGCCAGCCTGCCGAGCAGGTCCTGCGCGTCGTCGAGTGACCTGCCCGGGGGAGTGACGGGGTGCTCCGCGATCAGCAGCCGGGCGAGGGTTACGTAGCCGAACTCGCGAAGATAGTCCGGCGCATCCGTGGACGCCAGCCCCTGCTCGTCCACCCAGGCCCGTGCCTCGGGAAGGCGCCCCAGTGTGATGAGGACGCGGGCGCGGAGCCCGCCGATGGGGCGGACATCGGGGAAGAACCCACGGCGGTAATGCTCTTCCGCGCGCGCCAGCGACTCGAGAGCGGGATCCGGTTCACCGTCGGCTTCCTGCACTCTCGCCATCGCCACGAACCACCGGTAGCGATGCTCGTGCGAGAGGGCGGTGTCGCCCAGGTCCGTGCTGGCCGCCAGGTGACTCCTCGCGGTCGCGAGGTCGTTGCGCTCGCGGTACATCTCGCTGATGCCCGCGTGGAGGTCCGCTGTCGGCTGACCGCCGTTGCAGTGCTCGATGGACTGCTGCAGCGCGGTCTCGTAGAGCGTCCGGGCCTCCCGCAGCCGGCCGAGCGGCAGCAGCATGTCGGCGATGACCATGGTGGTGCTCAGGGCGTCGGTCAGGTTGCCGGCAGCCTGGAGGCTCCTCGCGGAGTTCCCGAAGGCGGTGACGCCGGCCTCGAGGTCGCCGTCGGCCCACAGGACGATGCCCACCATACCGGCCGCGGCGCCCCGCCCCAGGTGGTCCTCGGGTTCCGCTGCGTCCAGCGCGCGCCGGGCATGGAGGGACATCCCGGCCTGGTCTCCCCGCGCCAGAGCGAGGGAGGCACGGTAGAGCGCGATCGTGACGGGCAGGGCCCGGAGTTCCTCGCCGGGCTCCGAATCGTGCCGAGGTGCTGTGCCGTCGCCGTCGTTCGCGAGGAGACGTTCTGCCTCGGTCAGTCGGCGATCGGCGGACGCGAGGTCACCGGCGACGAGCGAGGACCATGCGGAGAACACCCGGAGAACGGGCCTGCGCTTCTGCGCGTTCTCCGGGATCCTCACCAGCCAGCCGAGGAGGGTGGCATCCTGCCGGCTCCTGCGGACGCCGGGGATGGTTGTCTCGATGACCCGCGCGGCCCGCGGGAAGTCGGCGGCCTCGAACGCATGCCGGATTGCCTCGTCGGGCGACCCGTTGGACTCGTACCACTCACTGGCCAGGGTGTGGAGCTCCGCACTGTGTCCCGGGCCGCGCGCGAGCAGCCGCGAGCGCAGCACGTCGGCGAACAGGTGGTGGTATCGGTACCACTGCCGACTGTCGTCCAGGGGAACGATGAACAGGTTGGCGCGCTCGAGCGACTCCAGCATCTGGAGGCTGTCGGTCCGTCCGGTCACCGCGTCGCACAGCGGACCGCTGAGCCGGTCGAGGATGGCGGTCTGGAGGAGGAACTCGCGCACGGGGAGCGGCGCGTGCCGGAGAACCTCTTCGGTGAGGTAATCGATCACGAAGCGGTTGCTGCCGGTGAAGGCGTCGATGAAGCCGGGGACGTCGGTGCTGTCGCGCAGGGACAGTGCCGCGAGTTGAAGCCCTGCGATCCAGCCCTCCGTGCGCGTCGCGAGCGCTGTGACGTTCTCGTGCGTGAGGGGGAGTCCCATCACCCCGGTGAGGAACGCGGTCGCCTCATCGGGGGTGAAGCGCAGGTCGGCGGCGCGCACCTCGGTCAGGTCGCCGCCGGCCCGTCGCCGTGCCAGGGGCAGGAGCGGATCGGAACGGCTCGCGATGGCGACGTGCGTGGTAGGCGGCAGATGGTCGAGCAGGAAGACGACGGCCTCGCGGACGGACGGGTTCTCGATGACCTGGAAGTCATCCAGGAAGAGGATCATCGGCCTCCCGCAACGGGACAGGTTATTGATGAGCGCGGTGAGGGCCGCTTCGGCCGACGACCGCACGTCGTGCTCCTCCGGGCCGACGTCGGGGTCGGCGTCATGGAGTGCCGCAGTCAGGTAGGTAAGGAAACGGACGGGATCGTTGTCACCGTCGTCGAGTGACAACCACGCGACGCGCATCCCCGGCTGCTGCCGACGCAGCTGTGCGATCCACTCGGCGAAGAGGGCCGTCTTGCCGAACCCGGCGGGCGCAGAGACGAGGGTGAGACGTCGTCCTGCCTGGAGTGCGGCGGTCAGCCGGCCGGCAAGGCGGGGCCGGGAGATCGCCTGCGGGCGCGGGGACGGCACGAAGAGCTTCGTCGCCAGGACCTCCATCACCATGGGCTCATCCTAGGATGCGGGGACTGCGCGCCGGGATCGGCCGCGCAGGCCGCCGGTCGAGGGCCGCCGGCACGACGACGACCTACCGGAGGTGCGATGCGAGCGGCCGTTCCTCGCCACGCAGGGTCACGGAAGGGGAGCCGCTGCGGCCGCCCGCGCGTACGACGCCGAGATTCGGCGGTAGACCGGAGTCCCGAAGGCCACCAGTGCCGCGGCGATGATGATGATCCCCGCGGCCAGGAAGACCAGAGCGATGCCCCGGGAGGTGCCTTCACCGAGCAGCGGGGCCAGGTGGGCGCTGCCTGCCGTCGACCGGGCGTACGGGATGATCCAGAACTGGGCGATCGGCGCGATCAGGAACGCCGTGACCGGCGCTGCCGCGGATTCGAACGCCATGGCGAAGCCGAACACGCGCCCCTGCCGGTGCAGGGGAACGACCTGCTGGATGACCGTCTGTTCGGCGGCCTCGACGAACGGCACCAGGACCAGGTAGAGCCAGATGCCGAGGACGTACAGCCATGCCCATTCCCGAACCGTGAACAGCGCACCCACAATGCCTATCAGGACGGCGGCGATGAGCATGGTGCGCAGTGGGTTGGACCCGAGGCCGAATTTGCCGATCAGGGTGCCGCCCACGATGAACCCGGTGGCGCCGAGTGCGAAGTAGGTTCCCCACAGCTCGACGGAGAACATTTCCAGGCCGTAGGGATCCATCAACGCCATGTAGACGCCGCCCACGAAGTTGTTGAAGGTGGAGAACACGATCAATGCGAACAGTCCCGGAATCACCAGGATCGCCGCCACGGAGCCGCGGAGGTCGAAGCCGCCATGCGCGTCCGTCGCAGCCGCGCGCACCTCCTCGGGCATGCGCAGCGTGAGCAGGTGCGCGAACGCCAGCGCCGTCAGCACGAGGGCGACGACGATCGTCCAGCCCATCCCGACCAGCCCGACCGACAGCCCGGAGAGCACCGAGGTGATGACGAACATCAGTCCCTGCACCATGCCCACCAGCCCGTTGGCGTTGGCCCGCCGATCCGGCTCGATGAGGATGGTGACCGTGGTGGACAGGGCGATGTTCCGCAGGTTCTCCACGACCCCGCCGATCAGGATGATCAGGGTGAAGACCCAGAACCATGGCTGCCCCAGATCCATCAGCTCGACGGCGGGTGTCAGCAGGAACAGGACCCCGGACAGCGCGAACATCGCCAGCGTGAAGCCGGCGGCGAAGCGCATCACGGCCAGCTTGCGGTAGCGGTCCACGAAGGTGCCGAAGCTGATGCTGGACAGGGCGATCAGCAGCATGTAGGCCCCACCGATCACCCCGGTGGCGATCACGTTGCGCGTCTGCAGGTATGCCCAGAACGTCAGGGCGAACCACAGGTAACTGGTCGTGATGTTCGCGAGGCCGGTGTTCACCAGGATGCCCAGGAAGGCGCGGGACCGCTCCGCCGGACTCCGCAGGGACGTGTCGATGGCGCCATCGTCGTCCGGGTGCCGCACGGCATCGCCCGCGTCCTGCAGGAAGGGGACGGGCAGATCCTCGGGGAGGCCCGCGCCGCCTGGAACCGCAGCGGCCCTGGGCAGGGCCGGATCCTGCCCGGTCATGCGCCCCAGTGTACTGACAATCCGCGGGCACGGAAACGGCCGCGCTCGGCAGGATCAGGGGCCCAGGATCAGGGGCCCAGCATCCGGGTGGCGGACGCCTCTGCCTCGAGCTGCTCGTCGGTCAGCACGGATCCGCGCAGGAATCCGCTGGTCCGCAGCCGGGTCCTGATCTCCTCCACGGTGAGCGGTTCGGGCCAGCGGCTGTGGGCCACGACGTGGCAGTTCGGACAGAGGGGGATCAGATCGACGAGCGGATCGACCTCGTACCTGGAGTCCACGAGCTCCAGCGGTGTGATGTGGTGGACCTGGATCAGATCCGCGGCCACGCCGTAACCCTGTTCGAAGTCCATGCCGCACGCATGGCATGCGGAGCCTCGGTGGGCCACCGCCACCCGGCGCAGCTCGGGGTCGCGCTCGAAGCGGTTGACCACCACACGCGTGACCGCCGTCGACGGCAACGCTCCTGGGACGGGATCGAGTGAGCCGGGCTCAGGGGAACCGGCGGCCGCCCAGAGCGAGCGCACCGCCACCTCGGTCCCGCCGTCGACGGCGAGCACACCGAAGCCCCCGGTCAGGGCGGGGAGCCGCTCGATGAGCGTATCCAGCGGTACCTGGTCGCCGTGGGAGAGCAGGCTGTCGAAGTCGACCTCGATGCAGGATGCCGGCTCGTCGGGGACCGGTGCAGCCGCCGCGTCGGATGGAAGGCCCGCAAGGGTCCCATGCCCGATCAGCCCCCGCATGGCAGGACGCCGGCCGGTGACGGTCAGCCAGACATCCATGCCGGGGTCCAGCGGCGTCCCTGCCGGAACCATCCAGCGCTGTCGGACGACGCCGGTGCTCCGGACGGTACCGACGTCCGAGGCGTACGTGCCGCTCCACTCCGGCCGCTCGGGGTCCCACTCGATGATCAGTGCCGTCATGGCATCGAGTGTCCCACGGCCGGTGCGGCGGGCTCGGGGTCAGTCCCGCAGCAACCGGCGGATCGACTCGTCCCGGTCCAGAAGAATCGGAACGTCGTCGGAGGCCGGGGACGGCAGACCTGGTACCCCGGTCCCGTTGTCAGAGGGTCCAGGCCGGCTGGCCGTCCCACAGCCCGTATCCGTCGAAGGTGCCGATGATCTGCCGGATGCCGGGCGCCAGGACGGGGACGTTGTCCTCCACCGTGATCAGGGGGCCGTAGTGCCGCAACTCGGCCATCTCATTGGCGAAGTGGAGCGCCCTGGCGTGGTCGGCGGTGAGCGTGGCTCCGCCGGCCGCCACCGCCTCGAGGGCCGATTGGGCCTTACCGAAGCGGATGGCATGCGCCAGATCGGCCGCGGTGGTGCGGGGGTCGTGTTCCGCGCAGGTATCCCAGTCGTGCAGGACCCTTTCCTCGACGAGGCGCACACCCTTGTATTCCCAGCCTAATGCCATGACATCCCCACTGATCGTTCGCCTGATAGAACGTCCAGCGTCCCAGCCGCTCCTGGCCGCTACAAGATCGTCCCCGGCTGAAGTCGGAGTTGTTAGACGCCTGTGACCTGTTCCCCCGTCCTGCGCGACCAGCGGGAGGGCTCGTCCCCGGGGTGCCGCCATGCCAGACTGGGGGCATGTGTCCACGATCTGCGAAGTCGCACACCCCGTCCGCCGGCCCCAGAAGCAGTAATCCCGCGAAGCCGGGGCTCGAAGACCGCCACCTCGCGGTGCGCCTCGACGACGCCTGGCTCAAGTTCCAGACGCGCCTGGCGGTGCGGCGCGGCAGGGTCGACACCGTCATCCCGTACACCGGGTACGGCACGACGTCGTGGGTGCGGGTCCTGGCACGCGTCGTGCTCGGTGATCCGAGGGATGCGGGGCGGGCTGCACAGGCCGGCCCGCTCAAGCCCCTGAAAGAAGGCATGCGCGGCTGGCGCAACTTCACGAGCGCCCCCGTGGCCCACGCCGTCGTCCATGTCACCATCGGCGACACGGTGCACGACGTCGAGGCCGACCGCGGCGGTGTGGTCGATGCGCGCATCCCCGTGACGCTCGACGCCGGCTGGCACACCATCACCGTGCAGTCGGGCAATTCCCGCGTGGTGGATGCCCCGGTGCGGATCGTCGCGGACACGACGGATTTCGGCGTCGTCTCCGACATCGACGACACGGTGATGGTGACGGCCCTGCCACGCCCCTTCCTCGCCGCATGGAACACCTTCGTGCTCGACGAGCACGCGCGGACACCGACCCCCGGAATGGCCGTGCTGTACGAGCGGATCGTGCGGACGCTTCCGTCGGCGCCGGTGCTCTACCTGTCCACGGGCGCCTGGAATGTCGCGCCGACACTCTCCCGCTTCCTCTCCCGCAACCTGTACCCGGCAGGGCCCAAGCTCCTGACCGACTGGGGGCCGACGCGCGACCGGTGGTTCCGCAGCGGCCAGGAACACAAGCGGACGTCGCTCGAGCGGCTGGCCGAGGAGTTCCCCGGCGTCAAATGGCTTCTGGTGGGTGACGACGGCCAGCACGACGAGGCGATCTACTCCGAGTTCGCGCAGCGCCACCCGCAGAACGTCCGCGCCATCGCGATCCGCCAGCTGTCCGTCGGCGAAGCGGTGCTCGCGGGCGGACGCTCCAAGACCGGCGTCCAGCCCACACCGGGCATCCCGTGGATCTACGCGCCCGACGGGGCCGGGATGTCGGAGAAGCTCGAGGAGCTCGGCATCATCCACAGCGAGGTACGCTCGGCCGATTCACCGGAGGAAACGGACTGACCGATCCTGCGGCACCTACGAAGAGGACCCAGATGTCGCCACCCACCTATCCCGCCCTGTCCTACGAGTTGTACCCGCCCCGGAACGCCGAGGCAGAGGACTCCCTGTGGACGACCATCCGCCGTCTCGAGGGGACGCGCCCCGATTTCGTGTCGGTCACCTATGGTGCTGCCGGCAGCAACCAGGAGACCGCGATCGACCTCCTGCGGCGCCTGTTGACGGAGACGACGCTCAAGCCGCTGGCGCACCTGACCTGCGTCGGGACCAGCCGCGCCGACCTGACGGAGATCGTCGACCGGCTCATCGGCGGCGGGGTCCGCGGTATCCTCGCCCTGCGCGGTGACGCGCCCGAAGGACGGGAGAGCCGGCCAGGCGACGTCGAGCACGCGGACGAGCTCGTGCGGCTGATCCGTGAGGTCGAGGCGCAGCGGGTCGCCCAGCTGGCAGCCGGCAAGGTATCGGTCGGGGTGGCGGCCTACGCGACCCGGCACCCGGACTCGCCGAGCTTCGACCAGGACATCGAAGTGCTGCTCGCCAAGGAAGTGGCAGGGGCCGACTTCGCGATCACCCAGGTGTTCTTCCAGGCCTCCGACTATTCGCGGCTCGTGACGCGCGCACGGCGAGCCGGCGTCACCATCCCGATCATCCCCGGCGTCATGCCGATGACGAGTACCCGGCGCCTGAAGAAGCTGAGCGGGCTCGCGGGGATCGACGTCGACGAGGCCCTGTGGGGACGCCTGGAGGGCGCCCGCACCGACGAGGAACGCCTCCGGGTCGGCGTCGAGGCGACCGTGGACCTCGCACGGGCAGCGCTCGACGACGGCGCGCCGGGGCTCCACCTCTACACCTTCAACGAGCACTCCGCCGCGCTCGACGTCCTGGATGCCCTCGAGCTGGAGCGCCCACCGGAGGCCGGACTCGCAGCCTCGATGTAGCCACCGGATGTGGCCGGCCAGCAGTCGACCAGCGCTCGCGGACCTGCGCTCGCGGGTCTAGGAACCCTTGCCCGCGGCCTTGACGGCCTGTCCCACCGTCCCCGCGGCCCCTGCGACCACGGGGAGGGCGCCCTTGAGCTTGTCGCCGAACACGACTGCGCCCGCACCCACCAGGGCAGTGCCGAGGACCATCCGCTGCGCGGTGCGCCGTTTACCGCTCCAGCCACCCGTCACAGCGGCATTCGCCGGGTCCAGGGAGGGCCCGTACAGGTTGCCGGTCGAGTCCTCGGCCGGTTCCTTTTTGGACAGATGGCTGTTCTCCACCTGCACGGCCATCAGCTTCTCAAGCCGGGCCGGCATGAGGCGGTGCTGCCGGACCATGGAGCGGCCGATCCGGCCGACCGCCACCTCCCGGGTCGGTACCTCGACGACGTCGAGGATGGCCTTCGCGACGCGGTCCGCGCTGTAGACGGGCGGCATCGCCACCGCCCGGCGGCCGGTGTAGTTCGCGGCGTGGTTGAAGAACGGCGTGTCGATGGTGGGCGGGAGGACCGTGCACACGTGGATGTGCCTCTTCCGGTCCAGTTTCAGCTCGGACCGGAGGCTGACGCCGAGGGCGCGGACGGCCGCCTTCGACATGGAGTAGGCGGAAGTGTAGGGCTGGGGGATCTCCCCGACGATGGACGCGACATTGACGAGGACGCCGGAGCCCTGGTCCTGCATGCGCTCCAGTGCGGCACGGGCCCCGTAGACGTAGCCCATCACGTTGACGTCGATCACCCGCTCGAAGTCGCGCAGGGGCACCTCGAGGAACGGCGAGAAGAACGAGACGGCCGCGTTGTTCACCCAGACGTCGATGCGCCCGAACTCCTCGACGGCCCTGCTCGCGAGCTCCTGGACGGCCGCGTGCTCGGATGTGTCGGTGGGAACGGCGATGGCTCGCGAGCCCAGCGCAGTGCACTCGGCGACGAGTGTCTCGAGCGCTTCCACCCGCCTGCTGGCGAGGACGAGGTTCGCGTGGCGACGGGCGAACCGAAGGGCCGTGGCCCGGCCGATGCCGCTCGCCGCCCCGGTGATGACGACCACGCTGTTCTTGATCCGCATTGGGTTCCTCCTCGGAAGATCACGGGAAAACCAGCGGACCGGTGCCCGCTCCTGACCCGAAGGTACGGACAGTGCCGGACGGGCGCAACGGGAATTCAGGAGCCGGAGGGGCGTGCGTAGCCGGGAGCGGTGTGCTTGGGACCGATGCTCTGCCCCCGCAGGATATCTGCGAGCTGGTCCATGAAGAGCCGCACGCGTGCGTCGTCCGCGTCGCCCGTGCGCAGGGCGAAGATGCTGCGGGCCAGCCGGATCTCCGGGACGTCGAGCGCCACGATGCCCTCGGGCCGGTTGACCATGGCGAGTTCGGGCACCAGTGCTGCTCCGAGGCCCGCCGCGGTGAGCTCGAGGCTGGCATTGAAGTCGTCGCAGTAGGCCGCGATACGGGGATGGAGGTTGCAGCTCGCGAAGAGACGTTCGATGACCGTCGCGTCCGCGGTGCCGGGGTGGTGCATGATCCACGGCATGTCCGCGAGCTGGTCGGCGGTGACGCGCGAGCCGCTACGTATGCCCCAGCTCGCGGGCAGGATGACCCGGAAGTCGTCGTCGCCGATCCACTGGCGGCTCAGGGTCGACGGCCAGGCGAGTCCGGCCTGCCCGACCTGGTACACGAGCGCGAGGTCGAGATCGCCCCCGGTGCGCAGCCCCTGGATCGTGTGCGCCGGTTCCCCGACGAAGACGCGCAAGGACACGCCGAGCCGCTGCCATTCCGGCATGCGCAGCAGCCGAGGGAGTGCGAACGTCGCGAGGCTGGGGAAAATGCCGAGCCGGAGCTCATGGGCGGGACCGGTGCCGGCACGGGCGGTCGAGGCGAGCAGCGCATCGATATCGGTCAGGACCTTCGAGGCATGCCGGGACATCGCGAGGGCGGCGTCCGTAGGAATCGCACTGCGGGCGGCCCGCGTGAAGAGCGTGGCGCCCGTGTCCCGTTCCAGTGCCGACATCTGCTGGGATACCGCGGACGCCGTGTAGCCGAGGCTCGTGGCGGCGCCGCTGAAGGACCCGTGGCGGATGACCTCGAGCAGTGTCCGCAGGTGGACCGGGTTGACCACGTCGTACTCTCCTCGTCGGCTGATTCCTTCGCCCCAGTCTTCTACACGCGGCTGCCGCGACACGCCAGGGAAACGCGACACGGAAGTTTTTCAGCCTGTGCGGAAGTACTCCACAGCGTGTGGACCAGGTGCCTTTTCCGGCCCCGGATCGGCTCGTTTCCGCGCTTTCCGGAGCCCCGGATCTGTGGACATCGTGTGGACTACTCGCTCCCGTAATGACATACTTGTAATACATCATCTAGGGGTACGCACGAGTTGGTCGCACTAGATGTAGTATCGAGGGACAGAACAACCGCTGGACGGGCATGGGCCCGGAGGCGCGGAAATCCCCGGATTTCCTTCCCCTTTCCGGGGCCGCGCACCACCCATGACACAGCATGACAGCAGTAGAGAAAAGGGGACCAAGACATGACCGTTACGGTTTACACGAAGCCGGCGTGCGTACAGTGCAACGCCACCTACCGGGCTCTGGACAAGAAGGGCATCGCCTACCAGAGCGTCGACATCTCGCAGGATCCCGCGGCACTCGAGCGCGTCCGCTCGATGGGCTACATGCAGGCTCCGGTCGTCATCACGGACAACGACCACTGGTCCGGATTCCGTCCCGACAAGATCAACTCGCTCGCCGACTCCGTCGTGAGTTCGGTAGCCTGAACGGTTCCCCTCGGGGATCCGCTGGTGTGGCATCGGACATGGCCACGATTGCCGTGGAGGACCGGGCCGACTACCCCGATCCGGCACAAGCCGGAGGCGGGGAGGGTCCGGTCACCGATGCCCCGCTGATCTACTTCTCGTCGGTCTCCGACAACACCCACCGCTTCGTCGAGAAGCTGGGGGTCCGGGCCGCCCGCATGCCACTGCTCACCAGGGAGCCGACGCTGCGGGCGCTCAAGCCCTACGTGCTGGTCCTTCCCACCTACGGGGGGATCACCGGCAAGGGTGCCGTACCCCGCCAGGTGGTGAAATTCCTGAACAACGAGCAGAACCGCAGCCTCCTCCGGGGGGTCATCGGGGCCGGTAACACCAATTTCGGTGAGACCTACTGCCTTGCCGCCGACATCGTCGCCGCCAAATGCAACGTCCCCGTCCTATACAGATTTGAAGTCATGGGCACGTCCGAGGACGTAGACCGAGTTACCAGAGGATTGGAAGAGTTTTGGACATGAGTGTTGCAGAGACGGAGACGGGCACACCCGCAGCCGCGGTCAGCCGATTCAAGGACATGGGCTACCACGAGCTCAACGCAATGCTGAACCTGTACGGGCCGGACGGGGAGATCCAGTTCGACGCCGACCGCGAGGCCGCGCACCAGTACTTCCTGCAGCACGTCAACAACAACACGGTCTTCTTCCACGACCTCGAGGAGAAGCTCGACTACCTCGTGAAGAACGAGTACTACGAGCGCGAAACGCTGCACCAGTACTCCATGAACTTCATGCGCGACCTCTACAAGCGCGCGTACGCCAAGAAGTTCCGCTTCGAGACCTTCCTCGGCGCCTTCAAGTTCTACACCTCGTACACGCTGAAGACGTTCGACGGCAAGCGCTACCTCGAGCGCTACGAGGACCGCGTGTGCATGGTCGCGCTGCACCTGGCCCGCGGCAACGAGGAGCTCGCCATCCAGATGGTCGACGAGATCATCGACGGCCGCTTCCAGCCCGCCACCCCGACCTTCCTCAACGCCGGCAAGCGCCAGCGCGGCGAGCTGGTCTCCTGCTTCCTGCTCCGCATCGAAGACAACATGGAGTCCATCGGCCGCTCCATCAACTCGGCCCTGCAGCTCTCCAAGCGCGGTGGCGGCGTCGCGTTCGCCCTGACGAACATCCGTGAGGTCGGCGCTCCGATCAAGCAGATCGAGAACCAGTCCTCCGGCGTCATCCCCGTGATGAAGCTCCTCGAGGACAGCTTCTCCTACGCCAACCAGCTCGGTGCCCGCCAGGGCGCCGGCGCCGTGTACCTGCACGCCCACCACCCGGACATCAACCGCTTCCTCGACACCAAGCGCGAGAACGCCGATGAGAAGATCCGCATCAAGACGCTGTCTCTCGGCGTCGTCGTGCCCGACATCACCTTCGAGCTCGCCAAGCGCGACGAGGACATGTACCTGTTCTCGCCCTACGACGTCGAGCGCGTGTACGGCATGCCGTTCTCCGACATCTCGGTCACCGAGAAGTACTACGAGATGGTGGACGACGCCCGCATCAAGAAGACCAAGATCAAGGCGCGCGAGTTCTTCCAGACCCTCGCGGAGATCCAGTTCGAGTCCGGCTACCCGTACATCATGTTCGAGGACACCGTGAACCGGGCCAACCCGATCGACGGCAAGATCATCATGTCCAACCTGTGCTCCGAGATCCTCCAGGTCTCCGAGCCCACGACGTATCACGAGGACCTGTCCTACGACCAGGTAGGCAAGGACATCTCCTGCAACCTCGGCTCGCTGAACATCGCGAAGACCATGGATTCGCCCGACTTCGGCCGGACCATCGAGACCGCGATCCGTACCCTCTCGGCAGTTTCGGACATGAGCCACATCAGCTCGGTGCCCTCGATCGCCAAGGGCAACGACGCCTCGCACGCCATCGGCCTGGGCCAGATGAACCTGCACGGCTACCTCGCCCGGGAGCGGGTCCACTACGGCTCCGAAGAGGGCCTAGACTTCACCAACATCTACTTCTACTCCGTGGTGTATCACTGCATCCGGGCGTCGAATCTGATGTCGATCGAGACCGGTCGCCGCTTCGCCGGCTTCGAGAAGTCCAAGTACGCCAGCGGCGAGTTCTTCGACAAGTACACCGATCAGGTATGGGAGCCGGCGACGCCGCGCGTGCGTGAGCTGTTCGCCGACGTGCACATCCCCACGCAGGAGAACTGGCGTGCCCTGAAGGCCTCGGTCATGGAGCACGGCATCTACAACCAGAACCTGCAGGCCGTCCCGCCGACCGGTTCCATCTCGTACATCAACAACTCGACGTCCTCCATTCACCCGGTGGCGTCGAAGATCGAGATCCGCAAGGAAGGCAAGCTGGGCCGCGTGTACTACCCGGCGCCGTACCTGACCAACGACAACCTGGAGTACTACCAGGACGCGTACGAGATCGGCTATGAGAAGATCATCGACACCTACGCGGCTGCGACCCAGCACGTGGACCAGGGCCTGTCCCTGACGCTGTTCTTCAAGGACACCGCCACCACACGTGAGATCAACAAGTCGCAGATCTACGCCTGGCGCAAGGGCATCAAGACCGTCTACTACATCCGCCTCCGCCAGCTCGCGCTGGAAGGGACCGAGGTCGAGGGCTGCGTCAGTTGCATGCTTTAGGCAAGTAACGTCGCCAGGCCGGGCAGTTCGCCCGGCCTGGCACTCCAAGCACCACCGGTATCGCCGGCATTACTTACACCCAGACAAGGAACACACCATGAGCGAGAAGCTGAAGCTCGTCGACCAGGTCCAGGCCATCAACTGGAACCGCATCCAGGACGACAAGGACGTCGACGTCTGGAACCGCCTGGTGAACAACTTTTGGCTGCCCGAGAAGGTGCCGCTGTCCAACGACATCCAGTCGTGGGCGACGCTCACGCCGGAGGAGCAGCAGCTCACCATGCGCGTCTTCACGGGCCTCACCCTGCTCGACACCGTGCAGGCCACCGTCGGAGCCGTCAGCCTCATCCCCGACGCCGTTACCCCGCACGAGGAGGCCGTGCTGACGAACATCGCGTTCATGGAGTCGGTGCACGCCAAGAGCTACTCGTCGATTTTCTCAACGCTGGCCTCCACCAAGGAGATCGACGAGGCGTTCCGCTGGTCCACCGAGAATGTGAACCTGCAGAAGAAGGCGAACATCGTCACGGACTACTACCGCGGCGATGATCCTCTGAAGCGCAAGGTCGCCTCGACCCTTCTCGAGTCCTTCCTGTTCTACTCCGGCTTCTACCTGCCCATGTACTGGTCGTCGCGCGCCAAGCTGACGAACACGGCCGACCTGGTGCGCCTGATCATCCGGGATGAGGCCGTGCACGGGTACTACATCGGGTACAAGTTCCAGCGCGGTCTGGAGGGCGCCACGCCAGAGCGCCGCCAGGAGATCAAGGACTACACGTTCGAGCTGCTCTTCGAGCTGTACGAGAACGAGGTCCAGTACACGCACGACCTCTACGACTCCGTGGGCCTGGCCGAGGACGTCAAGAAGTTCCTGCACTACAACGCCAACAAGGCGCTGATGAACCTGGGCTACGAGGCGATGTTCCCGTCGTCGGTCACCGACGTGAACCCGGCGATCCTCTCCGCACTGTCCCCGAACGCCGACGAGAACCACGACTTCTTCTCCGGCTCGGGCTCCTCGTACGTAATCGGCAAGGCCGTGAACACCGAGGACGAGGACTGGGACTTCTGACAGTTCAGTGACAAGTCGGTTGGCTGGGCGCGCTGCGAGACGCGGGCTTAGTTGAAGGAAAGCGGAGAGCCGAGTTGGACGTCGTCCAGCTAGGCTCTCCGCTTTCTGCCCCACAAGGCATGCGCAATCGCTCCATCCGCTGTGTGGATGGACTACCATCTCGCCGTGGACAGCGAGGAGACCCGGAACGGCGGAGTCCGGGGTGCGGCCACGAGGGCCTCGGTTCAGGCCGCCGGCTGGAGGTTCAGAGCGCCGGCTGGACACTGCCGGAAGCCATGACAGGCCGGGGGTGAGCCCGACGAAAGCGGCGGTCGGGGACAAGCCGGTCTTCGCCTACATCGCCAGCCTGCCGCAACCTCAGCGCGGCATCGCCGAAGCGGTCGATTCCCTGGCGGCCAAGACGCTCCCGCACCTGCAGCGGTGCGTGAGGTGGGGCAGCGGCCCTCCGTCGAGGCGGACCCGTGAACGTCGTGTCCGGACACTCCACCCCCGCTACCGACGATGGCGACTCCCGATGCGCGGGTATCGCGCGCCCCGAGTTCGGCGACGAGCGGTGGATCAGTGCCCGGAGTTGACGTCCTCGAGGTACTGCTGCACGGCCGATTCGGTCACCCGATAGGAGCGGCCGAATCGGATTCCAGGCATTGCCCCGGACTGCACCAGACGGTACACCGTCATCTTCGAGACCCGCATCCGGGCCGCGATCTCCGCAACTGTCAGCAGGTTTTCCGTTGAATTGTTCTGCACCATCATCATGTCTGCTCCTTGCGCCTCGCTGAACACTTCCGTGTCTCTATCAACAGTGACCGCCGCCAGCGTGTCCTGCCTGAGTAGGTATTACTTGTTCCCTGGTCCACGCTGCAAGTAATTGCCAAAAGTGGTGAACGTGTACGTTCAGCCATTCTCGGCGGCCGCGCGTCTGGGCGGGACATTCCTCCCCGCAAAGAGGCAGAAATCAGATCTCGAAGCGGTTTGTCGTTCCGCAGCTCCGGCATATCTTGGCCGGGCGCTGCGAGCGCTTCAAGGATCAGACAATCTGGCCCCTATTGGGCATCGCCCTTCGCAGGCGGCCACACTTGGACTGAAGAATTTATGACGCGTCCGAGTACGCCGGTGAGGGGGCCCGCCTCGTTACTGCCTGACGGGACATCGGTGGGCAAAGGTCCGTGATCAGCCCCGTCCCGGCGCACTCACGGACCACGCGAATACCCTCGACCGCTGACGCTTTGTCCGGGAACTGCCCGGACACGGCTACGACCGTCCCATCGGACCCTTTCAGCCTGAATCTGAAGGAAACGCCTCCGTCCTGGAAAAGCTCGAACGTTCCAGCCATAACTACCCCCTAATCACCAGGCAGAGGAACTGCCCGGGTCGTTCATTGAATCCGGAACTCAACGCTGCGTTCCGGCTGGCCCGGAAACGGGATAGGGCTTGCCCTATGTGACCCCAGCCACACCCAATGCACACATAGTAGGGGCCTTATTTCGTACTGGCGAGTAATAGCGGTTGGGATTGATCGGCGCAAGCGCTTTCTCGGAGTTGATTACTAAGTAGCCTAGGGTTATTGCGCCGTTATTTGCTAAGCAGCCTAATCTTTCCAGTCGTTTTCGCTAAGCAACCTAGCATTTTGCTTTCTTGATTCTGTGCGTTTTCTCTACTTGCGTTCGACGGGTAGTGTCACGAGGAAGGAGGTATTCACTACTGTTGTTTGTATACTCTTCCGTTCCTTTACGGACGCAGGAGCAGTACTTGTCAGGAGGGGCTACCGGTTCCACGGCCCGAGCAGTCGTATGCCGGCGCGTGCGTCAGGCGGCGAGCTTGTCCAGCCGATGGGCGCGGAGCGCCTTGATGTGTCGGCGCATCAGCCGTCGGTACCGCCGCAACGACACATCACCCGCTTTGCCGCTGCTCCCAGGCGGAGGAGGAGCTGTCGATCTGTACAGGTGGCCGGTGGGAGTGCGGACGTCGATCGCGTGCCGGACAGCGGGGACGGCCTTCACCATCCAGCCTCGGAGCTCCTTTGTGTGGTCACAGGCTTCGCAGAGGCCGGCGCCGTTGGAAAGACTCGTGGGTCCGCCGTCGTGCCAGGGGACGATGTGATCGTAGTGGCGGATAGGCGCGTCACAATAGGGCGTTCTGCAAGAGGAGTCCCGAGCCTCGATGAACCGGCGCTGGCCTGCCGAGAAGAGCCGGGCCCGGGAGTCGACGGCGAGGAGCTCGCCGCTTCCGGGGGCGGTGTACAGGCGCCGGAGCCAGGTTCGGAAGTCCTCCCTGGAATCGGACAGGTGCGGAGTCACCAGCGTCCGAGCCCAACCGCTTGGAACGACGCCGTACCCGGCGAGCCGAGCCGGTTCGCTGCCTCCCTGGAAGAGCGTGCGGTCAGTCATGACGAGCTGGATCTCCACTCCGGATATGCCGCCCGGCGTACCGGTGGTCCATTCGACCAGCGCATCCGCCATGACCTGACCTCGGCTACGGGCATCCCCGTCGGAACGTAGGGAATCTGCGTGCCGGGAGAGCTCCGCGTACACCGCCACGCCTTCGGTGACGGGCAGCAGTGCTGTCAGGTAGGCCATCGTGTCGGGCGCGGGGCGCAGACTGACGTGCCGCTCACCGGCTGCGCGGCGCGCACGGTCCGTCACCGAGCGAGGATCCCTACGGTACGACGCCGTCCGGGCCGCGGCGACAATTACCCGGTCGCCGGCACCGATGAAGGTTCCCGTATCGGCCGACAGCTCGTCATCCACCGCACAGCGATCCGAGGCGCTGAGGCACGCCGTCTCCCTGACCAGGAGCGTCGCGCGCCATTCGTTTAGCCGGCCTGTCTCCAGCGCGGCCAGGGTATGCGGCATCTCCGTGGCGAGCGCCTTGGCCAAACCCAGCAGGCGGCTCCCGCGGGACGGGGACTCCCGGCGGGCGAGGGCGATCTGCGCGCCGACGCCCTGGCCCTGCTCCGCTGCGGGAACGCCCGCCTCGGCCTGGGTACGGCGCTCAGCCACATCGAACGCGACGGCGAGCCTGGCCTGGAGTGCGGCGACGGCAGACTTGAGGTCCTCGAGATCACGCACCTGGTCGATCAGCTCCGCGCTTCCGCTGCCGGGCCGAATGGACGCTACCGCGTCGATGACATCCCGCACGCCGAGCTGACGAACAGCGGAGCCTGATCCAGCGCCACAGCGAAGTGTGGCTGCCTGCCTCAGTGGTTCCTCGCTGCCGTCCATGTCCTATTTTCCCGCGTGCCACTGACATTTTGAGGTCCTCAGAGCAGCTGGCCGGCCGGGTCGGGTGCCGCGGGGGAGCCCGTCGTCGGACTGATGCCGACGAGCAGAGCGACATGGACTTCGATGAGGGCCGATGAAGCCGCCGGTCAATACAGTGATCCCATGCAGCGAGTCGTCGCCCTGGCCTTCGTGATCGACTGCACGGGCTGCTCCATTGTCCGACTCCTGTTTAGGGCCCGACCTCCGGGCCACAGGAGTAACACTGGCTGGTCGCGGCCCCGCAGAAGAGTAGTAAAAACGCCCACCACCGATAGAATCCGGCCACAGGAGCTCCCGCCGGCTCCCCAGAGAGGTGCGGCACCTGTCGTCGTGCCCTGCGTGTCCCTGCTGACGGTCTATCGGAGAAGGGAATCCACGGTGTCCTGGGAGTAGGGGAGGACTCCGTCGAAGGGCGTCAGGGTGAACCACTCGCCCTCGTGCCGGTTCGCGAAGATCAGCACGTCGGACGCCGTGTCGAGCGGATCGCCCTCGGGATACTGGCTGCCCGCGGTGCAGGTCACCGGCATCGACGAGATCCGTACTGTCCCACTCGGCAGATCGCCTTTCAGCACCTCGGCCACGTCCACCCGGTAGGAGTGCGCCTCGGCATCGTAGATCGACTCGGTCCCATCCCGTTCCGTTCCGACCCCGACGATCACCAGCTCCGCCTGGTCGAACCTCTCCTGCAGCGTCTCGAAGCGGACCCAATCGACGCAGGTCGTGCCCGAAGGGTAACCACAGCCGGCGAGGCCGGGGAGGAACAGAGCGATGCCGAGACTTATCGCGATAGCTCGCATGTGCAGAGGATATAGAGGGATGTGTCCCCGGAGCGGCGAGCCCTGAAATCGTGATGGAACAGTGCCGCACCGACACCGCTGCTGGCTGTCCGCGATCGGTCACATTTCCCCCTCGCCACTCGTCATACAAGTGCAGGGCATCGGAGCCCTGCCGGGGAAGCCCGCCTCAACCGAAGGATGATCACCATGAAGACGATGACCTGCAGCCAGCTCGGCGGCCCGTGCGACCACGCCCTCCGGGGTGACGACGCCGACGCGGTGATCAAGGCCCAGGACCGCCATCTCCGCGATGCCGTCCGGGCCGGCGACACCAGCCATGCGCCGGCACATGAGGAGATGAAGAGCCGGTGGCGTAGGCCGCTCGCCGCGATGGGCTGGTACCGCGACACGAAGAAGGCCTTCGCTCAGCTGTCGGAGGACTGAGCCGGTCCGTCCGCATGGCGGCGCTGCACCGCGGCCAGTGCTTCGGGGGCGGCCCGGAAGGTGATTCCGCTGACCCGGCCGCCGGCGACGGTGAAGTCGAAGACCACTTTGACCTCGCCGCGGTGGATCCACGCCGCACCTGGGCGCGAACCGAGGAACACCGCGAACGCCGTCTTGGCGGCGCCGTTGAAGAAGGAAGCCACTTGCTGGCGCCCCGCCATCCTCTGCGGGGTGCCCAGCGCGACAGCGGCGTCGTCGCCCGTGACGATCACGTCGGGAGCCAGCAGTTCGAGCAGGCGGCCGAAGTCACCTCCGCGCGCGGCAGCGAGGAAGGCATCGACGACCTGCCAGTCCGGCATTCTGGCGGGGGAGGGGCGGGCGACCTTGGCACGAGCCCGCGAGGCGAGCTTCCGGGCCGAGTCGGGGCTGGCGTCGAGGATGGTAGCGATGGTCGCGAAGTCGACGTCGAAGCTCTCGTGAAGGACGAACGCCACCCGCTCTCGAGGCGTCAGGCGTTCGAGCACCACCTGCAGGGCGAGGCCGACAGTGTCAGCCAGGGCCACCTCGTCGGCCGGATCCGGCGAGGTTTCGGCGGAATCGTAATCCTCGAGTTCGTCCTGAGGCACGGGCGTCTTCGCCCTCAGCCTGTCGAGGCACAGCCGGGTGGTGACGGTGGTCAACCAGGCCGGGACATGGTCGATGTGCTCAACGGACGACAGGCGCAGCCACGCCTGCTGGACGATGTCCTCCGCTTCGGCGTGGTCGGAGAGAATCCGCTCGGCCAGGCGGAGGAGCCGCGGGCGCTCGCCCTCGAACATCGCCGTCTGCTCGTGCATATCGACACGCTTTCTCCTCGTCCTTCGACATCCTAGGGAGAAAAGGGCGCCGTGGCACGAGCTGCAGCAGCAGGAAGGGCGACGTCGCCACCGGGGGGAAGCACGAACGGACGCAGAGTCCCCCGCGGTGCGCGGGTTCCTCTGCGTCCGTTCGCTCCAGCGATGCCGGATCTAGTCGCGGGCCTTCGCGCCAGGACCGGGACGGTTCGCCACCAGAGGGTAGGGGCCGGTGTGGCCGTCACGGACTGCCGCGAGTTCCAGCACGCGGTCACGGCACAGCCGCCAGCCGAGCATCAGCAGGGGGATGATGACCACCAGGGAGCCGATGGTCCACGTGCCCACCGGCGAGTCGAAGGCCATCAGGACCAGCACCGCCAGGAGGAAGGCGAGGGTGATCCACCCGGTGACGGGAGCGCCGGGCATGCGGAAGGCGGGGCGCAGCAGCTCGCCGCGCTTGGCCAGCCGTGCCAGCTGCATCTGGCACAGGACGATGACGCCCCAGGTGCTGATGATGCCGAGGGATGCGACGTTCAGCACGATCTCGAACGCCTGGGCGGGAACCACCGCGTTGAGGACGACGCCGAGAAGGGCGACGGCCGCGGTCAGGGCGATGCCGCCGTACGGAACGCCTGCCTTGTTCATCCGTGACGCGAACTTCGGGGCGGAACCTGCGACCGACATGGAGCGCATGATGCGGCCCGTGGAGTACAGGCCGGCATTGAGGGAGGACAACGCCGCAGTGAGGACCACCAGGTTCATGATGGCGTCCACGCCGTTCACCCCGATGGAGCCGAAGAACGTCACGAACGGGCTCTCGCCGGCCTTGTAGGAGGTGTAGGGCAGCAGCAGCGAGAGCAGGATGAGCGACCCGACGTAGAACACCGCGATGCGCACGATCACCGTGTTGATGGCCCTGGGCATGATCTTCTCGGGGTTCTCGGTCTCGCCCGCCGCGGTGCCGATCAGCTCGATCGAGGCATAAGCGAACACGACACCCTGCATCACCACGACGGCGGGCAGCAGGCCGTTGGGGAACATGCCACCGTTGTCCGCGATGAGGCTGAAGCCGACCTCCTGGCCGTCCACGGGAGTCCCGAAGATCACGAAGTAGATGCCCACGACGAGGAAGGACACCAGGGCGACCACCTTGATCAGCGCGAACCAGAACTCGAGTTCCCCGAACACCTTGACGCTGATGAGGTTCAGGCCCAGCACCAGGATCAGGGCGGCCAGGGCCCAGGCCCACTGCGGCACGTCCGCGATCGGCGCCCAGTACTTCCGGAAGAAGTTCATGTAGAGCGCGACGGCCGTGATGTCGACGATGGCGGTCATGGCCCAGTTGAGCCAGTACAGCCAGCCCGTGACGAAGGCGGCCTTCTCGCCGAAGAACTCGCGGGCGTAGGAGACGAACGAACCGGAGGAGGGCCGGTGCATGACCAGTTCGCCGAGGGCCCGGAGGATCATGAAGGCGAAGAAACCGCAGACCGCGTAGCTGAGGATGAGCGCGGGCCCTGCCGCGGCGAGGCGGCCGCCGGCACCCATGAAGAGGCCGGTGCCGATGGCGCCACCGATAGCGATCATCTGGACTTGCCGGGGCTTCAGGCCCTTGTGGTAGCCCTCGTCCTCGCGGTGGAGGGTCGCCTCGGAGGCGTGGGCGTGTACGGGGATCGTGTGGTCGGAGATGGCCGGTTGCTGCGTGGCCGGTTGTTGCTGTGTCATGACGGTCCTTTACTTGCTCAGGTTGGCGAGGCGCCGCGGGCTGAGGAGTTCGGTGAGCTGCTCGCCGGTGAGCAGCCCGTGTTCGAGTACGAGTTCTGCAACGCCCTTGCCGGTGGCGAGGGCTTCCTGGGCGATGGCTGTTGCGGTGGCGTAGCCCAGTTGCGGGTTGAGGGCCGTGACCAGGCCGATGGATTGTTCCACGGTGAGGCGGAGGTGCTCGGTGTTGGCCGTAATGCCCCGGACACAGCGGGCCGCGAGGGTGCGGCAGGCTGCTTCCAGGTGGGAGATGCTCTTGTGGAGGCTGTGGACGATGATCGGTTCGAAGGCGTTGAGCTGCAGCTGGCCTGCTTCCGCAGCCATGGTGATGGTGACGTCGTTGCCGATGACCTCGTAGGCGACCTGGCTGACCACCTCCGGGATGACCGGGTTGATCTTCCCGGGCATGATCGAGGAACCGGACTGCACCGCGGGGAGGTTGATCTCACCGAAGCCGGCACGCGGGCCGGAGGAGAGCAGCCGCAGGTCGTTGCAGATCTTGGACAGTTTCACGGCGACGCGCTTGAGCACGCCGGAGAGGTGCACGAAGGCGCCGACGTCCTGCGTCGCCTCGATCAGGTCCACGGCCGTGACGAGCGGCAGGCCGGTGATCTCCGCAAGATGCCGGCAGGCGGCCTCGGCGTACCCGGCGGGGGCGTTCAGGCCCGTGCCGATCGCCGTCGCGCCGAGGTTGATCTCATGGATCAGCAGGTCGGCTTCCGCCAGGCGGAGCCGATCCTCGCCGATCGTCACGGCGTAGGTGCCGAATTCCTGGCCGAGAGTCATGGGGACTGCATCCTGGAGCTGCGTGCGGCCCATCTTCACGACCGTGCGGAACTCGAGGGCCTTGGCAGCAAAGGCGTCTTCGAGCTCGGTGAGCGCTTCGAGCAGCTCGCGGGCGGCGAAGATCGTGCCCAGCTTGACCGCCGTGGGATACACGTCGTTCGTGGACTGGCTGAGGTTGACGTGGTCATTGGGGTGCAGCCGCGCGTAGTCGCCCTTCGGGTGCCCGAGGATCTCCAGGGCCCTGTTGGCGATCACCTCGTTGGCGTTCATGTTCGAGGACGTCCCGGCACCGCCCTGGATGACGTCCACCACGAACTGCTCGCTGAGCCGGCCCGCCATGATGTCGGCACATGCTTCCTCGATGGCCCGGGCGCGCTCGCCGTCGAGCAGGCCGAGCTCGTGGTTGGTGCGGGCGGCGGCGAGCTTCACGGCGGCCAGGCCCCGGACCAGATGCATGTTGGAGGACAGGGGCTGGCCGGTGATGGGGAAGTTCTCCACCGCGCGCAGCGTGTGGACCCCCCAGTACGCCTGGGCGGGGACGTCCCTGTCGCCCAGGAGGTCGTGCTCGGAGCGGAACGGGGCAGTGGAGTAGGAGTCGGTCATCGTGGTCCTTAGGGGGCTTCGTCGGCGGGCGTGGACAGGAAGTCGAGGGCCTGGAGGGTGCCGACGGTCCGGCCTCCGCCGAGCACCGCGGTCCGGGCGATCGGGGCCAGCGGTCCCGTGTCGACGCCGAGCGCTTCCAGTGCGGCGACGGCGACGGGCATGCGGGCGCTGTCCCCGCCGTCGGAGATCTTGACCGCCACGGCCCGGCCGTCCGGCAGACCGATCAGCTGGACGCCCTGGAAGCCGTCCTTCGCCACGGCACCGGGGACGAGCCGCATGAGCTCCGTGACGTCACGGTGCTCGCCGGCCACCATGTCGGGGTGCCGTTGCATGGCCAGTCCGACGGCGGCTTCCGCAGTCGGCGTGCCCACCGCTCCCTCCGCTTCCGCGGCAGCGCGGGCAAGAACGCCGAACGCGCGGGCCATGCCGCGGAGGGTCAGGGCGAACAGCGGGGTTCCGCAGCCGTCGGTGGACAGTTCCGAGGGCTGTTCATCCGTCAGGTCGGCGACGGACTCGGCCACCAGCCGTTGCAGGGGGTGGTCGGGATCGAGATAGCCCGTAACCGGCCAGCCGTTGATCACGCAGGTGGCAGCCATGGAGGCGTGCTTGCCCGAGCAGTTCTGGGTCAGCTGCGTCGCCGTCCCGCCCGCGCGGAGCCACTCGTCCCGCTCGGCGGTTCCGTACGGGAGGTCGGAGCTGTTGTCCAGCACGTCCGGGGCCAGTCCGTGCATCGCCAGGATCCGTCGGACACCGTCGACGTGCTGTGGAGCGCCGGAGTGGCTGGCCGCGGTGAGGGCGAGCAAATCGGCGGGAAGATCGAGCCCGGCACGCACCAGGGCGACGGCCTGGAGCGGCTTGAGCGCGGAGCGCGGGTAGAAGGGAGCCAGCGGATCGCCCGCTGTGAGGAGGGTCCGGGTGCCCGTGCCTTCCTCGGCGGTGGCGATCAGCGAGCCGTAGTGGATGCTCTCCACGAGCCCGTCGCGGGTCTGCGCGGCGAGGGGCACGTGCTGCGGAAGGTGATGCAACGCCGGTTCCGGGGCGGGGTCGGCTAGGGCAGGGAAGGGCATGGAGTCCTCGGGGGTGACGTTTTGGCGGTCGACTACAGGGTGACGGGCACGCTGGGAGACTTACGGACTGAGAATGGAGTCGAGGGCGGCGCCCACCGCGTGGAGGTGGCGGCTCATGGCGGCGCAGGCCTCCTCGGCGTCGCCCGCCTCCACGGCGGCAAGGATCTGCTGGTGTTCGCGGTCGGACGCGTGCTGACGGTCGGTCACCATGTTGAGGGTCTCCGACTGGTGCGCCAGCGCATCGCGGATGTTGGAGACGACGTCCTCGAAGACCTGGTTGTGGCTGGCCCGGGCGATCGCGACGTGGAAGCCGGAGTCGAGGGCGACCCAGGCTTCGGGATCGTCCTCGGCGGCCATGGCGGCCACGATGTCCCGTAGGGCTTCGAGCTCGTCAGGGGTGCGCCGTTCCGCGGCGAGCCCTGCCGCGGGTACTTCGATGTGGGGACGGGCCTCGGTGAGGTCCAGGGCGGAGTACTGGCCGAGCACCAGGTCCTTGGCCACGTGGTTCGCCAGCACGAACGTGCCGCGTCCCGTCCTGGTCACGGTCAGTCCGAGGGCGTTACAGGAGCGCAGGGCCTCCCGGACCACCGACCGGCTCACGCCGTAGCGCTGTGCGAGGGCGGCTTCCGAACTGAGCTTCGCACCCACCTCCAGCGCTCCGCTCTCGATGTCGCTGCGGAGAGCATTGAAGACGGCCTCGGCGGCACTGACGCGGGCCAGCGGATAGCTCGTGGCGGCCGGCGGATCGGCGGGCTGCTGTCCGGCTGTCCGGCTGTCTGACAGGTTCACACGAGAAATATGGCACACATCACACGCCCACGTCAATGCGGCCCGGGCGTACCGGCCTGCGAGGTCACCGCGCATGACGGAAACGGAGGTGCTTGCGCTCAACCCGCCTCCGAGGCCGCCGCCCGGGAGCCGAAGGGTACCTTCGTCAGCGTGCCGTCGAGGACGCCTTCGTGATGCCGGGCGACGCCTTCTTGCGGCTCCGGGTCGTCCCGATGGCATCACCGGACAGGCGCTGTGCGAGCCAGACCGGGACGACGGACGCGATGATCAGGACGACGGCGACGACGTTGACCACGGGTGCCTGGTTGGGACGGAAGAGATTGTTGAGGATCCACACGGGGAGCGTCTGCTGGCCGGCTCCGATGGTGAAGGTGGTGACGATGATCTCGTCGAAACTCAGCGCGAAGGCGAGGAGGCCACCGGCGACCAGGGCCGAGCGGAGCTGGGGGAGCGTCACGAGCCGGAAGGTGGTAAAGATGCCGGCCCCGAGGTCCGAGGATGCTTCCTCGAGGCTGCTGTTCGTCCTGCGGAGCCTGGCGATCGCGTTGTTGAACACGGTGACCATGCAGAAGGTGGCGTGGGCGATGATCACGGTCCAGAGGCTGAGGGAGACCCCGAGCACCGTGGTGAACAGGTTGTTGAGGGCGATGCCGGTGACGATGCCCGGGAGGGCGATCGGCAGGATGACGAGAAGGTTGATGACGTCCTTGCCGAAGAAGTCGTGCCGCTGCAGCGCCAGGGCCAGGAGGGTCCCGAGGACCAGTGAGATGGCCGTGGAGATGAGGGCCACCCACAGGGAGGTGGCGAGGGCTTCCCGGACGCCCTCGGACTGGAAGGCCCGCGACCACCATTCCAGGGTGAAGCTGCGCGGCGGCCACCCGAAGCTCCGGTCGCTGTTGAAGGAGTTGACGACCACCAGGAGCAGCGGCACGTAGATGAAGAGCAGGACCACCGCCGTGAGGGTACCGAGGGTGATGCGGGCACTTCGGGACAGTTTCACTCCGGGCTCCTAGAGATTGTTCAGGGCGCCGGTGCGCCGCACGATGAGGAGGTAGGCCATGATGACCGCGATGGGGATCAGTGCGACAGCAGAGGCCAGCGGCAGGTTGTTGGCGGCGCCGACGTTGGCGTAGACGACGGTCCCGAGCATCTGTGTCGTCCCGCCGACGATCTGCGCGGTGATGTAGTCGCCCAGGGTGAGGGCGAAGGTGAAGATGGTGCCGGCGATGATGGAGGGCACGAGGATCGGGAGGATGACCAGCCGGAGCGTGGCGAGAGGCTTTGCGCCGAGGTCGCTCGAGGCTTCGAGCAGGGAGTCCGGCACCCGTTCGAAGCCCGCATGGATCGGCAGGATCATGTAGGGGAGCCAGATGTAGGACAGCGCGATGATGACGGCCGCCTCACTGTAGCCCGGACTGTTGATGCCCAGCCATTCGAGCAGACCGCCCTCGGCCAGGACGTTGCGCCAGGCGTAGGCCTTCACGAGGTAGCTGGCCCACAGCGGCATCAGGATGGCGACGACGAGGACACCCCGCCAGCGCGGCGAGGCGACCTTCGCGATGAAGAAGGCGATGGGGAGCGCGAGCACCATGTCGATGAGGGTCACGAGGACAGCGATCCGCAGCGTCCGGAGGGCGATCGTCTGGTAGACGGGATCGGTGGTGACCTGGATGAGGTTGTCCAGGGTCCACGTGGTGGACACCTTCCCGGTGAAGGTGTCCACCGTCCACAGCGCGGTGATGAGCAGTGCGCTCAGCGCCGCGATGTAGACCAGGATGAGCCAGGCTGCCGGGGCGGTCAGGAGACCGGCGAGGCGCAGGCGCCCCCGCCGATACAGCAGTGCGGACAGTGCCTGCCGTGCGGGTCTCCCCGGGGCGGCGTCAGCTGGGCGTGTGTCGACGGACATGTCCCGACTCTTCCTTTCCTGTCGTCGTTCGGGGTCAGCCCTTGATTTCGGTCCAGGCCTTGGTCCACTCGGAGTAGTCGGTGCACTCGACATCCGTGCGGCCGTCGATGCAGTCGGCCACGGGCGTGGTCCAGTACCAGATCTGGCTCGCGTAGTCCTCATCGCCGGAGTGGTAGGTCTCGCAGTGCGACGTGTCCTTGGTCAGCTCGCAGGCGGCGGGGGTAGCCGGTGATTCTCCGAAGTACTCGGCCACCTGCGCGTTGATCTCGGGGCTGGCGATGTGGTCGAGCCACTTGTAGGCGCAGTTCTTGTGCTCGGACTCGGCGCCGATCATCCAGGTGTCGGACCAGCCGGTGGCACCCTCTTCCGGCAGCACCGTCTTCACATCGGCGCCGTCGGCCTGCGCGATGTTCGCGCCCACCTGCCAGGTGGTGCCGATGACACTGCTGCCGCTGGCGAAGGACTGCACTTCCTTGACGACGTCGGACCAGTATTCGCCGACGTGCTCGCGCTGGGCCTTGAGGAGGTCGACGGCAGCGGCCAGCTGATCGGCGTCGAGCGCGTAGGGGTTGGTGATGCCGAGGTCGGGATTGTGGGCCATCAGGTAGACGGCCGCGTCCGCGATGTAGATGGGGGAGTCGTAGGCGGTGACTTTCCCGGAGTTCTGTTCGGCGTCGTCGAAGACGCTCCGCCAGGAGGTGGGGGCAGGTGTCACCTGGTCCGCCCGGTACATCAGCACGTTCGCTCCCCAGCCGTGGGGAACGCCGTAGTTGACGCCGTCGACGGTGTTCCAGAGCTGGTCCTTCAGGAAGGGGTAGATCCCCTCGTAGCTTTCGACCAGGTCCACGTTCACGGGTTCCACATCGCCGCCGGCGATGAGCCGCAGCGACGCGTCGCCCGACGCGGAGACGACGTCGTACTGTCCGCTCCGCATCAGCGTCACGGCCTCGTCCGAGGTGCCGAAGGGCTTGAAATCGACCATGCAGCCCGTCTCCTCCTCGAACGAGGACACCCAGTCGACGGCCGGATCATTGGTGCCGTCCTCGACGTAGCCGGGCCACGCAAGGATCGAGAGGCTGCCTTCGCCCTCGCCGACCTCGGACTGCGCCGTGAGTTCGGGGGCGGATCCCTGGCCCTCGGTGGAGCCGTTGCTGGTGCCGCAGGCGGTGAGGGCGAGCAGGGTCGCCGTCGTGAGGCAGAGAAGGGGCAGGGATGACTGGGTGCGTGCCATGAAGGTGCCTTTCGGGTTGGGGAGGAGGGAGTGGGTCAGGATGCCGGCGGGAGCCAGACGACGTCCTGCTGGTTCCAGGACAGGACTGCCGGCTGGCCGACGGCGAAGTCTCCGCCTCTGCCGGCGGTCACGGGGATGAGTGCGACGGCGGTCGTCCCGTCGTCGAGGGTGCCCCGGACCTGCGTGGCGTGGCCCAGGTAGACCAGGGCGGTGACCGTCATCGCGATCCCCGTCCCGGGCCCCTCCGGGGGGAGGGTGCGTAACTGGATGCGCTCGGGCCGCACGGAGAACCGGTCGTCCCGGCCGTAGAGGGACCGGGCCAGGGTGCCGGGGAAGATGTTGGACGTCCCCACAAAGTTGGCCACGAATGATCCGTTGGGCCGTTCGTAGATCTCCTCGGGAGTACCGACCTGCTCGATCCTGCCCTTGTTGAACACCCCGATGCGGTCGCTCATCGTGAGCGCTTCCTCCTGGTCGTGGGTGACGAAGATGAAGGTGATGCCGAGCTCCTGCTGCAGCTCCTTCAGCTCGACCTGCATCTGCTGGCGCAGCTTGAGGTCGAGTGCACCCAGGGGTTCATCCAGCAGGAGCACTTTCGGCCGTACGACCAGCGCCCGGGCCAGGGCGACCCGCTGCCGCTGGCCACCCGACAACTGGGACGGGCGCCGGTCGAGGAAACCCCCGAGCTGAACCTGCTCCAGTGCTTCCGCCGCCCGCTGCCTGCGGACCGCCTTGTTCACGCCCCGGACCCTCAGTCCGTACGCCACGTTCTCCAGCAGGCTCATGTGCGGGAAGAGGGCATAGTCCTGGAAGACGGTATTCACATCCCGCTCGAAAGGGGCCCGCGCGGACACGTCCTTGCCCTCGAGTTCGATGACTCCTGCGGTCGGCAGTTCGAAGCCGGCGATCAGACGGAGGACTGTCGTCTTTCCCGATCCCGAGGGGCCGAGCATGGAGAAGAACTCCCCGGACCGAATCTCGAGGTCCACGGAGTCCACGGCGGTCGTCTCGCCGAACCGCTTGGAAAGGCCTACGAGCCGGATGGCCGGCCCTGCAGGCGCAGTCTTCCTGCGCGAGGTCTGAGGCATGGCTGCCGAGGTCATCCGAGGCCCTTTCTCTGCTGCCGAGGCGGCTGCTTCCGTGTGAAGCCCGTCACAAGCAAGGCGTCCGAGAAAGACTATAACTTCATATCTATTATGTATATACGAGTGTGTTAACTTCTCGTTACAGTGAAGCCATGGACCATCATCGGGCGTCGTCGAGGGGCTTATCGGCCGTCTTCGCACCGATCAGGACCGGAGGCCTCGCGGAAGAGGTCACCCGGCGGATCGAGCAGGCGCTCGAGACGGGCCTTCTGAGGGGCGGCCAGCGGCTGCCGCGGGAAGTCGAGCTCGCAGCGGCCCTCGGAGTCTCTCCCGTCACCGCGCGGGAGGCGCTGTCCATCCTCCGCGAGCGCGGGCTGATCACGACGGTCCGCGGCCGCAACGGGGGCAGCTTCATCATCGACGGCTACCTGCCCTCCACGGACCTGGCGCTCCAGAACCTGCAGGCGACGACGCGACTGCAGATCAACGACCTCGGGTTGCACTACGAGGCCATCGCCTCGGCCTGCGCGGGCATCGCTGCGCGTCGCGCCGATGCCGCCGACCTGCACCGCCTGCACCAATACCTGCGCCCGCACGAGGACACGCTGCTGTCCTGGCGCCTGGTCGATTCGGAATTCATGCTGGAGGTCGGTGCCATTGCCCGTTCGGCCCGCCTCGGCAGGGAGTTGGTCCGCATGCAGGCGGACCTCGGGACGCTCACGGTACTGCCCTACACCGACGACGTCTTCCGTGAGTCCTCGGTGGAGCACAGGAACGAGGTGGCAGGGGCCATCGGTGAGGGAGATGTCCTCGCCGCCCAGAACGCGACCAGGGACCTCATCCATTCGATGGTTTCCTGGCTACTCAGGCGGAGGGCACGTGAGCTTCCGATGACGAAAGGGTGAGGACGTGACGACGGAGCTGCTGCCCGCGGTGACGCGGATCCGCGCACGGATCGATGGCGTGCAGTCCGGTCTGGCCGCCTGGGCCGTCGAGTTGGGGCACCACCTGGCCGACGTCCGGGGCAAGGTCCACGGATCTGCCATCGATGCCCTCGCCCTCCCTGCCGTCGAGGCGATGCTGGGCGACGCCGACCGCTACATCACCGGGGCGGGATTCATCGCGGGGTCCGGCCTGGTCGCAGCCGACCGAAGCTACATCGCCTGGTGGCAGGGCCCGGACCTCGAACGGGTCGACGCCCTCGCCAACTTCAGCACGAGCTCCATGGACCGTTACCTCAGGGCGGAGTGGTTCCGTGTTCCCTTCGAGACCGGGGAACCGCATGCCACGGGCCCCTACATCGATTTCCTGTGCACGGACGAGTACGTCATGACCTTCACGCACCCCGTCGTCCTCCAGGCAGGCGGACCCGTTGCGGGAATCGTCGGGGCGGACATCTCGGTGCAGTCACTCGAAAGGATGCTGCTGGGATCGCTGACCGCCCTCGGACCCACGGCGACGCTCGTCAACAAGGGCGGACGCGTGATCGTGTCGGCCGCGGACGAGGTGGAACCCGGCGACCTCGTCGCCGAGGGCGATCTCACCACCTCGCTCGATGTCGGTGACCACCTCGTCCTGCTGCTGGACCCCGTCACCTGACAGGCGCCGCGGCCGTCCAGCCGCGCCTGGGACGATGACGCCGGCACCGGGACCCCGAGCGGATCCCGCTTGTCCGAGGGCGCCGGTCTGGACAGCCGCCGGTGGCATGGTCAGGATCAGTACATGGTGCTTCCACCCCGCGAGGCGGTTCTCCGATTCATGCGCGCGTTCCATCAGCAGGAGCGGGACGTCGCCGAGTCGATGATGGCCGACGACTTCGTCTTCACCAGTCCCCAGGACGACCACATCGACAGGAGTGCCTGGCTGGAGCGGTGCTTCCCGTCGGCGGGCCACTTCGACGGGCCGGCACGGACCCTGCAGATCATCGACGTCGACGGCATCGTCCTGCACCGGTACGAGTACGACGTCGCCGGCCGCACCTACCGCAACATGGAGGCGATCCGGGTACGGGACGGCATGATGTGCGAGGTCGAGGTGTACTTCGGGGGAGCTGTCACGTAATCGGGCCCCGCGGTCGGCCATCTGTTCCAGGCCTGGAAACGATAGCTGGCGAACCCCGAGTCGGCGGCGTTCCAGTACGGCGAATTGGCGGTGATGGCCAGGAGGGGCGGGAGCCACACCCGGATGCGGTCAGGGACGGCCACGCCTTCCTCCTCCGACTCGATCTCCACGTGCATGTGGCAGCCGCAGGTCAGCTGCTCCACTGCGGTGAGCCCGAACCGCTGCACCGTCTGCTCGGAGACGATCCGGTAGAGCACCAGCGTCCGGTGCATTTGTGCACCATTTGCAGTTGCGCAAGAATAAGGGCATGACTGAGAGCTCCGCCCCGTCGCTGCGGGAGCGCCAGAAAGCAGAAACATGGCTGGCCCTCCATCATGCAGCCGTCGCATCGGTCCTGGAGCGGGGTCTGGAAAGCTCCACCATCGAGTCCATCACCGAGCGGGCCGGCGTGTCACAGCGCACCTTCTTCAATTACTTCCCGTCCAAGGAGGATGCTGTGCTAGGCCTGCGGGCCCCCGTGCTGGATCCGGTGCTGCTGGAGGGTTTTTCCTTCGCGGGGGACGTGCTGGGCCAGGTCTCGCGCCTCCTCCTGGCGGTCGCGGGCAGTTCACACGAGGGGGTGGACCAGGTCCGGCGCCGTGAGCTGACCCGGCAGTACCCCCACCTGATCCACCGCCTGATCGAGCGCATGAACGAGGCCGAGACTCTGGTGCGCGGCGCTCTGGCCGGCCTGCTGGCCGACAATCCGGAGTGGGTCGCGGGGATGGAGGAGAGTGGCGTGGACGACGTCGCCCGCATCACCGTCATGACCGCCGCCATTCCCTTGCGCTTCACCGTCGCTTCCGGCGCCTACAGCCCCGCAGCCGGCCTGGCGCCCGAGGATCTCGGGCCCGCTCTCGCACTTTTCCATTCCGTACAAAGGAAACTTCTATGACACCTCCAGCCGTCCCCGCCGCGGCACCGGCCGAAGGAAAACAGCACATGGTGCTGCTCTTCATCGGCCTGATGCTCTCGATGCTCCTGGCCGCGCTCAACCAGACCGTGCTGAGCACGGCGCTGCCCACGATCGTGGGCGAACTCCACGGTGTCGACGAGATGCTGTGGGTCATCACCGTGTTCATCCTCGCCTCGACGGTGACCATGCCCATCTACGGCAAGCTCGGGGACCTGATGGGACGCAGGGCCCTGCTGATGGCCGCCATCGTGCTGTTCATGATCGGTTCGGTCGTGGGCGCCCTGGCGAACGACATGGCCGTGCTCATCACGGCCCGCGTCATCCAGGGCCTCGGCGGCGGCGGTCTGATGATCCTGTCGCAGGCGGTCATCGCCGACGTCGTTCCGCCTCGGGAACGCGGCAAGTACATGGGAATGATGGGCGGCGTCTTCGCCATCGCCTCGGTCGCCGGCCCCTTGCTGGGCGGCTGGTTCACCGAGGGGCCCGGCTGGCGGTGGGTGTTCTGGATCAACATCCCCCTGGGGCTGCTGGCACTGGCTGGTGCCGTGTTCTTCCTCAAGCTGCCTCGGCACTCCGGCAGGCCCCGCCTCGACCTGGGCGGCATGGTGCTGCTGGCGATCACGACGACCTGCCTGGTGCTCTTCGCCACCTGGGGCGGCAGCAAGTACGCGTGGAGCGACCCGATCATCCTCGGGCTCATCGCCGGCACGGTCCTCGGCGCCGTCGCGTTCGTGCTCGTGGAGCGACGGACCGCCGAGCCGATCATTCCGCTGCACCTGTTCAGGGACCTCAACTTCAACCTCGCCACGATTGCCGGTCTCTTCATCGGGGTGGCCATGTTCGGGGCGATCGGCTACCTGCCGACGTACCTCCAGATGGCTTTCAGCGTCAACGCGACCAAGTCCGGCCTGCTCATGATCCCGATGATGGGCGCACTCCTGGTGGCATCGGTGGTCTCGGGCCAGCTGGTCAGCCGCACCGGCCGCTACAAGTGGATGCCCATCGCCGGCGGCGTGCTGGTCGCCGTCGCCCTGGTGCTGCTCTCCACCCTGAAGCCCGGGTCGCCGCTCTGGGAGATCTGCGCCTATCTGGCCGTCATGGGCCTCGGGCTGGGCCTGAGCATGCAGATCATGGTGCTGATCGTGCAGAACTCGTTCCCGCTCCGCGAGGTGGGTACCGCTACCGCGTCGAACAACTTCTTCCGCCAGATCGGCGCGACGCTGGGCTCGGCAGTCGTCGGAAGCCTCTTCGCCCACCGGCTGGCCGACCTGCTGGTCGAAAGGCTGCCCGCCGCGGCCGCCGGGGGCGGGGCTCCGGGAGGATCGAACTCACTCACCCCGGCCCTGGTCGGCCAGCTGCCGGCGCCGATCAGGGAGGCCGTCATCTCCTCCTACAACGACGCCCTGACCCCGATCTTCGTCTGGATGGTCCCGCTGGCGCTGATCGCCGCCGTGCTGATGTGCTTCGTCCACGAAAAGCCGCTCGCTACCGCCGTCGAACACGACGTACTGTCCGAATCGATCTCCGAGGGCAGCATCCTGATCACGGCGGACGACGACGCGCCCGTCCCGGCCACCCGGTCGGCGCGCTAGCCGGGCGGAGCACTGGCCGGACTGGGCGAGGCGTCCAGCGGCGGCCGCGGCCCGTCCGGATCTGCCCCGCTGGAAGGGGGGATCAGGCCGTGAGTCACAAGGGCGGGAACGGACGGGTTTGCTGTTGCCTAAACGAACGGCAGCAGGTGTTAAAGGGGTGGCGCGCATTCCGCGGGGGCCCTCGGTCACCTGTTCCGGCAGGCTGGCCGTGCTTCAGGACAGAGGAGGCACACGTGGCAGGACGATTCGAGATCTATCACGAGGACGGGGAGAAATTCCGGTTCCGGCTCACGGGGGACGACGGGGCCACCCTGGTGACGAGTGAACCCTATGACGACAAGGACACCGCGGTGGCGGGGATCAACGGGATTCGGGACTGTGCCGCTTCGGCACTGATCGCCGACCTGACACTGGGACAGCCGTCCTGAGTCCCACGGGGCTCGTGCCCGGGGGACTCAGGACGGCGCCGGGGGTGGGTAGCTCGGGCGGGCGACCACCGGACTGCCGGGCTCCTGCAGAAGGAGCCCGGCAGCAACCGGTGCGTGCTCGCCGCGGGTGACCTGGGGTTAGAGCGCCCCGCCTGTCGTGCGGTTCCTGTCGGTCACGGACGCGTCGGTCTCGTCCACAGGGCGGAGCGTCTCCGTGGTGCCCGGTGAGAGACTCTCGTCCGGGCCGGTGTAGACCTCGGGGGTGCCACCATCGACGGGGGTGATGGTGACGTCTGCTGAGACGCCCTCGGTCTTCTCGGAGTTCTTCTTGCTCGCGGCGACACCGGCGACTGCTGCTGCAGCTGCGAGACCGACGCCCGCGGCGACCTTGCCGGACACTCCGGCCTTACCGCTGTCCCCACGTGAGGCCGCAGCAGCGTCAACGCCGGGCTGACCGACGGTGGAGCCGGCTCCTATGGACCCACGCCAGGCGCCTGTCGCATAGCCCTCGTCCTCGATGAACGCCTTGAAGCGTTCCAGGTCAGCCTCGGCCTGGTTCTCCACGACATTGAGCTTGTCGCCGATCTTCTCGACCAGGCCCTCCGGCTCGTACTCGAGCACGAGGTTGATCTGCGTCTGCCCGCCGCCGAGGTCCTCGAAGGACACAGAGCCAGCGTTCGTCGCACCCTCCGTCGCAGCCCACGACACCCGCGTGTCCGGCACCTGCTCCAGGATCCGGGCCTCCCACTGGCGACGCACGCCGCCGATCTCGGCAACCCAGGTCTGGCGCTCGTCATCGAGCTGCGTGATCGATTTGACCCCGCCCATGAAGTGGGGGAACTCCTCGAACTGGGTCCACTGGTTGTAGGCCACACTCACCGGTACGTTGACGAGGATTCTCTTTTCAACCTTCGTGCTCATAGCGACTCCTTCGGTTGTTGCATGAAACGGAGAACAGGAATGAGACATCATCCCAATTCATCAGCATGCTTAGCATAACGTCCGGAATCGATTGTTGGCGAGGCCCGGCGTAAAGGACCGCCGTCGTCAGTCTGTGAAGAACTCGATGAGGTGCGGTGCCACCGCCTTCTCGGAGACCTGGTGGGTCTGGCCGTCGAGGACGCGGTGCTGGGCCCCCGGAATCGTCTCCGCGACCGTCCGTTGGGCTGCGGCCATGGCGGGAGCTGCCTTTCCGCCGACCATGACCAGCGTGGGCACCGATATCGTGGCCAGCCGCTCGACCGGGGCATCGAAGTTGTTGGTGACCCTCGTCTCGTACGGCAGCGTGTTGGCAGCTGCGGTCTGGGATTTCCAGACTCCGGGAATGACGTGCAGCATCAGTGGAACGAAGGCCGGAGGCCGATCATCTTGACCAGGAAGTAGGACACCATCGCTCCGCGCCTGTTGTCGGCGAGCATCTGCTCGAGGCGGGCCGCGTGGTCCACGGGAACCCCGTCGGCTCTTCCGATGCCGGTGTAGGGTGCTTCGAAAATCGCCAGTTTACGGATCGGGATACCTGAGGCCGCCGTTTCGAGCGCCAGCGCGGCGCCGGAGGAGATGGCGTACACGTAGGGATTTCCTCCGGCCGCGGTCATGACGGCGGCGAGGTCCTCGATCTCCCGCTGCACGGCATAGGGTTTCGTGTCGCCGCTCCCGCCGCGGCCGCGACGGTCGTAGAAGAACACGGTGAACGACGAGGCCAGTTCCTCGGCGAGCTTGCGCGCGGGTCCGAAGGAGCGGCCGCAGAACGCTCCGTCCACCAGGACCACGCTCGGTCCGGTTCCGGTCCTCTCGTACGAGATCGGCGTTCCGTCCGCCGACCGAACCTCTGCAACGGTCGTGCTGTCCGTGTTCTGCTTCATGACGAGGGCCTTTCGATGAGAAGTCCCGGTGAGTGCAGGGCTTGTGCTAACTGAGCCAGTCGCTGCGGTTCCGGATCTCCTGCACGGCCCAGCCGTTGCCGTCCGGATCCGAGAAGTAGATGAAAGCGGACGCGTCGCCGTCTCCCATCCTCGTGACGGGAGCGACGTCGACTCCGCGCTCCAGCAACTCCGAGCGGGCTGCTTCGACATCCCGCACCACGAGCTGGAGACCGGAGACGGGCGGGCTTCCATCGGAACCCATTCCCTCCATGACCACCACGGAGCAGGATGATCCCCTAGGTGTGAGTTGGACGATCCGGACCCCCGGCGCGGGGGACACGTCATGGTCCAGGACGAAACCGACCTGGTCCCGGTAGAACGTCAACGAGCGGTCGATGTCGCTGCTGGGCAGGACGATCACTTCGAGTTTCCATTCCAGGGCGGTCATACCGGAACCCTACAGCCACTCTCACCGTCTGAACCGGGGATCGGGGCGAATATCGCCCTCCCGGACCGCCGACCGGAATTCTTCGAATGCAGCGCACACAAGGGCGAATGGCCGGGTCGGCGTCACTGGCCGGCCGTGCCGGCGTCGGACCAGCGGACCTGGCTGGTCGCATGGTGGGCCCGCACCAGCGTCCGATGCAGCTCGGCGGCCTGGCATGCGGCGGTCTGCAGCTCGAAGGCCGCCTCGAGCACGCCGTCCACGCTCTGCCTGTCGTCGGCATACTGCGAGCCCGCCTGCAGCTGCTGATGCCACCTCCCCAACCGGTCCAGCACATGCGCGATCCTCTCCTGCACGTGCACCAGTTCCCCCAGGGCGTCCGGTCCTTCGGAGGGGACGGCGAAGGCGGTGCCGGACGAAGCAAGCTCGCGGGCAGCGACGTGGAGCGCCAGTGCGCGTTCATATGTGCCGGGCTTCCTGTCCATCAGAACCCTCCCTGAAAGTGCTGGCCTAATCCTGGCTATGACCTTACTGTCGACCTCAAGGGGCGCCGTCCGCGCCCGTAGGCGGTAGGACATGCTGGTCTTCAAGGTCCATGTTGAAGCGGCTGAGGATGGGTTCGTCGTGACCTGTCCGGATGTCCCTGCGCTTCATCACCGGATCGCCTCGCTCTGGGACGCGTGCGACGTGCGGACCGTCCTCGCCGGGCTCAACGGGGTTCCCGATGATCTCGTGTGGTTGCAGATCAGGGCGCAGATCGGTGCAGTCACCGTCGTCTCCGACGTCCATCCACTGCACTGGGTCGCCTTCCACTCCGTTGCACGGCCGGCGCATCCCTCCTTCGATCGCGGGACCCTCGTCTTCGACCATGCCCTGACCGCCCTGCAGCACGAGGCCGATCAGGCCGATCGGGAAGGGCGTGCCCATGCCAGGGTCAAGGTGATCGTGTCGTTCCTGGACGGCACGAAGGTCCAGGTGCCCCGGGCAGGGGGCTACCCCCTCTCCGATGTCATGGACGGCACCCGTGCGACGCGGGACTTCAGCGGATGGCTCAGGTCCCAGCTGACCGGCCAGGTACACGCGGCGTCGAACTGGCATGCTCCTGTCGTCGGCCTGCAGGTGGGTGTCTTCGCTCCTGAAGCCGCCGATGCCCGGCGCTACCGCTGAACCGGGAGCACCGGGGGAGGCCCGTTCTGTCGTGGGGCCCCGCTGCCACCGCGTTCCCCGTGCACGGGCCCGCTCAGGCGACGGCAGCGCGGCGCGGAGGAAACGCGATACGGTCCAGGTCCGAGGCCGCGATGACGTCCGCGGCGCCCGCTGCTGCCCTCGCCTGATCCGCCAGCACGGCGACGTCGTCGTACCGGGACGAGAAGTGCGTGAGCACGAGTGTGCCCGCCCCGCCGGAGCCTGCTAGAGCACCCGCCTGGCCCGCGGTGAGGTGGAGGTACTGGTCGGCGAGTGCGGCGTCGTCGTTGCTGAAAGTGCTCTCCATGACCAGGAGGTCCGTGCCGTCGGCGAGCGCGGCAGCGCCGTCGCACACCGCCGTGTCCATGACGAAGGCGAAACGGCGCCCCGGGCGATGAATGCTCACGTCCTCCAGCCGCACGCCGACCAGGCTGCCCTCGCGCTGCAGGCGTCCTACATCCGGACCGGCGATGCCGGAGGCCGCGAGGCGCTCGGGCAGGAACGTCCGTCCGTCGGGCTCGGTCACCCGGTAGCCGTAGGCTTCGATGCGGTGGCGCAGCGGCTGCACGTCGATCCCGGGAGCGATCGGTCCCGCCGCACTGTGGGGGCGGAGCCGCAGATCGAGCCCCGGCGTCGCGAGGGAGACCAGCGCGCGCACCACGTCCTCGCCGGACGCGGGGTAGTGGAGGTCGACGGGGGAGCCGACGCCGTCGAGCACCATCCGGGACAGCACACCGGGCAGGCCGAAGCAGTGGTCGCCGTGGACGTGGGTCAGGCAGATCCTGGTGATGCGGCTCGCCGCGACGCCGGCCAGGGTCATCTGGCGCTGGGTGCCCTCGCCGGGATCGAACAGGATGCCCTCGCGCTCCCACCGCAGGAAGTAGCCGTTGTGGTTGCGGGTCCGGGTGGGCACCTGGGACGCCGTGCCGAGGATGACGAGCTCACGCATCACCCCAGTCTTGCACCGCGGGCCCTGCGTCGCCGTCCTGCGGTGCGGCCTTGCACGCGCTGGAATCCGGGCGCGGTGGGAAACACCGTACGGACGGGGCGGTCAGTGGACCGGGGAACGACCGGGCGAAAGAATAGGCGGACGACGACGAAGGGGCATGGTCACGTGGAGCAGCGCGGGCATCCGGCGGCGCCAGACCTGTCGGCCGGGCGCTCTCCGCGAACGGGCCGGGACTGGCAGCAGGGCGCATGGAACACGCCGTCGCTCGGGCTGGTGCCGGCCGCACTGGTGTCCCTCGCGGGCTTCACCCTGTTCGCGCTCCATCAGCCGCTGATCGGATATCCGCTGCTGCTGGTGGCCCTCGTGCTGGCCGTCCTCGTCTCCAGGGTGCTGTTCCGGGACCTCCTGCTGGTGGCATTCGGCGTGGCGGTCATGAGCCTGGTCCCGATCACTACCGACATCAGTCCCGTGCACATGGTCGTCATGGGCACGGCCATGATCCTCGCCGTCGGCGTCCCCTACGCCGTCTCCCGCTTCGCCTACCGGGACCGTGCCATCACCTTCCCGGTCCGGACCGGCCAGCGGTGGAGCCGCGCCGAGAGGTGGTACCTGCCCGCCGTCGTCGTCATGGGGTACGCGCTGCTCCCCGTCTACATGCTCTCCACCGGCGTGTACCGCAACTGGCCGGCGGCGTCGGAACCGGACGACGTCGTCCGCTTGTTCGTCGGCACCAACGGGCTCGGCATCTGGGACGAGCTCTTCTTCGTCTGCACCGTGTTCGCGCTCCTGCGTCGACACCTGCCCATGGCGCAGGCCAACGTGCTGCAGGCCGTGCTCTTCACCTCCTTCCTCTGGGAGCTCGGCTTCCACGCCTGGGCGCCGGTGTTCATCTTCCCGTTCGCCCTGCTGCAGGCCTTCACCTTCACGAGGACGCGCTCCCTCTCCTACATCGTCTGCGTCCACCTGCTGTTCGACCTCGTCCTGTTCCTCGTCCTCCTCCACGCCCACAACCGTGCGTGGATCGACATCTTCGTCTACTGACAGCCTGAGGACAGGAGCACCATGAGCGACCCCGCCGACTTCATCGACGAGTCCCTCCGGTACGAGGGCTCGGAGGAGCGTGCGGAGGACTACGAGCAGCGCCTCGGGACCGGTTTCGAGTACTACGGTGCGTCGGTGGGCGCCGTGCGCGGCACCATCCGCAACGCGGGACGCCGGTACCCGGACCTCGGGCACGACGACATCACCGCCCTCGCCTCCGAGCTGTGGTCCAGTCCGGTCTTCGAGCGCCGCCTCGCAGCCGTGGTTCTGCTGCAGTCATCGGTGCGCCTCCTGCGCCACTCCGACCTGACCCGCATCGAAGGCTTCCTCCGGTCCGCGCACCTCGAGGACCTCGTGGACCCGCTGGCCGTCGACGTCGTCGGGCCCCTGCTGCTCCGCCTTCCGGGACAGGACGGCGTCCGGGCCCGCGTGGTCCTGGAGCGGTGGGCGACGGCGGACGACGTGGAGCTGCGCCGCGCCGCCGTCCTGGCGCACCTGCCCGCCTTCCGGGCCGGGGCGGGGGACGACGCGTCCTTCCGGCGCACCGTCCGGCTGGTCTCGGGGGCACAGCGGGGCCGGGTGACGGCCGTCGAGGACGCGGTGGCCCGCGTGCGGGCGAGCGGTGCAGGCTAGCGACTCCTGCAGGACGCGCTAGCGCACGTCGATGGTGCGGATGAGCTTTCCGCGCAGGGCCGGCACGAGGTGGTGCACGCCCATCATGCTGATCCCGTACCGTCGTACGCGCCGCATCGACGTGGCCACCTTCAGCTGCGGGTCGATCCGCACCGCGGCGTACCCGAGGCGGTGGGAGACCCGGACGGAGAAGTCGATGTCCTCGTCGCGCCGATCGATCGACGTCCGCTCGAACCCGCCCGTGGCGACGTAGGCGGACGCGCGGACCGCCATGTTGTGGCCGGCGACGAAGCGCAGGTAGGCGGGGTCCAGGTGGGTGACGGCCATCAGGATCCTCAGGAACCGGAGGGCCCCGGACATCAGCAGGTCATCGCTCCACCGGTAGTACCGGTCGCGCAGGGGGAGGCTGGTGCCGCCCAGGAGTTGCACGGCGGCGTCCCGGGAGAACGTGGTACGGATCCGGGCGGCCCAGTCCTCCGCCGGCTCGCTGTCCCCGTCCGTCCGGGCCACCACGGTGAAGCCGTCGGCGATCGCGGCCCGGAACCCCGTGTCGCAGGCAGCCCCGGTGCCTTTCTGGGGCTCCGAGAGGATCCTGACGGCCAGGTCCGGATGGTCCGCGGCGAAGCGTTCCACCCGCTGGACGGTGTCATCGCTGGAGCCGTTGTCCACGACGTAGACGGAGAGGTGGGCGCTGTCCCGCTGTCGGCGCAGCGCCTCGAGGGCACGGGCCACGTCGGGTTCGTTGAAGACGGGGACGACGACGGCGAGCCGGTCACTCACGGGACTTCCTTCCCGTCCTCGAGCAGTGCCGCGGGAACGTGGGTCAGGGGTTGTCGAGGTCGGCTGCGGCGAGGGTGTCGCACGATCTCAGGTCGCCGGTCTCGTAGCCCTGCGAGAACCAGGCCTGCCGCTGCGCGCTGGAGCCGTGCGTCCAGCCCTCGGGGTTCACTCGTCCCGTGGCCGCTTCCTGGATGCGGTCGTCGCCCACGGACGATGCGGCGGACAGGGCGTCCTGGAGGTCCGTGGTCGAGAAGGGGATGAGGAACGGCTCACCGGACTCGGGGTCCGGCACGGACGTGGCGTGCGCGGCCCACATGCCGGCGAGGCAGTCCGCCTGCAGTTCCACCCGGACGGCGCCGGACTCGGCTCCCTGCGGGTCCTGCTGGGCGGCCCCGAGCGTGCCGATCAGGTTCTGGATGTGGTGCCCGAACTCGTGCGCCACCACGTACTCCTGGGCGAGCGGACCGCTGGAGGACCCGAAGCGCGTGACCAGGTCGTCGAAGAACGCCGTGTCGTAGTAGGTCTGCTGGTCCGTGGGGCAGTAGAACGGTCCGACGGCGCTGGTCGCGGTGCCGCAGCCGGTATCGGTGCTGCCCGTGAACAGCACCACGCCCGGCTGCGTGTAGGTGACGCCGAACTGGTCGAGGTAGGGCTGCCAGAAACTGTCGAGGCTCTCCGCCGTGCCGAGGATGCGGCAGTCCAGCTGCTCGTTCGCATCGGCGCCGGTCTGGCATGCGTTGATGGCGTCGACGGAACCACCGTCCTGTTGCTGCGTGGTTCCCGCGCCTTCCTCGAGGCCGAGCTGGTTCACGACATCGGGCCCGAAGATCAGCGACAGGATGAGGAGGAGGCCACCACCGAGACCGCCCCCGACGGCGGCGCCGCGTCCCCGTCCCCGCCGGTCGCTGACGCGGGAGGGATCGAAGCGGGCGTTGTCATTGAAACTCATGGCTCAACAATAAGCGGACTTAGCGTTGTCGTGGGCCACGACCCGGCGGGGTTGTGCTCCTCGAGCGGCCCGCTACTCGAGGGGCCGGCGTTCCCGGGGCCAGTGGAGCAGCGGGTCGACGGAGGTGTGCGCGACCCCCAGCTTCAGTGCCCTCAATTCCTGCTCGAGCACGCGTGCCGCCCGCTGGTGACCCGCAGACCCGAGGTGCACGTCGTCGGCAAGGAAGGCCTTCAGCTGGTGGGTGGTCAGCCAGTCCCCGGCCGATACGAAGGGGATGGCGCGCTTGTCGGCCAGGTCGGCGAGCAGGGCGTCGACCTCGTACCGGCGCCCGCCGCCGTCCCGGGCACTGCGGCTCAGGGTGCCGATCATCACCATGCGTGAGGACGGATACGTGCGTCCGAGTTCCAATACCAGGGCATTGGCGCTGGCGAGGATGTCGTCGTCGGATACGCCACGCGCGGCGTCGTTGCCTCCGCCCTGCACGACCACGAGTGCGGGATCCCCGTGCGGCAGCACCCAGTTCCCGCGGGTGAGTGAATCGTAGTAGTTCGCGTCGCCAGCGCCGTTCGCGGCGGCGAAGCCTGTTCCGCCTGCGCCCTCGAACTTCACGGAATAGCCGAGGTTCCGCAGGGCGATCTGTGGCCACGTATCAACTCCGCCGGCCTGTGAATCACCGATGAGGACGGCGGTGCGCCGAATGTCGGGCACCACGACTTCCGGGCGTCCCGTTCCGGGATTCCTGGCGAGACTGCCGGCCGGCAGCTGTGCGGGCTGCTGTGCCGGCTGCGTCCGGGCCCGCATCCTCGCCCTGGTCGGCTCCGTGGGGTTCCTCCCCGGGGCCTCCTCGCTCGCAGCATGCGCGGAGATGCCCGGAGGAGCGCCGGCGGGGGAGGCCAGGGCGTGACGGGTCTGCGCCGAGGTGGGCGACACGCAGCCTGCGAGGAGAGTGAGGGACACCCCGAGGGTCAGGAGAACCACGCGCGGTGAACCCCTCGGACGTGCCGGCGGAGGCCCGAGGACCCCGGTCGTCGTGCTGCAGTGCATTGCCATCCCCGTGCCCCCTCGGACTCCCCTCCAAGTCCTGCGCCAAGCTTACAAGCGCGCGAGGCGTGGAGTCGTCCTTGATCCGGCGGCGTTCCGGCACTAGCGGTACATCAGGGGCGCCACGCCGGGATGCGGGCCGGGCGGGATTCTCGCACCGAAGTGCGCGCAGGCCAAGACAAACCTCGCCGCGCCGCGCCGGGTTGTCAGGTGTAGGAGCTGCTGGAACGGTGGGGACCGGGCGGCGCCGCGGTCAAATCCCGTCGGCTGGCCTGCCGTCCCGGACCAGAAGGAGCAAAGGATGAACATCCTGCACGTAATGCTGGACGGACTCGAGCACGCGAAGTCGCTCGACAAGGTCGCCGACCCGATCGCGGCAGCAGTCAGCAAAGCCGTCAAGCCTCGCATGATCCGGAACGTGCTCAGCGGTACGGCCATCGGCCACCACCTCCATCCCATGCTGGTCGTCGTCCCGTCGGGTGCCTGGAGCATGGCCTCGTTCCTCGACCTCGCCGGGGGCAGGAGCTCCCGCAAGGCGGCCGACCTCCTCGTCGGCGTCGGCATCCTCTCCGCCGTACCGACCGCTATCGCGGGCCTGCACGACTGGTCCGACACCCAGGAGAAGGAACGCCGCGTGGGGATCGTCCATGCTGCCGGCAACTCGCTGGCCCTGACGCTGTACACCGCCTCGACGGTCGCGAGGGCCAGGGACAGCCGCACCCTCGGCGTCCTGCTCGGACTCGGCGGCCTCGGGTCGATGCTGTTCAGCGCCTACCTCGGCGGGCACCTGAGCTACGCGAATGCCGTCAACGTGAACCGGACCGCCGGGCACGAGGGACCGAAGGACTGGACGCGGGTGGCCAGCGACGCCGACATCGTCGAGGGCGGGCGGCAGCTCGTCGAGGCGAACGGCGTGCCGATCCTGCTGCTGCGCCACGGCGGCAGGCTGACGGCCATGGACAGCGTCTGCAACCACCTCGGCGGCCCCCTGCAGGACGGCCCCATCGAGGACGGCTGCATCACGTGCCCGTGGCACCAGAGCATGTTCCGGCTCGACGACGGCAAGAACTACCGCGGACCCGCTGCCGTCCCGCAGCCCGTCTACGAGACGCGAGTCACCAGCGACGGCTCCATCGAGCTGCGCCAGCCCGCGTCCTGACGCTCCGACCGACGCCCGATCCACGCTCCGACCGCACCGACGACGAAGCCCCACCGGGAGGACCCGGTGGGGCTTCGTCGTGGAGCAGCGGGCTCCTAGTGCACGGGCGCGGGAGCATCCCCGGTCACCTGGGGCGTGCGCACGAAGAACGAGGCGACGACGGCGAGCAGGAAGATGACCGCCCCGTACAGGAACGCCGCCCGGATACCGCCGGCCATCGCCGGAAGCTGCGCGGCGCCTTCGGCCGCCAGTGCCGTCGACTGGAGGGTCATCACCGAGATGAAGAGCGCGGTGCCCGCAGCGCCTGCCAGTTGCTGCGCCGTTCCGAAGACCGCACTGCCGTGCGAGTACAGGTGCGGCCTGACGGACCCGAGGGCCGAGGTCATCAGCGGGGTGAACATGAGGGCAAGCCCCACGCTGAGCAGCACGTGAGCCACGAGGACGAGGTGCGCGGGCGTCGTCTCGGTGACCCGGGTCATCGACCAGAACACCGCGCTGACCAGGAGCGCACCCGGGACCAGGAGGACCCGGGGCCCGCGGCGGTCGTAGATCCGGCCGACGACGGGGCCGAGCAGGCCCATGGCGAGGCCGCCGGGGAGGAGCAGCAGCCCGGACACCAGCGGATCCAGGCCGAGGACGCTCTGGACGTAGATCGGGATCAGGATGATGGTGCCGAAGAGGGCCATCATGCTCACCGCGATGGCGACGATCGAGATGGTGAAGTTGCCGGACGTGAACACCCGCAGGTCGAGCAGGGCCGCGTCCCGCCGCTGCAGCACGAGCTGGCGGGAGATGAAGGCGGCGAGTCCGACGATGCCGGCGACCAGGGGAATCCACGCAGGGAAGGCACTGCCGGCCGCGGCCTCCCCGAGCTCGCTGAGACCGTAGATGATGCCGCCGAAGGCCCCGGCGGAGAGGATGACCGACGGCACGTCGATCGACGATCGCCGCGGCTCGGTGACGTTCTGCATCCTGGCCGATCCGATGACCAGGGCAGCGAGGGCGATCGGCAGGACCAGCCAGAACATCCAGCGCCAGTCGAGCACGCTGAGGATGGCTCCGGAGATGGTGGGGCCCAGCGCGGGCGCCACGGAGATCACGATCGAGATGTTGCCCATGATCTTGCCGCGCGATGCGGGAGGCACGAGCGTCATGACCGTCGTCATCAGCAGCGGCATCATGATCGCCGTGCCGCTCGCCTGGACGACGCGGCCGACCACGAGGACGGCGAACCCCGGGGCCAGGGCGGCGATGAGGGTGCCGAGGCTGAACAGGCCCATGGCGGCCATGAAGACCGGGCGCGTGGTGAAGCGCTGGAGGAGGTAGCCGGTCACCGGGATGACCACGGCCATGGTCAGCATGAAGGCCGTGCTCAACCACTGGCCGGCACCGACGGTGATGCCGAGGTCCTCGACCAGGCGCGGGATGGCCACGCCCATGATCGTCTCGTTGAGGATCACCACGAACGCGGAGATGAGCAGGATGGTGATGACCAGCCTGTCGCGTGCCGGGAGGGCGCCCTCACCGGTGGCACCCGAGGAGGCAGTGCCGGAGGAGGCCGTGCCGGGCGAGACCGCAGGGCGGGAGGGCGCGACGCCTGCTCGGCTCGGAGTCGCGTCTGATACGCGGGACGGGGGACTGGAGGTCATGGGAATCCGCTCGGTTCGAAATGCTGTGCGGCGCCGTCGGATGTCCTCCGCGCGGCCGCGTTCGGCACCGGGCCCTTAAAGGTTGACCCGGTCAATCATTGAACCCCCGGCGTCCGGATCCTATTCCGGGACGCCCTTCCCGGTTCCACTAGCATGGGGCGGGTGCGTGCCCGGGACCGATGTCCAGGGCCTTTCCTCCGCTCACCGCGCAGGACGCGATCCCGGCCCGTCCGACGAAGGAGACTTCCGTGCCCGATTCTTTCTACCGTGATCTCGGCGGCGGGAGGTTCGAATCGACGATCCACGCCCAGGGCGCCTGGAACCCGGAAGAGCAGCACATGGCACCGATCTCGGGCCTCCTGACCCAGTGCCTGCTGGACTGCCAGCCACGGGACGGCATGCAGCTCGGCCGCCTGAGTTTCGACATCCTCGGGATGATCCCGGGCGGTGAATTCGAGGTCAGCACAGCCGTCGTCCGGCCCGGACGGACCATCGAACTGCTCGAGGCACGCATGGAAGCCGGCGGCAGGACCGCGATCGTGGCGAAGGCATGGCGCCTCGCCACCCAGGACACGGCAGCCGTCGCCGCCGTCGAGGACCCGATGATGCCGGGACCCGAGGCCGCGGGTCCGCACGAGGGCATGACGGCGTGGCCCGGAGGGTTCATCCGGTCCCTGGAGGTCCGGGTGGTACCGGGACACCGTCCCGGGCGGGGGCAGGTCTGGATCCGGAACACCTACCCGATGGTGGAGGGCAGGACGAGCGCCGACGTCGTGCGCCTCGTGGGCATGATGGACGCGGCCAACGGCATCGCCTCGCGTGTGGCACCCGGTGGCGACAGCTGGATGTTCCCGAACGTCGACCTGCAGATCCACCTCCACCGCCTGCCCGCCGGCGAGTGGCTCGGCCTCGATACGCGCGTCACGTTCGGCGCGAACGGCGTGGGACTCACCTCCAGCGTGGCGCACGACCTCGACGGTCCCTTCGGGCGGATCGAGCAGATCCTCACGGTCCGCAAGCTCTGACCGCCGCGCCCGGAATGCCCCGGCGCTCGCCGGGGTTGCACCGGGTACGGACGCCCTCGCCGCCGTCGGCAGGGAGCGGACAGCCTGCCCGCGCGACCTCACGTCCCCGAGGAAGAGGAACCATGCCGAAAGCAATCTGGAAAGACAGGGTCGTCGCGGAGTCGGCGGACACCGTGATGGTCGAGGGGAACCACTACTTCCCGCCGGGTTCCATCTCCCAGGAATTCTTCGTCCCCACGGAGACGCACACCGTGTGCCATTGGAAGGGCACGGCGAGCTACTACACCCTGGTGGTGGACGGCGAGCAGAACAGGGACGCCGCCTGGAGCTACCCGGAACCGAAAGAAGCGGCGGAGAACATCCGCGGTTACTACGCTTTCTGGAAGGGCGTCACCGTCCGCGAGTGAGCATCGGAGGAGGGGCGCCGTCCCACGACGGCGCCCCTTGCCATGCCGGTCGCAGGACAGCTGCGCCCGGTTCAGGATCCAAGGACACGGCGCCACACGGCGCACAGCAAAGGAGCAACCCCATGGAGTACCGGAAACTCGGTAACAGCGGCACCTCGGTGTCCCACCTCGCCCTCGGCACGATGACCTTCGGGGCGGAGTCGGACGAGGCGACGTCTCACGCCATCCTGTCCGACTACGCCGCGGCAGGCGGCAACCTGATCGATACGGCGGACGTGTACTCCGCCGGCACCTCCGAGGAGATCATCGGCCGCTGGCTCGCGAAGAACCCGGTGGAACGGGACCGTATGGTGCTCGCCTCCAAGGGCCGCTTCCCGATGGGCGCCGGCCCCAACGACCTCGGCCTGTCGAGGCGCCACCTCCGGCGAGCGCTCGACGCCTCGCTGGCCCGGCTCGGGGTCGACCACATCGACCTGTACCAGGTGCATGCGTGGGATCCGCTGACCCCGCTCGAGGAGACCCTCGGCTTCCTCAACGAGGCGGTCGTCCAGGGCAAGATCGGCTACTACGGGTTCTCGAACTACACCGGCTGGCAGCTCACGAAGGCCGTGATGACCGCCCGCCAGCGTGGCTACTCACTGCCGGTGACGCTGCAGCCCCAGTACTCGCTGCTCGTGCGTGACATCGAAGCCGAGATCGTCCCCGCCGTGCTCGACGCGGAGATGGGCATGCTGCCGTGGTCCCCGCTCGGCGGCGGCTGGCTGACCGGGAAGTACTCCCGTGACGCCGAGCCGACGGGCGCCACCCGGCTCGGGGAGAACCCCAAGCGCGGCATGGAGGCCTGGGAGAAGCGCAACGCGGACCGGACATGGGACATCGTCGACACCGTGACCGGCATCGCGGCCGAGCGTGGCATCAACGCCTCCCACGTCGCACTCGCCTGGGTCGCCGCGAAACCCGCCGTGACCTCCGTGATCCTCGGCGCACGCACGCAGGACCAGCTGGCCGACAACCTCGCGTCGTCGGGCGTCGTGCTGACGCCCGAAGAGCTCGAACGACTCGACGAGGTCAGCGCCCCCACCTTCGGGGACTACCCCTACGGGGCTCCCGGGCAGGAGCAGCGCAGCCGCAAGATCGAGGGCGGCCGCTAGCCAGGCGCAGCTGCCCGTCCCGGTGCCGGTCCCTCCGGTCACCGCCCCGGCACGCCGGGGCGGTGTCGGGGCTTGGAAGCATCCGCACAACGCGTTATCGTTCGAGCAGCGACACGGGGTGTCCCTCCACCGGAGGGGCTGAGATAAGACCCGTCGAACCTGATCCAGCTCATACTGGCGAAGGGATGTCCTGCCGGGCCCTGGTGTCCGTCCGTCCTCTCGCCCCAGCGAAAGGCAGCACATGACGGAATTCCCATCGGCAACCGCGGACCCCGCCCGCACGATCAGCGCCGAGGCCTGCGCGGGGCTGCTCGCGGACCTGCGCAGTGCCTCCCCGCTGGTCCAGTGCATCACCAACGCGGTCGTCACCAACTTCACCGCGAACGTGCTGCTCGCCCTGGGTGCAGCCCCCGCCATGGTCGACATCCCCGGGGAAGCGGCGCAGTTCGCGCCCGTGGCCTCCGGGGTGCTCGTCAACCTCGGCACACCCACCGAGGCGCAGCGCGCGGCCATGCTCGAGGCCGCGGAGGCGGCGGCCGCGTCGGGCACGCCCTGGGTGCTCGATCCCGTCGCCGTGGGGTTCCTGACCGTTCGCACCCGGACGGCCCAGCAGCTCGTCGCCCAGCGCCCCACCATCATCCGCGGCAATGCATCGGAGATCATCGCCCTCGCCGGCTCCGGCGGCGGGGGACGCGGCGTGGACTCCGTGGACGAGCCCGCCGCGGCGCTCGACGCAGCACGCCTCCTGGCATCGCGGTGGGGTTCCGTCGTCGCCGTCTCGGGGGCCGTCGACGCCGTCGTCCCGGCCGACGGCGCCGTCGTCCGGGTGGCCAACGGCACGCCGCTGCTGACCCGGGTCACCGGCGGCGGCTGCGCGCTCGGTGCCGTGATGGCGGCTTTCGCCTCGCTCACACCGGATCCACTGCTCGCGGCCACTGCGGCCACCGGCGTGTACACGCTCGCCGCGGAGAAGGCCGCGATCCTGGCGGAGGGCCCGGGAACCTTCGCCCCGCGCTTCCTCGACGCGCTCGCAGCGATCACCCCGGCCGATGTCCGCCAGGGCCTGGTCCTGCCGGAGGACTCCTGATGCCCCGGCCGGATCCGGCGTCGTACCTGCCGCTCTACCTCGTGACCGACACGGAGCTGTGCGCGCCCCGGGCGGTCGCCGACGTCGTCGCCGCGGCCGTGGCAGGGGGTGCGAGCTGCGTGCAGGTGCGGGACAAGCACGCGGGAGGGCGGGACCTGCTCGCGCTCCTCGCCGCGGTCGCCGACGCCGTCGCGGGCCGGGTGCCGGTGCTGGTCGACGACCGGGTGGACGTGTACCTCGCGGCGCGGGAGCAGGGCGCACAGGTGCACGGCGTCCACGTGGGCCAGTCCGACCTGCCGCCCGATCTGGTGCGGCGCATCGTCGGCCCGGACGCCGTCGTGGGCCTGAGCGCGGCGACCGCCGACCAGTTCGCCGTCGCCCACGCCCTTCCCGCCGGCACGGTGGACTACCTCGGCGTCGGCGCGGTGCATGCCACCGCCACGAAACCGGACCACCCGACACCGCTCGGCGTCGACGGCTTCGCTGCGCTGGCGGGCACGGCGCGCCTGCCCTGCGTGGCGATCGGCGGGGTCACCGCGGCGGACGCCTCCCCGCTCCGCCAGGGGGGAGCGGCAGGAATGGCAGTCGTGTCCGCGATCTGCGCGGCGCCCGACCCCGCACGTGCCGCGGGGCTGCTGCTGGAGGCCTGGGAGTCCTGAGGAGCGCGGGTGCGCACCGCTGCAACACCGGTGCGCACCCGGTGCGCACCGGTGCGACAGCGTGCGGCCCGGCACGGTCCGATAACCGATGGAGGCTCGGACGGCAACCGGGAGAGCGGGTGCCTGCCGCCCCTAGAATCGCCGTGTGGCAACGAGGAGGGACATCCTTGCCAGCATGGTGATCGTGCCGCTCCTCGTGGCGGAGACGGCGTGCGACGGAGGTTCCATGGACAGCGGACAGCCCACAGGTACCGCGGCGGGGGATCCCGCCGTCCTCACAGCGCGACCGGGCACGGCGGAACCGGGTACCGGGACGAGACCGGGGGTGCACGCCCTCGGCGTGGCGACGAGGCGGGACCCGATCGTCTTCGTCCCCGAGTCCGTGGACACCGACGAGCCGGTGCCCCTCCTCGTCGCTCTCCACGGGGCGGGCGGGGACCCGCAGGGCGGGCTGTCCGTCCTCCGCGCGGCCGCCGAGGAGCTCGGGATCGTCATCCTCGCGCCCGCCTCCCGCGCGGCCACCTGGGACGCCATCCGCGGCGGGTACGGTCCGGACACCGAGGTGATCAACAGGGCACTGCAGGAGGTCTTCTCGTTCGTCCCGGTCGATCCTGACCGGATCGGCGTGGCGGGGTTCTCCGACGGAGCCTCCTATGCGCTGGGCCTCGGGCTGGCCAACGGGGACCTCTTCAGCAAGGTAGTGGCGTTCTCACCCGGCTTCGTGCCGGCCGGGCCGCAGAACGGGCAGCCGGCCGTCTTCATCTCGCACGGCACCGAGGACGCCGTCCTTCCCATCGACGCCACGAGCAGGAGGGTGGTGCCCGCGCTCAAGCGCCGCGGGTACGAGGTGGTGTACCGCGAGTTCGACGGCCCCCATACCGTACCCCCGGCCATCGCCGTCGAGGCGGGGCTCTGGCTCGAGTGGACGCCCCTCCCGACGCCCTGACCGGCGCCGGTCCTGCAGGGGCGCCGGCTGGTGTCCGGGCGGTCCGCGCTCAGCTTCTCCCGGGCTCTGCCTACGATGGATGGATGAGCACTCCATGGCATGGCGCTGCCGAGCTGGCGCTCGTTCTCGACCCGGCCTCGGATGACGCGGCCGCAGAGCTGGAACGCGGCATCGCGCTGCTGCGCGACGTCGCCGTCGGAAGCAGGCCCCCGACGCTGCGCCTGTACCGCCCGAGTCCCACGGTCGCCTTCGGACAGCGGGACGCACGGCTGCCGGGTTTCGGTGAGGCGTGCGCCGTATCGACGAAGCACGGCTTCGTCCCGCTGGTGCGGCGCGCAGGCGGGCGCGCCGCGGCCTACCATCGGGGCTGCCTCGTGGTCGACCACCTCGAACCCGCCCCGGACCCCGTCGCCGGCACGCGGGCCCGCTTCGCCGCGTTCGGGGAGTTCTTCGCCGGGATACTGAGCGGCGTCGGACTCGACGCGCACGTGGGCGAGGTCCCGGGCGAGTACTGCCCCGGTGAATTCACGGTCCACGGGCGGGCCGACGGCGTCCCGGCCGTCAAGCTCGTCGGCACGGCGCAGCGCGTCGTCGCGGGTGCGTGGCTCTTCTCGTCGGTCCTCGTCGTGGAGGACTCGGCGCCCCTCCGCGCCGTGCTCACCGACGCCTACGCCGCGCTGGGGCTCGAGTGGCGGCCGGCCACCGCCGGAGCGGCGCAGGACCTCGCCGGCGGCGTGACGGTCGACGCCGTGGAGGACGCCCTGCTGGCGGCCTACGCCGCGACCGTGCGCCTTGCCCCCGCGTCCCGCCGCTCCTGACGGCGGGACGCGGGGACGGAGCCTACGGCATCAGTGTCCGCGCCGGATCCATTCCTCCAGGTGCGGAGCCTCGTCGCCGATGGTGGTGCTCTCCCCGTGGCCGGTCCGCGCGATGGTCTCCGGTGGCAGTGTCAGGAGCCGGGTGCGGATGGACTCGATGATGGTGGGGAAGTCGCTGTAGGAGCGGCCCGTGGCGCCCGGCCCGCCCTGGAAGAGCGTGTCGCCCGTGAAGACTGTTCCCGCCTCCGGCAGCAGGTAGCAGACCGAGCCGGGGGAGTGGCCCGGGGTGTGCAGCGCGGTGAGCGTGACACCGGCGACGTCGATCGTGTCGCCGTCGCGGATCCACTGGTCGGGGCTCAGTTCGGGGAACACCCTGTCCCAGAGTTCGCGGTCGCCCTCGTGCAGGTGGATCGGCGCGCCGACGGCGTCGAACAGGTCACCGACGGCGCGGATGTGGTCGTCGTGGGCGTGCGTCAGCAGGATCGCCCGGACCGTCCGCCCGTTCACCTGGTCGAGGATCGCCGCCGCGTCGTGGGGTGCGTCGATGACGACGCACTCCTCGTCATCGCCCACGATCCAGACGTTGTTGTCCACGTCCCACGTCCCGCCGTCGAGCGAGAACGTCCCGGACGTGACGAGGTGCTCCACGCGTGCCGCCATCAGAGCTCCACCACCGATCGGAGCACGGCACCGCCGTGCATCTTCCCGAAGGCCTCCTCGACCTGGTCGAGGCGGATGCGCTCGGTGACGAAGGCGTCGAGGTCGAGGTTGCCCTGCAGGTAGTGGCTGACGAGCATGGGGAAGTCCCGGCTGGGCAGGCAGTCGCCGTACCAGGAGGACTTCAGCGCTCCGCCCCGGCCGAAGACGTCGAGCAGGGGGAGCTCGATGGTCATCTCGGGGGTGGGGACGCCGACGAGGACCACGGTCCCGGCGAGGTCGCGGGCGTAGAACGCCTGCTTGTAGGTCTCGGGCCGTCCGACGGCATCGATCACGACGTCGGCCCCGTTGCCGCCGGTCAGCGCCCGGATGGCTTCCACGGGGTCCTCGTCCTTCGAGTTCAGGACGTGCGTGGCGCCCAGGCCCCGTGCCAGTTCGAGTTTCCGGTCGTCGATGTCGACGGCGATGATCGTGGTGGCCCCGGCGAGCCGGGACCCCGCGACGGCGGCTATCCCCACGCCGCCGCATCCGATGACGGCGACCGAGTCGCCCCGGGAGACGTTGCCCGTGTTGATCGCTGCTCCGATGCCCGCCATCACGCCGCAGCCGAGCAGGCCCACGGCCGCCGCGTCCGCCGCGGGATCGACCTTGGTACACTGGCCCGCCGCCACCAGGGTCTTCTCGGCGAAAGCGCCGATGCCGAGGGCCGGGGACAGCACGGTGCCGTCCTCGAGCGTCATCTTCTGGATGGCGTTGGCGGTGTTGAAGCAGTACTGCGGCTCACCCCGGCGGCACGCCCGGCACTCGCCGCAGACGGCCCGCCAGTTCAGGATGACGCGGTCGCCCGGCGCGACGGTGGTGACGTCGTCGCCCACCGCGCTCACGACGCCGGTGGCCTCATGGCCCAGCAGGAACGGGAACTCGTCGTTGATACCGCCCTGCTTGTAATGCAGGTCGGTGTGGCAGACGCCGCACGTCAGGATATCGACCAGTGCCTCGCCCGGTCCGGGATCGGGTACGAGGATGGTCTCGATGGCGGCGGGGGCATCCTTCGCCCGCACCACGACGCCCTGAACTCTATGCACCATGTCTTCGCTGTCCTTCCGCTGGGAACGGCGGCCGGGGAACGGGCCACCGGTCCCAGCATATGGCGGGAAGGACCGGCGCGGAGGGCCTCCGGCTAGACGGCGACCCTGGTCCGGACCTCGGCGGCGGACGGGTTGGTGGCCGTGCTGCCGTCCGGGAAGATCACGGTCGGGACGGTCTGGTTGCCTCCGTTGAGGGATGCGACCAGCTCCGCGGTGCCTTCGACCTCCTCGATGTTGATCTCGGTGTAGCCGATGCCCTGGGCATCCAGCTGAGACTTCAGGCGCCGGCAGTACCCGCACCAGGAGGTCGAGAACATGGTGATGGATCCGGCTTCTGGCGTGTAGTCCACGGTGCTCCTCAAATCTGCGTGCGCACGTGCCGCACGCGTCGATACGCGGGCGGCTGATCCGCCCGCATGGTACTCAACACCGCAGGAGGCGGTGCCATTCCTCCCCGCGGCAGGCGGCGACCGCCGGTGACAGCGGTAGGCTTCCGCCATGGCTGAAGCAGACGACGAGCAGAACGTGAAGCAGTTGGCGGCCGTCCGTGTCGCCATCAACGAGGTGGACGAGCAGATCGTGTCGCTCATCTCCCGCAGGGAGCGCCTCGTCCGCCGGGCGGGTGCGCTCAAGCGCGACGACGCCTCCGTCCGCGCCCCCGCCCGGGTGGAGCAGGTCATCACCAATGTGCGCGGCTACGCGTCGCAGCAGGGCGTGGACCCGACGGTCGTCGAGGAGACGTACCGGGCGATGATCGCCGCGTTCATCGAGTTCGAGATGAGGGTGCGCCGGGAAGGCTGACGCGCAGTGCCCGGTGGTCTGCGTCCATCGAACTGTCGATGTGCGCGTCGGTGCGACCGTCGGTCCGCCCGTGGATCTGCCCGTCCACCGGCCCCGTCGATCGGCGGTGTGTTGGTCGGCCCTGCGCCCACCCGATACGATCAGCAAGGCGGTCCCGGCCCTTGCCGGGTCCCGTCACGCCCGTTCGGGCGACCATTTTTCCCAGCACCGAGGAGACCGCCCGTGTCAGCGCCCCAGCCCATGAAACTCGTCGTCGACGGCGAAGAGAAGCAGGCGACGACGGGCACCACCGGCACCGAGCTGTTCAGTGAACGGCGCGACGTCGTCGTGATGCGCGTGGACGGGGAGCTCAGGGACCTCGACCAGGAACTTCCCGAGGGTGCCTCCGTCGAGGGCGTCACGCTGGAGGACCCGGCCGGCCTCGAGGTGCTGCGCCACTCCGCAGCCCACGTCATGGCCCAGGCCGTGCAGCAGCTGCGTCCGGGTGCCAAACTCGGCATCGGGCCGTACATCACCGACGGCTTCTACTTCGACTTCGACGTGGAGGAACCCTTCACGCCCGAAGAGCTCAAGCAGCTCGAGAAGATGATGCTGAAGATCGTCAACACCAACCAGCGTTTCGTGCGACGGGTCGTGTCCGAGGACGAGGCCCGCGAGGCCATGAAGGACGAGCCGTACAAGCTCGAGCTCATCGGCCTCAAGGGCGGGGCCACCGAGGAGGACGGGGCGTCGGTGGAGGTCGGCGCCGGAGAGCTGACGATCTACGACAACGTGGACCGCAAGTCCGGCGACGTCGTCTGGCAGGACCTCTGCCGCGGCCCGCATCTGCCGAACACCAAACTAATCTCCAACGCCTACGCGCTGACGCGTTCGGCTGCCGCCTACTGGCGCGGCAGCGAGAAGAACAAGCAGCTCCAGCGCATCTACGGCACGGCGTGGCCCACCAAGGACGCGCTGAAGGCCTACCAGGAGCGCCTGGCGGAAGCAGAGCGCCGCGATCACCGGCGCCTCGGCACGGAGCTGGACCTCTTCTCCTTCCCCGACGAGCTGGGCTCCGGACTGCCGGTGTTCCACCCCAAGGGCGGCATCATCCGCAAGGCCATGGAGGACTACTCGCGCCAGCGCCACACCGATGCCGGCTACGAGTTCGTGTACACGCCGCACATCACCAAGGGCCACCTCTACGAGGTCTCCGGGCACCTCGACTGGTACCGGGACGGCATGTTCCCCGCCATGCACGTGGACGAGGAGCTCAACGAGGACGGCACGGTGCGCAAGCCCGGGCAGGACTACTACCTCAAGCCCATGAACTGCCCCATGCACAACCTGATCTTCCGGTCGCGCGGGCGGTCCTACCGCGAACTGCCGCTGCGCCTGTTCGAATTCGGCTCCGTGTACCGGTACGAGAAGTCCGGCGTCATCCACGGCCTCACCCGGGTGCGCGGCATGACCCAGGACGACGCCCACATCTACTGCACGCGTGAGCAGATGAAGGACGAGCTCACCGGGACGCTCAACTTCGTGCTGGGCCTCCTCAAGGACTACGGCCTCGAGGACTTCTACCTGGAGCTCTCCACCCGCAACCCCGAGAAGTCCGTCGGTTCGGACGAGATCTGGGACGAAGCCACGCGTACCCTCGCCGAGGTCGCCGAGTCCTCAGGACTGGAGCTCGTGCCCGACCCCGGGGGAGCCGCGTTCTACGGCCCGAAGATCTCCGTCCAGGCACGTGACGCGATCGGACGCACCTGGCAGATGTCGACCATCCAGCTCGACTTCAACCTGCCCGAGCGATTCGAACTCGAGTACCAGGCCGCCGACGGGTCGCGCCAGCGCCCGGTCATGATCCACCGCGCGCTGTTCGGATCGATCGAGCGCTTCATGGGCGTGCTCACTGAGCACTACGCCGGAGCCTTCCCCGCCTGGCTGGCACCCGTGCAGGTGCTCGCCATCCCCGTCGCCGAGGCGTTCAACGACTACCTGTTCGACGTCGTCGACAAGCTGAAGGCCGAGGGCATCCGCGCGCAGGTCGACGCCGGGTCCGACCGCTTCCCGAAGAAGATCCGCACGGCGAGCAAGGAGAAGGTGCCGTTCGTGCTCATCGCGGGCGGCGAGGACCAGGAAGCCAACGCCGTCTCGTTCCGGTTCCGCGACGGCAGCCAGGACAACCAGGTGCCGGTCGACGAGGCGGTCCGGCGGATCGTGGAGGCGGTACGCAGCCGGGAGGCCACGGTCTGATGGAGGACGCGGACAATCCGGGCGGGACCGGCCCCTACGCGGGCGACGCCGCGGTAACGGACGATCTCGAACTGGCGGGTGTGCCCGACGCCTTCCAGCGACTGTGGACGCCGCACCGCCTCGCCTACATCAAGGGGGGGCAGGAGCAGGTCACGTCGGAGAAGACGTGTCCGTTCTGCCGTGCTCCTCAGCAGAGCGACGAGGAAGCGCTCATCGTCCACCGCGGTACCCATGCCTTCGTGCTGCTCAACCTCTTCCCCTACAACGCCGGCCATCTCCTGGTCTGCCCGTACCGACATGTGCCCGACTACACGGACATCGACGAAGCGGAGACCGCGGAGATCGCCGCCCTCACGCAGACGGCCATGCGCGTACTGCGGAAGGTGTCGAATCCCTCGGGCTTCAACCTGGGCATGAATCAGGGGGCCACGGGAGGCGCGGGCATCGCGGCCCACCTGCACCAGCATGTGGTGCCCCGATGGGGCGGGGACGGGAACTTCCTGCCGATCATCGCGCAGACCAAGGCGATCACGCAGACGCTCGGTGAGGTCCGCGAGCAGGTCGCGGCGGCCTGGCCGTCCTCGGGGACAGCTGCGGGATCGGCGTCCTGATGCTCAACAGGTACGCGCGCGGTTTCTTCACGGCCCTCTTCACGCCGCTGGCCCGCCTGTTGCTCAAGTGGGGCGTGACGCCCGACGCCGTGACCATCACCGGAACCATCGGTGTGTCCGCCGGAGCGCTGGTCTTCTACCCGCTCGGCCAGCTGTTCTGGGGCACGGTCTTCATCACGCTCTTCGTGTTCTCCGACATCGTCGACGGGATCATGGCGCGGATGAAGGGCCACGGCGGACTGTGGGGGAACTTCCTCGATTCGACGCTCGACCGCATCGCGGACGGGGCGCTGTTCACCGGCGTCGCCATCTGGTTCTTCACGGGCGGGGAGAACCCGGCCATCGCGATTGCAGCACTCGCCTGTCTCGTGCTCGGCATGATCGTCTCCTATGCCCGGGCGAAGGCCGAGTCGCTCGGCTTCACGGCCAACGTCGGGCTGGCGGAGCGCGCCGAGCGCCTCGTCTCCGTCCTGGTCGTCACGGGACTGACGGGCCTCGGGCTGCCCGAGGGAGTCCTGCTGGCCGTCCTCGTGGTCCTGGCGGCGGCGAGCCTCGTCACGGTCTACCAGAGGGTGAGGGTCGTCCGCCGGCAGTCGCTGGCGGCGAAGCCCGCGTCCTGACGGGCTCTGCTGCGCCGCGGCTGCCGGCAGCCGTCAGGAAGCCCGGCGGCGGGCGAAGGGGTCCCGGTCCACCGTGAGGCTCATCGCGTGTTCCACCGGGTCGGCACACAGGACGTCGTGCATGAGCGCCAGCCACTCGAGGGCGGCGCTCCGCTCCGTGAAGTACTCCGAGGGGTAGTCGGCCTGCTCGTAGGGCACGGACAGCATACGGTCCATCGGCCCCGCACCGACCATGGCGCACGCGAGGACGTCGCGGGCCGCGGTGAGGACGCGGCGGGCGCCGGACGAGATGCAGGACACCCTGTCGAGTTCGAAGTACAGGACGTACTGTCGCCGGCCCGTGAGGTCGAAGCTCTGTTCGAGGATCGCGATCGCGTCCGACTCCGATATCACGGAGTCCTGCCCGAACCTCAGGCGCACGGCACACCGTGCAAGCCTGGTGAGGCGGAAAGGGCGGGGAAGGTCGGTGCTGGTCTCGGTGCTCGTCATGGGGACTTTCCGCGGTCTCGTCGGGTCGATCCCCCCGAACCGACTCCCGTACACCGTGTGAGACCAGACGGATCGCCGGGGGAGCACCATTCTAGCCGCCGCCGGAGTCATCGCCCGAATCGGTGCCGACGCTGGAACGCGCACCCGCCGTACCCACCAGCGATGATTCGGGCGCGTCGCCCCCGTCTAAGGGAGGAAGCACGCACACCGATCTCCGGACAGGACACGCCATGACCTACCTGACAGGGTTCCTCCCCGACCTCCACATCGTCTCCGACCTGGACCTGCTGCTGCTCCAGCGCGGGGCAGCAGGCTCTCCCGCTCCGCCGACCGGGTCCCCTTCCCTGCCGCGGCCCTCCGCTGCGCTCGACGCCGTCCTCGACGAACTCGACCGCAGGGATGCCTGCCCGGTCGAGCGCCGGACGGGGGCCCGGCGGACGCCGCGGTGACCGCGCCCGGGGGTCCATCCTGCTGCGCGCCCGCGGACGCGCACGTCCTCAGGCTTTCGCGGGCGCGGCGACCGGCGCGGCCCCGATGGACCAGACGCGCGGCGGGACGGCACCGTTGACCGAGTGGTCGCCGATGATCCTCGCCTTGAAGACCCACGGGTTGTGGTTGGCGGCCGTGCGCGCATTGCGCCAGTGCCGGTCGAAGTTCTTCGCGGTGCTCACGCCGGAGGCGGCGAGCGCGTTGAAGACATCGGATGTCGCGCGGGTGGCGAGCGCTGACAGGATGACCTGGGCCTTCGCGGTCTCGAGTTCGGCGACGTCGTTACGGCGCTCGTCCTCGACCTCGTCCCCGAGGAATGCGCCCTCATAAGCGAGCTGCAGCGACCGGGCCGCCCGTTCGACGGTCGCGTCCGCCGCGTACGCCGCCGCGGACACCTCGCCGATGACCTGCAGGATCTGCGGGTCCGCCGCGAACGACGACGCATTGCCGTGGCTGAAGATCCTCGTGCGGTTCCGGACCTCACGGGCCACGTCCCGTTCGGCGGCCGTGATGCTGCCGGCGAGGACGGCGAGGAGCACGGCCTGGTAGAACGCGGTCTGGTACTTGAACCGGGTGTCGAAGTCGATGACGTTGACGGCGTCGACCCGGGCCCGGTCGAAGGTGGACGTGCCGGAGCCCGTGGTCTGCTGGCCGAAACCGTCCCAGTCGTCGCTGTGGGTCACCCCCGGCTGGTGCGTGCTGACCACCGCGATGACCTTGACCCCGTTGTCGGTGCGCTGCGCGAAGGTGTCGATCCAGTCCGCGAAGATGCTGCCGGTCGAGTAGTACTTGGTTCCAGTGACGCGGAAGGCGCCGGCGTCGTCCGGGTCCGGGCTGACCTTGGTGATGACGTCTCCGATGGTGACGGTGCCGACCTCCGTCCACGAGTTGCCGACGATCTCGCCGTCGACGAAGCGCTTGAGCCATACCTCGCGCTGGGCTCCGGTGGACACCAGGCGGTCCTCCACGAAGGCGAAGTGGGCGCGCAGGGCCTGTGGGATGTTCGAGTCGGCGGCCGCGAGCTCCGTGAGGAGGCGGAACAGCTGGGGCAGTGAGGCACCGGAACCGCCCGCGGACACCGGAACCCGCAGTGCTCCGAAGCCGGCGTCGATGAGTGCACGGATCTCCTCGCGGGGGAGCTCGTGCTCCTGCTCGCGGCGGGCTGCGCCCTCGGCGATGCGGGCGAACAGCGGGCGGAAGCGGGCGGCGAGGAGTTCGTACTCCGCGTCGGTGGCCGGCGGGGTATGGGTCAGCGTGGTCATGGTGGGCCTTTCGATGGAAGCGGGAAGTGAGATGGAAGCGGGAAGTGAATGGAAGCGGGAAGTGAGATGGAAGTGGGATGTAGGGACGGGTGCGGCCGGGGTCGACGTCAGGCGGGGACGGTGACCTGCGTGGGTGCCGGTGTTTTCACCGGGCGGGCGCTGACGGCGCCGGCGACGACGAACAGCACCGCGATGGCCCCGGCAACGGCGAGGGCGGGGCTCCAGCCGGCCGGCCAGGCGCCGTTCAGTCCGAGGACGGCCGGAGGAATGGTGCTGGCCGTGCCCACCAGGATCGCGCTCCAGCCGGTGATACGGGCCAGGCGCGCCGCATCGAAGGCCAGGAGCAGGAAGAAGAGCCCCCACAGCACAGCCCACGCGAGCCACAGCACCGCGCTGACCGGATCGTCGTCCAGGGAGGTGCCGGCGAAGACGACGGCGAGTACGGCGACGAGACCGCAGAACCATCCCACTCCCGAGGCGCCCAGCCCGGCGACCGATCCCAGTCCCACGTAGAGGTAGGTGAGCCCGAAGAGGAAGATGCCGCTCGCCGAGCCGATCGCGGCGGGATCGCCTGCACCCGCAGACGCGATCAGCGTCGCGATCACCAGCTGGAGCGTTCCGATGACCAGGTTGAAGTACCCGGAGTCGCGGGATGGAACCCGGCCGAGGAGGCCGAGACCGTTGATCAGGAGGGCCGCTCCGGACAGGAGGAGGCAGATGTACGACATGGAGGTCCCGTCGACGGGACGCGGAGCCCCGAGGCCCGCGCCGTGCTTGCCCCGGCGCTGATGCGCGGGACCGGATCTTCACCTGGGGCACCCCGCCACGGAGGGGGTTGCCGTCCAACGAGCCAGGGCTTCGCGTTGGAACTCTTGATCTGTAGGTACGAGACTAGGCGCTGGACCGGAGCGGCTGCCAGCACCGGTGCGTGACATGACCCTGCATGACGCCGCATGACGGCGCGCTCGGTGATGAACGACGTCGGGGGCCCGCTCGATGACGCCGGCGCCTGCTGGAGCCAAGCATCAGCATGACTTCTTCCGGCCCTACCTGGCAGGGCCCCGTGTCCCCTACCACTTTGGAGTGAGGAGGGGACGTAAGGCCCTAGCTGCTCCTCCCGCGACCGGCGACGATCGGAAGAAGCAGTGTTCCGCCCAGCAAGGGAATCATCATGGACGCATCCGCCACGTCCCGTGCGCGAGTTGTCGTCGTCGGGGTCGATGGCTCTCCGTCGTCGATCGCTGCGCTGCAGCTCGCCGTCAGTCTCATGCCCCTCGCCGGCGACACCCTCCGCGCCATCACGGCATGGCAGCACCCTCTCGCCTTCGGCCTGTACGCGCCTCCCGTGGAATACGACTACGAGGGATTCGCGCGCAAGGCCCTGGACCAGGCGCTGACGGAGGCGTTCCCCGAGGGGACTCCTTCCCGGGTCGGGGAGGTCGAGCGCGGGGTGGTGCGCGGCCTCGCGGTGGAGGTCCTCATCGACGAGAGCATGCATGCCGCGATGGTCGTCGTCGGCTCCCGCGGCCACGGCGGGTTCGCCGGACTGCTCCTGGGATCCGTGAGCTCCGCACTCGCAGAGCGGGCGCAGTGCCCGGTCCTCGTCTCCCACGGCGCCCTCCACCTGGCCGAGGGTGAGACCACACCCCTGCCACCTGTCCGGACGCTGGCATGAACCCGGCCGGCGTTCCGGTGAAACCAGTGATCGTTGGTTACGACGGGTCGGACGACGCGCGGCACGCAGTGCTCTGGGCGGCCCACTATGCGGTGGCAGCGCAGCAAGACCTCGTGGTGGTGCACTGCTGGTTCTGGCCGTTCTTCACCCACGACCTCGGCCCCGTGACGGGTATCAAGGACAGCGGGTTGCGTGGAGCGGCAGAAAGAACCGCCGCCGAAGGCATCGACCTCGCCCAACAGGCGGAGCCCAACCTTGCAGTGAGCGTGCGGCTCATCGCCGGATTCCCCGCCGAAGTGCTCACCAGACTCTCGGCGGAGGCTTCCCTGCTCGTCGTCGGAACCCGCGGACTCGGCGGGTTCGCCGGCCTGCTCCTCGGATCCGTCGGCCTCCACCTCGCAGCCGCAGCCTCCTGCCCCCTCATGGTGGTGCGCGAGGACCAACCCGAACCAGGAGATGTTCTGGTCGCCGTCGACGGGTCGCCGGAAAGCGACCGCGCTGTCATCGCCGCGGCGGATCTGGCGAGAACACTGCACGCATCGTTGCGTGTGCTTCACGTCAGACCCTACGCTCGCCACGCCCTGACGCACCTGCCCGATCCGGAGCATGATCCCGTCGTCCAGCAGGCCCTGAACATACTGCCCGACGACACGGACCTCACCGTCATCGAGGATTCCTTCGCGGAACCCTCCGTACCCGGAGTCATCGTGCAGCACGCCCGCAGGGCCGCGTGCGTCGTCCTCGGCGCGAAGGGACGTAACACTCTCGGCGCGCGGCTCGGATCCACCGTCCATGCCGTGCTGCATCACGCCCGCGGCAACGTCCTCGTCGTCCGCTAGGGCCTGCCTGTCGTCACCCAGCAACCCCGACTGGTCCATTGGAAGGGCCTCAGCGTTTCCACTCGGTGTAAGCGAGGGTGCTGTGGAGGCGAGTGACGTCACGTCGGCTGCAAGACTCGCGCAAACGTCTTCCAATGCATCAACCGGTGCGGTGGTTCACGGTCACGGTCAGCCCTTTTCGTCGTGCAACCTCTGCGTCCGCGCGGAACAAAGCGCGGGCAGAGCGTGCCTTTCGACCCTAGGCGGGGCCGTAACCTGCAGGAAGCATGGAGCACATGATTCTCCTGCCAGCGGCTGCGTACCGGCTTTCCAGTGCATCGGCCATCGGGGCACTGACTGCCTCCGCAGCCTCGTACTTCATCCCGGACGTTCTCGGGGGTCCGCCCGTCGCGCAGGGCAACCTCCGCGGAACAGCACTGGTGATCATGGTCCTCGCCCTTCCAGCGCTCGTCACCGCGATGTTCTTCACCCGACGCGACTCGGCGCGGGCACTTGTGGTGTGGCTGGGAGCTCTGGCGTACATCGTCTATCAGAGCGTCCTGTTTCTTTTTGCCACGCCCTTCAACAGTCTCTTCCTGATCTACATAGCGATGCTGTCCGCGGCGTTCTGGTCAATCGTCGTGATCGTTCAGACGGTGGACCTCGTAGCATTCCGCGCGCGGTTCGACGGCATGCTTCCCGTCCGCAGCATCGCCATCTACGTCGCCGTGCTTGCGGTTCTCAATGCAGCGGTGTGGTTGCGGGCCATCATTCCTGCTGTCCGCAGTGAACAGCCGGCCACTTTCCTCGAATGCTCCGGCGTAACCACGAATCCGGTCTTCATACAGGACCTTGCGATCTGGCTTCCGTTACTCATCTGCGGGGCCTGGTGGCTCTGGAACCGACAGCCGCTCGGCGAACTGGTAGTCGGTCCCATGCTCGTCACTCTGGTGCTCGAGGCCATCGGGGTGGCCACCGATCAGTGGTTCGGCGCAAGCGCTGATCCGACTACTCCCTTTGCCTCGACGGCCGTCATCCCCATGTTCCTGCTGCTCGCAGTGGTGGAAGCGGTCCCGCTGTACTTCTACCTGAAACACCTGAAGACCGCTGACCGTCCGACAGACATAGCCCTGGCGACGACGGCGTGAGGACAAGGGCCCGATGCGAGGGTAGATAACGGTTGACCGTCGCGCAGCCAGGGCGGGTGCCCTCGAGCTGTGGTCGATAGCCGGCAGGCGGCGTTCTGCTGCTCGACGAGCGCTCGTTCAGTGCTCATTCATGGTGCGCGCGTGTCGCGGGAGGAATGCCGTTGCTACGAGGGCGACGACTGCCAGGACAGTGCCGACGGTGAAGGCGGCGCGGGCACCATCGGCGACGGAAGCGGCGTCCGTGCCGCCGGCGTTCGAGCTGAAGACCGCGATGAGTACTGCCAGTCCGGCTGCGCCGCCGAGCTGCTGAATGGTGTTCAGCGCGGCGCTGCCGTGCGGGGTGAGGGCGCTGGGGAGGGATCCCAGCGACATGGTGAACAGAGCGACCCAGGCGAAAGCTTGTCCGGCGCAGACGAACACGTAGGTGGCCAGGACCACCCACATCGAGGTGTCTTCCGTGAAGGTCGTCATGAACCACCAGCCGGCACCGACGACGAGGGCTCCCGGAAGGGCGAGTCCGCGGGCTCCGATGCGGTCGTAGTAGCGGCCGACGAGGAGGGACACGATCCCGATCGTCGCTCCGCCGGGCACCATCAGGAGCCCTGTCTCCAGCGAACCGAGTCCGAGGGATTCCTGCATGACCAGGGGCAGCAGGGTGGCGAGAGCGAAGGCGCCCATGACCAGGAACGTGAAGACGATGACGGGTCGCGCAAACCCGGCGTAGGTGAAGATCCGCAGGTCCAGGACGGCCGTGCCGTGGCGCTGCAGGCGGAGCTGCCGCGCCACGAACGCCGCGATACCCGCCACCCCGAGCGGGATCGCGATCCAGAACGATGCTGAGAAATGCCCGTCACTGGATTCGCCGGCACTGGCCAGGCCGAACACCAGTGCGCCGAAACCGATCGCGGAGAGCACCAGCGACAGCGCGTCGAATCCGATGCGTCACGGCGTGGTCAGGTTCGGCATCTTGATCGCCCCGATGAGCAAGCCGAGCACCGACAGCGGCAGGATGATGATGAACAGCCACCGCCAGGAAAGCTGCGACATCACCAGGCCGGAGAAGGCGGGACCGAGGGCGGGCGCGACGGCGGAGACCGCGGTGACCAATGCCATCATCTGTCCCCGGCGGGAGGGTGCGACGAGGCCGATCGACGTCGTCATCAGCAGCGGGACCAGCACAGCCGTACCGAGTGCTTGCACGATCCGGCCGGTGAGCAGCAGCGCGAAGCCGGGTGCGACGGCCGCGATGAGGGTGCCGAGGGTGAACAGTCCGACGCTGGCGATGAAGATCGTCCGGAGCTGGAAGCGTTGCATGATGTACCCGGTGGTCGGGATGATGACCGCCAGGGTGAGGGCGTAGCCGGTGGTGAGCCATTGCCCGGTCGTCGCCGTGATGTTCAGGTCGTCCATGATCTGCGGCAGCGCCACCCCGACGACCATCTCGGACAGGAACGCCACGAATGCCGAGAAGACCAGGACGGAGATCGTCAGAACCTCGCCGGGCGACAATCGCTTGATTGGTGTGGGGCTGGCCACGATCGGGTCGGTGATCGCTCCTTGAGGGTCGGTGATCATGCCGATGGACCCTGTTGCGGGGGCGAGGTGCGTGTCATTACTCATAAGATGCTGGTTCCAGTGGTCGTGTCGTTATGTGAGTTTCGGAGGCTTGACTGCCCCCAGGATGAGGGCGCCGAGGACGGAGGCGAGACCACCGACGACAAGGGCTGTCTGCACACCTGCGCCGTCGACGAGGAGTCCGCCGAGGAACGCGCCGAGGGCGACCGCGACCTGGAACACTCCTGTCTGGAGTCCGCCGATGCTTTCCAGGCGGGCCGGTTCGGCCCGTGCGAGCCAGGTCGAGATGACCGTCGGCAGGGCGCCGAAACCTGCTCCCCAGAGCGCGGCTGCGGTGAAGAGCAGCACCGGGCTGCTGCCCATGTAGACGAAGGCGATCATCGCCAGGCCGAGGACGAGCGGGAAGATCAGTGCCGCGACGCGCAGCGTCCTGTCGGCGAGAGGTCCGGCGATCAGGTTGCCGCCCACGATCCCGAGCCCGTACACCAGGAGCAGGACAGCGAGCTGCTCGGGATCGAGTCCGCCGACCTCGGTCGCTGCCGGACGGATGTAGGTGAAGCCGGCGAAATGCCCTGCACCCATCAGGGCCATGGTGAACAGGCAGAGCAGGACCATGCGGGAGCGCAGTGTCCGGATCAGGGGCCGGAATCCGCGCGAGGGGCCGGTGAGCATCGAGGGCAGGGCGAAGAACTGGATGACCATGGCGATGATGCCGACGCCCGCGGCCAGCGCGAACACGGCACGCCAGCCCCAGATCTCACCGAGCAGCGTGCCGAGCGGGACAGCGGCGACGGTAGCCAGGGTCACGCCGACGTTGACGATCGTCAGACCCAGACCGAGTTTGGCTGCTGGAACCAAGCGCGCCGTGATGGAGATCGCCAGCGCCCAGAACCCGCCGATCGCGATGCCGAGCAGGACCCGTGCGGCCAGAAGGATCGGGTAGGTCGGCGCGATCGCGACCAGCACATCGGAGACGACGGCCAGCGCCGAGAGGGTGATCATCAGGTGCTGGCGGTCCATGCGCGAGAGCACGACCGGGATGGTGACACCGGCAACGGCCGCAACGATGGCGGTGATGGCGACGGACTGACCGGCCACACCCTCTGTCACTCCCAGATCCGCGGCAACCCGGGAAAGGAGGCTCGCCGGCAGGAACTCTGCCATCACGAGGGCGAAGACGCCCACGCTCAGCGAGGCAACGCCCGCCCACGAGGGTTTCTGTATCGGGCCCGCACTGTCGGACCGTGATCCGTGACCGCCGGTGTCGTGTGGTGCTGTTGCTGTTGCTTGGTGAGAAGTCATTCGGTCTTCATCCTGGCTTGCGTATGAGGACGCACCAGTAGGTGCGCATTGGTATGTGGAGGGGGAAGTTGCGGGGCCGCAGCGTCAGCTGTAGCAGGCGCGGTTGATGGCGACGAGGAACTTGCCGTCCGGCCTGCCGCCGGCGTCGATGTACCAGCCGATGGCCTCCATGGCCAGATCCCGGCGCTGCGGGACCCGCTCTTTCTCGGCGGCTGCCAGGAAGGAGGGCATCTCCTCACCCGTCCGATCCGTGCAGTAGACGGGGGCGCCGGGCTGCTGGCGCCACGACTCGGCGAGAACGCCGGCGTCGACAGCGTCGAAGCCGGTCTGCTCCACCAGGGACATCGCCACCTTCCGGTGGTCGTCGTGATCGGAGGCCACCGGGATGGCAACACGGCCTGCCGTACCGGCGTCAGTGGCCTTGGCGTCGAAGGACTGGGACGTGATGGCGTTCCAGGCCTTCGTGACGGGGCGGCCGAAGAGCTCGGACAACCAGGCGCTCTCGGGTTGCCCCTCAGCTAAGGCGGGGATGATGCCGTCGCGTGCCGGGTAGTAGTTGGACGTGTCGATGACGACGGCGGCCTCGGGAGCGCGCCGGACATGGGCGGCGATGTCCTCATTGCGGTTCAGGGGGACCGAGACGACGAGGACGTCGACGTCGATGGCCGCTTCGGACGCCGGAACGGCTCGCGCGCCGGTACTCAAGGCTCTGGCGTCGATGGTCTCCGGGCCGCGGGAGTTCGCGATCACCACGTCGTGTCCATGGCGGCTGAGCCGCCGGCCGATGGTCGAGCCGATCGAGCCCGCGCCGATGATTCCGATCTTCATGTGTCTCCCTCGTGCGATATCTGTCCTTCCATCATCAACATTGCCATTAGTGTGAAGGTCAAATGGGGGTGTCATAAATCCGAGTGCTGACGAACGTGGGGCCACTGATCAGTGGAAACGGTGCACGCACGCATCAGGCAGGGCGGAGCTCCTGGAGGGTCCGGTATCGGCCTTGGAAGTACAGCAGGGGGCCGGGATGGTCGTCAGGGGATGTTCCTAGTTGAATGACGCGTCCGAGCACGATGAAGTGGTCGCCGGCGTCGTGTTCGGCCCAGATCATGCAGTCGAACCAGGCCAGGCTTCCTTCAACGATCGGGTTGCCCTGTGCTGTCGGACTCCATGGGATACCTGCCCATTTGTCCGTGCCTCGTCGAGCGAACTGGTTCGACAGTGCTTCCTGGTCGCGGGCGAGGACGTTAGCCGTGAAGGAGCCTGTGTCGCGGATCCTCGGGTAGGTGGTGGAGGTCTTCATGACGCTGAAGGACACCAGCGGCGGGTCGACGGAGACACTGTAGAACGATTGGCAGGTGAATCCGATCGGTCCCTGGTCATCGAGGCCGGTGATGATCGTGATACCTGAGGCGTAACGGCCGACAGTACTGCGGAAAAGACTGGCATCAACGCCGGGGCTCTGGTTGTGAACGTGGCTGTGACGGCTGGGGGTCGTCGTCATTCGGCGTCATCCGTGAGTCGGCTGTCCACACCGTACTGGGCGGGGGCGCCGAGGTGGTCGCGCAGGGTGGTTCCTTCGTAGTCGTCGTGGAAGAGACCGCGCTCCTGCAGCAGGGGGACGACTTCGTCGACGAAGGTGTCGATCCCGTCCTCGTAGACATCGATGGACACCCAGAAGCCGTCGCAGGCGCCGGCCTCGAACCATTCCTGCAGGTGGTCCGCGGTGACGGACGCCGGGCCGACGGGAGTGGGATGGTAGTCGATGACCCCGTGGGCGAGGATGTCGCGGAGGGTCCATCCTTCGCGGGCGACCTCCAGCGCCTTGGGGGAGCGGGGGTCGAAGGGACTGGGCCGGGCTGCTGTCAGTTGGGCGGGCCTGAGTGGCTCGTCGATCTGGCTCGCATCGAGCGTGAGTCCCAGCATGGAGCCGAGATAGGGGATGAGGGCCTGGGCGGCTCGGTCGCCGAGGGTTACGCGGCGGTCCAGGGCCGCCCGCTTGGTGGCGGCGATGGCCGGCATGACCCCGGCGATGAACTTCACCTCGTCAGGGTTGCGACCCGCCTTGCGTGCCGCGTCGCGGACGGCTTCGCGTTGGGTGCGCGCGTCCTCGATGGTGAACACGGCGCCGATGACGGCGCTTGCGTACCGACCGGCAATCTCGAGTCCGTTCGCGCCTCCGCCAGCCGAGAAGACCACGGGTTGGCCCTGCTCCGAAGGTGGAATGGGCAGTGGCCCGCGCGAGGCGACATATTCTCCCTGCAGGTTGATGGCCTGGATCTTCTCCGGGTCGACGAACCGGGCGTTGGTCGCGTCCCTGATCCAGGCGTCCTGCTGCCAGCTGCCCCAGAGAGCCTGCGTGATCTGGATGGTTTCGTGCGCCCGCTGGTAGCGCTGGGGTCGAGGCGCAATCTCCTGCCCGAAGTTCGCAGCGGAACCAGGGTCGCTGGTGGTCACGGCGTTCCAGCCGGCCCGGCCGTGACTCATCACATCCAGGGCCTTGAATTGGCGGGCGAGGTTGTAGGGCTCGTTGAAGGTCGTAGAGCCGGTCGCTACGAGACCGATGCGCTCTGTCGCGCGGGCTATGGCCGCCAGGGTGAGCAGGGGTTCCAGGGTGAGCATGGGCGCTTCCTGTACGCCGTCTGCTTTGTAGGCCAGGAAGTCGGGCAGGAACAGGAACGCGAACTTGCCCCGTTCGGCAGCCTGGGCGTAGCGCACCTGGGCGTCGAAGTCGGTGTAATTGGCCGGATCCACGCCTGCGGCGCGCCAAGCGGATCCGTAGGCGCCGTATCCGTTGCCCAGCTGCAGGCCGAGGATCATTTTCGAAGATGAGGAGGAAGTCACCTACCCATGGTGCAACCTTCACACTAATGGCAAGGTCAAATCGTGGGCGTGCTGCTACGCCGGCTGTCGCTTGCGGGTGCCGCTCTTGCTGCCGGCGGCCTCCAGTGCCTGGACGTAGCGGGTGATGGCGTCCCTGTTCTGCGAAAGGACGTCGATCTTGTGGGTCATCCGGTCCCGCTCTTCTCGCAGAATGTCCAGGAGTTCCGGGTCCGCGTCGTCCACGACGACGGTCTGCGGCTGATTCAGGCACGGCAGGATATTGCCGATGATCCTGGTCGGGATACCCGAATCGATGAGTCCGCGGATCTTCGCCACTCGGTCCACAAGGTATTCGTCATACTCCCGGTAACCGTTGTCGAGACGGCGCGGTGTCACCAGGCCCTGCTCCTCGTAGTATCTGAGCATTCGCGCCGGCACGCCGGACCTTTGTTCCAATTCGCCTATGCGCACAATGCCACCTCTGAATCATGACCAACTCCGGGTCAACCTTCTCATCAGTGGAAGGGTAGCATGACGATCCCGGACTGATCCTTCAGCGGGTCAGTAGCTACGCTTCTCAATGACCCGCTTCTCCTGCAGGAGGGATCTCTCGATGGCTCAGCCCGAGCTGCAGCATCGGCGCGAGAGCGGCATGAACGTAGTGCTCGGTGGACGTCTCCTTCCCTTCCCAGAGCGCCGACCGGTTTCCCTCCATCTGGTCCGTTTCGTCGCTCGAACAACGGTCCGCTACCGAACCCAGCTGTTCAAGCGCTGGAACAGCAGGTGGTCCTGCCAGCTGCCTGCGATCTTCAAGTACCCGGGTGCAAGTCCGTATTGATAAAATCCTGTCCTGGCTAGGACGCTTCGAGAAGCAGCACTCATGACCGCGCATCCACTTGCGATCCGTAGGTTCTCCTGTAGTTGATGATCAAAAGCGTCGCCACGATGCAACAAACGATTCCGGCGGTCATGTCGCCCCATTCCGACCGCTCGGGGAGGGAAAAGAAGAAGAAGCTGAGGCTGCCCGCAGCGTTGATCAGAAGAAGAGCGATGGCCGCTAACCAGGTATTCTTCGGCATATCGACCACCGTAGTACTGCGGCGAGGCACAGCCCGGACGCGATCTTCGAACGGACGGCTGTCTCGTCCTCAGCTCACTTCCGTGAATCGGGTGCCGAGGGGGTCGGACAGCACTGAGAGGTCCAGGGGTTCAGGGTCTGTGGTGCCGACCCCGACCTCCGAGTAGTCGACGACAAACCAGTTTTTACCCTCGGCGAAATACACGGAGCCGTCAGATTCCGCAGCATCAGCCATCACTGTGAATGCGTCGTCTCGCGCGTCTGGTGATTCGAAATAGAAGATTTCGACGGTCTGCGTGCACTTCACCGACTCGGTGGGTATCTGTCCATCAGTGCCCATTACTGCGGTGGGTGAGGGCGGATTTTCCTGGCAGTCGAGTTGCCCGGCCACCGCCTGCCGGACTTCTTCCAGGGAGCTGTAGGACGGCAGACCATCAGCGGATGGTCTGTCCGCAGTGCAGGCCGAACATGCTCCAACGAGCAGCGTGAGAAGACCAGCGGTCGCTGTAATCCGGCGGTTGAGCATCATTGTGTCCCCCATAAAGTTGTGTAAAGCATCGTGGCACGGTCGGCAACAACGGGGAAGGGGCGCAAGAGACAGCCCGCTCTCTCGTCCTGTGAGCCGATCCTTGACCGGGCAGGCTGAGCGTGACCAGCTCAGATGTCGGGGAATGTTGTTGTGGGCCTTGGTGGCGGGTGTTGGGCCAGTCATCGACGACGTCGAGATGGGTACTGGTGAGGCCGTCCGACAGAGGGGTCGTGGCGCCCGAGGGCGCTGTCCAATAGGCATCGAGGTGGGCGAACTCGGCGCTGATCGCCTCGATCGCCGCCTTCTTGTCGTCAGAGGGGCGGTCGACCAGGGTCCAGGCGGCACGAGGATCATCGGGGGTGACCGGACGCGTCCCACTGCCCAACCGAGAGCCAGAGACCGTGTCGGGTCGTACCGATAATGCTGACGTGAGCGAGGTCGAAGAAGGGAGTCAGCTCTCCCTCGGGAGAGATATCGAGGGCGGTCGCTCCGCTGTGAACTAGCTGACGTGCATCGTGCGACCCCGCCACTCTCGCGGAAAGTCACACGTGAGTGGCCAGTCGAAGCCCACGGACGAGGCCGGAGTGCTCAGAGGCGGCCGGGGGAGACGACCGCCGTCACGGCGAAGACTGATCCGACGACCACCGCCATGATGCCGAAGAGGCGCGCGTAGAGGGGCGTCGAGAGGAAGGACCGCGAGTAGTCGGCGCCCATGGGCCGGTACTCCTTGATGGCAGATGCCATCCCGTCGGCGGTGCCGTTGATGTTCAGGCTCGCGCAGAGACCCAGCAGGAAGAACAGGGTGCCCACTCCCGCGAAAGCGAATCTCCGTGCTTCCGCGAGATCCATGACGAAGGTGACGAACAGCAGCACGAAGGCGAGGAAGATCAGGACGTACAGCGTCTTCGCGGGCTGCGGGAGCCTGCCGATGAAGGAGAACATGCGGCCAGCCTACGACGCCGGGTGAGAGGTGGGGGCTCGGGTGCAGGCTGGGCCGAGGTCGGGCACAAGATGATCGGCCCACAAACTCGAACCGCTAGTAGGAGCGCTTCACTAGCGGATGACGCAGGACAGGGCCGTGACGCACAACGACGTCTAGCACCTCCGCCCCGCGCTTGACGGTAGCCTGCGGAGACGAAAGCAAGTCCAGGGGGATGAGAAGGTGCATGCGGCTGCGCGGTCGGTCGTCAGGTCATTAGAACTTCCACATAGGAAATGGAGGTTCTAATGGAGCGTACTGACGCTTCCTACAAGTCGCCGGTTGTTCTGGGCGTACTGCTGATCGCGCTCCCGCTGCTCATGGGAGGAGCCTTCGCTGGAGCAGCTTTCCTCCTCGACCTAACGCCACTCGGCACTTCCGTCGGCGTTGCCCGCTCTGGCGTGTCCGGACTCCTCGCCGGCTTGGTCATCGGCGCGGCAAGCTTGCTCAATATTCGTCGCCACTCCGGGAAGAATCAGTAAGTGCAGCGTGATTCCAGGCCGACAGGGCGAGAAGGATCCGTGACTGTGACACTGCGGCGTTTTGCAGCGAGGGTGAGCAGTTCTACGTTTCACCGCTCGGCGAGTGCCTAAACGAACACCTACCCTCACGTTCAGGAAACCCTCAGCGATCTTCGGTGGTTGTGTGGTTCTGGAGTGTGGTGATGACTTTGCGAACGGCGGTGCGGTGGAGGGCTTCGGGTCGGCAGAGGATGTCGACGTGCCTTGCCAGTGGTAGGTCGTGGAGTGATTTCAGGACGATCCCACTGCTGGATGGTGGGGGTGCAGTGTGGCGGGGCATCAGCGCGATCGCAGAACCGGCCGAGACGATCGCGGCCGCTAATAGGAATTCATTGATGCGGTGTGTGACCTTGCAGGGTTTGCCGGCGTGAACGGCGATGGCTTGCAGGGCGGATTCGAGCGGGTACCCGTCCTGGACGGATACCCATTCCTCCTCGAGGAGGTCTGCGACACCGACGCTCGGGGCGCCAGCGAGCCGGTGCCCGTCCGACATGGCAATGTCCAGGGGCTCACGCACCAGCGGCAGGGCGGTGATCGTGTCCGGCCACTGACGGCTGTGTTCGAGGCGGTGCGCAATAACCAGGTCGTAGTCGGCGGTCAGGGCGGGAAAAGCGTCCTGTCCCACGTCACGGTCATGTAGGACCAGCTGCGGCGTCCCTTTGCCTGAGAGGGCTTGGAGCAGCGGGCCGAACCAGGTCAAACCGGCACTGGTGAACGCCGAGATACTCACCATCGCAGTAGGGTCCTGCACGTACCGGCTGACAGCCTGCTCCGCGGAGCTCATCGCGACACTGATATTCACCGCAGCCGACGCCAGGGCCTGACCAGCACCGGTCAAAACGAGGTTCCGTCCCCGACGCTCGGTCAGAGGAACCTCGACCCCACGTTGCAACGCCGTGAGCTGTTGCGACACCGCGGACGCCGAAACGTGGTGGGATCGAGCCACAGCGGCGAGGCTGCCCCGTTCACCCAACTCGCGGAGCAGACGTAACTGGTGAAGATCCATAAGCGAACCCTAAACCAGGAGTTCACCAAGTGCCCTCTCGTCTTACCGGTGTATCACCAGCAGACTGAGGATGTGCCTTCATCTCTACTGACCCGGACACCGGGAACCTCACTCACTGGTTATCGAAACACCCTTGGTGGGTTTCTTACTGCACGCAGGGTGGACCTGCTCCTGCTTCTGGTCGCTTTCGTGTGGGGTAGTAGCTACCTGGCGGCGAAGGCCCTCACGGATACCGTCGGGGTGACGGTGATTCTTTCCCTACGCTTCCTCATCACCACCGTGGCACTGGTGGTGATCTGGCTGTTCTGGAACCGGAGTCGAGCCGCACGCCACGAAACGATCGTTGGCGCGGTTTTAGGTTTCACCCAGGCCGCCGTGCTCATTCTGGAAACCCATGGGATCGCCGGCACCAGCGCCACGAACGCGGGGCTGATCATCAGTCTCGTCATCGTGTTCACCCCCGTCACCGAGAGCATCGCTTTCCGCGTACCACTGCCGCGCCCGGTGGTCATCGCCGGGATCGTCGCGGTCGTAGGCGTGTGCCTGCTCGTCTCCGGGAACGGGTTTGTGGCACCGACCCTCGGAGACATCCTCGTCCTCGCCGCGGCACTGGTGCGCGCAGTTCACGTCACCGCGGTCTCTGCCCTCACTCGAGGACGCGGGTTCAGCGCGCTCACGCTGACCCTGATCCAGAGCGCAGTTTGCGCCCTCATTTACACCCTCGCCGACTACCACGACGTATTCCACGCGGTGCGGAGCTTCGACACCGGGGAATGGATCGGCGTCCTCTACCTCGGACTCGCCTGCAGCGTGTTCGCTTTCCTCGTACAGACTTGGGCCATTCAGCAGACCTCAGCATCCAGGGCCAGTCTCCTCATGGGAACCGAACCCATTTGGGCAGTCCTCATCGGACTCAGCATCGGCCAGGAAACACTCCACCTCCTAGGCATCATCGGAGCCGGCCTCATCATCACCGGCACCTACCTCGGACTACGAGCCGAAAGCCATTACCGAACACCACTCGCACCAAACAAACCAGTAACCCCACACCCACTACCGACCCACTCATAGATCCATTGCCGTCTCGAGTACGCCCCGCGGATGGGGTTTGTGGCTCTAGTCGTGTCAGAGGTGCAGCGTCGTATCTGCATTGGTTCGGACCCATCGGGTGAAGGTGGTCGTGAGGTTGGCCCGAGTGGGAGAGGCGCAAAATGGGCCGGCTTCGGCACTCGCGGTTTCGCCAAGAGGTGCGACACGGATGAGCCGGAAAGGCTCATCTCCAGCGCGGGCTCTGATGGTGACGGCGTTACCGGCCCTGCTTAGGCGCACTGTGATTTCCCGATCAATCCACTCAGGGACAGGTGCTACTGACCAGTCAGAGACCCCATGTGTGACGACGGCCCCAACCTGTGGGATTCCATCGGACACCTCTACACCGGCTTTGATCCACACGGATTCCGAAACGTGAAGATAGATCCCCGCCTGGTCGAACTGCTCGGTGTAGTCCAGAAGAAATGAGACCTCCATCGCCCATTCTGCGGGCAGCGGTGCCAGCAAGGCATGCGCGCTGTCATGGACGAAGCCATATGAGGTGTGCCTCCAGGCGTCACTGTTCTCCGCTGCGGTTACCTGCAGAGTCTGACCATCAACGACCACACCTACGGGCGGGTTGCGCCACCTTCCCCGGCTCCAGTCATCGTGGGCTTCTCCGGTCGCTGGTGTCACGTCACATCCCCTAGTTCGATCATTCAATTCGTAAGCTCTATTCAAGCAGTGTCACATCCGACACAACGGCGAGGGTCCGCTGACCGATCCTCGAGCGGATACACGCGATACCTCGAGTACGAACGGGAGTTTGCGCTGTGTTTCGATGGATCATGACCACGATCGAGGTAGTGAAGGCTCAGGACCTAGTACTGAGCGACGTTCTCGCGCTCTACAACGCGGTGGAATGGCTTGCCTACACCAAGGATCCGGACGCTCTTCAAAAAGCACTCGAAGGATCGTCGACACTCGTGGCTGCCCGCGACGGTCAGATGCTTGTCGGATTGGCGCGCGTGATCTCCGACGGTGCTTCGATCTGCTACCTCCAAGACATCCTCGTCCGGCCATCACACCACAGGAGGGGCTTAGGACGTGCTCTTGCGGAGCGAGCCCTCAAACAGTACTCGCACGTACGGCAGAAGGTCCTCATCACTGATGACGAGCCAAAGCAAAAAGCATTCTACGAAGCTCTCGGTTACACGCAGACAGACGAATTCGCTGGAGGATCCATACGAGCTTTCGTGAGGTTTGACTGAAAGCTAAGTGCGACCGGGGATTCGCATACGCGCACCAATCGGCAGCTAGTGCAGGCGGATCTAGAATCCAACGACGAGACCCTTGTCGCAGCAATCGACGATTGCTCCCCTCAGCGTAATTTGGGCTAGGCAGATTCGTTTTCGCCCTTCGGCCCTTTTTCCGATGTCCCGATCTCGTAGCGCTGAGGCACGAACCGCTGGCGGTCCAACGGCGGCCGCTCGTAGGCCCGGTTCTGGCGCTCGGGCAACTCGATGTCCGGCAACTCCGGCTGCTCATACGGGAACAGCGACAACAGATGAGCTATCAGGTTGAGCCGGGCCTCCTTCTTGTTGTCGGCGTCCACCACCCACCACGGGCTGCGCGCAGTGTCACTGAACTCGAACATCTTGTCCTTCGCCTCGGCGTAGTCAACCCACCGGGCCTGTGCCTCAAGGTCCATGGGGCTCAGCTTCCAACGCTTGGCCGGGTTATCGATACGGGACTGGAATCGACGGCGTTGCTCGGAGTCGGAAAGGCTCAACCAGTACTTCACCAGAACGATTCCATCGGAAACTAACGCCTCCTCGAGCATGGGCACGGTATCGACGAAGTCGGCATACTGTTTATCAGTGCAGAACCCCATCACCCGCTCCACACCGGCCCGGTTGTACCAAGACCGGTCGAACAGCACCATTTCCCCTGCCGCTGGGAGATGGGAAATATAGCGCTGAAAGTACCACTGCGAACGTTCGCGTTCAGTCGGAGCTGGAAGTGCAACAACCCTGCACGAGCGCGGGTTCAACGCACCGCTGATGCGTTGGATCGTTCCGCCCTTACCGGCTGTGTCGCGTCCTTCGAAAAGAACAACCAGCCGCGTCCCGGTCTTGCGCACCCACTCCTGCAAGGCGACAAGTTCCTCCTGCAACCGCAGCAGCTCCTTCTCGTACTCCTTCTTGGACAGGACCTGGGGGCTCGCCTCATCAGACGTTCTCTTGACCACACTTCATATCCTGCCCCAGACCAAACCAATTCAGTGAGGTTCTTCCCGCTGAAAGATCGGCCTACGGGCAGTCAAGTCAGGCGCTGGCCGCTTTGGGGTCGCTTTCGTGAGCACATGGCCGAATTGAAGTATGTGCGAGACGTAAAGCGACTCCTTGAGCCCATCTTCGAGTCGATGCTCAGCCCCACAGAGTTAGGATCGTTGACGTTTCGGCTGGAGAGGGTCGCCGACGGTGCGAATGGCAGAGACCTTCCCGCCGACACCGTCATCAAGACGAACGACACTTGTGTCCGGTGGCAGGTGCTGGGCGAAGAGGGCGGATCTGGCAGTCTCCGCCTTGACGATGGCGTGGACGCGCTTGTTCGTTTTGTGCAGAGCGAGCTTCAAGACTTCATTGCCGAAAGTCATTTCGGGTGGGGAGAGCTTCGTATCCCCCAAAACCTGCCCCAGCCAGCTACGTTCGGGCCGCAAGTTGATCCTCCGGGAAGACGTGGCGGCTGAACCCCCCGCGCGCTTTTCGAGGAGATTGTGCTGGCAGCTTTACTATTCGGCTATGGCACAGGAATCTACCCGCCGCACCATCCGCCTGTTTCCTGACTACGGCCATCATTGGCCGCTGTGGGAGAACAGCACGCCTGAGCGTCCCCCAAGTACGCGATCGAACCTGCAGACTTCGGACTGTCAGAGCACCTCACGCAGAGGCTTCGCGCCTGGTATGACACGTGGGAGGCCCAGAGCTTACATCTTCGTGGTTGGAGTACGCCTGAGCACGAAGCCGCATGGAGAACTGACGGTGCAAACATAGCTGAGGAACTCCGAGCAGAAGTGAGAGCCTTCGCTGACGTGGAATACAACGAGTAGAACCCAACTCGCCACGACGTTGTCAGCGCACGCTGGGGATCGTTTTGCGGGACACCAATTCCTGCGGTGACTGCCAACCCGCCGGCCAACCTCTGTAGAGCCCGCCGTCCTTGCGAATTCTCGCTCGGCCAGGCGATGCCATGCAGCCCTGTCTCGCATGATTTTGCCCCCACCTCTTCGTCTGACCATGTCGTTCCGTTTCATACAATCCGAAGTCCTCGGTAACGAATACATAACGACTTCAAGGGCCACTGCGGATCCGCTGTTTATGGTGTCAGAGTGAAAGCTCGACTATGGGGGTCCCTTGATGAGCCGAAACGTCGGCATCTTTCTGCTCGCCGCGATCCTCTCTGGTATCTGGTTCGTCTCACTCGGATACGTCGATTCTGCCGCTATAACAAGGCGAGAGGGCAGCATTCAATCTGTCTGTCTCAATAACCTGCCTGAAGGATCGGTCCATACGCCTGAAGGCGGCTCCCCGCCTCGTACCGAATACACATATTTCCCGATGGGCATTGTATGCGAGTTTACGATGGCAGACGGGTCAACTCAAATAAGCAAATTTCCCAAATACGACCTCACAATCGGTGCAGCCCTTCCAGCGGTTTCGACCCTTGTTTGGTTCAGTCTGGTCCTTACGAGGCATCGGAAATCGAACGGGTTACATGCGTAGATTGGCATCGAGGTGGGCTCGGCCTTCTGACGGCTACGCGCCGTGCCCAGGTTGTAGCCCTGAGAACGCCCCTACACAAGGTGATACGTTGCGGTTGCCGATCCTTGTGCGTTCAGATTCTTCACGCCGCCCTACCAGGCGCGTGCTCACGGAAGGTGGTTATGCCCCGCCCGTTCCTGTCGCCATACCGATCGCTTGTAGTGCGATGGTCGGCATGCTGCCAAGGACTGTCGCGGCCGCCGGTACGCCAACCCGGTCAAGGAGGCTATCCCATCGTCCCTTGTGCTCTGTGTCCGCTTGGTTGGATGCAGCGTTCATTGTGACCCAAAGATCCCTTAGAGCCGCGGCAAAGTCGGCCTCCCCATAAAACTCGACGTCATCAAGGTACCGCCGCAGTAGCTTGACAGCTTCGTAAAGATGTCCGCGAACAAGGCCGTCTATCGAGTCGTCATCACTCAACAGCTCTTCAATCTCAACGAGTAACGCCTTTAGCTTTTCCTCGCCGCCGACGTCGATCACGGGTCCCATTGCGTCGATGGTCACCGCAAGCCCTTCTAGGGTGTTCATAACTAGGTCAGTAAACGGCAACTGCGCCTGCTTTGGCCCTTGCCACTGTTGCGGATAGTTCATCAAGGCTCCCGCCCAGCGTCGCAGGCTTTTTCTGTAGGAAGACGCACTGGGAAGGGTTTGCTCCAGTCGAGCGATGAGCATGTCTATTTCCGAGATCAGTCGCATGGCTCGGATGTGGTCATCGAAGGCCCGATCCGAATCGTCGCCGGCGGCGAGTTCTCGCGCTATGTAAGGAGCGAGTTCAGCATTGGACGACCAACGTACGAATAGCTCATGCAGCTCCGCTGCCGGGTTTCCCATAATGAGAGCCTATCTCTGCAGTAGCGCCATTTGGACGATGCCCCTCATTCCTTAGCAGAAGACCCGTTGAGTACGCCTCGTGCTTCACAGGCGGCCGAGGGGAGGTTGTCCTGCGTACTGGAAACCTACCAAACACTCGTCAATGACATCAGCGTGCGGAGCACACGCTTCTCTAGTCGTTGAAGAAAGCGAGGCGCCCAAACTGACGGAAGCCTTGCTAGGTCCCTGCGGAACAGGCGCGGCCTTCATGGTGCATACTTCCTAACCGTCCGCGGTCGAGCGTTCGTATTCGATACTTAGGCGCGCAGCTGTCCCCGATGGGCATGTCGATCAGCGGGCGCTGATAGCTAAGGTGCACCCCCACCCCTTTTAGGCCGCCTGAATTTCAGCGTCATGGCTGTGATGCTGGCAAGGAACGCGATGAGCATGAGGAAGCCCCACAATGTCTCCCCAGAGAGAAACAGGGTGACGGTAATGACGGCAGCGACGACCGCCCCAAAAATGCTTGTGAGGACCGCAAATCTATTGGTCTGTGACCAGTGCAGTTTCCTGTCCGGCCCGTTGCTACCTTGTTCCCCCATCTCGTGCCTTCCTTCGTAGGTCATGCCACGCTACTGCTCCCCACGGTCGTCAGCCAGGCGGCATCCCGCAGGAGGATCTCTTACCGGTCGCAGGGTATGACGCCGGACGACCAAAAACACAACGGAGCGGCCCTATTCGCAGGCTTGGCGCTGTCCGGCTTGTGCCATAAATCGGTCCTCTAGTGACTTTGTTACTCCTGAAGCAGACCTTGGTCACGGAGCAACTGTGCCGGCATCTCGTATTCGTGCCGGATGAGATGCCGCACGAACTTACCCAGCCCTGTGGCTTCCTCTGGCGTGACGTCGTCGTAGTCCTCTGGGTGGGCGCCTTCGTTGCCGAGCTGGTTGAGGTGATCGGCCCACTCCCATAAAGAACGGTGCAGATCTCCATCGTTCTTCATGTGCTTAAGGGCAGTTTTGAGATGTCTTTCCGCTTGAGCTTTTTCGCTGCCTTTGTCCTTTACGAACAGATGCAGTGCCGATCTAAACATCACGGCGGCCGCTCGATTCGCTCCTACGGCAAGGGATCGCATCCCTTCGTCGTAGGCCGAAGCTACGCTGCCATTGACCTGTGAGTCGAGAACTCCTGCTCCCGGCACCGGCCACCACATCAGCCCTTGACCTATGCTGTCCGTGACTACGACGGTCCCTTTTTTGCAGCCCTGACAGTGCACAGGGGTCAGCCTATGGTCGGGGTAACGCATACTCTCGCTCCCGCCGTACGACAGAGGGACCATCTTGCCAACATCGAAACTAGAAACCCTCCCACACCAAGGACAAGGACCTGTGGGGTCAGAGGGCGTTGGAAGTGAGTCAGGATTAGTACGCTTTTCGGCCATCTTGCAATCTTCGCAGAACCAAATGTCGGGTTCAGCATTCAACCGTTCGAAGAAACCGAAGCAACCCAGAGCATAAGGCCGGCCAAAATTGCCAAGACAAGAACCTGGACAGCATCACCACAAGAGCGCCCGTAAGCCGGTCGGTCTGCGCCCGTGCAGGCGACTTCGAGAAACGACAAGCAGTCAGCGCCAGTCGGACAGGGGGAGGAGCCTAAGACCTGCACGGTGAAAACGCACGCTCAGGCGCCTTATCTGCACCACTGATCTGGTGAAGATCGGGGACGCGCGCGTATCGACCGCTGGCCAGGACCTGACCGGCCAACGGCAGAGTCTGCTTGCACTTGGAGTAGAGGCCGAAAACATCCACGTGGATCACGGGTTCACCGGAACGAATCGGGCCCGTCCCGGATTACGCGAAGCACTGGCTTCCTGTCGTAAGGGCGACACCCTTGTTGTCACGAAGCTCGACCGATTGGCTCGCTCGCTACCTGATGCTCGCGACATCGCCGATGAACTCACGAGGAAGGGCGTGGCACTCAGCCTCGGCGGTAGCGCCTATGACCCCTCCGATCCGGTCGGACGGCTTCTGTTCAACATCTTGGGTATCGTAGCGGAATTCGAGTCGGATCTGATCCGTATGAGGACTCGGGAGGGCATGGCAGTAGCGAAAGCCAAGGGCCGGCTTCGCGGCAAGCAACCCAAGCTCTCACCTATTCAGCGCACACATCTGTTCTATCTCCATGACGCTGGCGAACACACACAAGTAGAGATCGCCGAACTACTCAGCGTTTCTCGCACTACCGTTCACCGAGAGCTCCAACGACGCGCTCACACCACAACGTGACTCCTCCAGAGTGTTCAGCAAAGGATTCTTTGACCGGACGCAAGCCGAACCCTCGCGCTATTCAGGTCCGAGAATGCCGCCCACGTCGAGGTGCTGCAGGCGCGTGGCATCGGCGAGGACGTCGAGGCGCGTGATCCTTCCGTCCACGATCGTGAACGCCATGATGGACACGACCCGTCCCTTCAGTACCGCGGCCACGCCGGGACGCCGGTCGATCAGGACGGGCATCGAGTGCGCAGCCAACCGTGCTGACAGGACGGCCTGCTCCGTGATGGCCCGCGCGCCTTCGATGACGTGGCTGCTCGCGCCGTAGTCCGCGCGCAGCACGGCGCCCTCATCGAGCAGGCGGAGCAGCGCCGTGTAGTCGCCGTGTTGGGCCGCGTCCAACCATGCGCCGACGAGCTCGCGCGCGCGTCGCGACGAAGGCGGGACCGTCGCCTGGGCACTCCTGACGCGCCGCCGACCACGGGAGGCGAGCTGGCGGACTGCGGCCACCGACCGGTCGAGCACCTCGGCGATTTCCTCGAACGGGCAACGGAAGACATCGTGCAGGACGAACGCCACCCGCTCGGCCGGACTGAGGGTATCGAGGACGATGAGGAGTGCCGCGCTCACCTCGTCGCTGCGCTCCGTTTCCATCGCCGGGTCCCCGTCCGGCGCGACCGGCTCATCCCGCCACGGCTCGACCTGCCAGGAACGTTCGCGTGCGCGGCGGGGTGCCCGCAGCAGGTCAAGGCTCACCCGGGAGACCACTGTCGTCAGCCAGGCATCGAGATTCTCGATGGAGTCGACGTCGGTGCGCTCCAGGCGCAGCCACGTCTCCTGCACCACGTCCTCGGCGTCGGCCCCCGATGAGAGCAACCGGCTGGCGATCGCCACCAGTCGTGGCCGGGCGTTCTCGAAGCGCCGAGCGAGAATTTCCTGATCGGTCATGTCACATCCTCGTGGTGGAAATCGTCACCCTACCGACGAGACACACAGCCTCGCCGGACTTATTGACCAGGGAGTCGGACGATGAATACACCCATCCTGGTGACCGGAGGTACCGGCACCATCGGCAGTCGGGTCGTCCCGATCCTGCGGACCGCCGGCCTAAACGTGCGCATCCTCAGCCGCCACCCGCGCCCCGGCGGGTCCGGCATCGAACACGTCGGAGGCGACACGGTCGCCGGTGCCGGCCTCCGACCGGCGCTGGAAGGAGTGCACACGGTGCTGCATCTCGCCGGCGGCGCCAAGGGTGACGACGTCGCGGCGCGCCATCTGGCGGGTGCGGCCCGGTCGGCCGGGGCACGTCACCTCATCCTGATCTCGGTCGTGGGCGCGGACAGGATGCCGATCGGGTACTTCCGCGCGAAGGCGTCGTCCGAGCGGACCATCGCGGAGTCCGGCATTCCGTGGACGGTGGTGCGCGTCGCGCAACTGCACGGTTTCGTTCTCCCCGTGGTGAAGGGTCTCGCCCGCATGCCGCTCACCCCGGCACCGGGTGGCCTGCGCTTCGAGCCGGTGCACGTCGACGAGGTCGCCGCCCGCCTGGCCGAGCTCGCCCTCGCGGAACCAGCCGGCCGTGTGGCCGATATCGTCGGACCGGACGTACTCGACATCGTCCAACTGCTCGCCGCTTACTCGGACTTCTTCGGCCACCGTCACCCGAAGCTGCCCATCGGCATACCCGGAGCGATCGGCCGCGCCTACCGGGCCGGCGAGAATCTCGCCGGCCCCGGGGCGCAGCGCGGGGTGCGCACCTGGGCGGAGTTCCTCGCCGAACAGGGTGCGGCAGCGCGACCAGCGTGATCGGGGAGAACTGGCGCAGAGGACTCCGGAAACAGCGCGCCTTCGGGGTGCCCCTGCCTCTGCAGGACGACGACGGCGCCGCCGGAGCGCCCGCTCCAGCGGCGTATCATGAAGGGTCAGCTTTTTTCTACCTTTAGGGGCAAGTCGTGTCCACCGTTGAAGACAATTCGGCAACCACAGCACAGACCGGTGGCAACCGGGTCAAGCGTGGAATGGCCGAGATGCTCAAGGGCGGCGTCATCATGGATGTCGTCACCGCCGAGCAGGCCCGCATCGCCGAGGACGCCGGTGCGGTAGCCGTCATGGCGCTCGAGCGGGTTCCCGCGGACATCCGCGCCCAGGGCGGCGTCTCCCGCATGAGCGATCCCGACATGATCGACAGCATCATCGAGGCCGTGTCCATCCCGGTGATGGCGAAGGCGCGCATCGGGCACTTCGTGGAGGCCCAGGTCCTGCAGTCCCTCGGTGTCGACTACATCGACGAGTCCGAGGTCCTCACGCCCGCGGACTTCACCAACCACATCGACAAGTGGAAGTTCACGGTTCCCTTCGTTTGCGGTGCGACCAACCTGGGGGAGGCGCTGCGCCGCATCAACGAGGGCGCCGCGATGATCCGCTCCAAGGGCGAGGCCGGCACCGGGGACGTCTCGAACGCCACGATGCACATGCGCAAGATCCGCTCGGAGCTCAACCGCTTGTCCTCCATGGCCGAGGACGAGCTGTACGTGGCGGCGAAGGAACTGCAGGCACCGTACGAGCTCGTCAAGGAGGTCGCCTCCGCGGGCCGTCTTCCCGTGGTCCTGTTCACCGCCGGCGGTATCGCGACCCCTGCGGACGCGGCCATGATGATGCAGCTCGGTGCGGACGGCGTGTTCGTCGGCTCGGGCATCTTCAAGTCCGGCAACCCGGCCGAGCGCGCCCACGCGATCGTTCAGGCGACCACGTTCCACGACGACCCCGACATGATCGCCAAGGTCTCCCGTGGCCTGGGCGAGGCCATGGTCGGTATCAACGTGGACGAGATCCCGCAGCCGCACCGCCTCGCAGAGCGCGGCTGGTAACAGCCACGCGAGCGTCGGAAGGACCGCAGCCACCCGGCTGCGGTCCTTCCTTTTTGCCGCCCCCCCGGGTGCTATCTGGTGAAGGGGACGGCGACGTCGCACACCTCCGCCTCGGGGTGCGCGGCGTCGAACGGGGCGAAGTAGATCTCCCGCGGGGGGAGCGACGGCGTCAGTCCCTCGCGCGCCAGCCACGCGTACACCGCGTCGTAGGCCTGCAGGATCTGCGGATACCGCACCTGCGCCTGGGTGATGCGGGTGAAGGCCTCCTCGCCGGCGGGCTCGACGAGAAGCTCGGCGGTTCGGCCGACGTCGTCCGGCGTGACGTCCTCCCGGACCGGGATCCCGTTCTCCACGACCCCGTCCGTCTCGTCGTTGACGGGGTTCCGGTAGATAGTGGTCAGGGGTCCTGCCCACCCGCCGAGCCGCTCGGCGACCGGCGCGAGCCGGGCGCACGACGACTGGATGAAGTCCGGGATCTCCTCCGGACTCACCCGTCGCCGCTCCGTCACATAGGTCCTGGCATCGCAGGCCCGCGTCTTCACATTCATGAGCTGATCCTTCCCCTCGGCGAGTTGCGACATCACGTAGGAGGCCAGGTGCCGCTGGGCGAGCACGGTCGCTTCGACGCCGGCCCAGTACGCGACGACGAGGTCCGCGCGCCTGCCGTCGTCCGCCGCCAGGACACGGGCAACCGTGTCGAGGGGCATGTCGAGTCCGCGGAGCAGGATGATCAGGCGCGCATCGGCGACCTGTTCGTCGGCGTAGTACCTGTAACCGTTCCGCGCATCGACGTGCGCGGGCGGGAGCAACCCGCTCTCGGCATACAGGCGCAGGGCCTTACTGCTCAGGCGCGTCCTGCGACTGAAGGTTCCGCTGCTCATCAGCGGCACTGCTACCTCCTGGGATGCCTGCGTGGCGGTGGTGCCACGTTCCGACCTTCCGCCCGGCCCCAGGGGCAGGGTCAAGGGATCCGATCCTGGTGCCCGTCGCACCGTCCCCGACGTGGCCCGGTCAGAGCTGCAGGGAGTAGGTCCTGCCGCGCCCCAGCAGCGTGAACCCGCGGCGGGCGAAGAACGGGTACCCCTCGGGCGTGGCATGGACGCAGAGGTCCACGGCCCCCGCGTCGCCCGCCGCACGCGCCGTCGCGCTCAGCAGTGCCGTGCCCAGCCCGCGCCGCTGGTCGTCGGGGAGGACCTCGAGGTGGTGGATCCCGCCGAGCTGGCGGAGGCCGGCCACCCCGTGCGGGTAGAAGGAGTACGCGGCACCCGTGACGGCGCCTCCCCGCTCGTCCCTCGTCACCGCATGCCAGGCCTGCGTCGGCTGGGAGCGGGCGACGCGCAGTTCCTGCTCCAGGGGTCCCGAGTAGTCGGGCACCTCGGTGGTGAGGACGGCGTCGTCGTCGGCCGACCGCACCACGGCCGCGACGGGCGCCGCCATCCACCAGGGCTGCCAGCTCGGGCTGAACCCGAGGGGGCCGAGCTCTGCGGCGTCGACGGCGCCGTTCAGCCAGACGCGGACGGTGGAGGCGCGCAGCCGCACGCCCTCGGCCAGCGCGGGTTTCACGGCCTGCGCGCTGACCGCGTCGGGGAACATCATCATCAGTTCGCGTCGCGCGGGCAGCCAGATCCACGTGGTGCCGTGCGTCGAGAAGGTCTTCCCGCCCGTCGCCGAGGCCAGCGCGGTGAACCAGGCCGTGTGCAGCCGCTGGCTCTGGGCGATGGTCACCATGCGGGTGCGCCACCCGCGACGCCGCTCATGCCAGGCCGCGGCGGACGAGCAGGGGATGCAGGTCCGCGTCCCGTCCGCGGAACGTGCGGAAAGCCTGCAGCGGGTCGATGCTGTTGCCCCTCGACAGCAGTTCACGACGGAAGTGGTCGCCGTTCCCGCGCGTCAGGCCGCCGGAGGACTTGAACCATTCGACGGTGTCCGCATCGAGCATCTCGCTCCAGATGTACGCGTAGTAGGAGGCCGCGTACCCGCCGGCGAAGATGTGCTTGAAGTAGGACGTGCGGTACCTCGGAGGCACGGGGGCGAAGTCGACCCCGGCGTCGGCGAGCGCCGCGGCCTCGAAGGCGAGGGGGTCCTCGACAACGGTGCCGGAGGGGATCGAGTGCCAGGCCAGGTCCAGCAGCGTCGCCCCGAGGTAGGCGGTGGTCTCGAAGCCCTCGCCCCAGGTTCCTGCCGCGTGGATGCGGTCGATCACGTCCTGGGGGAGAGCCTCGCCGGTCTCGTGGTGCCGCGCGTAGTTGGCGACGATCTCCGGCCAGAGGATCCACATCTCGTTGACCTGCGACGGGTACTCGACGAAGTCCCGGGGGACGGACGTCCCCGCGAACAGCGGATACGTGACATCGGAGAAGAGCCCGTGCAGAGCATGCCCGAACTCGTGGAACGCGGTCACCACCTCGTCGTACGAGAGCAGCGTCGGCTCGCCGGCTCCGGGCCTCGAGATGTTGAGGTTGTTGATGACGACGGCGCGCGTCCCGTCGAGGCGCGACTGGTCCACGAAGGAGTTCATCCACGCGCCGCCGCTCTTCGTGTCGCGGGTGTAGTAGTCGCCGAGGAACAGGCCGAGTCCCGAGCCGTCCTCGTTGAAGACCTCCCACACGCGCACGTCGGGGTGGTAGCCCACCAGGTCCGGACGCTCGGTGAAGGTCAGCCCGTACAGCCGGTTGGCGGCATAGAACACGCCGTCGTTGATCACGCGTTCCAGCTCGAAGTAGGGGCGCAGCGCGTCCAGGTCGACGTCGAACCTCGCCTTCCGGACCTTCCCCGCGTAGTAGGCCCAGTCCCAGGGTTCGATCGGGTGGCCTGCCTCGGCCTCCAGCTCGGCGGCTTCGGCCCGCGCATTGCGCACGGCCGGAGCAGCGAGCTCCCGCATCCGGTCCAGGATCGCCTCCAGCGACGGCGCCGTCTGGTTGTCCGTGGCGGCCGCGGCGTGCGTGTCGAAGCCGAGGAGGGCGGCGCGCTCCGCACGTAGGGTGGCCATGCGCGTGGCGATGGCGAGGGTGTCGGCGTCGTTGCCGCGCGCGCCGCGCTGGACGGACGCCTCGTGGAGCCGGCGCCGGACCTCGCGGTTGGTGAGCGACTCCAGGGCCGGCTGCGCGGTGGGCAGGATGAGCGTCAGGAGGTACTTGCCGTCGTGGCCTGCCTCCGCGGCTGCCGACGCGGCGGCGGAGATGGCATCGGCGGACAGGCCGTCGAGCTCGTCGGCGGAGTCGAGCAGGAGCGCCGAATCGTTCGTGTCCTTCAGCAGCTTCTGCGAGAACTCGGTGCTGAGCGCCGACAGCTGGGAGTTGAGTCCCCGGAGCGTGGCCTGAGCGGCGTCGTCGAGCTCGGCTCCTGCCCGCACGAAGCTGCGGACGTACTCCTCGACCAGGCGCGCGGACTCCTCGTCGAGCCCGTCGACCGGCACCTTCCGGAGGCGCTCGAACAGCGCGCGGTTGAGCTTGATGTTGTCCTCGTGCTCGGCGATGCGCGGGGCGACCTGCTGCTCGAGTTCCTGGATCGCCTTCGTCGCGTGGCTGGAGGAGTTGCTGAAGAACACGCGCGAGACCCTGTCGAGGGTCCTGCCGGCACGTTCGAGCGCGACGAGCGTGTTCTCGAACGTGGGGGCCTCGTCGGAGTCCGTGATCCGGTCGATCTCGGCCAGGTGCTCGGCGAAACCGACATCGAAAGCCGGCAGGTAGTGCTCGTCCCGGATGGCGGAGAAGGGTGGCAGCTGGTAGTCCAGGGTGCTGGGCTCGAGGAAAGGGTTGCTCATGGGAACCAACTTTTGCACGATGTCCTCCCTTGATGCACTACCCCGTCGGGTTCGGGCGGCCGGGCGCGTCCGACGACGGTGCCACGACGGCTCCGCGAGGGCGCGGATCCTTGACAGCGTCCGGCTCCACCGGAAGCCTTGCCGGATGGCACTCACAGCGGTCAAAGTGGTCTCTGTCCCCGTCTCGGACCAGGATCGGGCGCGCGATTTCTATGTGCGGTCGCTGGGATTCGTCGTGCTGTCCGACACGCTCATGGGGCCCGAGATGCGGTGGGTGATGGTGGCCCCCGCCGGATCGCAGACGGCGCTGACCCTGGTCACCTGGTTCCCCTCGATGCCGGCAGGATCGCTGAAGGGGCTCGTCCTCGAGACCGACGACGTGGACGGCGATTCCTCGCGCCTGGCGGCTGCGGGTGTGGCGGTCTCCGCCCTGCAGGAGGCGCCCTGGGGGCGCTTCGTGCAGTTCGACGACCCGGACGGCAACGGCATCGTGCTGCAGGAATCGGCGCCCATGGACGGCCGCTGACGGCACTTCCGCCCATCAAGGAGGGCCGGCAGGACACGGGCACCGGGTGACCCGGGGCGTGCAGCAGGCGATCTGGCGACGACCCGGGGCGGTCCGGAGGCTATCTGCCGGCGTGCAGCAGGCAATCCGGCAGTTGATCCGGGCCGGTCCGGAAGCTATCTGCGGGCGTGCAGCAGGCGATCCGGCAGGCGATCCGGCAGGCGATCCGGCAGTTGATTTGGCAGTTGATCCGGCAGCGAGAGGGCGGGCCCCGTCAGGGCATGACGGCGGCGACGGCACTGATTTCGACGAGGGCGCCCGGAACGCCCAGCCCGGCGACCAGGGCTGCTGTCACGAGTGCCGGTTCATCCGATGCGAGGTCCGACGCGATCGCTCTGTACCCGGCCGCAAGGTCGGCTCCGTCGACGAACAGCACCGTCCACTGCACGACGTCGCCGAGGGTCGCACCAGCGGCGGCGAGCGCGGTTGTCACGTTCTCCAGCGCGTGCACGGCCTGGACCGCGACGTCCCCTTCACCCTGGAGTGAGCCGTCAGCGGCGACGGAGTTCTGGCCGCCCACGTAGATCGTGGTCGCGCCGGCCGGCACGATCGCGACGTGGCTGAAAGCCGGACTGCGGACGAGTCCCTCAGGGCGCAGGCGTCGAACGGACATGGTCCACGATGACACAGACCGTTGCCGCACACCATGGAGCAGGCGACGCGCAACGCGGTGTCCCGCCTACCGAGGCCTTGCGGCCGCGTGCTCCCGGGCCAGGTACGCGAGGGAGTCGTCCACGCCGTCGTCCTCGAACGCGCCGAACTTCCGTTCCGCCGCGGTGCGCAGCAGGAAATCGGCGATGGCAGGGTTCTTGGGCAGCAGGGAGCCGTGGAGGTAGCTCCCCACGATGTTCCTGTAGCGGGCGCCCTCGTGGTGCTCCTCCGCGTTGTTCCCCGCGCCCTTGAGGACGGTCGCGAGGGGCCTGAGCCCGTCGCCGAGGAAGGTCTGGCCGCTGTGGTTCTCGTAGCCGTGGATGTCACCGAACTCGTCGCTCCGGGCGACGACGTTCCCGATCAGCCTCTCGGCGCCACCCCGCGTCTCCAGGTCGAGGACCCCGATGCCGGGGATGACCGTGCCGTCCTGGGTACGGAAGAAGTTGCCGAAGAGCTGGTAGAGCCCGCAGATGAGGAGCATGGGGGTGCCGTCCTCGGCGAGCCTACGCAGGGTGGGGGCGATGGCCTGGAGGTCGTCCTGGATCACCACCTGCCCGCTGTCCTGGCCGCCGCCGCCGACGATCAGGTCGACGTCGTCCGGGAATGCGTCCCCCGCGTTGTGCTCGAGGATCTCGGCGCCGTAACCGCGCCACGCGAGGCGCTGCTTGAGGACCAGGACGTTCCCGTAGTCGCCGTAGATGTTCATCTCCCGCGGATACAGCTGCAGGATGCGCAGGGACCCCTTGGACGGGTCGGCGGGTGCCTTCGTCAGGGCTCCGGCGGATGGGGCGTCGCTCATCAGGAAACCACCTCAACCTTCGTGATCTTGGAGAGCTCGCGGCGCACCGCGAGCATGGCAGTGTAGGTGCAGAAGATCCGCTTGGGCCGTCCGTCGGATCCGCGGATGAACTGCCGGAGCGCCTCGGTGATGTCGGGTTCGACGGCGCCCACGCGGACGTCGTCGTACTTCAGCCTCAGTGCCATGTCGTAGGCGCGGACGCCGCTGACCACGTCCACACCGCCGAGGCCGAGGGAATCGAAGTCGACGTCCCACAGCCAGGACATGTCGCGTCCGTCCGCATAGTTGTCGTTGATGGCGATCATCGTCGCGCAGCCCGCAGGGTCGAAGGACTTCAGGCCCAGCCGGAATCCGCTCGGATTCTTCACGAGGACCAGTTCGAGGGCCTGGCCGTCGACGACGAGGCTCTCGCCGCGGCCGAACGCCGGTTCCACAGCGGCCAGCGAGGAGAACAGCCTGCCGTTGTCCGCGGTCCCGCCGAGGACGGCGCGGGCCGCCGCCAGGGCCGCCGCCGCGTTGAAGATGTTGTAGACGCCGCGCAGGCGGAGATCGGTGCGCGTGGTCGTGCCCTCCACCTCGAACTCCGCCGAGTTGCCGTCGACCGATCGCAGGACGACGTCGGCCGGCAGGGCGGAGGCAGGAGCGGTGCCCGCGGCGCCGCGCAGTTCGTCGTCGTTCGGGAACGTGCTGCGGAGGGACGCATCGAGGCCGAAGTAGACGACGTCGGCCGCCGTGACGGACGACGCCAGGCCCGCGACGCGGGGGTCCTCGCGGTTGAGGACCACCGTGCCCGTGGTGGCCAGCGCGATCCGCTCGAGCAGGCGGGTCGTGGCATCGATCTCGCCGAACCGGTCGAGCTGGTCGCGCAGGACGTTCAGGAGGAGCGAGTACCGCGGTGGCACGAGCTTCACGAAGTGCACGGCGTGCGCCTCGTCGAGTTCGAGCACGGCGACGTCGGCCTTCAGGCGTCCGCGCCAGTCGACCTCGCCCAGCAGTGCAGCGGCGACGCCGCGCGTGAAATTACTGCCCGTGCGGTTCGTGAAGACGCTCAGGCCCTGACCCTCGAGCAGTTCCACGACCATCTTGGTGGTCGTCGTCTTGCCGTTCGTCCCGCTCACGACGACGACGCCGTAGGGGAGGTTCGAGAGCGCGCGTCCCATGAAGCCGGGGTCGAGGCGCTCGACCACCAGACCGGGGAACGCGGAGCCGCCGCCGCGCAGGCGGGAGGCGATGCGCACGGCCTTGCCGACGAGGACTGGAAGGGGATTCATGCCTACAAATTATCGCAGGCACGCCGGTCTTTCCGGGACGCGGACGGGAGGCGCTGCTCACGCCCGCCCGCACGGCGCCGGGAACCCGGGCAGGGCGACCTAGAATTGAGGGATGACTTCCCCGTCCTTCTCGGCCCCTCTACCCACGTCCGCGTCCGGTGCCGCCTCCTCCTCCGACGGTGAGGCCGGCGGGGCTACCAGAGCCCCTGGAGCCGCCGGTGCGTCGACCTCGCAGCGCCGTGACGTCGTCGTCGGCGTGCTCGCCGTGCAGGGCGACGTACGCGAACACGTCGCCACCGTCGAGTCCCTCGGCGGGCGGGCCGTTCCCGTCCGCCGCCCATCGGAACTCGCGGCGATCGACGGCTTGATCATCCCCGGCGGCGAGTCGACCACGATCGACAAGCTGACCCGTACCTTCGGCCTGGCAGAGCCGCTGCGCGAACTCATCGCGGGCGGGCTGCCGGTGTACGGCTCCTGCGCCGGCATGATCCTGCTCTCCGACGTCATCGCGGATCCGTCCACGGACAGGCTCGGCAATCCGCAGCAGACGCTCGGCGGCCTCGACATGGTGGTGCGGCGCAACGCCTTCGGACGCCAGCGTGAGTCCTTCGAGGCGGACCTAGACTTCCGGGGACTTGCCGCCACCGGCAGCGTCGCGGGCGAGGACCCTGTGCGGGCCGTCTTCATCCGTGCGCCATGGGTGGAGAAGGTGGGCGACGGCGTGCAGGTGCTGGCACAGGTGCCTGCCGCAGAGACACCGCAGGCGGGCCCTCCGGTGGCTGGAGAAGCGGCTGGAGAGCACGGAGCGGAGGCCGACTTGGCGCCGGTCGCTAGAATTGTGGCAGTGCGTTCAGGGAACCTGCTGGCCACGAGTTTCCACCCGGAAGTGACGGGTGAGCGGCGGGTCCACGAATTGTTTATTCGGATGATCAGAGGAGAAGCGTAAGCATGTCGGGGCACTCTAAGTGGGCAACAACCAAGCACAAGAAGGCCGCGATCGACGCCAAGCGGGCGAAGTCCTTCGCGAAGCTGATCAAGAACATCGAGGTCGCAGCGCGCGCCGGAGGTGCCGACATCGCCGGTAACCCCGGGCTGGAACTGGCCGTCTCGAAGGCGAAGAAGACCTCCGTCCCCATCGACAACATCAACCGCGCCGTGAAGCGCGGGGCGGGCCTGCTCGGCGAGGCCGTCGACTACCAGACGATCATGTACGAGGCACGAGGCCCCCAGGGTTCGGCCCTGCTGATCGAGTGCCTGACGGACAACAAGAACCGTGCCGCGTCCGAGGTGCGCGTCGGCATCACGCGCAACGGCGGAAGCATCGCCGATCCCGGGTCGGTGTCGTACCTGTTCGCCCGCAAGGGCGTCGTCACCCTGGCCAAGAACGGCCTCACCGAGGACGAGCTGCTCATGGCCGTGCTCGACGCGGGCGCGGACGAGGTCAAGGAGTCCGACGACAGCTTCGAGATCATCTCGGAGCCGCAGGACGTCCGCGCCGTCGTCGGCGCGCTCGAGGAGGCCGGGATCGAGTACGAGACCGACGAGATCGAGTTCGTGCCGTCCATGCAGGTGGACCTGGACGCCGACGGCGGCCGGAAGTTCCTCAAGCTGGTGGACGCGCTGGAGGAGCTCGACGACGTCCAGAACGTCTACTCCAACGCCAACCTCTCGGACGACGTGCTGGCCGAGCTCGAGAACGACGACTGACATCGCACCGCTCGGCAGCGCAGGGAGGGTAGCGCCGTGACCTACCGGGTCATGGGCGTGGACCCCGGCCTGACACGCTGCGGACTCGCGGTCGTCGACATCGAGCCGAACCGGCGCTCGACGCTCGTCGCGGTGGGCGTGATCGGCACGGAGGCCGGCAGGAGCCTCGACGAGCGGCTCCTGGTCATCTCGGACGCCGTCGACCTGTGGCTGGACCTGCACGAACCGCAGGCCCTCGCCGTCGAGCGCGTGTTCAGCGGAACCAACATCAGTACCGTGATGGGGACCGCGCAGGCGTCCGGCGTCGTCATCGTCGCCGCGGCCCGGCGCGGCATCCCGGTGGCCCTCCACACACCCACCGAGGTGAAGGCCGCCGTCACGGGCAACGGCCAGGCGGACAAGGTGGCGGTCACGAAGATGGTGACGAAGATCCTCCGGCTCGAGACCGCGCCTCGGCCCGCCGACGCCGCCGATGCCCTGGCGCTCGCGATCACCCATGCCTGGCGCAGGGGAGTAGGGCTTCAGGGCGCTGCTGCAGCCGGAGGCAGCGTGACTCCCGCACAGCGCATCTGGGCCGAGGCGGAGGCGCGGGCGCGACGACGCTAGCGCCCTTCCCGGTGTGGCTCCTCGCGTCCTGGCCGGGACGCCGGTACCGTTATCCATTAGAACGTATGTTCGACGCGGGCCCCGGCCCGCCGTCCCCGTCCCGCAAGTGCCTTGGAGCTCTTCATGATCAGTTCCCTGCGCGGAACAGTGACCCACGTGGGCCTGCACTCCGCCGTCATCGACGTCAACGGCTTCGGCATGCAGGTGCAGGCCACGCCGCAGACCCTCGCCGGGCTGCGCGTGGGCGAGCAGTCCACCATCGCCACCGCGATGATCGTCCGCGAGGACTCGATGACGCTCTTCGGTTTCGAGGACGCGGACCAGCGTGAGGTCTTCGAGACCCTCCTGGCCGTCAGCGGTGTCGGACCCCGTCTCGCCCTTGCCGTGCTGGCGGTCCACGCGCCGGACGCCATCCGGGTCGCCGCCTCCTCCGGCGACGACAAGGCCTTCAGCAAGGTGCCCGGCATCGGACCCAAGGGTGCACGCCGCATCGTGCTCGAACTCGCCGGGAAGCTGGTTCCCCTCGAGTCGGCACCGGGCGTACCGAAGCAGACCTGGCAGGGCCAGGTGCTCACCGCCATGATGGGCCTCGGCTGGTCCGAGAGGGATGCCGGGGCGGCCATCGACGCAGCCGTCGCCGACGCGCCCGAGGTCGCCGCGACGGGTGATGTGGGCCAGATCCTGAAGCTCACGCTGCGCCGCCTCGGGCAGGACGGCGCGCGAAGCTCTGCGCGGGCGAAGGTCGGGTCATGACGGACCCGCATCCCCAGGACGCGCCGCTCGTCGCGCCGGCCGCCGATCCCGAGGACCGGGCCATCGAGGCCGCACTGCGGCCGAAGAACCTCGACGACTTCGTGGGGCAGAAGCGCGTGCGTCGGCAGCTGTCGCTCGTCCTCGAAGCCTCGCGACTGCGCGGACGCAGCGCCGACCACGTCCTCCTGTCGGGACCTCCCGGCCTCGGTAAGACGACGCTCGCCATGATCATCGCCGCGGAGATGAACGCACCGCTGCGCATCTCCTCCGGTCCCGCGATCCAGCACGCCGGTGACCTCGCCGCGATCCTCTCGTCCCTGACCGACGGTGAGGTGCTCTTCCTCGACGAGATCCACCGCATGTCGCGGCCGGCCGAGGAGATGCTCTACATGGCGATGGAGGATTTCCGGGTGGACATCATCGTCGGCAAGGGGCCCGGTGCCACGGCCATCCCGCTGGAACTGCCGCCCTTCACACTCGTGGGCGCCACCACGCGTGCGGGACTGCTGCCCGGCCCGCTCCGGGACCGCTTCGGCTTCACCGGCCACCTCGAGTTCTACTCGACCGAGGAACTCGAGCTCGTGCTCCGGCGGTCGGCGATGCTCATGGACATGAAGGTGAATTCGGCGGCCTTCGCCGAGATCGCCGGCCGCTCGAGGGGCACCCCCCGTATCGCCAACCGCCTGCTGCGGCGGGTCCGGGACTGGGCGCTCGTGCACGGCATCGACCTGATCGATGCGCGGTCCGCAAGCGCGGCGCTCGACATGTACGAAGTGGATGCGCGGGGACTCGACCGGCTGGACCGCTCCGTCCTCACCGCCCTCATCACCAAGTTCAACGGGGGTCCCGTGGGTCTCTCGACGCTGGCGATCGCCGTGGGGGAGGAGCCCGAGACGGTCGAGACCGTCGCCGAGCCCTACCTGGTGCGGGAGGGCATGCTCGGGCGGACGCCGCGCGGGAGGATCGCTACGGCGGCCGCGTGGAGACACCTGGGCCTCGAGATGCCCCAGAACGTCGCCGCAGCCATGCCGGAGGACCTGTTCTCGGTGGCGCCCGAGGACCTGCTCGGCAGCGAATCGGCCCTTGACAGCTGGGCACGGCCGGACTCCTGACGCGGGATCGCCCAGCTTTCCCCTTTACACTGGTGTCTTCGAATGTGTGCCGGGGCACAGTCCTGCCGCCCACTCCCAGTCCCAGGAACGGAAATTCCCAGTGTTCGCACATGTAGTTGCCCAGACCGCCTCCGGAGATGCTCCTCCCTTCGACATCTTCTCCCTCCTCCTGCCGCTGGCGCTGGCCTTCCTGATCTTCACCATGTTCCGGCGCCAGCGGAAGGCGCAGAAGCAGGTGAAGGAGATGCGGACGAGCATGGAACCGGGCACGGAGGTCATGACGCAGTTCGGGCTCTTCGGCACGATCGTGTCGATCGACCAGGAGAACAACAAGGCGGTCCTCGAACTGTCGCCCGGCAACTTCGCCACCGTGCACACCCAGGCCCTGTCCAAGGTCGTCGAGCAGGAGCGCGTGGATGACACCCGCGTCGACGACACCCGCGACGACGCCCTTCCGGGGACGCCGGTCGCGGGGGACACGTCTTCGATCGACGCCGTCGACCGCACCCCCTCCGCCGGGTCCACCGCCGCCGGAACCGCGGGTACCACCTCGGGCGTCGAGACGCCGGAGGAGACCCTCGAGCGGCTGAACAGGCAGTCCGCGCAGGAAAGCCGCGACGCGCGGGATCCCCGCGACCCCAAAGCGACCCCGGACCACTAGCATTCCCAAGGCGTCGGTCCTCGCACCGCGCCTGTCAGAATCACCGCGGCCACGCGCCGCGCCACGAAATAAGGACACCCCACCATGCCTCGTACCGGTCCCGGGACGGCAGCCAAGCGGACACTAGTCTGGCTGGGCGCATTGACAGCACTGCTCGCAATCCTGCTGGGAGCGGGTTCCTACTGGAGCACCGCGAGCTGGAGCCCCCGGCTGGCCCTCGACCTCGAGGGTGGGACGCAGATGATCCTCGCCCCCCGCGTCCAGGGCGGCAGCGAGATCACTCCCGAACAGCTCGACCAGGCGGTGGAGATCATCCGCCAGCGCGTGGACGGCTCCGGCGTCGCCGAAGCCGAGATCAACACGCAGTCCGGGCAGAACGTCATCGTGTCCCTCCCCGGGACACCGGACCCCGAGACCCGTGACCTGATCCAGGCATCGGCGCAGATGGAGTTCCGGCCCGTGCTCGCGGGTGGCCCTGGACAGGCGGCACCGGCGGAGACTCCGACGCCCGACGACCAGCTCCCCAAGCCGGCTGCGGAGCCTAAGGACGCCAGTGACCCGAACTGGATCACGCCCGAGCTCTACAAGCAGTTCGAGGCCCTGGACTGCCTCGACCCGGCGGCCCTCGAGCCTGCCGAGGAGCCGGCCCCGGCCGACCAGCCCATGGTCGCGTGCGAACCCGACACGCAGGGCAAGTACATCCTCGGGCCCGTCGAGGTCCCGGGCACGGACATCTCCACCGCGAGCTACGGGCTGCAGCGCAGCCCGCAGGGCCAGGCGCTCAACACCTGGGCCGTCAATATCGACTTCAACGACGAGGGCACCAAGACCTTCCGCGAGGTGACCGAGCGCCTCTACGCGATCGGTACCGGTGATCCGCGGAACCAGTTCGCCATCGTGCTGGACGGCCGGATCGTCTCGGCGCCGACCACCAACGCGGTCATCGCGGACGGCAACCCCCAGATCAGCGGAAACTTCACGGAGGAATCCGCCGCGGCCCTGTCCGAGCAGCTCAAGTACGGCGCCCTGCCCATCAGCTTCGAGATCCAGAGCGAACAGCAGATCTCCGCGACCCTGGGAGCGGACCAGCTCCGGCTCGGCCTCGTCGCCGGGCTCATCGGGCTCCTGCTGGTCGCGTTGTACTCGATGTTCCAGTACCGCCTGCTCGGCCTCGTGACCATCGCCTCGCTCGTCGTCGCGGGTGTCCTGACCTACCTCGCGATCTGCATCCTCGGCTGGACCGAGAACTACCGGCTGTCGCTGGCCGGCGTGGCGGGCCTCATCGTCGCCATCGGCCAGACGGCGGACTCGTTCATCGTCTACTTCGAACGCATCCGTGACGAGCTGCGTGACGGCCGCGGCCTCATCTCCGCCGTCGAGAACGGCTGGCGCCGTGCCAAACGCACCGTGCTCGCATCGAAGGCAGTGAACCTGCTGGCGGCGCTCGTGCTCTACTTCGTCGCCGTCGGCAACGTCCGCGGCTTCGCCTTCACGCTCGGCCTCACGGCGATCGCCGACCTCGTGGTCGTCTTCCTCTTCACCCACCCGGTCCTCCGGCTGCTAGCGAGGACGAAGTTCTTCGGCGAAGGCCACCCGTGGTCCGGCCTCGATCCGAGCCGCCTGGGTGGCATCCCGCTCTACCGCGGCGCCGGCCGCCTGCGCGAGCCCAGCGCCGAGAAGCCCGTCGTCATCGCCCGGGCCAAGAACAAGGGTGCCTCGGCGGAAGCCGAACGGCGCATGACCATCGCCGAGCGCCGCCGCGCGGAGCAGCAGAAGGCCCTCGCGGGCCGCACCGGTTCTTCCCAGAAAGAGAACAACGAATGAGCCGCACGAGCTTCGCCACCTTCGGCAACGAGCTGTACTCGGGGAAGCGCTCCTACCCCTTCGTCGCCAAGCGGAACCTCTGGTTCCTCATCGCCGGCCTCGCCATCCTCGTCTCGATCATCATCCCGGTGCTCAAGGGCGGCTTCAACCTCGGGATCGACTTCCGGGGCGGGTCCGAGTTCACCGTCTCCGCGACGGACAACACGGACACCGCCATCGGCGAAGCGGCCGTGACCGACGTCGTCCCCGACGCCGTCCCGCGGGTCACCAACATCGCGGCGGACACCATGCGCGTCCAGACCGAGCGCCTGACGGACGACGAGACGCTCAGCGTCCGAGACAACCTCATCAGCGGCTACGGCGTGGGCGAGGACCAGGTGACCTCGAGCTTCGTCGGCCCGACGTGGGGCGAGGACGTCAGCCGCCAGGCCCTGATCGGCTTCGGTGTGTTCGTCCTGCTCGCCGCGATCCTGATGGCCATCTACTTCCGCACCTGGAAGATGGCCCTCGCCGCGATGGCCGCGCTCGTGGTGGTGATGGTCGTGACCGCCGGGCTGTACTCGCTCAGCAACTTCGAGGTGACGCCCTCGGCGATCATCGGCTTCCTGACGATCCTCAGCTACGCCCTGTACGACACGGTCGTGGTGTTCGACAAGATCCGGGAGAACACGGCGGACGGGGCCACCTCGACGCGGCGCACGTTCGCCGAGCAGGTCAACCTCGCGGTGAACCAGACACTTGTGCGGTCGATCAACACCTCGGTAGTGGCGATCCTGCCCGTGGCCTCCATCCTGTTCATCGGCTCGTTCCTGCTGGGCGCGGGCACGCTGCAGGACCTCTCCCTGGCCCTGTTCATCGGCATCATCCTCGGCACGCTGGGCACGATCTTCATCGCGGCGCCGCTGTACGCGGCCCTGCGGCTCAACGAGCCGGACCTGAAGAAGCAGGAGAAGAAGGTCCTGGACCGCCGTGCGCTCGAGGCAGTGTCTCCGGGGGCGCACCCGGCGCGGTAGCACAGCGTGCACCGGATCAGCCCCGGCTAGACTTGGAGAGGTCGCGTTACCTGTGGCATCTTGAATCCTTCCGGGATTCTGGATCGAGATTGAGGGACTTGAATGGCTGAAGCGGTGAATCCCGCAGTGCGGCCCGATGACGGGGGTACTGCGGCGCCAGGATCGCCTGGTCCGATCGCCACGGAGGGCCCGCGTCCGGGTCCGTCCCGTGGGCTCGTCCAGCCGGACCCGCCGGCGGTAGCGCCGGGATCGGCCCCGTCCGCGGCAAGTGCCGATCAGGTGGCGCCCGGACGGCGCGGGCGCACGCGGGCGCGCATCGCCCGGCTGACCGGGCGGGGCTCCTCCGGCTATTCGCCGGTCCTGGAACCGCTCCTGCGGACGGTGCGCGCGAACAACCCGAAGGAAGACCTCGACCTCATTCAGCGCGCGTACCTCGTCGCCGAACGCAGCCACGAGGGCCAGACGCGCAAGAGCGGCGACCCGTACATCACCCACCCGGTGGCCGTGGCCACGATCCTCGCCGAACTGGGCATGACCGGCACCACGCTCGCCGCGGCACTCCTGCACGACACCGTCGAGGACACGTCCTACACGCTCGAGGAGCTCAAGCGCGACTTCGGCCCTGAGGTCGCCATGCTGGTCGACGGCGTCACCAAGCTCGACAAGGTGTCCTTCGGCGACGCCGCCCAGGCCGAGACCGTCCGCAAGATGGTCGTCGCCATGGCCAAGGACATCCGCGTCCTCGTCATCAAGCTGGCCGACCGCCTGCACAACGCCCGCACCTGGCGCTTCGTCTCGCCTGCCTCCTCGGCCAAGAAAGCGCGGGAGACTCTCGAGATCTTCGCCCCGCTCGCGCACCGCCTGGGCATGAACACCATCAAGTGGGAGCTGGAGGACCTGTCCTTCGCGGCACTCCACCCGAAGGTGTACGAGGAGATCGTCCGGATGGTGGGGGACCGGACGCCGGAGCGCGAGAAGCACCTCAGCCTCGTACGCAACCAGATCGAGGAAGACCTGCGCGCCGTGAAGATCAAGGCGACGATCACGGGCCGGCCGAAGCACTACTACTCCATCTACCAGAAGATGATCGTGCGGGGTAAGGACTTCGACGACATCCATGACCTGATGGGAGTCCGCGTCCTGGTGGACAGCGTGCGCGACTGCTACGCCACCCTCGGCTCGCTGCATTCGCGGTGGAACCCCCTGCCCGGGCGGTTCAAGGACTACATCGCCATGCCGAAATTCAACATGTACCAGTCGCTGCACACCACGGTGATCGGCCCGGGCGGCAAGCCCGTAGAGATCCAGATCCGGACGCACGACATGCACCGCCGCGCCGAGTACGGCGTCGCGGCCCACTGGAAGTACAAGAACGGCAGCAGGCAGCTCGAGGCCTCCGACAACGGGGACATGGGCTGGCTGCGGAGCCTCGTGGACTGGCAGCAGGAGACCTCGGACCCGGACGAATTCCTCGACTCGCTGCGGTTCGAGATCAATGCGCGCGAGGTCTTCGTCTTCACGCCCAAGGGCGAGGTGATGGCGCTGCCTGCCGGGTCGACGCCGGTCGACTTCGCGTACGCCGTGCACACCGAGGTCGGCCACAGGACCATCGGCGCCAGGGTCAACGGCAAGCTCGTGCCGCTCAACAGCGAGCTCAACCACGGCGACTGGGTGGAGATCTTCACCTCGAAGGCCGAGGGCGCGGGTCCGAGCCAGGACTGGCAGGGCTTCGTCAAGAGCCCGCGGGCCAGGAACAAGATCCGCCAGTGGTTCACGAAGGAGCGCCGAGAGGAGGCGATCGACAAGGGCAAGGAGCTGCTGACGCGCGCGATGCGCAAGCAGAACCTCCCGCTGCAGCGCATGATGACGCACAGCGCCCTGTTGACCGTGGCCCAGGAACTCCGCCACCAGGACATCTCCGCCCTCTATGCTGCCGTCGGCGACGGCCATACGTCGGCGCAGAACGTCATCGAGCACCTCGTGGCGCTGATGGGCGGCCACGAGGGCGCCGAGGAGAACATCGCCGAGACGGCGGTGGCCACGCAGCCGCGCCGGCCCAAGTTCTCGGACTCCGGCGTCACGGTCCGCGGCGTCGGCGACGTCTGGGTGAAGCTCGCCCGCTGCTGCACCCCGGTGCCGCCGGACCCGATCATCGGTTTCGTCACGAGGGGTTCCGGCGTCTCGGTGCACCGCAGCGACTGCCGCAACGTGCAGGAACTGCGCGACCAGCCGGACCGCATCGTTCCCGTTGACTGGGCGCCGACGCAGTCGAGTGTGTTCCTCGTGGAGATCCAGGTGGAGGCTTTGGACCGCAAGAGCCTCCTCTCGGACGTCACGAGCGTGCTCGCCGAGAACCACGTGAACATCCTGGCCGCCAACGTGAACACGTCGTCGGACCGGGTCGCGATGTCACGGTTCGCGTTCGAGATGGGTGACCCGAAGTACCTCAACCACATCCTGAGCGCCGTACGCCGCATCGACGGCGTCTTCGACGTCTACCGGACCACGGGCTCCCAGCGCCGACCCTGACGCGCGCCCGGTTCCGTCCTGCCGACCCCCGGATGCTGGGCGGCGCGCAGCCTCGCCAGGGCACGCGTCTTGCCGGGCACCCGTGGCGTCGCGAGCAGTGCCGCCTCCACGAGCCGTAACGGGCAGTCGAGGTCCCGCGCCCTGCCGATGGCGCTGAGGATCCGGACGGCATCGCAGTCCTCCCCGTGGACGGCGATGTCCACCGCCGTACGCAGCGGGGTCGTCACGGACACACCTCCGACCCTGTTGACGTCGAAGGGGCCGAGCGCCACCTGGTGCAGGACCGCGGGCGTGAAGGGCGGCAGGGCCGTGGTGCGGCGGCGGTGGTCCGACACGAGGCTGATCAGCGCCGGCGGGGGTGCGCACCCGTAGATCCAGGCGGCGCACATTCGTCCCAGCGCCACCCGCGGGCGGAGAGAGCGCGGTATGCAGCGCGCTGCTGCCTGGGACCGCGTGGCCGGGTCCTCACGGAAGTCGCTGCGGAGGTAGGAGTCTCCGATGACGAGGCGCACGAGTCCTTCCAGCCTCATGGCCTGCAACTCGGCCGAGGTGAAGATGTCACCGGCGTGGAAGAGGGCACCTCCCGTGGAGGTTACGGGATCACCGTCCGCGCCCCGGAGACGTTCGGGCGGTGCAGCGCTGTCCAGGGGAGGCATTGCTCCAGCATCCCACCGCGTCGCGCACGCAAAAGCCCTCCGGCACCGATGTGGACAACGGTGACGGAGGGCCTTGGAACCGGCGCGGGCCGGGTGCTAGGAGAAGTCCTGGGCCGACTTCTGCAGCATCTCGAGCCACTGCTCGCGTGCGGCCAGCGCCTCCCGGGCGGATGCGATCTTCTTCGCGTTCCCTGCCCGTTCGGCGTCGGCGAGGTCTTCCTTGAGCTGGGCGATCGTCGCCTCGAGCTGGCTCAGCGCGCTGTTGGTGCGGGCCTTCGTCTCGGGGTTCGTCTTCTTCCAGTGGTCGTCGTCGGCGGCCTTCACGGCATCCTCGACCTGCCGGAGGCCGGCGTCGATGCGTCCCATGTCGGCGCGCGGCACCTTGCCCGCCTCGTCCCAGCGGTCGCGGATGGACTGCAGGGCCTTCTTCGCAGCAGCGAGGTCGCGGATCGGCAGGATCTGCTGGGCCTCCCTGAGCAGGGCTTCCTTCACCGTGAGGTTGCCGGCGTATTCCTCGTCGACAGCTTCATTGGCGGACTTGCGGGCCTCGAAGAAGCGGTCCTGGGCGGCCCGGAAGCGGGCCCAGAGGGCGTCGTCGTCCTTGCGGCTGGCGCGCTTCGACGCCTTCCACTCGTCCATGAGGTGCCGGTACTCGGCTGCCGTCTGCCCCCAGTCGGTGGAGCTGGAGAGCTGCTCCGCCCGCTTGATGAGCGCTTCCTTGGCCTGCTTCGCCTCGGCGTTGTCGCTGTCCAGCTGCGAGAAGTAGGCGCGCCGGTGCCGGTCGAAGACGGTGCGTGCGGACCGGAAACGCTTCCACAGCGCGTCCTCGGTGCCGCGGCCGAGCCTCGGTCCGTTCTTCTGCGCCGCCTTCCACAGCTCGAACAGTTCGTTCATGCGGGTGCTGCTGGCCTTCCACTGCACGGTGGACGGATCCCGGCCCGCCAGTTCCTCGGCCTCGGCGACGATCGCCTCACGGGCCGCGAGTTCCTTGGCCTTCAGCTCGTCCTGTACTGCGCGTTCCGCCTTCTCGAGGCCGCTGATGTCGCCGAGCAGGGCATCGATCCGCGCCTCGAGGGCGACGACGTCGCCGACCATCTTCCGTTCGCCGACCTGGGCACGCAGGTGCTTGGCCGTCTTCGCCATGTCCGACGATGGCGCCTTGGCCTGCACGCGCTGCTCGAGCAGGGCCACCTGGCTGACGACGTCGTCGTACTTGCGCACGAAGTAGGCGAGGGCCTCCTCGCGGCTCGCATCCGGGTACTGTCCCACCGGGTGCTCGGCGCCGTCGACCAGCAGGAAGACGTGCCCGTCGTCCTCGACGCGGGCGAACCGGGCGGCCTCCTCGAGGGAGGTGCTGTGCGCCAGGGGTGCGGCGACCGGCTGGGCGGCCTTCTTCAGCGGTCGGGGCGCCATCGCCGTGGGCAGCGGCGGGCGGGGAGCGGCGAGACGGGGCGACGGCGTGGTCAGTGGTGCGGGCTCGGGGGCCAGGGGGACCGACGCCTCGGGGGCATCCCCTGGTGCGTCTGCACCGGTTGCTGCGTCTGCATCGGGCACTTCGCCTGCGCCGGCCGGGGCAACCGGCTGTTCCGCCGGCTCGGCCGGGGCTTCCGGAGCAGGGGAGTGCGCGCTGGCACCGACGCCGGAGGCGTCGACATCGGTCGGCGCCGAGGCCTCGGCCTCGGCCGTACCGGCTGCGTCTGCCGCGGCAGCGTCGGCTTCCTCCGAGGGGCCGGACGTCACCGGCTCCGTCCCGTCCTGCGGGGAAGCGGCTGCGGTCACGTCGCCCGTGTCGGCGCTCGTGTCGGCACCTGTGCCCGTGCCTGCGGACGCGTCTGCGGACGTGGGGTCGCCGGCGCCGTCGCCTGCCACCGTGTCCTGCTGTGCGTCCTGGCCGATGGTCGTTTCGTCGGATTGCTGACTGTGTGTCACCGCTAGAAGTCTTTCGCTCGTCGGATGGCCGTGAGCAACGCCGGGGCCATTTCATGCAGGGTCTGGGAGTCTGCCCTGAGGTTACTTTACCCACTGGGTCGGAATCCGGGTTCCGGGGCGGAGGCGCCCTTCCTGCTGGACGTGCAGGGAACAGCCGCGCCTCCGCTGCTCCCGGCCGCCCGCGCTGACCGTTTTCCCGGGAACCCGACACGACACCTAGGATTGAGGCCGCAGAACGGACCGCTTCGCTGCAGGGAAGCGGGAACCGGCAACCCCGCGCAGGAGGAGAACCACCCCATGGCCCGCAAGGCATCACTGTCCGGCTTTCCCGAATGGCTTCCGGAGGAGCGCCTGATCGAGCTCCACGTGCTCGAGGTGCTGCAGCGGACGTTCGAGCTGCACGGCTTCTCCAGCATCGAGACACGGGCAGTCGAGACGGTGGATCACCTGCTGCGGAAGGGTGAGATCGACAAGGAGGTGTACGCGGTGTCACGCCTCCAGGCCGACGAGGCGTCCGCCTCCGAGAGCGGCCTCGCCCTCCACTACGACCTGACCGTGCCATTCGCCCGCTACGTCGTCGAGAACGCCGGCCACCTCGCCTTCCCCTTCCGCCGGTTCCAGATCCAAAAGTGCTGGCGCGGGGAGCGACCCCAGGAGGGCCGCGCCCGCGAATTCACCCAGGCGGACATCGACGTCGTCGGCGACGGCGTGCTCCCGTTCCGGTACGACGTCGAACTCGCCCTCGCCGTGGTCGAGGCCCTCGGCGCCCTCCCCATCCCGGACTTCACGCTGCGCGTCAACAACCGGAAGCTCGCCGAGGGGTTCTACCGCGGCATCGGGCTCGAGGACACGGCCGCCGTCCTGCGGAGCATCGACAAGCTCGAGAAGATCGGCGCGGACAAGGTGGGCACGCTGCTGCGGGACGAGGTCGGCGCGGACGACGACCAGGTGCGGCTCGCACTCGAGCTCGCCGGCATCCGCACGTCCGACACCTCGTTCGTCGAACGCGTCCGCGCCCTCGGCGTGACGAACGACCTCCTCGACGAAGGCCTCGAGGAACTCCAGCAGGTCGTGGGCGAGGCATCCCGACGGGCACCGGGCCGGGTGGTGGCGGACCTCAGCATCGCCCGCGGGCTCGACTACTACACGGGCACCGTCTACGAGACGGTGCTCAACGGGCACGAGGGCCTCGGATCGATCTGCTCCGGCGGCCGCTACGACTCCCTGGCCCGCAAGGGCAACCGAACGTTCCCCGGGGTAGGACTGTCGATCGGCGTCACGCGGATCGTCTCCCGGATCCTGAGCCAGGGGTTCGCCACGGTCTCGCGGTCCGTCCCCACCGCCGTCCTCGTGACACTCGCCGACGACGATTCCTGGTCGCAGGCACAGGACGTCGCGGCCGCGCTGCGGAGCCGCGGGATCTCCGCCGAGGTGGCAGCGGGCGCGGAGAAGTTCGGCAAGCAGATCAAGTTCGCGGACCGCCGCGGCATCCCCTTCGTCTGGTTCACGTCGCCCGACGGCTCGCACGAGGTGAAGGACATCCGGTCCGGGGACCAGGTGGCGGCGGACCCTGCAGCCTGGACGCCTCCCGCCGAGGACCTCCGCCCGGTGGTCGCGACCGCCTGACGTCGCGATCGCGGAACGTCACCCGCGCCGGGCTCCGACGACTGCGCGGGCGGCGAGCCCGACCGCGAGCACCCCGAGCATGGTGAGCACCGACGTCGCCGGCAGGGTGAAGGCCAGGACGAGGCAACCGGCTGCGCCGACGGCGTTCAGCCAGCGCGGCGAATACCACTGCCTCTCGGTGAGGGTGAAGGCCGCGATGTTCGCGATCGCGTAGTACAGCAGCACGCCGAAGCTCGAGAAGCCGACCACGGTCAGCACGTCCGTGGCCAGCAGGAGGACCACGACGACGACGGCCGTCGCGATATCGGCGACCCAGGGCACGGCGTGCCGGGCGGAGATCCGCGACAGCACCCGTGGCAGGTCTCCGCCCCGGGCCATCGCAAGGCTCGTCCTGCCGACTCCGGCGATGAGGGCGAGCAGGGCGCCCAGGCTCGCGAGGGCAGCCGCGAGGGTGATGACCGCTCCGCCCACACCGGCGGCTCCGCTCGATGTGGCTGCGTCGAAGACCTCCCGCAGCGGAGCCGTGGTTCCGGCGAGCCGGGTGGGCCCGAAGGCGTGCAGCAGGGACAGCGCCAGCAGCAGGTACAGCAGCAGCGTGAAGCCGAGGGCACCGAAGATCGCCGCCGGGATGTTCCTGCGCGGTTCACGGACCTCCTCACCCATCGTCGCGATGCGCGCATACCCGGCGAAGGCGAAGAACAGCAGGCCCGCCGCCTGCAGGACCCCGGCCGCCCCTGCGGAACCGGCGGCGGCCGGGCCCGAGGCCGCGGGGGAGGCGAACGCGACGACGATCACGAAGGCGAGGACCGGCACCACGAGCGAGACGATGACGCGCGTGGCGAGCGCGGTGCGGGTGACCCCCAGGAGGTTGACGAGCGTCAGCCCGACGACGGCGGCGACCCCTGCGGCCTTCGCGGCACCCGGCGCCGCATACAGGCCGAACGTGAGGGCCATGGCGGCGCAGGAAGCCAGCTTGCCGGTGACGAACGACCACCCGGCGAGGAACCCGGGCCAGGGACCGAGCTGCTCGCGCCCGTAGACGTAGGTCCCACCGCTCGTGGGATAACGCACGGCCAGGGAGGCGGTCGCCGAGGCGTTGCAGTAGGCGATGAAGCCCGCGATCACGACGGCCAGGGGCAGGAGCGCCCCGGCGGATGCACTGGCCGGGGCGAACACCACGAACGCGCCGGCGCCGATCATCGCGCCGATCCCTACGGTCGTGGCATCGAAGCCGCCCATGGCGCGGCGGAGTCCCGGTTCCTGGGACATGGATCTCCTCTCGATCGGGAGCAGCCCCGCCGGACAGGCGGGCGGGCGACGGGACGACAACGGGGACGGGACGGGGCGGATGAGGCCGGCGGCCTGTCGGTCTGTCCGGGCGGCCAGACCGGGACCGGTAAAGTTGGACGGGCTTGAACCAACTCTAGGCAGGTGCAGTTCCGCCTGCGACTCATCGAACTCTTCTGTGGGAAGGAATGCTGTGCTCCGCACGCATGAACTGGGCTCCCTTCGGCCCGAGCACGTAGGACAAACGGTCACCCTGGCGGGCTGGGTGGCCCGCCGCCGGGACCACGGCGGGGTGGCGTTCCTCGACCTCCGTGACGCTTCCGGCGTCGCCCAGGTCGTCGTGCGTGAGGAGGACGTCTTCTCGAGCCTGCGCAACGAGTACGTCCTCCAGATCGTCGGCAGCGTGCAGCAGCGGCCGGAGGGTAACGAGAATCCGGCACTGCCCACAGGTGCGATCGAGGTCATCGCGGACACCGTGACCATCCTCAACACGTCCGACCCCCTGCCGTTCCAGATCGACGAGCACGTCGAGGTGGGCGAGGAGGCGCGCCTGCGCCACCGCTACCTCGACCTCCGCCGGCCCGGCCCCCAGGCCAACCTCCGGCTGCGCTCCGAGGCGAGCCGGGTGGCACGCGAGCTCCTGCACCGGGACGGCTTCGTGGAGATCGAGACGCCGACCCTGACGCGATCCACGCCCGAGGGTGCCCGCGACTTCCTGGTGCCGGCACGGCTCGCGCCGGGCTCCTGGTATGCCCTGCCGCAGTCGCCCCAGCTGTTCAAGCAGCTCCTGCAGGTCGGCGGGTTCGAGAAGTACTACCAGCTCGCCCGCTGCTACCGGGACGAGGATTTCCGGGCCGACCGCCAGCCCGAGTTCACGCAGCTCGACATCGAGGCGAGCTTCGTGGAGCAGGACGACATCATCGCCCTCGGCGAGCAGCTGGTCTCCGCGCTGTGGAAGCTCATCGACGTCGAGGTGCCGCTGCCCATCCGCCGCATGACCTACGCCGACGCCATGGCGAAGTACGGCTCGGACAAGCCGGACCTCCGCTTCGGCCTCGAGCTGACCGAACTGACCGAGTTCTTCAAGGACACGGAATTCGGCGTCTTCAAGGCTCCCTATGTCGGGGCCGTCGTCATGCCCGGGGGAGCCTCCCAGCCCCGCCGGCAGCTCGATGCCTGGCAGGAATGGGCCAAGCAGCGCGGCGCCAAGGGCCTCGCCTACGTGCTGATCGACGACGACGGCAGCCTCCGCGGTCCCGTCGCCAAGAACCTGACCGAGAAGGAACGGGAGGGCCTCGCGGCCGCCGTCGGCGCCAATCCCGGTGACTGCATCTTCTTCGCGGCGGGAGACACGCCCTCCTCGCGCGCCATTCTCGGTGCGGCCCGCGTCGAGATCGGTCGACGCAAGGGACTGATCAAGGAGGGCGACTGGGCCTTCGTGTGGGTCGTCGACGCGCCCATGTTCGAGCCCGCCTCCGCCGCCGTCGCGGCCGGCGACGTCGCTGTCGGTGCCGGCGCTTGGACGGCCGTGCACCACGCGTTCACGTCGCCGAAGCCCGAATTCCTCGACACGTTCGATACCGATCCCGAGAACGCCCTGGCCTTCGCGTACGACATCGTCTGCAACGGCAACGAGCTCGGCGGCGGGTCCATCCGTATCCACCGGCGCGACGTGCAGGAGCGCGTGTTCGCGGTCATGGGCCTGAGCGCCGAGGAAGCCCAGGAGAAGTTCGGCTTCCTGCTCGAGGGCTTCAAGTACGGCGCGCCGCCCCACGGCGGCATCGCGCTCGGCTGGGACCGCGTCGTGTCGCTGCTCGCCGGTGCGGATTCGATCCGCGACGTCATCGCCTTCCCGAAGTCGGGCGGCGGGTACGACCCGCTGACGGCCGCTCCCGCGCCGATCACCGCGCAGCAGCGCAAGGAAGCCGGCGTCGACGCCAAGCCGAAGACCGAGGGCTGACCTCCCGCTCGACGCACCGATCCGAGGGACAGGGCACTCCGCACGGGGTGCCCTGTCCCGTATCCGGCCCGCGTGCCGATCCGGTCGGGATGATCGCTTCCGGACGAAATATGACGGAACGGCCGGTGCCGCGGGTCTCCTGTGAAATAATCAGGACCAGTACGTGCTCCGGGGTCGGTGTAAGTCCGAACCGGCGGTGATAGTCCGCGACCCGTCCGTCCTTCCGCACCCGCGGGAGGCGGACGGTTGAGCCGGTGGAATTCCGGGACCGACAGTCAAAGTCTGGATGGGAGAAGCACGAACAGCAGGGGTCTGCGGCTGCCCGATCACCGGGCGCCCATCCCGTCGCGCCACCGCCGTGGCGTCCTCCTGCTGCCATCGCCCGGAGCCGTCGTAACGGCGAAGGATCGGCATGGATTTTCTGCAGTGGCTCTTCGAAGCCCGCATCCCCGTAGGCGGCGGCTCGCTCCTGCTGCGCGAAGTGGTGGGCAACGTCTTCGGCCTCCTCAGCGCTCTCGGGGGCATGCGCCGCCGCGTCTGGGCGTGGCCCGTCGGCATCGTGGGTAACCTCCTGCTCCTGACGGTGTTCCTCGGATCACTCTTCGGCGCCGCGAGCGCCGCGAATCTGCTCGGCCAGGCCGGCCGTCAGGTCATGTTCATCGCCGTCTCGGTCTACGGCTGGCGGCAGTGGCAGGCCAGTCGGCACAGCGGGGGACAGGCGGTCACGCCCCGGTGGGCGGGCACCAGCACCCGATTCGGTATGGTCGCCTTCCTGATCGTCGGGACCTTCCTGCTGACCCCCCTCTTCCGCATGCTCGGGTCCTACGAGCCCGTGTGGGCGGATGCGTGGACCTTCGTGGGGTCCCTGCTCGCCACCTACGGCATGGCCAAGGGCTGGGTCGAGTTCTGGCTCGTCTGGGTCGCCGTGGACATCGTCGGGGTGCCCCTGCTCTTCAGCGCCGGCTACTACGCGAGCGCCTTCATGTACCTGTTCTACGGTGCCTTCACCCTGGTCGGTTTCTTCGTGTGGGCACGCGCCCAGGGCGCTGCGAAGCCCAGCATCGAGACCCTACTGCCGGACCCGACGCTGCGATGAGCACTCCGTCGGGACCCGCAGCGGAGTCGGAGGCTATGCTGCGCGCCCTCCGCCTCGCTGGCCAGGGCGTGCGCGGCGCCAATCCCCTCGTGGGCGCCGTCGTCCTCGGTGCGGACGGTGCGGTCCTCGGAGAGGGCTACCACCGTGGCGCGGGCACACCCCACGCCGAACCGGCGGCCCTCGCCGACGCCCGCGGTCGCGGCAACGACCCGCGCGGGGCCACCGTGGTGGTCACCCTCGAGCCGTGCAACCACACCGGCCGAACCGGCCCCTGCAGCGAGGCCCTCATCGGGGCGGGCGTCGCCCGCGTGGTCTACGCCGCCGACGACGTCAACGGCGCCGCGGCGGGAGGAGCCCACCGGCTGCGCAGTGCGGGCATCGACTGCGTCGGGGGCCTCGAGGCGGCGCGATCCCGCGACCTCAACGACCGCTGGACCGCAGCCCTCGCCGACGCACGCCCCTTCGTCACCCTGAAGTCGGCGCAGTCCCTCGACGGCCGGGTGGCCGCCCGGGACGGATCCAGCCAGTGGATCACTGGCCCGGAGGCGCGCGGCGACGGGCACAGGATCCGGGCCCTGGCCGACGCCGTCCTCGTGGGGACCGGGACCGTCCTCGCCGACAACCCCAGCCTCACCGCGCGGACGGACGGCGCGGAGGACAGCCGGGATGCCCAGGGCCGTCCACGCCTGCGGGTGGTCCTCGGGCAGGGGACGGTGCCGGATGGCGCCGCCATCAGGGGGCCGGGCTTCCTCCACCTGGCCACCCGCGACGTCCGTCTCGCCCTCGACGACCTGTACGGAAGGGGGGTCCGCCACCTGATGGTCGAGGGAGGCCCGCGTGTCGCCTCCGCCTTTCTGCGGGCCGGCGTCGTCGACGAGCTGTTCAGCTACGTCGCCCCGCTGATCCTCGGCGACGGCGCACCCGCCTTCCCGGAGCTCGGCGTCACCACGCTCGGCGAGGCGGAGCGCTGGCGCCTCGACGACGCCGGGGGCCCCGCCGTGCAGCAGCTCGGTGCCGACGTCCGGGTCCACCTGCGGCCTCCTCACCGAGCCCGGCCTGACCCTGCCCCACCCGCCTGACCCCACCCGCAATCCATCCACTCCCGAAGGAAGTACCAGTGTTCACAGGAATCGTGTCCGAGCAGGGCAGCGTGGTCTCACTCGAACTCGCAGCCGACGGTGAAAGCGGCCTCCTCGTCTTCGAAGCGCCCGAGACCGGCCGGGACCTCACGCCCGGGGCCTCCATCGCCGTCAACGGCGTGTGCCTCACGGCCGTCACCCTCGACGGCGGACGCGTCGGCGTCGACGTCATGGGGGAGACCCTCCGCCGGACCACCACGGGCGAGTTGCAACCGGGCGCGCCGGTCAACCTCGAGCGGTGTGTTCCCGCCGGGGGACGCCTCGACGGGCATGTGGTCCAGGGGCACGTGGACGGTATCGGTGTGCTGCTCGAGCGCGAGGACCTCGGCGCATGGCACCGGCTCCGCTTCGGGCTGCCGTCGAAGCTGGGGCGCTACGCCGCGGAGAAGGGCTCCGTGGCGATCGACGGCGTCTCGCTGACGGTCACCGCCGTCAGTGCACCGGACGAGACCGGGCAGTGGTTCGAGGTCGGACTGATCCCCACCACACTCAAGGAGACCGGCCTCGGTGCGAAGTCGATCGGGGATACGGTCAACCTGGAGATGGACGTGCTCGCAAAGTATGCCGAACGCCTGCTCGGCTTCGCCGCCGCGGACGCGCGGCAGCAGCCCGGCGCCGGGACAGGGCAGTAGTGGCCCAGGTGAATGCGGTGACGACAGGCAGTGCAGGGATGGAGGACGGCGCAGTGGCGGAGGACAGAGCAGTGACCGAGGACCAGGCAGTGATCCGCCTGGATCCCATCCGGGACGCCGTCGCGGCCATCGCCGCGGGACGAGCCGTCGTCGTCGTCGACGACGAGGACCGCGAGAACGAGGGCGACATCGTCTTCGCCGCAGAGGACGCCACCCCTGAGCTGGTGGGCTGGACCGTCCGCTGGACCTCCGGCGTCCTGTGCGTGCCGCTGCCGGGTGCCGACGCGGACCGCCTCCTCCTCCCGCCGATGACCGCCGTGAACGAGGACTCGAAGGGCACGGCCTACACGGTATCGTGCGATGCCGCGATCGGGGTCAGCACGGGCATCAGTGCCGCGGACCGCGCGCGCACCATGCAGGTGCTCGCGGATCCCGCCAGCGTCCCCTCCGACCTCACCCGGCCGGGCCACGTCTTCCCGCTGCGCGCAGCAGCCGGCGGGGTCCGCCAGCGGCCCGGACACACCGAGGCCTCCGTCGAGCTGAGCATGCTCGCCGGCAAGCGCCCCGTGGCAGTCATCGCCGAACTGGTGCACGACGAGGGCGACATGTTGCGCCTTCCTGCCCTGCGCCGTTTCGCCGACGACCACGGGATCCCGCTCGTCTCCATCGAGGACCTCGTCGCGTACCTGCGCGAGCGCGACACCTCCGACCCCGCCGACGGGCAGGCGGACACGGCCGGCGCCTGAACCAGCAGGGCGGAACGGGCGGCCGGCAGGCGCGCGGTCCGACCAGCACCAGCACCATTCAGCAGCACCACCCACCGAACACCACCCGAAGGAGAGCCATGAGCGGCCACGGAGCACCCAGCATCGACATCAGCGGACTGACCGCGGAGGGCGCCCCCCTTCGCCTCGCCATCATCGCGGCGAGCTGGCACACACAGATCATGGACGGACTGCTCGACGGCGCACGCCGCGCCGCAGCGGAGGCGGGAGCCGAGGTCACCGAGGTGCGCGTCCCCGGGAGCTTCGAGCTGCCCGTCGCCGCAGCCCGCCTCGCCCCGCACTTCGACGCCGTCGCGGCCCTCGGCGTCGTCATCCGTGGCGGCACGCCCCACTTCGAGTACGTCTGCCAGGCCGCGACGTCGGGCCTCACCGACGTGAGCGTCAGCACGGGCGTGCCGGTCGGTTTCGGCGTCCTCACCTGCGACACGGAGCAGCAGGGACTCGACCGCGCCGGCCTGCCGGGCTCCTCCGAGGACAAGGGGCACGAGGCGGTCTCGGCGGCGCTGGCGACGGCCGCCGTCCTGCGGTCGTGGACGCGGTGATCCCGGAGGTGTCCGTCACACCAGGGACCCGGAGCAACGGGTCGGCTCCGCGAGCCGATAGCCTAGGGGACGTGAAAACCTTTGATTCCCTGTTCGAGGAACTCAGCGCGAAGGCCGTGGAACGGCCGGCCGGTTCGCGGACCGTCGCGGAGCTCGACTCCGGCGTACACGGCATCGGCAAGAAGGTCGTCGAAGAGGCCGCCGAGGTGTGGATGGCCGCCGAGTACGAGTCCACCGAGAACGCCGCCGAGGAGATCTCCCAGCTGCTCTACCACCTGCAGGTGCTCATGATCGCGAAGGGCCTCACCCTGGAGGACGTCTACAAGCATCTGTAGCCGCGCATCCCGCCCGCGGCCCCCGCTTGCACCTCCTCCCTCCAGCGAAAGATCCCCATGCTCCGTGTAGCAGTTCCCAACAAGGGCGCCCTCTCCGAGGCCGCCTCGTCCATGCTCGCCGAGGCCGGCTACCGCCAGCGCCGCGACACCCGTGAACTCGTCCTCGTCGATCCCGAGAACGAGATCGAGTTCTTCTTCCTCCGTCCGCGCGACATCGCCGTGTACGTGGGCTCGGGAACCCTCGACGTCGGCATCACCGGCCGCGACCTCTTCCTCGACGCGCAGGTGAAGGCCGAGGAGCTCCTGCAGCTCGGCTTCGGAGCCTCGACCTTCCGGTTCGCAGGCCCCGTGGCGGACTTCTCGTCGGTCGAACAGCTCGAGGGCAAGCGCGTCGCGACGAGCTACGAGGGACTCCTGAAGGACTACCTCGCCGAACGCGGCATCACAGCCGCCGTCGTCCGGCTCGACGGCGCCGTCGAATCCTCGGTGCGCCTCGGCGTGGCCGACGCCATCGCCGACGTGGTGGAGACGGGCAACACGCTCCGTGCCGCCGGCATGGAGATCTTCGGCGAGCCGATCCTCAAGAGCGAGGCCGTGCTGATCGGGCGGGCCGGCGTGGAGCCCCCCGCCGGACTGGACGTGCTGCTGCGGCGCCTGCAGGGCGTCCTCGTCGCACGCCAGTACGTGATGATGGACTACGACATCCGCAAGGACCTCGTGGACGAGGCCGCCGCCCTGACACCCGGTCTCGAATCCCCGACCGTGTCACCGCTGCGCGACTCCGACTGGGTGGCCGTGCGCTCGATGGTCCGGCGGAACCAGACCAACCGCGTCATGGACGAGCTGTACGAGCTCGGCGCCCGCGCCATCCTCGTCAGCACCATCCACGCCTGCCGGATCTAGGAGAGGGCAGCCATGACCGTCGCAGTCCGTGTCATCCCGTGCCTCGACGTCGACGCCGGCCGCGTGGTCAAGGGCGTCAACTTCGAGGACCTGCGCGACGCCGGTGACCCCGTGGAACTCGCCCACCGCTACGACCGCGCGGGTGCCGACGAACTGACCTTCCTCGACGTCACGGCCTCCTCCGGGAACCGGGAGACGACGTTCGACGTCGTCGCCCGGACCGCCGAGGAGGTCTTCATCCCCCTGACCGTGGGCGGCGGAGTGAGGGAGATCTCCGACGTCGACCGCCTGCTGCGCTACGGCGCGGACAAGGCCTCGATCAACACGGCCGCGGTCGCACGCCCCGCCGTCATCAACGAGATCACCGGGCACTTCGGGGCCCAGGTCCTGGTGCTGTCCCTCGATGCACGCCGCACGCGCGACGCCAGCACGCCCTCCGGCTTCGAGGTCACCACGTACGGCGGGCGCAAGGGCACCGGTATCGACGCCGTGGCGTGGGCCCGCGAGGCAGCGGACCGGGGCGTGGGGGAGATCCTGCTCAACTCGATCGACGCCGACGGCACCAAGGAGGGCTTCGACCTGGAGCTCATCCGTGCCGTCCGGGCCGCCGTCGGCGTTCCGCTGATCGCCTCCGGCGGAGCGGGCAAGCCGGAGCACTTCCCGCCGGCGGTCCAGGCCGGAGCCGACGCCGTGCTCGCTGCGTCCGTCTTCCACTTCGGGCCCGTGGACGCCATCGCGCAGGTCAAGGCCGCCATCCGGGAGGCCGGGTTCCCCGTCCGCTGACGGACGGGACGGTCCGGCGTCCCGACCGGGGACCCTGCCGCGTCCCGACGGGCTGCGGAAGCCCCGAGGGGTCCCCGAAGGTCTCACGGTTGTCAGGGGTGTCAGGGTCCGACGTCGGCGGTCTCGAGCAGTGCGACGGCGTCGGGCTGGCCTTCGAAGGTGACCAGCGCCTGCTGCCGCCGGCCGTGGGCGTGCAGCAGCAGTTCCCCCGGGTCACCGATGATCGCCACGGAGACCGGCGCGCGTTTCGCGACGTGCCGCGGACCGCCCGGACGCACCAGGACGATGCCGAGGTCCGCGCCCCGGTACAGGAGCGCCGCCCGCTTGAGCAGTTCCTCCCAGAGGGCGTCCGCGTAGTCCTCGTCCAGCGCCCGCGGAGCCCACCGGGTGGTGGCACGGCGCACGTCCTCGGTGTGCACGAAGTACTCGATGAGGTTGGCGCTCCTGTCGATCGTACTGACGCGCATCGGCGAGAGCGCGGGCGGTCCGGCCCGGAAGCGGTCCACGAGCGCTTCATAGCCTGCCGGCGAGGCCGCACGCCCCGCCGTCTCCCGGACGAGCCGCTCCGTGAAACCGGCCAGCTTCGGGATGAGCCCGAGTCCCATGGCCGGGTTGTGCTCGCGCAGGTAGAGGTGCGCTGCCAGGTCGCGCGTCAGCCAGCCCTCACAGAGCGTGGGCGCGTCGTGGCCGGCTGCCAGAAGCGTTTCGGCCAGGACCTCGCGGGACGGGGCTACGTAGTGCATAGCTGCTGAAACTAGCATGTCGCGCCGGGGACGGGGTGGGCGCGCCGCGCGGCGCCGGGGACCGCACTAGAATCACAGGTGATGCCTTCCTCCACCTTCTCCCCGAACGACTCCTCCACTCCCTCGCCCCGGGGCCCTGCAGGGGAGCCGCCGCTCCTCGATCCGGCCATCGCCGACGCCCTCAAGAAGGACGACGCCGGACTGGTCGCCGCCGTCGTGCAGCAGTACGACACGCTCGAGGTGCTGATGCTCGGCTGGATGGACGAGGAGGCACTCCGGCGGACGCTGACCAGCGGCCGGGTAACGTTCTACTCGCGGTCCCGCTCCGAATACTGGCGGAAGGGCGACACGTCCGGCCACCGGCAGTGGGTGAAGGGCGTGGCCCTCGACTGCGACGGCGACGCCCTGCTCGTCACGGTCGACCAGGAGGGCGCGGCCTGCCACACCGGCACACGCACATGCTTCGACGGCCGGGCCCTGCCTGCCGAGACCGCGAGCCGAACCGACGCAGAAGGACTCTGACTCCATGCAGCAGCTGGGCACTATCCGCCCCACCCTCGAGGAATTCCGCGACCTGGCCCAGGCCCGGCGCGTCGTTCCCGTGCACCTCAAGGTCCTCGCCGACGCGCACACGCCGATCGGCATCTACCGCAAGCTCGCCGCCGGGCAGCCCGGGACCTTCCTCATGGAATCCGCCGCCGTCGGAGGTGTGTGGTCGCGTTACTCCTTCATCGGCTCCCGTTCGCGCGCCACACTGACCACCCGGAACGGGGAGGCGCACTGGCTGGGCGAGCCGCCGGCGGGTGTCCCCGTGGGCGGGAACCCCGTCGAGGCGCTCCGCCTGACGGTCGAGGCCCTGCGGACCGAGCGCTTCGACGAGCTTCCCCCGTTCACCTCCGGCATGGTGGGCTTCGTCGGCTGGGAAGCGGTCCGGCGGTGGGAACGGCTGACCAGCCCGCCCGAGGACGACCTCCTCCTGCCCGAGCTCGCGATGAACCTCGTCTCGGACCTGGCCATCCACGACAACTCCGAGGGCTCGCTCACCCTCGTCGCGAACGCCATCAACTTCGACGGCACCGACGCCCGCGTGGACGAGGCATGGCACGACGCCGTCGCACGGGTCCGCTCGATGCTCGCAAGACTCGCCGAACCCGCCGAACCCGCCATCTCGGTGATGGCCGAGGACGCGCCGAGCGCCGAGGCGTCCATGGGCCGCGTCCGCGAGTCCTGGTTCGAACCCGACTACCTGCGGGCGATCGAGCGTGGCAAACGCGCCATCGTGGACGGCGAGGTCTTCCAGGTGGTCATCAGCCGCCGCTTCGAGATCGAGTGCGACGCCTCCGCCCTCGATGTGTACCGCATCCTGCGCACCACGAACCCGAGCCCCTACATGTACCTGTTCAGCCTCGAGGACGCGGACGGGCGGGCCTACTCGATCGTGGGGAGTTCCCCGGAGGCCCTCGTCACCGTGACGGGCGACGAGGTCATCACGCACCCGATCGCGGGATCGCGGCCGCGCGGCAGGACCACCGAGGAGGACCGCGACCTCGCCGTGGAGCTCCGGGCCGACACGAAGGAGAAGGCGGAGCACCTCATGCTCGTCGACCTGGCCCGCAACGACCTGTCCAAGGTCTGCGAGCCCGGCAGCGTCGACGTCACGCAGTTCATGGAGGTGGAGAAGTTCAGCCACATCATGCACCTCGTCTCCACCGTGGTCGGCCGGCTCTCGCCCGCGAAGAGCGCCTACGACGTCCTGGCGGCGACCTTCCCCGCGGGAACGCTCTCCGGCGCGCCGAAACCCCGGGCCCTCCGCCTCATCGACGAGGTCGAGCCGCACCGCAGGGGCATCTACGGGGGAGTGGTGGGATACCTGGACTTCGCCGGGGACATGGACATGGCGATCGCCATCCGGTCGGCCCTCCTGCGCGAGGGCAAGGCCTACGTGCAGTCCGGCGGCGGGATCGTCGCGGACTCGGTCCTCGAGACCGAAGCACTCGAAACGGTCAACAAGGCCGCCGCGCCCCTCCGGGCGGCGCTGACCGCTGCGGGCCTGCGACCGGCGACCGCGGAGGCCCCGTGAGCACCTCCGAGCCTCCCGTTCCGCGCCGCTTCATGCGCCGCGGCGTCGTGGTGATGGGGATCGTCCTCCTCGCACTGGTCGCCTTCGGCTCGACCACCCAGACCTGGCTCACGGTGCGCCTTCCGCAGGACGCCGTCCAGACGCCCGACCTCACCATCCCGGGCAGCGACGCGTCGACCCCCGTCACGGCCTTCGCGCTCGTCGCGCTCGCCGCTGCCCTCGCCGTCTCGATCGCGGGTCGCGTGGCCCGCTGGATCATCGCCGTCATCCTCGTGCTCTCCGGCTTCGGGATCGTGCTGTCCAGCGCTTCCGTGGCCCTCGATCCCGAGGCCGCCGCCGAACCCGCCATCGGCACGGCCATCGGCGTCAGCGGACTCGCGGGAGCCGAGGCCACCGCGAGCGCCCTGCCCTGGCTCGCCGTGGGCGCCGGCGTCCTGCTGGTCCTCGCCGCCGCGTGGGTGGTGCTCGCCGGCCGGACCTGGGGTGTGAACAGGCGCTACGACGCCGGTGCGTCCCGGGCTTCGCAGGGGCCAGCAGGAGACGTCCGGCCCGACCCGTCGACCGGCGACGTGCCACCCGGCGTCGTGCCCGACGGTGCACCGGACTCCGACCGCTCCGAGCGTTCGGGCGTTCCATCGGGCGACCAGGCCGGGACAAGCGGACGGTCCGGCGCGACGGCGTCGCAGCCCGACCCGGAGGGTGACGCGCCCGGAGCGCCCTCCGGCACCGGGCGTCCGTCCACCGGCCGCGTGAGCGCCCACGCCGACGAGATCGACAGCTGGGACGAACTCTCGCGCGGCAACGACCCCACGGGCTAGCCGCCCGACGACAGGCTCGGCCGGTCTCCGCCACCTCTCCGGCGCCGGTCATCGTTCCGCCGGGCCGCCGCATCGATGGCAGAATGGGACGAGACCCGTTCGAAGGAGATTTCCCATGGCATCCGACACCCGTAACGCCGCTACCCGTAACACCCCCGCGAACCACGCCCAGATGGGCGATGAGACGATCGGTCACGGCAACAGCCCCGCTGCGTGGACGTGCGTGCTGATCATGCTCGCCGGTGCCGCGCTCTCCTCCTTCGCGTACGTCTTCGCCAGCACCGAGGGGAACCACGACTTCGGGACGCTGCTCTTCTGGGTGGGCATCGGCATCATGGTCGTCGGCCTCATCGTCGGCTTCATCCTGCGCAAGATCGGCTACGGCGTGGGCGGCTCGAAGCTCAAGAACAACGGCCACTAGATGACGGTCCTCGACGACATCATCGACGGCGTCCGGGAGGACCTCGCGGAGCGCCGTCGGGCCCTGCCCCTCGAGGACGTGAGGGCCACGGCCCTCGCGGCTCCCGCTCCGCTCGACGCCTTCCGGAGCCTCGGTGCGGGTGAGGGCGGCCCGCTGGCCGTCATCGCCGAAGTCAAGCGCAGCAGCCCGTCCAAGGGCGCGCTGGCCGACATCGCCGACCCTGCCGCCCTCGCCGCCTCCTACGAACAGGGCGGCGCAGCCGTCATCTCGGTGCTGACCGAGGAGCGGCGCTTCGGCGGGTCCCTCGCCGACCTCGATGCCGTGCGTGCCGCCGTCGGGCTCCCCGTGCTCCGCAAGGACTTCACGATCGACGAGTACCAGATCTGGGAGGCACGCGCCCACGGCGCCGACGTCGTCCTCCTGATCGTCGCGGCACTTCCCGACGACGACCTCAGGTCCTTCCTCGCGCTCACCCACCAGCTGGGCATGAATGCGATCGTGGAGACCCACACGGCGGACGAGGTCCGGCGCGCGGTCGCGGCGGGAGCCCCCATCATCGGCGTCAACGTCCGCAACCTGAAGACCCTCGACATCGACCGCGGCGTCTTCGCCGAACTCGCGCACCTCATCCCGCCCGGCACGGTGGTCATCGCCGAATCGGGCGTGCGGGACGCGGCCGACGTCGCCGACTACGCAGCCAGCGGCGCCCACGCCGTCCTGGTCGGGGAAGCACTCGTCCGGCATCAGGACCCCTCGGCGACCATCGACGAATTCCGCCGGGCGGGCAGCAGCGCCTGGAGCAGCAGAGGCGCAGCAGCGCGCGGCTGACACCGTTCGAACCTGCTGCGGCGCGGGGCGCGGCCCAGGACAGCAGGCAACGAACCGGCCATCACCGGTTCACCACCCGGAGGAACCACCGCCCGGGTCAGCACCAACAGGACAGGAACGCTGAAGTCATGACCGATACGCACCAGGGCACGGGCCACGACGGCGCCGAGGCCGGAGCAGCGGACACCATCGACGCCGGAACGGCCGAGGCTTTCCTCAGCCACGACCAGAGCCTGCGCCACGCCCCCGGTCCCTACTTCGGCTCCTACGGCGGACGATGGATGCCGGAGTCGCTGATCGCCGCGCTCGACGAACTGCAGGACACGTTCGATAAGGCCAAGGCGGACCCCGACTTCACGGCGCAGGTCGCCGACCTGAACAGGAACTATGCCGGCCGGCCGTCGCTCCTGACGGAGGCCCAGCGTTTCGCCGAGCACTGCGGCGGCGTGCGTGTCTTCCTCAAGCGTGAGGACCTCAACCACACCGGCTCCCACAAGATCAACAACGTGCTCGGCCAGGCCCTGCTGGCCAAGCGCATGGGCAAGACACGGGTCATCGCCGAGACGGGTGCCGGACAGCACGGCGTCGCGAGCGCCACGGCGGCCGCGCTGCTCGGCCTCGAGTGCGTGGTCTACATGGGCGCCGAGGACACGCGCCGGCAGGCCCTCAACGTCGCACGCATGCAGCTGCTCGGTGCGACGGTCATCCCCGTCACCAACGGCTCGCAGACGCTCAAGGACGCCATCAACGACGCCCTGCGCGACTGGGTGGCCAACGTCGAGACCACGCACTACCTCCTCGGAACGGCTGCCGGCGCGCACCCCTTCCCGGCCATGGTGCGGTACTTCCACGAGGTCATCGGCGAGGAGGCGCGCTCACAGATCCTCGAGCAGACCGGGAAGCTCCCCGACGCCGTGTGCGCCTGCGTCGGTGGCGGCTCGAACGCCATCGGGATCTTCCACGGCTTCCTCGACGACCGCGACGTGGCACTGTACGGCTTCGAGGCCGGGGGCGACGGCGTCGAGACCGGGCGGCATGCGGCCACCATCACGCTCGGCCGCCCCGGCGTGCTGCACGGAGCCCGCTCCTACCTCATGCAGGACGAGGACGGGCAGACGATGGAGTCGCACTCGATCTCCGCCGGCCTGGACTACCCGGGCGTCGGGCCCGAGCACGCCTACCTCGCCGACATCGGACGGGCGAACTACGAGCCCATCACCGACGCGGAGGCCATGGAGGCGTTCAAGCTCCTCAGCCGCACCGAGGGCATCATCCCCGCCATCGAGACAGCGCATGCCCTCGCCGGGGCCATGAAGGTCGGCCGGCGCCTCGCCGCCGATCTCGGGCCGGGGGAGCAGGCTTCGGACAGGGTCCTCATCGTGAACCTCTCCGGCCGCGGCGACAAGGACGTGGCAACCGCCGCGGGCTACTTCGATCTGCTCCCGGACGACAGTGCCGAGCAGGAAATCGCCCAGGAGGGTGAACAGCTGTGACCAGGCATTCCACGGACCGCCCGACCGCCCGCACGAGCGACCACGCGACCGACGCTCCCGTCGGCCGTCACGCCGGAACCATTGCGGACGGGTCGAAGGCCGCCGCCGCGATCGAGAGGGCACGGAGCGAGGGTCGCGCCGCGCTGATCGGCTACCTGCCGGCGGGCTTCCCCGACGTCCAGGCCACCATCGACGCCGGCATCGCCATGGCGGAGAACGGGATGGACCTCATCGAGATCGGCATCCCCTACTCCGACCCCGTCATGGACGGCTCCGTCATCCAGGAGGCGACGGTCGAGGCGCTGGCCAACGGCTTCACCGTCCCGCAGATCTTCGACGTCGTCGAGGGAATCACCCGCAGCACCGATGCGGCCGTCCTCGTCATGACCTACTGGAACCCGGTCATGCGGATGGGCGTGCGCAACTTCGCCGAGCGCCTCAAGGCGGCGGGCGGGGCCGGGCTGATCACGCCCGACCTGATCCCCGACGAGGCCGCCGAGTGGCTCGAGGCCTCCGAGGAGCTGGGCCTCGACCGTGTCTTCCTCGTGGCGCCCTCCACGTCGCCCCAGCGCATGCAGAACACCGTCGACGCCAGCAGGGGGTTCGTCTATGCCGTGTCCGTCATGGGCGTGACCGGCGCGCGGTCCTCGGTCGGCACCGCGGCCCGCGCGGTGGTCGATGCCGCCCACGGAGCCGGTGCCGAACGCGTGTGCGTGGGCCTCGGCGTCTCCTCGTCGGCCCAGGTCCGCGAGATCGGCGCCTACGCCGACGGCGTCATCGTGGGCACGGCCCTCGTGGCCGCCCTGCGCGACGGCGGAGTGGCAGCCGTCGCAGACCTCACGCGCGAGCTGAGCACCGGGACGCCCAAGGCATCCTCGTGATCGGCCTCGCTGCGTCGATCCCGAGCCCGCCCGCCGAGTGGGCGAGCTTCGGCCTCGGCCCGGTCACCATCCACGCCTACGCGCTGTGCATCCTGGCCGGCATCATCCTCGCGCTCATCCTCACGCAGAAGCGTTTCGTCTCCTTCGGGGGCTCCGCCGACGCCGTGTGGGACATCGCGATCTGGGCCATCCCGTTCGGCATCATCGGTGGCCGGCTCTACCACGTCTTCTCCTCGCCCGACGCCTACTTCGGACCCGAGGGTGACCTCGCCCGGATCCCGCAGATCTGGCAGGGCGGACTCGGTATCTGGGGCGCCATCGCACTCGGCGCCGTCGGAGCGTGGATCGGTGCACGACGCGCCGGGGTGAAGCTCTCGGCCTTCGCCGATGCCGGGGCACCGGGCGTGCTGCTCGCACAGGCCGTCGGCCGCCTGGGCAACTGGTTCAACCAGGAACTGTTCGGCGCGCCGACCACCCTGCCCTGGGGCCTGGAGATCGATGCCGACAACGCCAACTTCCCGATCGACCAGGAACCGGGCACGCTGTTCCACCCGACCTTCCTCTACGAACTCCTCTGGAACCTCGCAGGAGTAGCGCTCCTGCTGCTGCTGGCGCGGAAGTTCCGTCTCCGCGGCGGGCGCATGTTCTGGCTCTATGCCGCGTACTACACGCTGGGGCGCGTCTGGATCGAGACGCTCCGCATCGACGACGCCGAGATGGTCACGCTCTTCGGCGTGACGCAGCGGCTCAATGTGTGGACGAGCATCGCGGTCTTCGTGGTCTCCCTGGCCATCCTCGTGTTCCTCGCCGTCAAGCGCCGTCCCGTCGAGGCGCCGTCCGTCTACCTCCCCGGCCGGGAGCCGCAGGCCGACACCCCGGTAGAGGCATCGGCGGGCGCGGCATCGGATGCGTCGGGCGGCGCATCGGACGACGGGTCTGCCGGCGAGGCCGGGAACGCTGTCTCCGGTGCCCGCTCCGCGGGAACCGGTCCGACGGCGGAATCTGACGCCGGGGACACGCCCGGTTCCGCCGGGACCGATACCTCGCGGAACGGCGGTGTCCGGTCGACGGAAGCTGCCGAAGCAGGTTCGCCGCGCGGGTCCCGTAACGCTTCAGCCACAGGTGCCCACCCAGCGGACAAAGGGCCGAGTGCGCGGAATGATCGTGGTAATCTTTCCGAGACAAACGGCTCCTGAGTGACGATCCGCGTTCCGGGACCCCGCGAAAGCGGAGCCGCGGGACTCGGCCCCCGACAGCAGTCCCCGGGCCACCGCCCCTCAAGGACGCGACACCACACTGTTGTGGACCCTGGTGCGACGGCCGGATAACCTTCCTGTCCGCACCGACACCGCCCCCGACCGGCGCAGGACGACTACCCCATTGCCCGCCAATAGCGCCGGGCAGCGCCGGCCAGGCGATGGGCACACGATACAAGAACGGCAACCGCTCCCAGACAGCGGTGCCTGCGGGGCCAAGGCTGTCCCCTCCCGACGCTCCATCATGGGGGAAGGATCCTTTCGATGACTGCTTTGACGCCAGGAAAGTCGACCGGGACACAACCGGATACGATATCCTCCGAGGCCCCGGCCGTGGAGTCGCCCTTCACACGGTTCGCCTCCATCCCGGAGGCCACCGGCTTGTACAACCCGGAGAACGAGAAGGACGCGTGCGGCCTCGCCGTCATCGCGACCCTTCGCGGCGAGCCGGGCCACGACATCGTGGACGCCGCGCTGACGGCCCTGCGCAACCTCGAGCACCGCGGCGCCGTCGGCGCCGACGAGGGTACGGGCGACGGCGCCGGCCTGCTGACCCAGATCCCCGACGAGTTCTTCAGAGCCGTCGTCGACTTCCCGCTCCCTCCCGCCGGCTCCTATGTGGTCGGGACGGCGTTCCTCCCGGCCGAGGCGAAGGAGGAGGAGACGGTGCGCGCCGGCCTCGAGTTCCTCGCCGAGTCCGAGGGCCTGACGGTGCTCGGCTGGCGGGCGGTCCCCGTGGTCGCCGACCTCGTGGGTGCAATGGCCCGCGCCTGCATGCCGCACTTCGTCCAGCTCTTCCTGGCGCCCAAGGACGGTGACCCGGCCGACCTCGACGCGAAGGCCTTCCGGGTCCGGAAGCGCGCGCAGAACAAGTACGGCGTGTACTTCCCCTCCCTGTCCTCGAAGACGATCGTCTACAAGGGCATGCTGACCACGGCGCAGCTCGAGCCGTTCTACCCCGACCTGTCGGACGAGCGCTTCAAGACGCGCCTCGGCATCGTCCACTCGCGGTTCTCCACGAACACCTTCCCGTCGTGGCCCCTCGCCCAGCCGTTCCGGACCATCGCGCACAACGGCGAGATCAACACCGTCAAGGGCAACCGCAACTGGATGCGTGCGCGGCAGTCGCAGCTGGCGAACCCCCTGCTCGGGGACTCGCCGGAGGAGCTGTACCCCGTCTGCACGCCGGGTGCGTCGGACTCCGCGTCCTTCGACGAGGTCGCCGAACTGCTCACCCTGTCCGGGCGCCCCATCACGCACTCCATCATGATGATGATCCCGGAGGCGTGGGAGAACCACGCCACCATGGATCCCGCCCGGCGCGCCTTCTACCAGTACCACTCCATGCTCATGGAGCCCTGGGACGGCCCTGCCGCCGTCTCCTTCACGGACGGTCGCCTCGTCGGCGCCGTCCTCGACCGCAACGGCCTGCGCCCGGCGCGGTACTGGGTCACCGAGGACGGTCTCGTCATCCTCGCGTCCGAGGTCGGCGTGCTCGACGTCGAGCCGTCCCGCGTGGTCCGCAAGGGCCGTGTCTCGCCCGGCAAGATGTTCCTCGTCGACACCGAGGAAGGCCGCCTCATCGAGGACCAGGAGATCAAGACCGAGGTCGCTGCCGCCAACCCGTGGGGGGAGTGGGTCAAGGAGAACCTGATCCAGCTCGAGGACCTCCCGGACCGCGAGCATGTCATCCATACCAAGGCGTCGATCAACCGTCGCCAGCGCACCTTCGGCTACACGCAGGAGGAACTGCGGATCCTGCTCGGCCCCATGGCGAAGAGCGGTGCCGAGCCGCTCGGTGCGATGGGCTCCGACACCCCGATCGCCGTGCTGTCGAAGCGCCCGCGGCTGCTGTTCGACTACTTCGTGCAGTCCTTCGCCCAGGTGACCAACCCGCCGCTGGACTCCATCCGTGAGGAGCTCGTCACCTCGATGGGCGTCACCATCGGGCCGGACGGCAACCTGCTGTCCACCGGTCAGGTGCGCTCGAAGCAGATCGCCCTGAAGTTCCCCGTCATCAACAATGACGAACTCGCGAAGATCGCCAACCTGGAGACGGACGACGGCGACCGGCTGACCGTCCGTGTGCGCGGCCTGTACCGGCACGACGGCGGTGAGGCCGCCCTGCGGGCGCGCCTCGCGGAGATCTGCGAGCAGGTGTCCAGTGCACTGAACCGCGGTGTCCAGTACGTGGTGCTGTCCGACCGCGACTCGAACGCGCAGTGGGCCCCCATCCCGTCCCTGCTGCTGACCAGCGCCGTGCACCACCACCTGCTCAAGAGCGCCAACCGCACCAAGACCTCCCTCGTCGTCGAAGCCGGCGACGTGCGCGAGGTCCACCACGTCGCGGTCCTGATCGGCTACGGCGCCTCCGCCGTGAACCCGTACCTCGCGATGGAGAGCTGCGAGGAACTCGTCCGCAACGGCGACATTACCGGCGTCACGGCCGAAGCCGCCGTCGCGCACCTCTTGAAGGGCCTCGGCAAGGGCGTCCTGAAGATCATGTCCAAGATGGGCATCTCCACGGTCAGCTCCTACTGCGGCGCCCAGACCTTCGAGGCCCTCGGCCTGTCGCAGGAGCTCGTGGACGAGTACTTCCACGGCACGCAGACGCAGCTCGGCGGCGTCGGACTCGACGTCGTCGCGGCGGAGACCGCGGCCCGCCACGAGAGCGCCTACCCGCAGGACGGCATCGAGGATCCGCACCGCGGCCTCGACAACGGAGGAGAGTACCAGTGGCGCCGCGAGGGCCCGCCGCACCTCTTCAACCCGGAGACCGTCTTCCGCCTGCAGCACGCGACGCGTGAACGCCGCTACGACATCTTCAAGGCGTACACGCAGGGCGTGGACGACCAGTCGAGGGACCTCATGACGCTCCGCGGGCTGCTCAAGCTCCGCGGCGATGCCCGTGAGCCCATCAGCATCGACGGGGTCGAGCCCGTCTCGTCCATCGTCAAGCGTTTCTCCACGGGTGCGATGAGCTACGGCTCCATCTCGAAGGAAGCGCACGAGACACTCGCCATCGCGATGAACCGCCTCGGCGCGAAGTCGAACACGGGCGAGGGGGGCGAGGACGTCGAGCGCCTGCTGGATCCGGAGCGCCGCTCCGCCATCAAGCAGGTCGCCTCGGGCCGGTTCGGCGTCACGAGCCTGTACCTGACCAACGCGGACGACATCCAGATCAAGATGGCGCAGGGAGCCAAGCCCGGTGAGGGCGGACAGCTCATGAGCCAGAAGGTGTACCCGTGGATCGCCCGGACGCGGCACTCCACGCCCGGCGTCGCCCTGATCTCGCCGCCGCCGCACCACGACATCTACTCCATCGAGGACCTCGCCCAGCTCATCTACGACCTCAAGCGGTCCAACCCGAGCGCACGCGTCCACGTCAAGCTCGTCTCCGAGGTAGGCATCGGCACGGTCGCCGCGGGCGTCACGAAGGCCAAGGCCGACGTCGTCCTGGTGTCCGGGCACGACGGCGGCACCGGCGCGAGCCCGCTGAACTCGCTCAAGCACGCCGGCATCCCCTGGGAGCTCGGACTCGCGGAGACGCAGCAGACGCTCATGCTCAACGGGTTGCGCGACCGCGTCGTCGTGCAGGTGGACGGCCAGCTCAAGACCGGGCGCGACGTCGTCATCGCCGCCCTGCTGGGAGGCGAGGAGTTCGGCTTCGCCACGGCGCCCCTCGTGGTCTCCGGCTGCATCATGATGCGCGTCTGCCACCTGGACACGTGCCCGGTGGGCGTCGCGACGCAGAACCCCGAACTGCGCAGCCGGTTCAACGGCAAGCCCGAGTTCGTCGTCAACTTCTTCGAGTTCATCGCCGAGGAGGTGCGCGAGATCCTCGCCGAGCTCGGTTTCCGGACGCTCGAGGAGGCCATCGGCCACAGCGAGCTGCTCGACGCCCGCGAGGCGATCGAGCACTGGAAGGCCGACGGCCTGGACCTCGACCCGATCCTGCGCGGCAACGAGTCCGATTCCGGCGAGCCGATGCGGAACATGCTCCCGCAGAACCACGAGCTGGACCAGCACTTCGACAACAAGCTCATCGAGATGAGCGCCGACGCGCTGCAGCACCGCTCGCCGGTGCGCATCTCGGTCGACGTGGTCAACACGGACCGCTCGGTGGGCACCATGCTCGGCCACCAGGTGACGAAGACCTTCGGGCTCGACACGCTGGCGACCAACACCATCGACGTCACCCTGACGGGCCAGGCCGGGCAGTCGCTCGGCGCGTTCCTGCCGGCCGGCATCACGCTGCGCCTGCTCGGGGACTCGAACGACTACGTAGGCAAGGGTCTGTCCGGCGGACGCATCATCGTGCGCCCGGACCGCTCCAACGTGTTCCGCGCGGACCACAACGTCATCGCCGGCAACGTCATCGGCTACGGCGCCACGAGCGGCGAGATGTTCCTGCGCGGCCAGGTGGGGGAGCGGTTCCTCGTCCGCAACTCGGGTGCGACGGCGGTGGCCGAGGGCATCGGCGACCACGGCTGCGAGTACATGACCGGCGGCCAGGCCCTGATCCTCGGACGCACCGGCCGCAACTTCGGCGCGGGCATGTCCGGAGGCACGGCCTTCGTGCTCGACCTCGACCGCGCCCGTGTCAACAAGCAGAGCCTCGAGAACGGTGAGCTCCTGCTCGTCGACCTCGACGCCGAGGACATCGAGATCGTCCGGCGGCTGCTGATCCAGCACGTCGAGGAGACGGAGTCGAACCTCGCGGAAAGCCTGCTGGAGTCCTTCGAGGACACCGTTTCCCGATTCACGAAGGTCCTGCCGCGCGATTACGCCGCGGTACTGGACGCCCGCGCCACCGCCGTCGAACAGGGCCTCGACCCCGACGGCGAAGAGGCGTGGACCAAGATCCTGGAGGTAACCGGTGGCTGACCCACGCGGATTCATGAAGGTGCGCGAGCGCCAAACCCAGCCCCGACGCCCCGTCCCGGTGCGCATCATGGACTGGAAAGAGGTGTACGAGGCGCAGGAGAAGGGCGTGCTGAAGGCCCAGGCGGGCCGCTGCATGGACTGCGGCATCCCGTTCTGCCATCAGGGCTGCCCGCTGGGCAACCTCATCCCGGAGTGGAACGACCTCATGTTCCGCGACAAGGGACGCGAGGCGATCGAGCGCCTGCACGCCACGAACAACTTCCCCGAGTTCACCGGCCGGCTCTGCCCCGCGCCGTGCGAGTCCTCCTGCGTGCTCGGCATTAACCAGCCGCCCGTGACGATCAAGCAGGTCGAGGTGTCCATCGCGGACCTGGCGTTCGGTGAGGGCTGGGTGGAACCGCACCCGCCGGAGCGCCTGACCGACCGCACGATCGCCGTCGTCGGATCCGGACCGGCCGGGCTCGCTGCAGCGCAGCAGCTGACCCGTGCCGGCCATACCGTCGCCGTCTACGAGCGTGACGACCGCATCGGCGGCCTGCTGCGCTACGGCATCCCGGACTTCAAGATGGAGAAGGTCCACCTCGAGCGCCGCCTCGCCCAGATGGAGGCCGAAGGCACCCGTTTCCGCACCGGCGTCGACGTGGGTAAGGACATCAGCTGGGGCCAGCTCAGGCGCCGGTACGACGCCGTCGTCATTGCGACGGGTGCCACCCTGCCGCGCGATCTCCCCATCCCCGGACGCGACCTCGAGGGCGTTCACTTCGCGATGGACTACCTCGTGCAGGCCAACCGGGTCGTGGCGGGCGAGTCGGTCGAGGACCAGATCCATGCCGAGGGCAAGCACGTGGTCATCCTCGGCGGCGGTGACACCGGCGCGGACTGCCTCGGCACCGCCCACCGGCAGAAGGCCGCGTCCGTCACGACGCTCGCCATCGGGCAGCAGCCGCCCACGGAGCGGCGTCCGGACCAGCCCTGGCCGACGTTCCCCACGCTGTTCGACATCGCGAGCGCCCACGAGGAAGGCGGCGAGCGCCGTTACCTGGCCTCCACCGTCGAGTTCGTCGGTGACAACGGCGTGCTGCGCGGCATCAAGGTGGCGGAGACCGAATTCGTCAACGGACGCCGCGTCCCCAAGACGGGCACCGAGCGCGAGATCCCCGCCGACCTGGTCTTCCTCTCGCTCGGCTTCACGGGCGCCGAGCCGGCCGGTATCACCGAGCAGGTCCAGGCCGAGTTCGACGACCGCGGGAACGTGGCGCGCGACGGGTATTACATGACCAACACGCCCGGTGTCTTCTCCGCAGGTGACGCCGGCCGCGGCCAGTCGCTGATCGTCTGGGCCATCGCCGAGGGGCGCGCATGCGCTGCCGCCGTGGACCAGTGGCTCATGGGTTCCACCAAGCTCCCTGCACCCGTGGCGCCGACCGACCGCTCCATCGCCGTGCTCTGACCGGCCCGCAGACCTTACCCCCCACCCCAACACGACTAGGCTAGGTTCATGAGACGCGCAAAAATCGTTGCAACATTCGGCCCCGCAATCGCCAGCTATGAGAACACCCTCGCCGTGCTCGAGGCGGGCGTCGACGTAGCCCGGATGAACATGAGCCATGGCGACTACGCCGTGCACAGCACCACCTACGAGAACGTCCGCCGTGCGTCAGCGGAGCTCGGCAAGCCCGTCGGCATCTTCGCCGACCTGCAGGGTCCCAAGATCCGCCTCGGCCGCTTCGCCGACGGCCCCCACGCACTGTCACCGGGCGACGTCTTCACCATCACCGTCGAGGACATCCAGGGCACCCAGGACATCTCCTCCACCACCTTCAAGGGACTGCCGCAGGACGTCAACGTCGGCGACATGCTCCTCATCGACGACGGCAAGGTCGCGCTCCGCGCCACCGCTGTCGATGACGTGTCGGTCACCACCGAGGTGGTCGTCGGCGGCATGGTGTCGAACAACAAGGGCATCAACCTGCCCGGCGTCGCCGTCAACGTCCCCGCCCTCAGTGACAAGGACGAGGAGGACCTGCGCTGGGCCCTCCAGATCGGCGTCGACATGGTCGCGCTGTCCTTCGTGCGTGACGCCGGAGACGTGAAGCGCGTCCACGAGATCATGGACGAGGAGGGACGCCGGGTCCCGGTCATCGCGAAGATCGAGAAGCCGCAGGCCGTGGACGCCCTCGAGGAGATCATCGACGCCTTCGACGCCATCATGGTGGCGCGAGGCGACCTCGGCGTCGAACTGCCGCTGCAGGACGTGCCCATCGTCCAGAAGCGGGCCGTCGAACTGGCGCGCCGCTGGGCGAAGCCGGTCATCGTCGCCACGCAGGTGCTCGAATCGATGATCGACAACCCCCGGCCCACGCGCGCAGAGGCCTCCGACTGCGCCAACGCGGTGCTCGACGGCGCTGATGCCGTCATGCTGTCCGGCGAGACGAGCGTCGGCAAGTATCCGATCGAGACGGTCCGCACCATGGCGGACATCATCGAATCCACCGAACGCCACGGCCTCGAGCGCGTCCCGCCGCTGGGGAGCAAGCCGAGGACCCGCGGTGGCGCCATCACCCGCGCTGCCGTCGAGATCTCCGACCAGCTCGACGCCAAGTACATCTGCACGTTCACGCAGTCCGGGGATTCCGCCCGCCGCCTCTCGCGCCTCCGCCCGAAGAAGCCGGTCTTCGCCTTCACCCCCGTGCAGTCGACCCTGAACACCATGTCCCTCATCTGGGGCATCCAGCCGAAGCTCGTCGAGTTCGTGGAGCACACGGACCAGATGACGGCCCAGGTGGACCGGGTCCTCTTCGAGCAGGGCCTCGTCGAGGTCGACGACCTCGTGGTCATCGCCGCCGGGTCCCCTCCCGGGCAGGCCGGCTCCACCAACTCCATCAAGGTCCACCGTGTCGGAGACATCACGGACGCCGGACAGCTGCCCGACGGTCACACCTCCTTCATCAAGGAAGGCGTGGGCCCCTGGCCCGCCAAGAAGAAGTAGCCGAACCGCTTCCAGGTAACAGAAGACCCCCACCCGATCGGGTGGGGGTCTTCTGGTGTGCCGTTCTTCTGTTGTGCCAGCAGGCCCGTCGCCTGGCTACCGCGCGGCGTCAGTTGACCTGGTTGATGATCGTCTCGGCGACCTCGCGCATGCTGAGGCGACGATCCATGGATGTCTTCTGGATCCAGCGGAAGGCCTCCGGCTCGGTGAGGCCCATCTTCGTGGTCAGCAGGCTCTTGGCACGCTCGACCAGCTTGCGGGTGGCGAACTGCTCCTGCAGGTCGGACACCTCGGCCTCGAGCGCCTTGATCTCCTCGTAGCGCGACATGGCGATCTCGATGGCGGGGATGAGGTCGGCCGGGGTGAAGGGCTTGACCACGTAGGCCATGGCCCCGGCGTCGCGAGCACGGTCGATGAGTTCCTTCTGGCTGAAGGCGGTCAGCAGGACGACCGGCGCGATACGGGCCTTCACGATCTGTTCCGCCGCCGTGATGCCGTCCATGACGGGCATCTTCACGTCCATGAGCACGAGGTCCGGCTTGTGCTCCTGGGCGAGGGCGACGGCCTTCTCGCCGTTGTCGGCTTCCGCCACGACCTCGTAGCCTTCCCCACGCAGGATCTCGATGATGTCGAGCCGGATGAGCGTCTCGTCCTCGGCCACGATGACCCGGCGTGCGGGTCCGGCGGGCGTGGATTCGGTGGGTTCAGACACTGTTGCTCCTTGATGACGATGGCGTTCCGATGGGCCCGCGGAGGCATGCTCCCGTTCCCGGAAACAGCCTATCGGCATGTAGAGTGGATTCGCGCACCGGGCCCCGAGGAAGTCAGCCCAGGGCCGGTGCGGCTACGGCCCGAATGGCGGAATTGGCAGACGCGCTGCACTCAAAATGCAGTATCGAGAGGTGTGTGGGTTCGAGTCCCACTTCGGGCACCGGTCTTCAGCAGGGTCCGGCCGAGGGACCTCACTACTCCGCTGCGGGCCGCTGTCGCTGACGTTTCGTGGCTGACCGTTGGTCCTTCGCAGCCAGTCGCCGGCGGACCGAGCCCCGCGTGGGTCGGGTCGCCCGGCGGGCGGCCGGGTCGGGCGCAAGGGCCTCTGCCACCCGCTCGGTGAGCCTGGCCAGGGCGATCTCACGGTTGCGCAGCTGTGAGCGTCGCTCCGAGGCCGCCACGGTGATCACCCCGGACACGAGACGGGGTCCGAGACGCGTGAGCAGCCTCGTGCGCTGGCCGTCCGAGAGCGCGGCCGAGCGCGCGACATCCCACGAGAGCTCCGCGCGGCTGTCCGAGGTGTTGACGTGCTGGCCGCCCGGGCCGGACGACCGCGAGAACCGCCAGTCCAGTTCCGACGCGGGAATCGTGAGTGCGGGTGTCACCTCGAGATCCATGTACCCAGCGTCGCACGATCAGCAGCAGGGAGGTGCCCTCGGAGGTGCCGGGGGTAGATTGGGCCCATGGCCAGCGAAGCGATGATCCTCGATGTCGACGGTCCGGACGGCGTCCGTCCGGTCCGCCTGTCCAGCCCGTCCCGGGTGCTCTGGCCGCAGGCCGGGCTGACGAAGCTGGACCTCGCACGGTACCTCGTCGAGGTCGCGCCGGCCTTCCTGCGGGCGAACGGCGGGCGTCCCGTCTCCCTGCAGCGGTTCGGCGGCGACGTGGACGGCGAGTACTTCTTCAGCAAGAATCCGCCCAAGGGCGCGCCCGACTACGTGCGGAGCGTCACCGTCGTCTATCCCAGCGGCCGCTCGCACCCCCAGCTGGTCCTGGACGAGCCCGCGTCGGCCGTCTGGGCGGCCCAGATGAACACGGTCGTCTTCCACCCGTGGGCGTCGCGTGCGGACAACCCCGACCTGCCGGACGAGCTGCGGATCGACCTCGACCCGCAGCCGGGAACCACCTTCCCCGACGTCGTGGCGGCGGCCCACGAACTCCGTGCCGTCCTCCGTGAGGCGGGCCTGACCTGCTTCGTCAAGACGTCCGGCAACCGCGGCCTCCATGTCTTCGCGCCGATCGAACCGGTGCACGAGTTCCTCGAGGTCCGCCGGGCTGTGATCGCTGCCGCGCGTGAACTGGAGCGGCGGATGCCGGACCGCGTGACGACGGCGTGGTGGAAGGAAGAGCGGGGCGCCCGCATCTTCGTGGACTACAACCAGGCGAACCGGGACCGCACGATGGCCGGGGCCTACAGCCCGCGGGCGCTCCCGCACGCCTCCGTGTCCTGCCCCCTCACGTGGGACGAGCTGACCGGCGTCGACCCGGCCTCCTTCACCATCACCACCGTGCCGGAGCGCCTCCGGACGATCGGCGACCCGTGGGAGGACCTCCACGCCGAGCCGGGAAGCATCGACGTCCTCCGTGGCTGGTGGGATCGTGACGTCGAGGCCGGGCTGGGCGAGCTGCCTTTCCCGCCCGACTTCCCGAAGATGCCGGGCGAGCCTCTGCGTGTGCAGCCGAGCCGGGCACGGAACCGCGACTGATCCGCCCTGTCAATGGGCGTTCCGCACCCTCCCGCCCGGGTGCGCCCGGGACTGCGCTGGTAGAACAGGAATGAAAAGTTGCCGTGCCCCGGCGTCGAGCCGGGCCCGAGCCGTGCCGGCCCCCGCCCGGCCCTGGGAGACCCATGAAGAAGATCGTGCTGTCATCGACCCTCCTGCTGATCCTCCTGACCGGGTGCGGTGGCAACCCTGCCACCGACGAGGAGCCTGCCGGTCCCACACCCAATCCTGCCGAGACGAGCGCGCCGGCGTCGGCCCCCTCCGGGGCTCCGTCGGTGGAGGGCCTGGCCGATGCTGCGAGCGGCACGTTCTCCTTCCGGGTCGACCAGGCACAGGGTGACGTCGTCCTCCCCGCCGAGGCGCCGGAGGACGTCGAGGGGCTGCGCGGGCAACTGGGCCAGGAGCCGGTGAGCTACGTGCTGGTGACCGTCCAGAATCCTGACGGGGGAGCAACGATCGACCTCGACTCCGTCACGGTGTCCACCCCGGAAGGCCAGGACCTGCAGTTCCGCCCCGCATCGACAGTGATCGGTGAGTGGGGAGCAGCAGCGAACAGCGGGGAATCCTCGCCGGATGTCGCCGACCTGGTGGGGCAGTACAGCGGGGGAGCGATCCCCGGGGAGACGACCGACCTGCTGATGATCGGAGCGTTCCCCGAGGTGCCCGACACTGTGCGGACGGTGATGGTCCAGCCGGCCGGGGGTGAGCCCGTGGAAGCCACCGCCAATCCGGAGTCATAGGCTACTGCCTCGTGGACTCCGACCCCACAACTCGGCATCGCCTCCGCTGCGGCGATGCCGCAGAGTAAACTTCGAGCTATGCCGATCAAGGAGCCTTCCCGCACAGCGGTGGTCATCGAGGATGACGATGACGTGCGCGATCTGCTGCACACCGTGCTGACCGGATCGGGCTTCCTCGTCCATACCGCCCCTGCGGGACTCGCGGGCGTGGAGATGGTGCGCCGACTGATGCCGGACGTCGTCACGCTCGACGTCGGGCTGCCGGATATCGACGGCTTCGAGGTTGCGGAGCGGATCCGCAGGTTCTCGACCACCTTCATCGTGATGCTGACGGCACGGGCGGCACCGGCCGACGAGAAGCGCGGGTTCGAGGCCGGCGCGAACCGCTACCTGCGCAAGCCCTTCCGACCGGCTGAGCTGCGTCGGCACATCCAGGAAGGGATGGCGGCGGCGGGCGTCTGACGTGCCCGTCCAGTCCTCCGCGTTCCCGCCACAACAACTTCTTCCGACCGGCTTCCGCCCGGTTCGGTGACTCCTGGTGTTCAGTGGCTCCTTGCCCCGGCCCTGCTGACCAGCACGGGCTGGTTCACGGCGTCGGACGCGATACCCGTCACCACGGCGAAGACACCCTTGTGCAGATAGTCGATGACCTTCTCACCCGTCGGCCACAGGGCCGGCGCCGCCCCGGCGCCGGTCGCAACCTCCAGCGTCTGGTCGAAGGCGAGGCGGACGACGGTGTGGGCGGCCGTGGCTGAGGGACCTCGGATGCCCGTCACGGACCAGATCCCCCGGAGGGCACCGAGGGTGGCGCCGGTGAGCCAGTGCATCGTGTGGTTCCACACCGGGTAGTGGACCGCGTTGCTGGTGGGCCGGCCGCAGAGGATCCGCAGGGTCCGCGCGGGAATGTGCGAATCCGGACGGTGCGTGATGCGCTGCTCGACGAGTTCACCGACGGTCATGGCGGCCGTCCCCAGCAGGCCCGCCCCCATCCCGCGGAGGGCCGCCCGCGCGAGGACGGACCCGCGTTCCCCCACTAGTTGTCCTTCCCGCGGGCGTCGTCGTCGAGGTCGGTGTCGATGCCGTTGTTGTCGTCGTAATTGCCGGTATCGGTGCCGGTGTTGTCGCTGTCCTTGTTGCCGAGGTCGCAACCGCCGACGAAGAGGGCGCTGGCGGCGAGAACGGCGGCGAGAGTCTTCATCTTCTTGTCGGCCATGAGGGTTCCGTTCAGTGGTGCCGTGGGTCGGGCGGCGTTCTCGCCGTCGACAGTTCACGGTAGGCAGGCCGACGAGTGCGGGGCAACCGCCGGCGGCGGATGGAAGGGGCTTGCAATCGGTGCTCGGGTTATCCGGGCACGACGCCGTAGCGCTGCATGAGCCAGTCCAGGTTGTCCTGCAGTCCCGCCCTCCACGCCTCCCAGGTGTGGCCGCCGGGTACGGTCTGCAGCCGTACGTCGACCTTCGCTTGCTTCATCGCTGCTGCGACCTTCTCGCCCTGGGGCCGGTAGAAGGCGTCATCGGCTCCCACGGTGATGACACCTGCCGTGCCGGTCAGGGTGCGGGCCATGATCACATCGAGGGGATTCTGCGCGGCGAAGGCGGCGGCGTCGCCCGAGAAGTAGCGGGTGATCAGTGCGTCCTGGCCCGCCCCGATGGTCGGCTTGTCCTCCCCCGAGATGTCCAGGAACGTCGGGTAGGCATCAGGATGCCCCGTCGCGAGGGTCAGCGAGCAGGTGCCTCCGTAGGAGAAGCCGCCGATGGCCCAGTCCGTCGCCGCGTCCGTGCCCGCCTTCAGCGTGTCCTTCACCCAGTTCGGAACGTCCGTCGAGAGGTAGGTGCCTGCCCGGCCGTAGTTGCTGTCCAGGCACAGGGACGGCGTCGGTCCGGTGCTCGCCGTCGCGTCGGGCAGCACGACGATCGGCGCGAGACCCTTGTGGGTGGCGGCAAAGGAATCCATCACCGCCGGCAGCTGCCCTCCCGTGATCCAGTCCTCCGGTCCTCCCGGGTCGCCGTGGATCAGCACCAGCACGGGCACGGAGGCCGGAGTGGCGGCCAGGTAGGCCGGCGGCAGGTAGACGTACGCGGGCCCGGCTTCCACACCCGACACGGTGCCGGGGATCGTCGTCCGGTACACCTTCCCTGTGGCGGGCATGCCGGCCGGAGGGGTCCAGTCGGCGAGGGTGCTCAGGGGGCCGGCCGCTGCATCCGCGGGCCTCCGAACGCCCCCAAGTTCCGGGATGGCGCTCCCGCCGGTCACTGCCCCCAGCGTCGGATACGAGCCGTAGTACGCGTTGACGCCCGCTGCCACTGCGGCAAGGACCACGATCGGTGCGACGACGGCAAGGCATCGCTGCCACCAGCGCGGGGAGGCCCGGCCCTTTGCGACGGCGAGGACGACGCCCGCGATGCCCAGCCCGCCGAGCAGGTAGAACCACGCCGGCTGTGGCGCGCCCCAACTGTTCAGGACCTTCTCACTGACGAACCACACGACCGATCCGCCGACAGCTCCGACGGCGAGCGCCGGAAGGACGGCCCGGACGAGGAACCGACGGCGTCCGGCCGCAAGCCACAGCAGGGCCACGCCGCCCGCGACCGCGAACAGCGCCGGGGCCGGCCCGTCGATCAGGTCCCAGTCGAGGGGATTCATCGGGGTGCGGAAGTTGTAGAGCGTGTCGACGCGGGGGTCCCGTCGGGGGACGCAGCCGGCTCGGGCGGCGGCACGGGGTTCGGGCCGGAGGTAGGGCGGGAAGTCCCGTCGGGGGACACATCCGGCCGGAGTGCGCGGGCCGGTGGGACCGGTGCCGGGAACGTGGTCCGTCGGGGTGCTGCCGTGAGGAGCCGCCAGACATCGACCGCGCTGACGTCGGGGGCGTAGGCCCTGCCGACGGCCTGTCCGATCGACGGCAGGGTGGCCGGATCCTCATAGCACAGGTACAGCGGCACGTACCGGGGCCCGAACTTCGACTTGAACGCGACGAGGGATCGGAACCCGTACACCGGTTCGAGCGTGCGCCCGACCAGGGCGAGGACGCGGTCGAGGGCGTCGTCGGACACGTCCGTGCCGGTCCCAATGCCTGATCGGGCCAGGGGAGCGCCGGACAGGCTCAGTTGCGCATATCCCTCAGCCTGCAGGTCCAACGCCGCCTGCGCGATGAGCACCTCGATGCTGTGCTTGAAACCGGAGCCGCGGCGGCGCATGAAGTCGAGGGTCCATCCCGTCACCCGGCCGTCCTCGTGGATGGGCAGCCAGGATGCGACCGCGTGGACGGTGCAGTCGTCATCGAGGATGACCGAGCAGCGGACCGCCGGATCGCGCAGTTCGTCGATGCCGCCGAGCGTGAAGCCCATCTCCGGCAGGGCTTTGTCCGCCACCCACTCCTCCGAGATGCTGCGGATCTGGTCCAGGATCACGAGCGGTGTCCTTCCGCTGTCCACCCATTCGTTGTGCACGCCGATTCTCCGCGCCTGGTTGAGGGCGGTACGGATGTCCTGGAACTTCCTGCCCGTGAAGGCGAGGCTGCCGAGGTCGAGCACCGTCTCCTCGGCCACCTGAAGGCGTCGAAAGCCCACTACCTCGAGTGCCTCCGCGACCTCACCGGTCACCGAGTAGAAGCAGGGCGTCCAGCCCTGCGCATGGCAGTACCCGCAGAACCCCCGCAACGCACGGTCCCTGTCGGCGCGGGGGCCCACGGGCCCGGCGAGGGTGAGCGCCACACCGGATATCACCCTGTACGGCACGTAGGAGGTGCCGTCGAACCAGTAGGAGTTGCCCGGCCACAGGCCCATCCACGTCATGGACCCCCTGCCGTGCATCCTTGCGATCGCACGTGCGCGCTCGCGGTCGGCGTCGTCCGCCGTGCGCTGGACGGATCGGAACGAGCGCAGGAGCAGCACGGCGACCACGGCCCAGAAGGCGGTGCCGATCCATTCGTAGAGGATGACGGCTGCGCTGTCCGAGGGCAGAAAGGCGGGGTAGATGCGCAGCGTCGCAGCGACGGGCAGGAGACGCTGGGGGAAGTCGGCGAGGAGGACGGGCAGTGTCGCCACGGGGCTGAACTGGTCGGCGACCGCGAGTCCGGCGCCGACGTAGAGTGCGGCAGCCAGGACCAGTGCGAGGACGACGCGGGCGCTGATCGTCCGGTACGTGCCGGGGGCCGCCCGCAGCGTGAAGAGCCTCCGGCCGACGACGAGGAGCAGCACGATTGCGACGGGCTGCAGGGCGGGCACCACCAGGTCCGCGATGATCCGCTCCGGAGACGCGCCCTGAAGGAACGGAGCGAGTTCGCCGTCCGCGCCGTGGTGCAGGAAGGTCAGGAACATGTGGACGGACAGGAGTGCCAGCCCGGCCTGCACCAGGATCGTCCCCGCCCAGGCGAAGCGGCGGCCCCGCCGCAGGCCGTTCGCGAGGACGAGCAGGAGCACCGTCGGCAGGCACGACATCGTGATCCCACCGAGGCCCGCCCGGGCCTGCAGCTGCGCTTCGGCGCAGCGGTGCACGGCGCTTCCGGGCTCGCAGGCCGCCCTCACGGCGTCGGGGGTCGCGCCCTCGACGGAGGTGAAGAGGACTCCGAGGACGGCGAAGGGCCCCGTCGCGTGGGGGGACAGAGCGGCCAGTGCAGGGCCGACGGCTGCGGCGGCGCACACCAACGCGACGAGGACGCGGGACTCACGGATGGAGGGCGCGGCACTGCGGCGGGGCCGATGGCTGAGGAGGAACGGTCCCGCGGCGAGCCCGGCCAGGGCGGCGACGAGCAGCGCGACGGACAGGAGTGCGCCGTTGTAGAGGACGAGGGTCAGGGGGAGGAGCACCCCGAGGATCCGAAGACGGCGGCGCCAGAGGGGACCCATGCCGGCGGTCGCGGCCAGGGTCGCTCCGAGCACTCCGAATGCGGGTCCGCCCAGGGAGGTGCCGCCGAAGTCGTCGGCCCATCGGGGGAAGAGGGGCGCCACGGCAGCACCGAGGACGGTGACCCCCGCGAGTGCTGCGAGATGGGTCGCCACGACGGCAGCAGCGAAGCGGCGGGACCCCAGCCTGCCCTCAGCCAGGACGCCAGGGCCGAGGAGGGCCGCCGTCGTCCCGAGATAGGCCAGCGGGCTTGGCGCCCATGCCAGGGACAGGACGGGTGCGAGCGGGTTCTGCGCGATCGTGCCGGGATCGAACAGCACCAGCGGTGCGAGTCCGGCCGGCGGACCAGCCGGCAGCGACCGCGTCCCCAGCGCAAGGAGCCACAGGGCCACGAGGCCGGCCAATGCTCCGGGCGCCCGGCGCGCCAACGAGGCGGGGAACGACCGGAGGGCCGTTGCCCGGGTGGTCCGGGTGGCCTGCGTCCCGCGGACTGCAGCCGCTCCGCCGTCGTGCCGGTCCTGGCTCATGGTTCCCCTCGTGCGGACGCCGTTGCACCCGTGGGGTCGCGTCGGATCCCGCCGGGTGCGCGCCGTGGTGCAGCGCCGCCGTCAGTATCCGGGGAACCGCTGGACGCGCGCTGGACGGGAAATGGGAACGGGCTGCAAGCGGAGGAGGTGCACGGGGGGAACCCGTCAATCGCGGGCGTCCCGGATCATGTTCGTGATGCGGGCGGTGGAGAGCCGCCGCCCCTGCTCGTCCGTCATGATCACCTCGTGGGTGGTCAGGGTCCGGCCGAGGTGGATCGCCGTCGCGGTGCCGGTGACGAGGCCCGAGGACGCGCTGCGGTGATGCGTCGCGCCCACCTCTATCCCGACCGCCTGCCGTCCCGGACCCGCATGGAGTCCTGCCGCGAAGGATCCGAGCGTCTCCGCCAGGACCACGTGCGCTCCGCCGTGCAGGATGCCGGCGACCTGCTGGTTGCCCTCGACGGGCATGGTCGCGACCATGCGCTCGGCGCTCATCTCGGAGAAGATGATGCCCATCTTGACTGTCAGCGCCCCCACCCCGTAGCGGCCCAGCCAACCGTGCATCTCAGCGGGGATTCCGGCGGCGACGAGCTCGGCCAGCCGCTCCTCGGACGGTGCCTGGACGGCGTCGGGCTGGGTGCGGTTGTCTGTCATGGCAACTAGGCTGGCACCTGTGAGTGAAACAACCAAACCTGCTGCCACCTTGACCATGACCCCGCCCGCCGAGAGTTCCCCGGAAGGGTCCCAGGCCCCGGCCGGCGCGCAGGAGCCGGCCCGGCGCAGCGACGGCTCACGCAACAGGCTCCTGGTCATCGATGGACACTCGATGGCGTTCCGTGCGTTCTATGCGCTTCCGCCCGAGAACTTCTCCACCGACACCGGCCAGCACACCAACGCGGTCTACGGGTTCACAGCGATGCTCATCAACCTCATCAAGGACCAGAAGCCGAGCCATGTGGCGGTCGCCTTCGACCTGGACACGCCCACCTTCCGCTCGGAGGAATACACGGAGTACAAGGGCGGGCGCTCCAAGACTCCCGAGGAGTTCCATGGACAGGTCGACCTGATCATCAAGGTCATGGAGGCGATGCGCATCCCGACGATCTCCCTGGACGGCTACGAGGCCGACGACATCCTGGCCACGCTCGCCTACCAGGCGGCCGCAGCCGACTGGGACGTGCAGGTAGTCAGCGGAGACCGGGACGCCTTCCAGCTCGTCAATGACCGCGTGACCGTGCTCTACCCGAAGCAGGGCGTGACCAACATCCCGCAGATGGACGCGCAGGCCATCGAGGAGAAGTACTTCGTCCCGCCGCACCAGTACTCGGACCTCGCAGCGCTGGTGGGGGAGAGCGCCGACAACCTGCCGGGGGTACCCGGCGTCGGCCCGAAGACCGCGGCGAAGTGGATCAAGCAGTACGGGGGCCTCGAGGGGATCCTCGAGAACCTGGACAAGATCGGCGGCAAGGTCGGGGACTCTCTACGCGCCAACATCGACGACGTCAAGCGGAACCGGCGCCTGAACCGGCTGCTCACCGATCTGGACCTCCCCGTGGACCTCGACGCCATGGTCTCCCAGCACCCGGACCGCTCCGCCGTCGAGGACCTGTTCGACTCACTGCAGTTCAACACGCTGCGCAAGCGGTTGTTCGACCTCTTCGGGGAGGAGGAGACCGAGGACGAGAATGATGAGCAGAATGCCCCCGCGCACGTGCTGCTCGACGACGCCGCCGGGCTGAGGAAGTGGTTCAACACCACGAACCAGGCGCAGGCCTCCGTGGCCCTGGCGACCGAGACGACAGCGGGGGCGACCGACGTCGTCGGGATCGCCGTCGTCACCAGCCTGCACGCGGCCTTCATACCGCTCGAGCAGCTCGACGCCGAGGCCGAGAAGGTGCTGGGGGAGTGGCTGTCCGACACGGACGCGCCGAAGATCGTCCACGACTTCAAGGCCGTCTTCAAGCTGCTGTCCGCCCGGGGCCTGATGCTGGCGGGGGAGGTCGACGATACCGCCCTCTCCGGCTACCTCATCCAGCCCGACCGGCGCAGCTACGATCTCGCCGACCTCGCCCAGTACCACCTGCGCCTGTCCATCACGGCGTCGGCCAACGACTCGTCGGGCCAGCAGGCTCTCGACCTCGGCGGCAACGATGTCGCATCGCCGGCCGTGGTCGCCGCCTACGCCGCGCTGCGCCTCAGTGAGCACTTCGCCGGCCAGCTCGTCGAGCGCGGAGCCAACCAGCTGCTCGGTGGGCTGGAGCTCCCGCTCGCCGAAGTGCTCGCCCGCATGGAACTCACCGGCGTGGCCGTCGACGTCGACGGCCTCGACCGGCTCTTCGACGACTTCTCCAAGACCATCAGCGCTGCCGGCGCCGAGGCGTACCGGATCATCGGGAAGGAGATCAATCTCGGCTCGCCCAAGCAGCTGCAGACCGTCCTCTTCGACGAGCTCGAGCTCCCCAAGACCAAGAAGATCAAGACCGGCTATTCCACCGACGCCGATGCCCTGACCGACCTGATCGCCAAGACGGGCCACCCTTTCCTCGAGCAGCTTCTCGCCTACCGTGATGCCCTGAAGCTTCGCCAGACGGTCGAGGGACTCCGCAAGGCAGTGGACGACGACGGCCGCATCCACACCACGTACCTGCAAACCATCGCGGCGACCGGTCGGCTCTCCTCGACGAATCCGAACCTGCAGAACATCCCCGTCCGGTCCGACGAGGGCCGCCGGATCCGCGAGGTGTTCGTCGTCGGGCAGGGTAGGAACGGCGAGAAGTTCGAGAGCCTGATGACGGCCGACTACTCGCAGATCGAGATGCGCATCATGGCGCACCTGTCCGGCGACGAGGGACTCATCTCGGCGTTCCAGGAGGGCGAGGACCTCCACCGTTTCGTCGGCTCCCACATCTTCGGCGTCGCACCCGAAGAAGTCACCAGTGCCATGCGCTCCAAGGTCAAGGCGATGTCCTACGGCCTGGTCTACGGGCTGAGCTCGTTCGGACTCTCGAAGCAGCTCAACATCTCGGTGGACGAGGCGCGGACGCTGATGCGTGACTACTTCGAGCGCTTCGGCGCCGTACGCGACTACCTCCGCGGCATCGTGGAGCAGGCCCGCAAGGACGGCTTCACCTCCACCATCGAGGGGCGACGCCGTTACCTGCCGGACCTGTCCAGCGACAACCGGCAGCTCCGCGAGATGGCCGAGCGCGCCGCCCTCAACGCACCCATCCAGGGGTCGGCGGCGGACATCATCAAGAAGGCGATGCTCGGCGTCGACGACGCCCTGACGCGGCGCGGACTCGCATCGCGGATGCTCCTTCAGGTGCACGACGAACTCGTCCTCGAAATCGCGGAGGGCGAGTCCGAGGAGGTCGAGGCACTGGTCCGCGAGCAGATGGGCGCCGCAGCCGAGCTCTCGGTGCCGCTCGATGTCTCGGTGGGTACGGGAGCCAGCTGGCACGACGCCGCTCACTAGGAAGCAGGGCCCGACTGCCCCGCGGACATGGCTCTGGTCCGCGGGGAAGGCTCCCGGCTAGGGTGGTGAGGTGTGAGCGACGACACGAAACCTAACCTGCACACCGAGATCTTCACCCCCGGCGCCGACGAGGCTGACACGGCGGACGGCCGCTTCGCGAAGTGGCTCAACGCCGAGGGGATCGGGTTCCATGACGGGACCTTCGACCCCGAGGACATCCCGCGGTTCCTGACTGCATACCGGGAGGACCAGCGGGTGCTGTGGGGCGTCCATGACCCGGCCCAGCCCGCCGAAGCGCTCGGTGCCGACCATCCGGTAGCCACCTACGGCACCATGGTGCACCCGCTGAACGTCGGTGCCGGCCAGATCGATGCCCACCAGATCACGGCCGTCACGGTGCGGTCCAGCCACCGGCGCAACGGCATCCTGCGCACCATGATGACGAGGGACCTGCGTGAGGCGAAGGAGCGGGGCCTTGCACTCGCCATCCTGACCGCATCGGAGGCCACCATCTACGGCCGGTTCGGCTTCGGCTGTGCCACCTTCACCCAGAGCGTCGAGGTCGACGTCCGGGAGCGCTTCGAGGTGGTGGCGCCGAGGACGGGCACGACGACGCTCGTCGCGCGGGAGCACTCGGTGCGCCTCGCCGAACAGATCTTCGCGCGTTTCCACGATGCGACCTTCGGATCCGTCGCGCGCCAGTACGCCTACCCGCGCCGCGCGTCCGGCGAGTGGGGCAGGGAGCGGCCGGTCGAGGACCGGGCCGTCCGGATGGCGGTGCACTACGACGCTGCGGGAACGCCCACGGGGTACGTGTCCTACCGCTTCGCCGGCTGGGAGACGACGCCCTACACGATGAAGATCGTGGACCTCGTCGCGGCCACTCCCTCCGCGTACCTCGAGCTGTGGCGGTACCTGGGATCGCTCGACCTCGTGCAGCTCATCACCTGGGATGGAGCGCGGCGGGACGACCCGCTGCCCTGGGCGCTGCGGGACCGGCGCTGCTATGACGTGAAGGGAACCGAGGACGTCCTCTGGGTCCGCCTGCTCGACGTGCCGGCCGCGCTCGGGCGCCGGTCCTACCGTGGCAGCGGCACGATCGTCCTGGAGGTCGTGGACACGCTCGGGCTCGCAGGCGGCTCCTACGTCCTGACCGTCGTCGACGGCGTGGCGCAGGTGGAGCACGTCGAGGCTGCGGCGGCACCCGACGCCACCCTCACCATCAACGCGCTCGGTTCGCTGTACCTCGGGGGAGTGTCAGCCTCCGCCCTCGCAGCGGCCGGCGCCCTCGACGCCTCCGCCGACGACGCCGTCGAGCTCCTCGACACGCTGTTCGGCCGGTCCGAGGAGCCCTATTGCATCACGCATTTCTAGGACGCTCGACGGCGGCACGTAGGGGTTGTCCGTTCACCGAAGCCGCGCCGCGGGTGCTCGCTGCGCGGCTTTGACGGTGTTGGACCCCGAGGCTAGACTAGACAGGCGCGTAGTGCGTTCTGGTGGATTCCGGTGCAAGCCGGCGGCCCCAGAGCGCGGTACCACTCCTGAATCTTCCGAGGTTCTTTCCATTTCGTCCACATCCGGACATAGGAACCCGCTCCCGGCCCAGCTGGAATCGCGGTGTCCGTCATGACCGGAGCAAGTAATCTTCCACAACGGAGCCCCAACTACATGACCATCACCACCACCGAGAAGCAAGGTGCCCCCGTAGTCGCGATCAACGACATCGGCACCGCTGAGGACTTCCTCGCAGCGATCGACGCCACCATCAAGTACTTCAACGACGGAGATCTCGTCGAGGGTACGGTCGTCAAGGTCGACCGCGACGAGGTCCTGCTCGACATCGGTTACAAGACCGAGGGTGTCATTCCTTCCCGCGAGCTTTCCATCAAGCACGACGTCGATCCCGGAGACGTCGTCTCCGTGGGCGATCAGGTCGAGGCTCTGGTTCTCACCAAGGAAGACAAAGAAGGCCGTCTGATCCTCTCCAAGAAGCGTGCTCAGTACGAGCGTGCCTGGGGCGACATCGAGAAGGTCAAGGAAGAAGACGGCGTCGTCACCGGTACCGTCATCGAGGTCGTCAAGGGTGGCCTCATCCTGGACATCGGTCTGCGCGGCTTCCTGCCCGCGTCCCTCGTCGAGATGCGTCGCGTCCGCGACCTGGCTCCGTACATCGGCCAGCAGATCGAAGCGAAGATCATCGAGCTCGACAAGAACCGCAACAACGTCGTCCTGTCGCGTCGTGCATGGCTCGAGCAGACCCAGTCCGAGGTCCGTTCCACGTTCCTCAACAAGCTCGAGAAGGGCCAGGTCCGTCCGGGCGTCGTCTCCTCGATCGTCAACTTCGGTGCGTTCGTGGACCTCGGCGGCGTCGACGGCCTCGTCCACGTCTCCGAGCTGTCCTGGAAGCACATCGACCACCCCTCCGAGGTCGTCGAGGTCGGTCAGGAAGTCACCGTCGAGGTCCTCGAGGTCGATCTGGACCGCGAGCGTGTCTCCCTGTCGCTGAAGGCCACGCAGGAAGATCCCTGGCAGACCTTCGCCCGTACGCACGCCCTCGGCCAGGTTGTTCCCGGCAAGGTCACGAAGCTCGTTCCCTTCGGCGCGTTCGTCCGCGTCGAGGACGGCATCGAAGGCCTCGTGCACATCTCGGAGCTCGCTGTCCGCCACGTCGAACTGGCCGAGCAGGTTGTCTCCGTGGGTGACGAGCTCTTCGTCAAGGTCATCGACATCGATCTCGAGCGCCGCCGCATCTCCCTCAGCCTCAAGCAGGCCAACGAGGGCGTCGACGCCGACAGCACCGAATTCGATCCCGCGCTCTACGGCATGGCCGCCGAGTACGACGAAGAGGGCAACTACAAGTACCCCGAGGGCTTCGACCCCGAGTCGAACGAATGGCTCGAGGGCTACGAGACGCAGCGCGCCGCCTGGGAGGCTCAGTACGCTGAGGCCCAGTCGCGCTGGGAGTCCCACAAGAAGCAGGTCGTTCAGCACGCGTCCGACGACGCCGCTGCAGCGAACGAGCCTGTCGAGTCGAACGCGACGAGCTACTCCTCGGAGCCCGTCGCCGCTGACACCGGATCCGGCACGCTTGCGTCGGACGAGGCACTCGCAGCACTGCGCGAGAAGCTGACCGGAGCGTAAGCTTCCCGTCCGGCTGACTGACGCCACAGAAGGCCCCCGTCCACCAGGACGGGGGCCTTCTGCCGTTAACCGCCCTTGCCGAACCGATATCGACTGGTCCGGGTCGCGAGGGACTCCGGGCGGGCCGCCTACCGGCGGGTCGAACGGGTGACCGTGAACCGGGGCGAACGGGCGAGCTGGACCGTGGGCCCGATCGTCCGCTCGAGGACGGGCCGGTAGCGCAGGTGGCTGTTCCAGACCGTCCACAGCTCACCGCCCGGCGCGAGGACCCGCGCGCAGGCGTCGAAGAGCCGATGGGCGATGCCGGCATGCACGGTGCTGCCGATGTGGAACGGCGGGTTGAGGACGATTGCGCCCGCCGATGCGTCGGGGAGCGCGGACAGCGCGTCGTCCCGGCTCACCCTGATCCGATCGGCCACCCCGTTGGCTGCCGCCGTCGCCGCGGTGGAAGCGGTCGCGGACGCCGACTGGTCGGTCGCGTGGACCCGGAGGTGCGGATGGGCCAGCGCGAGGTAGGCGGAGATGGCGCCGTTCCCGCATCCGAGATCGATCACCTCACCGCTCCCAGGGGACACCAGTCCGCGGAGGTGGGGGAGCAGCAGCTGGGTGCCGGGGTCGAGCGCGGCACCGCCGAACGTCGCGCCGTAGGCCCGGAGTTCGAGCGGCCGGCCGAGGCCGACGTCGTACCGTGCGCTCCGCGGGAACGCGGACGCGACGGCGGGGCGCACGCCCGCCGCGACGAGCACGCGTGACTTCTGGCGCGCCAGGCCGGCAGTCACATCGTCGAAGTACCGACCGAGCACGGCGTTCATGGAGAGCGACATGTGCTTGAGCCTGCCCCCTGCGAGGACCTGCACGTCGGGCTGCCCGTAGGCCGCGATGGTCCACGCTATCTCGTCGAGCTCGTCCAGCGACCGGGGCAGCCGCAGCAGTACGGTGGAGACGCCGTCCAGCAGGGTCGCATCGAGGGGACAGGACCGGTAGGAGCCGTCCATACCCTGATCGGCGGCATTCAGGGCGAGGGCCCGTTCATTGACGATGCCGTCCTGGAACGCCCGGATCCCGGTTCCGCCGGTCAGGCCCGCGGCCCCCAGCGTCAGGGCCCCGTAGGAGTCGTTGATGGTGGCGATGCCGCCGGCGGGATGGCGACGGTCTGCTGCCGTGTCGAGGAGCAGGCGGTCGGCCGCGTCCACGGCGACCAGTTCGGGCGCCTCCACGTCGGGCCGACGGCGCAGGTGGTCGAGGTTGAACGGGCTCACTTCCACCATCCTAGATGCACGGGTCACCCGCTCCGGTCAGGGGGTGGATGGACCGCCGCCGTTGGTGTCCGGCTCCAGTCCGCCCGGCGGGTTGTCGAAGAGCCAGTCGAGGGCCCGACGGTCCGAACCGCTCCCTCCCGGCGCGCGGGGGATCCCACTGCCGCGCTGTCCGGCGTCGCTCGCGGGATCCGTGCTGTACGGAGCGCGGGGTGGCGGCGGCAGCCTGTCGATCAGTTCATTTGCAGTATGGGCGAGGAGGTCCCGCTGCAGCGGAGGAAGGATGAACGAGCCGTGGAGGTACGCTTCCACCTCGTACTCGCCGGCATCACCGCCCAGGCCGAAGTAGTGCAGCCACAGCTCACTGGCTTCGATCTGGGCATGGCGCAACGCCCGAAGGAGGCGTATTCGCTGATACTCGTGATCCGGCTGGTTCTCCACGGGCCACGCCTCAGTGCGAGCTACCGGCGGTGCCGTCGACGACGGACAGGGCCACCGTCCGTAGGTCCGCCCCGCTGCTCGCGGCCTCCGACACCATCCGCCGCATCGCGGTGACCCCGGCTCCGAGGGACCCGGGGATCGACTTCTTGACGGCTTCGGCGAGGTCTTCGACCGCCCGCCCGGCCTTCCCCTCCGTGAGCAGGAGGCCCTTGAGTCTGGCGAAGACGAAAGTCAGTTCTTCCATCGGAGAAGTCACGGTCCCAGCCTCGGCAACAGGTTCGATTTGAGTACAAAGGATCAGGATACACACGCATTTCCGGGCCGAATCCGCTGTTTCACCGTGCCCCGGAGGGTGTAGGAACAGCGATCCGGTCGCTTCCGCCACTGTCCGAACCACCCAGGAGTCCCTTGCCCGCCGGCATCTCCCGTGCCTAGGCTGGAATTACTAAGCACGCTTCCCAATGAGCCCAGGAGTTGACGTGACCGGATCATCAGGCCAGAACGCGCTGCCGCTGCCAGACTACGACCACATCCCGCTCGGAACCCTGCCGACCCGCATCACGGGACTCGACGAGGGCGGTCTGCGGGCCCTGATCGACTACGAGGAGGCGCACGGGAATCGACTCCCCATCAAGCTCGTCCACGCCCGAGGTGACCAGTAGCGCGGGTGGTTCCCCGGTCAGCCCGGCGACCTCCGGACCGCCGATCAACCCGCCGTCGCAGGGCGACCCCACCAACCCCGCCCAGCCCCGATAGTCCTCCGTTGCCGTGCCGCCTCACCGTCCGGGCGGCACGGCGGCCAGCAGGTCCTTCTCCAGCACGAGCTCGACCGACAGGGTCTTGTACCCGGCCGAGTCGAACAGGACGGTGATGATTCCCTCCTCATAGCCCATGACGGTCCCGCGACCCCACTCGGGGTGCTCGACCGTCGCGTCGACCTCGAACGGCACAACGTGCTCCCCGGCGGGGGTCGCCTCTGCCGGCTCCGGACCCGCAGCTGCTCTCTCCCGCGTGCAGTTGTCGCAGTTCCCGCAGGGCTCGGGCAGTTCCTCCCCGAAGTAGGACAGCAGGAACTGCCGGCGGCACCCTCTCGTCTCGGCGTAGCGGCGGGCCATCTCGACGCGTGACTGGTCGATCCGCTCCCGGTTCTCCGCCTGCTCCACCGCCCTGGCCGCCGCCTCGTCCGCGGGCAGCTTCCGGGCCCGGTAGCCCTTCACCCCGTCACCGATGCTCTCGGAGGCCGCGAGCAGGTTGAGGAGCCCGGTCAGTGTCCGCGGGGACAGGCCCGACAGCTCCTTCAGTTTCTTCATCTTCACCGGCTTGTCCTGAGCGGCGATGAGCATGAACAGGTTCCGGACCTGCGTCCGGTTGACGGACTTCGCAGCGAAGAACCGTCGTAGGGACAGGTCCTCCGGGCGGTAGTGCAGGACGGCCTGTGCGTCGAGCCCGTCACGACCGCCGCGCCCGATCTCCTGGTAGTAGCTGTCCAGGGAATCCGAGATGTCGGCATGGATGACGAAACGCACGTCGGGCTTGTCGATGCCCATGCCGAAGGCCGTCGTCGCGACGACGACGTCGATCGTGCCGTCGAGGAAGCCCTCGTGGACCGCCTCGCGCTCCTTCTTCCGGCGGCCGGCGTGATAGGCGTCGGCGCTCCTTCCGTGCTCCTGCAGTTCCGATGCCAGCGTGTTGGCCGCCTTCTTCGTCGCGACGTACACGAGCCCGGGCCCGGCGAGCGCCAGGACCTGGTCGCGGACCGCTCGCTGCTTCTCGTCCTCCTCGACATGCTGCACGACGTCGAGGGAGATGTTCGGGCGGTCGAAGCCCTCGGCCATGACCAGCGGGTCCTTCAGGTGGAGCCTCTCGACGATCTCCTTCTGCACGGGGCGGGAGGCTGTCGCCGTGAGGGCGATCACGGGCACGCGGAGCTCGCGCACGAGGTGGCCGAGCTGCAGGTAGTCCGGCCGGAAGTCGTGTCCCCACGAGGACACACAGTGCGCCTCGTCGACGACGACCAATGAGACATCGAGTGAGCGCAGGCGTGCGGTGACGTCGTCCCGGGCGATCTGCTCCGGGGCGAGGAAGAGGAACTTCGCCCGCGTCGATTCGTCGCCGTCCGCCGCGGCCTTCCAGGCGGCGTCGAGCTCGCTCTTCCTGATGCCCGAATTGATGACGTGCGCCCGGACATGACCGGCACGCTCGTTGATCGCGTCCGCCTGGTCGTGCTGCAGTGCGATCAGGGGGGAGATCACGACGGCGACGCCGGGAAGCGCCATCGCCGGCACCTGATAGATGGCCGACTTGCCGGATCCGGTCGGCATGACGCAGAGGACGCTGTGCCCTTCGAGCACGGCCTCCATGGCCCGCTCCTGGCCGGGTCGCAGGTCGTCCCAGCCGAAGGTGGACGCGGCGGTGTCCTGAAGGTCCTGAAGGGTGATGGTCACGGTACTCCTCGAAAGATAAGTCCCCTTAGCGTATTGAAGGGCTCCGACATACCCGTTCGCCCTCCGCGCAGGGGGCGGCGCTTGACAGCGGGCGGGGGAGATCCGGCTAGTCTGGCCTCATGCTGCGCATAGGACTGACAGGGGGCATTGCCGCGGGCAAGTCCGTGGTGGCCCGTTCCTTCGCCGGCCTCGGCGCCGTCGTCGTGGACGCCGACCTCCTGGCACGCGAGGCGGTGGAGCCGGGGTCGATGGGCCTCGACGATGTCGTGGCCGCGTTCGGGCCGCAGGTCCTGGCGCCGGGGGGCGGGCTGGACCGGCCCGCCCTGGGCCGTCTGGTCTTCGGCGACGACACGGCCCGCGCGCGGCTCAATGCCATCATCCATCCGCGGGTACGCGCACGGGCGGCGGAACTGATCGGCGCGGCGCCCGCCGGCGCCGTCGTTCTGGAGGACATCCCGCTCCTGGTCGAGACCGGCCAGGCCGCGCGCTTCCATCTCGTCGTCGTCGTGGACGCGCGGGACGACCTCCGGGTCCAGCGGATGGTCGGGGAGCGCGGCATGGAGCGCAGGGACGCCGAGCAGCGCATCGCCGCCCAGGCATCCCGGAGCGAGCGGCTGCGCGAAGCGGATGCAGTCCTCGTGAACGAGAGCGCGCTGAAGGATCTCCTGGCGGCGACGGAAGCGCTGTGGCACGAACGCATCCTGCCGTTCCGCGACAACCTCGCGGCGGGCAGGGCCGCGGCAGGGAGCCCATCGACGGTGGCGGGGCTCGCAGGGACGAGTGGGCTGGCGCGCCGCCTCCGGGCGAAGATCGCTGCGGCGCTTCCTCCGGATTCCGGGGCCTCCGTCGAGGCCGGCACCGCACCCGCCCGTTCTGCCGCACCCGCAGGTTCTCCCGGTCCTCCCGGTCCTGCCGAACACGACGACGTCGCCTCCGCCTCGGTGCGCGTGACGGTCCAACGGGCGGAGCAGCTGGTCGCCGCATCCGACGCTGTGGCAGCAGCGGGATTCCCGCGCGCCGCAGCGGCTGTCGGACGGGATCCGGCAGTGCATCGCGGAGCCGACCCGGCGACCGACGTCACGGTGATCGTGAGCGCCTCCGGCCCGGCGACCGACGTCACGGTGACCCTGAGCGCCTCCGGCCCGGCGGCCTGAACCGCGCGACCGGGCCGACGGCGCCGTTCAGCCGCCAGCAAATCCGGGGAGAAGTGTCAGAGGCAGGGACTACCGTTAACCCATGAGTCTTGCGCAGGATATCAAGCGTGTCGTGGCACCTTTCGAAGTCATCAGCGAGTACCAGCCGGCAGGTGACCAGCCCACGGCGATCAAGGAGCTGGCCGGGCGCATCAACGCGGGGGAGAAGGACGTCGTCCTCCTCGGGGCCACCGGTACCGGCAAGAGCGCGACGACAGCTTGGCTCATCGAGCAGGTGCAGCGCCCCACCCTGGTCATGGTGCAGAACAAGACCCTCGCGGCGCAGCTCGCGAACGAGTTCCGCGAGCTCCTGCCCAACAACGCGGTCGAGTACTTCGTCTCCTACTACGACTACTACCAGCCCGAGGCCTACGTCCCGCAGACGGACACCTTCATCGAGAAGGACTCGTCGATCAACGAGGAGGTCGAGCGACTCCGGCACTCGGCCACGAACGCGTTGCTGACCCGCCGGGATGTCATCGTGGTCGCGACCGTCTCCTGCATCTACGGCCTCGGGACGCCCGAGGAATACATCAACAAGATGGTCACGCTGCGCCGGGGCGACCAGATGAACAGGGACGAGTTGCTGCGGCAGTTCGTCGGCATGCAGTACACCCGCAACGACATGGACTTCCACCGGGGCACCTTCCGCGTGCGCGGCGACACGGTCGAGATCATCCCGATGTACGAGGAGCACGCGTTGCGGATCGAGTTCTTCGGCGACGAGGTCGAGAACATCTACACGCTCGATCCCCTGACGGGCAACGTGATCCGCGAGGAGGAGGAGATGTACGTCTTCCCCGCCTCGCACTACGTCGCCGGGCCCGACCGCATGACGAGGGCCATCAAGGACATCGAGGACGAGCTGCAGCAGCGGCTCGCGGAACTCGAGTCCCAGAACAAGCTCGTCGAGGCGCAGCGGCTCCGCATGCGGGTCACGTACGACCTCGAGATGATGGAGCAGATGGGTTTCTGCAACGGCATCGAGAACTATTCGCGCCACATCGACGGCCGGGACCCCGCGTCCGCACCCCACTGCCTGCTCGACTACTTCCCGGACGACTTCCTCCTGGTCGTCGACGAGTCGCACGTGACCATCCCGCAGATCGGCGCCATGTACGAGGGCGACTCCTCCCGTAAGCGGACCCTCGTCGATCACGGGTTCCGGCTGCCCTCGGCCATGGACAACCGCCCGCTGAAGTGGGACGAGTTCCTGGAGCGCATCGGCCAGACGGTCTACCTGTCCGCCACCCCGGGCAAGTACGAGCTCGGCAAGGCCGACGGCTACGTCCAGCAGATCATCCGTCCCACCGGGCTCGTCGATCCCGAAGTGGTCGTCAAGCCGACCAAGGGCCAGATCGACGACCTGCTCGGCGAGATCCGCAAGCGCGTGGAGGTCAACGAGCGCGTGCTCGTCACCACCCTCACGAAGCGCATGGCCGAGGACCTCACCGGGTACCTCCTCGAACACGGCGTCAAGGTCGAGTACCTCCATTCCGACGTCGATACCCTGCGGCGTGTGGAGCTCCTGCGGGAACTGCGCATGGGCACGTTCGATGTCCTGGTCGGCATCAACCTCCTCCGTGAGGGCCTGGACCTTCCGGAGGTGTCGCTCGTGAGCATCCTCGACGCCGACAAGGAGGGCTTCCTGAGGAGCACCACCTCCCTGATCCAGACCATCGGGCGAGCCGCCCGTAACGTGTCGGGGGAGGTGCACATGTACGCGGACCGCATCACGGACTCCATGGAACGCGCCATCGACGAGACGAACCGGCGCAGGGCCATCCAGGTCGCGCACAACCTCGAGCACGGGATCGATCCCACGCCGCTGCGCAAGCGGATCGCGGACATCACCGACACGATCAACCGCGAGGACGCCGACACGCGCGCCCTCCTCGAGGAGGCGGGCAAGAACCGGAAGCCGAAGAAGGGTGCGGGCCGCCACGAGGGGCTGGCCTCCGTTCCCGCGGAGGACCTCGCGGACCTGATCCAGCAGCTCACCGACCAGATGCATGCTGCTGCGGCCGAACTGCAGTTCGAACTCGCCGGGCGCCTGCGCGACGAGGTCGGCGATCTGAAGAAGGAACTGCGGCAGATGCAGTCGGCCGGGCACGCCTGAGCGGAGGACGGTGAGTCGCGGGAGACGCCGCGGGAGTTCCGTCAAGGAAGGCGGCGAAGGCGCACCGTGGCATGCGTATTCGCCGCGCTCCCACCTGCCCGGGTACCATTGGCGGTACGTAGGGGAGTATCCCAAGCGCTATGGACGTCAACACGTAAGGCATCGTTGCCCTGCCGGACGTAGCGGTCGGTCGGCATCACGCCGCGGCGGAGAGACTTACGGCAATCGACCGCACCCTCCGGAAGGTACTCCATGCCCGCATTGCCCCTGGCGTTCGAGATCGGCACGTTCGTCGTGCTCGGGATCATCCTGCTGTTCGATCTACTGCTCGTGGTCAAGCGTCCGCACGAGCCCTCCATGAAGGAAGCCGGCCTGTGGGTCGCCTTCTACGTGGGCCTCGCCCTCGTGTTCGCCGCACTCATGTTCGTCTTCACGGGGCCCGAGTACGGAGGCCAGTTCGTGGCCGGCTGGATCACCGAGTACAGCCTGAGCATCGACAACCTGTTCGTCTTCATCATCATCATGGCGCGCTTCTCGGTCCCCAGGAAGTACCAGCAGGAAGTGCTCATGGTGGGCATCATCATCGCCCTGGTCCTGCGAGGCATCTTCATCGCCCTGGGCGCCGCCGTGATCGAGAACTTCAGCTGGATCTTCTACATCTTCGGCGCATTCCTCCTGTACACCGCCTACAAGCAGGCCACCGACTCCGGCGAGGACGAGGAACACGCCGGGGACAACAAGCTCATCGCGAAGCTCAAGTCGGTGCTCCCGATGTCCGAGTCCTACGACGGCAACAAGATCCGCACCGTCGTCGACGGCAAGAAGCTCTTCACCCCCATGCTCATCGTCTTCGTGACGATCGGCCTGACCGACCTGCTGTTCGCCGTGGACTCCATCCCCGCCATCTTCGGCCTCACCCAGAGTGCGTTCATCGTCTTCACGGCGAACATCTTCGCGCTCATGGGCCTCCGACAGCTGTACTTCCTGCTCGGTGGGCTGATGACACGCCTCATCTACCTGAAGCACGCGCTCTCCGTGATCCTCGCCTTCATCGGCGTGAAGCTGGTCCTCCACGCCATGCACGTCAACGAGCTGCCGTTCATCAACGGCGGCGAGCACATCGAGTGGGCTCCCGAGATCCCGACCTTCGTGTCCCTGGCCGTGATCGTCGCGACCATCGTCATCGCCGTGATCGCCAGCCTTCTCCGCTCACGGGCCGAGGACAGGGCCGCGGCACGCTCGGGTAGTGTCGACGCCAGCTCCACCCCGGCAGTCGACGACCGCCTCGACGACCGCCTCGACGACCGCCTCGACGACCGCCTCGACGACCGCGCGACGGACCAGGCCGGCAACAAGGACAACCGCCGCTAGCAACGCCCCGGGGACGCCGCGTCCCCGCGTTCCGGATCGACAGGCCAGCACCGACAGGCCAGCACCGACAGAGGACCCCGCGCATTGTGCGGGGTCCTCTGTCGGTGCGGGGTCCTTCGTCCGTCCGAGCAGCCCGACGGGGCCGGCTCCGGAAGGACCGGCGGTGCCGCTACCGGCGTGTCATCGACAGGAGCCGCTCGAAGATCGCCTCGCCGTCGTCCGCTATCCCGTCGTGGTGGAACTCGTCCGTCTCCCACACCTGGAGGTTCCTCACGGCCGCTGCGGTCGCCAGGGAGAGGTTCCGGTCGACATAGATGTCGTGGCGGTAGACGGCGGCCGCGGCGGGAATGGTATTGGTCGCCAGGACGTCCGCGTCGTACAGCGCGCCCCAGTCGTCCTTCTCGGCGAGGAGGTCGGCGACCGCCCGCAACGGACGGAGCGCCGGGTCCTCCTCGAAGTACCAGGGGTAGATCATCTCCCCGGTCAGCAGGGGCTCCGCGGCATCATCGCGGAACTGGGGGTACTCCTCGAGCACCCGCTGCGCGGCCCATGCCGAGGCGGAGCCCTGGCAGTAGATCGACTCGTGCAGGAGGGCATAGAGCGGCTGCGATGCCCGGCTGACGATGCCGTGGACCTGTTCGAGGAACGCCGCGGACAGGCGGGGTCCGCCGGGGGTCCGCGTGAAGGCGTCCTCGAGCAGGTAGTGGAGGCCGTGGACCCTTGTGTTCCCGCCGAGGAACGAGCCGACCATCTGGAAGCGGCGTGCCGTGAGACGTTCGCCGCTGGGCAGGTACTCCTCCACGTCCTCGACGTGACGGGCGATCCGGGTGACGAGGTCCCGGTCCTCCGGGTACCAGGCGAAGTACTCGCGGTTGCGCTCCTCGACCCGGGCGAACGTCGCCCGGTACACCTCGTCCGGCCTGCCCGACAGGGGAGCCAGTCCTCCGGTGATGAGGGCGCGCTCGATCCCGGCGGGGGCCGCCGACAGGTAGGTGAGGGTGCAGAAGCCCCCATAGCTCTGCCCGAACACGGTCCACGGAGGGCTCCCGAGACGGCGGCGGATCAGCTCGGCGTCCGCCACGATCGAGTCGGCCCGGAAATGCGCCAGGTAGTCCGCCTGGGCCTGCGGCGTGGGCAGCGAGGCGAGCGTGGCGGCGTCGGCCGGCGTGGACAGTCCCGTGCCCCGCTGGTCCAGCATGAGGATCCGGAAGCTTTTGGCCGCGGCCTTCATCCAGCCGGAGAGCTGCGTGGTGCGCACGCCCCGTCCGCCGGGCCCGCCCTGCAGGAACAGCAGCCAGGGAAGCCGGGCGGCCTCGTCGTCGGTGTGCTCCAGCGAGGAGTACTCGCGGGCGAAGACCTCGATGTCCGCCGAGGTGGGATCCGCATGGTCCAGCGGCACGCGGAAGACGTGGCCGGTGGCGCGCAGGCCGCGCAGGACGAGCGTCCGGCCGACGGTGTGGTCCGCGGGCCCCGCCCCCTGGTTCACAGGGCGGCGACTTTCGCGAGGGCATCGCCCGTCAGCCGGAAGGTGCTCCACTTCGACTGGGGGCGGGCGCCGAGGCTCTCGTAGAAGCGGATGGACGGCTCGTTCCAGTTCAGCACCGACCATTCGACGCGCGCATAGCCGCGGTCGGCGGCGATCTTCGCCAGATGGGCGAGGAGGGCCTTGCCGTAGCCGGCGCCCCGCGCCTCGGGACGCACGTACAGGTCCTCGAGGTAGATGCCGTTGACTCCCTCCCAGGTCGAGTAGTTGAGGAACCACAGGGCGAAGCCCTGGATCTCACCCCGCGCCTCGACGACATGGGCGTAGATGGTGGGCCGGTCCCCGAACAGGGCCTCCTGGAGGGACTCGGTGGTGTTCTTCACCGCGTCCGGCTCGCGCTCGTAGATGGCGAGGTCGTGGATGAGCTGGAGGATAACCGGGACGTCGGCCGGCAGGGCTTCGCGAATGGCATTCATCCCCCCAGCCTAGCCAGCCCTGGCCCTGTCCCGCCCTCCGCTGACACGAGGGCCGACCGCTGCTGTCAGGCCGCGACCGGTGCTCCCACGCCGAGGATCCGGACGACCGGACTCCCCGCCTCGTCGGACGCGGCGAGGTCGATCTCGGCATTGATGCCCCAGTCCCCGTTGCCCTCCGGGTCCTTGAGGATCTGCCGCACCTTCCACGCGCCGGGAGCCTTCGTGATGAGGAGCAGGTTGGGGCCGCGTGCGTCGGGGCCGTCGTCGATGTCCTCGTAGTCCCCGAAGTACCCGTCCATCGCGTCGGCCCAGCGCTCGGCGGTCCAGCCCGAGTCGGCGTCGAGCACACCGAGTGCCTCGTCCTGCTCGTCGGCGAACAGCTTCACCCGCTGGAACATCTCATTGCGCACCATGACGCGGAAGGCCCGCTCGTTGGACGTCACCGACGGTGGCTCCTCGGGCAGGTCGACGGCGCCGACCGCGGCGCTGGGGGCGATCCCGGCGGCGAGCTGGGTCCACTCGTCGAGGAGGCTGCTGTCGACCTGGCGGACGAGTTCACCGAGCCATTCCAGGATGTCGCTGAGGTCCTCGCGGAGGGCCTCGACCGGCACGGTGTGGCGCAGGGCCTTATAGCAGTCGGCGAGGTAGCGCAAAAGGATGCCCTCCGACCGGGTGAGGGCGTAGAAGGCCACGTACTCGCCGAAACTCATCGCCCGCTCGTACATGTCCCGGACCACGGACTTCGGCGCGAGTTCGAAGTCTCCGAGCCACGGAGCCGACGAGCGGTACACGTCGAAGGCCTGCTGCAGCAGGTCCTCCAGCGGCTTCGGGTAGCTGACCTCCTCCAGGCGCGCCATGCGGGCGTCGTAGTCGATCCCCTCGGCCTTCATGGCCGCGACGGCTTCCCCGCGGGCCTTCTTCTCCTGGGCGTTCAGGACCTGGCGGGGCTTCTCGAGTGTCGCCTCGATGACGGACACCACGTCCAGCGCGTAGCCCGGCGCCTCGGGGTCGAGGAGTTCCAGACTCGCGAGGGCGAAGGGCGACAGGGGCTGGTTGAGGGCGAAGTTGGCCTGCAGGTGCACCTTGAGCCGCACCCGCCGGCCGTCCGGCTCCGGTTCCGGCAGTTTCTCAACGATGCCGGCCGTGACGAGCTCGCGGTAGATGCCGATCGCCCGGCGCATGAGGCGCAGCTGCGAGGCGCGCGTCTCGTGGTTCTCGGTCAGCAGCCGCTTGGTGGCCTTGAAGGGATCGCCCGGGCGCTCGAGCAGGTTCAGCAGCATCGAATGGCTGACCGAGAAGGAGGACGTCAGGGGATCGGGGATGCTCTCCACCAGCCGGTCGTAGGTGGGCTTGCCCCACGAGACGAAGCCCTGCGGAGGTTTCTTCCGCACCACCTGCCGCAGCTTCTTTTGGTCGTCCCCGAACTTGGACACGGCCTTCGCCATGGCCTTGGTGTTCTCGACGACGTGCTCGGGCGCCTGGACCACGACGGTGCCCGCGGTGTCGTAGCCCGCCCGGCCGGCACGGCCGGAGATCTGGTGGAACTCGCGCGCGTTGAGCAGCCGCGTCCGCACGCCGTCGTACTTGCTCAGCGCCGTGAGCAGGACGGTCCGGATCGGCACGTTGATGCCGACGCCAAGGGTGTCCGTGCCGCAGATGACCTTCAGGAGGCCGGCCTGCGCGAGCTGCTCGACGAGGCGCCGGTACTTCGGGAGCATCCCGGCGTGGTGCACGCCGATGCCGTGGCGGACCAGCCGGTTGAGGGTCTTCCCGAAGCCGGAGGAGAACCGGAACGCCGCGATGAGCTCGGCGATGCGGTCCTTCTCCTCGCGCGTGCAGATGTTGACGCTCATCAGGTTCTGCGCCCGCTCGATGGCCTCGGCCTGGCTGAAGTGCACCACGTACACCGGCGCCTGCCGCGTGGACAGCAGTTCCTCGAGCGATTCCTGCACGGGCGTCTCGACGTAGTAGTAGTGCAGCGGGATGGGGCGCTCGACGGATGTCACGGTCGCGGTGGGACGGCCGGTGCGTTCGGTGAGGTCCTTCTCGAAGCGGGTGACGTCGCCCAGCGTCGCGGACATCAGCAGGAATTGCGCCTGCGGCAGCTCGAGCAGCGGTACCTGCCACGCCCAGCCGCGCTGCGGATCGGAGTAGAAGTGGAACTCGTCCATCACCACGGTGTCGACGTCGGCGTCGGCTCCCTCCCGCAGGGCGAGGTTCGCGAGGATCTCCGCCGTGCAGCAGATGATCGGCGCGTCCTGGTTGACCCCCGAGTCACCGGTGATCATGCCGACGTTCTCGGGACCGAAGATGTCGCAGAGCGCGAAGAACTTCTCGGACACGAGCGCCTTGATGGGGGCGGTGTAGTAGCTGGTGCGGCCCTCGGCGAACGACTTCAGGTGCGCCGCGATGGCCACGAGCGACTTGCCCGACCCCGTCGGCGTCGCGAGGATGACGTTGTTGCCCGAGACGAGCTCCATCGCCGCTTCGTCCTGCGCGGGATAGAGAGCAAGTCCCCGCGCCGTCGCCCAGCCGGTGAAGGCCTCGTAGACCGCATCCGCTGGAAGGTGGCCGTCATCGTGCCGGGGCAGGTGCTCTTGGATCCTCATGGTCCGTTCAGCCTACCCGTGGCGCCGCTGCCGCCGTCGCTACCAGCCGCGCTGCTTCCAGTCCGCGAGGGAGCCGCGCTCTGCGCCGAGCGTCGTGCCCTTCCCGTGCCCCGGGTGCACGACCGTGTCATCCGGGAGGTAGTCGAAGATGCGGGTGGAGACGTCCTCGAAGAGCGAGACGAAGCGCTCCGGGTCGCCCTGCGTGTTGCCGACGCCGCCGGGAAACAGCGAGTCCCCCGTGAAGAGGTGCGCCGGGCCGGAGGGATCGCGGTAGAGGAGTGCCATGGAGCCCGGAGTGTGGCCCCGCAGGTGGATCGCCTCGAGGTCGAAGCCCTCGAAGGACCCGATGTCGCCGTGCCGCAGCGGGACGTCCGTCGGTACGGCGATGTCCGCGACGTCATCCGCACCGGCCGCGGTACGGGCTCCCGTCGCCTCCTTCACCTCGGCCAGCGCCCTCACGTGGTCCCAGTGCGCGTGCGTCGTGACGATGAGGGCAACCCGGGCCTCGGCGTCCGTGTCCTCCTGCGCGTCGGCGAGCAGTTCGAGGATGGCGTGGGCGTCGTCGGCGGCGTCGATGAGCACCTGGGCACCGCTCGACTTCGAGGTCAGCAGGTACACGTTGTTGTCCATCTCGGAGACCGAGATGCTGCGGATGGTCACATCGGCGAGGTTCTGCATGTGCCCAGTGTAGGCAGGCACCCCCGAGTGGAAGCGGCAGGCAGCGGCTCCGACGGCGGTAGGGTGCAGGGAGAGACGGCCGCCGGGCCCGTCGCCGAGCACGGAAGGACGGGCGTGGAGCAGGACATCCCCCGCTGGCTGAAGGTGGACCCCACGAATACGGTGCCGCCCTTCGAGCAGATCAAGCAGGCCATCCTGGCTGCCGCCAACTCGGGCAGGGCATCTGTCGGGACACGGTTGCCGCCGGTGCGCGCGCTCGCAGCACACCTCGGCATCGCCGCCAACACCGTGGCGCGCGCCTACCGGGAACTGGAGCAGGCCGGCGTCGTGGAGACCCGGGGGCGGGCAGGGACCGTGATCACGGCAGGGGGCGACGACGCCCGACGCCGGGTGGCGGACGCCGCGGACGTGTTCGCCGGAGTGGTGCGTTCCGCGGGGCTGTCGGAGAGCGACGCGGTGGCCATTGTGAGGGCGGCATTGCGCCGAGCGTGAACGGCCGCGCCGGAGGCGCCAGAACGGCGCGGGAGGAAGGTTGTTCGAACATGTCTTCGAACTCTTTTTCACCTACAGTTATCTGGTGTCTATAGCAAAGTCTCTTGAGCAGCACGCCCGCAATCCGGAGCCCGCTCCCCAGGACCTGTCCCGGCTGATCGTCAAGGGCGCCCGCGAACACAACCTGCGGAACGTCGACCTCGACCTCCCGCGCGACGCCATGATCGTCTTCACGGGCCTGTCCGGCTCGGGCAAGTCGTCCCTCGCCTTCGACACCATCTTCGCCGAGGGGCAGCGGCGGTACGTAGAGTCGCTCTCCGCCTACGCGCGCCAGTTCCTCGGCCAGGTGGACAAGCCGGACGTCGACTTCATCGAAGGCCTCTCGCCCGCGGTCTCGATCGACCAGAAGTCCACGAGCAAGAACCCCCGTTCCACCGTCGGGACCATCACCGAGATCTACGACTACATGCGGCTCCTGTGGGCCCGTGTCGGACGCCCCCACTGCCCCGTCTGCGGCGAGCTCGTGGCCAAGCAGACGCCGCAGCAGATCGTCGACCAGCTGCTCGAGCTCGACGAGGGCACCCGCTTCCAGGTCCTCGCCCCCGTCGTCCGGGCGCGCAAGGGCGAGTTCGTCGACCTCTTCCAGGAGCTGACCGCGAAGGGCTATTCCCGCGCGCGGGTGGACGGCAAGCTCATCCAGCTCAGCGACCCGCCGAAGCTGGGCAAGCAGTACAAGCACACGATCGAGGTCATCATCGACCGCCTCGTCGTCAAGGGCGGCATCCAGCAGCGCCTCACGGACTCCGTGGAGACGGCGCTCAAGCTCGCCGACGGCCGCGTGCTGGCCGAGTTCGTGGACCTGCCCGAGGACGACGAGAAGCGCCTCCACGCCTTCTCCGAGCACCTGGCGTGCCCCAACGAGCACCCGCTCGCGATCGACGAGATCGAGCCGCGCTCGTTCTCCTTCAACAATCCCTTCGGCGCGTGTCCCGCCTGCACGGGTATCGGCAGCAAGCTCGAGGTGGACGAGGAGCTGGTGGTCCCCAACCCGGACCTGAGCCTCGCCGAGGGCGCTATCGCGCCGTGGTCGCTCGGAACGGCGACCCTCGAATACTGGACCCGCCTGCTCGAGGGACTCGCCTCCGAACTCAACTTCGACCTCGCCACGCCCTGGCGCAAGCTGCCCGACCGTGCCCGCGAGGCCGCCCTGTACGGCAAGGACCACAAGGTCGTGGTGCAGTATAAGAACCGGTTCGGCCGCGAGCGGAAGTACAGCACCGGCTTCGAGGGTGCCATCCAGTACATCCAGCGCAAGCACGCGGAGACCGAGTCCGACAACGCGCGCGACCGGTACGAGGAGTACATGCGCGAGATCCCGTGCCCCACGTGCGGTGGCGCGCGGCTCAACCCGGCGTCGCTGTCGGTGCTCATCAACGGCCGATCCATCGCCGAGGTGTCCGCCATGCCCATGCGCGACTGCGCGGAGTTCCTCGACAACCTCGTGCTCACGGGTCGCGAGGCGCAGATCGCCAACCAGGTCCTCAAGGAGATCCAGGCACGCCTGACCTTCCTCCTCGACGTCGGGCTCGAGTACCTCAACCTGGAACGGGCGTCGGGCACGCTGTCCGGTGGCGAGGCCCAGCGCATCCGGCTCGCCACGCAGATCGGATCGGGACTCGTGGGCGTGCTGTACGTCCTGGACGAGCCGTCGATCGGCCTGCACCAGCGCGACAACCGCCGGCTGATCGAGACCCTCACACGGCTGCGGAACCTCGGCAACACCCTCATCGTCGTCGAACACGACGAGGACACCATCGCCGAGGCCGACTGGATCGTCGACATCGGACCGGGAGCGGGGGAGCACGGCGGTGAGGTGGTCCATTCGGGCCTGCTCGAGGACCTCCTCACCAACGAGAGGTCCCTCACCGGCGACTACCTCTCGGGACGCCGCAAGATCGAGATCCCCGCGAGGCGCCGCAAGATCGACCGTTCCCGCCAGCTGAAGGTCGTCGGCGCACGCGAGCACAACCTCACGAACGTCGACGCGACCATCCCGCTCGGCGTGCTGACCGCCGTGACCGGCGTGAGCGGGTCCGGCAAGTCGACCCTGGTGAACGACATCCTCTACAAGGTGCTCGCGAACAAGCTGAACGGCGCCAAGCAGGTCGCCGGGCGGCACAAGCGGATCGACGGCCTGGAGCACCTCGACAAGGTCATCCACGTGGACCAGAGCCCCATCGGCCGCACCCCCCGGTCCAACCCCGCGACCTACACCGGCGTCTTCGACAACATCCGCAAGCTCTTCGCGGAGACCACCGAGGCCAAGGTCCGCGGGTACCTCCCGGGCAGGTTCTCCTTCAACGTGAAGGGCGGCCGCTGCGAGGCGTGCTCCGGCGACGGCACCCTGAAGATCGAGATGAACTTCCTGCCCGACGTCTACGTCCCGTGCGAGGTCTGCCACGGGGCGCGCTACAACCGCGAGACGCTGGAGGTGCACTACAAGGGCAAGACCATCGCCGACGTGCTCGACATGCCGATCGAGGAGGGCGCCGAGTTCTTCGCCGCCTTCAGCCCCATCGCCCGGCACCTGAACACCCTCGTGGAGGTGGGTCTCGGCTACGTACGGCTCGGCCAGCCCGCCACGACGCTCTCGGGCGGCGAGGCGCAGCGCGTCAAGCTCGCGAGCGAGCTGCAAAAGCGCTCGAACGGGCGGAGCATCTACGTCCTCGACGAGCCGACCACCGGCCTGCACTTCGAGGACATCCGGAAGCTCCTGCTGGTCCTGCAGGGACTCGTGGACAAGGGCAACACCGTCATCACGATCGAGCACAACCTCGACGTCATCAAGAGCGCCGACTGGGTCATCGACCTCGGTCCGGACGGCGGCTCGGGCGGCGGCCAGATCATCGCGACCGGAACCCCGGAGCAGGTCGCCCAGAACGAGCGCAGCTACACCGGCACCTTCCTCAAGGAGATCTTCGACAAGGTCGGGTAGCTCCCCGCGGCGTGAATAGGCGTCGTGGATATACCGGGGAGGGCATGCGGAATGCGTGCCCTCCCCGGTGCTATGGCAAGCTTGCCCGGTGGCGAATATGCATGCACTGATACTCTTCGACCTCGACGGGACGCTCGTCGACCCTGCGGGAGCCATCACTGGAGGCATCAGTTCGGCGCTGCGGAGCCACGGCCTGCCCGTGCCCGACGACGACACCCTGCAGGCCATGGTCGGACCTCCCCTGGTGCACTCCCTCACCGCGCTGGGCGGCGTGCCGGCAGCGCACGTGCACGAGGTGATGGCCACCTACCGGGCGGGGTACGTCTCGACCGGCATGGCGCAGAGCCGCCCCTATCCGGGCGTCGCCCGGTGCGTGGCAGCACTCGCCGCAGAGGGAGTGGTGGTCGCCGTCGCCACCCAGAAGCCGGAATGGCTCGCCGAGGACCTCCTCGAGGCGCAGGGCCTGCGGCACCTCTTCGCCTCGGTCCACGGCTCCCCGCGCGACGAAGCCGCGACGGTCGGCGGCAAGGAACCCATCATCCGGGCCGCGCTGGAACACCACGGGCAGTATGCGGAGCAGGCGGCTCCTGGTCGGTCGGTGACGGGTCGGGCGGTGACGGGTCGGGCGGTGATGGTCGGTGACCGCCGGCACGACGTCGAGGGCGCCCGCGCCAACGGCCTGGCCTGCGTCGGCGTCGCGTGGGGGTTCGCCGCTCCCGGCGAACTGGAGGACGCGGGGGCGGCCGCCGTCGTGCGATCCGCCGACGAGCTGCTGGAGGTGCTCCGTGGGGGTCTATGACCTGACGCGCAGCACGACGCGCGGACTCATCGCCGGTCTCTGCCGGCCCACCGTCGAAGGACTGGGCAACGTACCGAAGGACGGACCCTTCATCGTCGCGGCGAACCACCTCTCCTTCCTCGACAGCGTGCTGGTGCAGGCGCTCATGCCGCGGCCGGTCGCGTTCTTCGCGAAGGCCGAGTACTTCACGGGGAGGGGAGTGAGAGGCGCGCTCATGAAGGCGTTCTTCGAGGGCGTCGGGTCCATCCCGGTGGAGCGCGGACAGCAGGCCGCCAGCGTCCAGGCGCTCAGGACGCTCCTGGACCTGCTGGAACAGGGGGACGGCGTCGGGATCTACCCCGAGGGGACCCGCTCGCGCGACGGCCGGCTCTACCGGGGGAGGACCGGCGTCGGCTGGCTCGCGCTCACCACCGGGGCGCCCGTGGTCCCCGTCGGCCTGCTCGGCACCGAGGCCCTGCAGCCCGCGGGGAAGAAGGGAGTCCGTCCGCAGCACTTCACCATGCGCATCGGGGAGCCGCTCGTCTTCGCGAAGACCGGGCCCGGCCACCCGCTGCCGGCCCGGCGCAGCGCGACGGACTCCATCATGGACAGCATCGCCGCGCTGACCGGCCAGGAACGGGTGCCGCACTACAACCAGAGCCCTCCGACCGAGTAGTGCTCAACGCTGCAGCGGCGCGGCCGGACCCGCGTCAGCGGTCAGCGGAAAGCGGTGCCCGCGGTCTCCGGCCGTTGCCGCGCCGTCCTAGGATGAAAGGCGTGGCGAACCCAGTAACCTACCGGCCGAAGACAGGCGAGATCCCGCTCGATCCGGGCGTCTACCGCTTCCGGGACGAGCACGGCAGGGTGATCTATGTCGGCAAGGCCAAGAACCTGCGCTCACGCCTGAACTCCTACTTCGCGAACCCCCAGGGCCTGCTGGCCAAGACGCGGAGCATGGTGTTCACCGCCGCGAGCGTCGAGTGGACCGTCGTCGGGAGTGAACTCGAGGCGCTCCAGCTCGAATACACGTGGATCAAGGAATTCAATCCACGGTTCAACGTCATGTTCCGTGACGACAAGTCCTACCCTTACCTCGCCGTCACCATGGGGGAGAAGTACCCGCGCGTGCAGGTGATGCGCGGCGACAAGAAGAAGGACACGCGCTACTTCGGTCCGTTCTACCCCGCGAAGGCCATCCGCGAGACCGTCGACACCATGCTCCGCGTCTTCCCGGTCCGGACCTGCAGCAGCGGGGTGTTCAAGCGCGCGGAACGCACCGGCCGGCCCTGCCTCCTGGGCTACATCGACAAGTGCTCCGCGCCCTGCGTCGGACGCATCAGCCCCGAGGACCACAAGGCCCTCGCCGGGGAGTTCTGCGACTTCATGTCCGGGGAGGCGAAGAAGTTCATCTCCGGGCTCGAGAAGAAGATGGCGGCTGCCGTCGCCGAGCTCGACTACGAGTCGGCCGCCCGCCTGCGCGACGACATCGCAGCACTCCGCCGCGTGTTCGAACGCAATACCGTCGTGCTCAGCGAGGACACCGACGCGGACATCTTCGCCCTCAAGGAGGACGAGCTCGAGGCCGCGGCGCAGGTCTTCCACGTCCGGGGCGGCAGGATCCGGGGACAGCGCGGCTGGGTGGTGGAGAAGGTCGAGGACATGGACACGCCCGACCTCGTGGAGCACCTGCTCCAGCAGGTCTACGGCGAGGGCAGCAGCAGCAACGAGCAGATCCCGCGCGAGGTCCTCGTCCCGGTGCTGCCCAGCAACTCCGACCAGATGCTCGAATGGCTCCGGGGCCTCCGGGGAGCTCGCGTCGACGTGCGGGTGCCCCAGCGCGGTGACAAGGCCACGCTGCTGGGCACCGTGGAGCAGAACGCCGCGGACGCCCTGCGCCTGCACAAGAGCCGCCGGGCCGGTGACATCACCACGCGGTCGGCCGCCCTGCAGGAGCTGCAGGAGGCCCTCGACCTGCCGCAGCCGCTGATGCGCATCGAGTGCTTCGACATCTCGCACGTGCAGGGCACCAACGTGGTGGCCTCGATGGTCGTCGTCGAGGACGGCCTGCCCCGGAAGTCCGAGTACCGGAAGTTCTCCATCACCGGCGACGCCGCACGGGACGACACCGCCTCCATGTACGACGTGATCCACCGCCGGTTCCGCAACTACCTCGCCGGGAAGGGGGAGCAGCGCGCGGCCGGTCCGGATCCCGACGTCGACCCGGTGGACGACGAGGCATCGGTCCTGGAGCACCCCGACGTCGATGCGCAGGGCGAACCCGTCCGGGACACCACGACGGCGATCTCCCGCAACCGTTTCGCGTATCCGCCCAGCCTCGTCGTCGTCGACGGCGGACCGCCGCAGGTCGCCGCTGCCTCGCGCGCGCTGGCGGACCTCGGGATCGACGACGTCTTCGTGATCGGCCTCGCGAAGCGCCTCGAGGAGGTGTGGATCCAGGACAGCGAGTTCCCGGTCATCCTTCCCCGGGCGTCCGAGGGCCTGTTCCTGCTGCAGCGGATTCGCGACGAGGCCCACCGCTTCGCCATCACGTTCCACCGTCAGAAGCGCGGCAAGTCCATGACGGCGTCGGCCCTCGACGAGGTCGCCGGGCTCGGCCCGGCGAAACGCAAGGCCCTGCTCAAGCACTTCGGCTCGGTCAAGAAGATTCGGGCGGCCACGCTCGAGGAGCTCGTGCAGGTACCGGGTGTGGGGCCCGCACTCGCCGAGACCATCCGCACGGCCCTCGCCGTCGACGACGCCGCCCCGGCCGTGAACATGACCACGGGCGAGATCATCGAAGATTAGCTAGGCTGAAGGCGCGGCCGCAGGAGCGCCGCTGAGACCGCACACCAGGGCAGGCCGGGAAACCGGGTGCCCCGTCGAGCCGGAACGGACGCACCACGATATGACTGAGGCCACGAGCCTGACTCCGGTCAAACCCACCGAGTCCGAGCTGCTGGTGGTGACCGGCATGTCGGGCGCCGGGCGCAGTACGGCCGCGAACGCGCTGGAGGACCACGGCTGGTACGTGGTGGAGAACCTCCCGCCGCAGATGCTTACGACGCTGACCGAACTCGTGGCGCGGACGCCGCAGTCCATCCCGAAGCTCGCCGTCGTCATCGACGTGCGCGGCAAGGAACTCTTTCTCGACATCAAGGCGGCCCTCGACGGCCTGCGGTCGGCAGGGGTCAACTACCGGGTGCTCTTCCTCGACGCGGACGACGCCGTGCTGGTGCGGCGCTTCGAACAGGGCCGCCGCCCGCACCCGTTGCAGGGCGACGGCCGCATCCTGGACGGCATCGCCGCGGAACGCGACGTGCTGAAGGACATCCGGTACTCCTCGGACATCGTGATCGACACGAGCGAGCTGAACGTGCACGCCCTCGCCACGAGCGTCACGGAGCTGTTCTCGGAATCCGGCCCCATCGTCCTGCGGCTGAACGTGATGAGCTTCGGTTTCAAGTACGGCCTGCCGGTGGATGCCAACTACGTAGCGGATGTCCGCTTCATCCCCAATCCCCACTGGGTGCCCGTCCTGCGCCCCCAGACCGGACTGGACGAGCCGGTCCGCGACTACGTCCTCGGCGCGCAGGGCGCGGGCGACTTCATCGACCGGTACGTGCATGCACTCGTCCCCGTGCTGGACGGCTACCGCCGCGAGAACAAGCACTACGCGACCATCGCCGTCGGGTGCACCGGCGGGAAGCACCGGTCGGTCGCCGTGACGGAGGAGATCGCCCAGCGACTGGCCCAGCTGCCGGGCGTGCAGGTCACCGCACACCACCGCGACCTCGGGCGTGAGTAGTGGCGCTGTTCTCGGGCCCCCTTCCCCTCGTCCCGCCGGCGGCGCGCAGGAAGGGTGAGGGCGGCGCAGGCCCGACCGTCGTCGCCCTCGGCGGCGGACACGGACTGTCCGCGTCGCTGTCCGCCCTGCGGCTCCTGACGCAGGAGCTGACCGCCGTGGTGACGGTGGCCGACGACGGCGGGTCGTCCGGGAAGCTCCGGAGGGAACTCGGGGTGCTGCCCCCGGGGGATCTCCGCATGGCACTGTCCGCCCTGTGCGACGACACCGACTGGGGCCGTACCTGGCGGGACGTCATGCAGCACCGCTTCGCATCGCGGGACGGGGTCGAGGGGTCGCTCGACGGTCACGCCATGGGCAACCTCCTCATCGTCACGCTCTGGGAACTGCTGGGAGACCCGGTGGCGGGCCTGCAGTGGGCCGGCGCACTCCTCGGGGCGCGCGGCAGGGTCCTCCCGATGGCGAGCGTGCCGCTCACGATCGAGGGCGACGTGCTCAGCGAGGTGCACGGCTCCCTCCGCGTCCGCACGGTCAGCGGACAGGCGCAGCTCGCGGTCGCCGCGGAGTCGGGGAACGTGAGCAACGTCCGGCTCCTCCCGCCGGAGGCTCCTGCATGCAATGACGCGCTGGAGGCCATCGAACTGGCCGACTGGGTGATCCTCGGGCCCGGTTCCTGGTACACCTCGGTGCTGCCCCACCTGCTGCTCCCCGAGCTCCGCAGCGCGCTGTGCCGCACCTCCGCGCGGCGGTGCCTCACGATGAACCTGAGCAACGACACCAAGGAGACGCAGGGCATGAGCGCCATCGACCACCTGAACGTGATCCGCCGGTATGCCCCGGATTTCACGGTGGACGTGGTACTCGCCGATCCCGCGGTGATAGGGGACCGGTCCGAGTTCGAGCGGGCCGTGGCAGGGATGGGAGGACGCGCCGTCTTCGGTACAGTGGGGGTCTCGACCGGTAAGCCCGTGCACGACCCGCTGAGGCTGGCGACGTCCTACAACGACATGTTTGGGGAGAACTAGGAGTGTATCTGTGGCCCTGACCGCCGACGTCAAAGAGGAACTGTCCCACCTCGACGTCAAGAAGTCCTCGGTCCGCAAGGCCGAAGTGTCCGCGCTGCTGAGATTCGCGGGGGGCCTCCATATCATCTCCGGCAGGATCGTCATCGAGGCCGAAGTGGACCTCGCCTCGACCGCGCGCCGACTCCGTGCCGCCATCGCCGAGGTCTACGGACACACCAGCGAGATCATCGTCGTCACGGGTGGAGCCCTGAAGCGGGGGAACCGCTACGTGGTCCGGGTGGTGCGCGACGGCGAGTCCCTCGCCCGCCAGACCGGGCTGCTGGACAGCCGCGGCCGTCCGGTGCGCGGGCTGCCGTCCGCCGTCGTCAACGGCTCGACGGCGGACGCCGAGGCCGTCTGGCGCGGGGCGTTCCTCGCGCACGGCTCCCTGACCGAGCCTGGGCGCTCATCGTCGCTCGAGGTGACCTGTCCGGGTCCCGAGTCGGCACTCGCCCTCGTCGGTGCGGCCCGGCGGCTGGACATCGCCGCCAAGGCGCGGGAGGTGCGCGGCGTGGACCGCGTCGTCATCCGCGACGGTGACACGATCGCCGCCCTCCTGACGCGCATGGGCGCCCACGACGCGCTGATGGTGTGGGAGGAGCGCCGGATGCGCAAGGAGGTCCGCGCCACCGCGAACCGTCTCGCCAACTTCGACGACGCCAATCTGCGCCGCTCCGCGCAGGCTGCCGTCGCCGCCGGCGCCCGCGTGGAGCGTGCCCTCGAGATCCTCGGCGAGACCGTGCCGGAGCACCTGCGCTACGCGGGGGAGCTGAGGGTGGCCCACAAGCAGGCGAGCCTCGACGAACTCGGCCGCCTCGCCGACCCGCCGATGACCAAGGACGCCATCGCCGGCCGCATCCGGCGCCTCCTGGCGATGGCGGACAAGCGGGCCTCCGACATCGGGATCCCGGGGACCGACGCGAATGTGACCCCTGACATGCTCGACGAGTGAATGAGTGCATAGGATGGAACGACAAGCCCGCTTCTGATCAAGCGGACCGCGTGCCGTCCGGATGCCCGGCGGCGCTGCGGACCGCGCGGGCGCCCCGGAACACTACATGGAGGACTACGTGAGCGCATACGTACTGCCGGATCTCGACTACGACTACGCGGCCCTCGAGCCGCACATCTCGGGCCGGATCATGGAGCTGCACCACTCCAAGCACCAGGCCACCTACGTCAAGGGCGCCAACGACGCCCTCGCGCAGCTCGCCGAGGCCCGCGAGAAGGGCGAGTTCGGCACCATCCCGAAGCTCTCCAAGGACCTCGCGTTCCACGTCGGCGGTGTCATCAACCACAGCATCTTCTGGAAGAACATGTCCCCCGAGGGCGGCGACAAGCCCGTAGGTGAACTCGCAGCGGCCCTCGATGACGCCTTCGGGTCCTTCGACGCGTTCCGCGCCCACTTCAGCGCCGCGGCGACGTCCCTGCAGGGCTCGGGCTGGGCCGTGCTGGCCTACGAGCCGCTGGGCAAGAACATCGTGATCGAGCAGCTCTACGACCAGCAGGGCAACGTGCCGGTGGGCACCGTCCCCCTGCTGATGCTGGACATGTGGGAGCACGCGTTCTACCTGGACTACGTCAACGTCAAGCCCGACTACGTCAAGGCTTGGTGGAACCTTGTGAACTGGGCCGACGTCCAGACCCGCTTCGAGGCGGCCCGGATCGGCGCGTCCGTCCTCATCACCCCCGGCCTCTAGGCGGGGAGCCCCAGGGCGGCTCCGGACGGGCTCGCCATGCCCGCCCGTCCGGGGCCCTCTGCGCGTCATCAGTGCGCGCGCAGCGCCGCGCTGAGTAAGGTGGGAGCCGTGCAGGGACATCTCCCGCACGGCTCCGGGGGCGCCACCCATGCTCCGCAGGGAGCCAGCAGGACCCGATTCACTTCGGCACGAAGGTGTGCCCGGTACCAGATTTATTCGTCGCCGGCGTCGCCCCAGAAGGCCCGTCCGGCGGCACCACCTATGAAGGAGATGGAAACCAGTGACTACTCGTGTTGGAATCAATGGCTTCGGCCGCATCGGCCGCAACTACTTCCGCGCGGCCCTCGAGCAGGGCGCAGACCTCGAGATCGTTGCCGTCAACGACCTGACGAGCCCCGAGGCCCTCGCACACCTGCTGAAGTACGACTCCGTCACAGGACGCCTGAAGGCCTCCGTGGAGGTCGACGGCGGTGACCTCGTGGTCGGTGGCAAGCGCGTCAAGGTGCTCGCCGAGCGCGACCCCGCGAACCTCCCCTGGGCAGACCTCGGCGTCGACATCGTCATCGAGTCCACCGGCTTCTTCACCAAGGCAGCCGACGCACAGAAGCACATCGACGCCGGTGCCAAGAAGGTCCTGATCTCTGCTCCCGCCTCCGACGAGGACATCACCGTGGTGCTCGGCGTCAACGACGGCGAGTACGACCCCGAGAACCACCACATCATCTCGAACGCGTCCTGCACCACGAACTGCCTGGGCCCCCTGGCCAAGGTGCTGAACGACTCGTTCGGCATCGAGCGCGGGCTCATGACGACGATCCACGCCTACACCGCCGACCAGAACCTGCAGGACGGCCCCCACAAGGACCTCCGCCGCGCACGCGCAGCAGCGATCAACATGGTCCCCACCTCCACCGGTGCGGCCAAGGCGATCGGCCTCGTCCTCCCGGAGCTCAAGGGCAAGCTCGACGGCTACGCCATCCGCGTCCCCGTTCCCACGGGCTCCGCCACCGACCTCACCGTCACCCTGGGCCGCGAGGTCACGGTCGAGGAGGTCAACGCCGCGTACAAGGCTGCCGCTGCCGACGGTCCCCTCAAGGGCTACCTCTCCTACACCGAGGACCCGATCGTGTCCTCCGACATCGTCACGGACCCGCACTCGTCGATCTTCGACTCGGGCCTGACCAAGGTCATCGGCAACCAGGTCAAGGTCGTCTCCTGGTACGACAACGAGTGGGGCTACTCGAACCGCCTGGTCGACCTGACCGAAATCGTCGCTGCCAAGCTCTCCTAGGCGGTCCCGTCCGTGGCTTACGCATCACTCGACGATCTCCTCGCTGAAGGAGTCCGGGGACGTCGCGTCCTCGTGCGCTCCGATCTCAATGTGCCCCTCGAGGGCGAGGTGCCTTCGCTGAAGGTCACCGACGACGGCCGCGTCCGCGCGTCCCTGCCCGTTCTGCGCAAGCTGAGCGAGGCAGGGGCCGCCGTCATCGTCCTGGCGCACCTCGGGCGTCCCAAGGGCGCCCCGGAGGAGAAGTACTCGCTTCGGCCGGCCGTCGACGCCCTTCGGGAGCTCGCGGATTTCCCGGTCACCCTTGCTCCGGACACCACGGTGGAGGGCGCCCGCAGCGCCGCCGCCGCCCTGCCCGACGGCGAGGTGCTCGTGCTCGAGAACGTGCGTTTCGACGCACGGGAGACGAGCAAGGACGATGCGGAGCGCTCCGCGTTCGCCCGCGAACTCGCGGACCTGGTCGGCCCTGACGGCGCCTATGTCGACGACGCCTTCGGGGCGGTCCACCGCAGGCACGCGAGCGTGTACGACATCGCTGCGCTGCTGCCCGCCTACCAGGGTGACCTGGTCCGGACGGAGCTCGTCGTGCTCGAGAGGCTGACGAAGGATCCGCAGCGGCCCTTCATCGTCGTCCTCGGCGGTTCGAAGGTGTCCGACAAGCTCGCCGTGATCGAGAACCTGATCGGGACGGCGGATCGCATCCTCGTGGGTGGCGGCATGGTGTTCACCTTCCTCGCCGCCCAGGGCTTCAGCGTGGGCGCCAGCCTGCTGGAGAAGGACCAGATCGAGACCGTCCGCGGCTACCTCGAGCGGGGGGCGCGCGACGGCACGCAGTTCGTCCTGCCGACGGACATCGTGGTGGCGGAGAAGTTCTCGGCGGACGCGGGCTCGAGCGTGGTCGCGGCCGACGCGATCGAGGCGGGCACGTACGGAGCCTCCGGGATCGGCCTCGACATCGGCCCCGTCACGGGCCGGGACTTCGCCGCGAACATCGCGGAGGCGAAGACCGTCTTCTGGAACGGGCCCATGGGGGTCTTCGAGTTCGAAGCCTTCGCCGGCGGTACGCGGGCGGTCGCGCAGGCCCTCGTGGATGCGCAGGAGAACGGCGCCCTCACGGTGGTCGGCGGCGGTGACTCCGCCGCTGCTGTCCGTGGCCTCGGCTTCGCCGACGACCAGTTCGGGCACATCTCCACCGGTGGTGGAGCGAGCCTCGAATACCTCGAGGGCAAGGAACTGCCCGGCCTGACCGCACTCGCCCGCGACTAGCGGGACGACGGCCACCAGGCAGGCGCAGGACCGGCACGATCAGCCGCCCGACGACCGGGCGCACAGGAATGGCGGGATCCGCAGGGCGCATGCCCTGCGGATCCCGCCGTCAACGAACAGGGAGAGTACGACGATGACCACCTCGACCAACGGCGCCTTCGACCGCCGGCCGCTCATCGCGGGCAACTGGAAGATGAACCTGGACCACATGCAGGGCATCACCTTCCTGCAGAAGCTGGCCTGGACCCTCGATGACGCGGGCCATGACTTCTCGCGCGTCGAGGTGTCCGTCTTCCCGCCCTTCACCGATCTCCGCGGCGTCCAGACCCTCGTGAAGGGCGACAACCTCGAGGTCGTCTTCGGCGGGCAGGACCTCTCGCCGGAGGACTCCGGTGCCTACACCGGCGACATCTCCGGGCAGTTCCTCGGCAAGCTCGACTGCACCTACGTCCTCGTGGGCCACTCGGAGCGCCGCACGCTCCACTCCGAGTCGGACGAACTGCTCAACCGCAAGGTGCACGCGGCCTACCGCCACGGTCTGGTCCCCGTCCTCTGCGTCGGCGAGGGCCTCGAGATCCGCCAGGCCGGGACCCACGTCCCGCACACGCTCGACCAGCTCCGCCAGGGCGTCGCGGGGCTCACGCCCGAGCAGGCCTCATCGCTGGTGGTCGCGTACGAGCCCGTCTGGGCCATCGGTACGGGCGAGGTCGCGGGACCGGAGGACGCACAGGAGATGTGCGCTGCCATCCGCGCCGAGCTGGGGTCCCTCTTCGACGCGGAGACGGCCTCGAAGACCCGACTGCTGTACGGCGGCTCGGTGAAGGCGGCCAACGCCGCGAGCATCCTCAAGGAGCGCGACGTCGACGGCGTGCTCGTCGGCGGTGCGAGCCTCGACGTAGCCGAGTTTGCTAGTATTGTCAGGTTCGAACAGCATCTGGTGACAGACTAGTTCCGTGCGCCGGCCGCTCCGCAGAGCGGCTACCGAGCCTTGAAAGGGCCCCGTGGAAATCCTTCGTATCATCCTGCTTGTCCTGCTCGGGATCACCAGCCTCCTGCTGACCCTGCTGATCCTGCTCCACAAGGGACGTGGCGGCGGTATGTCGGACATGTTCGGTGGCGGCATGACCTCGAGCATGGGATCCTCCGGCGTGGCCGAACGGAACCTGAACCGCTTCACCGTGACCCTCGGGCTCGCCTGGGGTGTCGTCATCGTAGCCCTGGGCCTCATCCAGCGCTTCGCCGGTGACTTATAGGGCGCACCCTTCCGATGCACGGAAAAGCCCCCGCTTCCGGATGGAAGCGGGGGCTTTTTTCGCGGTCCGGGTCAGCCGGTCTCCTCGTCGTCATGATCGATCAGACGGCCGGGCAGTTTCTGCGCGGCGTCCTGGTCGATCAGCCACAGGGTCTTCCGCACCCCACGGGCACCGGCGGCCGGGACCTGCACGTGACCCGCTCCGGCGAGGGCGAGCCCCACGGCGCCCGCCTTGTCACTGCCACTGACCGACAGCCAGACCTCCTGCGCGGTGTTGATGGCCTCGAGGGTCAGGGAGACGCGCTGCGGGGGAGGTTTCGGTGCGTCGGCGACCCCTACGGTCGTCTCGCCCTTCGTGCGGATTCCTGCCAGCTCCGGGAAGAGCGAGGCGATGTGCGCGTCCGGCCCGACGCCGAGCAGGAGGACGTCGAAGCGCGGCAGGCGCGGATCCAGCTGTCCCACACCGTCCGCATCGGCTTCGGCCCGTGCAGCGTCCGCCAGTTGCCGGGCGTAGTCCGCGGCGGCCGCATCCTCGTCGGGGAACTCGTCCTTCGAGCCGAACTCGTGGATCTTCACCGGGTCGACGGCGATGCGGTCGAGGAGCGCGGACCGCGCCTGGACGGCGTTGCGGTCCGGGTCCTCGGCACGCAGGAAGCGTTCGTCACCCCACCAGAAATGCACGTTCGCCCAGTCGACAGCCGTGTGCGCCGGTGATTCCACCACGGCCTGCAGGGCCGCCGTGCCGATCGAACCGCCCGTGAGGACGACGGTCGCCGTGCCACGGTCGCTCTGCACGTCGACCAGGCGGGTGATCAATCGTGCCGCAACGGCCGCCGCGAGGGAGGTCGGGGAGGGATGGATGCTGACTTTCGGTTCAGCGCTCACTCGTTCGCACACTCCTCAGGTTGGTTCGGGCAAGCCCCTCGGTGATGACTTCTCCGAAGACCTCGTCCGGGTCCAGCCGCCTCAGCTCTTCCGCAAGGCAGTCCCGCAGGCTCCTGCGGGGGAGGGAGATGCGCTGGACCGGCTGGTGTGGTTGGTGGAGTTCCGCGACGTCGTGGCCCGGACGGTGCAGCTCCACATCGCCGCCGCTCCTGGCCAGGCGCACGCGCTTGAGGCCCGTACCGGCAGGTCCGGACACGATGGTGACGGGGGCATCCAGCGCCTTGGCCAGCCAGGCGGCGAGCAACACGGTGCTGGGGGAGTCGGAGGCACCCTCGACGGTGACCACCGTGACGGGCTCGTCGCCCTCCAGCTGGTCCATCACGGCCGCGAGCTGGATGCGCCAGTTGGTCAGGCGCGTCCAGGCGAGGTCCGTGTCACCGGCGGCGTAGGTGGTGCTGATGTTGAACAGCGCGTCCGTCGGGTCCGCCTCGTTCGCTGAATCGGTGATCCGGCGGTGGGCGATGCTGCCGATCGACGTCCGGCATGCTGCCTCCGGCACCCCGTGCGGCCACCAGGCCACGATCGGCGCGTCCGGCAGCAAGAGCGCGGACACGAGGGACTCGTTCTCCTGGGCGAGCTCGCCGTACCCCCGGAGGACGACCACCTCCGATGCTCCGGCGTCGCCGCCGACACGGATCTGGCCGTCGAGCCGGGTGGGCTCGTCCGGCGATTCCTCGGCGAGGACGATGATGCGGCACGGGTGTTCGCGGCTCGCCTCGTTCGCCGCGTCGATCGCCTGCTCCTCGTAGCCGGACTTCGTGATGACCACGAGGGTCAGCACGCGGCCGAGCGCGACGACGCCGCCGCGTTCGCGCATCGCCATCAGTTCCTTCGACACCTTCGAGGTGGTGGTGTCGGGCAGGTCTACGATCATGGCCTTCTCCAGGTACGTCCGTCGGCTGCCAGCAGCTCGTCGGCGGACGCCGGACCCCAGCTGCCGGGTACATAGGGCTCGGGCTGGCCGTCGAGGGACGCCCAGTACTGCTCGAACGGGTCGAGGATCTTCCAGGACAGCTCCACTTCCTCCTGGCGGGGGAAGAGCGGGGGTTCGCCGAGCAGGACGTCGAGGATGAGGCGCTCGTAGGCTTCGGGACTGGACTCCGTGAAGGAATGGCCGTAGCCGAAGTCCATGGTCACGTCGCGAACCTCGGTCTGCGTTCCGGGTACCTTCGAGCCGAACCGGATCGTCACGCCCTCGTCGGGCTGTACCCGGATGACGACGGCGTTCTGTCCGAAGTCCTCCTCGTTGTGGTCGCGGAACAGGAGGTTGGGAGCCCGCTTGAAAACGACGGCGATCTCCGTGACCCTGCGCCCGAGGCGCTTGCCCGCGCGCAGGTAGAACGGCACCCCGGCCCAGCGGCGCGTGTTGATGTCGAGCCGCAGCGCGGCGAAGCTCTCCGTCGTGGAGTGTGCGGGGATGCCCTCCTCCTCGAGGAAGCCGTTCACGCGTTCCCCGCCCTGCCACCCGGCCTCGTACTGGCCGCGCGCGGACCGTCCGGACAGGTCCTTCGGCAGTGCGACGGCCGCGAGGACCTTCTCCTTCTCCGCGCGGAGGTGATCCGCGTCGAACGAGATCGGTTCCTCCATCGCCGTCAGGGCGAGCAGCTGGAGCAGGTGGTTCTGGATGACGTCGCGGGCCGCACCCACGCCGTCGTAATAGCCTGCCCTGCTGCCGATCCCGATGTCCTCGGCCATGGTGATCTGCACGTGGTCGACGTAGTTCGCGTTCCAGAGCGGCTCGAAGAGCTGGTTCGCGAAACGCAGCGCGAGGATGTTCTGGACGGTCTCCTTACCCAGGTAGTGGTCGATGCGGAACACCGCATCCGGAGGGAAGACCTCCTCGACGATGCTGTTCAGTTCGCGGGCGGACTCGAGGTCGTGCCCGAAGGGCTTCTCGATGACCACGCGGCGCCACTGGCCCTCGTCCGGGCGTGCAAGACCATGCTCGGAGAGCTTCTGGCACACCGCTTCGAACGCGTTCGGCGGGATCGAGAGGTAGAACGCGTGGTTGCCCCGGGTTCCCCTGCTCTGGTCCAGCTCGTCGATGCACTCCTTGAGGTTCTTGAACGCCTCGTCGTCGTCGAACTCGCCCCGGACGAAGCGAATGCCCGCGGAGAGCTGCTCCCACACCGTCTCCTTGAAGGGCGTCCGCGCGTACTGGGTCACGGACTCCTTGACCTTCTCCACGAACTCCTCGTTGCTCCAGTCACGGCGGCCGAAGCCGACGAGGCCGAAGCTCGGGGGCAGGAGCCCCCGGTTCGCGAGATCGTAGATGGCCGGCATGAGCTTCTTCCGGGCGAGGTCGCCCGTCACGCCGAACAGGACGAGCGAGGAGGGCCCGGCGATCCGGCTCAGCCGCCTGTCGCGCGAATCCCGCAGGGGATTGGCGGCTTTCGCCGCCGTGCTGAAAGGCATGCTCACCCGTTCCCGTGGGGTCCCCGGCCGGACACGGCAAGGGAGGAGATGACGTTGCGCAGCTGCTCGACACCCGCTGCGCGGTCCGTGAGGTGCAGGCGGAGGACAGGGCGTCCATGGTCGGCCAGGACCTGGGCGTCCCCTGTAGCCTGCGCGGAGATGAGCTCCCCGAAGGTGAAGGGCCGGTCCGGGATGGCCAGGTCGGCGCTGGTCGCCCCGGTCAGCTGCAGGTACGAGCCTATGGGCGAGCCGCCCTTGTGGTACTGGCCGGTGGAGTGGAGGAAGCGCGGACCCCAGCCGAACGTGACCGGACGGCCCGTCGCAGCGGCCAGCGGCGAACGGATCTCCTCAAGGGCCGCCTGACGGTGGCGGTCGAGGTAGGCCTGCACAGAGAGGTAGCCGTTCGCGGGCAGGGTGGCGAGGAGGGCTTCGAGGGCCTCGGCAACCGTGCTCGAGGAACCGAGGAGCTGCGCGTCTCCGCGCACCTCCACGGCACCGTCGACGAAGGCGGCGGGAACCGGCTCCGGCTGCGCGTCCAGCAGGCCGCGGGCCGCCTTCTTGGCGGCCTCGACGTCGGGCTGGTCGAACGGGTTGATGCCGAGCAGGCGTCCCGCGACGGCGACCGCGTATTCCCAGACGAACAGCTGGCTGCCCAGGCTTCCGCTGACCGTCACGCGCGTGCCCTCGGTCAGCTCGTCGCTCGGCGCCTCGTCGAACGGGGCGAGGAGCACGGGCAGGACGTCGTCGGCCACGTCGGCGAGCTCGGGAGCGCCCGTCGAGGCGACGACCGGCAGCAGGCCGGTACCGAGCTTGCCCGTGGACTCCGCGATGAGCTGTTCCGCCCAGTCGGCGAAGCCGGGGAGGCCGGAACCGGCGTCGGCGAAGACGATCTTGTCGCGGAGCGGGGTGGTCCCGCCGAGGACGGCGCCGAGCTGGAGGCCGACGTTGCCGGAGTCGTCGTCGCCGAGGAATTCGGCGCTGTCCTCGGCATCATCGAGGAGCGTCCCGATGTCCGCACCGGCGAGGCCCGATGGGACGAGCCCGAACGCCGTCAGCGCCGAGTACCGGCCACCGACCTCGGGGTTGGCGTTGAAGACCTTGCGGTACCCGGCCTTCCTCGATGCCTCGTCAAGCGGGGAGCCCGGATCGGTCACGATGATGATGCGCGAAGCGGCATCGATGCCGGCGTCCGTGAACGCCTGCTCGAACAGGCGGCGCTGCGAGTCCGTCTCCACGGTGGAGCCGGACTTCGACGACACGACGATGGCCGTGCGCTGCAGGTCCTCCTCGAGGGCCGCGCGCACCTGGTCGGGATCGGTGGCATCCAGGACGACGAGCGGCACGCCCGCTTCCTTCGTGATCACTTCCGGCGCGAGCGACGAACCGCCCATGCCGCAGAGCACGATCCGGTCGACGCCTTCCGCGTGGAGGTCCGCCCGGAGCCCGGCGATCTCCGGCAGGAGGGCGCGCGAGCCTTCGAACAGGTCGATCCAGCCGAGGCGGATCGAGGCCTCCGCCTCGGCGTCGGCGCCCCACAGCGTGGCGTCCTTCGCCAGCAGGCGGGAGGCGAAGCGGTCCTTCACGAGTGCGGGGACCGCCGACTCGACGGCGGCAAGGGCCGCGCCGGATGCGGTGAGAGCGAATGCGCCCATGGGTGTCAGCCCTTCGCTGCGTCGAGTGCGGTCTGGACGGTCTCGAGCAGTTCGGACCAGCTGGTGACGAACTTGTCGAGGCCCTCGGTCTCGAGCTTCTCGACGACCTCGTCGTAGGAGACGCCGATCGCGTCGAGCCTGTTGAGGATCTCGTTGGACTCGTCGTAGGTGCCCGTCACGGTGTCACCCTCGATGACGCCGTGGTCGGCCGTGGCCTCGAGGGTCTTCTCGGGCATGGTGTTCACGACGTTCGGCGCGACGAGGCCGGTGACGTACAGGGTGTCGGGCAGGTTCGGGTCCTTGACACCGGTCGACGCCCACAGGGGGCGCTGCTTGTTCGCGCCCGCGGCCTCGAGGACCTGCCAGCGCTCCGTGGAGAACTGCTCCTCGAAGATCTGGTAGGCGAGCCGGGCGTTGGCCAGGCCGGCCTTGCCCTTGAGCGCCGTGGCCTCGTCCGTTCCGATGGTGTCCAGTCGTGCGTCGATCTCGGCGTCGACGCGGGAGACGAAGAACGAGGCGACCGAGGTGATCTTGGACAGGTCGTGGCCCTTCTCCCTGGCCTGCTCGAGGCCCGTGAGGTAGGCGTTGATGACGGCACGGTAGCGCTCGAGCGAGAAGATCAGCGTGACGTTGACGCTGATGCCCTCGGCCAGTGTCGAGGAGATGGCCTCCAGGCCTTCGACGGTCGCCGGGATCTTGATCAGGACGTTGGTGCGCTGGACCTTCGCGTGCAGGCGCTTGGCCTCGGCGACCGTGCCCTGCGTGTCGCGGGACAGGCGCGGGTCGACCTCGATGGAGACGCGGCCGTCGGCACCGTTGGTGCGCTTGGCCTCCTCGGCGAAGATGTCGCAGGCCTGCGCGACGTCGTGGGTGGTGATGTCGAAGACGGCCTGGTCGACGTCGGCGCCGGCTTCTGCCAGTGCGCCGACCTGCGAGGCGTAGGACTCGCCCTTCTTCAGCGCCGCGGCGAAGATGCTGGGGTTGGTCGTGACGCCCACGACGTTGAGGTCCTCGATGAGGTGCTTGAAGGCACCGGAGTTGATGCGCTCCCTCGAGAGGTCGTCGAGCCAGATCGATACGCCGGCGGCCGAGAGGTCAGCTGTGGGTGTTGACATGATGTACTCCTTGTCCGCTTCCGCGGAATGTGTGCTGGATTCTGACGGAGGGTACGGAACTACTGGTGGTCGCCGGTCTCGGTGGCGCGGTGACCGGAGGGCATCGCCGCTGTGCCGTTGGACGCCAGGGGATCGGACGCGACGGCCTGGAGGGAGTCCTTCGCAGCGGCGACTACGGCATCGGTCGTGATGCCGAATTCGCGGTAGAGGGTCTTGTAGTCGGCGGACGCACCGAAGTGCTCCAGGGACACGCTGCGGCCGGCGTCGCCGACGATCCCGTGCCAGCTCTGCGATACGCCTGCCTCGACCGACACGCGGGCGCGGACGGTGCGCGGCAGGACGCTGTCGCGGTAGGACGCGTCCTGGGCGTTGAACCACTCCAGGCACGGCATCGACACGACGCGCGCCGCGATGCCCTCGGCCTCGAGGGCCTCGCGGGCTTCCACCGCGAGCTGGACCTCGGACCCGGTGCCGATCAGGATGACGTCGGGCGTGCCGTTCTTCGCCTCGGCGAGGACGTAGCCGCCCTTCGCGACGCCCTCGACCGAACCGAAGGTGTCGCCCTCGGCCGCACCCTCGCCCCGCTCGTACGTCGGGATGTTCTGGCGCGTCAGCACGATGCCGGCGGGGTTCTCGGTGTTCTCGAGGATCGTGCGCCAGGCGACGGCGACCTCGTTCGCGTCGCCCGGGCGGACGACGTCGAGTCCGGGGATGGCCCGCAGCGAGGAGAGCTGCTCGACCGGCTGGTGCGTGGGACCGTCCTCGCCGAGGCCGATCGAGTCGTGCGTCCAGACGTAGATCGCGGGAACGCCCATGAGGGCGCCGAGGCGCACGGCCGGGCGCTGGTAGTCGCTGAAGATCAGGAACGTGCCCGAGAACGCGCGGGTGCTGCTGTGCATCACGATGCCGTTGACGATGGCCGCGGCAGCGTGCTCGCGGATACCGAAGTGCAGGACGCGCCCGTACTCGTTGCCCGACCACGCCTTGGTCTGGCGGCTCGGCGGGATGAACGACGGCGATCCCTCGATGGTCGTGTTGTTCGACTCCGCGAGGTCGGCGCTGCCGCCCCACAGTTCGGGGAGCACGGGGCCGATGGCCGTGAGGACCTTGCCGGACGCGGCGCGTGTGGACATGTCCTTGCCCGCCTCGAACACCGGCAGGGCCGATTCCCAGCCCTCGGGCAGCGTGCGCGCCTGGATGCGCTCCAGCAGGGCGGCCTCCTCGGCGTGTCCGGCCTTCCAGGCGTCGAAGCCCTCCTGCCAGGTGCTGTGGGCTTCTGCGCCGCGCTGCACGATGCCGCGTGCGTGCTCCAGGACCTCCGGGTCGACCTCGAAGTGCTTCTCCGGGTCGAAGCCCAGGGCTTCCTTCAGGCCGGCGACCTCGTCCTTGCCCAGGGCCGAGCCGTGGATCTTGCCGGTGTTCTGCTTGTTCGGCGCCGGGTAGCCGATGATCGTGCGCAGCGAGACGATCGAGGGCTTCGAGGTCTCGTTCTTCGCGGCGACGAGGGCCGAGTAGAGCTCCTCGACGTCCTCGACGTACTCGCCGGTCTTGGTCCAGTCCACGCGCTGGGTGTGCCAGCCGTAGGCCTCGTAGCGCTTGAGGACGTCCTCCGTGAAGGAGATGTCCGTGTCGTCCTCGATGGAGATGTGGTTCTCGTCGTAGATCACCACGAGGTTGCCGAGCTCCTGGTGTCCGGCCAGGGACGAGGCCTCGGCCGTCACGCCTTCCTGGAGGTCACCGTCGGAGGCGATGACCCAGATGGTGTGGTCGAAGGGGCTGGTCCCGGCGGGAGCGTCGGCGTCGAACATGCCGCGCTGGCGGCGCTGGCCGTACGCGAAGCCGACCGACGACGCCAGGCCCTGGCCCAGCGGGCCCGTGGTGATCTCGACGCCCTTGGTGTGCCGGTACTCGGGGTGGCCCGGGGTGAGCGAACCCCAGGTGCGCAGCGCCTGCAGGTCATCGAGCTCCAGGCCGTAGCCGGCCAGGTAGAGCTGGATGTAGAGGGTGAGCGAGGTGTGCCCGGGGGAGAGGACGAAACGGTCCCGGCCCGTCCACTCCGGATCCGACGGATCGTGCCGCATCAGCTTCTGGAACAGCAGGTACGCCGCCGGCGCCAGACTCATCGCCGTTCCAGGGTGGCCGTTGCCCACCTTCTCCACCGCGTCCGCGGCCAGGATGCGGACCGTGTCGACCGCCTTCTGGTCGAGTTCCGTCCAGGTCAATTCCTGCTGTTGCGTCTGTGGCACGTTTCCGGGCCCCTCTCTGTGCGGAACGGCGGCTGACGGGTGCGTGCGTCGAGGCATGCGGTCAGGCCGGCCGTTCACCATTGAATCCTGCAAAGTTCGGCGCCGAGCGAGACAGCAATCAGCCCGGACACTTCGTTCCGGGCATGCTTCCGCAGCGGGCTTTCAAAGCCACACTATCCCTTCCGGCTTCTGTTCGGCCGTGGGAGTCGAAGAATGTCATAACTCACATTTCCGTGTTGCGCGCGGCCGATCAGGACCGGCCCGTGGCGTACGCCGACGGGCCCCCGGCCCCGGCGGCTCCGCCGGGCGCCGCCGTCGTGCCGGGGAGGAACGGCGGAGCGGGGATCCTGCAGCAGATTCCTCTCCGATTTCTACACGGTGTAAAAGGGTATGATGGGCATTGTCTTTTCCTCCGGAAGAATCGAAAGTGTTGCCTTGTGAAGACCCAGCAGGTTCCTGCTCCGGCACGTTCCCCGCAGGCCCGTCAGGGCGTCGGCCGCAAAGCGAAGGCCTACCTCGCTCTGACGAAGCCTCGCGTGATCGAACTTCTCCTGGTGACCACCCTTCCCACGATGATCTTCGCGCAGGGCGGGTTCCCGCCCCTCGGGCTGATCCTGGCGACCATGGTCGGGGGAGCACTGGCCGCCGGTAGCGCGGGTGCCTTCAACTGCTACATAGACCGCGACATCGACAAGCTGATGCACCGGACGGAGAACCGTCCACTCGTCACGGGTGAGGTGACTCCGCGGGAGGCCCTCGTCTTCTCCTGGATCCTCGGCATCGTCGCCATCGCCGTCCTGTGGTTCGGGGCGAATCCGTTGACGGGGATGCTCGGCGTCGCGGCGATCTTCCTCTACGTCGTGGTCTACACCCTCGTGCTGAAGCGCCGTACGTCGCAGAACATCGTGTGGGGAGGCGCCGCGGGCTGCATGCCCGTCCTCATCGCCTGGGCCGCTGTCACGAACTCGGTCGAGTGGCCCGCCGTCGTCCTGTTCCTGATCATCTTCCTGTGGACGCCCCCGCACTACTGGCCGCTGTCCATGAAGTACAGCGACGACTACAACGCCGCCAGCGTTCCCATGCTCGGCGCGATCGCCGGCGCCCGCGTGGTGTCCATCCAGGTCGTCCTCTACGCCTGGGCGATGGTGGCCTGCTCCCTCCTGCTGGTCCCGGCCGGTGCGGGTTGGGTGTACACGGTGGCAGCGCTCCTCGGCGGCGCCTGGTTCCTCCGCGAGTCGCATCGGCTGTACTCGCTGGCCCAGCAGGGCGAGCTGAACAACAGGGCCGCGATGAAGGTCTTCCACGGCTCCATCAGCTACCTGACCGTGCTCTTCCTCGCCCTCGCGATCGATCCTTTCGTGGGATCGGCCATCCTGCCCTGATCGCGTTCTGACCGCACCCTGGTCCTCGGCGCACGGGTCGCGTCCGGGAACGCCTAGGCTGGCTGTCATGGATTTCACCGGTCTCATCGCCTATCCCGTCACACCGTTCGACGCCGAGGGCAGGGTCAGCCACGAGGACCTGCGGGGATTCGTCGCCACTCTTGCGTCCTCGGGCGTGGATGCGATCACCGTGCTGGGCTCATCGGGCAGCTTCGCGTACCTCGACCGGGCGGAGCGCTCCAGCGTCGCGCGGACCGCCATCGAGGCGGTGGACGGGCGGCTCCCGGTCGCCGTGGGCATCAGCTCGGTGGGTACGCGCGAAGTGCTCGACGCCGCGGTGGACGCACAGGCGGCCGGCGCGGCCGGGCTCGTCCTCTCTCCGGTGTCCTACGTTCCCCTTACCGATGACGAGGTCCTGGCCCAGGTCCGGGCGGTGTGCGCGGCCACGGATCTCCCCGTCTGCCTCTACAACAACCCGGGCACCACGCAGTTCGACTACTCGCTGCGGGTCGTCGCCGAACTGTCCGCGCTGCCGGAGGTGGTGGCGTTCAAGGACACGGCCCCCGATGCCGCCACCTTCAATGCGCGCCATGCCGAACTGGCGGCCCTCGTTGCGGGGAGTGCCTTCAGCCACGGGGTGAGCGGGGACGTCCTGATGATGTCGGGGGAGATCGCGGCGGATGCGTGGCACAGCGGCCCCGCGGCACTGCTGCCAGCCTATTACGGCCGGCTGAGGGCCGCCGTGGTGGCCGGCGACCGGGCCGAGATCGACCGCGTCCGGCACGTCCTCGCCCCCCTCGTGGATCACGTCGCAGGGCTCCGGAAGATCAGCGGGCTGCATCTGCTGGCCCGCGCCTGCGGCATCGCGGCCGGGGATCCGCGCCCGCCGCTGTTGCCGAGTCCCGGGTCCGAACTGCGCGAACTGGGACGGCTGCTCGACGTCCTCGAGGCGGAGTTCGGCGACCGCTGACGGTCCGCCGGGCCGGCCCTGGCCGGGCTCGGGCGGACAGGTCCGGGAGCGCTACGGGACGAGCGTGACGTCCTCACCGAGGAGCGTGGCACGGAACCCGTCGCTCTGGACGGTGACGTCCTGGAGCACGAGCCCCTCGGGCAGGCCCTCGACGTCGTGCTCGATGGTCACGACCCTGCGCACGGCCGCAGCGGCGGCATCCGAGAGGAAGTCCGGTCCGCCGACATCGATCGACCGGGGCTCGACCACGATCCTGCCGGCCCGGACCTCGACCGTGCCGGTGGCGACCACGCGCAGTTCGCGACCCAGGGCCTCCACGGTGCGGACCACCGTGGCCTGGCCATTGTCGGCGGCACGGACCACGGTACCCTCACCGAGATCGTCGGCAACGACCGCGAACGGCACGGTCGCGTCCACAGCCAGCCGTGCAGCAACCAGCCCGTCAGGCCCAGTGACCACGTCCTGCCCGACGGCCCGGACGTTCCGGAGCGTCGAGTCTCCGGTGACCACCGTCCCGGCATCCAGTGCAAGGTCGGTGAGCCACACCTCGTCCTCGCGCAGGTCGGTGGGAGGTCCGCTGCCCGGCGGGGGGTCCGTCGTCGGCGACGCCTCGGGCGCTGCCTGGCCTTCGCCGACGGGGTCGCTCGCCTCCCACCAGAGGATTCCGAGCGCGATCACCAGGACGAGGACCATCCCGAGAGCACCTATCAGCCAGTCCTTCGCGCGCGTCCACTCCATGAGGACAGTCTGACGGCTCGCCGCTCATGACGCGGAATGCGAGCCCGTCACGCTCGACGGACCGGTACCGCTCGAGCCTCTGGCCTCCGACAGACCTGGTACGCCACCCGGCGTCACCGCCACGCCGGTTGCGCCGGCGCGGGCGCCGTCGGATCCGTCGTGTCGCCACCGCTGCTCGGGTCGAAGTAATTCCAGTACCGGCTGGTGGCGTTCACATCGGCGAGCATCAGCAGACCACTTCCGGCAGTGCCCTGCGCCGCGCTGTTGAGGTTCTGCTTCGTCGACGTGACGTTGTGGACGTACTGGTCGGCGTCGATGATGCGAGGAACTCTCGTGGCGGTGCTGAAATCGATATCGTCCAGCGGTGTGGATTTCTCGTAGATCGCACCCCCCGTGGTGGAGCAGACGCCGGCGTTCGCCGTGCCGCTGGGCTTCGGGTAGGTCGCGAAGGTCCGCAGCATCTGGGTGCTCTCGTCGATCATGACGACCATCCGATTCGGGCACTCCGCCACGGTCGCGATCGTGTGCGCGGACCAGGTGGTACCGTTCAGTGCCAGCAGCTGGATCTGCGGCTGGGACCCGGACGTGTAAGACGTCTTGATGGCGGCGAAGACCCTGCCGCCCGAGGAGCCCAGCCGCTTCAGGTTGATGTGGTCATCACCGCTGTTCTGCCCCAGCACCGCCGCCACGGGATCGGTCCAGTCGGTGTCCGGCGCACCATCGACGTGGTAGCTCCAGTACCTGCCGTCGGTGGCATCGCCGACCTGCCGGCTCCACATCACACCCATCTTGTCCCCGTCGAAGGCGATCACGGCCGACGTGTCGTCCACGGACACCTTACTCAAGGACGCGGGGAGCGCGAACGGCGTCCCCCAATACCTGCCATCCGTGCCGGTGACGTTCAGGTAGATCCGGCTGCCCTGCTGCCACGTGGCCCACACCCGACCGGTGGAGTCCTTGTCGATGGTCAGCGCCTCGACGCGCTCGTTGTTGATCCGGGTGGAACTGAGCAGCGTGTACGTCTTCGTGCTCCAGTTGTAGCTGTAGCGGCGCATCGTCGTCGGGAAGCCCGGTTCGGCCGGCAGGCCGTCGTTGACGAACCGGTAGCTGGCCACGTTCAGCGTGGTCCCGTCCCACAGGACGTCATGGTGTGTGCTGGCCCGCGGGTCAGTCGCCACACCGGTATCGACCCACGAGCTCGTCGCGGTGTCGAACCGGAAGATATGAAAATCGGAGCTGGCGGTGTCCCACAGGTTCCCCCACCAGGACCCGTCGTTGAACCACAACGCACTCGTGGCCCGTTTTGTACCGATCGGTGACGGCGTCCCGGCATGCGACGCGCTCTCGACTCCGGCATCGCCCGACTCCGGCGCGCTCGTCGCCGGTGGCGAGGCTGAGCCGGCCGATGGAGTCGAGGGGTCGGTTGCTGATGTCGTCGGTGCCGTCGGTGTGATCCGGGTGTCGAAGCCGGTGCTGGCGTTGTCCAGGGTCGAACAACCCGTGAGGAGCAAGACAGCGACCGCCACAGACACCAGGCGTCTGCGGCGGTCGCTGAATGAGCTGATCATGAGGTCTTCTCGTGGTCCGATCAGTATGTGCTGTCAGGTTCTCCCAGAACGAGGCCGCTCCGAGAGCGAGGATGCCGGTGGTGGAGCGGTGTCGCGGTGTCATCGGGTGCCATCATCGGTTCTGCTCCTGGCCTGAGCGAACGAATCATCGTCGATCCCCTTCCCGGCCAGACACTACGGGCCAACCGACACCACCAGCATGAGTGATACCTACCCGACTTCACTGTGATGCTACGCGGTCCACTACCTAGTCCGCCTGGTTGAACACTTACTGGTGGTATCCGCGCTGGAAGGGGAAGCGACGTCCTGACACCGGTATCCGGTACCTGTGACAACCACCCGTTCGTTCCTCCTCTGCTACTCGAACCTTTCAGAACCGCTCCGATGGTGTTGCCGCATCCTGGTCAGCGACCCTACGGTTGAGGATCATCGCAGCGGATGCACGGAGCACCGCGGGACCTGCTTCACCGATCCTTCGGCCGTGGCCCATCAGCGCAACCGCCGCTGAGCCGGTTCCGCACCACCAGAGGTCACCGCTCCTTCACGGCGAGCGGTGACCCTGTCTCCAGGGGGTATGGATGCAGCCAGCACGTCCTCGTCCCGGATCCTTCCGGACAGTGGCCGCAACCGTCGCGGCGCTCCTGGCGGTCTCCGTCGGCGGTTGCGTCTTCCCTCCGGGCGATGTTCGGATTGCTGCTGTCGGTGACATGAACGGCGCCAGGACCGATGATCCTGACAGCCCGTCGGGCCGGAACGGTGCGGCGATCACCCGGCTCGTGGAGAACGACGAGATCGACGCCTTCCTGGGGCTCGGGGACTTCCAGTACGACACGGCGTACTGCGCCGACTACGTAGACTACTGGAAGCGGCTGTGGGGCGGCACGATGCCCAAGTTGTACTGGGTGTCCGCCCCCAACCACGACTGGCAGCCCGGCCGCAACGAGGACCTCGACAACTTCATGAACGGCCAATGCCCGGGGTCCACGGCGAAGGCCGCCATCAACGAGCAGCGTGGGTTCATCGGCAACGGGAAACCGTATTCGAAGGACTTCGGGAACTGGCACTTCGCGTTCCTGTCATCCGCGCACTGGGAGTACGATTCTTCGAAAGCCCGGGAGTCGACCGAGTGGCTGGACAACGACCTCGCTGCTGCTCGGGCGGCAGGAAAGCACCTGGCAGTCGTCTACCACGAACCGTACTTCACCTCGAACACCGACCAGCATGAGCGGGCCGCTGACCACAAGCCGTGGATCGACGTGATGTGGAAGCACAGGGTCCGCCTGACCCTGTCAGGGTCGCAGCACAACTACGAACGCTCATGTCCGGTGGACAATGCCGACCGGTGCGTCAGTGACGGGATGACAGCCTTCCAGGTCTCCACGGGAGGTATCAACCTCCGCTCCTTCACCAGCCGTCCGTCGTACATCGAGGAACGGTTCAGCGACACCCACGGGTACCTTCGACTGACGCTTCGGGGCGACGGGTCCTTCGACTGGGAGTTCGTCCCGACATCGGGGTCGAGCACGGACTCAGGGACGCGCTCGGCCCCGTGACGGAAGCCAGGACCGGCATTCCGGGGCAGGTGGCTGGTCAGGCCGCCGCCCGGCGGCTGTCGGAGGGCTCATGATCCGGCTGGTCCGGCTCGTATCCGATGAGCCAGTGCAGGCCGTGGCGATCGATCACCTGGCCATCGGATGCACCCCACGGTTTCGGGGCCAGAGGGTCGACCACGGTTCCCTGGGCGGCCAGCCTGTCGAACCACTGGTGCAGCACCGACGGTTCGGCAGTACCGAGCAGTGAGAGCATCAGTCCCTCACACCGGACCGTCTCCTCTCCCGGTGGTGCGTCTGCTCCGGCGAGGGCGACGGCGCCGTCGAGCACGCCATGGGCCACCGCCCCCGGGGGTCCGTCCGTCCTGGCGAAGTCCTGGTAGGTGAACAGGGACACCTCCCCGCCGAAGACTTCCGCGTAGAACTCCAGCGCTTCACGCGCTGTCCCTGGGAAGCTGATGTAGATCTGTGGTGACGCCATCCTGCACCGCTCCTCCTGCCACGTGGTGGCCTCGCCCCGACCCTGCGATCGCCTGCTGTGCCGCTCCTTGGTAGCGTGTGCCGCATGCCCATCACACTCGAGAATATAGGCATCGCCGTCCGCGACCTCGAAGCGGCGATCGCCTTCTTCACCGACCTCGGGCTCACCGTCCTCGGTCGCGACACCGTCAGCGGAGAATGGGCGGACACCGCCGTCGGCCTCGATGGCAACCATGCCCGCATAGCCCTGCTCCAGACACCGGACGGCAAGGGTCGACTCGAGCTCTTCGAGTACCTCCACCCCGCAGCGATCGAGACGGAACCCACCCGGCCCAACGAGATCGGCATGCACCGCGTCGCCTTCTCCGTCGATGATATCGACGAGGCCCTCGTGATCGCGGCGAGACACGGCTGTCACCCGCTGCGCGGCGTGGCGACCTACGGGGACGTCTACAAGCTCACCTATGTCCGCGGTCCGAGCGGCATCATCGTCATGCTCGCCGAGGAGCTGACCAGGACCTGACCGCACCGTGGACGGGCTCCCTGCCCCCGTATAATCCGAACATGCCGATCATGCTCCCTCACCGCGGTCCCCGTCCCCAGCAGTGCGCCCTCGGGCAGGGGGGCGGACTGTGAGCGGCGGTCTCGTCGCCCTGCTCGACGACGTCGCGGCCCTGGCCCGCATAGCGGCCGCCTCCATGGACGACGTCGCTGCCGGGGCCGCGAAAGCGGGGACCAAGGCCGCCGGCGTGGTGATCGACGACGCCGCTGTGACACCGCAGTACGTGTCCGGTGCGGACCCGTCCCGCGAACTGCCGATGATCAAGCGCATCTTCTGGGGATCGCTCCGGAACAAGCTGATCTTCATCCTGCCGGCGCTGCTGCTCATCAGCGCTTTCATCCCGGGGGTCATCCCGTTCATCCTCATGCTGGGCGGGACGTACCTCTGCTACGAGGGGGCGGAGAAGGTCTGGCACAAGCTCCGCGGTCACTCGGAGGCCGAGAAGGCGCCGGCAGTCGAGCGGGGCCCGGAGGCGGAGGCCAAGGTCACCAAGGGCGCCATCACCACCGACTTCATCCTGTCCTGCGAGATCATGGTCATCTCGATGACCGAGGTTGCCGACGAGTCCCTGTGGGCCCGAGCGCTCATCCTGATCGTCGTGGCGTTCGCGATCACGGTGATCGTCTACGGCGCCGTGGCACTCATCGTCAAGATGGACGACATCGGCCTGCACCTGACCACCAAGGACTCCGCGGGCTCCAAGCGACTCGGCGGGCTGCTCGTGAAGGGGATGCCCGCCGTGCTGACGGTGATCACTCTCGTCGGGACCGTTGCCATGCTGTGGGTCGGTGGTCACATCATGCTGCAGGGGGCCTACGACCTGGGGTGGCACGCGCCCTATGACCTGGTTCATGTCCTGGAGCACCCCTTCGCGGGAATCCCCGTGGCGGGCGGCTTCCTGGCCTGGCTCGTCAACACCCTGTGCTCGGCCGTCCTCGGACTCGCCTGGGGCCTTCTCGTTCTGGCCGTCGTGCACCCGCTGATGACAGCGCTGCCGTTCGGGAAGAAGGGTGGGCATGAGGAGGGCGACCTCCGTGCCGCAGCTGCCGGCCACCATGCATCGGGACGCAAGGACGGCCCCGCCGCCTGACCGGCCCGCCCTTCGCTCACCGGTGGCCCTTCAGGCACCCGGAATACTAGGAGACGGCCTGCGGCACCCTAGATCCCGTCGTCGTGCCCGGCAGCGGCTTCCGCGTGGTCCCGGTGTAGAGGGCGTGGATCGCGGCAGCCATCAGCAGGGACGCCCCGAGCATGTGCAGCGCCACGAGGGCGACGGGCAGGTGCAGGAAGTGCTGCGTGTACCCGATGGCGCCCTGCGCCAGAACGACGGCGGCGAGGATGACGAGCGCCCTGCGCAGCTTCTCGTGGACCTGCGAACGGTACGCGAGGAGGACGGCGAGAGCCACCGTGGCGACGAGCAGGTACACCGGCAGGGCGTGCAGGCGCGTCACGATGTAGGAATCGAGCCCGTTCCGGGCAGCCCCGTGGTCGCCGGCGTGGGGACCGGAACCGGTGACGACGACGCCCAGGACGACGGCGATCGAGGTCAGCACCGTCGCCGTGACGAGCAGCTGGCGCAGGAGGGGCGGTGCTGCCGGATCCCTCCGGCCGCGGTACTGGTCCAAGGTGAGGCGCGCGCGATTGACCAGCACGGTCGCCAGGGCGACGAGGACCATGGACACGAGGAAGTGGAGGCCGACGACCCACGGGTTCAGGCCGGTCCAGACGGTGATGCCGCCGATGACGGCCTGCGCCGGGATGCCGAGGAAGAGCCCGATGGAGAGCCGGAACAGATCCCTGCGCTCCCGCCGCATCCCGAGCACGGAGACGATCATGGCGACGGCGATGAGAACCAGCACGAAGGTCAGGAGTCTGTTCCCGAACTCGATCACGCCGTGGAGACCCATTTCCGGCGTGGTGACGATCGAGTCCGGCGTGCAGCGCGGCCACTCCGGGCAGCCGAGGCCCGACGCGGTGAGGCGGACCGCGCCTCCGGTCACGACGATGGCGATCTGCGAGACGAGCGAGGCGATCGCCAGGCGCCGTACGAGGGGCGTCGTGGTCCGCGGAAGGGCGTCCGTGAGGCGGGAGATCGAGGGGAGGGTCATGGCGTCAGCTCCATTTGAACCAGCGGATGGCCGCCAGGCTAGCGAGCGCGGCCCAGGCGAGGAGGACGAGGCACGCGACGGGGTCGAGGGTGCCGTCCACCAGGGCGCTGCGCAGTCCGTCGCCGAGGGCGGCGGACGGCAGCACGGAGACGAACGGCTCGGCGGCAACGGGCAGGCTCGTTGCCGGGATGATCACGCCGCCGGCAGCGGCCAGCAGGATCCACACGAGGTTGGTGACGGCCAGGGTGGCTTCCGGACGGAGCGTGCCCGCCACGAGGAGCCCCAGGGCCGTGAAGGCAGCTGAGCCGACCAGCAGGAGGACGGCGGCGGAAAGGATGCCCTCGGCCCTCGGGGACCAGCCCAGGAGCGCGGCGGCACCGCCGATCACGACGAGCTGGACGGCGAGCACGACGGCGACCGCGACCGCCTTGCCGAGGATCAGCCCGGAACGGCCGAGCGGCGTGGTCGAGAGGAAGCGGAGCACCCCGTACCGGCGGTCGAAGCCGGTGGCGATGCCCTGTCCCGTGAAGGCGGTGGACATGGTGCAGAGGGCGAGGACCCCCGGCGCGGCGATGTCGATGCGGCTGGAACCGTAGGCATCGAGCAGCGGAGTGATCACGAGGGCCGTGAGTGCCAGCAGGGGCAGGACGATCGCCAGGACGAGCTGCTCTCCGTTGCGGAGCATCGCCAGGGCCTCGTACCCGCCATGGCGCAGGACGCGGGCCGGCAGGGAGGCGGCTGTGCCCCGGGCCGAGGCGGTGCCCGGCAGGCCCTGTGGCGGAGTTGCTGTGCCCGGTGTCATCGGATGCTCCGTCCGGAGATGTCGAGGAAGACGTCCTCCAGCGAGCGGGGGGCCATCGTGATGGCGGTGGGCATCACGCCGGCGGCGTGCCACCACTCGGCCAGGCGCGCGACGTCGCCCGCCGTCAGCGGCCCGCGGAGGACATAGTGCCCCGGGTCGGGCTCGCGCTGGTGCAGGTGGGGGAGGAGGTCGGACGGAAGCGTCAGGCCCGGAACGGTCTCGAAGTGCAGCTCGCGCATCCCTTCGGCATCCTTGTCGGCCGTGAGGTCCGCGACGGTGCCTTCGGCGACGGTGCTGCCGCCCTCGATGATGTACACGTAGTCGGCGAGCTTCTGCGCGTCGTCGAGCAGGTGGGTGGTGAGGATGACCGCGAGGCCGTCCGCGCGGAGTTCCCGGATGAGGTCGAACACGATCGAGCGGGACTGCGGGTCCAGGCCCGCGCTCGGCTCGTCGAGGAAGACGACCTCGGGCCGTCCGACCAGCGCGCAGGCCAGCGCCAGGCGCTGCTTCTGGCCTCCCGACAGCCGGCGGATGGAGACGGCACCGAACTCGTCGAGGCCGAGGCGCTCGGCCAGCGCGTCCACGGGCAGGGGAGCACTGTACATGGAGGCGACATGGCGCAGCAGCGCCAGCGGCCGGACCGACGGCGGGAGCCCGCCGTCCTGCAGCATCACGCCGACCCGGGCACGCAGCTGAGGTGTGGCCCGGTAGGGGTCCTGGCCGAGGAGGCGGACCACACCGCCATTGGCGCGCTGCAGCCCCTGGGCGCACTCGAGCGTCGTCGTCTTGCCTGCTCCATTGGCGCCGAGCAGCACGGTCACCGCGCCGTGGGCTGCACTCAGGCTGACGCCGTCGAGCACGCGCACCATCCGGCCGTCGAGGGAGCCGACAGGACCGAAATCCTTGATCAGGCCCTCGATCTCGAGGGCGGGGGAAGTTGTCGGCACCCCAATATTCTACGTCAGGTAGTAGGAGGCTGGAGGGCCGCAGGTGGGTAGCCTCGCCTAAGTGGTGGTGCGGAATACATTAGGTCATGCTTGTGTTGTGTATTTTGTCGCCGACGGGAGGAATGGACTGTGACCGCATCGCCCCGCGCCGCCGTTCCGGCGGACGACAGCCTCGCCCCCGATGTCCCTGCCGGCCGTGCCGACCGGATGGCCCAGATCGTCTCCCCGGACCCTGATGAGCGCACCCGCGACCGGGTGCTGTCGGCCGTGCTCGAGCGCGGACCGGTGAGCGCCGCGGAACTCGGGAACAGTCTCGGCTTCACGCCTGCCGCCATGCGCCGGCATCTCGACGCCCTCTCCTCCGACGGCCTCATCGAGGTCAAGCGCGTCCGCAGTTCCGCCACGGGTGCCGGCCGCCCCGCCCGCCGCTACGTCCTGAGCCGGCGCGGCCAGAGCAAGATGGGCAACGATTACCTCGACATTGCCACCGCCGCACTGACGCAGCTCGGTGAGGCCGCGGGTCCCCAAGCCATCGAGGACTTCGCACGCACCCGCTTCTCCGGCATGGAAGAGCGCTACCGCCCCATCGTCGAGGCCGCCGGCCCCGACCTCGAGGCGCGTGCCCAGGCCCTGGCGGGTGCCCTGACGGCTGACGGATTCGTCGGATCGACCAAGACCGTCGGGATGCCGCAGGCACGCGGCGTCCGTACCTCCTCGACCCCGTCGAACCGCCCGGCGATGCTCAGCGTCCAGCTCTGCCAGGGGCACTGCCCCATCCAGGGCCTGGCCTCGGCCTTCCCGGCGTTCTGCGACCAGGAGACCGGCGTCTTCGCCCGCCTGCTCGGCGTCGACGTGCGCCGGCTCTCGACGCTGGCCGGCGGCGGCCACGTCTGCACCACCCACATACCCCTGGGAAGGGCGACGGCGGCTCCGGCAGCGTCCGGAGCCACCGCCGTCCCCGCGGCCGCGGAATCCGCGTCCCCCAGCAATCCAGCAACGTTATCCATCCATCAGCAAGGAAGGCCATGATGACGGATCAAGTAGACCGCAAGCCAGCTGCGTCGGCAGTCCCGGAGTCGGTGATCAGCGACATCCTGGAGAAGAACCCGGAACTCGAGGGCATCGGCACCTACCAGTACGGCTGGGCCGACAAGAACGAGGCGAGCGACAACGCGCGCCGCGGCCTGAGCGAGGAAGTCGTCCGCGACATCTCCGCGAAGAAGAACGAGCCCGAGTGGATGCTCGATCTCCGCCTGAAGGGCCTCAAGTACTTCGACCGCAAGCCTATGCCCGCCTGGGGTGCAGACCTCTCCGGCATCGACTTCGACAACATCAAGTACTTCGTGCGCTCCACGGAGAAGCAGGCGAACACGTGGGAGGACCTCCCCGAGGACATCCGCAACACGTACGAGAAGCTCGGCATCCCGGAGGCGGAGCGTGCGCGCCTCGTGTCCGGCGTCGCCGCCCAGTACGAGTCCGAGGTGGTCTACCACCAGCTCCGCGAGGACCTCGAGCGCCAGGGCGTCATCTTCCTCGACACGGACACCGCCCTGCGTGAGCACCCGGAGATCTTCAAGGAGTACTTCGGCACGATCATCCCCGTCGGCGACAACAAGTTCGCGTCGCTCAACACGGCCGTCTGGTCGGGCGGATCGTTCGTCTACGTGCCCAAGGGCGTCCACGTCGAGATCCCCCTGCAGGCCTACTTCCGCATCAACACGGAGAACATGGGCCAGTTCGAGCGCACGCTGATCATCGCGGACGAGGACTCCTACGTGCACTACATCGAGGGCTGCACCGCCCCGATCTACACGTCGGACTCCCTGCACTCCGCCGTCGTCGAGATCGTGGTGAAGAAGGGCGCGCGCGTCCGCTACACCACCATCCAGAACTGGTCGAACAACGTGTACAACCTCGTCACCAAGCGCGCCATCGCGCACGAGGGCGCCACCATGGAGTGGATCGACGGCAACATCGGCTCGAAGGTCACCATGAAGTACCCGGCCGTGTACCTGGTCGGCGAACACGCGAAGGGCGAGACGCTCTCCATCGCCTTCGCGGGCGAGGGCCAGCACCAGGACACCGGCTCGAAGATGGTGCACATCGCGCCGAACACGAAGTCCTCGATCATCTCCAAGTCCGTGGCGCGCGGCGGCGGGCGTGCGGCCTACCGCGGGCTCGTCCAGGTCCGTGAGGGGGCGAAGCACTCGGCGAACACCGTGCGCTGCGACGCGCTGCTGGTCGACACCATCTCGCGCTCGGACACGTATCCGTACGTCGACATCCGCGAGGACGACGTCACCATGGGCCACGAGGCCACCGTGTCGCGCGTCAGCGAGGAGCAGCTCTTCTACCTGATGTCCCGCGGGCTCCCCGAGGACGAGGCCATGGCCATGATCGTGCGCGGCTTCATCGAGCCGATCGCCCGTGAGCTGCCCATGGAGTACGCGCTCGAGCTGAACCGGCTGATCGAACTGCAGATGGAAGGGGCCGTAGGCTAGCAATGGCTGAGACCACCCACACGGAAATTTCGCCCAACACCGCGCCCGAGGGAGAGGTCACCGACCTCGGCGACCTCGACGAGAAGGCCCGCCTGGGCGCCCCCTCGGGCGCCTCGGCCGCCATCGACGGTTTCACGGAGGAGGGCGAGCGGCTTTCGGCGCGCAACGCGGGCACCGAGCAGCTCGGGCTCAAGAAGCACAGCCACGGCAACGCCCCCGTCGTCCCCGAGGCGTCCCGCGGGGAGCGCCGGAGGTCCTTCGACGTCGCCGACTTCCCGGCCCTGACGGGCCTCGAGGAGGACTGGCGCTTCACGCCGCTCAAGCGCCTGCGCGGACTGCACACCGACGCACCGACGGGCGCGGCTCCGGCCGTCGAGGTGACCGGTGCCGGCAACGTCACCGTCGAGACGGTCGGGCGCGGCGACGCGCGCCTGGGCACCGCGGCGACGCCGGAGGACCGTGTGTCCGCGGCAGCCTGGAACGCCTTCACCGAAGCGACCGTCATCACCATCCCGAAGGAGACGGTGGCCGACGGTGAGGTCATGGTCAGCGTCACCGGCTCGGCGTCCGCGGCAGCCGCTCAGCACCTCCTGATCCGCGCGGAGGCCTTCTCGAAGGCCGTCGTCGTGCTGGACCACTCCGGCTCTGTCACGCTCGCACAGAACGTCGAGATCGTCGTCGGTGACGGCGCGGAACTCACGGTCGTCAGCGTCCAGGAATGGGACGACGACGCCGTGCACGTCTCCTCGCAGCAGGCGAAGGTAGGACGCGACGCGCGCTACAAGCACGTCGTCGTCAGCCTCGGCGGCGACCTCGTGCGCCTCACGCCGTCCTCGATCTTCACCGCCCCCGGCGCAGAGGTCGAGATGTACGGCCTGTACTTCGCCGACGCCGGCCAGCACCTCGAGCAGCGACTGCTGGTCGACCACGCCGTGCCCAACTGCAAGTCCCGCGTCACCTACAAGGGTGCCCTGCAGGGCAAGGACGCGCACACCGTGTGGGTCGGTGACGTGCTGATCCGCAAGGCGGCCGAGGGGACGGACACCTACGAGACCAACCGCAACCTCATCCTCACGGACGGCGCGCGGTCCGACTCGGTCCCCAACCTCGAGATCGAGACGGGCCTCATCGAGGGCGCGGGCCACGCCAGCGCCACCGGCCGGTTCGACGACGAGCACCTCTTCTACCTGATGGCCCGCGGCATCCCCGAGAAGGATGCGCGCCGCCTCGTGGTCCGCGGCTTCCTCACCGAGGTCATCCAGCAGATCAAGGTACCCGCGCTCGAGGAGCGGCTCTCCGAGTCGGTCGAGCGTGAACTCGCGGCAGGCAACCTCTGATGGCCGATGGCCCCAGCGGCGAGCTGATCTGCAGCGTCGACGACATCCAGGTGAAGCAGGCGCTGCGCGTGCTCATCGACGACTATCCCGTCGTCATCGTCCGTGACTCGGACGGTGAGATCCACGCCCTCGGCGACACCTGCTCCCACGCGGACGTCTCCCTGTCCGAGGGCGATGTCGAGGGCTGCACCATCGAGTGCTGGGGCCACGGCTCCCAGTTCGACCTGCGCAGCGGTGCCCCGCTGCAGCTCCCCGCCTACGAACCGGTCCCGGTGTTCGCTCTCGAGATCCACGACGGCGACGTCTACGTCGATATCACGACGGTCACCAACGGAGCCCCCGCCCCGCAGTTCGGCTAGCGCGGCCGTCCACGCACACACTTCCTGCACAGCAGGCGAAGGAGAAAGAATACGATGTCCACACTTGAAATCAAGGACCTGCACGTCAGCATCGACACCGAGCAGGGCAACATCCCCATCCTCAAGGGCGTCACGCTGACGATCAACACCGGCGAGACCCACGCGATCATGGGCCCCAACGGTTCCGGCAAGTCGACCCTGGCGTCGACGATCGCCGGGCACCCCCGCTACAAGGTCGACAGCGGCTCCATCACGCTCGACGGCGAGGACGTCCTGTCCATGAGCGTCGACGAGCGTGCCCGCGCCGGCCTCTTCCTGGCCATGCAGTACCCCGTCGAGGTACCCGGCGTCACGATGACCAACTTCCTGCGCACGGCCAAGACCGCCCTCGACGGCGAAGCCCCGAGCCTGCGGCACTGGACCAAGGACGTCAAGGCTGCCATGTCGCAGCTGCGCATCGACGCGGACTTCGCCCAGCGCAACGTCAACGAGGGCTTCTCCGGCGGCGAGAAGAAGCGCGTCGAGATCCTCCAGCTCGAGCTCTTCCGCCCGAAGTTCGCGATCCTCGACGAGACCGACTCCGGACTCGACGTCGACGCCCTGAAGGTCGTCTCCGAGGGAGTCAACCGCGAGCACTCGAAGGGCGAGATGGGCACGCTGCTCATCACCCACTACACGCGGATCCTGCGCTACATCAAGCCGGACTTCGTGCACGTGTTCGTGGCCGGCCGCATCGCCGAAGAGGGCGGTCCGGAACTCGCCGACCGCCTCGAGGAAGAGGGCTACGATCGATTCACGGCCCAGTCCGCGGTCGAGGCCTAGGACCACCAGGATCCCCGGCACGTCCGCGTGCCGGACCACCTGACTACTGTTCGGAAGGAAGAGTGCGATGAGTGATGTGCAGCAGGCGCAGACCGCGCTGGATGACATCGAGGAAGCGCTGCGGGACGTCATCGACCCGGAGCTCGGCGTGAACGTCGTCGACCTCGGGCTCCTCTACGGCCTGAAGTACGCCGAGGACGGCGCCCTCCTGATCGACATGACGCTCACCACGGCCGCGTGCCCGCTGACCGATGTGCTCGAGGAGCAGGTCGGCCAGGCGCTGGACGGCGTCGTCGATGAGTGGCGGTTGAACTGGGTGTGGATGCCGCCGTGGGGTCCCGAGAAGATCACCGAGGACGGCCGCGACCAGATGCGGGCTCTCGGCTTCAACATCTGAGTTTCCCCGGCGATCAGCCGGAGGGCGGCACCAGCATGCGCTGGGGCCGCCCTCTTCGTCGTTCCGGGGGAACTCAGCCGTCCGTCGGGTTCCGACGACGGCCGGCTGCCCCGGGGTCTCCGTCCTCGTCGTCCCCGTCCTCGTGGTCGCCGAGGCCCCTCGCTGCAAGCGCCTCGCCCGTCCGGTGGGCATACGCCACCGCGCCGACGACCAGCGGCGTCACGGCGACGCGCGGGCTCCGGTCCAGTCCCCGCGCACGGGCTGCCTCGCGGACGTCGACGAACAGGCCCGCGAGGTATGGGATGCTCCGCAGCATGATCGAGAGGGCGAGGGCGAAGCGTTCCGGATCGGCGCCGAGCCGGCGGAAGGGCCGCACCAGCCGCACCACCCCGTCGAGGAGCTCCTGCGTCGGCGTCGTGAGGGTCACCGCCCGCGCCGCCTGCAGGCAGGCCACGATGCCGCCCACGACCACGAACGCGCGCAGCCACCCCTGGGCCACGCCCTGGTAGAGCGCGAGGATTCCGAGGACGGGCGCCGCCGGCAGGAGCATGCGCAGCACGCGCGCGGGGGAGAGTCGTGCTCCGGCCAGGAGCGCACCGGCCGTCACGGCCAGTGCTGCGGCCGTGGTCACCGGCGATCGCCATGCCACGACGGCGACGGCGCATACGAGGGAGGCCGCCGCCTTGAGCGGGAGCGGCAGCCGGTACAGGAAGCCCCGGCCGTGCTCGTACAGGCCGAGGGTACTGCCGAAGCCCCTCACGGCCGGCCGTCCGGCACCGCTGCCGCCAGCCCGCGGTAGAGCGCCACGGCGTCCGCAGGCGCACCGTCGAAGACGACCCTGCCGTCGTCGACCACGAGTGTCCGGTCGCTCTCGAGGGCGAAGTCGAGGTTGTGGGTGGTGAAGACGACCTGCTGGTCGAGGCCCGCGATGAGCGCGCGGACCCGGGCGTCGTTGCGGAGGTCGAGCAGCGTGGTCGGCTCGTCCGCCACGAGGATCCGTGGCTCCACCGCGAGGACGACGGCGAGGGCGAGGATCTGGCGCTCACCGCCGGACAGGTCGTAGATGCTGCGGTCCGCGAGGTGCGCCACGCCGAACCGCCGCAGGACGTCCTCACCCCGCCGGCGGCGCTCTGCGGCAGGAAGCTTCTGGGCCCGGAGAGACAGCTCGACGTCCTCGCGCCCCGTCGGCATGACGAGCTGCGACAGGGGATCGGTGAAGACGAACCCGACGGCGCGGCGCACGGCCCGCCCCGCGGTCCGGGTGTCCTGTCCGAAGACCGCCACCGATCCCTCGGACGGGGCCAGCAGGCCGTTGATCAGGCGCAGCAGGGTCGACTTCCCGGAGCCGTTGGCCCCGATCACCGACACCCGCCGTTCCGCCAGGGTGAGCGTGAGGGGGTGGATGAGCGTTCGGGCCTCGCCGTCGTCCGTCCGGACGGCGGCGCCCCTGAACTCAATCACGGGGTGCGCGCCTCCGGGTGGAGAGCAGTCGGGGGAAGGCGCGGTGGACCGACACGGCGATGAGGGCGGCCAGGACGTTCTTGACCACGTCGCCGGGGAGGTACGCGGCGTCAATGAGGACCGCCTCGCGCAGGGGGAGGCCGGCGTTCACCATGAGTCCCGCCACGCCCAGCGGGTGGATGGTCAGGAGACTGGCCGCCAGGCAGGCGAGGAAGAGGAGGCCCGCGCGGAACCGGCGCGCCCTGCGCAGCACGACGACGGCCAGCAGGCCCGCGACGAGTGCTGCGAGGGGGAACGCGAGGAGGTATCCGGCCGACGGTCCGCCGAGGACGCCGAAGCCGCCGTTGAAGCCGCTGAAGACCGGCAGGCCGATCAGCCCGGCGACCAGGTAGAGCAGGACGGCGGCCGCTCCGCGTCCCGGTCCGAGCACGATGCCGGCGAGCATGACACCGAGGGTCTGCAGCGTGATGGGCACGCCGAGCGGGCCGACCGGTATACCGGGTAAGATTGCAAGGGCGGCGATGAGGGCGGCAAAGACCGCAACCAGCGAGAGATCGGTGGTATCCCACCGCTTCCGGGACGACCGCCGGCTCCCGCCGGCCGGTCCGGTGACGGTTTGCTCCGCTGGCTGCATGGCGCACGCTCCTTCAGCAGGCCGGAGTCGCACCGGCTCTTCCGGTGATTTGTCGAATTCCTCCAGCCGTAACTGCTTCTGTACCGAGACTAGCGCCGGTCATTCGGGGATCCCTTGTGGGATTCCTACAAGAAAACGCCGTCTCCGGCACCATCGAAAGGCCTCACCGTGATCAACGTATCGAACTTGGAGCTCCGGGCTGGTGCCCGCCTGCTCATGGACGAGGTGTCCTTCCGTGTGGACAAGGGCGACAAGATCGGGCTCGTCGGGCGCAACGGCGCCGGCAAGACCACCCTCACCAAGGTGCTCGCCGGGGAATCCCTCCCCGCAGGTGGCACGGTGACCCGTTCCGGTGAGATCGGCTACCTGCCGCAGGACCCCCGCACGCCGAACATGGAGCAGCTGGCCCGTGACCGGATCCTCTCGGCGCGCAACCTCGATGCCGTCGTCGGCGAACTCCGCCAGGCCCATGAGGACATGGCCAGCGAGAAGACGTCGGTGCGCAACAAGGCGATGGCCCGCTACGACCGCATCGAAGCCGCATTCCTCGCCGGTGGCGGGTACGCCGCTGAGGCCGAAGCGGCGTCCATCTCCTCGAACCTCGCCCTGCCCGAGCGCATCCTCAACCAGCCGCTGAAGACCCTGTCCGGCGGCCAGCGCCGGCGCGTCGAGCTCGCCCGCATCCTGTTCTCGAGTGCGGAGACGATGCTCCTCGACGAGCCCACGAACCACCTCGACGCCGACTCCATCGCCTGGCTGCGTGACTTCCTGAAGAACCACCAGGGCGGGCTCATCGTGATCAGCCACGACGTCGAGCTCCTCGAGGCGACCGTCAACAAGGTGTTCCAGCTGGACGCCAACCGCGCGACCATCGACGTCTACAACATGGGCTGGAAGCGTTACCAGCTCCAGCGCGAGACGGACGAGCGGGCCCGGAAGCGCGAGCGCGCCAACGCCGAGAAGAAGGCCCAGGTCCTCATGGACCAGGCGAACAAGATGCGGGCGAAGGCCTCGAAGGCCGTGGCCGCGCAGAACATGGCCAAGCGCGCCGAACGCCTCCTCGGTGGCCTCGACGCGGTGCGGGCCTCGGACCGCGTCGCGGCCCTCCGCTTCCCCGAGCCGTCCCCCTGTGGCAAGACGCCCATGACGGCCGAGGGGCTCAGCAAGTCCTACGGTTCGCTCGAGATCTTCACCGACGTGGACCTCGCGATCGACCGCGGGTCGAAGGTGGTCATCCTCGGACTCAACGGTGCCGGGAAGACCACCCTGCTGCGCATGCTCGCGGGTGTGGACAAGCCCGATACGGGGCAGGTCATCGCGGGCCACGGGCTCAAGGTCGGGTACTACGCCCAGGAGCACGAGACGCTGGACACCCAGCGGACGGTCCTCGAGAACATGAAGTCCTCGGCCCCGGACATGCAGGACGCGGAAGTGCGCGGCATCCTCGGTTCGTTCCTCTTCTCGGGCGACGACGTCGACAAGCCCGCCGGGGTGCTCTCCGGCGGCGAGAAGACACGCCTGGCCCTGGCGACCATCGTCGCGTCCTCGGCGAACGTGCTGCTCCTCGACGAGCCGACCAACAACCTGGACCCCGCGAGCCGCGCAGAGATCCTTGGGGCCCTCAAGAACTACAGCGGGGCCGTGGTCATGGTCAGCCACGACGAGGGTGCAGTCGACGCACTCGATCCCGAGCGGGTCGTCCTGCTGCCGGACGGCGTCGAGGACCTGTGGAACTCCGACTACCTGGAGCTCGTCACCCTCGCCTAGGTCCGCCTCACGGACACAATAGGGAAAGCCCCTCGCGAGGGGCTTTCGGGGGATTGGACAGTCGATGATCGGTAGTGGTCAGCGGTGACGTGCTCCTCCTCCCAGCGCCGGTGGCGCTCCTCGACGGCTTGATCGCAACGAGGCTAGTTGCTGCCCGGAGGACGATGCAACATCAATAAGTGGTTGCGTTCCGGCCTGAAATCTTTTTCAATTCTCCCCTCCTCCTACTTCCGGGCCTGCCGACGCCAGGAAGTAGCAGGAGGGTCCAGGTGGGGCGTCTATGGGTAGGCGACCGGCGCGGTCCCGGGCAGGCGATCTCGACCACCAAAGCTTGATTCTTCAAGTAATCATCCGTAGGCTTTAGTTGAAGCTACAACTAATTCGTACGGCGCTTTCCTCGCGCCCTCGCCCACTCCGCTGATCGAAAGGCACGATCGAATGTCCTCCAAGACCTCCGCCTCCACGACGTCCACCCTTGCCCGCACAGTCCTGCGCGTCGCCCTGGGCGTCATCTTCCTCGCCCACGGCTGGCAGAAGATCTTCGACTACACCATCCCCGGTACACAGGCAGCCTTCGCCCAGATGGGGGTTCCGGCAGCCGAGTTGATCGGACCGGCCGTCGGCTTCCTCGAACTCGTCGGCGGGGCTGCCCTCATTCTCGGCGTACTGGTCCGACCAGTCGCCGCCCTCCTGGCCCTAGACATGCTCGGTGCCCTCTTCCTGGTCCACGCCCCCGCCGGCATCTTCGCCGACAAGGGCGGATACGAACTCGTGCTCGTCCTCGCGGCCGGTGCAGCCGCTCTCGCCCTGGTCGGCGCCGGTCGCTTCTCCGTCGACGCCCTGACCTTCGGGCGCAGCCAGAACCGCGCGATCGCAGCCCTGGCCTGAGGGCGTCTGTCCTGCTGGCCGTCCGCCAGGACGCTCAGCACGGGCGTGGCGGCAGGCGCCGCTGGGATCCTGCCGGCTTCCTCCGGCTACTCGGCGGCCCGCCGAGTGGCCCACGGGAGTGGCAGAGGGTCCTGGTGAGGCGACTACTGGTAGGTGACCAGCCAGGGCTTCGGATCGACGAGTGTGTAGGTCTGCTCCGGTGTCAGCATCGGCTGGTCCTCGTCGTAGAAGTTCTTCCAGGAGGGCCAGATCCCCTGGGGAGGGACGGACTGCAGAGCGAACCAGGTATCCAGTTTCTGGGCAGGAGTCCCATGACCGTCTGCGTGCAGGGTCACCGCCAGCTCCGTCCTCGACACGTCCAGGCCCTCGCGATCGGTGATCATGTCGATGCGGAACTGGTGGATCATCAGGAGTTTCTGCGGCAGGGCGCGGTCCCGGGTCAGATCGGCGAGCCAGGTGGTGGCCGCGTTGATTTCGGCGGTGTCCACGGTGCCGATCTGCTGAAGCGGCTGTTGGCCCGGGAGAAGCCTCCACTCCGGGTCCAGGGCGAGGCCGACGGACGGCCGGGCAAGAAGCTCTTCGTAGAGCTTGGCCTGGGACAGGAAGTCGGAGCGCCCCGACTGCAGGTCCAGCACCACGTACACACCCTGTTCCTCGGCGGCGTCGATCCAGGGTGTGAGCTCTTCGATCGAGGTTTCGCTGGAGTAGTCGCCGTCGGTACCGGGGTCGGCGCTGGCGACGGTGGCGATCAGATCGAGAGCTGGGACGACGGGCTCGTCGCTGAACGGCTGGTACTGGGCGGCGAGATCCTTCACCCGAGCGAGTGTCGCCTCGATGCCCTGTTCGCCCAGCGCTCCCAGGAAGGGGCCGCTGGGGTGCCCGTAGAGGGCCACCATGCGGCGGCCGGGAAAGACGGTCTGGCCGCCGCCGGGCAGCTGTGCAGCCGTCGTCGCGACCTGGACCCGCTCGGCGAAGATCTCCTGGGATCCGAACGCGTCACCCACGGCGAGGATCGCCCGATCGGCGGAGGACCGTACGACATCCACCGTTCGACTGGTGGCTCGCGGGTCCGGCTCCGTCACCAGTTCGACCTCGGCTCCGGCGGCCCGTGCTGTCGCCAGAGGTGCCAGCGCGGAGGAGCGCGTGGCCAGCACCAGTGCCCGGACGGGCTGGGCCGCCGGCGTGAAGTCAGGTACCTTCCCTGCAGTAGCGAGGGCTGCGAGCCCATTACCCGTGGACTGGGCTCCGGTTGCCGAGGCACCAGGCGATGGCTCAGGTGCCGGCGGTGTCGCGGCCGGTACCAGCGTGAGCAGGCGGGGGTCGGGTCCGCCCAGTTCACGCACCGAGGCGACGACGTCGTCCTCCACGGGGACGGGAGTAACAGCCAGCCCCAGAACGTTTTCGAACTCTGCCGCCGACGTAGGACCAGCCACGAGGGCGCGCTGCGCGGCGAGAGCTTCCCAGTCGGCCGCCGGATCTCCGTACCCGATGACGGTCTCGACCTCCAGCCGTTCGAGCTCGGCCGTGACTTCCGCCGCAGCGGATCCACCCGGGCTCACCACCAGGAGGGGGACATGGAGGCCCGCCGCAGCACTCGATGCTGCGGTGAGATCGGCGTCGAGGGGGGCCGATCCCCCCTCGATCCGGCGGGCGACGACCACCGCCGCCGGGCTGCGGTCGAACACCATGCTGCTCATGTGGATCGACGTCTGGGTATCGGTGCCTGCCACCACCTGGCGCTTCTCGGCACCAGGATGTGCGAGAACGACGGACGCCGCAGGCGCCGCAGACTCAGCGGCATCCGGCGGCTCGCTCGAGACGCAACCGGTCACCAGAAGTAGTGCGGTGAGGGTGAGAAGGGCGCGGGAACGGGGGGCACGACGGGAAGTGATAGGGGTCAACTTTCGGTGAAGGGGCTCTGACGACTCTATGCCCGTGATTGCTCCGGAGTCGACGGGCAGCCATATCGCGACCGGTCCATGCCACCCACCCGAGGCGCGCATCGGGCGCGAGAATTCCCGGATCCCGAGGGGCGGAGCCCGGGGATGAAAAGGCCGAGCGGAGTAGAATAGTACTCCCAGCATGAAACAGGTGTGTGATGAGAATTCACCGGAACCCGACAAAGCAGCATCAGCACCTCTTCGATCGGCGCCTCTTCGGTCGTCCCACCTCCGAACCCGCAGGGGTCGGGGATACGCCGCACCCCGCCGAGCAGCCCACAGCACCACTGGTCGTGACGAAGAGGAAGACCCATCCGTCGTTCTTCCAAGGGCTCGATACGGCCGCCGCCGTGTTCCTCGGGCCGGCAGATCGAACCGATGGCGACACTCCCGTGGTCCACGCCCATGATGCGGCGGAGGACACCTCGGATGAGACACTCCGTTCCGTGGACATCTACACGGACTCATTCGGGCACCACTACGCGCAGCGCAAGCCGCGAGTGGAACGACGGGCCCAGTAAGGGCCACCGGCAGTACGCAGCTACGACCGCAGGTGAGGTCGCGAGCGCCCGGAGGTCAACGGGCGCCCCATATACGAGGTGCTCAGCCTCGAACAAGGCAGGAATAAGGTATCCGACCCACAGGAGTAGTCGTGAAACGCTTGCTGAGTGGACTCGCTGTTGCGGGATTAGTGGGGCTAGGGGCTGCACCGGCGGAAGCCGCTCCCAGCATCTACCATACGATCCGGTCGAGCCATGCCGATGCGGACGTGGTGACCACTGTCGGCTGCGAGCAGACTGAAATATTCGTGTCCTCGAGCGTCGCCATGTATGCGAATCAGCCCGGCCCCGTCAACAAGCAGGGCCTCACCGCCGTGTTCGTGCTCGTCACCGACACCTGTGCCGCGGCGTCCGGCCCGGTCAGCGCTGCCGCGGGAGGGGGCGGGGGCGCAGTACTGTTCCAGGCGGAGGGCCGGAACATGGCGCCCCTGGTGGTTGATCCCCGGCTGACCACCGCCTCCATCGACACCCAGCTGGCGGGCTCCGACGGCAACGGAGACCCGGTTACCATCGCACTCTCGGCGTCCTGGACGGCCACCGGCCCCCTCCAGCACGACACGGCCCATAACCACGAACACTTCCCCGGCGAGGGCAACGTGAACGCGACGGACAATAATCTGATGCGCCCAGCCACCGCGGAAGTGTCCGTGACGGTCGGGGACTTCACGGCCACGGGCACGGATACCACTGCGGTCCTGGAACAGGTTAAGTCACGCTGCATCGAAATTGCCCGACCCGGTGTGGAGGAGTTCTACCCCTGCTTCGGATTCCCCGGGTGACAGGGCCGACGGTAGCGCGACCCTTGCGGCCCGGCCCCATCCGGGGGCCGCGGCCAGCGGGTGGCCTTCGGACCTAGCGGATGCCCTGCGCGTCGAGGATGGCGTCCTCCTCCTCTTCGGAGGAAGGACGGCGCCGGCGTGCCGGGCGCTCGGGAGCCGTCCCGTCCTGCTCCTCGTCGCTGCGGCGCTGCTGGCGCGCGGCGTAGCCGAGGCCCACGAAGGCCAGGACTCCGAAGGCGAACCACTGCATCGAGTACGACAGGTGCGGGCCCTCGTCGATGGATGGCTTCGGTGCGGCAACCGGTGTCTGCGCCGCGGCCGGCCGTTCGACGGCCAGGAGGCCGTACGCCGCCTCCTGCAGCGGATAGTCGAGCCTGTCCGCGAGCGCGGAGAGGTCGATCGATGCGACCTGGCCTTCGGGGGCCCCACGGTTGACCGCCGGCTCTCCGGGCTTCGTCCTGGCCGTGACCTCGACCTCGCCGGCAGGGGGAGCGGGGATCTCGTCGGGACGCCCCGCCTCGACGTTGCCGATGGGCAGCCACCCGCGATCGATGATGACGGCCGTTCCGTCGTCGAGCTTCAGGGGCGTGAGCACCTCGTAGCCCGGTTGTCCGTTCAGCGGCCGGTTGCGGACGACGACCTGGTTCGCGACGTCGTAGATCCCGGTGAACGTGACGGGAGCCCACTCGCGGTCCGGGTCGTAGCTGTCGAAGCCGTTCTCGCCCGGCAGGTAGCGCTCAGGGGCGGCGTCGTAGTTCGCCTCGATGCGCTGGATGTTCTCCACGACCGCTTCACGACGGTCGAGTTGCCAGCGTCCGAGGCCCACGCATCCGGCGGCCAGCACCGTGACCATGGCGAGCCAGCCGAGCCAGCGGGCGGAGAAGAGGAAGCGGTACACCTAGCGGGTCTCCATCGGTTGATCGGCTGTCAGGGGGAGCGTCTCCTTCCAGAGTCCGCGATCCCGGAGGTATTCCTCGAACCACTCGACGTGGCCCGGGCAGGATGCCCACGCCTTGCGGCGATCGGGCGTATGGATGCGCGGGTTGTTCCAGAGCAGCTGCCACTCGGCGGCATTCCTGCAGCCCTTGCGCGAGCAGACGGGTCCGCCGCTGTCCGCGGCCCGCGGTGCCCCGAACAGGCCAAGGCCCGCGGTCGAGGCAACCGCGGGTCGGCCCGCAGGGATCTCAGGCATCTGCACCGGTGGTGCCGTTGCGCGCGGCAGAGGAGCCATGCGCGCGCTGGTGCGTGTCATCGATGATCTCGCCGCTGAGGACCTCGTCCTCGTCCGCCGGACCCGCGTCGACCACCCGAGCCTCGATCTCACGGACCGGGGCGCGATCGATCAGCGCATCGCTGTGCCGGATGTTGCTGGTATCGCTTCCGCCGTTCGCGATGATCACTGCGAAGTACGGCAGGAAGACGGCACCGGCGATCATCACCCACTGCAGCCACACATAGGGGACGACGAAGACCAGGACGAAGCAGATGAGGCGGAGCCCCATCGACACCGAGTACCTGATCATTCGTGACCGCATCTCGTCGCTGTGTGATTCACGGGCATCGGAGATGGTGTGGACGTCTGGGTTGTGCTTCGTTTGTTTACTCATCACACTCCAAGGAGAATCCCTCAATTATCTCACTCCGGGTCCCGTTCCCGAAGTCGAGGGATGCCCCGCTAGGATCGTCGGGATAGTTTGGCCGCACGGCAGGCCTGAAAGGGTCGGCACGCTGCGGCGGGTCCCTGGCGGGACCGTCGGCAGCGAACAACACGGCGAACAACACAGTGAACAACGTGGACCCCTTCCGGCCCGCAGATAGAGGAGTTTCCCCTTGGCATCTGATGCAGACAGCAAGACGACGGCCTCCGGACGCAGCGTCCTCATCACCGGAGGAAACCGGGGGATCGGCCTTGCCATCGCCAAGGTATTCGTAGCCAACGGCGACAAGGTTGCCATCACCTACCGAAGTGGCGAGGTGCCCGAGGGAATGCTCGGCGTCAAGGCCGACGTCACGAGCGAGGAGCAGATCGATGCGGCCTTCACGCAGGTGGAGGCCGAGCACGGTCCGGTCGAGGTGCTCGTCGCCAATGCGGGCATCACCCGGGACACGTTGCTCCTGCGCATGACCGAGAGCGATTTCACCGACGTCATCGACACGAACCTCACGGGAGCGTTCCGGGTCGTCAAGCGCGCGTCGCGCGGCATGATCCGGCTGCGGCGCGGACGCGTCATCCTGATCTCCAGCGTCACAGGTCTCTACGGGGCGCCCGGCCAGATCAACTACTCGGCGTCGAAGGCAGGACTCATCGGCATCGCGCGCTCGCTGACGAGGGAGCTGGGGTCCCGCGGGATCACGGCGAACGTCGTCGCACCCGGGTTCATCGACACCGACATGACGGCGGAGCTCCCCGAGGACACCCGCAAGAGCTACCTGGCCACCATCCCGGCCGGGCGCTTCGCATCCCCCGACGAGGTGGCCGGCGTCGTGTCCTGGCTCGCCGGCGACGCGGCCGGTTACATCTCCGGCGCCGTCATCCCCGTCGACGGCGGCCTCGGCATGGGCCACTGACCCCCACTGATTCCCGCGGAGCCTCCGCTCCGTGCCCGCACCATCCCCGGATTCCAGCAGAAGGAGCACCATGGCCACCCTCGAGGGCACCACAGCAATCGTCACCGGATCGTCCCGCGGCATCGGAGCCGACGTCGCGCAGCAACTCGCCGCGCAGGGCGCGGCCGTCGTCGTCAACTACCGCCAGAAGGCGCCGCGCGCCAACAAGGTCGTCGCGGGGATCGAGGCGGCGGGCGGCAAGGCCGTCGCCGTCGGAGCGGACCTGACCACGCCGGAGGGACCGGCCGCGCTGGTCGATGCCGCAGTGTCGACCTTCGGCGGGCTCAACCTGCTCGTGCTCAACGCCTCCGGCGGCATGGAGACGGGCATGGGGGAGGACTACGCGCTCAAGCTCAACCGCGATGCGCAGGTCAACATGCTCACCGCGGCTGCCGAGGTGATGCCCGCGGGATCGCGCGTGGTCTTCATCACGAGCCACCAGGCGCACTTCATCGAGAAGGTGGAGACGATGGACGCCTACGAGCCCGTCGCCCGCAGCAAGCGGGCCGGCGAGGACGCACTGCGCGCACTCATCCCGCAGCTGGACGAGAAGGGCATCTCCCTCGTGGTCGTGTCCGGTGACATGATCGAGGGCACGGTCACTGCGACCCTCCTCGACCGGGCGACGCCGGGCGCCATCGAGGCACGGCGCCAGGAGGCAGGCCGCCTGTATTCGGTGTCGGAGTTCGCCACCGAGATCGTCCGGATGGTCACGGCCGACGTGCCCACCGGCCACACGGAATACGTGGGCGGCGCCGAGGACTTCCTCGCCAAGAGCTGACCCCGGCAGGTCGGCCGGGGCGCGCCGCGTTCCGGCCGCACGGCCGCCCCGCAGGGACGAGGCGCTGCCCGGGAGAACCTGAAGGGCTGGAGCCTAGAGGCCGGCCAGGTGGCGGACGACGTCGAGGTCGGGCAGGTCCAGGGCCGCGTCGGCTGCCGCGCGGACCGCGGGTTTGGCATTGAACGCGATGCCGAGGCCCGCAGCCGCCAGCATGTCGAGGTCGTTCGCACCGTCGCCCACGGCCACGGTCGCCGCCAGGGGGACTCCGGCACGGGCCGCCTCGGTGCGCAGCATGCGCGCCTTCTCCCGGCGGTCGACGACGGCGCCGCGAACGTGCCCTGTCAGCACACCGCCGGCGATGTCGAGGTCGTTCGCCTTGGCGAAGGAGAGGCCGAGGCGCTCGGCGAGGGGTGCCAGGACCTGCGAGAAGCCTCCCGAGACGACACCGACGCGGTGGCCGGCCCCGAGATACGCAGCCACGAGCTCCTCGGCGCCATCGCTCAGTTCGATCCTGCCGGCCACCTCGTCGATCACGGACGCGGGCAGGCCTTCCAGCGCGCGCACGCGGTGGTGGAGGGACTGTTCGAAGTCGAGCTCTCCGCGCATCGCCGCCTCGGTCACGGCGGCCACCTCCGCCTCACGTCCGGCGTGCGCGGCGAGCAGTTCGATGACCTCCTGCTTGATCAGCGTCGAGTCGACGTCCATGATCAGCAGCTTCGGGCCGGGTGCGTAGACCGGCGCCGGGACGAGGGCCGCTCCGATGCCGGTCCTGCCGGTCCACTCCGACAGTCCGGTGCGGAGTGCGCTGAGCCGCGCGGACCGGTCCGCAGGCAGGACGACGTCGACCGTCAGGACGGCGTACGTCGCGGCCCCGGCCACGGATACTTCCGTGACCTGGGCGCCGAGGTCACGCAGGACGGATACCAGGTCCTCGTGCTGCCTGTCCTCGAGCCGGCGTGCATAAGCGACGACCCTCGCGCTGTCCGCCATGCTCTCAGCCGTGCTGTCCGGGATACTGACCGGGATGTTCTCCGGCATGCTGTCCGCTCCTGTCCGTGCCGCTGGCGGCGTCGTCGTGTACGTCCCGTCCTGCCCGGGGACGCCGGGCAGGACGGGGTCCCTACCCGGCACCGCCGGGAGGACCCCGACGGCGTCTGCCGGAAGGTGCATGATCCTCGGGAGGCTCCCGGTTTCGCCACGGAGCCGCTCCTTAGCCTAGTGTCTAGGACCATGAGCGACGTTCTGGAACTGGCGGGAGTGAGCCTCGTCAGGGGCGGCAAGACCCTTCTCGATGACATCGACTGGCAGGTCAGCGAGGGTGAGCGCTGGGTGGTCATGGGCCCCAACGGAGCGGGCAAGACCACGCTGCTGCAGCTCGCGGGGGCACGCCTGCATCCGACGCGCGGCGTGGTGGGCATCCTCGACGAGGTGATGGGCGCGGTCGACGTGTTCGAGCTCCGCCCGCGCATCGGACTGGCGTCCGCGGCCCTCGCCTCACAGGTCCCGGACGACGAGACGGTCCTGAACGTCGTCGTGACGGCCTCCTACGGTGTCACCGGCCGGTGGCGGGAGCAGTACGAGCGCCTCGACGAACGGCGCGCCTTCCGCCTCCTCGACACGTGGGGCATGTCCCGCTTCATGAACCGTCGCTTCGGCTCCCTCAGCGAGGGCGAGCGGAAGCGCGTGCAGATCGCCCGGGCCCTCATGGCCGATCCGGAGCTGCTCCTCCTCGACGAACCCGCTGCGGGTCTCGACCTCGCCGGCCGCGAGGACCTCGTGCAGCGCCTGACGGAGCTTGCGCGGGACGAGGAAGCGCCCGCCATGGTGCTGGTGACGCACCACCTCGAGGAAGTCCCGCCGGGCTTCACCCACGCGCTGCTGCTCCGCGACGGGAGGGTCGTCGCCGCCGGCCCGCTCTCCGGCGTCCTGACCGAGGAGAACCTGAGCGAAGCGTTCGACGTCGCCCTCAAGGTCACCGAGGAGAACGGCCGCTACAGTGCGGTCGCCCGGGCGTGACGGCGCCGGCCGCTCCGGTGACGGGTACGGGAACCTGATGGCGCTCGTCGAGCTCCACGACGTCGACGATCCGCGCCTCTCGGACTACCGGAACCTCACCGACGTCCAGCTCCGCCTCGCGAAGGAACCGGCAGAGGGTCTCTACATCGCGGAGAGCTCCAAGGTGCTGCGGCGAGCGATCGACGCGGGCCATGTGCCCCGATCCTTCCTGTTGGCCCCCAAGTGGCTGCCCGACCTGGCGGACGTGCTCTCGCGGTTCCCGTCCGTCCCCGCCTTCGTGGCACCGGAAGCCACACTGGAGGCGATCACGGGCTTCCACCTCCACCGCGGCGCCCTGGCCGCCATGCACCGTCCCGAGCCACTCCCGCTCGCCGAGGTCCTCGCGTCCGCGCACCGCGTCGCCATCATCGAGGACATGGTGGACCACACCAACCTCGGCGCCGTGTTCCGCTCCGCGGCGGCCCTCGGCATCGATGCCGTCCTGGTGAGCCCCCGCAGTGCCGACCCGCTCTACCGGCGGGCGGTACGCGTGAGCATGGGCAGCGTCTTCCAGGTGCCCTGGGTCCGGCTCGAGGTATGGCCGGATGCCCTGGCCGCCGTCCGGGATGCGGGCTTCACGGTCGCAGCCCTCGCCCTGGTGCCCGGGGCCGTACCGCTCGGGGAGTTCGCCGCCGGGACGCACGAGCGCCTCGCCCTCCTGCTGGGTACCGAGGGCGACGGACTGAGCGACGGTGCACTCGCCGAGGCCGACGTCGCCCTGACCATCCCGATGCACGGGGGAGTGGATTCGCTCAACGTGGCCGCGGCGGCCGCCGTCGCCTTCTGGGAATGCCGGTACGACGCCCGCGGTGCGCACGCGCTTTAGCGTCGGGGCGACTCCTGCGCTAGTATGAATAGCTGGCCCTGTTGCCAACCTTTCATTTTCCCGTGCCTGGCAAAATCCAGGCAACCAGAGAAGGTAGTCCCGTGAAGTCTGAAATCCACCCCCAGTACCAGTCGGTCGTCTTCCGCGACCTGGCCTCCGACAAGGCGTTCCTGACCAAGTCCACGGTCGGTTCGTCCAAGACCATCGAGTGGGAAGACGGCAACACCTACCCCCTCATCGAGGTCGAGATCTCCTCGGAGTCGCACCCGTTCTACACGGGCAAGCAGCGCATCATGGACTCCGCCGGTCGTGTCGAGCGCTTCAACGCCCGCTTCAAGGGCTTCGGCGGCAAGAAGTAGCCTTCCGCAGTACACCGGACCGAGGCCACGCGCCTACGTCCACGAGGAAAAGCCATGCCGCTACGGCGTGGCTTTTCCTCGCTTAACGCCGCGTTCACCCGAGCACAGTCACCCATTCCGCAGCACCAGCACCGCGCCCGCAGCGGGCCGGCACCCAGGAGGTCCACCATGGCACCAGCATCGGACGACGGCCGCCTGCACGGCGAGTACAAGACGCCGGGCGGCAAGCTCACCGCCGTGGACCTCTTGGTCCGGGACGGGCACCTCACCGGCGTCTCCGTCAACGGTGACTTCTTCCTCGAGCCGGACGAGGCCCTCCTCGACATCAACGCCGCGCTCGAGGGCCTCCCTGCGGACACGTCGCCCGGGGAACTCGCGAGCGCCGTCACGGCACGCCTCGATCCTTCCGCCGTCCTGTTCGGGTTCTCGCCCTCCGCCATCGCCACGGCCGTCCGGCGCGCCCTCGGCCGGGCCACCGGCTTCGCCGACCACCAGTGGGAGATCATCCCGCCCACCCCGCTGTCCACGGCGATGCACGTCGCCATGGACGAGGTCCTGACGCACGATGTCGGTTCCGGCGCCCGCAACCCGACCCTGCGCTTCTGGGAGTGGCAGTCGCCGTCCGTGGTGATCGGCAGTTTCCAGTCCATGCGCAACGAGGTGGACCCCGAGGGCGCCGCCCGGCACGGTGTGAGCGTGGTGCGCAGGATCAGCGGCGGTGGCGCCATGTTCATGGAGCACGGCAACGCGATCACGTACTCCCTCTACGTGCCGCAGTCGCTCGTGGACGGCCTCAGCTTCGCGGACTCGTACCCCTTCCTCGACGCGTGGGTCATGGAGGCCCTCGAGAAGCTCGGCATCCGGGCCTGGTACCAGCCCCTGAACGACATCGCCACGGAGATCGGCAAGATCGGCGGTGCGGCGCAGAAACGACTCGCCAACGGCGGCATGCTGCACCACGTGACCATGAGCTACGACATCGACGCCGACAAGATGCTCGAGGTGCTCCGCATCGGCAAGGAGAAGATGTCCGACAAGGGCACGAAGAGCGCCAAGAAGCGGGTGGATCCGCTGCGCCGCCAGACGGGCGTGACCCGCGAGGAGATCATCGACGTGATGATCTCCACCTTCCGGCAGCGCTACGGCGCCGTGGACGCGACGCTGTCCGAGGACGAGCTGCAGCGCGCCGGAGAGCTCGTGGAGCGCAAGTTCGGCACCGAGGAGTGGCTCTACCGCGTGCCCTGAGCCTGCGCGCCGAGGGAGCGCAGCAGGTGGTCCCGCTCCTCGAGGACGATGCGGCGCAGTGCCGCCGGAGCGTCGGCATTGTCGTCCAGCCAGGCATCCGTCCGCACGACCACGGGGTGCTCCTCCGGCGCCCCGTCGAGGTCCTGACGGCCCGGGTACAGGCCACGAACGATCCTGCTCGCCATCTCGATGCCACGCGAGGCCCAGACCTCGCGGAGCGCCCCGAAGTAGGGTTCCTCGTAGCGGCCGAGCAGTTCGCGCGGGCCCAGCACGAACCCCTCGATCGCCGCGCTGAGCAGCTCGTTGGACAAGCGGTCTCCGTGCACGGCCTCCTCCCACGTCGCCTTCTTGATCCCCGCGTCCGGGATCGCGGCGGAGGCCAGGGTGAACCCGACCCTTCCCGACGCTGTCTCGTCCGAGGCCCGCTCGGCCTCCAGCTCGCCGGGGAGCACGCGCTGCTGTGCCGCCAGTCCCTGCAGGAAGAGCCAGCGCAGCTCGGGGTCGAGGGGCAGCCCTGCGATCCTCTCGTCGCCGTCGAGCACGGCGCGGACGACGTCGGCCGCCCGGGTAGTGGTCCTGGCGGCGGAGGCCAGTGCCCGCGCCCAGGCGAGCTGCAGGTCGGATCCCGGGGCGGCCGTCCGCAGCCCCTCCTCCAGGAAGCCGCTCACGCGGTCGCGGAGGCCGGCACGCCGGTCTGTCGGAGCAAAACGCTCGACCGCGGTTCCGGTATTGGCCAGCAGGACCTGCAGCACGCCCACGCCGGTCTCGGCCGGCGCGGCGAGCAGAACGGCGTCGAGGTAGGAGTCCACCGGCAGGCGGGCGTCGCTCGTGCTGGACCAGAGGGCCGTCAGGCACGTGGCCCGGGCCAGTGGGTCGCGCAGGCGGTGGATCGAGGACAGCAGGGTCGAGAGCGAATGCCCGTCGAAGGAGAGCTTGGCGTAGGTCAGGTCGTCGTCATTGACCAGCAGGAGGTCGGGCTGCGCGGTCCCGGCGAGCGCAGGGACCGGCGTCCGGCCGCCCTCGACGGTCACCGCCTCGGCGCCCGTCCGCACGAGCCAGCCCTCGGCGTCGAAGGAGTACAGGCCCACCCGAATCCGGTGGGGACGGGGCTCCTCCACGCCCGTGACCGGGTCGACCGCGTCCTGCACGATCGTGACCTGTCGGAGCACGCCGCCGTCGGCGGCGACCTCCGCTCCAAGGGACGGCACGCCGGACGTCTGCAGCCAGGACCGCGACCAGGCGCCGAGGTCCCGTCCCGTGGCGGTGGCGAGCACGTCGAGGAGATCGGCGAGCGTCGTGTTCCCGTACTCGTGTTTCCGGAAGTACCGGCGCGCAGCATCGGTGAAGGCCTCCCGCCCGACGAAGGCCACGAGCTGCTTCAGCACCGAGGCGCCCTTGGCGTAGGTGATGCCGTCGAAGTTCTGCTTCGCGGCCTCGAGGTCGGGGATGTCGGCGACGATCGGGTGCGTCGTCGGGAGCTGGTCCTGCACGTAGGCCCACGACTTGCGGCGGTTCGCGAAACTCACCCAGGACGTGGTCCACCGCGTGGCCTCCGCCACCGCCAGCGCTCCCATGTAGTCGGCGAAGGACTCCTTGAGCCACAGGTCGTCCCACCAGGACATGGTCACGAGATCCCCGAACCACATGTGCGCCATCTCGTGCAGGATCGTGTTGGCCCGCGCCTCGCGCTGCGCCTCGGTGGCCGCCGACCGGAACACGTAGTTCTCCGTGAAGGTCACCAGCCCGGGATTCTCCATGGCACCGAGGTTGTACTCGGGCACGAACGCCTGGTCGTACTTGCCGAAGGGGTACGGGTAGTCGAACAGGTCGTGGAAGAAGTCGAGCCCGCGCCGGGTGGTATCGAAAATCTCCGGTGCGTCGAAGGACGGCGCGAGGGAGCGGCGGCAGAACAGTGCAAGCGGCACCTCGAGGCCTTCCCCGGCCGTCCCGGGGGCACCGGTCCACGAGTCGGTCTCGCAGTGGTACGGGCCGGCAAGGATGGTGGTGATGTAGGTCGAGATCCGCCGGGTCGGCTCGAAGGTCCACCGCACGGCCGAGCCGGCTACGTCGTCGAGCGGTTCGACCGCTGCCTCCGCACCGTTCGAGGCCACGGTCCAGCCGGCGGGTGCGATCACGCGGAAGGAGAAGGAGGCCTTGAGGTCCGGCTGCTCGAAGTTCGCGAAGACGCGGCGCGCGTCGGCCGGCTCGTACTGGGTGTAGAGGTAGGTCTCCCCGTCGGCGGGATCCACGAACCGGTGGAGTCCCTCGCCGCTCGCGCTGTAGGCCGCGCGTCCTTCCACCGTCACCGTGTTCGAGGCCGCGAGGTCGTCGAGGAGGACCCTGGCGCCATCGCTCACGGCCGTCGGGTCCAGCACCCGTCCGTTCAGTTCCACGGCGGTGACCTCGCCGATGAAGTCGATGAACGTCGAGCTGCCGGGCTCGCGGCACGAGAACACCGCGGTGGTGGTGCTCCGGTACGTCCCCTCCCCGGTATTCCGGGCGTCCGAGAGATCGAGCTCGACGGCGTAGCTCCCGGTCTCCAGCAGGGCCGACCGCGCGGCCGCCTCGTCGCGGCGCAGGTTCTCGTTCTCCATCCGGCCATTCAATCACGCAGCCTCTCCGCTTCGTTTCGGGCATGTTAACGGCGCGTGTGGCGGTGCGTATCGGCGCTTCATCCATGGCACTGTTGGGTTATGTCCGAGCTCTTTGCTGACTATCCAGCCGCCGCCCGCAAGACGACCGCCTTCGATGAGATGTTCGATGCCGGGTACCGTCCGCGCACCGAATACGGCCAGGTCGCGGCCGCCCTGGACGCTCTCAACCTCGCCGATGTCACAGCCCGCGCCGACTCGATGGCGCGCACCTTCCTCGACCGCGGCGTCACCTTCGACTTCGCGGGTGAGGAGCGTCCCTTCCCGCTCGATATCGTGCCGCGCGTGATCGCGGGCAGCGACTGGGAGGTCCTCGAACGCGGCGTCGCGCAGCGCGTGAAGGCGCTCGAGGCGTTCCTCAGCGACGTCTACGACAAGATGACGGTGGTATCCGACGGGGTGATACCGCGGCGGCTGATCACCTCCAGCGCCCATTTCCACCGGGAGGTCGCCGGGTTCGCTCCGGCGGGCGGCGTGCGCGTCCACATCTCGGGGATCGACGTCGTGCGGGACCAGCAGGGCACCTTCCGTGTCCTCGAGGACAACGTCCGCGTGCCCAGCGGTGTCAGCTACGTGCTGGAGAACCGGCGGGCCATGGCCAAAGGGCTCCCGGAGGCCTTCGGGCAGCAGCACATCCGGCCGGTCGAGGAATACCCGCGCCGCCTCCTCGCCGCCCTGCGCAAGACGGCGCCTCCCGGCGTCGAGGAACCGACCGTCGTGGTGCTGACGCCCGGCGTCTTCAACTCCGCTTATTTCGAGCACACCCTGCTCGCCGGGCTCATGGGCGTCGAGCTCGTGGAGGGACGCGACCTGATCTGTCGTGGCAACCGCGTGTACATGCGGACGACGGCGGGGGAGCAGCGCGTGGACGTCATCTACAAGCGCATCGACGACGAGTTCCTCGACCCCCTGCAGTTCCGCGCGGACTCGGTGCTCGGGTGTCCCGGCATCGTCAATGCTGCCCGCGCCGGCATGGTGACCATCGCGAACGCCGTCGGCAACGGCGTGGCCGACGACAAGCTCGTGTACACCTATGTCCCCGACCTCATCCGGTACTACCTGGGCGAGGAGCCCATCATCGCCAACGTGGACACGTACCGGCTCGAGGATGCCCCGGCACGTGAGGAAGTGCTCGACCGGCTCGATGAACTCGTCGTGAAGCCCGTGGACGGCTCCGGCGGCAAGGGACTCGTCATCGGCCCGGACGCCACGAAGGCCGAACTCGACACCCTCCGCGCCAAGGTCCTCGAGGACCCGCGCGGCTGGATCGCCCAGCCGGTCCTCCAGCTCTCCACCGTGCCGACCATGTCAGGGGGCCAGTTCAGCCCCCGCCACGTGGACCTGCGGCCCTTCGCCGTCAACGACGGCGAGGAGGTCTGGGTGCTTCCCGGCGGACTGACGCGTGTGGCCATGAAGGAGGGTTCCCTGATCGTGAACTCGAGCCAGGGCGGAGGCTCCAAGGACACCTGGGTGGTGGACGGCGGGGTGCGCAGTCCGGCGGACGTGCCGCAGGAACGCCCGGCGGTGACCGTCCGCGAACGCACCAGCGTCTGGCCGATCGAAACCAACTGGCAGGACAAGCAATCGGAGCAGCAGCAGCAATGATCGTCGCGACTTCCCCGACTTCCCCGACTTCCATGGAAGGCAGGCCCCATGCTCAGCCGCATCGCTGAATCCCTCTTCTGGATCGGCCGCTACGTCGAACGCGCCGACGGGACGGCGCGCATCCTCGACGTCCACCTCGAACGGCTCAACCAGATGCCGCTCGCCCAGCAGCGGGAGACCTCCCGGCACCTGCTCGGCGTCATGGGCAGCCGCCCCGAGAAGGACGACATCGACCTCTCGGACCTGCTCCAGGCCCTCGCCTACAACCGGACGAGCGCGACCTCCATCGCCGGCGCCCTGGGAGCCGCACGTGAGAATGCGCGGCGGGCCCGCGAGACCGTCTCGAGCAGCGTCTGGGAGAGCCTGAACACCACCTGGTACGGCCTGACCCAGCACCGCAAGGACGTCGTCGGGACCTACCGCTTCTGCCACTGGGTGGTGGAGCGGACGGCGATGATACGGGGACTGTCGGACACCACCATGAGCCACGACGAGTCCTGGCAGTTCCTGGTCCTCGGGCGCAGCCTCGAACGCGCCGACATGACGGCCCGGATGCTCTCCACGCACGACGTCCACGCTGCGGGTCTGTCCTGGGTCAACATGCTGCGGTGCGCAGGCGCGTACGAATCCTTCCTCCGGACCCGGCGGGCCTCCTTCGGCGACCAGCAGGCCGCCGAGTTCCTGCTCCTGGACCGCCTGTTCCCGCGGTCCATCGTGTACGCGCTGAGCGACGCCGAGAAGTGCCTCACCCAGCTGAATCCCGCGTACCAGCGCGTCGGATTCATCAACGACGCCACCCGGATCGTCGGGCAGGCCAGGACCTTCCTCGAGTTCCACCAGACACGGGACCTCATGTCCGAACTGCCCGAGCACATGGACCGTATCCAGAAGGCCTGCGCGCGGGCCTCCGACGCCGTGTCCCGCACGTACTTTTCCCAGGCGGACGAGCTGTCCTGGGTTGGAGAGGTCTCATGACACGCCTGCTGATCGAGCACCGCACCGGCTACGACTACCGCGGCCGGGTCTCGCTGTCCTACAACGAGGCCCGCATGACCCCCCTCACCGACCCGCAGCAGGTGGTCCTCGAATCCACCCTGAAGGTCAGTCCGTCGAGCGCCACCGTGTCCACCTACCGGGACTACTGGGGCACCCGCGTGACGTCGTTCGACGTCCATGTGCCGCACGAGCACCTCGAGGTCACAGCCCTCTCCACCGTCGAGGTCAGCCGCGTCGAGCGGGTGCCCGGCGAGGCGGAGATCCTGTCCTGGGAGGACCTCGCCGCCCCGTCCCTCACCGACGAGTTCGCCGACTGGCTGGCCCAGACGAATCTCAGCGAGCCGGGTGAGGAGGTGCGCGCGCTGGTCGCCCCCCTCGCACACGACCGCAACCCCCATGAGACGGCCCGGGCCGTCTTCGACTGGCTGCGGCAGCAGATGGACTACGTCCAGGGCGCCACCGGCGTGCAGACCAGCGCCCGCGATGCCTGGGCGGAACGCGCGGGCGTCTGCCAGGACCTCGCGCACGTCGCGATCGGAGCCCTGCGCGGCCTCGGCATCCCCGCGCGGTACATCTCCGGCTACCTGCACCCCCGCCGCAGCGCGGGTATCGGCGAGACGGTCGCCGGACAGTCGCACGCCTGGGTGGAGTGGTACGACGGCGAGTGGCGCGGCTGGGATCCGACCAACAGCGGCCCGGTGAGCGACTTCCACGTCTCCGTGGCCCGCGGCCGCGACTACCGGGACGTCTCCCCGCTCAAGGGGATCCTGTCCGGCGGTGGGGGATCGACGCTCAACGTGACGGTCGCCATCACCAGGGTCGCCTGACCCCGCCCGGACCCGAACGCACAGAGGCCCCCGGCGCGTGCCGGGGGCCTCTGTGCGTTCGGCTCAGACCACCGGGTAGGCCGGCTCGACGACCTGGTTCTTGCTGACGATCGTCAGTCCTGAGTCCGTGACGGCGAAGCCGCGGCTTCGGTCCAGTTCGAAGTCGACGCCGATCTGTGCACCAGGGGGGATGCGGACGTTCTTGTCGATGATGGCCCGCCGGACCACCGCACCCGCACCGACGGTGACCTTGTCCAGGAGGACGCAGCCCGTCACTTCGGCGGCCTCGTCGATGAACACGTCGGTCGCCAGGATGGAGGTGTTCACGGCACCACCGGAGACGACGACGCCGGCCGAGACGATCGAGTCGTGCGCCTCGCCGGACCGGCCCGATGCGCTCCGGACGAACTTCGCCGGTGGCGAGACGCTCTGCCGCGTGTAGATCGGCCACTGCAGGTTGTAGAGGTTGAAGAGCGGCAGGGGCGAGATGAGGTCCATATTGGCCTCGTAGTACGAGTCCATGGTGCCGACATCGCGCCAGTACTGGCGGTCCCGGTCGGTGGCGCCCGGGATGTCGTTGGTGGTGAAGTCGTACACCGCGGCGTCGTTGCGCTCCACGAAGTAGGGGATGATGTCCCCGCCCATGTCGTGGTTGGTGTCGAGCCGTGCGGCGTCGTCCTCGAGGGCCTTGACGAGCGCATCGGTGGTGAAGACGTAGTTGCCCATGGAGGCGAGGAAGCTGTTGGGGTCGTCCGGCAGGCCCGGCGTCGTCTTCGGCTTCTCGACGAACGCCGCGATGCGCCCGGGGTCGTTCTGGTCGACCTCGATGACGCCGAACTGGTCGACGAGGTTCATCGGCTGCCGGACGGCCGCGACGCTCACGGAGGCACCGCTCTTGACATGGGCGTCGACCATCTGCTGGAAGTCCATGCGGTACACATGGTCTGCGCCGATGACGACGACGATGTCGGGCTGAGCGTCGTGGATGAGGTTCAGGGACTGGTAGATGGCATTCGCGCTGCCGAGGAACCAGCTCTTGCCGCGGCGCTGCTGCGCCGGGACGGATGCGATGTAGTTCTGCAGCTGCGTGGACATCCGCCAGGTCTCGGAGATGTGCCGGTCCAGGCTGTGGGACTTGTACTGCGTGAGCACCACGATCTGGAGGTATCCCGAATTGACGAGGTTCGACAGGGCGAAGTCGATGAGCCGGTAACTGCCCGCGAACGGCACGGCCGGCTTGGCCCTGTCCGCGGTCAGCGGCATCAGCCGCTTGCCTTCTCCGCCTGCCAACACCACGGCAAGTACTTTCTTCGGTGCCACTATCGACCCCCCGCTCTTCCTTGAGTGTTCTGCGTTCTCGACCGGTGGCCGATGAGGCGTAGGTCACACACCCGGAACCCTTCCGGTCACTTCACACTAGAGGACTCCGGCGCACTGCACTACGTTGGGGGAGTGCGAGTAGACATTGTGACCAAGGAATTCCCCCCCGAGATCTATGGTGGCGCGGGGGTGCACGTCGCCGAACTGAGCAGGGTCCTTGCGCCACAGGTCGACCTCCGGGTCCACGCGTTCGGTGCAGCCCGGCCGGAGGACTACCACGGCGCCTCGGTGCGTTCGTACGGCGTCCCGGAGGGGCTCGCCGGAGCGAACGCCGCCGTGCAGACCCTCGGTACCGACCTCCAGATGCTGGACGCCATCAAAGGCGCCGACCTCGTGCACTCGCACACCTGGTATGCCAATATGGCCGGCCACCTCGCGTCCCTGCTGCATGGCATCCCGCACGTCCTGAGCGCGCACAGCCTCGAGCCTCTGCGCCCCTGGAAGGCCGAGCAGCTCGGTGGCGGCTACGCCCTCTCGTCCTGGGTGGAGAAGACCTCCTACGAGGCGGCCGCGGCCGTCATCGCCGTCTCCGCCGGCATGCGGGCCGACATCCTCCGCAGCTACCCCGACGTCGACCCCGGCAAGGTGCACGTGGTCCACAACGGCATCGACGTGGCGCAGTGGTCGCGCGACGAGGACGACGACGCCCTCCGCGCCCACGGCATCGACCCGGACCGCCCGAGCGTGGTCTTCGTGGGCCGCAACACGCGGCAGAAGGGCGTGCCGTACCTCCTCCGAGCCGCCGCCCACCTGCCCGCCGACGTGCAGCTCGTCCTCTGCCTCGGCGCCGCCGACACACCGGAGCTGGCGGCCGAGACCGAGGTGCTCATCTCGGACCTGCGCGAGCGGCGCGGCTCCGTGGTGCTGATCGAGAAGATGCTGCCGCGGCGCGAGGTCATCCACATCCTCAGCCACGCCACCGTGTTCGCCTGCCCGTCCATCTACGAACCCCTCGGCATCGTCAACCTCGAAGCGATGGCCTGCGGCGCCGCCGTGGTCGCCTCGGCCACGGGAGGCATCCCGGAGGTGATCGACGACGGCGTGACCGGCACCCTGGTGCCCCTCGAACAGGTCCAGGACGGCACGGGGACGCCCCTGGACCCGGAGAAGTTCGTGGCAGACTTCGCCGCGGCGCTCAACGCTCTCGTCGAGGACCCCGCGAAAGCCACCGCCATGGGCGCGGCGGGGCGCGAGCGGGCGGAGCGGCACTTCGACTGGGGCTCGATCGCCGAGACGACGCTCGGGGTGTACCGCAGCGTCCTCTGACGCCGGAAGCTTCGACGACCGCTCCGGGCGCCCGTGTCCGGGCGGCACCGACGGCGCCCGCTCCCGACAGGAGCTCCGCACGGAGAAAGGCCCGGGAACGGATTCCCGGGCCTTTCGCGTGTGCTTCGTCCCGGCGTCAGCGCCTCGCGCGTGCCCGTCCGGCCTTGCGGACCTTCTTCTCCCTGGCTTCACGGGCCAGGAGTGTCTTCTCGTCGATCGGGGCGTCCCCGCTCGCGCGGCGGCGGCGAGCGTACTCGGCGGCTTCCTCCTGGCGCTGCTGCTCTGCGCCGCCGGCGATGGCGGAGCGCACGTGCTCCGGCCCGTATCCGAAGGCTTCGACGAGGTCGAGGGCATGCGGACGGATCTTCGCCAGCAGGCGGTTGATGTAGCCGTCGAGTGTCCGCGCGCGCTGGGAGGACAGCCGTCCGTTCATGAGGAACCAGGCCAGGTCTTTCTCGATCAGGCACAGGCCGAACAGGTCGCGCAGGCGCGTGAGGATCTCCCGCGTGCCCGGGTCCTTGATCTGCTGGAGGCCCCGCGTGAACGCCTCCCACTGCAGCAGCTCGGCGTGGGCGTGGGCCACCTCGATGAGCTCGTTCTGGTGCTCGTTGAACAGGGCCGCCGACTCCTCCTGCGATCTGCCCTTCGCGCCGCGCAGTGCGGCGGCGAGTTCCGCCACGCGGGACTGCACCCGGTCCGTCAGGAGTTCGTGCTGCGTGTCCTCGTCACGCAGTGCGATGGCCGACTTCTTCCCGGACCCGGAATCCGCGACGGTCTGCGCGACGCGGCGGAGGCCCGATCGGTGGAGGGTCCTGCCTGCTGCCTGGGACACCGCGTACCGGGCCAGGACGCCGAAGTCGACGCCCTTGAACTCCTTCGCGTAGTCGGTCAGCAGGCGCTTGGCCACGAGCTGCAGCAGGACGTTGTTGTCGCCCTCGAACGTGACGTAGACGTCCAGGTCCGCGCGCAGTGACGCGAACCGGTTCTCGATGAGGAAGCCTTGGCCGCCCGTCGCCTCGCGGCACTCCTGCAGCGTGTCGAGCGCCAGCCAGGTGCTGAGCGGCTTGAAGGCGGCGGCCAGCGTCTCGAGGTCCTGGCGGTCCTCGTCGGTGTCGTGGTCGCCGGAGAACACGTCGTCGAGCTTCTCGAGGAGTTCCTCGTGGGCGAAGGCCGCCGCGTAGGTCGCCGCGAGGCGCGGCAGGAGCCGGCGCTGGTGCCTCTGGTAGTCCATCAGCACCTCTTCCCTGAGGTCCGATGACGCGTTGAACTGGCGGCGCTGGGTGGAGTAGGTGATGGCCGCGGTCAGCGCGAGCTTGCTCGCGGCGACGGCGGCGCCGTCGAGCGAGACGCGGCCCTGCACGAGGGTGCCGAGCATGGTGAAGAAGCGGCGGCCCGGGGACGCGATGGGCGAGGAGTAGGAGCCGTCCGCTGCGACGTCGCCGTAGCGGTTCAGCAGGTTGGTGCGCGGCACCCGGACGTCCGTGAAGTGCAGCCGGCCGTTGTCGATGCCGTTGAGGCCGCCCTTGATCCCGTCGTCCTCGCCGCCCACTCCGGGCTTGAAGGTGCCGTTCTCGTTGCGCAGCTCCACGTAGAGGCCGTGCACGCCGTGGTTGACGCCGTTGGTGATGAGCTGTGCGAAGACGACGGCGGCGCGACCGTCGATGGCCCCGTTGCCGATGTAGTCCTTCCAGGCAGCCCGGAAGGGCGTGTCGATCACGAACTCGTCGGTCGCCGGGTCGAAGGTGGCCGTGGTCGCGATGCTCGCGACGTCGCTGCCATGGCCCGTCTCGGTCATCGCGAAGCAGCCCGGGATCTCCATGCTCATGATGCCGGGCAGCCAGGCCTCGTGGTGCTTCTCGGTGCCGAGGTGCATGACGGCCGAGCCGAAGAGCCCCCACTGCACGCCCGCCTTGATCTGGAGCGAGGGGTCGGCGACGACGAGTTCCTCGAACCCTGCGACGTTGCCGCCGTGGTCGCCGTCACCGCCGAAGGCTGCCGGGAACGCGCGGTGGACCGCCTTCTGCTCGACCAGGTAGTGGAGCTGGTCGAGGCACCGCCGCCGGTGGTCGTGATGGGTGAGGCCCTCGATCTTGTGCAGCTCGGGGCGGCCGGCGAGTTCCCGCGCAACCCGCCGCACGTGCGCCCACCTGCCGAGGAGCAGTTCGCCGAGCTCCACCGTGTCCACGGTGGCCTGTTCGTCGTCCCTGATGTCGACCGTGGCGGGAATCTGCTGGGGGCCGGAGATGGTCTGGGTCATGGCGTGTCCTTCGCGGATCGGAGGGTTTCAGGGGACGACGGGGAACGTCGGGGAGCCGGGGGCACGAGGGCCTCGTACCGGCTGATGCCATCGAAGAGCCAGCCGGTGATGTGGCGCGCCATCTGCTCCTCCGTGGGCTTGTCCGGGCCGTCGGGCGAGCAGAGCCAGTGCTCGCCGGCCGCCCGGACCATCCCGATCGCCGCTGCCGGCCAGTACGAGGGGACGGCGTCATCGGGTCCAACGGACCGGTCGGGGCGCAGCACGGCGCGCATCGGCCGCGAGAGCATCTCGGTGACCGCCGCGAGGAAGTGGGCGAGGGTGTCCTGGGCGCCGTCGTCGGCAGCCGTGGACTCGGCGATCCCCACCCGGGTGACGAAGGCGTAGACGTTGGGGGAAGTCCGGGCCATCTGGAGGTACGCCAGCACCATCGAGTACAGGCCTTCCCGCGGCGTCGGCGCGGCCTTCGCGGCGTCGAGCACCTTCTGCTGCATCTGGGCGATGACCACCTCGGCCATCGCCCGCTGCAGTCCGGTCTTGTCACCGAAGTAGCGGTAGTAGACCGACTTGGACGTGTCGGCGGCGGCGGCGATGTCCTCCATGGACGCCCCGGGTCCGAGGGTGCTGATCGCCCGCCTCGCCGTCTTGATGAGCTGCCGCCGCCGTTCGGCGCGGTGCTCCTCCCAGCGGCTGGAGCGGCCGTCCGTCACCGTCCGCGTGCTGTTCGCCGCGTGATTGGTGAAGGCCTCGGGTGCCCCCTCCGGAACGGCGGAGGGACTCTCCTTGGAGGTGCCCAGCAGGGTCGGCGCAAACTTCATGATACCCAGCGTATCAGGTACGCTAGGTATCGGTAATCACCCTTCGTACCAGGAGCACTCCCATGGCAGATCAGGCCGGCGCGCAGAACACCGCCCCGTCACCCCGCACGGCAGTCGTCATCGGCGGCAACCGCATCCCGTTCGCCCGCTCCGGCGGCGCCTACGCCTACTCGTCCAACAAGGACATGCTCATCGCCGCGCTGGACGGCCTGGTGGCCCGCTTCGGCCTGCAGGGCGAGCGCATCGGCGAAGTGGCCGCCGGCGCGGTCCTCAAGCACTCCCGCGACTTCAACCTCACCCGCGAAGCGGTCCTCGGCTCCGCCCTCTCGCCCGAGACCCCCGCCTACGACCTCCAGCAGGCCTGCGCCACCGGATTGGAGACCGTGGTGGGTCTGTCCAACAAGATCAAGCTCGGCCAGATCGAGTCCGGCATCGCCGGCGGGGTCGATTCCGCCTCGGATGCTCCGATCGTGGTGAGCGAAGGCCTGCGACGGGTGCTGCTCGATCTCTCCCGCGCCCGGACGACGCAGCAGAAGCTCAAGGCGCTCAGTGCTCTCCGCCCGAAGGACCTCTCACCGAACGCGCCCACCACGAGCGAACCGCGCACCGGCCTGTCCATGGGTGAGCACCAGGCCCTCACCACGGCTGCCTGGGGCATCACACGGGAGGCTCAGGACGAGCTCGCCTACCGCAGCCATCAGAACCTCGCGGCGGCCTACGAGCGCGGCTTCTTCACCGACCTCATGACGCCCTACCGCGGCCTGACCCGGGATGCGAATCTCCGCGCCGACACCTCCCTGGAGAAGCTCGCCGGCCTCAAGCCCGTCTTCGGCAAGGGACTCGATACCCCGGCGACGATGACTGCCGGCAACTCGACGCCCCTGACCGACGGTGCGGCCCTCGTCCTGCTCGGCAGCGAGGACTACGCTCTGGCCAACAACCTGCCGATGCTCGCGAACATCGTCGACGCCGAAGCGGCGGCGGTCGACTTCGTCCACGGTGAGGAGGGACTGCTCATGGGAGGCGTCCACGCCGTGCCCCGCCTGCTGGTGCGCAACGGGCTCACCTTCGAGGACTTCGACTTCTTCGAGATCCACGAGGCCTTCGCGGCGACCGTGCTCAGTGCCCTGGCCGCCTGGGAGGACCCGGACTACTGCAAGCGCGTCCTCGGGCTCGACGGAGCGCTCGGCAGCATCGACCGCTCGAAGCTCAACGTCAACGGCTCCTCGCTCGCGGCCGGGCACCCCTTCGCCGCCACCGGCGGGAGGATCGTGGCTTCGCTCGCCAAGACGCTGTCCGAGAAGGGCGGACGAGGACTCATCTCCATCTGCGCCGCAGGCGGGCAGGGTGTCGTCGCGATCCTCGAGGCGAGGAACTGATGGCGGACACCTACCTGGACCTCGTCAACACGCCGCTGCCCGGCAGGATCGCCAAGGCCCTCGGGTTGCCGCGGCCCTCGGTCCTCAGGCGCTACACCCCGGGTGAGTCCCTGGCTCCGCTGCCGGTGCTCGTCACCGGGTCGGGCGCCGGCGCGGATGCGCTCGCCGGCCAGCTGCTCGGCTGGGACATCGAGGTGCGCCGCCACGTCCTGCCGGGCGAGAAGCTCAGTGCCGCCGTCGTGGTCCTCGATGAGGCCGCGTCACCGGAGGACCTCGCCGCCCCGATGCTCGAACTCGGGCAGGCGGTGAAGCTCCTGGTCCCCGGTGGGCGCGTGGTCGGCATCTTCCGGTCCCCGGCCGAGACGGCCGACCCCGCCGAGGCCGCGGCACGGCAGGGCGTCGACGGCGCCCTGCGATCCGTGGCCCACGAACTGCGCGGCGGAGCCACCGCCAACGGCATCATTCTGCGCGGCGCCGCAACGACCACGGACCCGACCACCCTCGGGGCACTCCGATTCTTCCTGTCCGGGAGGAGCGCCTACGTGGACGGGCAGTTCCTCGACGTGGCGACCGCCCCGGCGGAGAGTGCTCACGAGCTCGCTGCAGCCACCACGGCGGAGGGCGAAGGTGTCCCCGACCGGCCGCTGGCAGGCAGGACGGCCGTGGTCACCGGTGCGGCGCGCGGTATCGGCGCGAAGATCGCCGAGGTCCTCGCCCGCGACGGCGCCCGCGTGGTCGCCGTCGACGTACCGGCTGCAGGGGAGCAGCTCGCCCAGGTCGCCAACCGGGTCGGCGGCACCGCCCTGCAGGTCGACATCACCGACCCCGGGGCCGCGGCCCGCATCCTGGAGCATGTGGGGCAGCGCTACGGGGACCTGGACATCGTCGTGCACAACGCCGGCATCACCCGGGACAAGCTGCTGGCCAACATGGACGCGGCACGGTGGGATTCCGTGATCGCGGTGAACATCGCCTCCCAGTTGCGGATGAACGAGCAGATCCTCGCCTCACCCGTCTTCTCCGCGACCGGGCGCATCATCAGCCTCGCCTCGACGAGCGGCATCGCCGGCAACCGCGGGCAGAGCAACTACGCGGCGTCGAAGGCCGGAGTGATCGGCATGGTCCGTGCACAGGGTGCCGCCTTCGACGGAAGTGGCCGCACCATCAATGCGGTGGCGCCGGGATTCATCGAGACGGACATGACGGCGAAGATCCCGCCGCTCCGGCGGCAGGTCGCCCGCCGGCTGAGCAGCCTGCAGCAGGGCGGCCTTCCCGTGGACGTCGCCGAGACCATCGCCTTCCTGGCCTCCGACGCGGCGGCCGGCATCAACGGGCAGGTGGTCCGCGTCTGCGGGCAGAACCTGGTGGGCGCGTGAGCGGGATGCCGGGTGACACGGTCCTGCCCGCGCTGCCGGGGCTTCCCGCCCTCTACCGGCGTGCCGTCACGCTGGCCGCGCAGCGCTCGCTGGGGCGCGCCGCCGCGCCGCCCGTGCTCCCTGCCGTCCGGCACCGCGTCGACGGTGTCCGGAGCGACCTCGCGGCGCTCACCCGGTTCCAGCGGCTGATTGGGTCGGCGGGCCGGGACCAGCTTCCGTCGGCCTACCTCCACACCCTCGCCTTCCCGGTGGCCATGAGCGTCCTCGCACGCTCCGACTTCCCCCTGCCCCTGCTGGGCATGGTGCACCTCAGCAACGAAGTGCACCAGAATCGGCAGGTCAGCGCTTTCGAGCCGCTCGGCGTCGTGGCCTACGCCGAGAACCTGCGCCCCCATGCCGCCGGCACCCAGCTGGACGTCGTCACGGAGGTCGCAGCAGGGGACGAATGCGTCTGGACGGGCCGCTCCGTCTACCTTGCCCGCGGAGTCCGACTGGCTGACGCGGCTCCGGAGCAGCGGCGCGAGGACCGCCCGCCCTTCGCAGCGCCTGCCCCCACCGGCGTGTGGGCCCTCGATCGGGGTATCGGCCGCCGCTACGCCGCCGTGTCGGGGGACTGGAACCCGATCCACCTCAGCGGGCCGACGGCGAAGGCGTTCGGCAGGACGACGGCGATCGCCCACGGCATGTACCTGGCCGCGCGAATGGTGGACCAGGCCGTGGCCGCTCCCTCGGGTGGCCTGAAGTGGCGCATCGACTTCGCCGCGCCCGTGCCGCTGCCCGGAGTCGTCACGACGTCGTTCTCGCGGACGCCCGGCGACGCGGGAGGGCGGATCGACGCGATCGGCTGGTCGGCGAAGCGTCGGCGGCCGCACTTCACGGGATGGGTGCGCACGGACTAGCGCGACGCGACTCCACAGTGCCTGACGGACCGCGCCGTACCAGGGATTCCGGCTCCACCGGCCGCCCTAGACTTGGGCCATGACCGGCTCCTTCCTGACGGACCGCGCGGCTGAGCTCGACGCCGCCGATCCGCTCGCACACCACCGAACCCTCTTCCTCGGCACCGACGGCGACGCCGTGCGCTCCTACCTCGACGGCAACTCGCTCGGGCGCCCGCTGGCGACGACCGCGGACAGCCTCGCCTCGTTCGTCACGGACCAGTGGGGCGGCCGCCTCATCAGGGGCTGGGACGAGGGGTGGCTGGTCCTGCCGGAGCAGATCGGCGACCAGTTGGGCCGGGTGGCGCTGGGTGCTGCCGCCGGACAGTGCATCGTGGCGGACTCGACGAGTGTCCTGCTGTACAAGCTCGCCCGGGCCGCGGTGGCGGAGCGCCCGGAGCGGACGGAGATCGTCGTCGACCGTGACAACTTCCCCACGGACCGCTTCCTCGTCCAGAGCATCGCACGCGAGCGCGGGCTCACGCTCCGCTGGATCGAGGTCGCGTCCGACGGCGGCGCGACACCCGCCGACGTCGCCGCCGTCGTCGGCCCCCGGACGGCCCTCGTCCTGCTCAGCCACGTCGCCTACCGCTCCGGCTTCATCGCCGACGTCCCGGCCATCACCCGGATCGCCCACGACGCCGGCGCCCTCGTGCTCTGGGACCTGAGCCACTCCGTCGGATCCGTCCCGGCCGAACTGGACGCGTGGGACGTCGACTACGCGGCGGGCTGCAGCTACAAGTACCTGAACGGCGGGCCGGGCGCCCCCGCCTGGGCCTACGTGGCGAAGCGGCACCTGGCCACGCTCGACCAGCCGATCCTCGGCTGGCTCGGCAGCGCCGACCCCTTCGCGATGGGGTCGTCATACCGTCCGGCGGACGGGATCCGCCGCCTGGTCTCGGGTACGCCGCCCATCGTCGGCATGCTGGCGATGCGCGACATGATCACCTTGATCGACGAGGTCGGCATGGCGGCGGTGCGCAGGAAGTCCGAGCTCCTGACAGCCTTCGCCGTCGAAGCGGTCGACGAGCTCCTGGCGTCCCACGGGGTGATCATCGCCTCGCCGCGTGCCGCCTCGGAGCGAGGAAGCCACATCACCATCGATCACCCGGCCTTTGCCGGGATGGTGCCGGAGCTGTGGCAGGAAGGGATCGTCCCCGACTACCGGAACCCGAACGGGATCCGGCTGGGACTCTCGCCCCTGTCGACGTCGTACGGTGAAGTGATGGTTGCCATCGGCGCCATCGCCGATCGTCTCGCCCCGCCCCGGGAACGGGCAGCGGGGGAGTAGTGGGAGTTCTCGACGCCCTCCTTCGGATGGAGGAGCGCATCGTCGACGGCCTGGCCAGGGCTGCACCGCCCGACGTCGGCACTACCGGACTGATCGCCATCGTGCTGGTTGCGATCGCGCTGTCGGTGCCACACCGCACCTGGCGGTACTTCGGCCTGTTCGTCACGGTCGTCCATGAACTCGGCCACGCGGCCGCAGCTCTCCTGACGCTGCAGCGAGTCGCCGGGGTCACCCTCCGCCTCGACCATTCGGGCACAACCACCAGCATCGGGCCGCGCGGCTGGCGCACCGCCTTCACGACGTTCTGGGGGTACCCGGTGCCCGCCGTCGCCGGCGCTGTCCTCGTCTCCTGTGCTGCCTACGGATGGGCGTCGGCAGCGCTGTCCGTGGGAGCGCTGATCCTGGTGGCCGCTCTCGTCCTCATCCGGAACCTGCAGGGCGTCCTCATCCTGGGCGGCTGCGCGGGAGCTGCCCTGGCGGTCGTCTGGTTCGGTGGAGGGGCGCGGGCCGGCTACGCCTGCCTCGCCCTTGGTCTCGCCCTGCTCGTGGGCTCGTGCCGCGACTGGGCGAAGGTCGTGAGGGTGCACGCCCGACGGCGGGACCTCCGGTCATCGGACGCCTACCTGCTCCAGCGCGCCACTCGCGTCCCGTCTCCGCTCTGGCTCGGGATGTTCGCGCTCGTCATCGGGATGGCCCTGCTGTCGGCGCTGCAACCGCTCGCGCGGATCGCGGACCTCGCAGCCCTCGGGTGAGGAGCTTCGGCCCTTCAGCTCCTCGTGTGGCGGTTGCGGCCCGAACTGTAGGGAGCGCCCTCCTGCCGGCACAGGTCGTCGAACAATTCGTTGACGGCCTGGGAGACGCAGTCGCGTTCGTGCTCGGGCAGGTCGATCAGGCCGTGGAGATAGGCGTTGACCTCGTACTCGTCCACTCCGCCGCCCATGCTGAAGTAGTGGAGCCAGAGCTCGCCCGGCGATATGTTCGCTCGCTGCATCGCGTTGTACGTCAGGGCGTACTGCTCCCGGTCGGGATCCGTCTCGTCCACGTCATCCACTCCATGCGCTGGTCCATCGGCCGTTGTACGGCCGGTGGGACCAGCATAAGCACGCGGATGCCGCCCGGAGGGAAGCAGGAGTGATTGCAGGCGGCGCCCACCAGGTGTAGGACGCCGTGCGCTTGAAGAACGACGGGCGTCTTCCCGGCCGCGGGCGTCGGCCGATTCAACGTCTCGGCCAAACCCGTGGTAGTGTTTCTCTCGTTGCTTTCGACGGTTTGAACCGGAGAAAACCACCCGCGCGGGTGGCGGAATGGCAGACGCGCTAGCTTGAGGTGCTAGTCCTCTTATTGAGGGTGGGGGTTCAAGTCCCCCTCCGCGCACAAAGAAAACCCCGGTTCGCCGGGGTTTTTTTGTGCCCTCGACCAGGCGGAGCGCTTCTCGACCACGAGGGCCGCGCGATCTGCCAGTTTGCCCGAGTGCCACGGCGGCGGCGAGTGCCATGGAGAGACGATGCGCCGGCTCCTTCCCTCCCACCGAAACGCGGACGCCACTGTTCGCGTCTGCCGTGCCCTCCCGCCGCACCTACGGAACCGCTCTAGGCAGCCTCCGCTTCGAGGACCGGCCTGAGGACGGACAGCTGAATGACGTGAACAGTCCGTCTCGCGCGAAGTTCGATCTGGATCGGCAAAGGTGGCATCAGCCGGCCCTGCTCGATGAGCTCGATGGTCTGCCGCGATTGCGGGATAGGGATGTCGGAGATGGCGTCGTGGTATTCGCCGGGGTAGGTGATCATGGCTCGGTCTTCTTGCTGGTGATGAATCCGTCCACAGGATATTCGTCGCCGGTGACAGTCGGGCGGGGTGCCATCGCAGTGAGCATCACCACGGCGGCGATCACCGGCCTCCGGTGGCCGGAATCGGGGTCTTCGAGGAGATCCCAGAACTCACGTCGCGAGGCGGTTGGTCAGGGATGAAGGATGATCCGGCCGGGAGGATGTGCTCCCGCGATTGCTCGATGAGCTGCGGCGGCATCTTCGAGGGCGAACTGTTCTCCGACGACCGGCCGGATCACTCCGTGCCGAAGAAACGCGTCGATGGCGGTGTACGCGCCGTGGAGGTCTGCCGGCGTCATGTTCCACAGTGCTGTCCCGCGTACGTCCGCCTCGTTGACCATCAGTGCCCGAGGGCTCACCTCCACGGGCCCGCGGCTTCCGACAATCACGATCCTGCCGTACCGGGCGAGAACCGCGGTGTCGTGTGACAGGTTCCTGTCTGCCGCCATCTCGATGATCAGATCGACCCCGCGTCCGCCGGTCAGGGCGCGTGCTTCCGTGAGATAGTCCCGTGCGGAGTGATCCAGCGCGTGCTCGGCACCCAGCTGCAGTGCCAGCTCCCGGCCCCCTGGTGTACTCGCCGTGCCGATGACGGTCAGTCCCAGGGCGTGTGCGAGTTGCACTGTGGCGGTGCCGACCCCACCGCTGGCGCCGTGAACGAGGACCGTTTCGCCGGCCTCGGCCCGCCCCCGCTGGACGAGCGCCCGGTACGCGGTCGTGTAGGAGACCCCCACCGCCGCTCCCTCGTCGAACGACAGGTGGTCCGGCAGGGCATGAACGATGCTCGGGGTGCACCGTATCTGCCGAGCGTACGTGCCGGCCGCTCGTGCGGGGATCGTGGAGACCCACACCCGGCCACCGCCGACGAAGCCCGAGACCGAATCCCCGGTCGCACTGATGATTCCTGCCGCGTCGTAGCCCGGGGTGAAGGGTAGCGGGGGTGTCAGGAACTCGTAGTTCCCGGCCCGAAGGTACGTATCGACAGGATTGACGCCGATCGCGCGTATATCGATGGTCACCGAATCGTCGGCATCGAGCGTACTGCCCGGGTGAGCAGGGACCTCCACCGGCGCGTCCCCCTGACATATGCAAGCACTTCTTCGGGCCCGTGCTGCGAGATTTCTATCCGCGTCAAGGGCGGCTACCTTCGATAGCGCCGCACGCGGAGCCGATTCGCTGCGCGAGGCGATCGGGAGGGCATCCGAGAACGAATGAGGCCTGATTGCAGTTGCGCTACGCGATCCGGATCTGGGTTCCTCCGGCTCAGATCCATATCTGGACCTGCACCTGGGCGGCGAGGCGCCGGAGGACCTGTACATCCTCCTGGGTGAAGGTTCGCGGCCGGTCGTCCATCAAGCAGAGGGTGCCGATACGCCAGCCGGCGGCTGTGCAGATGGGGTGCCCGGCGTAGAAGCGGACCTCGGGCCCACCGGCAACGAGGGGGTGATCACGCCATTCGGGGTCGGCGGTGGCGTCAGGGATGACGAGGGTGCGATCGTGTTTGATCGTCGTCGCGCACAGGGACAGGTGGCGCGGGAGGTCCTGACCCAGGGGCCCGATGACGGATTTGATGACCTGTGCGTCCTGAGTGATCAGAGCGATGGATGCTGAGCTGACACCGAAGTGGTCCCGGGCCTGCCGGGTGATCCGATCGAAGCGTTCCTCCGACCCGGTCTCGAGCAACCCCGACTCGTGCAGAGCGTGAAGGCGCCGGAACTCGGTCTCATCCAGACCGGCATTGTCCACCTCTTCGCCTCCGGCACCTGTGGCAGTAGCGGCCTCCAGCGGAGTTTCGGCGCCGGTCATGCTGTGATCCCCGACAGGCGGGGCGGCAAAGTCGTAGCCGTCAGGGGAGAGGGACAGCTGACGGAGGTAATCGCTGTAGCCGGAGGACGACGCCGTGTCCTGATCGCTGTAGTGCGCACCATCAACCATGGAACCAGTGCTGTCCAGCAGTTCATTGATGACCTGGGCGAGCAGGTCCCGCTGCGGCGCCGGGAGCATCACCAAACCGGTCAGATACCCCTGGACCTCGAGTGCGTCCCCTTCGCAGGTGAGCTCGAAGTACGCCGTGAGGATCTCGTCGAGGCGTAGGCCTGCTGCTCGCACCGTCTGAATCGCGCTCCACTGCTGCACATACTCATTCAGCACGCTGATCCCTCCACCAACTCTTCCGTGTAGCACTAATCGGCAATCCGACAGGATTGCTGCCAACCAACTTTAGGCTTTCGCTCGCTCCACGTCGCCCACTGCCCGTGCGGTTGTGCGGTCGCGATCAGGGGACCGGCGGGTCCTCACAGCGGAACGTGTCCATGCTGGCGATGATGCCGGCAGCAATCGCCCCGATCGGACGTCGTCGTCGATCAGCGGCGCTCTTCAGTAGCGCGCGTGCCTGGTGTTGGGAACAGTCCTGGGTTCCCATGATGATCCCGGTGGCCACGTTCATGGGGCTGGTGACTTCCAGGAAGGCCCGCAGATAGGACGGCACACCCATCAGGTCCTGGTCTGGTTCACCGGCGACCTCAGCATCGGCCCGACCGGCATTCCTGTCGGGTGGGGCGGGGTGGATCGAGGAATTGTCTGGCATGTCAGGGTCGGTCATGCGGCACTGCCCCTCACCGGGGATTGTGCTCCGCCGAACGATGCAAGCGCTACCGGACACCATCAAGAAGAATCATTTGGTCAGCAGCCTTACTTTCAACTGCTGATCCTCACACTACGCGCACGGCGCCTCCGGTGCTCTTCGCACGGCCGGCAATGCGCTTCGTCGGGTCGAAGTCGCCGTCCCGCCACACGCGCGGACTGTCCTTCCTCACGAACTCAGGGGTAACTAGAACCTCTAGCTTTACAGTGGGTGAGCTTTGCTCTATGGTCTGTGAGCCGGTCCAGTAGCGGGCCTGCAGGAATCTTTTCGTGAAGGGCACATCCGCCATGTCAGGTACCCCGCTCTTTCCCGCGACGGTTCCCACAGCCGACCCCACTGCCGGCCCCGCCAGAGCCGCCGATTTCGATCTGCTGACCGGCTGGGCGGCCTCCGACCCGCTGATTCCCGGGGACCTGTCCGTGGTGTCGATGCGCAAGCTCAGAGTGTTGTGCAACCAGCTCTACAGCGCCCTGGAGGGGGACTTCCCGCCCTATGGTGCCCCGGGCGCATATGCCGCTGTGGCGAAGGAACTCGAGCGGCGAGCAACGCGCCCCCGGCAGTAGTCTCGCCGGTCCTCTCCGCAGTGGAAACACCACCGTCCGCTTGCCGAGCGGATGCATGAGACCTGGTCGCGGGCCGCGGTAGCGAGGGGCCGACCTGCGCCTGGAGCTGCTTGACCTCGTGTACCCGCTGGGGGTCGGCTGTATGTCTCGCGATCCTCGCGGGCCCTTCTAGGGTGCCGGGAAGAGGTCGAGCAGGGCTCGAGCACGGGATTGCGGCTGGTCCTGCTGATTGAGCTGGTGGATGCGATCGATGATGTCCTGGGAGATGGCGATCACCTTCCGGTTCGTCAGCTGGCTACGCTGTCTGGGACAGGTACGCGGAACGCGGACCACCCTTGCTCAGCAGGTTCTCCCACAGGGACCGGGCCGCGTTCCGATCAGCTGGTGCGAAGTGGGAGATACCGAGGTCGAGGGTGGGCACGATCTCGCCGCGCTCGTACCCGTGGATTCGATACAGCTCATCGGACCAATGCAGGGCCGGTGAGTCGAAGTAGTGTTCCACGATGCCGGTCGGACAGTTGACGAAGTACTCGACGGTCTCTGCAGGATGGGCTTCGACACGAGAGGTGTGAGCTGAGAATGTCGGGGTTTCCGGGGACGAGGAAGCAGTGGTGGTCACTGGTGGAGGATCCTTCGACGCGACAAAAGAACCGGCCAGCTTCTTGACCGGTTTGATGAGGATGGTGGACCGACGTCATCCCTGCTCGTCCATGTTCAGTTCCCCTCCACAGCCCGGCTGCTTGACCTATGAAGGAGATCCCACGTTCGTGCACGAGGCTCGTCGGTGTGGCCGGCTGAGCCCCGCGAGCGGACCGCGGAACATCTTTCAGGCGTATACCCAGTATGCGTAGCCCAGTTTCAACATCACCCGTGCCCAGTCTCAAGCTTCACCCTGCAAAGCGCCCTTGTCGTCGTGGATCGGGTACCAGGGAGAATCCCGGAGGACGGTCGAGTAACGAGGGGCTTCCGTCAGATGGGGCTCGGCGCTGCTGCCTCGTGCCGTCCTCTAAGATATCGCCGTGGGCCAGGCATTCGACGAGGGGCCGTTCTATCACGGCACGAAAGCCGATCTCCGGATCGGTGATTCCCTCTGCGCGGGCTTCCGGTCGAACTATCGTCCCGACGTCGTGATGAATCACGTCTACTTCACGGCGCTTCCCGACGGTGCCGGCCTCGCTGCTGAGCTTGCGGCCGGTGACAGGGTACCGCGCGTCTACGTCGTCGAACCGACCGGGGAGTTCGAGGACGACCCGAACGTGACCGATAAAAAATTTCCAGGGAATCCGACCCGGTCGTATCGCAGCCGTGCCCCGCTCCGGATTGTCGGGGAAGTCACCGACTGGACGCGGCAAACGCCCGAGGCACTACAGAGCTGGAAGGACCGCCTGGCCGCGCTGGCTTCGGACGAGCGGGGCGAAATCATCAATTAGGGCGTACGACGAGGGTTCCGGACCACGTCACCGGCGCAGGATGGGCGTAGCGACTTGACGCGACAGCTGGTACGACGCCGAGCAGCCGTGATCGCCGGGTCACGCGCGGCGTTAGAGGCTGGTGGTGGCCATGGGGAGGGCGATCGCTTTCTGGAGACCGTCGAATCGCATCTGCCGGTCCTGTCGAACCCGCTGTAGCGTGGCCGATATGTCGACCGCGCATCGTCCGCCCACTCGAATGGCGATCATCAGACCCGAGCGGCCTGGAGACGCCGAAGCTATCCACGCACTGACGCAGGAAGCGTTCAAGGGGAAGCCGTTCAGTTCCGGGACGGAGGCGACCATTGTCCGTTCGCTCCGCGCTTCCGGCAATCTGGCGCTGTCCCCGGTCGCGGACTCCTCCGGCACCATCATCGGTCATGTTGCTTTCTCTCCCGTGGGCGTTACTGGGTCCTCCGGGGAATGGTTCGGCCTGGGGCCGATCTCGGTCAGTCCGGAGCACCAGCGCAGTGGGATCGGGCGCAGACTCGTGCGCCGAGGGCTCGAGCTCCTGCAGCAGCAGGGCGCTGAAGGCTGTGCGCTCGTCGGGGACCCTGAGATCTACGGCAGATTCGGGTTCAGGTCCGGTGGCCTCCTGTATCAGGGAATCGATGAGGCCCTGGTCCAGTACGTCGTACTCAACGGCGCGCCTTCCCCTGCAGGGACGCTTACCTTCCTGCCAGTCTTCGATGACGAGTAGGGAGCGGCGGGCTTCCGTCAGTGGGTAGGCATCACGCCTTCACCTGGACCGCGCTGGCCCACGATTCATCAGCCGCACGATATGCGCCGTCCTCCGACCACGTCAGCCCGACGAGCCATCAGACGGGTGATTCGGAGCCGGAGCCGCGTGCCGGTGCGACGGCGCCCGCGACAGGCGTGAACGCCCGTCCGCCGATCGTCTCCGGAACCAGGCGCATGAACCGGTCCTTCCGGCCCATCTCCCACGGGTGCAAGGGCAACTGCACCGTGGCCAGCAACTCCGGCGTCTGGCTGATCGTCGCCGCGTGCCCCTTGACGACGACACTCCACATGAGGGTGTCATCGAGGAGGCCGTCGGCCTCGAAGGCGACGGCAGCCCTCTCGGAGAAACGGGACTTCGTCCCCTCGGAGGTTCGAAAGACGATCGAACCGTGATCGACGACGAAGTTGATGGGAAAGATCTCCGGATTCCCCTGCACGCACAGGGCCAGGCGCCCGAACGGAGCGTCCCGGAGTAATCTCCAGCATTCGTGGGCTGCAAGGATTTTCGTAGGTGTAGTCTCGGCTTCCATAGGTCGACAGTACGAGGCGACCGGCGCGCCGACCAGGGCCCTCTGACCCTGTCTCCGTCAACGACGAGGACTCGTCATGACCGACGAAGCGTGACTCCCGTGGGGGCGGGCAAGCGCGGTGACAGTACGGGGGGCGCGATGACCACATATTCAGGGGAATCACCGACGGGGGCGACTGCGCAGCCGGTGGCGCTGGCGGGGGTGGAGAACCTTCTGGCCGCCTTCGCTGCCATCGCGGACAACCTGGGGCTCGACACCGTCCTGGAACGGGTCATCGCCGCGGCGTGCCAGCTCGTCGATGCCCGTTTCGGCGCCCTGGGGGTCGTCGGCCCGGATCATCGGCTCAGCCACTTCATCACCGTCGGCCTCAAGGATGATGAGATCCGGCGTATCGGCCCGTTACCGACAGGGCACGGGGTGCTGGGACTGCTGATCACCGAGCCGACGCCCCTGCGGCTCTCCGACCTGCGTGAGCATCCCCTCGCCTACGGTTTCCCGGCCAATCATCCTCAGATGACGTCGTTCCTGGGCGTTCCGATCCGCATCCACGAACGCATCTTCGGGAACCTCTACCTGACGGAGAAGAACGGGGGAGTGGACTTCTCGGATGCCGACGAGCAGCTCGTTGTCTCGCTGGCCTCCGCGGCGGGCGTCGCGATCGAGAACTCGCGGCTCTTCGACGAATCGAACCGGCGGACCCGGTGGCTGGAGGGCGGTCTGAACGCGGTGAAGGAACTGCTCGGCGAGCATGACGGGATACGCAACGACCTGGAGATCCTCGCCACTCATGCCCTCGACGCCTCGCACAGTATTCTCGCCGCCGTCCTGCGGGATTTCGGCAACCAGCGTGAACTGATCTGTGAAGCGGCGGACGGCGTCGAAGTCGAGGCCCTCCTGGGACGACAGACGCGCGACACCAGGTCGGTGGACAGGCTGCCGGGCACCCTGTCGCCGGTTCTGCTGAACGCCGATGAGGTCGCGGAGGTGCTTCCCGGAGCCCCGGCAGGCACGATCGGGACGGCGTTGTGCTGCAGGCTGCCCGACGAGGGCGACAGGCGTTTCCTCGTCATCGGCCGCGCGCCCGGCGCATCCCCTTTCACGGAGGGCGATCACGAGATGATGCGCGCCTTCGCCTCCTACGTGTCCCTGGCCCTTGAACTGCTGCGGGTGCATCGTCAGCGGGAACAGGAAGCCGTCTTCGGCGACCGCGACCGGATCGCACGGGATCTGCATGACGTGGTCATCCAGCGGCTCTTCGCCGCCGGACTCAGCATTCAGAGCCTGCGCAAGTACACCGCCGATGCGGAGGCCCTGAATCGTATCTCTGCCGTGACGACGGAACTGGACTCGACCATCCGGGAACTGCGCGACACCATCTACTCGCTGCGCTCGGTCCCCCAGGTCACCCCGACCTTCACCTCCACCGTCTTCTCCCTCGTCGCCGAGGCCTTCGACGGCCACGACCTCGACCCCGTCCTCCAACTCTCCGGCCCGCTGGATGCCGCCGTGGATGACGAGCGAGCCGATCATGTGCGGGCCGTGCTGCTCGAAGGGCTGTCCAACGCACTGCGTCACGCCGATGCGCATGCCATCACCGTGATGCTGCGTGCGAGGGACGAGCACCTGGAACTGAGGATCACCGACGACGGCCGCGGATTCGAAACTCCCAGCCGCAGCAGCGGACTGGCCAACATGAAACGCCGCGCCGAGTTGTGCGACGGTACGCTGTCCATCACCAGCACGCCCGGCGGAGGAACCGACATCAGACTCGAGATCCCCCTGGCTGCTAACGAGAAGACGACCCCGCCGGCCTCGAGATGAAGACCGCCGCCTGGGTCCTGCGCTGGAAGCCCAGCTTCGACAGCAGCGACGACACATAGTTCTTCACCGTCTTCTCGGCCAGGAACAGTTCGGTGGCGATCTCCCTGTTGGTCAGCCCGGCACCGATGAGTGCCAGGACCTTCTTCTCCTGGCTTGTCAGCCCCGCCAGTCGTGGATCCTCGGCCGGGGCATCACGGAGTCCGGCGACGATCCGTTCCTTCATGCCGGCCTCGAAGAGGGATTCGCCCGACGCCGCGCGGCGGACCTTGTCGACCAGGTCAGAGCCCAGGATCTCCTTCAGGATGTAACCGGACGCGCCCGCCAGGACGGCACCTCGCAACGCCTGGTCGTCGTCATAGCTGGTCAGGATCACGCACGACTGGAAGGGGTCGATGGAGCGCACATCACGGCACACCTCGATCCCTGTGCCGTCAGGCAGCCTCGCGTCCAGGATGGCCACGTCCGGGGACAGGGCGGGGATCCTCCGGGTAGCCTCCTCGGCGGAGCCCGATTCCCCGACGACGACGAAGCCCTTTCCCTCGAGCAGCTCCCGCAGGCCCCGCCGGACGAGTTCGTGATCGTCGAGGAGGAACACCGTGATCTCCTCGGGCTGCGTGCCGCCTTCGGCGTTGTCCATGTCCTGCCTCCGGCTTCGTCGACGGAGGGGCTGCACCCCTGCCGAGCGCATCCTGCGCCAGCATCATCATCACCTGCCGGCGCGCCGCTCCGTCAGGGTCGAAGGGCCCGGAAGTCCGGGTGGCCCGTCGGACCTGACCAGTCCTGCGACGTATCCCGCCCGGCGGAGGGCCCTCCCCTCACAGTCCTGAGGAGACGCACCCACGATCGGTGCGGGGGACCTCGATAGCCCGGCGCGAAGGGGTGATGCTTTACTGCTCCCATGACGGATGACTCGGGTAAGGGCAGTGAGCCGCACAACGGCAGCGTTGTGGCCCGGTCGAACTGGCTGCGTGCCGGCGTGCTGGGCGCGAATGATGGGATCGTCTCGACCGCCGCCACGGTGGTGGGTGTCGCCGGGGTGACGAACACCCTGGCGCCGATCCTGGTCGCGGGTACGGCGGCCGTCGTCGGTGGTTCCGTGTCCATGGCGCTCGGTGAGTACGTGTCGGTCAGCAGCCAGAAGGACAGCCAGGAGGCCCTGATCGAGAAGGAGCGCCAGGAGTTGCTCGATGACCCCGAGGGGGAACTGGTCGAGCTTGCCGGCCTGTACGAACAGAAGGGCCTGGCTCCCGCCACAGCCCGCCAGGTCGCGGTCGAACTGACAGGACACAATGCCCTTGCCGCTCACCTGTCGGCGGAGCTGAACATCGATGAACTCGAGGTGGTGAACCCGTGGCACGCGGCGTTCGCTTCGGCGGCGTCCTTCACGGCCGGAGCGGTCCTGCCCTTGCTGGCGATTCTCCTGCTGCCGGCAAGCATACGTATTCCCCTCACCTTCGTGGCAGTCCTCGTCGCGTTGGCCATCACGGGAACCATCAGCGCCCACGTGGGTGGTAGTTCACGACGGCGAGCGACGGCCCGCCTCGTGCTGGGCGGAGCGCTGGCAATGGCCTTCACTCTCCTGGTGGGCACTCTCCTGGGAACCACCGGTATCGCCTGACCGCTGCACGATTCGGGTCCGGACTCTCAGGTGCGGACCTTCCGGCTGTCTGCCGCTGTCCGACTGTCCGGCACTGTGCTCGCCACCAGGGGCACGAGCACCGTGGGGTCGCGCCGGAACGGCACGTCGAGTACTGCCCGGAGAAGCCAGCGAACCTCCAGGAGGGGTGATTTCACGGTCGGGGCAGGAACAGCAGGCACGGCCAGGGTGAAGGGTATGGCTGAATCGCCGGATGCGGTCAGGGGTATGCGTATGCCACTCAGCACCGTTTCCTCAACGAGGACTTCTTCTGCGGAGCTGTGCGACTGCGGGCGTTGCGCCGCCCAGGACATCACTTCTTCCTGCATGACGATGCTGAGGGTCAGGGCGCGTGCCTTGGCTCCGCTCACTTCTGCGACGCCGGAGATTTCCCCTCCCGGATACAGGGAGTGTGTCGAGAGCTGCGCCAACCGCAGGGACGGCTCGAAGTGCTCGACCCCGGGCTCGGCACCGCCGGCAGTACCACCGGAGTGAACGGTCAGTGGGTGGTGACGTACGAGATCCTCATTGCCCTCGCTGGACACCCTCACACGCACGGACCAGGTAGAGGTGATGAGTTTCCCGTGAAGTGTGGGTATCGCGTCGGCGGGCACGATCAGCTGACTCGCCTCGCAGCAGGATTCTCCTGCGCGCAAGGTGGTGTCGGTTTCGAGCTGGGTGCTTCCGATGTCACGGGAGGTACGCTCAGCGGCGCGGAAGGTGCCGCCGTACGGGTTCCCATGTGTCCGGGTGAGGCTCAACGAGTGCACGAGCGTGAACTGCACTGAAGTCATCCGCACCCGGTGACTCGCACGGATCTCGACGGTGACAGGGGTGCTGTGGCCCAGAGCCGCGGTGCCCTCGGTGCCACGCTGCAGGAGGGAAATATCCAGAGCCTGGGGCGAGCGGGTGAGTAACATCGGAGGCCTCCCTGCGTCGATGAGCATCCATCCTCTCAGTTGATCGGCTGGAGGACATGGGTCTAAAGTCACGAGTTCGCCGTGAAGCGGTACCAGGGACTCCTGGTCCTTGATGACCGACGGGCGGGCCAGGACCGGGCAGTCCTGAAGGTCAGGCGTCCTTCTGGTCGGCGGCCTCGCGGATGACGAGGACGGGGCAGTGTGCGTGGGATACGCAGGCGCTGCTGACGGAACCAAGGAGAAGTCCGCGGAAGGTGCCATGGCCCCGCCGGCCGACGATGAGCAAGACGGCATTCTCCGAGGCCTTGACGAGGGCTTTTGCCGGGTGGTTGAACACCACCGTGCTCTGGAGCCCAGCGGGTCGGTCCTCCCCGTAGGCGGCGGCGAGAGCCTTGTCCAGGTGTTCACGCGCGGCTTCCGAGAATTCGCTGCTGCCCAGGGGCATGAATCCCGGGTCGGCTGCGGGGTAGTCCCACGCTGCGACGGCGAAAATTGTCGCGTCGAAGGTAGGGGCGAGCTTCTGGGCGTACCGCAGTGCTTCGATGGATTGCTCGGATCCATCGACCCCGACAACGATCTGAGGAACGGCTGGTGTGCTCACGGCGCTTCTCCTTCTGAGATCTCACGAACAGCAACCTTGCTCCCTGAACAGTGCATCTCATCGGGGCTCCCCTCCTAGGGCCTTTCGTCCCGCTTTGAAGGGCTCATGCCAGACGCGACGGACGATGCGTCCCGCCTGGCGGCCGATGGGGGAGAGGTCGGCCGGGCCGTCTGGTCCGGCCGGCGGCGCGTCAGGATGGCATCGGTGCCGATCAGGTGCGGTTCCTCGAGCCGTCAGACTGGGCCTCGGTCGCGTGGAGTTCGATCAGGATGGACTGCTCCGGGAACAGGACAGGTGCCTGGATGCCGACGTGGGCGAGGGTGGTTCCGGTCAGTACCAGGGGAGCGCCGGTGAGTGATGCTTCCGCCCAACCCAGGGGCGACTGACCGTTACCGGGGAGCGAGGTGTAGGGGCTGGAGAGTCGAACCGCGTAGGAGCGGTGCGGGTCGAGGCCCGGGAAGGTGAGTTTCCCCGGTGGGTAGGACGCGCTGGAGGCGGTGAGGGAGTAGGCGAAGAGGGCCGCGGACTTGTCCGATGCGACGGTTCCGCGCAGGTCCATCGCCGGGTCGGGCAGGTCCGCGTGGACGACGTGTCCGCTGTGGAGGGTGTCCCGCCACTGGAGGTGGAGGTTGATCCACTCCTTCAGGTGCTCGGTCTCGGTGGCGGTGAGCTTCGAGATGTCCCATTCGATGCCGTAATGGCCGAAGATCGCTGTCGCTGCCCGGAAGGGGAGGGCGTGGGTCCGACCGGTGGAGTGGGATGTCGGACCGCTGATGTGCATGCCCATGAGTTCGGGGGGCACGAGGAGACCGGTGTACTTCTGGATGGTCAACCGCTCGAGCGGATCGATGCAGTCACTGGTCCAGATGCGGTCCGTGTGGTCGAGGACTCCGAGGTCCACCCGGGCTCCGCCTGAGGCGCAGCTTTCGATCTCCAGACCGGGATGGCGGTCCTTGAGTGTGCGCATCAACCGGTACACGGCTTCGACGTTCCTGTGGACGACGGCGCGGCCGGTAACGGCGGCGGCGGCGTCGAGCAGGTCCCGGTTGTGGTCCCACTTGATGTAGGCGATGTCGTGGGTGCTCAGAATGGTATCGATGCAGTCGAGGATGTAGCTGTACGCGTCCGGGTTGGCGAGATTCAGGACCTGCTGCTGCCTGCCGGATACGGGTAGCCTGCCTTCGGCCTGGATGATCCAGTCGGGGTGATCGGCTGCGAGTCTGGAGTCGAGGTTGATCATCTCGGGTTCGAACCAGAGCCCGAATTCCATGCCGAGGGCGCGGACGTGATCGACGAGCGGTGTGAGGCCGTCGGGCCAGACCCCGGGGTCGATGAACCAGTCGCCCAGGCTGGAGGTGTCATCGCGACGGCCCTCGAACCAGCCGTCATCGAGGACGAACCTATCCACGCCCAGGGCGGCGGCCGTGTCCGCGAGGCGGGTGAGACGGTCGAGGTCGTGGTCGAAGTACACGGCCTCCCAGGTGTTGAGCGTGACCGGCCGGGGAGATGAGGGGTGGACAGGACGGGACCGCACGTGGTCGTGGAAGCGGGCGGAGAGCTCATTGAGGCCGTGACCCCAGGACGCGAGCATCTCCGGGGCGGTGTAGGTCTCTCCCGGGGCGAGGACAATCTCTTCGGGCAGGAGCAGTTCCCCGGCGCTCAGAAATGCCTGACCGGCCGGGGTCTTCTCGGCGGTGAGTTGATGATTGCCGCTCCAGGCCAGGTGTATGGCGTGGACCAGACCTGTCTCGAATCCGAAGGACGGGGTGCCGGCGGCCAGGACCACGGTGGCGTCGGCGCCGGGGCGGCCGCGTCGACTCTCCCTCCGGTAGGTTCCCTGGGTGAGCAGATGGCGCTGGGGGCTCCGTTCGCGCAGGTGCCGACCGGTGGTGTCCAGGACCTCGACAGCCGAATCCGGCAACGGCACGGCAGCCAGCAGCGAGCGCACTTCGTAGTCGGAATCACCGGTGTTCGTCACCGACAGCCGTTGGTGCAGAACTCCCGCAGCGCTGAGGCGGATCCACCCGGTAGCGCGAAGACGGGCGGCCTCGTCATCCGCCGTGAACGACACTTCCCGGCCGCCGTCGTCGACCTCTGCCTGCCCGATCGAGGTGAGCTGGAAGGCGGGAGAGATGTTCGTTCCCTGTCGGTGGCCTGTGAAGCCCGGGGTGCCCTGCCAGCCGAACGCTTCCTGCGGGATGACCGACAAACGAGCGGGGACATCGAGGCCGCCAGACACACGCTGGGGCACCAGCGATGCCACGAGTCCTGAGAGTTGCTCCGAGTTGAGAGGTCCCAGGGATGGCCCCCAGTGCACGATCGCCGGGACGCCGGGTCCGGAGGCGTCGACCACTACGCTCGTGTCGGCTACTGACAGGTGGATGGTCGTCGTCGAACCAGGGGTGGTGGACAGCATGAACAATTTCTACAGCAAAACCGAGGCGGATCCCGACAGTGCGCAGGCCGACCCCACCTGCCCGTGGCTCTTCCCGTCCCTCGAGCCTGTCCCCGTTGGAACCGCGTCCTCGGTAGGCTGGATCCGCAACCGCTACCCAGGAGGACCACGTGGGCATTTCACCCGAAGATGAAGTCGTCAGGATCTGCCAGGACCTGATCCGCATCGATACCTCGAACTTCGGGGACAACGTGGGCCCGGGGGAGCGGAAGGCCGCCGAATACACTGCAGGCCTCATCGAGGACGTCGGACTGTCCACGCAGCTGATCGAAGCCGCCCCCGGCCGCACCTCCGTCGTCGCCCGCATGGAGGGGTCGGATCCGTCCCTGCCCGCGCTCGTGGTCCACGGACACCTCGACGTCGTGCCCGCGCAGAAGGAGGACTGGACCGTCGATCCCTTCGGCGGTGAGGAGAAGGACGGCCTGATCTGGGGCCGCGGCGCCGTGGACATGAAGGACATGGACGCCATGATCCTGTCCGTCCTCCGCTCCCTGCAGCGCGACGGGGTCAAGCCCAAGCGGGACCTCATCTTCGGGTTCTTCGCGGACGAGGAAGCGGGAGGGGCCTACGGAGCCTCCTGGCTGGTCGACAACAAGCCGGAGATCTTCGAAGGTGCCACGGAGGCCATCTCCGAGGTGGGCGGCTTCTCCGCGACCATCGGGGGACAGCGCACCTACCTCCTGCAGACGGCAGAGAAGGGCATCTCCTGGCTGCGGCTCGTTGCGCACGGCCGCGCCGGCCACGGATCGCAGATCAATACCGACAACGCCGTGACAGCCCTGGCCCGTGCCGTCACGCGCATCGGCGAGTACTCCTGGCCCATCGAGCTCACCCCGACCACGCGGCAGTTCCTCGACGGTGTCACCGAACTGACCGGCATCGAGTTCGACGCCGACAACCCCGACATCCTCCTGAAGGAACTCGGCACCGTGGCGCGCTTCGTCGGCGCGACACTGCAGAACACCGCCAATCCGACGGTCCTCAAGGGCGGCTACAAGCACAACGTCATCCCGGGCACCGCCGAGGCGCTGATCGACGTCCGGACACTGCCGGGCCAGCAGGACCAGGTCCTCGAGATCATCCGCGGGCTCGCCGGCGACGGCGTGGACGTGACCTACGAGCACAAGGACACCTCGCTCGAGGTGCCGTTCGCCGGGAACCTCGTCGACTCCATGATCGACGCCCTGCACTCCGAGGATCCGGGAGCCAGGGTCCTGCCGTACACGCTCTCGGGCGGCACCGACAACAAGTCGCTCAGCAGGCTCGGCATCACGGGCTACGGCTTCGCGCCCCTGCAGCTGCCCGACGAGCTCGACTTCACAGGCATGTTCCACGGCGTCGACGAGCGCGTCCCCACGGACTCGCTCCGCTTCGGCGCCCGGGTGCTCGCCCGCCTGCTCACCACCTACTGAGAAACCCCCTCCTGAGAATCCACCTCCTGCGAATCCACCTACCGAGCACCGAACGGGACGACACGTGGCGACGATGACGGAAAGTACTCCCGCGCAGCTCCTGCCCGCGGAGATGCTCGACCGCTTCCGGGAGAGGGCGGGACGCTACGACGCGGCCAATGCCTTCTTCACGGAGGATTTCGAGGAGCTCGCCGCGTCCGGCTATCTCCGGATCCTGGCGGAGGTACCCGCCGGCGACGGCGGGGGCATGGGCCGGGCCGCCGCTGCGCAGCGAGAACTCGCGGCCGCCGCACCCGCGACCGCCCTGGGCGTGAACATGCACCTGGTCTGGACAGCGGTGGCGGGCCTGCTGGCGGATCGCGGTGACGCGTCGCTGCAGTTCGTCCTCGATGAGGCCGCGCGGGGCGAGGTGTTCGCGTTCGGCGTCTCGGAACCGGGCAACGACGCCGTCCTGTTCGATTCGCTGACGCTTGTGGACCGTCTGCCGGACGGCGGCTTCAGCTACACCGGCACCAAGGTGTTCACGAGCCTGTCCCCGGTGTGGACCCGGCTCGGGATCTTCGGCAAGCTCGAGGGTCGGGACGGCGACGACGACGCCATCCTGCACGCGTTCGTCCCGCGTGGCACCCCTGGGGTGGAGACCGTGGAGGACTGGAACCCGCTGGGGATGCGCGCCACGCAGTCCAACACCACGCGCCTGTCCGACGTCCGTGTCCCGGCCGACGCGGTGTTCCGGCGTGTGCCGGTCGGACCGAATGCTGACCTCCTGGTCTTCGGGATCTTCGCGGCCTTCGAGACCCTCATCGCCTCGGTATACCTGGGTATCGCGGATCGGGCCCTCGACCTGGCCTCGCAGTCCCTGTCCCGGCGCCGCAGCCATGTCGCGGACCGCCCTCTGTCCGACGATCCCGTGCTCCGGAACCTCCTGGCCGGAGCTGCGATGCAGCGGACCGGAGCGGAAGCCGAACTGCGCAGTGTCACCCAGGACCTGGATGGGCAGGCAGAGGTCGGAGCCCTGTGGTTCGCACGCCTCGTGACGCTCAAGACCCATGCCGTCGAGGCGGCGGTTGCAGCGACCGCCACCGCGCTCCATGTCGGAGGGGGATCCGGATTCGCGGCGTCCTCGGAAGCGGTGCGGCTCCACCGCGACGCGCTGGCCGGACAGTTCCATCCGTCGACGGAGGAATCCGCGCGGGCGACGGTCGCAACGTCCCTGCTCGGCCCGCCGTCGGTCTAGCCTGTTCCTGGAGGACGAGGAACGGGCCGCCCTTGCAGGGCGGCCGCACCGGACCTGTACCCGCGGGAGCTTACGCCGTGCGCTCGACCCGCAGGACCTTCCGCCGCAACCAGTAGCGCCTGCTGCCCCCCAGATAGATGCAGCTGCGCTCGAGTTCCCACTTGCCGTACTCGGCGTGTTCCGTGAGGAGTTTTCGGGCCGCGGGCAAGGACTCGCCGGCATTCACGGTCAGGACCAGGTACTCGTACTGCCGCCCGTAGTCGCGCTTCCGGACGGCCGTTGCGTTCAGAAAATGTTCTCGCATATCCCTCCAATTTTGATCACTTTACCGATAACGTCTAGTGCATGAGCATAGATCCGCGTGTCGCGCTCCAGTCCCTCGTGACGGCCCTTGAAGAGCATCTTGCAGCCTCGGCGTCACGACGGCGGGAAGATGACCCGGCGGTGGAAGCGGCGTACCTCAGCATCGCCGATGCCTTCGAGGTCTACGAGGAAGCACTGTATGACGCCTTCGGTGAAGTGACCCCGCTCGAGATCTATGAGGAGCCGGACGACGACGACAGCGAGGACGAGGCCGACTACGCGCCGGACCTGATCGAGGCCGAGGCGGCACCCGACCGGAGCTGACGCAGGGCGCTGGGGAAGACCCGCAGGAGCCACTGCGCTGACACGACTGAAGCCTCGTCAGGTCGCGAGCGCGGAAACCTCGTCGAGGACCTCGGCGATGGGCGCTGCGACGGGCGCATCGCCGGTCTGGAGAATCTCCTTGAGCTGCTGGGCCGTCCGCGCACCCACGATCGCCGAGGCCACCCCGGGCCGGTGCAGGAGCCAGCGCAGCGCGAGTTCGTGGGGCTGGAGATCGAGCCCGCGTGAGGCCGTGCACAGTGCCTCGGTGATCCGCTGCGGCTTCCCCGAGAGGTAGGGCTCCACGTAAGGGGACCACAGGTCGGACGCCCCGCGTGATTCGGAGGGAATCCTGCCCCGGTACTTCCCGGTCAGTACGCCCCGGCCCAGCGAACCCCACGCGAGGATCGCCGCACCGAAGGCTTCGGCCGCTGGAAGGACCTCCCGCTCGGCGCCGCGGCTCACCAGCGAGTACTCGACGTCGTTGACGAGGAGCGGGAACGACGCCGTCGCCGCCGCGCGCGCGAATTCCCACCCCGAGTAGTTGGACACGCCGACGTAGCGCGCGCGTCCCGTCCCATACGCGACCTCGAGCGCGCTCAGGGTCTCCTGCAGGGGGACGGACGGATCGGGGGAGGGGGCGAGCCACACGTCCACGTGATCGGTCCCGAGCAGCGACAGCGAGGCATCGAGGGAATCGAGCAGGCCCCGGCGTGAGCCGTCCAGCCTCCTGCTCCCGGAGCGGGTCGTGCCGCCCTGCACCACCAGCACCAGCTCGGAGCGCGCCACGGTGTCACCCATGAAGCCGCCCAGCATCGCTTCCGCCTGGCCTTCCCCGTAGCGTGCCGCGGTCTCGACCAGCGTGCCGCCGGCCTCGGCGAAGATACGGAGCTGCTCGCGGGCGGCTTCCTCGTTGACCTCCCGGCCCCAGTTCATGGTGCCGAGTCCCAGCGCCGAGACGGCCAGGCCGCTCGCTCCCACGTTTCGCCGTTGCATGGAGCAAGCCTAAAGCCTGTCGCCGGCCGCATGGCTTAGGGTCGTAAGAGTGAATTGGATAGAAGCAGTCATCCTGGGGTTCGTCCAGGGCCTTACCGAGTTCCTACCCATTTCATCGAGCGCACACCTGCGCATCGTGGGAGAACTCCTGCCGAACGCGCAGGATCCGGGAGCGGCCTTCACCGCCATCACGCAGCTCGGCACGGAGACCGCCGTCGTCGTGTTCTTCTGGCGGGACATCGTGCGGATCGTCAGGGCCTGGTTCGGCGCCCTGCGCGGCACGGTGCCGCGGAACGACCCGGATGCCCGGATGGGCTGGCTGGTCATTCTCGGCAGCGTGCCGATCGTCCTGCTCGGGCTGCTGTTCCAGGACCAGATCGAGAGCACGTTCCGGAGTCTGTGGATCGTGGCCACCATGCTGATCGTCTTCGGCCTCGTCCTCGCCGTCGCCGATCACGTGGGCCGGCAGGAACGCGAGCTCTCGAGCCTGACCTACCCGCACGGCATCCTGTACGGACTCGCCCAGGCACTGGCACTGATCCCGGGCGTGTCGCGGTCCGGCGGCACCATCACCGCGGGCCTGCTCATGGGATACACCCGCGAGGCGGCGGCGCGCTATTCGTTCCTGCTCGCCATTCCCGCGGTCTTCGGCAGCGGCGTGTTCCAGCTCGCCAAGAGCTACGACGAGACCGGCCCCTACGCCCTGCCCGAGACGGCACTGGCCACGCTGGTCGCCTTCGTGGTCGGGTTCGCGATCATCGGGTGGTTCCTCAAGTACGTCACCACCCGCGGGTACGGCCTCTTCGTCTGGTACCGCATCCTGCTCGGTCTGGCCCTCTACCTCCTGCTCGGCTTCGGCGTCATCAGCGCCTGACGCCGGGCCGTAAGGTAGAACGTGTGATTGCGTGGAATTCGACTCCTGTCCCAGAACTCGACGGCACCCAGTCGGGTATCAGCCTGTTCGACACCGCCCTCCAGCAGCTGGCGCCACTCGGGCAGCACCCTGAGCACAGCCTCTATGTCTGCGGCATCACCCCCTACGACGCGACCCACCTTGGTCACGCGGCCACCTACGTCGCCTTCGACCTCCTCAACCGCACCTGGCGTGACGCCGGAGCAGTGGTGTCCTACGTCCAGAACGTGACGGACGTCGACGATCCCCTGCTCGAGCGCGCCACGGCCACCGGCGTCGACTGGCAGGATCTCGCCGCCGGCCAGATCGCCCTGTTCCGTGAGGACATGGAGGCGCTGAACGTCCTGCCCCCGGACCACTACGTCGGCGCCGTCGAGGCGATCGACTGGATCGTCCCGGCGGTCGAGGAGCTGGTGGGCCGCGGGCTCGCCTACGCCGTGCCGGGGGAGGACGGCGAGCCCGACGGCGACGTCTACTTCTCCCTCGATTCCGCAGCCTCGCTCGATGAGCACGACCCTGCCCGCTGGTTCCTCGGCCAGGTCTCGCACCTCGACGCCGGGACGATGCTCGAGCTGTCGGCGGAACGCGGCGGGGACCCGCAGCGCCCGCACAAGCGCAACGCGCTCGATCCGCTCCTCTGGCGCACGGCACGCGCGGGGGAGCCGAGCTGGCCCGGAGGCGCTTTGGGCGACGGACGACCCGGCTGGCACATCGAATGCGCGATCATCGCCCAGCGGTTCCTGCCGGCCCCCTTCACCGTGCAGGGCGGCGGCTCGGACCTCGTGTTTCCCCACCACGAGATGAGCGCGTCCCACGCCTGGGCGGCCAGCGGCACCCCGCTGGCCCGGCACTACGCGCACGCCGGGATGGTCGGGTACGACGGCGGGAAGATGAGCAAGTCCCGGGGAAACCTGGTCCTCGTGTCGAAGCTGCGCCAGGCCGGCGTGGATCCCGCAGCCATCCGCCTGGCCATCCTCGCGCACCACTATCGCTCGGACTGGTCCTGGACGGACTCCGTGCTGGACGAGGGCATCGCCCGCCTCGCCGCCTGGCGTGCAGCCGCGGACGGCGCGGGGGAGGCCGACGTCGCCGCAGTGCGCGAAGCCATCCGCGGGCACCTGGCGAACGACCTCGACGCGCCGTCCGCCCTTGCCGCGGTGGACGCATGGGCAACGGGATCACGCGCACGAGCGGGGGGCGGAACGCACCGGCAGGACCTTGCCGACGTCCTCGACGCCCTGCTCGGCGTCCGCCTCTAGCGACGGGGCGGCATAGCCCTCCGCCGCCGCCGGCCCCGTGGATGCACCCGTCACGGCCACGGCCGGCCCCGTGGATGCACCCGTCACGGCCACGGCCGGGTCAGACGTCCCGCACCCCGTCCGGCCTACTGTTCGCGGCGGCGCTTCTTCAGGTAGCGCTCGAACTCACGGGCGATCGATTCGCCGCTCGCCTCCGGGAGGTCCACGGTGTCCTTGGCCTCCTCGAGCTGGCGCACGTAGGCCGCGACCTCGGGGTCCTCGGTGGCGAGCTCGTCCACTCCCCGTTCCCAGGCCTCCGATTCCTCCGTCAGCACGTGGGTGTCCACCGTGATCTGCAGGATCTCCTCGAGCTTGTTCAGGAGGGCCAGCTGGGCCTTCGGCGACGGCGACTGGCCCACGTAGTGGGGGACGGCAGCCCAGAGGGACATGGTGGGGATATCGGCGAGCAGGCCCATCTCGGCCAGCACGCCGACGATGCCGATCGGGCCCTCGTACGTCGACGGCTCGACGTCCAGGCTCTCCCGGACGAGGTCGTCGTCGGAGGTGACCGTGACGGGGATGGGGCGCGAATGCGGGACGTCGGCCAGCAGTGCTCCGACCAGGACGATGCAGTCGACGCTGAGCTCCTTCGCCAGGGCGACGAGCTCGGCGGTGTAGGCGCGCCACTTGTAGGAGGGCTCCACCCCGTTGACGAGGATCAGGTCGACGTTGGACTTCGAGACGACCGCCTTGCTGATGCGCGTGTTGGGCCACTTGATGCGCCGCTGGCCCGAGGAGTTCCGCTTGATCATGGGGCGGGTGAACTGGAAGTCGTAGAACTCGTCGGCGTCGATGGTCGAGATGCGCTCACTGCCGAAGTACCGGCCCATGTACTTCAGGGCGTCGCTGGCCGCTTCCCCGGCGTCGTTCCAGCCCTCGAAGGCCGCGAGCATGACGGTGATCCGGCGCTCTGGCTCGCCGGCATCCTGGAAAAGGTCCTGTACGCCGGTCGGCTGGTTCTCTTCGAAGCTGTCCACCGTCTCACCCTAAACCCCTGCGCGCGGCCATGTCAGGCGGGGGTTCCGCGGCTACGCGGAGAGCTGACGCACGGGTCCGTCAAGGGGCCACCGTAGACTTGAAGGCATGGCCAACCACCTCACCGGCAGTGTCCGAACCCGTCCGACCGAGATCCACCGGACCGTCTCCGGACGGTCGGGAAACGATCGGGGACTGCAGGGCGTGCTGTGGGACATGGACGGGACGATCGTCGACACGGAGCCGTACTGGATCCGGGCGGAGAAGGAACTGGTCGAGTCCCACGGCGGAACCTGGACCACCGAGCAGGCGACCGCCCTCGTGGGCCAGGCCCTCGAGTACTCCGCCGGCGTGCTCCAGCAGGCCGGCGTCGCTCTGGACGTCCGCAGCATCATCGAGCATCTGACGGACCGCGTGGCCGCGGACGTGCGGGCCGCCGTGCCCTGGCGTCCCGGAGCGCGAGAGCTGCTCTCGGCCCTGCGTGCGGAAGGCGTCCCGTGCGCCATGGTCACGATGTCCGAGAGCCTCCTCGCCGGCGAGATCGCCGCGCAGCTGCCGGAAGGCACCTTCTCCCACCTCGTCACCGGTGACCGTGTGACCGCAGGAAAGCCGGATCCGGAGGCCTACCAGCTGGGCTTCGACCTGCTGGCAGCGGATCACCCGGGGCTCCGCAAGGACCGGGTCGTCGCGATCGAGGACTCCCTGCCGGGTGTCACCTCGGCGCTCGCCGCCGGACTCGTGACGCTCGCCGTTCCCCACTTCGTCCCCCTGCCGCCCGACGGGCGCCGCACCGACTGGGACACCCTGGCGGGCCGGACGCCCGCCGATCTCGCCGCGCTCCTGCCGGAGGAGACGGGCAAGGACCGGCATGAGTAGCGGGCGGCAACCGGTCCGGACGCAGGGGAGCCCCGGGCTGTCGCTCGGCCGCCTCGCCGGCATCCCCGTCGTCCTCGCCTGGTCATGGTTCGTCATCACGGCCTTCATCGTGCTCGTCTTCGGGCCGCGCGTCTCGGCGGCGTTCCCGGGCATCGGTGCCGGCGCCTACGCCGTCGCTCTCGGTTACGCCCTGCTCCTCGCCGCGTCCGTCCTCATCCATGAACTGGCCCATGCCCTCACCGCGCGTGCCTTCGGCTGGCCGACCACCCGAATCGTCCTGAACCTGTGGGGCGGCCACACGCAGTTCGCAAGCTTCAATGCCTCGCCGGGCAGATCACTCGCCGTCGCCCTCGCCGGGCCCGCGGCGAACTTCGTGCTCGCGGGCCTCGGGTGGGTGATCCTGCAGGTCCTCGTGCCCGGGTCGGTGTCCTATCTGCTCGCCACGATCCTGGTCTGGGCCAACCTCCTCGTCGCCCTGTTCAACGTGCTGCCGGGCCTGCCGCTGGACGGCGGGCGCCTCGTCGAGAGCGTGGTCTGGAAGGCGACCGGCAGCCAGGAGAAGGGCACGGTGGCGGCCGGCTGGGCCGGACGCATCATCGTCCTCCTCCTGTTCGCTTCGGTGGTGGGCGTCCAGCTGGTGCAGGGGCGCGGCCCTGACCTGCTGGTCATCGTTCTCACCGTCGTCATGGGCGCATCCCTGTGGATGGGCGCCACGGCCGCCATCGAGAACGCGCGCATGCGCCTGCGCCTTCCCGCCATCAGCGCCGGCCGGCTGCAGCAGCGCGCCGTCGGGGTCCCCGCGGGCACAACGGTCCTCGCTGCGCACCGGCTCCTGCGGGACAACCCCGGAGCGGCGGTCGTCCTGACCGGCCCCTCGGGCGAGCCCGAGGCCGTCGTCGACGAGGCCGCGCTCCTCGCCGTCCCCGACGACGTGGCCGCGACGACGGCCGTCAACGCCGCCGCACGCCGGCTGGCGGCCGGCGCGTACGTGCCGGAGTCGGCCGAGGGCCAGGAGCTCCTGCAGTTCCTCGCCCGGCTCGAGGGGAACGAGTACGCCGTCATCAACCGCCTCGGTGCCGTGACGGGCGTGCTGCACCAGCGGACGGTCGTCCAGGCCATCACCGGCAAGGCCACGCCCGGTCCCTAGTGCCCCCCCTGCCGGTGGTGTGACGTCCGCCTGCCCTCATGCCCCGTTCCCTGACAGTTCCCCCCGAAGATCCAACTTCCACCACGAGGCCGGTCCGCCGGCCGCCGAAGGACGAACCATGAGTACCACCCAGACCACCCCCGAAGCGCCCGCCGGCCCCCACGGCGCGGCTGCCCGCCGCGGACCGTTCCGCGCCGGCGAGCGCGTCCAGCTGACCGACGAGAAGGGGCGGATGAACACCATCACCCTCACGCCCGGCGGTGCCTTCCACACGCACAAGGGCTTCCTGCAGCACGACGCCCTCATCGGTGCCACCGAGGGGACCATCCTCGAGAACACCACCGGCCAGCTGTACCAGGCGCTGCGGCCGCTGCTGTCGGACTTCGTGCTCTCGATGCCCCGCGGCGCGGCCGTCGTGTACCCGAAGGACGCCGGCCAGATCGTGACGATGGCCGACATCTATCCGGGAGCGCGCGTCGTCGAGGCAGGCGTCGGTTCGGGGGCGCTCTCCATCTCGCTCCTGCGCGCGGTCGGTGATTCCGGCTACCTCCACTCGTTCGAGCGCCGCGAGGAATTCGCCGACATCGCCCGGGGGAACGTCGAGACGATCTTCGGCGGGCCCCACCCGGCCTGGCAGATCACGCTCGGCGACTTCCAGGAGCAGGTCGTGGAGCACGAGGAACCGGGCTCGGTGGACCGGGTCGTCCTCGACATGCTCGCACCCTGGGAGTGCCTCGACGCCGTCGCCACCGTGCTCGCCGCAGGCGGCGTCTGGATCAGCTACGTCGCCACGGTGACGCAGCTGTCGCGCACCGCCGAGGCGATCCGGGCCGACGGGCGTTTCACGGAACCCGAGGGCTGGGAGTCGATGGTGCGCGGCTGGCACCTCGAGGGACTCGCCGTCCGCCCCGACCATCGCATGGTCGCCCACACCGGCTTCCTCCTCACCACCCGCAGGCTGGCCGAGGGCGCCACGGGTTTCACCCCGAAGCGCAGGCCGTCGAAGACGGGGTTCAGCGAGGAGGACCTCAATGCCTGGACGCCGCAGGCCGTCGGTGAGCGCGACGTCTCCGACAAGCGGTTGCGCAGGGTGGCGCGGGACGCAGCGTCGACGATCCAGCGGGGATCCCTGCCACCGGAGGAAGCGCAGGCACGTCGCGACGCCATTGCCGACGGGGGAACGGTCGAGTAGACGGGGGCCCGGCAGGAGTGTGCGGATAGTTACCGTGCACTTGTTAACAGGACTCACCGGGGACCTGCGTCTGCGCTAAGGTCGAAAGACAGCTGAAGGTCGAACCGAAAGTGGCGAACCGATATGCCGAACTCCGAAGACAACGCTCCTGCCGCTGAGCCGCGGGGCGCAACCCCTCCCGTCGACACTTCGGTCACCCAGCGCCAACTCAACGTCCTCCGGGACAAGCTGCGCCATATCGACCGCCAGCTCGCTTCGGCGACGCAGAACAACGGGAAGCTCGTCGCCGCCCTGGAGGCGGCGCGGACGGAGATCGTCCGGCTGAAGGCCGCCCTCGAGAAGGAGGGCGCGGCGCCGTTCAGTTTCGCCACCGTGATGCAGGTGAACCCGAGGCGTCCTGCCGAGCCGGGAACCACCACCGAGGCGACCGTCCAGGACACGGCCGACATCCTGCAGTCGGGCAGGAAGCTCCGGGTGACGGTCAGCCCCCTCATCAGCGTGCGGCAGCTCACCCCCGGGCAGGAGGTCCTGCTGAACGAATCACTGACCATCGTGGCGGCGCTCGGCTTCGAGCGGGCCGGGGAGATCGTCACCGTCAAGGAACTGCTGGGCGCGGACCGTGCGCTCGTCGTCGGCCGGACGGACGACGAGCGCGTCATCCGGCTCAGCGGTCCGCTGCAGGCGGAGAAGATCCGCGTGGGCGACGCACTCGCCGTCGACACCAAGTCGGGGTACGGCCTCGAGAAGGTACCGCGGAGCGAGGTCGAGAACCTCGTGCTGGAGGAGGTCCCGGACATCGCCTACGGTGACATCGGCGGTCTCGGTCCGCAGATCGAGCAGATCCGCGATGCCGTCGAGCTGCCGTTCCTGCACCCGGACCTCTACCGGGAGCACGGCCTCAAGCCACCCAAGGGCATCCTCCTGTACGGTCCGCCCGGGTGCGGCAAGACCCTGATCGCGAAGGCCGTGGCCAACAGCCTCGCCGCCAGGGCTGCGGAAAGGGCCGGCCTCGAGCAGATCCGCAGCTACTTCCTGAACATCAAGGGCCCGGAGCTGCTGGACAAGTACGTGGGCGAGACGGAGCGCCACATCCGCCTCATCTTCGCCCGCGCCCGCGAGAAGGCCTCCGACGGCAGCCCCGTCGTCGTGTTCTTCGACGAGATGGATTCGCTGTTCCGCACCCGCGGTACCGGCGTCTCCTCCGACGTCGAGACCACCATCGTGCCCCAGCTGCTGAGCGAGATCGACGGCGTCGAGAAGCTCGAGAACGTGATCGTCATCGGTGCCTCGAACCGTGAGGACATGATCGACCCTGCCATCCTCCGACCCGGCCGGCTGGACGTGAAGATCAAGATCCAGAGGCCCGACGCCGAGGGCGCTGCCGAGATCTTCGCCAAGTACATCACCGCCGACCTGCCGCTGCACGCGGACGACCTCGCGGAGAACGGCAACGATCCGCAGACCACGATCTCGGAGATGATCCGCCGCACCGTCGAGCAGATGTACTCCACGGACAAGCGGAACGAGTACCTGGAGGTGACCTACGCCAACGGGGACACCGAGATGCTGTACTTCAAGGACTTCAACTCCGGCGCGGTGATCCAGAACGTCGTGGACCGCGCGAAGAAGTACGCCATCAAGGACCTCCTCCTCGACGGCAGCAAGGGCCTGCGCATCGAGCACCTGATGCGGGCCGTGGTGGACGAGTTCCGCGAGCACGAGGACATGCCGAACACCACCAACCCCGACGACTGGGCACGCATCTCCGGCAAGAAGGGCGAGCGCATCACGTACATCCGGACGATCGTCCAGGGCAAGGCGGGCCAGGAGCCGGGCAAGTCGATCGAGACGACGGCGAATACGGGCCAGTATCTGTGATTGAAACGGGGGGACGACGGGCCGGTCGGCGCGGTGCATCGCCGGCGGTGGGCGAGGGGATCTCGGTCCATCGGGTGATGGGGACGGAGACGGAGTACGGCATCATCGCGCCCGCCCTGCCGTCGGCCAACCCGACGCTGCTGTCCTCCCAGGTGGTCAACGCCTACGCGGCCACCCTGCGGGAAGGGCTCGGCAACCTCGCCGGAACCCGCTGGGACTATACGGACGAGACCCCGCTGACGGACGCCCGCGGGTTCCGGATGGACCGGGGCAGTGCGCATCCGAGCCAGCTGACCGACGAGCCGCCCGAACTCACCGCCGAACAGATCGCCCTCGAACGCGGCGAGGCCGCCGAGGCGGCCGTGCTGATGAACCTCGTCCTCAACAACGGGGCGCGGCTGTACGTCGACCACGCCCACCCCGAGTATTCATCGCCGGAGGTGACGAATCCGCTCGACGCCGTCCTCTGGGACCGGGCAGGGGACCACGTCGCCGTCGCTGCAATGGAGCGGATCGCAACCACGCCGGGCTTCTCGCCCGTGATCCTGTACAAGAACAACACGGACAACAAGAGCGTCTCCTACGGGTCGCACGAGAACTACCTCGTGCCCCGGAGCGTCCCGTTCTCGAAGCTCGCCGAGGCCCTGATTCCCTTCTTCGTCTCCCGCCAGGTGATCTGCGGCGCGGGACGCGTCGGCAAGGGCCCGCTCAACCAGGAGCCCGGCTTCCAGGTCAGCCAGCGGGCGGACTTCTTCGAGAACGAGATCGGCCTGGAGACGACGGTCCGCAGGCCCATCATCAACACGCGGGACGAGCCGCACGCGGTGGCGGAGAAATACCGGCGGCTGCACGTGATCATCGGAGACGCCAACCTGAACGAGGTGTCCAACTACCTGAAGCTGGGGACGACGTCCCTTGTCCTCGCGCTGGTCGAGCAGGGCCTCGCGCCGGCTCCCACGCTGGAGGACCCGGTCCAGGCGCTGCGGACGATCAGCCACGACCCGACGCTGAAGGCGGCCGTCCGGCTGGCGGACGGCCGCAGCATCACCGGGCTCGAGCTGCAGGAACTGTACTGCGAGGCGGTGATGGACGCCGTCCCTGCCGGCGCCGACGAGCAGACGCGGGACGTCGTCGACCGGTGGCGGGCGCTGCTGGAGACACTGCGGCGGGAGCCGATGGAGGCGGCCCGCCACGTGGACTGGATCGCCAAGCTGAAGGTGCTCGAAGCGTACCGGGCGCGGGACGGTCTCGCCTGGACGGACCCGCGGCTGGCCCTCGTGGACCTGCAGTACGCCGACCTCCGGCCCGAGAAGGGCATCTACCAGCGACTGGCCCGCCGCGGCGACGTCGAACTGCTCGTGCATCCCGAGGAGGTCGCCCGCGCCGCCGTCCAGCCGCCGCGCGACACCAGGGCGTACTTCCGCGGCCGCTGCATCTCCGAGTACCCGGCCGAGGTCGTCGGGGCGAGCTGGGACTCCCTGATCTTCGAGCTGGCGGGGGAACGGCGGCTGCAGCGCGTGCAGACGCGCGAGCCACTCAGGGGCACGGCGATGCTCACCGAGGAGTTGTTCGACGTGGCAGCCGATGCCGAGGATTTCCTCGCCCGATTGTTGAGCGACCCGGATCGGCGCGTGGCACCATAGGACCAGATCACTGAAGTGATCACGAACACGGAGAGGGTGGCCATCATGGCGACACAGGACCGCATCAATACCGGCGGATCGTCCATCGAGGCGGAGGAGGAGATCCCCGAGCCCGCCCCCGCTGCTCCCGCGGCGCAGGACTCCACCCAGACCCAGGGCGTCGACGATCTGCTCGACGAGATCGACGGCGTCCTCGAGTCCAACGCCGAGGAGTTCGTGCGCGGGTTCGTGCAGAAGGGCGGCCAGTAGCGGATGCTCCCGGATGATGCAGCAGCTGCGGTTCCCCGGGCCGCCTCGACATCCTTTGCCGACTTCCTGGGCACCCACCATCCCGGGCTGCTGCCGTCGAACCGGACGCTCGGTCCGGTGACCGCGTCCACCGATGCCTCGCACCTGGCGCCGCATGCCACGACGATCGTCTCGCTGACCTTCCCCGGGGGCGTTCTGATGGCGGGCGACCGCCGGGCGACGATGGGCAACGTGATCGCGAGCCGCCACATCGAGAAGGTGTTCCCTGCCGACCGGTACTCCGTGCTGGGGATCGCCGGCAGCGCCGGGATCGGCCTCGACCTGACGCGACTGTTCCAGGTGGAGCTCGAGCACTACGAGAAGATCGAAGCGACCATGATGAGCCTGGACGGCAAGGCCAACCGCCTCGCCGCCATGGTCCGGCAGAACCTCCCCATGGCGATGCAGGGACTCGCCGTGGTGCCGCTCTTCGCCGGCTTCGACACGGACCGCCACGTCGGGAGGCTGTTCTCGTTCGACGTCACCGGCGGACGCTACGAGGAGCACGAACACCACTCGGTCGGGTCCGGCTCGGTCTTCGCGCGGGGTGCGCTGAAGAAGCTGTGGAATCCGCGCCTGACGGAGGCGTCGGCGGTGCGAGTCGCCGTCGAGTCCCTCTACGACGCGGCCGACGACGACTCCGCGACCGGCGGTCCGGACACCGTCCGTGCCCTCTGGCCCGTCGTCTACGTCGTGGACGGAGCCGGAGCGCGGCGCATCCCGGAGCGCGACCTCGAGTCCGCGGCGCACACCATCATCGAAGCCCGCTCCGCGGCGGGCCGGGAGGCATAGGCCATGACACAGCAGTTCTACGTTTCCCCCGAGCAGCTCATGAAGGACCGCGCGGACTTCGCGCGTAAGGGGATCAGCCGTGGCAGGTCGGTGGTGGTGATGAGTTGCCGCGACGGCATCGCGCTGGTCGCCGAGAACGCCTCACCGTCGCTCCACAAGCTGGGGGAGATCTACGACCGTATCGCCTTCGCCGCGGTCGGGAAGTACAACGAGTTCGAGAGCCTGCGGCAGGCCGGCGTGCGCTACGCCGACGTCCGCGGCTACTCCTACGCGCGCGAGGACGTGACCGCCCGTGGGCTCGCCAGCGTGTACGCGCAGAGCCTGGGTGCCGTGTTCACCGCGGAGAGCAAGCCGTTCGAAGTCGAACTCGTCGTGGCCGAGGTGGGGCACGCGCAGGACAGCGACCACCTCTACCGGCTGACCTTCGACGGCTCCATCGCCGACGAGACCGGCTTCGTGGTCATGGGTGGTGCCGCCGACGCCGTCGTCGACTCCCTCAGCGGCAGCTGGTCCTCCGACCTCAGCCTTCCCGAGGCCGTCGGGGCCGCTGCCCGGGCGCTGCGGAACGCCTCACGCCCGCCGGCCGACGGCGCCCAGCCCGGGATTCTGCCGCTGGATCCCTCCGTCCTCGAGGTTGCGTTCCTGGAACGCGACCCCGACACGCTGCGCGGCAGCCGCCGCGCGTTCCGCAGGGTCAGCGGCCCCGAACTCGAGAACCTCCTCCAGCACGAACAGGACACCTGATGGACCGGCGCATCTTCGGAGTCGAGACCGAATTCGGGATCTCCTACTCAGGGCCCAATTCACGCCCGCTCTCACCCGAGGAAGTCGCACGGTACCTCTTCCGCAAGGTCGTCAGCTGGGGGCGGTCCTCCAACGTCTTCCTCACCAACGGATCGCGCCTGTACCTCGACGTCGGTTCCCACCCCGAGTACGCGACCGCGGAGTGCGACGACCTGGCGCAGCTCATCGCCCACGACCGGGCGGGCGAGCTCATCCTCGAGGACCTGGTCTCGGAGGCCCAGCGCAAGCTCGCGCAGGAGGGCTACGACGGCAAGATCTACCTCTTCAAGAACAACACCGACTCCGCGGGCAACTCCTACGGCAGCCATGAGAACTACCTGATCCCCCGCAAGCTCGAATTCTCGCGCCTCGCGGACATCCTCATCCCGTTCCTGGTGACGCGGCAGCTCCTCGTGGGCGCGGGAAAGGTCCTCAGGACGCAGACCGGTTCCCTCTATGCGTTCTCCCAGCGGGCCGACCACCTGTGGGAAGGCATCTCCTCGGCCACGACCCGCTCCCGCCCCATCATCAACACCCGGGACGAGCCGCACGCCGACGCGGAGCACTACCGCCGGCTGCACGTGATCGCCGGCGATTCCAACATGTCCGAGACCACCATGCTGCTCAAGGTCGGGTCCGTCGACCTGCTGCTGCGGATGGTGGAGGCGGGCGAGATGATGCGGGACTTCCGCCTCGAGAACCCCATCCGGAGCATCCGCGAGATCTCGCACGACCTCACCGGGCAGCAGCTGCTCAAGCTCGCGAACGGCCGGCACATGAGCGCCCTCGAGATGCAGCGCGAGTACCTGGCGCGCGCGACGGCGTTCGTCGGCCAGCACGGAGCGCACAACGTCCACGTCCCGGCCGTCCTGGACCTGTGGGAGCGGGTGCTCGATGCCGTGGAGACCGGCAGTACCGCACGGATCGACACCGAGGTGGACTGGGCCATCAAGAAGAAGCTCATCGACCGGTACCTCGCCCGCTCGGGCGAGGACCTCGACTCGGCGAAGGCTGCGCAGCTCGACCTCACCTACCACGACATCTCCCGTTCCCGAGGCCTGTTCTTCCTGCTCCAGGCCCACGGCGAGGCCGCCCGGGTGGTGGACGACACGGCGGTCAAGGAGGCGGTGGACATCCCGCCGCAGACCACCCGTGCCAAGCTCCGCGGCGAATTCGTCCGACGAGCTAAGGAAGCGAACCGCGACTACACGGTGGACTGGGTGCACCTCAAGCTCAACGACCGCGCCCAGCAGACCATCCTCTGCAAGGATCCCTTCACCTCCGTGGACGAGCGCGTGGAGGCGCTGCTGCAGCAACTTTGACCGATTGAGGCCGCGCGTCGCGCTGTCGACCCCTGTTTGTCAGGGCGTTCCCAGGAGAAACCGCGTGCCCGCAGCCGTTAGGCTTGTCAGGGCCCTTTGTTCTGCGGGCAGCCTGAACTGGACACCAATCTGAAAGTAGTTCTGTGCGAAAGTTACTAGCAATCCTCCTTCCGCTGCTGCTGTTGCTCACGGCATGCGGCGGCACGACGACGGGGAAGTCGGCGGGTCCCGCCGAGGTCTTCGACACGGTGAAGGTGAGCGGGGGATCGGACGAGGAAGCACCCGACGTCGAATTCGAATCGCCCCTCGACGTCACCGGCGTCGCGGCCAAGACGGTCGCCGAGGGCGACGGCGACGAGGTGGAGGCCGGGCAGCAGGTCCACTACCAGCTCGTCGCGCTCAACGCCCAGGACGGCGAAGTCCTCGGCGATACCTACAGCCAGGGCGAGCCCCAGGTCCTGCCGGTCGACGACATGCTCAAGGAGCAGGACGGCGAACTCTACGAGGTCCTCGTGGGCACGAAGGTCGGCTCGCAGGTGGCCTACACCCGCCCCGCCCCGGAGCCCGCCGAGGGCGAGACCGCGAGCCCGGAGCAGCTGATCGTGCTCAAGGTCATCTCGGCCGAACAGCCCCCGCCGGAGCCGGAGGTCCTCTCGCCCGAGGATGTGAAGAAGCTCGACGACGAGGGCCAGCTGCCCACGTTCACCTTCGACGACAAGGGCGTGCCCGAGGTCTCCATCCCCGAGAACGAGCCCTCCGACGACCTCGTGGTCAAGGTGCTCGAAGAGGGCAAGGGCGACGTCGTCGCCGAGACCGACAGCATCACGGCCAAGTACAGCGGCTGGACCTACAGCGACGGCGAGAAGTTCGATTCGAGCTTCGACCGCGGCGAGCCCGCCACCTTCCCCCTGAACCAGGTCATCACGGGCTGGACCAAGGGCCTGGCCGGGCAGAAGGTCGGCTCCAAGGTACTGCTCGTGATCCCCGAGCCGTGGGCCTACCCCAACGCCTCCCAGGGCCAGCCCTCGGGAACGCTCGTGTTCTACGTCGAGATCGTCAGCAAGGAAGCGGCGAAGTAGTCCGCGTCCCTGCACAGCCACCGAACCTCCTACGAAAGGAAACCATGTCCTTCGGACAGCGCAACTTCGACCGGCAGAAGCCGGAGATCGACTTCCCCGTACACGAGGTACCCACCGACCTCGTCATCGAGGACATCATCGAGGGCACCGGCGACGAGGCGAAGCCCGGCAACACCGTGTCCACCCACTACGTGGGCGTGGCCTTCTCCACGGGCGAGGAATTCGACGCCTCCTGGAACCGCGGTGCTCCGCTCGACTTCCGGGTCGGCGTCGGCCAGGTCATCCAGGGCTGGGACCAGGGCCTCCTGGGCATGAAGGTCGGCGGCCGCCGTCGCCTCGAGATCCCCTCCCACCTCGCCTACGGCCCCAGTGGCGCCGGCTCGGCGATCGGCCCCAACGAGGCGCTGATCTTCGTGGTGGACCTGCTCGCCGTTCGCTAGGCAGCCGTCCGGGGCATCCGCCCGGACTCTCGGCCGGGCCAGCCCGGCGCCGTCCAGAAGGGACGCACGTCAACCCCGGTTGGTGTGCGTCCCTTCTGCCGCTTCCGGAAAGGTAGGGTTTCACCCGTGTCTGCAAAACGAACCGAACGGCTCCTCACACTCGTGATCATGCTCCTGTCGAGCCGGCGCGGGTTCACGAAGGAGGAGCTGTTCGAGGAGATCGACCTGTACCGCGAGGCGACCTCGGTGGCGGCGCGGGAGAAGCTCTTCGACCGCGACAAGGCGGCCCTCCGCGAGCAGGGCATCCCCCTTGAGTCCTTCAGCGAGGATGCCCTGTTCGAGCACGACAACACCGTGCAGCGGTACCGGATCAACGCCGAGGACTACCGTCTCGGCGGCGTCACGTTCCAGCCCGAGGAGTACGCCGTCCTCAACCTGGCCGCAGGGGTGTGGGACCAGGGCTCCCTCGACTCAGCGGCGTCCCGTGCCCTCAGGAAGCTCAGTTCGCGGAGCGCGGACGGCACCGTCGAACTCAGCCCCCTCATCCAGCCCCGCATCACCACGGACGCGCCGTACTGGGACATCGTGTGGCAGGCCCTCACCTCGCGCACCCCCCTCCGGTTCCCGTACCGGGCGGCGAGCACCGGCCGCGAGGAGGTCCGCACCGTGCACCCGTGGGGGATGGGAGCCCGGTTCGGCCACTGGTACCTCGTCGGCTTCGACACCACACGCAAGGCCGAACGCTTCTTCCGCCTCTCCCGCATGACCGGGGAGCCCCTGCTGCTGAAGGGCACGTTCGACGTCCCGGCCTCCTTCGACATGAACTCCACCCTCTCCTCCCTGTCCCGCAGTGAACCCGACCGCACCGCGGTCATCGCGGCGCGGCCGGGATCCTGCCAGGTGCTGCGCGTCCGCAAGGACACCGAGGTCCTCCAGACGGGAGAGGAGTGGGACATGCTGCGCGTGCCCTACGCCGCATCCAGCCCGATGGCGGCGACCATCGCGGGTCTCGGGACCAACGCGAGGGTCGAGGATCCCCGGGAGCTCGCGGCGGAGGTCGCCCGGCTGCTGGAGGGAGCCTTCGACGCAGCCGTCGCGGCTCCTGACCGCGTGGAGATCACCGCGGGCGCACGTCCCGTTCCCCGCCGGAAGTCCTCCTCCCAGGACCACCTGCTGCGCCTGCTCGACCTCGTGCCGTACCTCCTGGCGCACCCGGGCGCGGAAGTGGGGGAGACGGCGCGCCGGTTCGACGTGAGCGAGACCCAGCTGACCAAGGACCTCGACCTGCTGTTCGTGAGCGGTCCCCGGCACTACCCGGACGGGCTCATGGACGTGAACATCGAGGACGGCAGGATCTACCTGACCAACGCGCGTGACCTCGCCGAACCCGTGAAACTGAGCATGGACGAGGCCTGCTCCCTCATCGTGGGGCTCCAGGCCCTGCGCGAGCTCCCCGGGATGAGGAACAACGAGGCGATCGTCAGTGCGCAGACCAAGCTGACGGCCGCCGCAGGCGACGCGGCGCGGATCGGCTCCGCCGTCGCCACGAAGCTCACCGAGGACGACATCGACCCGACCCTCGAGGTGCTGCAGGCCGCCCTGCACTCGGGGGTCCGGGTGGCGGTGGACTACTTCGTCCCGACACGCGACGAGATCACGCACCGGCTGCTCGAGCCGATCCGGATCTTCCTCCACCAGGACACGTGGTACCTCGAAGCGTGGTGCGTGGACTCCGACGGACTGCGCAATTTCCGCCTGGACCGCATCCAGAGCGCCACGCTGACGGACGAGCCGGCCACGGCCACGGCGGGCGAAGCGTCCGCGGCGCGGGACCGGGAGTCGGCGCCCTACCGTTCCGGCGAGGCCGACCATGCCGTCACGCTCGTGCTGGAACCGCGGGCACGGTGGATCGCCGCCCAGTACAACGCCGATGCCGTGCAGGAGCTCGGGCAGGACCGGCTCGCCGCGCGCCTCAAGGTGGCCTCAACCTCGTGGATCCCCGGCCTGGTGGCGAGCCTGGGCGGATCCGCCGCCGTCGTCGCCCCCGAGCAGCTGCGCGAGGAGACGCTGCGCTGGCTGGAGGAAGCCCGGGCGCACCAGGCGCTGGCCTAGACTGGACGCATGCTCTGGTGGATGTGGATCGTGCTGTGGGTTGCGCTGGTGGCCGTCAGCGTGATCTTCCTCGTCGTCGTCGGCTTCCGCGTCTTCCGCCGGGGAGTGCGAACTCTCGGTGAATTCGGGGAAGCGATGGACCGCCTCGCGGTGAACACCCCGGTCGGCGACGACGGCCCGGCACCCTCCGCCGGCGTCCCCGGAATCCCCATACCCGCGGTGTTCTCCGCGCCGGAGGACGTCCGTGCGGCGCGGGAGGCCGCCCGGACCCGACGCATCGACGACCGCCGCAGCAGGCGCGTCCGCAAGCGCGCCGGCCGCGGGCAGCCCCAACTCCTGCAGGACATGCCCCACCTGTGAACTAAACTGGAGCGGGATCAACGAGAGGAATTCGGCATGAGGCTCGAAGGCTGGCACATCGTCATCATCATCGTTCTTGCGATCGTCCTGTTCGGCGCGCCGAAGCTTCCCGGCCTCGCACGGAGCCTCGGGCAGTCGCTGCGGATCTTCAAGTCCGAGGTGAAGCAGATGAAGGACGAGAACAACACCCCCGACGCCGGGACGGACCCGGTGGAGGGCCGGGTGGTCGACACCGGCCGGCCGCAGAGCTACACGCCCGCCTACGAGACACCCGTCCAGCACCCGGCGCCCGTCCAGCACCCGGGCCAGCAGGCGCCGCACTACCAGGACGGTGCCGCCGGCAGCGGCCCCGTGGGCGGCCCCGGTGGGACCCAGCAGGCGGGACCGCCGCAGCACGGCGGTACCTCGCACACTCCCTCCTAGGTCAGGTACCGGTGTCACCCGCGAAGGCCCGGAAGCGCGGCAGGAAAGCCAATCCGGAAGGGCGCATGGCCCTGAAGGAACACCTGCGCGAAGCACGCAACCGGCTGTTCAAATCCGCGGTGGCGGTCATCCTGGCGACCGTGGCCGGGTTCTTCGTCTACGACCCCGTGCTGCGCGCGCTGGCGGCTCCGATCATCGCGATCAACGCGCAGGAGGGCCGGACGGCGTCCCTGAACTTCGACAGTGCCGCGTCCCCGTTCGACCTGCTCATCCAGGTCTCGGTGTTCCTGGGCTTGGTGATCTCGAGTCCCGTGTGGCTGTACCAGCTGTGGGCGTTCATCACGCCCGGGCTCAAGACGAAGGAGCGGCGCATCGCGCTGGCGTTCATCGCCGTCGCGTTCCCCCTGTTCCTGGCCGGTATCGCCCTGGCCTGGTCCATCCTGCCCAACGCCGTGCGGGTCCTGACGGAGTTCACGCCTGAGGACTTCTCCAACTACATCAGCGTCTCCGTGTACTTCACCTTCGTGCTGCGGCTCATGCTGGCCTTCGGCATCGCGTTCCTGCTCCCGGTGGTCCTCGTGGGCCTGAACCTGGTGGGCCTGGTCTCGGGCCGGCAGATCCTCAGGGCATGGCGCATCACCGTGTTCCTCGTCTGCCTCTTCGCGGCGATGGCCGCCCCGGGCGGGGACGCGCTGAGCATGTTCTACCTCGCAGTGCCCCTGCTGCTGCTGTTCTTCGTGGCGATCGGGCTGTGCCTGCTCAACGACAAGCGCAGGGCCCGGCGTAACGCCGCCCGCGAAGCCGCCGTCGAAGCCACCGCCGACACCGCCTCGCCCCTGGACGCCCTCTAGGACGACGGGCGCACGACCGCAACCAGGACGACGGCGCAGCCGCGACCGGGACGACGGCGGCGCATGACGGCACGTCCCGGGCCTGTCCCGCAAGCACGACCAGGGCAGGACCACCGATCGGGTGCCCTGCGTGCCCGGCTCCTGCCGAGCGTCTAGGGTGGAAAGATGAGCACCCCCGCAGAGAGATATGCAGCTGCAAAGGCCCGCACTCAGCACTCCCGGACGCAGTTGTTCCATTTCGAGCAGACGCTGGATTTCGACCTCGATCCGTTCCAGCGGGAGGCGTGCACAGCCCTCGAGGCGGGCAGGGGAGTGCTGGTCGCGGCGCCCACCGGAGCAGGCAAGACGGTGGTCGGCGAGTTCGCCGTCTTCATGGCCCTGCAGCACGGTCTCAAGGCGTTCTACACCACGCCCATCAAGGCGCTCAGCAACCAGAAGTACTCGGAACTCGCCGCCGTGCACGGCAGCGACCGGGTGGGACTGCTGACCGGGGACACGAGCATCAACGCCGACGCCGACGTCATCGTGATGACCACCGAGGTGCTCCGCAACATGCTCTACGCCAACTCGGAGGCCCTCAACAACCTCGGTTACGTCGTGATGGACGAGGTGCACTACCTCGCGGACCGCTTCCGGGGGGCGGTCTGGGAGGAGGTCATCATCCACCTGCCCACCGAGGTCAAGGTGGTCTCCCTCAGTGCGACCGTGTCCAACGCGGAGGAGTTCGGTGCCTGGCTGGACACCGTCCGCGGCGACACGGACGTCGTCGTCTCCGAACACCGCCCTGTGCCGCTCTGGCAGCACGTCATGGTCGGGCAGAACCTCATCGACCTGTTCGCCGGGGACATCGCCTTCGACGAGGCAGCGCCGGCCGGCGCGGAAGCCGGAGCGCGGGACCAGTACGACGTCAACCCCGAGCTGCTCGAACTGGCCAGTAACGAGATCCGGCTGAACCAGCGGGCCAACTGGGGTGCCGGCGGCGGCCGCCGCGGCAGGGCGAGGAGCGGCCGCGGCGAACCCGCGCAGATGTCGGCGGTGCGTCGTGCGACGCGCCCGCAGGTCATCACCGCGCTGGACCGCGCCGATCTGCTCCCGGCCATCACCTTCATCTTCTCGAGGGCCGGCTGCGAGGCCGCCGTCACGCAATGCCTCCATGCCGGGCTGTGGCTGACTACCGAGGACGAACGCGACGAGATCAGCGAGACCATCGACGGCGCAACCATGGACATCCCGCGGGACGATCTCGAGATCCTCGGCTTCTGGACCTGGCGCGAAGGGCTGATCCGCGGCTTCACGGCGCACCATGCCGGCATGCTGCCCACGTTCAAGGAGATCGTCGAGCGGCTGTTCGCGGCAGGGCTCGTCAAGGCGGTCTTCGCGACCGAGACGCTCGCCCTGGGCGTCAACATGCCTGCGCGGACGGTCGTGCTGGAGAAGCTCGACAAGTTCAACGGCGAGGCGCACGTGAACGTGACGGCGGGGGAGTACACCCAGCTCACGGGCCGGGCGGGCCGGCGCGGGATCGACGTCGAGGGACACGCCGTCGTCCTCTGGCAGCCCGGGACCGACCCGGGAGCCGTCGCGGGGCTCGCGTCCCGCCGCACCTACCCGCTGAACTCGAGCTTCCGGCCGACCTACAACATGAGCATCAACCTCATGGCGCAGTTCGGGCAGGAGCGGTCCCGGGAGATCCTCGAGACGTCCTTCGCCCAGTTCCAGGCGGACCGCTCCGTGGTCGGCCTGGCGAAGCAGGTCCGCAGCCGCGAGGAGTCGCTCAAGGGCTACGAGAAGTCGATGACCTGCCACCTCGGCGACTTCCGCGAGTACGCGAACCTCCGGCGGGAGCTGTCCGACCTCGAGTCGAGGGCCACCCGGGACAAGTCGCGATCGCTGCGGTCGGCCGCGGAGTCCTCCCTGGAATCGCTGCGGCCGGGAGACGTGATCGACGTCCCCGGCGGTCGGAGCCAGGGGTACGCCGTCGTCCTGGACAGCGACACCTCGCGGGAACCGCGGCCCACCGTGCTCACGCTCGAGACGCAGATCCGCCGCGTGGGTGTGCAGGACCTCGACGGGCCCGTCGAGGTCCTCTCCCGCATCCGGATTCCCAAGCACTTCAGCGCACGCAGCCCGAAGGACCGCCGCGACCTGACGTCGTCGCTGCGCAACGCGCTGGAGCAGCAGCGGCCGCCGCGCAAGGGCGCCGACCGCGTCTCCGCCGGGTACTCGGCGTCGGCGGCAGCCGAGGAACGGGCCATCACCGAACTCCGTCGCCGGCTCCGGGCACACCCCTGCCACGGCTGCAGCGAGCGCGAGCAGCACGCGCGCTGGGCCGAGCGGTGGTGGAAGCTGCGCCGGGAGACCGACAAGCTCGCAGGCCAGATCCGCGGCCGCACCAACACGATCGCGAAGATCTTCGACCGCGTCTCCGAGGTCCTCGGGCACTACGGTTACCTGGAGTACACCGAGGACGGTGTGACCGTGAGCGCGTCCGGCCAGAAGCTACGCCGGATCTACGGGGAGAAGGACCTCCTGATCGCCCTCTGCATCGAGGAGGGCGCCTTCGACGACCTCGACGCCGCCGAACTCGCGGCCGTCACGACGGTGCTGGTGTACCAGGCCAAGCGCGAGGAACGCGGTGTGCGGCCGGTGATGCCGAGCGTATCGCTGGAGGGTTCCGTGGAGACGATCATCCGGCAGTGGTCGCAGCTGAACGACGTCGAGGAGCAGCACCGCCTGCCCGTGACCGGAGAACCGGAGCTCTCGCTCGTCTGGCCCATGTTCAAGTGGGCCCAGGGCAGGTCCCTGCAGGCCGCCCTGAGCGGGACCGAGCTTGCGGCCGGCGACTTCGTCCGCTGGTCGAAGCAGGTCATCGACCTGCTGGACCAGCTGGCCAAGGTGCCGGACCTCCCCTCCGGTCTGCAGCAGACGTGCGTGCGGGCGATCCGGCTGGTCCGCCGCGGCGTGGTGGCATACTCGAACATCAGTGAGTAGTCCCGCCGCGGGACCTGCCGACCACAGAAAGCCTCCCAGCACCCCCATGCCGAATTCGAAGCGCACCTCGACCGTCCTCTACCGCAACGGGTCCGTGTACAGTCCTGCCGACCCCTTCGCCACGGCGATGCTCGTGGACGGAGGGACGGTGGCCTGGGTGGGGTCCGAGCACGCCGCCGCGAACCTCACGGGACCGGACGTGCGCACCGTCGACCTCGACGGCGCCCTGATCACTCCCGGTTTCGTCGACGCCCACACCCATACGACGGAGACGGGCATCGCCCTCGGGTCGATCGATCTGACCTCCTGCCGCTCGCTCGCGGAACTCCTCGACTCGGTGTCGGCGGCGGCGTCGTCCGGATCCACCACGATCCTCGGCTTCGGCTGGGACGAGTCCCGGTGGCCGGAACGGCGCGTCCCGACGGCGGCGGAGCTGGACCGCGCAGGGGGCGGTGCCCTGGTCTACCTCGTGCGGGCCGACATCCACTCGGCCGTCGTATCGGGGGCCCTGGCGGACGCACTCGGCCTCGCCGGCCTGGACGGCTGGGACGACGGGTTCGTGGTGCGCGCCGCGCACGAGGCCGCACGGCAGGCCACCCGCAGGCTCACACCGGACCAGCGCTGCAGCTACCAGCAGGCGGCCCTCCTCCACGCCGCGGCCCGGGGGTACATCGCGGTCACCGAGATGGCTGCGCCGCACATCGCGCCCCGCGAGGACCTCGAGATGCTCCTCTCGATCGATGGGCCGGCGCACGAGGTGCCACTGCCCGAGGTCATCCCGTACTGGGCCCAGCTGACCTCGTCGAGGGACGAGGTGCGCGACCTGATGCAGGGCTTCGGGGGCCGGCTCGCCGGACTCGCGGGCGACCTCAACGTGGACGGTTCGATCGGTTCACGCACCGCCGCCCTCCGGGAGCCCTACAGCGATGATCCCGGGAACCGGGGCACGCTCTACCTGGGCGAGGACGAGGTCGCCGCCCACCTGCTCGCGACGACCGCCGAGACCGTCCAGACTGGTTTCCACGTCATCGGTGATGCCGGGCTCGACGTCGTCCTGCGCGGGCTCGAGGCGACGGCCCGCGAACTGGGCGTGGAGGAGGTGCGCCGATCACGCCACCGCCTCGAACACGTGGAGCTCGCCGACGACGACGCCATCGCGGCACTGGTGCACTACGGCGTCGCCGTCAGCGGCCAGCCCGTGTTCGACGCCCTCTGGGGCCGGGAGGGCGGCCTCTACGACCAGCGGCTGGGGCAGCGCCGTTCCGGGATGAACCGTTTCGCCTCGCTTCTGTCCGCGGGCGTCCTCGTGGCGCTCGGGTCGGACAGCCCGGTGACGCCGCTCGACCCGTGGGCATCCGTGCGCGCCTGTCTCCAGCACAGCAGCGCGGCGGAGAACATCTCGGCGCGCGCCGCCTTCATCGCCCACACACGGGCCGGCTGGCGGCTCTCCGGGCGCAGCCCGATGATGGGACAGCTGGCCCCGGGTACTCCCGCATCCTTCGCCGTCTGGAAGGTCGACGAGCTGATGGTGCAGACGCCGGACAACCGCGTCCAGTCCTGGAGCACCGACCCGCGCGCAGGGACGCCGCTGCTGCCGGCGCTCGATACCGAGAACGCCCCGCTCTGCCTCGAGACCGTGCATGACGGACGCCGTCTGTACGTCGCCGAGGGCTTCGCGGCGAGCTAGGCGGTAGCACCGCCGACGGAATTCCCGCAGTGCTGCAGGGAGTGTCGCGGGCAGCGTCCGGACAGTGTTCAGGCAGCATTGCAGCAGGAACTTCGGCACTATCCCCAGCAGGCCGAGGAGTGCCGCCTGACCTGCGCGGAAGTACGTCCGCGCAGGTCAGAAGGCTGTTGACACGCACTCCACAGCACGTAAGCTTTTGGCCTACGGGTAGAGGAACTCCTGCGGGAGGGAACCTGGCCGGCCCCCACGAGCGCAGCGCATCGGCCTGATCACTGGCGCGTGCTGCCCACCCGGATGGAGCCGGCACTCATAGCGGCAGGTCCACGCGTCCTTAGAGAACGGTGTCCGCCCGCGTGCGGCTACCGGTACGAAGCTGCGTGGACCTGCCCGAGTGCCGGCCCGATCCGGACGATCACCCCGGTGTTTCCGAGGGGCTCGGCGACCGTCGCCTATACTTGCAGATCGGCTCCCCGTCCGGGGCCGGTCCCTGCGCCCTGCGCACCCCCGATGGAAAGGCCCACCTGCGTGCGAGTCGTCACGATCATCCCCACCTACAACGAGATTGAGTCGCTTCCGCTGACCCTCGCCCGCCTGCGCGCGGCAGTGCCAGCCTCGGACGTCCTCGTCGTGGACGACAACAGCCCCGACGGCACCGGGGATCTCGCCGACCGGGCTGCTGCGGCTGACGACCAGGTGCACGTACTGCACCGGACCGGCAAGGAAGGCCTGGGGGCCGCCTACATCGCCGGCTTCCGCTGGGCGCTGGCGCGCGACTACGACGTGCTCGTGGAGATGGACGCCGACGGGTCGCACAAGCCCGAACAGCTGCAGGGCCTGCTCGACGCGGTGGACCGCGCGGACCTGGTGATCGGCAGCCGCTGGGTTCCCGGCGGCAGCGTGGTGAACTGGCCCGCCCACCGCAAGCTCCTCTCGCGCGGGGGCAGCACCTATTCGCGCCTTCTGCTCGGGCTGGGGGTCCGTGACATCACCGCCGGTTTCCGGGCGTTCCGCCGCTCCACCCTGGAAGCACTCGACCTCTCGGCCGTGGACTCCGTGGGCTACGGCTTCCAGGTGGACATGACGTTCCGGGTCGCCCGCCTCGGCCTCACCATCGTGGAGGTACCCATCACGTTCGTGGAGCGGGAACTCGGAGCGTCGAAGATGAGCGGGAACATCGTGTTCGAGGCGATCGCCAACGTCACGCGCTGGGGACTCAGCGCCCGGTGGAAGACCCTGACCGGTCGCCACTGATTCTCCCGCGGCAGCAAAAAGGCACCCGCCGCGGCGGGTGCCTTTTTCAGCTGCAGGGATTCGTCTGCAGGGACGAACTATGCGGAGCGGCGCTCGCCCCGGCGCTCGCGCAGGATCGTGAGGCGGTCCTGGAGGATCTGCTCGAGCTCCTCCACGGAGCGGCGCTCGAGGAGCATGTCCCAGTGGGTACGGACCGGCTTGTCGTTGGAGGTGTCGGGCTTCTCGCCGTCGACGAGGAGGGCTTCCTTGCCGGTCTTCGAGACCCATGTCGCCGGGATCTCCGCTTCGGACGAGAAGGTCACGAAGACCCGCTCGCCGTCCTCGCAGCGGTACTCGACCCGCTGGCGGGGAGCAGGTTCGACGCCGGATTCCGTTTCCATCGACTGCGCTCCGAGGCGCATGCCGCGCAGGCTGCGATCGCTCATGATTTTCTCCTAGTCACCGTGGCCCCCGTGTGCCGGAGAGCCGTTGCCGCTGTTCTTCACCGAAGTCGTCCACCGGACCTGCCGCTGACATGCCCGGCACCCGCTGTCGCCCGGAGGCGACAGGGAAGCTGTCTGTATAACACCCTCGGCCGCGCGAATGTTCCTGCGCGGACGGGTAAACACCTAAGTATACAGGCCGCCCGGCGTCCCCTCGGGAGTGTCCGGGGCGTTCTGCCGGAGCCTGTGCCGCGCACGCGCGGCGATGATGGCCGCCACCATGCATGGGCGACGGCCAGCAGGGCGACAGGGGCAGAGGTCCTCAGGGGCGCGGCATCAGTTCCGGGCCGTCCGACGGGGAGTCCGGTGTGGCGGTACCGAGGACGGTGCCGATGCCCTTCAGCGCCTCACCGACCTCGCTGGGGATGATCCAGAGCTTGTTCGCCGAGCCTTCGGCGAGCTTGGGAAGTGTCTGGAGGTACTGGTAGGCGAGCAGCTTCTGCGTCGGGTTGCCCTTGTGGATGGCGTCGAACACCTTGTGGATCGCCTGGGCCTCGCCGTCGGCCCGCAGGATCGCGGCCTTCGCGTCACCCTCGGCGGCGAGGATGGCGGCCTGGCGCTGGCCCTCCGCCGTGAGGATCTGGGACTGCTTGGTGCCCTCGGCGGTCAGGATCGCGGCGCGGCGGTCACGCTCGGCGCGCATCTGCTTCTCCATGGAGTCCTGGATGGAGTGGGGCGGATCGATCGCCTTGAGCTCCACGCGGCCGACGCGGATCCCCCATCGGCCCGTCGCCTCGTCGAGGACGCCGCGGAGCTGGCCGTTGATCTGGTCGCGGGAGGTCAGTGCCTCCTCGAGGTTGAGTCCGCCGACCACGTTCCTCAGAGTCGTCGTGGTGAGCTGTTCGACGGCCTGGATGTAGTTGGCGATCTCATACGTCGCCGCCCGGGGGTCGGTCACCTGGAAATAGACGACGGTGTCGATGGACACCACGAGGTTGTCCTCGGTGATGACGGGCTGCGGCGGGAAGGACACGACCTGCTCCCGCAGGTCGAGCAGCGGCAGCAGCCGGTCGACGAACGGAATGAGGATGGTCAGTCCCGGGTTCAGCGTCCGCTGGTACTTGCCGAGCCGCTCGACGACGCCTGCGCGAGCCTGCGGGATGATCCGGACCGACTTCACGAGTACGACCAGGACGAAAAGAATGAGGACGATCAGGACCAGAGTGAGCCCGATCGTCCCGGCGTTGCCGTTCATGGATCCCCTTTGTTGGAGTGGTGCGTCCCGAGGCCGGGAGACGGCCGGAGAGCGCAGGAAGCGGGTGGGCAGCTCTAGGCGTCGGGAACGGGAGGAGCGGGGCGGTCGACGGGTTCGACGACGGCGGTGGCGCCGTCGATCCTCGTCACGGACAGGCGCGTACCGGCGGGAAGCGGGGCTCCGTCGGCGGAGCGGGCCGTCCAGGTGTCACCGCCGATCTTCACCGTCCCGGAATGGGCCGTCACGGGCTCCAGGGCGAGGGCTGCAGCACCGACGAGGCGGTCGATGTTGTTCAGCTGGTCCGCCGGGCCCCTCTGGAGGTGCCGCACGGCCACCGGTCGGACGAGCAGGATCATGAGGAGGGACACGACGGCGAAGATCACGATCTGCAGGACCAGTCCTGCGCCCGCGAGGGTCGCGGCGAGGGCGGCCAGTGCGCCGACCGACAGCATGATGAAGAACAGGTCGAGCGTGAGGGTCTCCACGGCGGCGAGCCCCAGGAACAGGACGAGCCACAGGACCCACCCGTTGGCGAGCAACCAGTCCATCGGGTAACCCCCTCGTGTCGACGCCGCGCAGAGCGGCCCTGGCCATCATCATGGCAAACGGGTGCTCCATAACCTAGGGCACACAGACCTGCATCCGCAGTTGTTACCCTTCCGTGCCGTTCGGGCGCTCCGCCGGCCCCGGTCGTGCAGTCCTGGCCAGCACCTGGACCGTGAAGCGGGCGGCGACCTCGAGGACCCCGGACGGCTCGTCCCGCACGCCGTCCGTCGTGCTGTCCCCGGTCGTGCTGCCCCTCCCGTGGTGCGCCGCCGGTCCCATCACCAGCGCGGACCGCGCGAGGTCCTGCGGCAGCTGCATCGCGTAGTCCAGGTCCTCGCGCGAGGTCTCGACCAGCGCGCCGTCGAAGGCCGCCCGGACGTCGTCGGCCTTCTGTGCGGGGACGGACAGCAGCGGTCCCACCGACTCGAGCCCCCCGAGGTGTCCCGGCCGGGGAGTCACGACGACCAGGCAGCCCCCCGGGGCGAGCACGCGCACGAACTCGTCGGGGTTCCTCGGCGCGAACACGTTCAGGAGGACGTCCACCGAGCCGTCCGCCAGGGGGAGCGGGCGCCAGACGTCCCAGACGACGCTCAGCCCGCCGGGGAGCCTGCGCGCCGCGCGCCGCAGGGCGACCTTCGAGATGTCGAGTGCTACGGGGAACAGGCCCGGCACCGCGTCGGCCAGTCCCTCGAGGTAGTAGCCGGTGCCCGCCCCGGCATCGAGCGCGACGGCAGGCGCCGGGAACTGCCGGAGGGCGGCAGCAACCACGGCGCGGCGAAGCGGCGCATAGTGACCGGACCCGAGGAACTGCTCCCGCGCATCGACCATCTCGGCAGTGTCGCCCTCGAACGGCGATCCCTTGCCCGTCAGCAGGTTGAAGTAGCCCTGCCGGGCGGCGTCGAACCGGTGCCCGCCCTCACAGGCCAGGGTCCGTGCGGCTCGGACCAGCGGTTCTCCGCAGACAGGGCAGAGCAGGAGGTGGCGAAGGTCGGGCATCGTCCCATCCTAGGGAAAAGGACCGCCTCACCGTTGACTCAGGCCACTATTTCGGGTTCAGTCGGGAGGGTGAAACCAGACCAGCTAAAACTCCTGACCACCACGGGCACCCCGGCCCTCCACCCGGACGGTTCCCGTCTGGTGGTCGCCGCGACCCGCCCGGACTTCCGCGCCGACGCCTACGTTGGCCAACTGTGGGAGCTGACGCTCTCGGGAGGGCGGCGTCGGCTGACGCGGGGCTTCCGCGACACCGCGCCGCGCTACTCTCCGGACGGGGAGGTGCTCGTGTTCCTCCGGGCGGCGCCGGGCGGCAAGCCCCAGCTGTTCGCCGTCCGTGCCTCCGGTGGGGAACCCGTCCAGGTGACGGACCAGCCGCTCGGTGTCACCGCCTTCGACATTTCACCGGACTCGCGGACCATCGTCTTCGCCGCACGGGTGCCGGAGCAGGGACGCTACGGGACGCTCGACGGCGTGGGCCCGGGCCTCGAGGACGCGCGCCTCATCACCCGCTACCAGTACCGGATGAACGGGCTCGGCTACACGACGGACAAGCGCTCGCAGCTGTTCACCGTCACGCTGCCCGACCTCGACGCGGAGCCGTTCATCGCTGCCGTCGGGCGGCTCAAGCAGCAGACCGCCGACGGTCCGGGTGCCCTCGAGGAGCAGGGCGCCGTGCCTCCCGCCACCCAGGTGACCACTGCCGACGCGGATCACCTCGATCCTGCCGTCACGGCGGACGGCCGCCGCATCCTTTTCACGGCCGCGCTGGGACCGGACGCGGACTCGACCCTCGTCTCCGACATCCACTCGATCGCCCTCGACGGCAGCGACCGGCAGCAGCTGACGAACCAGGGCGGGGACACCCTGCTCGGCTGCAGCGCGCCCCGATCCAGCACCGACGGCGCGTGGGTGTTCTTCCTGGCGTCGGACCTGTCGCCCTCGGGCCTGGACTTCGTGGCGCGGAACACCGCCCTCTACGTGATGCCGGCAGACGACCCGCGGGACGTCCGGCGCCTCAGCGATCCGGAGACCGTGGACTTCGGCGACGTCCAGGAGATCGTGGCCGACGGCCCGCATTCCGTCCTGGTGTTCAACCGTTCCCGCGGGGCGGGTGAACTGCTGCGCGTCTCGGCGACGGGGGAGTCGGCCACCCTGGTCACCGGCCCCACCGTGGTCACCGGAGCCGCATCCACCGGAAGCACCGTCGTGGTGTCCTATACGGATCCGACGACGTCGGGCGAGGTCGCCGTCGTCGACGGGACCTCCCTGCGTCCGCTGTCCGACTTCTCCGCCGCACTGCGCACGGACACGCGCGTGGGAGACCTGCAGGAACGCACCTATGCGGCTCCCGATGGAACCCCGGTGCACGGGTGGGTCGTCCTGCCCGAGGGCGACGGACCGCACCCGGTGCTGCTCGTCATCCATGGCGGACCCTTCGCGCAGTACGGCTGGGGCTACTTCGACGAGGCCCAGGTGTACGCCGCGGCGGGATACGCGGTACTGCTGTGCAACCCGCGCGGTGCCGCCGGGTACGGACAGGCCCACGGGAGGGTGATCAAGGAGGCGATGGGCACCGTGGACCTCGACGACGTCCTCGCATACCTCGACGGCGCGCTCGCCGAGTACGATGCGCTCGACGGCGAGCGCCTCGGCGTCATGGGCGGGTCCTACGGCGGCTACCTGACCGCCTGGACCATCGCCCACGACCACCGCTTCCGGGCCGCGATCGTCGAACGCGGCTACCTCGATCCGCCGTCGTTCGTGGGGTCGTCCGACATCGGCTGGTTCTTCTCCGAGCAATACACCGGCACGGACCCGGCACAGGTCGAGGCGCAGAACCCGTTCGCCAAGATCGGCGACGTGAGGACTCCTGCCTTCGTGATCCACTCCGAGGAGGACCTGAGGTGCCCGATCGAGCAGGCGCAGCGGTACTACACGGCGCTGAAGAAGCAGGGCGTCGAGACCGAACTGCTCGTCTTCCCCGGCGAGACGCACGAGCTGTCGAGGTCGGGCTCGCCGTGGCACCGGAGGCAGCGCTTCGAGCACATCCTGCGGTGGTGGGCGAGGTACCTGCCCACCGGAACGAACCTCTCCGACCCTGCGGGCGGGTGACGGGGGGGGGCGGCGGGGGCTAGAAGCCGAGACCCCGCCGCGCGTCGTCGACCGTAGGTTGCGCCCACCGGGTGTGCTCTGTGTCGGCCGTGAGGGAGCGGAGGATCGCCCGGTCGAGGTACAGCTGCCCGTTGAGGTGGTCCGTCTCGTGCTGCACGATGCGGGCCGGCCAGCCCTCGAAGCCGGTCGTCACGCTTGTGCCGTCCCGCTGCGTGTAGGTGGCCGCGATGCGGTGCGGGCGCTCGACGACGGCCTGGTAGCCGGGTACGGAGAGGCAGCCCTCGTAGAACGCGGCCACGGCGTCGCCCGCCGCCTCGTAGCTCGGATTGATGAGGACGGTGAACGGCAGGGGAGTGCGGGACCGCGCCTCGGCGACCGCCGGGTCCCGGACTCCCTGGTCCTCGAGAACGGCGATCCGCAGGGGGATCCCGATCTGGGGTGCGGCGAGGCCCACTCCCGGTGCCTCGTGCATCACGCGCCGCATCGTCGCGATGAGCCGGCCCAGGGTGTCGTCGTCGAGCTGCCCGTCGAAGTCCTGGGCGGGCCGGCGCAGGACCGGATGGCCGGCCGCCACAATCTCCGGCAGGTCCGCCGCGAGGACGGCCTCGACGAGCTCGACGACCGCACCGGCCGGGAGCACGGGACGGACATGGTTGCTTGAAGCATCTGCACTCATGCCTACAGGAAAGCACATTTGCGGACAGGGACGGGTCGAGGCGCATTGCCGGTTCGAACGTGACGACGGACAATCAGACGTGCTGCCTTCGGCGGCGGCCCACCGCACGAGTACGGGGTCGGCCGCGCTCGCGGCCACCCGACGGATGGAGACACCATGAGCACAGCCACGACGGACCTCCAGCAGGGAGCGTCCCACCCGGCCGACAGCCACGACCTGATCCGGGTGCAGGGCGCCCGTGAGAACAACTTGAAGGACATCACGATCGAGATCCCGAAGCGTCGGCTGTCGGTATTCACGGGAGTCTCGGGCTCGGGCAAGAGCTCGCTGGTCTTCGACACCATCGCCGCCGAGTCGCAGCGCATGATCAACGAGACGTACAGCGCATTCCTGCAGGGCTTCATGCCCACCCTCGCGCGGCCCGAGGTGGATGTCCTCGAGGGACTGACGACGGCGATCATCGTCGACCAGGAACGCATGGGCGCCAACCCGCGGTCCACGGTCGGCACCGCCACCGACGTCAATGCGATGCTGCGCATCGTCTTCTCGCGCCTCGGGCAGCCACAGATCGGCTCGCCGCAGGTCTATTCCTTCAACGTCGCGTCCATCAGCGGGGCGGGCGCCGTCACGATCGAGCGCGGCGGCACCACGGTCAAGGAACGCCGCAGCTTCACCGTCACTGGCGGCATGTGCCCGCGCTGCGAGGGCATGGGCTCCGTGACGGACATCGACCTCACGCAGCTGTACGACGAGACGCGGTCCCTCAACGGCGGAGCACTGACCATCCCCGGGTACAGCATGGACGGCTGGTACGGCCGGATCTTCACCGGGAGCGGATTCTTCGACCCGGACAAGCCCATCCGCGATTTCACGCAGCGGGAGCTCCACGACCTGCTGTACAAGGAGCCGACCAAGATCAAGGTCGACACCATCAACCTGACCTATGAGGGCCTGGTCCCGAAGATCCAGAAGTCGATGCTGTCGAAGGACCGTGAGGCGATGCAGCCGCACATCCGTGCCTTCGTCGACCGCGCCATCACGTTCACGACATGTCCCGACTGCGGCGGGACCCGACTCAGCGACGCCGCACGGTCCTCGAAGATCCGGGGCATCAGTATCGCCGACGCATGTGCCCTGCAGATCAGCGACCTCGCCGCCTGGGTCCGGGAACTCGATGAGCCGTCGGTGGCGCCGTTGCTGGCGGCGCTGGGGGAGACCCTCGACTCGTTCGTGGAGATCGGGCTCGGCTACCTCAGCCTCGACCGGCCCTCCGGCACGCTGTCCGGCGGGGAATCGCAGCGGACGAAGATGATCCGCCATCTCGGGTCGTCGCTGACCGACGTGACCTACGTCTTCGACGAGCCGACGATCGGCCTGCACCCGCACGACATCCAGCGCATGAACGACCTGCTGCTGCGCCTGCGGGACAAGGGCAACACCGTCCTCGTCGTCGAGCACAAGCCCGAGATGATCGCCATCGCGGACCATGTCGTCGACCTCGGCCCGGGCGCCGGGACGGCGGGCGGTTCGGTCTGCTTCGAAGGCACCGTCGACGGCCTGCGCCGCAGCGGGACGCTCACCGGACGGCACCTCGACGACCGCGCGGCGCTCAAGGACACCGTGCGCCGGTCGCCGCGGGCGCTGGAGATCAGGGGAGCCTCCTCCCACAACGTGCAGAACGTCGACGTCGACATCCCGCTCGGCGTGCTCTGTGTGATCACCGGCGTCGCGGGGTCCGGTAAGAGTTCGCTCATCCACAGCTCGGTGTCCGGCAGGGACGGCGTCGTCGCCGTCGACCAGACGGCGATCAGGGGCTCCCGCCGCAGCAACCCCGCGACGTACACGGGGATGCTCGAACCCATCCGTAAGGCCTTCGCCAAGGCCAACGGTGTCAAGCCGGCCCTCTTCAGCGCGAATTCCGAAGGTGCCTGCCCCACGTGCAACGGGGCCGGGGTCGTCTTCATGGATCTCGCGATGATGGCCGGTGTGGCGACCACCTGTGAGGTGTGCGGCGGCAAGCGGTTCCAGGCCGAAGTGCTCGAGTACAAGCTCGGGGGCAAAGATATCAGCGAGGTCCTGTCGCTGCCCGTCGCGGACGCGGCCGAATTCTTCCGCGCGGGCGACGCGAAGGTCCCCGCCGCGCACGCGATCCTGACCCGGCTCTCCGACGTCGGGCTCGGCTACCTCACCATCGGTCAGGCCCTGTCGACGTTGTCCGGCGGAGAGCGGCAGCGCCTGAAGCTCGCGACGCACATGGGTGAGAAGGGCGACATCTACGTCCTCGACGAGCCGACCGCCGGACTGCACCTCGCCGACGTCGAGAACCTGCTCGGCCTGCTGGACCGGCTGGTCGACGCGGGCAAGTCCGTTCTGGTCATCGAACACCACCAGGCGGTCATGGCGCACGCCGACTGGATCATCGACATCGGGCCGGGAGCCGGCCATGACGGCGGAACCATCGTCTTCGAGGGGACGCCTGCGGATCTGGTCGCGTCCCGGTCGACGCTGACCGGACGGCACCTCGCGGAGTACGTCGGGGCATCACCGGTCTGATCACCGGACCGGTTATTTCGCCGCTGTGCCGCGCTGCGCTTGAAATGCGCGGAGATAGCGTCGACTATTCGTAAGGCCGGTAGAGCACCGGCAGTGGAGGAGACATCATGACCACGTGGCTGATCACCGGCTGCTCGACGGGCCTGGGGCGCGCCCTGGCGGAAGCCGTCCTTTCGCGGGGAGACAGGGCCGTCGTCACGGCCCGCGACGCATCGACGGTCGAAGACCTCGCGTCCGACTACCCCGACACCGCACTTGCCCTCCCGCTCGACGTGACCGACGCCGGCCAGGTGCGGACGGCGATCGAGCGTGGGACCGCGGTGTTCGGCGGCATCGATGTGCTGGTCAACAATGCCGGCTACGGATACCGGGCCGCCGTGGAGGAAGGAGATGACGACGACGTCCGCACGCTCTTCGACACGCACTTCTTCGGATCGGTCGACATGATCAAGGCAGTCCTCCCTCAGATGCGGGCCCGCCGCTCCGGCACCATCGTGAACCTGTCGTCGATCGGCGCGAAGATCACCCCTGCCGGGTCCGGCTACTACGCGGCCGTCAAAGCCGCCATCGAAGGACTCACCGGATCCCTGCGCAAGGAAGTGGAGCCCCTGGGGATCACGGCGATGGTCGTCGAGCCCGGCGGATTCCGGACCGACTTCTCGGGCCGGTCGCTGCAGCAGTCCGTCGACGCCATCGACGACTACTCCGAGACCGCCGGGAAGCGGCGGAAGGAGAACGACGCCACCCACGGCACGCAGCCCGGCGACCCGGCCAAGGCCGCCGCCGCGATCATCACCGCGGTGGAATCCGCGAACACGCCCGAGGTGCTCGTCCTCGGGTCCGACGCGATCAGCGCCCATACCGGCGTTCTCCAGGCACAGCTGGACTCATTGGAGGCCTGGCGACCCCTCGGTGAGAGCACGGGCGTCGACGCGTAGACGCACTGCCCGCGGGCTCCCCTCCAGTTCCCGGCAATGCCCCCCCTGCCCTACCCGATCTGTTCGATCCCACGTTGCCCGGGAACCCGGCCGACGCTCATTCCTCGAAGGAGACACCATGAAGGTCCTGATCACCGGAGCCCACGGCAAGGTCGGCCGCGCAGCGACGCAGGCGATGAAGGAAGCCGGTCACGACGTGGTCACCACCGACCTCACCCGTCCCGGCTTCGAGCGCAAGCCCGAGGGCACACTCAAGTACACGATGGCCGACCTCACGGACGCCGGCCAGGCCTACGCCGTCGTGCGGGACGTGGACGCCGTCGTCCATGTCGCAGCCATCCCCGAGCCGACCGGCAACCCGCCCCACGTGGTGTTCCAGACCAACCTCATGGCTACGTTCAACGTCCTCGAGGCGGCCATCCGCTTCGGCGTGAAACGCTTCGTCAACATCTCCAGCGAGACCGTCCCCGGATTCTTCTTCCCCGAGCGGGACTTCCTCCCCGACTACGCACCCGTGGACGAGAACCACCCGATCCATCCGCAGGACCCGTATGCGCTCTCCAAGCACTTCGGCGAGCAGCTCATGGACGCCGCGATCGCCCGGTCCGACATCCGGTGCATCAGCATCCGCCCCAGCTGGGTCCAGTTCGAGGGGAACTATGAACAGAATCTCGGACCGCAGGTCCGTGACGCGTCGGTCCTGAGCCCGAACCTGTGGAGCTACATCGACGTCTACGACCTCGCCGATGCCATCGTGCTGGCCACGGAGTCGGAGCTGCCCGGGCATGAAGTCTTCTACATCGCGTCCCCCGACAACGTCGGTGGCCACGACTTCGCCGAGATCCTGACGAAGTACTACGGCGACACGATCGAACTGCGCGGCCTGGACCGCACCGATGCATCAGGCATCACCAGCGCGAAGGCCCAGAGAATGCTCGGCTGGACGCCGAAGCGTTCCTGGCGCGACTACCTCGACTCCGATGGGCACGCGCTGAGGAGATGATCCCGCCGGCGTCGGGTTCGAGGACGCCTCCATCACGGCGGCGATCTACCGGTCGCCGCTCGTGAGGAGTCCTGATCAACCTCGAAGGTTTCTTCCTGTGGGGCATCATGGCCGGGGACGAATGGGTGTTCGAGAACCGGTTCGCGCCCGCCCGACTCAGTGACGACGAGATCGCGATCGCGGAATGCCTCGTGCGGATGAGTGAGCGCGTCGGGGGCGGTCCGGACCTGTACAGCTTCGCCGGGGCGAGCCAGGACCAGTATCTGTCCCTGCTCATGAAGCAAGCGGCGCTCACGGGGGAAGCGGTCCGCTCCCGGCGGCAGGTCTGGTCCCGGTGAGGCCAGTGAGGCTTACCGAGCCGAGCGGAACCGTCGTTGGGGCTTCTGCGACCAGGGTGCTGCCGGCCGTGCACTTCGCCTGCTCCGTGGATCGGAGTCGATGGCCGAGGAGCGCGAGAAACCCTTCCCGGTCCGGGTTGCCGCAGGAGCGGCGACGTTGAAGGTCGCGGTGACCGACGTGCCGGCACCCGGCGCGGAGCGGATCGCGAGGGACCCTCCGGCTTGTCGGATGGTGTCGCCGAGGATCCTCAGGTCGAAGTGGCCTTCCGGACGGGGCTCGTCCGGGTCGAAGCCGACGCCGTCATCCGACACCGTGATCTGGGTCTGTCGGCTGGTCTGGCGGATCCGGATCGCCACCGAGTGCGCCGAGGAATGCTTGGTGGCATTGACCAGTGCCTCGCGCGCCGCACGGTAGGCCAGGACCGTGTGGTCCCGGTCCAGCACCAGCTTGTCCGGGATATCGACCGTGAAGGCGATTCCGCGCTCCACCAGTGGTGCCTCCAGTCTCATGAGGGAGGCCTCCAGCCCGAGCTCGTCGAGATCGGGGGGGTAGAGCTCGCTGGTCATGGCGCGCAGGATACGGACGTCGTTCTGCAGCATCGTCCGGGCGTTCGAGAAGACGGGGCCCAGCGACGGCGGGCCGCGGCGTTCTTCCGATTCCAGGGCGTACGCCAGCCCGGACAGGTCCTGGATGACCTCGTCGTGGAGTTCGCTCGCGATGTGCCGGCGCTCCTGGTCCGATGCTTCGATCGCGTTGCGCAACAACGCCGTGCGCATCGCCTGATGGTCCTGGATCCTGCGTGCCAGGCGGACCGCTGGAATCAGTTGCGCCACCTGCAGGACCGCCAGTGACAGCAGGGTCGGTGGGATCATGCCCACGAGGACCGCTTGCTGTTCGCGGCGCACGCCCTCCCCCGACGAATAGGTTTCGAAGATCATGGGAGCGCCGGTCTGGGAAGTGGAAAGGACGTAGACCTCCACCAGCTCGCCCGAACCGGCCTCGTACTCGTTCTCTTCCGCGGTCTGGGATTCGAGTGTGGCCGTCGCCGGCCCTCCTGCCAGGAGCAGGCGGGCCCATTCCTCCTGCTCGAATTCCTGACCGATGAGTGACTTCACATCTGAATAGACCACCCGGCCGTGCTCGTCCCACACCTTGATCCTCATCACGTGGCCGTTGGCCAGCCACGGGGCCAGCCTTTGATCGAGGGACTCCAGTGCGGCGGGATCCTGGGCAAGGAGTTGGCTCGTGATCAACGGTCCGACCACGTTATTGGCCATGCGCTGGGTCATGTCCCGTGCATTGGCCAGGGCGTGCTGTTCCGCTTCTGCCCAGATCCAGAAAGCAACGGGGGTGGCCACCAGCACGAGGGCCAGGAAGCCGACCGTGAGAAAGCGTGCGATGGCTGCCCGGACTTCACGTCGTTCGGTGACCTCCGGGGCAGCCGTGGTGTCCTCGTTGGTTCTTCCTGCATGAAGTCCCCGCATGATCGGTGTGCCTGGCTATTTTCCCGCAGGATCGGGCGGGGACCCGATAGTGTTGCCGAGTCTTGCTACCAGCGACGGATGCACGATCATATTTCCCGGGCGGGCATGCCGGAGGGTGTCCAGCATGACTCCCAGGGCGCCGTCTTTCGGTAGAAACCCGCAGATCCCCATGCGAGCGGCTTCCCGCAGCGCTTCCTGGGACGGATTGCCGGTCAGCATGACGATCCGGGCTTCCGGTGCTTCGGCAAGGATCCGCTCAGCGGCATTGAGCCCGGACCCGCCGGCGAGATACAGGTCCATGACGACGACGTCGGGACGCAGTTCCTCGTACATCGTCGCGGCCGACTCCACCGATGTCGCAGCTCCGACACTGGTGAAGTCGGGTTCCCGGTCCAGTGCGCCGGCCAGCAGATCTGAGAACGTGGTGTGATCGTCGACGATCAGGACCCGCAGACGTTCCGTCGCCGTCGCCGTCGCTGTCTCGGGCGTGGGCAGCGGTGGCACCGTGGGGCGACTCTGGGTCACTCCCCGCATCGGTGCTCGGGACGTTGTCGGACCGTTCGTCGTCCCGGTGATCGTCAGTAGCCGGGCATGGGCCTCCTTGAGGACCTCACTCGGCGCGCAGCCCAGTTCCTCGTCCATGACCCTGCGGCAGCGGTCGAAGACCCTCAGCGCTTCTGTGTTCTCACCGTGCTGCTCGAGTCCCAGAACAAGAGTGGTCCACGCTCTCTCATTCAGAGGATCCTCCCGGGCTGCCTCACTGGCCCATGCGATCGCCTTGCCTACTTCTCCTGTGATAAGCGCGGTTTCCGCCGCAATGACACGGGCATGACCAACCCGCTGCGCATGCAGGGCGCGCTCCTCCTCGGCCCAGGCCGGCAGCAGTTCGTCCCCGAGCAGCGGAGCGGAAGCGAGGTCGAGTGCTTCCGTGAGCAGCGCCAGGGCGGCGGGAGGCGCTGCGATGCTGGCCTGTCGGGTGAGGGTTTCGAAGCGGTTCAGATCGAGTTGCACGAGTGACGGCTCTATGACGTAGCCGCCCGTGACCGTGCGCAGGGGACCCGTCCGACCGGATCCCGGCTGCAGTCTGCGTCGGAGGACGCTGACATAGCTTTCAAGGGTCGGAAGTGCCACGGCCGGAGGGTTGCCGTTCCACAGGAGATCGATGATTCTGGTCTTGGATACTGCCAGACCGAAGCTGAGGAGAAGGATCTCGAGCACCTGGCGGGGTTTGGGCCCACCCAGGTCGTTGGCGGAGAGGGTTGTGTCGCCAAGCCGGATCGATAGTGGACCCAGAACCGAAATCTGAAGTGGCGGCGATGCGCGGAACGCTTCGGAAGAATCCGGCGGATTAGTTGCTTTCTTGACTAATTCCAAGTCAATCACAACGTCGAGTCCGTCGTAATGTCCGAGCGTGCATTGTCATATTAGATGCGGTTGCATAAGGAGTGCACACGAGTAATTGATACCTAGTTCTTGCGGGGCGGTTACTCAGTATTCTGAGTGGCGGCCGACATCGCCTTCAGCCGTGTCCGCCGGCACCGGGCACACCGAAAGGCGGGCTCCAAAGAGGAGTCCGCCTTCCGGGGGTGGTGCTGGGTGACTAACTGCCCAGCGTGAACGGAGCGCTGACTCCCAGCTCCTTGCCACTGCCGTCGAACAGCTTGGCGACGATCTGGCCGGGGTTGGTGGTGCCGGTCAGAGCGGTGGTGCGGAACCGACCGTCGAAGGTCGAGCCCGTGGCGGGAGCCACCGCGGCGACCAGCGCGGTCGCGCTGCCGTACTGGGTGCTATAGGTGCCGTCGGCCGACTTGCGGTAGAACCGGATGACGCTGGAGGTCAGGGCCGGCTGGTCGGTCGTGCCCTGAATCCGGGTGTCGGCGTTCTTCCACCGGCCGCTGGTGATGGTCACCTTGGCCGAAGCCACCGGAGTGGTCGCCGTCGCGGCACCCGAGGGGTCGCTCGACGAGGTACCGTAGAGCGCCTTGACGGTGAACGAGTGTTTCGTGTTCGGCGCGAGCCCCGTGACGACCTGGTTGGTGTCGGTGGTGGCGGCGGGCTGCGTGGGCAGCACGGTCGTCGTGCCGTCGGCGTTCACGGTCGAGGCCTCGACCTGGTAGCCGGTGACTGCGGTGCTGCTACCACTCGGCGCGACCCACTTGAGCGACACCTGCCCGACGCCCGGGGTGGCGGCGAGACCCGTCGGGGCGTTGAACACCTGAGCACCGGCTGGCTTGTAGAAGCCGATGGCCTGCGTGGAGATGTTGCCGGCGCGGTCGATGGCCACGGCGTGGATCTCGGTCAGCGCGGAGATGGCGATCGGGGACTTGTAGAGCTGGGCGGTGTCGCCGGGCAGGTCGCCCAGGACAGCCTCGCTGCCGTCGATGGTGAAGTACACGTCGGCCGCACTCTCGGAGCCGAGGGTGACGCTGGAGGCCTCGACGGCGGTCTCTGCCGTGTTGCCCGACGCTGCCGGGTTGATGGTCAGGTTGGGCGCGGTCTGGTCCGTGGGGAGCTCGCCGGTGCCCGTGGTCGGAGCCTGCTCGAAGGGGTCACCCATCTTCGCACCCGCCATGGAGCGGACCTCGACGTCGTAGCTCGCCACCGACGGGTCGACCGTCAGGGTCGCGCCGGTGGCGGTCGCGCCAACCCGCGCGCCGACGAGCGTGCCGTCGGCCTTGAGGGCCTCGACGTTGTAGTTCGTGACGGCGGGCGTACCCGCGACGGTGTCAGCCGGTGTCCACTTGACGGCGAGCTTGGTCTTGTCCGCCGAGCGGGTCACGCTGTAGCTGGACTTCGGCGGGGCCACGTCACCAGGGCCGGCCGGGCAGCCGCCCATGCCGGGGCCGCCGAGTTCGCCGAACTCGGAGATGGTCAGGCCCTGACGGTTGGCGTCGCCGTCCTCGACCTGCCAGGACATGAACCGCTCGACCTGCGTCGCGGCGGCGATCTGTGCCGCCTTGAGCTCGGTGAACTCGAAGGTGGCGGTGAACTTGCCGTCAGCCATCTCCAGGTTGGAGGAGTAGCCCCCCTTGGGCGCGGGCGTCAGGCCCCCGGTGACGGCACGCACGTCGCGGCGGCCGACCTCAGCAGTGAGGTCGGGGTTCACGATCCGGACCTCGGCCTGGCCGGCGATGACGTCGGCACCGTAGGTGCCTGTGACCGTCACGGTGTTGCCGTTGAGCACCGCGTGCGCAGTGGCAGTGCCGGTGCTGGTGGTGGTGTCGCCGCTCGCGCCGTCGGCGAACTTGATCGAGACCTTGTCGCCCTTCTGGATGTCCGGCGTGACGTTGAGGCCGGTACCGGCACCCCAGCAGACCCCACCCGGGTGGTTGATCTCGAAGGCGACGTCCCCCTCGGCCACGGTTCCCACCGCGGAGCCGACAACCTGGGTGCCGCGGGTCACGGTGACCGTGGCCGTCTCGCCGATGTGGTCCTGGTAGCCCTCGATGGTGACGAAGTCGCGGTCCGGGAAGACCACGACGTTGTCCGGGAATGCTGGTACGGCCGCAGTGACGGCTGGGATGGCCAGGAGGGACGTGGCGCCCAAGACGGCGGAGACTGTCGCGACAATCGCGGTCCGTCCATAACTCTGGACACGGGGCTTCGGCTGTCCCGGTTCCTGTATCGCAGTTTTCATGATGACCTCACAGATCGTCGTTGCGTGAGTAAGGGGTTCACTCGTGATCACAAGCTAGGATGACCACCTTGTGGAAATGCTGGCCGCGGATTCGTCGGGCATTGAGATGGGGTTGGAAGACAGCATCACCGGGCCCTTCTGATGATCGGCGTGTCGACGGTTCCTAGGAGTCCCTAGGGTTTCCCTAGGAGTCGGCTGGAGACTCGCTGGCATGTCATCCACAGCTTCGCCCAGCACAACGTCAGTTCGTAGTTCCTCGGGATTGCCGGTTTCGACGTCGCCGTCGTGTTCCGCTTCACCGCCGGGTTCCTCAAGTTCGGCTGGCTCCAGGTCATGGCGAGGGCGCATCAGGTTTCTCATCCCGGTCATCCTGCTGGTCCTCGTGGGAACCGTGCTCGCCAGTGTCCTGATGGCTGCTCCTCGGACGCCTCCTGCCCTATTGGGCGCTTCGGCCAGTGTCGATGGTGGACTTGCGCGTATTCAGGGGGTAATTCCGACCGAGGTCGATGGGTGGGTACCCCCATCACCGTCGGCTGCGCTTTCTGATCCGGCCGGGGCTGGTGTTCACCGTGTTCGGATACTGCTGGAACTGACCGCGATGGAGGAGGACGGTCTGCCCTTCGACCCGTCGGTCTACGCCGTTGCGGCTCTGGGCGACGGGACCTGGGAACCCGTCTGGTTCTCTCCTGCTCCTGGAAGGGCTCGCCAGGGGCAGACAGTCGACGCGACCCTCGTGTTCGAACTCCCGGATCGGGCGATCGATTTGACCCTGGAACTGCCCGGAGGACCCGGCCTGTCCCTCGGCGAGGGACACCACCGAGGCTGACAGCCGTTGTCTTCTTGGGGTTTGCAGGGCTGTTTCTAGGGGTTGTCCAAGGACGAGCGGGATCGGGCGCAGGGAATCTCCAACCTGGGTGCGGGATGGTCGGGGTATCAACCAAGGGAGACCAGCAATGTCAACTTCACGCCGTCAGGTTCTGCTTCTGGGGGGACTCGGAGTCCTCGGCGCAGGTGCTGCAACGCTACCGATGAGGTCGGTGGAGGCATCGTCGGCGAGCCGACTCGATTCGAGTCAGATGCCGCGGCCTTTCCAGGTACCTTTCGTCCAGGCCCCGATCCTCGCGCCGTATGCCACTGGAATCGATGCGGCGGACGGATTGCCCGTCAACTACTACAAGCTGACGGAGAAGGCGGCCACCGCCCAGATCCTGCCGCGACTGACGACCCCCATCCTCGGCTACAACGGGTTGTTCCCGGGCCCGACCATCAGTTTGGACCAGGGCACGAAAGCCGTCCTGAGGATCCGCAACCAGCTCCCGGCCCAGCATCCGCTGGACGGACATGCCCTGTCCACGTCCACCCACCTGCACGGGTCCGCCTCCCTGCCGCAGTACGACGGGTATGCCAGCGACATCACGAATCCCGGCTTCTACAAGGATTATCGCTACCCGAATTTCCAGCCGGCCCGCACCCTCTGGTACCACGACCACGGCGTCCACTTCACCGCTCAGAACGCCTATTCCGGCCTGGCCGCGCAGTACCACATGCACGATCCCCTCGAACGGCAGCTGTTGCCGCAGGGCCGCTACGACGTCGCCCTGACCATCAGTGATGCGATGTTCGCCGAGAACGGATCGTTGGGCTACGACGACAACACGCACTCGGGTCTGTGGGGGGACGTAATCCTGGTGAACGGGAAACCCTGGCCCGTGATGAAGGTGCAGAAGCGCGTGTATCGCTTCCGGATCCTGAACTGCTCCATCTCCCGCTCCCTGCGGCCGACGCTCAGCACCGGGGCGCCCCTGGTGGTGGTCGGTACCGACGGCGGTCTGATGCCGTCTGCGCAGAGCGTGGCGAACTACCGACACGCCGGCGCGGAGCGGTACGAGGTCCTGATCGATTTCCGGAAGTACGCCACGGGGCAGCGGATCGAACTGCGGAACCTGTCCAACAAGAACAACGTGGACTACGACTTCACCAACAAGATCATGGCGTTCGATGTGACGGACGAGCCGGTGGACACCACCGACCCGACGTGGAACCGGATTCCCACGACGCTGGTCGGGAGCGAAGCCATGTCGCTGAAAACCGCGCAGTCCGTGCAGACCCGGAGATTCCGGGTCAAGCGCAATGACAGCACCAATATGTGGACCATCAACGACGACAGCTGGCAGGACGTCATAGCGAGCGGGTACAAGAAGATCATCGCCAACCCCGCCCACAACTCGGTGGAGATCTGGGAGATCGAGAACAGTTCCGGCGGCTGGTTCCACCCGCTGCACATCCATCTGGTCGATTTCCAGATCCTCAGCCGCAACGGGAGTGCACCCTTCGCCCATGAACGCGGCCCGAAGGACGTGGTGTACGTAGGCGAAGGCGAGACCGTCCGGCTCCTCATGAAGTTCACCCCCCAACAGGGCCTGTACATGATGCATTGCCACAACCTGCCCCATGAGGACCACGACATGATGGCCCAGTTCCGGGTGGGCCGGGTAGAAGGCGATCTGGACCCCAATGATCCGATGACAGCAGCTCGGGCCATCTGGGACGACGAGGTCGGTTGAGGACCGCCCCCTCAGGCGGCGGCTGGCGGCGGCGTCCGCGCCCCGTACAGTCGCCGCCGGCGCTCGCAGATGCACGACCCCGGCGCCGCCTCCTGGTGGTTGTGCTACTTCCCCTGCTGGTCGTTCTCGCCCTTCGCGCGTGGGTGGTTGAACCGTTCACCGTCGCATCGGACAGCATGGAACCGACCATCCCCACCGGGGCCGTCGTCCTCCTCTACAAACCGTCTGCCGCCGCGGGCTCGATCCGGAACGGTGCAGTGATTGCTTTCACCAACCCCATGGACGGTCGGACCGCGATCAAGCGGGTCATCGCAGGGGAGGGGCAGAGCGTCGCCATCCGCGATGCGGAACTGTACGTCGACGACGTCCTCGTGCCGGAACCGTTCGTCGACCATAGCCGCATCGATGCGACCTACTTCGGACCCGTGGAGGTGCCGGCCGGAAGCGTCTTCGTGCTGGGGGACAACCGGGGCGTGTCGATTGATTCCCGGGACTTCGGAGCCGTACCCCTGACAGCGATCCGAGGCACCCTGCTCACGGGCCAGAGATAGGTCCTAGAGCACCATCGGAGAGACCAGATTCCTACCTTGTAGGAATCTTGGAGCTGGAGCCCGCTTCAGCCGTCCGCACAGCCGGGGGATAGGCACACGGAACCCGCCGCGCTCCGGGCCGTCAATGTCACCGGGCCGTCAGTGTCTCCGGGCCGTCAGTGTCTCCGGGCCGTCAGTGTCTCCGGGCCGTCAGTGTCACCGGGCCGTCAGTGTCACCGGGCCGTCAGTGTCACCGGGCCGTCAGTGTCACCGGGCCGTCAGTGTCACCGGGCCGTCAGTGTCACCGGGCCGTCAGTGTCACCGGGCCGT
>NZ_JBTNDN010000002.1:0-874656 GCF_054510975.1 Arthrobacter rhamnosi | reverse complement strand
AAAAAACCAGCCACCACACACCGAGGTGCACGGCAACCAGCAAATTCAACCAATCAAAAAACAATCGGTATCAACAAACTTGGCACACTATTGAGTTCTCAAACAACAGGAGCTACCGGCACCAAACACAACCAAACCGCTGTGTCCTCGCTCCGAAGCAACTTTTCAAGCCTACCCCGCTGCTTCCGTTTCTCCAAATCGGCCGGTTCCCGCTTCCCTCGGCCCTCGATCCCGTCCATGCGGATAGAAGGTGAGCCTTGGTTCTGTGGTTGTCGGCCGATCAGATGTCTTCATCAGCGCGGATATAAACAGTAGCACCGGTGGGTCCGGAATGTAAAACAGCGGCGGACCCCCTCGTGGAAGGGGGTCCGCCGCCGGGCCTACCGGCCGCCGGTCAGGAGGCTGCGGGCTTCAGGTAGAGCACTCCGAGAGGCGGAACCCGCACGTCGCCGTATGCCGGCTGGCCGTTGTGCGCGCCTTCCTGGGCTGTCACGAGGCCGCGGTTCCCGACGCCCGACCCGCCGAATTCCTCGGAGTCGGTGTTCAGGACCTCGGTCCACTCCCCCGCCCAGGGCAGTCCGACCCGGAAGCCCTCGTGCGGGCCACCGGCGAAGTTGGCGATGCACACGAGCGGGTTCCCCTGGTGGTCCCAGCGGATGAAGGACAGCGTGTTGTGCTCGCCGTCGTTCTCGTCGATCCACTGGAAACCGGCAGGTTCGTTGTCCCGCGCGTACAGCGCCGGGGTCTCCTTGTAGATCGCGTTGAGGGTGCGGACGAGCTCCTGGACACCCTTGTGCGACGGCGTGTCGGTGAGCCACCAGTCGAGGCTGTGGTGCTCGGCCCACTCGGATTCCTGGGCGAACTCCGATCCCATGAAGATGAGCTGCTTCCCGGGGTGGGCCCACTGGAACGCGAGGTACGCGCGGACGTTGGCCAGCTGCTGCCACCGGTCGCCCGGCATCTTGCGCAGCAGGGAACCCTTGCCGTGCACGACTTCGTCGTGGCTGATGGGGAGCATGAAATTCTCGGTGTAGGCGTACACCATGGAGAACGTCGCCTTACCGTGGTGGTGCACCCGGTTGATCGGGTCCTCCGAGATGTACTGCAGGGTGTCGTGCATCCACCCCATGTTCCACTTGATGCCGAAGCCGAGGCCTCCCGAGCTGGTGGGCCTGGTCACGCCGTCGAACGCCGTCGACTCCTCCGCGATCATCACGATGCCCGGCGCCCTCTTGTAGGCGGTCGCGTTGACCTCCTGCAGGAAGGAGATGGCCTCGAGGTTCTCGCGGCCGCCGAACCTGTTCGGGCGCCACTGGCCCTCCTCGCGGGAGTAGTCGAGGTAGAGCATCGACGCGACGGCATCGACACGCAGCCCGTCGATGTGGAATTCCTCCAGCCAGTAGAGCGCGTTCGCAACGAGGAAGTTGCGGACCTCACGGCGGCCGAAGTCGAAGATCAGCGTGCCCCAGTCCTGGTGCTCCCCGAGGAACGGGTCCCCGTGCTCGTACAGGGTGCCGCCGTCGAAGTTGGCCAGCGCCCACGCGTCCTTCGGGAAGTGGGCGGGAACCCAGTCCATAATGACGCCGATGCCGGCCTGGTGCAGCCTGTCGATCAGGTACTTGAAGTCGTCGGGCGAACCGAAGCGCGAGGTCGGCGCGAAGTAGGACGTCACCTGGTAACCCCACGAGCCGCCGAAGGGATGCTCGGCGACCGGCATGAGCTCGACGTGCGTGAAGCCCTGCCAGGACACGTATTCCACGAGCTGCTCGGCGAGCTCCCGGTAGCCCAGCCCCTGGCGCCAGGACCCGAGGTGCACTTCGTAGACGCTCATCGGGCCGTTGTGGGGATCGCCGGCGGCACGCGCCTCCATCCACTCGTCGTCACCGAAGACGTAGGTCGACTCGACGACCTTCGACCCGGTGAGGGGAGGGACCTCGGTGCCCCGCGCCATCGGGTCGGCCTTCTCGCGCCACTGCCCGTCGTTGCCGAGGATCTCGAACTTGTAGCAGGTGCCCGCCCCTGCCCCGGGGATGAAGATCTCCCAGATGCCGGAGCTGCCGAGGGCGCGCATGGCGTTGACGGTTCCGTCCCAGCCGTTGAAGTCGCCCATGACGCGCACGGCGCGGGCGTTCGGGGCCCAGACCGCGAAGGACACTCCGTCGATGTCGCCCAGGACGGAGGAGTAGTGGCGGACATGCGCGCCGAGTGCGGTCCACAGTGTCTCGTGCCGGCCTTCACCGATCAGGTGCATGTCGATCTCGCCGAGCGTCGGCAGGAACCGGTACGGGTCGTCGACGATGTCCGGTTCGCCACCGTAGGCCACCTCGAGCCGGTAGTCGGGGACATGTCCGGGGTTCTCGGCGGGGAGGGCTCCGACCCAGATGCCGTTGTGCTCGTGGTGCAGCTCGGTGCGCCCGGAGGCGGTGATGACGGTGACGGAGCGGGCCAGGCGGCGCAGTGTCCGGATGGTCACGACGTCGTCGTTACCGAGGTGCGCGCCCAGCACGGCGTGCGGCTGGTGGTAGCTGCCTTCCGAGACCTGGTGGAGGACGGACGGGTCGACCGGGACGGGGGTCAGGTCCGCCGCTGCGGAGCCGGTGGAGGTGTCGGGGACGTCGTCCTGGTCGGAGGAGGCCACCGCCTCCTTCGCCTTCACGGCCAGTCCTGCCGTTGCGCTCTTCGCCTTGCCGGCCACGGCCTTCGCCGTATCCGCGACGGCCTTTGCGGCCTTGCCTGTGATGGTCTCTTCGCCTGTGCCCTCGTCCGGGCCGGAGTTCTTCGGGGGGTTCATGTCAGCTGCTTTCGTAGCGTCCGCTCCGGGCTGTGCACCCAGTGCGCGTCGGACATCCCGGACGGGCATCTCTACCCAGTCCGGCCTGTTGCGGATCTCGTAGACGACTTCGTACAGGGCCTTGTCGAGCCAGAGGGCGCGGAACAGCGGACCTCCCGTGTCGACGGGCGCTCCGGCCTCCTCCGCGTACCCCGCCAGGAAGGCATCGCGCGCGGCGTCCGACCACTGTTCGGTCTCGGCGGCCTGGGGGGAACCGACCGGAGCAGCCCCGCGGGAGGCCGCGGCGTACTCCAGGGAGCGGACCATGCCGACGACGTCGCGCAGGGGGACGTCGGGGACGCTCCGCTCCGCGGTGGGTCGGAGGGGCTCCCCCTCGAAGTCGATGATGAGCCAGGTGCCGTCGGGGGCCTGGAGGACCTGACCCAGGTGGAGGTCGGCGTGGATGCGCTGCAGGGGCGGGATGTCCCCGAGGCTTTCGACGTCGCGGATGATGCGGTCGACCTCGGCGCCCAGAGGCCCGACGGCGTTCCCCGCCTCCTCCCAGGCCCAGCGGATGCGCTGCACGAGGGCGCCCTTGAACTCCTTCTCCTCGGCGTCACTCGCCCTGCGGCTGCCGAAGGCGCCCTCGAGCTGCCGGTGGATCCGGGCCACGGCCTGGCCGAGACCGCGTGCCTCGGTGGTGAAGTCCGTTGCGGAGGACGCCGCGGAAGACGCCGTGCGCCACGCATCGGTGCTTCCCTCGACGAAGTCGCGCAGGACGCTGACGTGGCCCGTCACATGGTGGCCGGGTTCCCCGTGCGGTTCCTGCCAGGTGCCCGTGATCCACCCGAAGGTGTCCGGAGTGTCCGTGGACCCTTCGGCGGTGAGCCCTGCGCTGATGTACACGTCGGGGCTCTCACCGGCGGCGAGGACGCGGAAGAATTTCACGATCATGGATCCCGGGCCGGTGCCGTACACGACCGAGGTGTTCGACTGCTCACCCTGGAGCACCTTCACGGGCTGCGCCGTGCCCGGCTCCTGGTGGTCGGGCGCCTTGATGACGACGCCCGAGAGCCGCCCGTCGGGGGTGCTGCTGCCGCGCAGGAGGAAGTCGACCCACAGGCGTACGAAGTCGGCGTCGTGGGTCGCGTCGTAGGCCCACTGCGGTCCGAGGTCGGGATGCTCGACCTGGCCGATGAGCCCGGACGCGGCGTCGTCGAGCGGTTCACTGCGGTAGCTGATCGGCACACTGACGACGTCGGTCCGCCGTCCGGAGTCGACGGCCAGGAAATGCACCTCGAAGCCCGCGGCACCGGCGGGATCCTCCAAGACTGTTCCGCCGACGACCGTCAGGGCCGCCGACGGTTCCTTGGCGGGAAACCACCGCTGGGACGGCAGCCATTCCGTGAGGATCTCCGGGATGAAGGGGGTGTGCGTCATGATCGGATCGCCTCCGGCAGGGGGATGACGGGCATCGCTTCCGTGTGCGGGGACGACGTGTTGGAGCTCGCGGACCGCACGCGCAGCCAGAAGAAGTCGTGGCTGCCGAGCGTCAGCGTGTTCTCGCCGTCCTCGGCGAAGGCCGGGAAGATCGCCCCGCCGAAGAGGTCCCGCAGGCCACGGCCCGCGAATTCCGGGAGGCGCATCTTCACTGCCACCGGATGCTGCGACAGGTTGAAGATGCACAGCACCGACTCTGCGGGCTCGCCTTCGGCATTGCCCGACTCGACCTCGCGGAGGAACGCCAGGACGTGCTCCGAATCGACAGGGACGTTGCGGTAGGTGCCGAGCCCGAACGCAGGATGGGCCTTGCGCACCGCGAGCATCTGCCGGACCCAGTGCAGGAGCGAACTCGAGGTCGCCATCTGCGCCTCGACGTTCACGTGGTTGTAGTGGTACACCAGCGACTGGACGACCGGGAGGTACAGCTTGCCGGGGTCCACCGGGGAGAAGCCCGCGTTGCGGTCCGGGTTCCACTGCATCGGGGTGCGGGACGCATCACGGTCCTCGAGCCAGATGTTGTCGCCCATGCCGATCTCATCGCCGTAGTAGAGGAACGGGCTGCCGGGCAGGGACAGCAGCAGGGCGTGGATCAGCTCCACTTCGGCCCGCGAGTTGTCGAGCAGTGGGGACAGCCGCCGACGGATGCCGATGTTCGCACGCATGCGGGGATCCGGCGCATACCAGCCGAGCATCGCCTCGCGCTCCTCGCTGGTGACCATCTCGAGGGTGAGCTCGTCGTGGTTGCGGAGGAACGTGCCCCACTGGGCGCCGGCCGGGATGTCCGGGGTCTCCTTCATCGTCTCGATGATGGGGGCAGCCTTCTGGTCGCGCAGCGCGTAGAAGAGCCTCGGCATGATCGGGAAGTGGAAGGACATGTGGCACTCGGGGCTGTCCTCGTCGCCGAAGTACTCGACGACCTCGTCCGGCATCTGGTTCGCCTCGGCGATGATGACCCGGCCCGGGTAGTTCTCGTCCACCATGGCGCGAAGGCGCTTGAGGAACTCGTGCGTCTTCGGCAGGTTCTCGCAGTTGGTGCCCTCCTCCTCGAAGAGGTAGGGGATGGCATCAGCGCGGAAGCCGTCGATGCCCTGGTCGAGCCAGAACCTCACGACGTCGAAGATGGCCTCCTGCACCTTGGGATTCTCGAAGTTGAGGTCCGGCTGATGGCTGAAGAACCGGTGCCAGAAGAACTGGCGGCGCACCGGGTCGAACGTCCAGTTCGATTCCTCGGTGTCCACGAAGATGATGCGCGCGTCCTGGTACTTCTCGTCCGTGTCGCTCCAGACGTAGAAGTCGCCGTACGGGCCCTCGGGGTCCCGGCGGGACTCCTGGAACCAGTGGTGCTGCTCCGAGGTGTGGTTGAAGGGCAGGTCGATGATGACCCGCACGCCGCGCGCATGAGCCTCGGCGACGAGACGCTTGAAGTCGCCCAGGGAGCCGAACTCATCGAGGACATCGTAGTAGTCCGAGATGTCGTAGCCGCCGTCGCGCAGCGGGGACTTGAAGAACGGTGGCAGCCACAGGCAGTCGACGCCGAGCCACTGGAGGTAGTCCAGCTTGTCGATCAGGCCCGAGAGGTCGCCGGAGCCGTCCCCGTTCGCATCGGCGAATCCGCGGACCAGGACCTCGTAGAAGACCGCCTTGCGGTACCAGTGGGGGTCGTGGGCCAGTCCGGGTGCGTTGAGCTGGAAGGGGTTGGGCACTAGCGCTGCCTCCTGATCGAGAGAATGTGGGCGGGCTCCACGTGGGGATCGAGCCGGACGTAATTATGCTCGCCCCAGGTGAAGGTCTGGCCGGTGATGAGGTCGTCCACCAGGAACGTACCGTTCTCGTCGAAGTCGGCGGCGTCCAGCCCCAGCTGGCTGCGGTTCAGGGACACCGTGCTCTCCCGCGTGCTGTGCGGGTCGACGTTGACGACGACGATGATCGTGTCCTTGCCCTCCGCCGTCTGCTTGTGCTTGGCGAAGACCACGGTGGCGGTGTCGGTGCTGCCGTGGACGGTGAGGTTCTCGAGGTCTCCCAGTGCCGGGTGCGCCCTGCGGATCGCGTTGAGCCTGGTGATGAACGGCGTGAGGGAGCGTCCCTCCGCCTCGGCGGCGGCGTAGTCCCGCGGCCGGTACTGGAACTTCTCGTTGTCGATGTACTCCTCGGCGCCCGGACGGGCGACGTGCTCGTACAGCTCGTAGCCCGAGTAGACGCCCCACAGCGGACTGGCCATGGAAGCGAGCACCGCCCGGATCTTGAAGGCGGCCGGCCCGCCGTACTGGAGGTACTCGGTGAGGATGTCGGGGGTGTTGACGAAGAAATTGGGCCGGAAGTATGCAGGCGAGACCTGGCTGATCTCGGTGAAGTACTCCTCGAGCTCGGTCTTGGTGTTGCGCCACGTGAAGTAGGAGTACGACTGCTGGAACCCTGCCCTGCCGAGCGCATGCATCATCGGCGGCCGGGTGAAGGCCTCGGCGAGGAAGATGACGTCCGGGTGCTTCTTGTTCACGCGGGCGATCAGCCACTCCCAGAACTGCACCGGCTTGGTGTGCGGGTTGTCGACCCGGAAGATCTTCACGCCGTGCTGGACCCACATGAGGACGATCCGGAGGACCTCCTTCGACAGGCCCTTCGGATCGTTGTCGAAGTTGATCGGGTAGATGTCCTGGTACTTCTTCGGGGGGTTCTCGGCATAGGCGATGGAGCCGTCGACACGGGTGGTGAACCACTCGGGATGCGAGGTCACCCAGGGGTGGTCGGGCGAGGCCTGCAGCGCGAGGTCGAGGGCGACCTCGAGGTTAAGTTCGTTGGCACGGGCCACGAAGGCGTCGAAATCGTCGAACGTCCCCAGGTCCGGGTGGATCGCGTCGTGGCCTCCGGCCTCGGAGCCGATGGCCCAGGGTGATCCGGGATCGCCGGGGCCGGCGGTCAGGGTGTTGTTCGGGCCCTTGCGGTGCGTCCGCCCGATGGGGTGGATCGGCGGGAGGTACACGACGTCGAAGTTCATGGCTGCGACCGCGTCGAGGCGTTTGGTGGCCTCGCGGAACGTGCCGGACGTCCACTCGGCCGTCTCGGGGTTGTAGGTGGCTCCCTCGGATCGGGGGAAGAACTCGTACCAGGCGGCACGGCCGGCCAGTTCGCGCTCCACGTTGATCGGGTACGCCTGCGACGCGGTGACCAGCGACCGGATGGGCTGGCGTGCGATCGCCTCGTGGATCTGCGGGGACAACCCGGCGGCGAGGCGCGCCTCGACACTCTGGGACGTGTCCGCGAGGGCGTCCGCCGCACGGCGGAAGAGTGCGGCGTCGCGCGCCGAGCGCTCCCCGGCGGCCCGCGTGAAGAGCGCGGCTCCCTCTGCCAGCATCAGCTCGACGTCGACCCCTGCGGCGATCTTGATGGTCGCATCGTGCTCCCAGGTGCCGAAGAGATCGGACCATCCCTCGATGGTGAAGGTGTGCAGGCCCTTGGCGCGCGGGGTCAGCGTGCCGGCCCAGCGGTCCAGCCCGGACCCCACCGGCGTCATGCGGACGCGCTGCACCTCCTTGCCACGGGGGTCGTAGAGGACGGCTGACACGCCCAGCTGGTCGTGGCCCTCCCGGAACACGGTCGCGCCCACGGCGATGTCAGAGCCGGGGATCCCTTTGGCGGGAAAGCGGCCGTCCTCGATGACAGGCGTCACGGCCGTGATGGGGATACGGCCAAAACGGAGTCCCTCGGGATACTGGACATTTCGGTTCTGCTCGGTAGTGGTCGTCACCCGTAAGACGTTAGCGAGTAATGAGCCGAAATGCTAAGGGGGCTTTGTGTAGCGGCGTCCGAGGCCGCGTATTACGTAAGCGATTGCGCGGTGTGCCCTCCCGTGCAACGGGGCAAGTGCGCTAGCGTAACCGGGGTGAAGGCAATCCGCAGATTTACTGTCCGAACCGTCCTCCCCGAGAACATCGCGCCCCTCGGCAAACTGGCGGGAAACCTGCGCTGGTCGTGGCACCTGCCGACCTGGCGTCTCTTCGAGGAGATCGACCGCGCCGCCTGGGAGGAGAGCGACCACGATCCCGTGTCCTTCCTCGGCTCCGTCACCCGGGAGAAACTGCACCAGCTCGCCGCCGACGAGAAGCTGGTGCAGCGCATCCAGGAGCTCGGCGCGGACCTCGACGACTACCTGACGGCACCGCGCTGGTACCAGGGGCTCGGCGACGACGCCCCCCGCAGCATCGCCTACTTCTCTCCCGAGTACGGCATCAGCGCCGTCCTCCCCCAGTACTCGGGCGGCCTGGGCATCCTGGCCGGCGACCACCTGAAGTCCGCTTCCGACCTCGGTGTGCCCCTCATCGGCGTCGGCCTGCTCTACCAGGCCGGCTACTTCAAGCAGTCCCTCTCCCGTGATGCCTGGCAGCAGGAGACCTATCCCGTCCTCGACCCCGACGGCCTGCCGCTGACCCTGCTCCGCGAGGAGGACGGCTCCGCCGCGAAGGTCGTGCTGCCCCTGCCGAACGGCCGGCAGCTGTCCGCGCACATCTGGCGCGCCGACGTCGGCCGTGTCCCCCTCCTGCTCCTCGACTCCAACGTCTCCGAGAACGACGAGGCGGCCCGCAACGTCACGGACCGCCTCTACGGCGGCGGCGGGGACCAGCGCCTGCAGCAGGAACTCCTCCTCGGCATGGGCGGCGTCAAGGCACTCCGCATCTTCGAGCGGCTCACCGGCACGCCCGCTCCCGAGGTGTTCCACACCAACGAGGGCCACGCAGGCTTCCTCGGCATCGAGCGCATCCGTGAACTGATGGACCCCTCGAACGAGTCACCCATGAGCTGGGAGGAGGCGCTCGCGGCAGGCCGCGCGTCGACGGTGTTCACCACGCACACGCCGGTCCCGGCGGGCATCGACCGCTTCGACCGGTCCCAGATCGAGCACTTCTTCCACGCCGGCCTGGCGCCGTCCGTGCCCACGGACCGCGTCCTGGCCCTCGGTGCCGAGAACTACGCCGACGGCGATCCGTCGAAGTTCAACATGGCGGTGATGGGCCTGCGCCTCGCACAGCGCGCCAACGGCGTGGCGAAGCTGCACGGCGAGGTCTCGCGCGGCATGTTCTCCGGTCTCTGGCCGGGATTCGACACGCGCGAGGTCCCGATCACCTCCGTCACCAACGGTGTGCACGTCCCGAGCTGGGTCGACCCGCAGATCGCCGACTTCGCCCTCGCCAACTTCGGGGCCGAATCGGTCCTCGATCCCCAGTGGAGCAAGGTCTACGACGTCCCGGACAAGGACATCTGGGCCCTGCGCCGGAGCCTGCGCTCCAACCTGGTCGACGACGTGCGCCAGCGCCTGCGTGCCTCCTGGAAGAAGCGCGGCGCCGCCGACGCCGAGCTGGCCTGGACGGACTCGGTGCTGGACCCGGACGTCCTCACCATCGGCTTCGCCCGCCGCGTGCCGACCTACAAGCGGCTGACGCTCATGCTGCGCAACCCTGCCCGCCTCAAGGCGCTGCTCCTGCACCCGGAGCACCCGATCCAGCTCGTGATCGCCGGCAAGTCGCACCCGGCCGATGAGCAGGGCAAGCGCATGATCCAGGACCTCGTCCGCTTCACGGACGACCCCGAGGTGCGCCACCGCATCGTCTTCCTGCCCAACTACGACATCGCCATGGCCCGCACGCTCTTCCCCGGCTGCGACGTCTGGCTGAACAATCCGCTGCGACCGCTCGAGGCGTGCGGCACGTCCGGGATGAAGGCCGCCATCAACGGTGGCCTGAACCTGTCCGTCCTCGACGGCTGGTGGGACGAGATGTACGACGGCGACAACGGCTGGGCGATCCCGACCGCCAACAACGGCGCCTCGGCCGACGAGCGCGACGACATTGAGGCGGCGGCGCTGTACGACCTCCTCGAGACCCAGGTGGGCCCGCGCTTCTACTCGCTGGTGCCCGCGGAGGGAGCTGGAGCCGCCGGCCCGTCGGAGCCCTCCCGCGACGGGGTCCCGCACCAGTGGATCGCCATGATCAAGCACACGATGGCGACCCTCGGCCCCGCCGTGTCGGCGGAGCGCATGCTGCAGGACTACGTCGAGAAGCTGTACCGTCCGGCCTGGCGCTCCGGACAGGCTGCCACGGCCGACTCCTTCGCGCTCGCGAAGAGGACCGCCGCGTGGCGTTCACGCGTCCAGGGCAGCTGGCCCGCCGTCCAGGTGGAACACGTCGACTCCATGGGCGTCTCGGAGGACCCGCAGATCGGCGACTCGCTCACGGTCAACGCCTACGTGGCGCTCGGCGGGCTGAACCCCGACGACGTCTCGGTCGAGGTGGCGTACGGCCGGGCCCTCGACAGCGACGAGCTGAGCGACGTCACGGTCGAGGACCTGGACGTCGCCGAGAACCTCGGCAGCGGGCGCTACCTCTTCACAGGCGGCATCCGCATCGACCACTCCGGGTCCTTCGGCTACACGGTGCGGGTGCTGCCGAAGCATGCGACCCTCGCGACGAAGGCCGAGCTCGGGCTCGTCGTCAACGCCTGATCGTCCGCCGCCCCCGACGGGGGCGGCGGATACGAATGAAGCCCGGGACCGTGCGGTCCCGGGCTTCATGCGTACCGACCGCGTGCGGGTCAGCAGCGGTAGATACGGACCGAGACACCCGCTACGGTGTCGGCGTCGCCCGACCGCAACCGGGCACCCTCCGACGGCTCGCGACCGGCCGAGTCGAAGGTCTGGCTGAACCGGCGTGGCTGCTCCCCCTCGACGCCCTGCCCCTGCAGGATCCAGGCCGACGGGAGATGGATGCGCGCCTCGCGGCGTGAGCCATTGATCACGACGAGTCCGTTGATCGTCCCGCCCGTGGAACCGAGGAGCAGCTGGACGGTCCGCGTGCCTGGATCGTTCCACTCGTGGGCTGTCATCGGGAGCCCGGCGGCATTGAACCAGAGCAGCATCGACTGCTCTCCGCGGGACGGGAACGTGGCGGGCTGCCCCGCAAGGAAGTCCCGGCGGATGGACAGCAGCGTGCGCGTCGCGTCCAGCATGCGCCGGGACGATGCATCATGGGGCCAGTGCATCCAGGCGAGTTCATTGTCCTGGCAGTACACATTGTTGTTGCCGTGCTGTGTCCTGCCGAACTCGTCCCCCGCCGTGATCATCGGAACACCGAGCGAGATCAGCAGCGATGCCATGAGGTTGCGGGCGCTCTTCTCGCGCGCACCGAGGATGACCTCGTCCTCGGTGCGCCCCTCAGCGCCGTGGTTGTAGCTGTGGTTGTCGTTGGAGCCGTCCCGGTTGCTCTCGCCATTGGCTTCATTGTGCTTCCGCTCGTACGCCGTGAGGTCGGCGAGCGTGAAGCCGTCGTGGGCCGTGACCAGGTTGATCGAGGCCAGCGGGCTCCGTCCGGACGCGGCGAATGTCTCTGCCGACCCGGCAAGGCTGCCGGCCAGCCGCGCAGGTGAGGACCCCGTGCCGCCGGCCGCGATCGACTCCACGTCCCGCAGCCAGAAGTCGCGGACCGTGTCCCGGAAGCCGTCGTTCCAGTCCGCCCAACCGACCGGGAACCGCCCTGTCTGCCAGCCATCTGGCCCTAGATCCCAGGGCTCCGCGAGGAGCTTGGTCCCGCGCAGCGCCTTGGAGGCGCCGGCGGCGACGAGGAAGGGGTGCCGCGGCGTGAAGATGTTGCGCTCGTCCCGTGCGAGGGTGACCGCGAGGTCGAAGCGGAACCCGTCGATCTGGCATTCCTCGACCCAATACCGCAGCGAATCAAGCGCGAACTCCACGACCCTCGGCTGCGAGAAGTCCAGGCTGTTGCCGCAGCCGGTGGTGTCGATGTACCGGCCCGCGTCGTCGTGCCGGTAGTAGTCCCTGTCCCCCAGCCCGCGCCAGCACAGGGCAGGACGGCCCTGCGGGCCCTCCGCTGTGTGGTTGTACACGACGTCGAGGAGAACCTCGAGGCCCGCTTCGTGGAGTGCGCGGACCATGCCCTTGAACTCGTCGAGCACGGCCGCCGGTCCTGCCGCCTGTGCTGCCGCCGTGGCGTAGCCGGTGTGCGCCGAGAAGAATCCGAGGGTGTTGTAGCCCCAGTAGTTGGTGAGTCCGAGGGGCTCGAGGTGCGGCTCATCGATCGAGAAGTGGATGGGCAGGAGTTCGACGGCGGTGATCCCGAGCTCCCGGAGGTACGCGATCATGGCCGGGTGTCCCAGTCCCGCGTAGGTGCCGCGGAGGTCCTCCGGCACGTCGGGATGGAGTTTCGTCAGGCCCTTCACATGGGCCTCGTAGATGACGGTGTCGCGCCAGGGCGTGAACGGGCGCTCGCTCGTCCCCCAGTCGAACACATGCTGGAGGAAGACGGAGTAGTAGGCGCGCGAGGGCGGCTCGTCGGTCCCGGAGGCGGTGTCGATGGTCTCCACTGCCCTCGCGTACGGATCCAGGAGCAGTTGTGCCTCCCCGACCGTGCCCGGGAGTTCCCTGCCCGTCGGCCAGAACGCGTAGAGGGCACCCGGCGCGATGGGCCCCACGACGCCATGGTGCACGCCGCCGTCGAGCCCTACCAGTGTCTCGGAGATCCACGAACCATCGGCCCGCTGCCAGTGGACGTCCATGGAGTCGATCGCGGGAGCCCAGACGGCGGCGTTGGCGTGCGCGTCCCGGATCCAGGTCCCCTTCGTGGCGTGGAGCCCGAGCGGGAACTCGCGGGAGTCGGGCGGCAGCGCCTGCGCGGGCTGTGTCACGCCGACCGCTGGCGGGACACCTCGTACAGCGTGATTCCCACCGCCATCGACGCGTTGAGCGATTCCATGGCGGAGTCGATGGGGATGGAGACGATCTGGTCGCAGTTCTCGCGCACGAGCCGGGAGAGGCCCTTGCCCTCCGAACCGACGACGATGCAGATCGGGTCGCGCCCGAGGGACAGCGCGGGGAGCGAGACGTCGCCGTCGCCGTCGAGCCCGAGGACGAAGATCCCCTTGTCCTTGAAGGACTTCAGCGCCGAGTTGAGGTTGCCGACGCGCGCGACGGGGACGCGGACGGCCGCACCGGCGCTGGTCTTCCAGGCCGACGCCGTCACTCCGACCGAGCGGCGCTCCGGCACGATGACGCCGTGGCTGCTGAACGCGGACGCCGAACGGATGATGGCCCCGAGGTTGCGGGGGTCGGTGATGCCGTCGAGGGCCACGAAGAGCGGCGCGTTCCCGATGTGTCCCCGCTTGTACCGGTCGATCGTCTCGTCGACGAGGTCAAGCGCGTCGGCGTACTCGTAGGGTGGGATCTGCAGCATGAGGCCCTGGTGCACGGCACCGTCCGTCATGCGGTCCAGCTCCGGCTTGCCGGTCTCCATCACGGGGATGCCGCGCTCGGCGGCCATCTTCAGCGACTCGCGCACGCGGTCGTCCATCTCGATGCGGATGGCGACGTGGAGGGCCTTGGCCGGGATACCCGCGCGGAGAGCCTCGACGACGGAGTTGCGCCCGGTGACGACCTCTTCGGCGGCCTTGCCCTTGGTGCGGCCCGTCCCGGCGCTCTTGCCGCCGGCACGCTTGGCGGCCGAGCGCTCCGACAGCTCCTTGTTCTTGAACGCCTTGTGGTACGGGCGGTCCTCCGCCTTGGGAGTGGGGCCCTTGCCCTCGAGCGACTTGCGTCCGTGTCCGCCGGTGCCGATGGTGGGGCCCTTTTTCGTTTTGCGAACCGCGCCTGGACGTCCGTGACTGGCCATGGAAGAACACCTTTATATAGAAGAAGAATCTCACCCAGTTTACGCGGAGCCGATGCCGTCTCTCGGCAACGGCCGGAATACCGGCGCCACGGGCGGACGGAGCGGGGCAGGCGCCCGGCGTGCTAGTCGCCGGAGAGTGCCCAGCGCGCGCCCTCCGCAGAGTCCTCGATGGTGATTCCGGCGGCGGCGAGGGCGTCGCGGATCGCGTCCGCCCTCGCCCAGTCCCGGGCGCTCCGGGCCTCGCTGCGTTCGGCCAGCCGGTCTCCGATGAGCGCGTCGAGCGCCTTTCCGACTCCCGCTTCCGCCGCGCTCGCCGTGGCCACCGGATCCCCGGCGTCGTCGAGCCCGAGGACAGCGGTCATCGCGAGGACGGCGGCGAGGCTGCTGCGGACGGCATCGTCATCGCCCGCCGCGAGGGCCGTGTTGCCGCTGCGCACCGTGGTGTGGAGCACCGCGAGGGCCTGCGGCACGTTGAGGTCGTCATCCATCGCCTCGGCGAAGGCCTGCGGCAGGTCGGCCGCGCCCGCCGGTCCGAGGGCGGAGGAAAGTCCCGCGAGACGGGCGGAGGCCTTGGCGATGAACCCGTCGATCCGCGACACGGCGGCGCCCGCTTCCTGCAGCGACGTCTCCCGGTAGTCGAGCACCGACCGGTAGTGGGCCTGCCCGAGGTAGTAGCGCACCACCCGGGGGCCGGCGGCGTCGATCATCTCCTGCGGGCTCACGGTGTTGCCGATCGACTTCGACATCTTCTCGCCGCCGTACGTCACCATGCCGTTGTGCATCCAGAATCGCGCAAAGGCATGTCCCGCAGCCTGGGACTGGGCCATCTCGTTCTCGTGGTGGGGGAACCGCAGGTCCAGGCCCCCGCCGTGGATGTCGAACTCGGTGCCGAGGTACTTGGTGACCATGCTGGAGCATTCGAGGTGCCAGCCCGGACGACCGGCGCCCCAGGGGCTGGTCCACGATGCCGTGGCCGGGTCCGTGTCCTTCGACCCCTTCCACAGCGCGAAGTCGCGCGGATCCTTCTTGCCCCGGGGGTCGGCGTCGGGCGCGGCCTGCATGTCGTCGATGTCCTGCCGGGTCAGGCTGCCGTAGGCGGGCCAGGACCGCACGTCGAAGTAGACGTCCCCCGAGTCGTCCAGCGCCGGGTACGCATGGCCGCGGTCGATCAGGAGCTGGATGAGGGCGTGCATCTCGGGGATGTGGCCGGTGGCCCGGGGCTCGTAGGTGGGCGGGCGGACGCCGAGGGTGGTGTAGGCGCGCTGGAACTCCTGCTCGAACCGATAGGCCAGGGCCCACCACTGCTCCTCCGGCACCACCGACGGGTCACGCTCGGCGGCACCCTCGCGGAACGAGTCGGAGGACTTGGCGAGGATCTTGTCGTCGATGTCCGTCACGTTGCGGACGACGGTGACGCGCAGGCCCCGCGCCTCCAGCCAGCGGGTCAGCTGGTCGAAGGCGATCGCGGACCGCACGTGCCCGACGTGCGGCATGCCCTGCACGGTGGCGCCGCAGTAGTAGAGGCTCGCCCTGCCCGGTTCCAGTGGCTCGAAGGGGCGCACCTCGGCGCGGGCGGTGTCATAGAATCGCAGGCTCACCGCTCCAGATTACCCGGCGGGTTCCGTCAGCCTTCCGGCAGTGCGGGCGTCGCCGGGGACGAGGACCGCACGACGACGGCGGTCGCGATCGCTGCGACACCCTCCCCCCGGCCGGTGAGCCCGAGTCCGTCGGTGGTGGTGGCCGAGATGCTGACCGGTGCCTGCGCGGCGTCGGACAGGACTGCCTCCGCCTCGGCGCGGCGGGGCGCGAACTTCGGGCGGTTGCCGATGAGCTGGACCGCGATGTTGCCGATGTCGAATCCGGCGTCCCGCACGATCGCGGCGGCCGACGACAGCAGGGTGGAGCCTGAGGCGCCGGCGTACTCGGGCCGGGCGGTGCCGAAGTGCGTACCGAGGTCTCCCACGCCCGCAGCGGAGAACAGCGCATCGGCTGCCGCATGCGCGACGGCGTCGCCGTCGGAGTGGCCCGACAGCCCGCGCTCCCCCTCCCACAGCAGGCCCGCGAGCCACAGCGGTGCGGGATCCCCGTCGGGTGCGTAGGCGTGGACGTCCACGCCGATCCCGGTGCGGGGAAGGTGGAGGTGGTCACTGAGGTACACGGCTGCTCCTGCTGGTCGGCGGTGGGAGTGGGGGCGTGGGGATGCCGAGGGCTGCGTGGCGGGGGCTGTATCCCGGGCTATGTCCCGGGCGGGGTTCCGGGGTGCGCCCCGGCCTGCCGGGCGGCGAGGACCGCCTCGGCGACGACGAGGTCCAGGGGCGTGGTGACCTTGAAGGCGAGGGCGTCCCCCTCGACGACGCGCACCGTGGCGCCCTGGGCCTCCAGGAGCATGGCATCGTCCGTGATGCCGGGATCGGATGCCGTGGCACTCGCATGAGCTGCCCGCAGTGCGCGGGCGTCGAACCCCTGGGGGGTCTGCACGGCGCGCAGGACGGCGCGGTCGGGCGTCGCCGTGACGACGTCGCCCGTCACGACCTTCACCGTGTCCACCACGGGCAGCACCGGGATGACCGCGGGCGCCCCTGCACCGACGGCGGCGACGACGCGCTGGAAGACCGCAGGCGGGGTGAGCGCACGGGCGGCGTCGTGGACCAGGACGACGGCGGCCGACGAAGGCAGCGCGTCGAGGCCCGCACGGACGGAGGCGGCCCGGGTCGCCCCGCCGGCCACCGCCGTGATCCGCACCGTCCGAACGCCTGCGGCACCTGCCTGGTCGACGACGGCGGACAGCACGGCGTCGCCTGCGGGGAGGACCACGACCACGGACGCCGCGATACCCGACGCGACGACAGACTCCAGCGAGTGCTCGAGGAGGGTCCGCCCACCGCACAGCACGCGCGCCTTCGGAATGCCCTGCCCGAGCCGCTGTCCGGATCCGGCGGCGACCAGGACGACGCCGACCTCGGCTCGGACGGACTGCGAATTCTTCTCGGACACTCCGTCACCCTATGACAGGGCAACAAAAAAGAGGGACCCGGGGGTCCCTCTTTCGCGTCGTGCCCGTCTCCTAGGAGGCGAGGACCTCGTCGAGAACGCTTGCGGCCTTCTCTTCGTCGGTCTTCTCGGCCAGGGCGAGCTCGGAGATCAGGATCTGCCGGGCTTTCGCGAGCATCCTCTTCTCACCGGCCGACAGGCCGCGGTCGTGGTCGCGGCGCCAGAGGTCGCGGACCACTTCTGCGACCTTGATGACATCGCCCGAGGCGAGCTTCTCGAGGTTCGCCTTGTAGCGGCGCGACCAGTTCGTGGGCTCTTCCGTGAATTCGGCCCGCAGGACGTCGAACACGTGCTCGAGGCCCTCCTTGCCGACTACGTCACGAACCCCTACGAGGTCAACGTTCTCTGCTGGTACTTCTATCGTCAGATCACCCTGTGCCACCTTGAGCTTGAGATACATCTTCTCTTCGCCCTTGATGACGCGCATCTTGATCTCTTCGATCTTCGCTGCGCCGTGGTGAGGGTAAACAACTGTTTCGCCGACCTCAAAAACCATGTGGACTTTCCCCTTTCCCGTCAATCAGTTTATCACGGCAACGACACGCCCGACGATGCGTTTTCGCAGGTCAGAGGGCCGAATCAAGCTCAATTGGCTATCATTCGCCTCTTGACGGGGAGAGCTTTTGGTGATCCGCCCGCTCCCGGGCCGACGAAACCAACACCACGGTTCCGCGGCATTGCCGATAGTCTGTTGGGTAGGTCCGCACCGGATCACACCCTTGTCCCGCCTGTTGAACCCCAGGAGTTTGTGCTGTGAATTGTGCACCGAAGAACCGAGCGCAGCAGGCCGTTGCTGCCGGCGCCGTGCTGCTGATGCTGGGTGTCTCCGGCTGCAGCTTCACCGCGGAGCAGTCGACGACGACGCGGTACGCCGCGTCGGACGGCATCGTGAAGGACCTCGGGCCGGTGCAGCTGCGCAACGTCCTGGTGGTCGGTCGCGACGACGAGACCACGGGCCGCCTGGTGGGCACCGTGTTCAACACGAGCGACGAGCCGGTCGACCTCTCCATCCAGGCCGGCGGCGCAGCCACCAGCGTCACGATCGAGGGCCAGGGCGAGTTCACGTTCGAGGACGAGACGACGGACGACGCCACGCTCGAGGGACTTCCCGACACCCCGGGCTCGCTGATCGACGTCGACTTCACGGTCCAGGGCGACGAGGCGACCTTCGAGGTACCGGTGCTCGACGGGACGCTGGAGGAATACCGCGAGTACGTGCCCGGCGGCTACACCCCGCGGCCGAGCGAGCCCGCCGCGACCGAGGAAGCCGCCGAGGGAGCGCACGAGGGCTAGGCCCGCCAGCACCTCCACCGATGGACATGCCCGCCTCCAATCGATCGGAGGCGGGCATTCCTGTCTCCCGAGGGGAGCGCCGGGTGCGGGGGCGGCTCAGGGCTCGTACTTGTAGCCGAGGCCGCGGACCGTGATGAGGTAGCGGGGGTTCGAGGGGTCCGGCTCCAGCTTGCTGCGCAACCGCTTGACGTGCACGTCGAGGGTCTTCGTGTCCCCCACGTAGTCCGACCCCCAGACGCGGTCGATCAGCTGACCGCGCGTCAGGACCCTGCCCGAGTTCCTGAGCAGCATCTCCAGCAGCTCGAACTCCTTGAGCGGGAGGGCTACCTGCTCGCCGTCGACACTCACCACATGGCGTTCGATGTCCATCCGGACAGGCCCGGCCTGGACGGTGGTGGAGACGAGCTCCTCGGGTTCGCCCTGGCGCCGGAGCACCGCCCGGACGCGGGCCACGAGCTCGCGCGACGAGTACGGCTTGGTGACGTAGTCGTCGGCACCGAGCTCCAGCCCCACCACCTTGTCGATCTCGGCGTCCTTCGCGGTGAGCATGATGACCGGGACGTTGGAGCGCTGGCGCAGCTGGCGGCAGACCTCCGTGCCGGACAGTCCCGGAAGCTGGAGGTCCAGCAGCACGAGGTCCGCGCCCGCGCGGTCGAACTCGGTGACGGCGTCGAGGCCGTTGTCCACCACGGACACCTCGAAGCCTTCCTTGCCGAGGAGGTAGGACAGCGGGTCACTGAACGACTCCTCGTCCTCGACGATCAGAATGCGGCTCACGCCTTGACTCCCTGCTCCTGGACAGCGGTGCTGCCCCTCTTGACGGTCTTCCGGTCGGACTGCTGCCCTGTCGACCCCGTTGCGCCGTCCTCGGGGGCGCTCTCCATCTCGGGCAGGCGGACGGTGAAGGTGCTTCCCTGGCCGGCCTGCGACCACACCGTCACCTCGCCGCCGTGGTTGGACACGACGTGCTTGACGATGCTGAGGCCCAGGCCGGTGCCGCCGGTCTGGCGGGACCGCGCGGCGTCGATGCGGTAGAACCGTTCGAAGATGCGTTCCTGTTCCTCGGGCGTGATCCCCGGGCCCTGGTCGGTGACGGAGACCTGGACGAGGCCGTCCCGGGACCGGACGCCCACGCCGACGCGGGTACCCTCCGGCGAGTAGCGGATGGCGTTGTCGATGAGGTTGCGGAAGGCCGTCATCAGGAGATCGTGATCGCCGTACACGGGCAGGGAGACCGAGCCGCCGACGACGATGTCGATCTGCTTGCTCTCGGCGGGCAGCTTGTTGCGGTCCACGGCCTCGACGATGACCGAGTTGATGTCCACGGGCTTCCCCCGGCGCACGACGTCGGCGCCCTGCAGGCGGGAGAGCTCGATGATGTCCTGGACGAGGGCGGACAGGCGGCCGGACTCCTTGTGCATGCGCTGGGCGAAGCGGCGCACGGCCACCTCGTCCTCGGCGGCGTCGTCGATGGCCTCCGCGAGGAGGGAGATCGCGCCCACCGGTGTCTTCAGCTCGTGGGACACGTTGGCGACGAAGTCGTTGCGGATCTCCTCGCTACGGGTGATCTCCGTGCGATCGTCGGCGAGGATCAGGATGTATTCGGTGCCGAGGGCGGCGACACGGACCTGCACCACGATGGTCCCCTGTCCAAAGGGGCCGCGGGGGAGCTCGAGCTGTTCCTGCTCGATGACGCCGTCGCGCCGGACGCGTGCCGTGAGGTCGAGCAGTTCGGAGTGGACCACGGTGTGCCCGCGGACGAGGCCGAAGGCGTAGGCGGCGGGACTCGCCCGCACGACGCCGTCGATCGCGTCCACGATGACGTAGGCGCGCCCGATGATCGAGAGCACCTCGGCGGCGCCGTCGGGCAGGGAGGGTTCGTCCTCGTAGCGGAGCCGGAGCCGCTGCGCCTCGCTCGCACGGAAGGCTGCCATGCCGCCCACGCCGAGGGCCAGGCCTACCAGCCCGGCCACGAGCGTCAGGAGAAGGGGGTCCACGGACCTAGCTTATGCTCTGCGATTTCGGGCCCGGGCCCCTCCGGTGGCAATAGGTAAGGGGTTCAACTAACGTTCACGTAAAGCGGGGAAACAGTTCACCGCTGGCTGGAATGCTCGTCGGCAGAACTGTGACAACGGTTGAACCGATACTTCCAGGGAAGGACGCCCACGTGCGCAAGGTTTTTCAGGCCGAGCTACACCAGATCGGCGAGGAGCTGATCGAGATCTCGCAGCTGGTGTCCGAGGCCATCCAGAAAGCCAACAGCGCTTTCCAGGGTGCCGACACCGAGCTCGCGCAGGAGGTCATCGCCGCCGACGCGCGGATCGACTTCCTGCAGAACTCCCTCGACGAGCGGGCGATCGACATCCTCGCCCTCCAGGGGCCCGTGGCCTCCGACCTCCGCATGATCGTGGGTGCGCTGAGGATGAGCGCGTCGCTCGAGCGCATGGGCGACCTGGCCCGGCACGTGGCGCAGCTCGCGCGCCTGCGGTACCCCGCGAACGTGATCCCGGAGAGCATCCGACCCACGTTCGACGAACTCGCCGACCTCGACGTGCAGATCGCCGCGAAGGTCACCGAACTCCTGGAGACCCGGAACCTCGAACTGAGCAACGAGATCGACACCGCGAACATCCGCGTGAACGAACTGCACGCCAGTGTCTTCAGGGCCGTCGCCGCGGAGGACTGGAACGAGACCGCGCCGACGACCGTCGACGTCACCCTCGCCAGCCGCTACTACGAGCGCTTCGCGGACCACGGCGTCTCGGTGGCCCGCAAGGTGGCGTACCTCGTCACCGGCGAGTGGCAGCCCAGCGCTCCGCTGAACTGACCACTGCCGGGCCTGCGGGCCCGCAGGATCGGAACGGCGGCGGTCCCCTCGGGGGCCGCCGCCGTTCCTGTTCGTCCGTGCTCCGACGCGGAAGGGCTAGTGCTTGCCCTGGTTCGCCACGGCCTCGATGGCGGCGGCTGCCGCCTCGGCGTCGAGGTAGGTACCGCCGGCCTTGACGGGCTTGAGGTCCTCGTCGAGCTCGTACACGAGCGGGATGCCGGTGGGGATGTTCAGCGCCGCGATGTCCTTGTCGCTGATCCCGTCGAGGTGCTTCACGAGGGCGCGGAGGGAGTTGCCGTGGGCGGCGATCAGCACGGTCCTGCCGTCCCTGATGTCCGCGGTGATGTCCGACTCCCAGTACGGCAGGAAGCGGTCGAGGACGTCCTTGAGGCACTCGGTGCGCGGGACGTCGTCGCCGAGGTCCGCGTAGCGCGGGTCGTTGGCCTGCGAGTACTCGCTGGCGTCGTCGAGGGGCGGCGGCGGGGTGTCGTAGGACCGGCGCCATTCCATGAACTGCTGCTCGCCGTACTCAGCGAGGGTCTGTGCCTTGTCCTTGCCCTGCAGCGCGCCGTAGTGGCGCTCGTTGAGGCGCCAGTTGCGCTTGACGTCGATCCAGCTGCGGTCGGCGGCCTCCAGCGCGAGATTCGCGGTGATGATGGCGCGCTTCTGCCGAGACGTGTAGACGATGTCGGGAAGGATGCCGGCCTCGGTCAGGAGATGGCCGCCGCGGGTGGCTTCCTCGCGGCCCTTCTCCGTGAGGGCGACGTCCACCCAGCCGGTGAAGAGGTTCTTCTCGTTCCATTCGCTCTGCCCGTGGCGCAGCAGGATCAGTGTGTAGGTCATGGCTCCTAGTCTGCCGTATCGCGCTGCGCCGGTCATTCCGGCCCGCCCCTGGTCCGCCAGTGTTAAGCGGGGCCGTCGGCAGTGCGGTCGGGCGCGTGCCCTAGCCTTGATGGGTGCCCCCGCGTCCCCGTCCCCCGAAGCCGCTCGGGACCATCACCCGCGGCACCACCAACCCGAACCGGCTCCGCCGGGTGGACCGCTGGCTCGCCGGCCCGCAGGGGCACCGGCTCCGCCGGGCCGCCGATCCGCTCGTGGTCGACCTCGGGTACGGCGCGGCTCCGGTCACCGCCGTCGAACTGTTCACCCGCCTGCGGTCCGTGCGGGACGACGTCGAGGTGGTCGGCATCGAGATCGACCCGGCGCGCGTGGCCGCGGCCGAACCCCTCGCCCGGCCCGGGCTCACGTTCCGTCAGGGCGGCTTCGAGCTTCCGCTGGATGGCCGGCTGCCGGTCTTCGTGCGCGCGTTCAACGTGCTGCGTCAGTACGGCGAGGACGAGTACGCGGCGTACTGGGACGAGGTCCGCTCCCGGCTTGCACCCGACGGGCTGTTCGTCGACGGGACGTGCGACGAGATCGGGCGGCGGTCCACCTGGGCTGCCCTGGACACCGGCGGACCTGTGTCGCTGAGCATCTCGCTGCGGTTCGGGGCGTTCACCGTCCCCTCCGACGTGGCGGAACGGCTGCCCAAGGCACTGATCCACCGCAACGTGGAGGGCGAGCCGGTCCACGCCTACCTTCGGGCCCTGGACCGGGCCTGGCTCGACGCCGCAGCGCTCGCGTCCTTCGGCCATCGGCAGCGGTGGGTGGCGATGTGCGGCGCCCTGAAGGCGGCTGGCTGGCCGCTGCTGGACGGCGCATCACGCTGGCGCCTCGGGGAGATCACCGTGGCGTGGGAGGCCGTGAGGCCCGGCTAGGGTCCTACCAGGGACCGTAGGGGCCGTAGTTCCCACCGCGGCCCGAGGTCTGGCTGACGGCCGGCTTCACGTCCGCGAGGTACACGCACGCCGCCACGATGGCGACGAGCTGGAAGAGGTTGAAGCCGCCCCGACCGCTGAGTGCGGACAGCAGGCCGACAACGACGGCACCGCCGGTGAGGGCGAGCCAGAAACCCTTGGTGCGCTTGAAGGCGGCTTCGAAGGCCGTCCCGGGACGGCGCAGGCAGTCGGAGAAGGCCCACACCTCGATGCCCAGGGCGATCAGGCCGAGCACGAGGTACAGGTAACGCTGGATTTCGAAGACGAGAGCCACGGACCCAGCTTAGCGGCCCTGCCTGCGGCCGCGCACCGGCGATGTCGACCAGCGCGAACGGGCCTATCCGCGCTTCCGGGAGGTCAGAGCCCGCCGTCGCGCGGGCCGGCCGCGACGCGCAGCGCGGAGTCGAGGTCCGCCCACAGGTCCTCGGGGTTCTCGATGCCGACGGACAGGCGCACGAGGGCCTCCGGTACCGTGACCGGTTCGGCGGGCTGCCGCCGCCGTCGTTCGATCAGCGATTCCACTCCGCCGAGCGACGTGGCCGGCAGCCACAGGCGGACGGCGGCGACGAGGGCGTCGGCCGTGGCGACGTCGTCGAGCTCGATGCTGACGATGCCACCGAAGCCGTTGAACTGCGCGGCGGCGCGCTCGTGCCCCGGGTCCGTGGGGAGGCCCGGGTAGCGCACGCGGCGGACGGCGGGGTGGTCCGCGAGCCGAAGTGCCAGCGAGGCCGCGGTCCCCTGACTCCGTTCCATGCGCAGGGCGAGGGTGCGCAGTCCGCGCAGGGCGAGCCACACCTCGAACGGGCCCGCGATGGCGCCGTGCAGGGTCCGGTGTGCCAGGAGCCGGTCGCGGAGCGCCGCGTCCGAGGTGATCAGCGCCCCGAGGACGACGTCGGAGTGGCCGGCGAGCCACTTGGTGACCGAGTGGAGCACGACGTCGACCCCGGCTTCGAGCGGCCGGTGGACGATGGGCGTGTTGAAGGTGTTGTCGGCGACGACGACGGCGCCGGTCGCATGGGCGGCGTCGGTCAGGACGGACAGCTCGGCGACCTCGAGCATCGGATTCGTGGGGCTCTCGAGCCATAGCATCACCGAGCCGGCGTCGAACCGGGCGGCGAGCGCGTCGAGTTCCGCGAGGACGGACGGGGTGTTCGCGATGTCCACGGTGCGCAGTTCGAAGCGGCCCTGGGCGGCGAGGTCGGCGGCGAGGCTGATCGATCCGGCATAGGCGTGGCGCGGCATGACGACCGCACCGCCGGTGGGCACGAGGGACAGTGCGGCCGCGGCCGCGCCGAGTCCCGACCCGAAGACGAGTGCCGGCAGGTCGGCGCCCTCGAGGGCGCCGAGCGCCTCCTCGAACGGGTCCCACGTGGGGTTGGAGCCGCGCGCGTAGATACGGTCGCCCGCCTCCGGTGCGCGTGTCTCGTGGTACGTCGTCGAGAGGATGAGGGGCGGATTGACGGGCGCATCGTGCTCGCGGGGAGGACGTCCTGCGGCGACGGTGAGGGTGTCCGGGGCGAGGGCGGAGCGCTCAAGTTCCATGGCACGAGCCTAGTGCCGGGCTCGACGGCCCCTGCAAGTGTTACCGGGAAAGGTCGCCACCACTCGGTAGGCTGGGCCCGTGACCTTTCCCCTCCCGCACGGGCTTCCCGGGCTCTTTCTCGCACTCGAGGGCGGCGACGGCGCCGGCAAGTCCACGCAGGCGGCACTGCTGTGCCGCGCTCTCGAGGACACCGGCCGCACCGTGGTGCGCACGCGCGAGCCCGGCGGCACCCCGATCGGGGAGACGCTGCGCTCGCTCGTGCTCGAGCACGGGCACGGCGATATCGATGCCCGGACCGAAGCCCTGATGTTCGCGGCCTCGCGTGCGGCGCACGTCCACCAGGTGATCGTTCCCGCCCTGCAGCGCGGCGAGGTCGTGGTGTGCGACCGCTACATCGATTCCTCCGTCGCGTACCAGGGAGCGGGCCGCGGGCTCGGACCGCAGGCCGTCCTCGACGTGAACCTCTGGGCCACCGACGGCCTCCGCCCCGACCTCACCGTGCTGCTCGACGTCGACCCGGCGGAGGGCCGCAGCCGCCGCACCGCGGGTGCCGCCCCGGAGGACCGCCTCGAGTCCGAGCCCGACGGCTTCCACGCCAGTATCCGGTCCGCCTTTCTGGACCTCGCGCGCCAGGAGCCCGGACGCTACCTCGTGCTGGCCGCGTCCGCTCCACCCGAGGAACTCCACCGCGCCATCCTCGACGCCCTGCCCCGGGTCACCGCATGAGCGTTGTGGCGCACGGCCTTCCCGCGACGGGCGTGTGGGCGGAGCTGCGTGGGCAGGAGCAGGTCGTGGAGCAGCTGCGCCGCGCCGCCCAGTCCGGTGCCCCCACCCATGCCTGGCTCTTCACCGGCCCGCCGGGCTCCGGGCGCTCCAACGCGGCCCGCGCCTTCGCCGCGGCGCTCCTCTGCGAGCGCGAGGAGCTCGGCGAGCGCGGCTGCGGCACCTGCAAGGCCTGCCACACCGTCCTCTCCGGCACGCACGCCGACCTCACCAACGTCACCACGGAGAAGGTGACCATCAGCATCGACGAGGCCCGTGAACTCGTCCGCAAGGCACAGGACAAGCCCTCGACGGGGCGCTGGCGCATCATCATCGTCGAGGACGCCGACCGCATGCAGGAGCGCAGCACCAATGTGCTGCTCAAGGCCATCGAGGAGCCGCCGCCGCGGACCATCTGGCTGCTCTGCGCCCCCAGCCCGGGCGACGTGCTCGTCACCATCCGGTCCCGCTGCCGGTCGGTGGGCCTCCGGCTGCCGCCCGTCCAGGATGTCGCGGACCTGCTCGTGGCCCGCGACGGCATCGACCCCGCGACGGCGGAAGCGGCCGCGCGTGCGGCCCAGAGCCACATCGGGGTGGCGAAGAGGCTTGCCACCGATGAGGGCGCGCGGGAACGGCGCAACCAGATCATCCGGCTGCCGCTGACGTTGCGCTCCGTGGCGGGTGCCATGCGCGCGGCGGCGGACCTGGTGAAGCTGGCCGAGGCGGAAGCGCAGAGTTCCTTCGAGCAGCGCGACGCCGAGGAGCGGGCCGCCCTGCTCGCAACCCTCGGCGCCCCGGAGACCGGCACCCTCCCGCCGTCCATGCGGGCGCAGATCAAGCGCCTCGAGGAGGACCAGACGCGGCGGGCCAAGCGGTCCAAGAACGACTACTTCGACCGCGCCCTGACCGACCTCATCTCCTTCTACCGGGACGTGCTCATGCTGCAGGTGTCCAGCGGGCAGTCGCTGGTCAACGAGCCCCTGCGGCCCGAGCTCGAGGAGTTCGCCCGCCGGGAGAGCGCGGAGGACACCCTCCTGCGGCTCGAGGCCATCAACGAAGTCCGCACGAGACTCGTCAGCACCAACGTGTCCCCGCTCCTCGCGATCGAAGCGATGACCGTGAGCCTCCTCTCCCGGAAGGACCTCGACCGATGACCCTCGGGCCGCTCCACCGACTCGCCCCTCCCGGCAGGACACCCCGCCGTCGTGCCGCCGGGGTCCTGGCGGCCGCCGCCGTCGTGCTCGGCGTGTCCGGGTGCTCGCTGTTCGCCCCCGAGAACCGGGCGGAGTCCCCCGTCTCCGGCGTGGAGACAGCAGAACCCGCCGCGATCGGCGAGATCGACGAGGACCTCCGCGGCTTCTACACGCAGGAGGTGCAGTGGGAGTGGTGCGAGGGGTCCTTCTCCTGCGCCACGGTCGAGGTACCGCTGGACTACAGCGACCCGGGCCGCAGCAGCATCGACATCGCCGCCATCCGGTCCGACGCCACGGGCGAGGCCCAGGGCACCATCCTGGTCAACCCGGGAGGGCCCGGAGGGTCCGGCGTCAACATCGTGAAGGACTCCCTCGACTACGTCGCCAGCGACCGGCTGCGCGAGGACTACGACATCCTCGGGTTCGATCCCCGGGGGGTCAACCGGTCCAGCGCCGTGAAGTGCTACACCGACGCGGAGGCCGATGCGGCGCGACAGGAGAGCTACCCGGCCGACGCGACGGACGACGAGCTCCTGGCGCTCATGGCGGCGGACGCGAAGGAGTACGCGGACCTGTGCGCCCAGCGCACGGGGGAACTCCTCGGGTTCGTGGACACCGAGTCGGCGGCACGCGACATGGACATCCTGCGGGCGGTCGTCAGCGACGAGAAGCTGAACTATCTCGGCTTCTCCTACGGGACCCAGCTCGGCGCGACCTACGCCGACCTGTTCCCCGATCGGGTGGGACGCCTCGTCCTCGACGGCGCGATCGATCCGTCGCTCAGCAGCGAGGACGTCACGCTCGGTCAGGCAGTCGGCTTCGAGAAGGCCGTGCGCGCGTACGTCGCCGATTGCCAGCAGGGCGCAGAGTGCCCCTATCCGGGAACGGTCGACGACGGCGTGCGCCAGATCCAGGACCTGTTCGCCGCCGTGGAGCGGCAGCCGATGAAGGCTGAGGACGGCCGCCTCGTGCCGATCTTCACCTTCGTCCAGGGCTTCATCCTGCCGCTCTACGACAACGGGAACTGGCCCACCCTGACGCAGGCGGTCAGCTCGGCACTGGACGGTGACGCCTCCAGCATGCTGTTCCTCGCCGACCTCTCAGCCGAGCGCGAGCCGGACGGCACCTATGCGACCAACTCGTCGGCGGCCTTCCTCGCCGTGAACTGCCTCGACTACCCGATGACCAGCGACCCGGACCAGATGCGGGCGGACGAGCGGGAGCTCGTCGCCGCGTCGCCCACGTTCGGCCGGTTCCTGGCCTACGGCGGTCTGACCTGTGCACCGTGGAAGTACCCGCCGGTCCTCGGGCCGGCCCCCCTGCGGGCGGAAGGCGCGGACCCGATCCTCGTCATCGGCACCACGGGCGATCCTGCAACCCCCTACGAGTGGTCCACCGCGCTCGCGGAGCAGCTCGAGTCCGGCGTGCACGTCACGTGGGAGGGCGAAGGACACACCGCATACGGCCGGTCCAACGACTGCATCCTGGACATCGTCGATTCCTACTTCACCGACGGAACGGTCCCGGAGGACGGGGCGCGCTGCTGACCGCCCGGCACGTCCCGCCGGCGCCCGGGACGCACCCATTTTGACCCCGGGCCGGAACCTCCTATAAAGTTGTGGCTTGTGGATCGGCCCCGGGCATCGCCCGGACCAGGAAGCATTGCCTCCTTAGCTCAGTCGGTAGAGCGTCTCACTCGTAATGAGAAGGTCGCCAGTTCGACTCTGGCAGGAGGCTCCACCGAAGCCCCGGACGGTACCCCGCCGGGGCTTTTCCATGCCCTGATTCCCGGCACGACGGATGCGGCGGGCACCCGGAGGTACTCGCCGCAGGGTGTCCGAACAGGTGGGGACAGGCTAGGTCGCGCTGATTTCAATGGGCAACGGGGAATTCCGGGTACCCGGACCCCTCGCCAGTGTGCGGAGAGTCTGTTAGCTCCGGGCCGACGCAGACCCTTCCCTGACACGAAAGAGCCGCCCGGCAGTGCCGGGCGGCTCCTTCGGTCGGCAGTCGCGATCTGCCAGGGATGGGGCTAGGCGAAGTCGGACGTCGCAGGGTCGGCGCCGATGCGTCCCGCGGGGCCCTTGTCGAGTCCGTTGATGGCCTCGATGTCCTCGTCCTCGAGCGTCACGTCGAGGGACTCCCAGTTCTCGACGATGCGGGACTCCGTGACCGACTTCGGGATCACGATATTGCCGAGCGCAAGGTGCCAGGCGAGGACGACCTGCGCGGGAGTGGCGTTCCGCTTCCGGGCGATCTCCTGCAGCACGGCGTCGTCGAGCAGTCCCTTGCCCGAGCCGAGGGGCGACCAGGACTCGTGCAGGATGCCCTTCTCGGCCTCGAAGGCCCGGAGCTCGGACTGGTTCAGGTACGGGTGGGTCTCGACCTGGTTGAGCACGGGGACCACGCCGGTCCCGTCGATGATCTCGTTGAGTGCCTCGACGGTGAAGTTGGAGACACCGATGCTCTTCACGCGCCCCTGCTTCTGCAGTTCGATGAAGGCCTTCCACGTGTCGAGGTACTTGCCCTGCTTGGGCTGCAGCCAGTGGATGAGGTAGAGGTCGAGGGTCTCGAGTCCGAGGCGTTCCATCGACTCGTCGAACGCCCTGAGGGTGCTGTCGTAGCCCTGGTCCGCGTTCCACAGCTTGGTGGTAATGAACATCTCGTCGGCGCCCAGACCCGAAGCGGCGATGGCACGGCCGACACCGGCCTCATTGCCGTAGATCCTGGCGGTGTCGATGTGGCGGTACCCCGCCTTGAAGGCCCGGCCCACGACGTCCTCGGCGACGGTGTCCTCGACCTGCCACACTCCGTACCCGAGCTGCGGGATCTCGTGGCCGTCGTTGAGCGTAAGATTTGGTGAAGTAGTCATACAGGCGGGAACCAGCGGCGGCTCCCATTTATTTCTGTTCCCCCTGACAACTATCAGCCTGCGGCGCATCTGGTCCGACAGAACCCGAGCGCGCAGGTCGGATGTCGGCTGGCGGCGGGATATGCAGGCAACGGAAGACAGGGTACGGGCGGCCCTCCACGACGACGCCTACCGATACGCCTACCGGCGCTCGCTGTCCACGCGACTCGCCTCGGAGGTGGCGCTCGAGGCGGTCGAGGCGCTGGACGCCGGAAGCCCCGCGACACCTGATCCCTCCGCTGGGGCCTCCGACGGCATCCCGGGGCGCCTTCCGGTGCTGGCGACGGCGCACGCAGCCCTCGAACGGTACCTGCCGCCGGCGCTTCCTCCTCGCGTCCAGGGCGTCCCGGACCTGCAGTACGCCCTGGCATCGCTGTCCCCCGGCGAGCGTGAACTCCTCCTGCTCTGCCACTGGGACGGCCTCAGTGCCGGGGAGGCAGCACGTGCCTCGCAGCAGGAGGCCGACCTGCTCCCCGTCGTCGAAGCCGCCTGTGCACGGCTGCTGTTCCCGGAACCGGCCTCGGCTGAGGCCTTCGCCGCCGTCCTCTCCGCCGCCGACCCGGCCCGCGCCGTGACGGCCGAGGATCTCGCCTTCAGCACCCCGCTCGCTGCCGTGGCGGCCGATGCCCGCACGCCGCTGGGAACCTCCGAGGATCCGGACCCGGCCTTCCCACCCGGTGGCGGGCACGCGGCGCGGACCCGGAGGAGCCCGGCGATCGTCGGCGGCTCCTGCCTCCTGACGCTGGCCGCATTCGCCCTGGCCCTGGTCCCGCGCCCGGCCCCCGGCCCCGCCCAGGAGACGGCACGCCTGTTCGCCCTCGCCGACGTCGTCGCCGTCGTGGTGCAGTCCCGCGTGGAGCCCACGCTGATCAATGGCCGGATACGGATCCTTCGCCACGCGTCCGTGGTGCAGGTCGTGAAGGGCGAGGCGGCGCGGGACGTCCTCACCCTGGACATGACCGGGCGGAGCTCCCTCGAACGCCCCCACACCCGCGACATCTTCCCGCCCCACCAGCTGATGTTCCTCGTGCGGAACGCCGACGGCGACCTCGCCCCGATCGAGGGGAACGGCTCGGTGCTGACACTGGTCGACCGCCGGTCCCCGGAGGCCACGACGGTCACCGGCGATCCCGTTCCCCTGCCGAATGAACTGCGCGAGGCCATCCGGACGCTGCCGGTCGAGGAACTTCGGCTGGCGACCAGTGGTGAGGCGCCGGGGTCCCTGGACCCGGACGCGATCATCGGCATGCGGCCGCCACCGGGCCGGGACGCGCAGAACCTGCCGGCGCACCAGCTCGGCACCTTCCACGGGAGCGCTCGGGACGGGGAGGCCTGCGTCTGGTTCGAGTTCAACTCCCGCGCGGCCCTCCTCCGCTGGCCCGACGGCTTCTCGGCGTACCAGCGGGTGTCGTCCCTCCGGACCGGTGCCGGCGACCCTCCGGACCGGCGCGTGCTGACCGTCCTGAACGAGCGCGGCTACCCCTACGTGGACTCGGGCCGGCCGACGCCGTTCATCCGTGCGGTCCCGACCGGCGAGCGAGGCATGTGCGGCGGGCGGGAATTCGGGGTCTGGGACATCGCGGTCGCTCCGGCGAGCACGCTGCTGTACTACTGAGCGCGTCCTCCTGAGCCGTCCTCCCTACTGCCGTCCTACCGGGCACCCGGCATGGAGCGCTCCGCCTCCTCGACGTCGTCGGCGACCAGCTGAGCCCGGCGCCGCACGTTGTCCAGCCCCGAGGATGCGATGCCCCACCGCTCGCCGTCGAGCCTCGTCATCGCGGCCGCCTCCGCCGTCGTCGCGAGGGTGTTGCCCGCGCGGGACAGCGCCCGGTGTACCTGCATGAGAGCGCCGGGGATGTCGAGCCCGTTGCTCGGTGAGGACGCCTGGGCGCTCACGCAGATCGCCCGCACGCGGGGCAGCATGGCGCCGAGGTCGTTGGCGACGACCACGAGTTCGTTGTAGACGTCGTCGTCCTCGATGCCCTCGAGGATCTGGTGGTACCGGTCGAGCCCCCGCCGGAAACGGTCGTGCGCCCGCCGCCACACCCCTGTACCCAGCTCGGCGTCGTCCTTCCGTCCCTGCCGCGCCGCCGCGAAGAATGCCACCTAGGCGTTACAGGTACTGCCCGGGCCCGTGGCTGTCCGCCGGGGCTGCCTGGGCATGACGTGCGGGCGGGGTGCGCCGTGGTTCGCCGTCCTCACCGATGACGACGCCGGGGGCGATCACTGTGCCAGGAGGGAGCTGGCGGAGCTGGAGCCGCGCGGCCAGCTGCTGGTTGGCCATCTGCTGCGCAGCGAGCGCCGCCTGGATCCCGTGGAACAGGCCTTCGAGCCAGCCGACGAGCTGGGCCTGCGCGACGCGCAGTTCGGCGTCGGTCGGTACGGAGTCGTCACCGAAGGGCAGGTTGATGCGGTGCAGCTCCTCGACCAGTTCGGGAGCGAGGCCGTCCTCGAGCTCCTTGACCGAACGCTCGTGGATGGAGGCGAGCAGGGTGCGGCCGGCGTCGTCGAGCGGCGCGGAGCGGACCTCCTCGAGCAGTTGCTTGAGCATGGTGCCGATGCGCATGACCTTCGCGGGTTGGTCCACGAGCTCCGCGAGGGATGTGGGGCGCCCGCCCGGGGCGCCCTCCGTCTGGCCGTCGCCCGCGGTACCCCCCTGAGCGCTGCCCGGGGCGTCGTGCACGGTACCGGGAACGGGGTCGAAGGGGCTGGCCGGCTGCTGTTCCGTCATGACGCTATGCTCCCACAACCGCCGCCCGCCGGGCACTCCGGATCGGTGTCGCCCAGGACCACCGCCACACGCGACGAAGCCCGGCGCTCCTTGCGGATGCGCCGGGCTTCGTGCCGGGCCGCCTAGCAGCAGCGGCCCTCGGGATTGGCGTCCTGGCGGTCGGTCTTGTCCCGCCAGAACTCACGCTCGGTCATGGGCGGCCCGCCCGGATGGGTGCGCTCGTGGTGGTCAAGGTACGCCTGGTAGGCGTTCTCCCCCATGACCCCCTTGAACAGCCAGGCCAGCTCGCGCGCGGTGTCCCGGGCTCGGTGCAGGACCTGCGGCACGCTCATCAGTGTCCTGTCCTTGCCGGGCGCCTGCCCGGTGCGAGGGCGGCCCACTGCGACTCCAGCTCCTTCTCGGCCGGAGTCGCCACCAGGCCGGCCGGCGCGAAGATGCGGGACGCCACCGGGGAGTCCTCGGTCTCCCTGCCGCCACCGTTGCGGTAGGCCTTGATGGTCGCGAGGATGGCCGTCACGATCACGATGATCGAGAGCACCACGAAGATGATCGACAGCGTGCCCTGGATGGAGGTGTTGCGGACCACGGCCTCCATGGCGGCCACGGTCTTCGCGGTGCCGAAGCTCTCCTCGCCCGCCGCGAGGGCATTGCGGAAGGCCGCATTCTGCGCCCAGTAACCGATTGCAGGGACCGGCGAGAAGATCTTCAGGAACGACGCCGTGATGGTCACCGCCGCGGCGAAGGCCAGCGGGAGTGCCGGGATCCAGAGGACCCGGAAGAGTCCGCGCTTGGCGCAGATGGCCATGCAGACCGCGAGCGCGATGGCCGCGAGCAGCTGGTTGGCGATGCCGAACAGCGGGAACAGCGTGTTGATGCCGCCGAGCGGGTCGGTCACGCCCATGATGAGGATCGCTCCCCAGCCGGCGACCATGATGGCCGTGCAGATCCATGCTCCGGCGCGCCACGAGGTGTCGCGGAAGCGGGGCACGAAGTTGCCGATGCTGTCCTGCAGCATGAAGCGCGCCACGCGGGTTCCGGCGTCGACCGCCGTGAGGATGAACAGCGCCTCGAACATGATGGCGAAGTGGTACCAGAAGGCCATCATGCCGCTACCGCCGAAGACGCCGTGCATGATCTGCGCGATGCCGACCGCGAGGGTCGGGGCTCCGCCGGTCCTGGAGACGATCGATTCCTCGCCCACGTTGGAGGCGAGCGTCGAGAGGACGTCGGGCGTGAGGTTCACCCCGGTCAGGCCGAGGCCGTTGACGAATGCCACGGCACCCTCGACGGTGCCGCCGGTCGCCGCGGCGGACGAGTTCATGGCGAAGTAGATGCCCCGGTCGATCGACAGGGCGGCGACGAGCGCCATGATCGCGACGAAGGACTCCATGAGCATGCCGCCGTAGCCGATGAAGCGCGTCTGGCGCTCCTTCTCGATCATCTTCGGGGTGGTGCCGGAGGAGATCAGGGCGTGGAAACCCGAGAGGGCACCGCAGGCGATCGTGACGAAGAGGAACGGGAACAGCGGGCCCGCGACGACCGGTCCCGTGCCCGTACTGGCGTACTCGCTGACGGCCGGGACGCTGATCTCGGGACGGGTGATGACGATGGCCACGGCGAGCATGACGATCGTGCCGATCTTCATGAACGTGGACAGGTAGTCACGCGGAGCGAGCAGGAGCCAGACGGGCAGGACGGCGGCGATGAAGCCGTAGATGATGATGCCCCAGGCGATCGTGACGCGGTCCAGCGTGAACAGCTCGGCGCCCCAGCCGGTCTCCGCGATCCAGCCGCCGCCGATGATGGCGAGCAGGAGGAGGACGAAGCCGATGAGGGAGACCTCGGTGACTCTGCCGGGGCGCAGGTAGCGCAGGTACACGCCCATGAACAGCGCGATCGGGATGGTCATGGAGACGGAGAAGACGCCCCACGGGCTCTCACCGAGGGCGTTCACGACGACGAGGGCGAGGATCGCGACGATGATGATCATGATCGTGAGGGTCGCGATCAGCGCCGCGGTCCCGCCGATGACGCCGAGCTCCTCGCGCGCCATCTGGCCGAGCGAGCGTCCGCCCCGGCGCATGGAGAAGAACATCACGAGGTAGTCCTGGACGGCCCCGGCGAAGATGACGCCGATGATGATCCAGAGGGTCCCGGGCAGGTAGCCCATCTGCGCGGCGAGGACGGGGCCCACCAGCGGACCCGCGCCGGCGATAGCGGCGAAGTGGTGGCCGAACAGGACGCGGCGGTCCGTCGCGGCGTAGTCCTTGCCGTCGGCCTTGTACTCGGCGGGGGTCGCCCGCCGGTCGTCGGGCTTCAGGAGGTTCCGCTCGATGAACTTGGAGTAGAACCGGTAGGCGATGAGGTAGGTGCAGACGGCGGCGAAGACGAACCAGATGGCGTTCACCGTCTCGCCCCGGACGATGGCCAGGATGGTCCAGGCGATACCGCCCAGGAGTGCGACGCCTACCCACAGTGCGATCTTCGCCGGGGTCCACCGGCGGTCTTCTGCTTCAGCCTGCTGCGGGTCGACGGCGACCGCGGGCAGGTCCGGATCCGTCACCAGCACGTCGGCGTGCCGGTGGGCTCCGTTCTGCTTCTTACTCATGATGCTCCTCGGGTGCGAGAGTGTGATGCACACGAAGGTAGCAACGTAGTGAGCGCCGCGTCACATGGCAAGCCTGCCGGGCGACGGAATGCGCCGAACGCACCCGCCCCTGCGGCAGGTGGGCCGGCGCTCCCCGAGCCGGTCGGTCAGGACGACCTGCGGGGGCCGTCGTCGTCGCCGAGCACGGCGGGCGGCTCGTCGTCGTTGGCGTTCATGCCCTCGCTGATGCTCGCGTGCGTCCTGGTGCGGCTGTCGGCGGGCTCGTCCGCGTCGTCGGTCGGTCCGTTGTCGATGCCGTCCGGCACCTGGTCGCCGAGGTTCTCGGCGAAGCTGTCGGCTGCCTGCGCCAGTCCGCCCTCGTCCCCGTCGTGGCCGTGATGCGTACTCACTGTGCTGCTCCTTCCGGTTGACTGTCCTGCAACCTTTCCACAGCCACGGCCGAATCGAAAGCATGCTGATGATGCTTCCGCACCAGCCGGCCGGGCCCGGACGGGAGTAGGGTTGATCGATGGCATCGTGCCATCCGATGCCAGCGGCGCCGTCGATTCCTCCGACCGAAAGCCCGCAGTCCGTGCACCTCCTCCGCGACCTGGTGAGCATCACCCCCTCCGCCGACGACCACCACCCGGCACTGCGCTGCGCGATCGGAGTGGGCGTCCCCTTGCTCGTGGTGCTGTTGATCGGACGCCTCGATCTTGCCGTCTTCGCCACGTTCGGGGCCTTCGCCGGCATCTACGGGCGGAATGAACCGCACCGCCAGCGCCTCGCCACCCAGATCCGTGGCGGCGGGCTCATGCTCGCCGTGATCCTGGCGGCCGCACTGGCCTCGCGCGGCGACGTCGGGCCCTGGGGACTCGTCCTGCTCACCAGCGCGGTCGCCGGGCTCGGGACCTTCGCGGCGGGACTGTTCCGCCTCCGGCCGGGAGGCTCCCTGTTCCACATCTTCGCTTTCGCGGCGATCGCCTCCGTCCCCCAACAGCTCCCGCTGCTGCAGGGACTCGGCACGGCGGTCGCCACCGTCGTGTTCGCCGTGCTCCTGGGGCAGGCGGGCGCACTCTGGCCGCGTCACCGCACGGGCTGGCAGCGCCCGGCGGCGGACCGGCCCACGCTGCGGCACCTGGCCGGACTGGCCCGGGAGTCGGCCCTGTACGTCGTCGCGGCCCTGCTCGCCGGCAGCGCGGCCACGGCGCTCGGGATCGGCCACACCTACTGGGCGATGGTCGCGGCGACCGTGCCCCTCGTGGGACAGACGGCACGGGCACGCACCAACCGGGGGCTGCAGCGGATCCTCGGCACGGTTGCCGGGCTCGTCCTGACGGCGCTGATCCTCCTGCCGGGGCTGGCTGCGTGGCAGTTCGTCCTCGTGATCGCCGTCGCCCAGTTCGCGGCCGAGATGTTCATCCTGCGGCAGTACGCCCTCGCGCAGGCGTTCGTCACGCCACTCGCCCTGGTCAGCACGGAACTGGCGCACCCGAGCGATCCGGCGGTGCTCCTCGCGGATCGTGCCGTCGAGACCCTCATCGGGGCCGGAGTCGGCATCGCGCTCGTGCTGGCCCTGCATCTCCGGCAGCGTGCCGTGCAGCTTTCCGCACGCGGCGCCTAGCCCGCCGCCGGCGCGGGGTTCACCTCGTCCAGGTACTGGAGGGCGATCAGCAGTTCGGCCCGGACCGGCGCGCTCCCGAGGTCCATGCCGAGCAGTTCGGCCAGCACGCCGATCTGCCGCCGTACGCTGTTGCGGTGCAGTTGCAGCCGCTTCGCCGCGCCGTCCCAGCTGCCGTTCTCGTGGAGCCAGCCGTTCAGGACCGTGAGCAGGGGGTCGCGGCGGTGCGGCTCCAGGGAGAGGACCGGGTGCAGAAGGCGCTCTGCCAGGGCGGTGCCTGCCTCACGGCCCAGAAGCCCTGCCACCGACCACGTCACGTCGTCCGCCCGGACACTCCTCCCGCTGGACTGAACACGCGCGCGCAGGGAGCTGACCCGCTGGTAGGCGGCAGCCAGGCCGGAGAGCTCCGTCCCCTCGCCGACGACGAGGCGCCAGCCCATCCTCTCGATATCGGCCAGGAGGGAGGAGTCGACCCTGAGCCGCGTGATCGCGGCGAAACCGTAGTCCGTGATCTCCACCAGCTTGGTGTCGAACAGCCGCCGCCATTGCAGCAGCTCCCGGATAGGCCCGTCACCCGGAAGGCCATCGGCGGGATCGGCCCTGATGCCCTGTACCACCCGCATCGGCGCGGATCGTGTCGAGGAGAGGCTCTGGGCGAGCAGGTCCCTGAGCACGTTCAGCTGCCGGGTGTCACCGTTCGTGAGGCTGTCGGGATGCAGCAGGACGGCCGTTGCCAGCTGGCTCGGAGCCAGGGAGCCGCTGGTCCTCTGCCGCACCAGGAGCTCCAGCAGGCCGATCGCCGCCTGGACCACGCTGTTCTGGGCGGCGGTCAGGGGTGCGTCACAGCCGAGGATCAGGGCACCGAGGTTGGCATCCTTGGTGCTCCGTAACGGGTGTCCGTACACCAGCGCGGAACCCGGCTGCTCGAAGCCGTCCATCTCCACACGGGGTCCGCTACCCGAGAACAGCCGCTCCACCAGAGGCGCCAGCAGTACGGGGTCGATCTCCGGGTTGTTCCCGCGGGCACGGATCCGCCCGTCCGTCCCTACCAGGAGGGCCCACACGGGCACCTTCTGCACCAGCGCACCCAGGAGTTCATGCTCCGGCCTCGGGGAGAGCACCGCCCGCATGAGCTGCCGGTTGGTGTCCGCCAGCTGGCGGAACGCCCGGGCGTTCTCGGATTCGAGCAGCTGCGAGAACTCGAGTCCGATGGCCGCGAACGGCAGTGTCGAGGGGACTTCGAACAAGGTCAGGTTCCGGCGTCGGCAGGCGCTCACGAGCACGTCCGGAACCGCATCGAAGTAGGGCTGGATCCCGAAGCCGAGGGCCGGCACGCCGGCGTCCACCAGGCGCCGGACATAGGCATCCACGCCGGCTTCCGAGCCGCCGTCCCCCAGGAACGGCAACCCGCAGGTCAGCAGGAACTCGCCCTCGGGAAGGTACGGCGTCGGATCCTCGAGTTCGCTCGGCTCGACCCACCGGAGCAGCTCGGAACCGCTGCCGCCGTCGTGGAGCAGCCTCAACTCGGGCCGCAGCTGCTCGACGAACTGCTCGAGCGTGACGACACCCGGGCGGGCCGGGGCGGGAACCAGCTCGTCCGGTGTAATACGTCCCATGAGTGACCACTCTAGGTCATTTCGCACCAGGGTGAGACTCGGCTCACATGCCATGGTGGTTCCCGGAAAGAAACTACTGTGAAGGGACGTCCACAGGTGACTCTGCCTATGAACGCTGAGAAGACAACCATCCCGGGCGAGGGCCGGCCGGGCCTGGGCGCCCAGCTGCTCCGGCGTAAACCTATCGACCAGATGGTCGGCGAAGCCGGAAGCGACGGCGGAGGTGCGCCACTCGTGCGCAGCTTCGGGGTTCTCCAGCTGACCATGATCAGCGTTGGTGCCACGCTGGGCACGGGCATCCTCGTGATCCTGGGCGAGTCGGTCCCGCTGGCAGGTCCGGCGATCTGGATCTCCTTCGTCCTCGCCGGTCTGGCCGCGCTGTTCTCCGCCGCCTCCTACGCCGAGATGGCCGGGCTGGTCCCCGTCGCCGGCTCCAGCTACTCGTACTCCTACGCGACCATGGGTGAAGGGATGGCCTGGATCTGCGGCTGGTGCCTGGTGCTCGAGTACGCGGTGTCCGTCGCCGCTGTAGCGGTCGGCGCAGGCCAGTACGTCAACGAGACGCTAGCCGGGTTCGGCCAAGTCCTGCCGGCTGCACTGTCCCAGCCCCCGGGCGACGGCGGCGTCGTGAACATCCCCGCGATGGCGATCGTGCTGCTCTCCATGGTCCTCCTGGTCCGGGGCGCGCGTGAGAGCGCCCGGATCAACACGGCCATCGTCGTCATCAAGGTGTGCATCCTGCTGTTCTTCTGCGCAGTGGCCTTCACCGCCTTCGACGCCGGCAATTTCGAGCCGCTCCTGCCCATGGGTGCGGCCGGCGTCTCGGCCGCGGCCTCCCGCGTCTTCTTCTCCTACATCGGCTTCGATGCCGCCTCCACTGCCGGTGAGGAAGCCCGGAACCCCAAGCGCGATCTCCCCCGCGCCATCCTGCTGTCCATGCTCATCGTGACCAGCGTGTACGTCCTCGTCGCCGTCGCCGCGATCGGGGCCCGCCCGTGGGGCTGGTTCGATGGAACGGAAGCGGCGCTGGTGCAGATCCTGCAGGAGCTCACGGGCCGGCCATGGATCGCCCTCGTCTTCTCCGCCGGTGCCGTGCTCGCGATCGCGAGCATCGTGCTGACCGTCCTGTACGGCCAGACACGCATCCTCCTGTCGATGTCCCGCGACGGACTCGTTCCGCCCGTCTTCGGGCGTGTCTCACGCCGGACGGGGACACCCGTCGCCGGAACGCTCATCGTCGGCACCGTCGTCGCCGTGACCGCGGGACTGGTCCCGCTCGGAGAGCTTGCCGACGCCACCAGCATCGGCACCCTCTTCGCCTTCGCGCTGGTCAACGTCGCGGTAGTCTACCTGCGCCGCAACCGGCCGGACCTCCCGCGCAGCTTCCGCGTCCCGTTCTACCCCGTCACACCCATCCTGGGAACGCTGATGTGCGCCTACCTGATGGCCAACCTCGGCGCCGCCACGTGGCTCGTCTTCGGTGTGTGGATGCTCGTGGGCATCGGCATCTACGTCGGCTACGGACGCCGGAACTCCAAGGTCGCGGCCCTCAGCGAACTGGACTACCGCACACTGACCGCCAAGCCCTCGACCCTGCAGGAGACGCACCCGTGACCACCGCCACCGAACTCCCGGCCGACGATCTCGCCGCCACCCGCAAGGCGGCCTCCCCGATCACCATGCTGAACCCGGACTTCCCGTTCAGCTACGACCACTACCTCGCCCATCCCGACGGCCTGGGGTCGGTCCCGGAGGAACTGCTCGGCACCGAGGTCGCGGTCATCGGCGCCGGCCTCTCCGGCCTCGTCACGGCCTACGAGCTGATGAAGCTGGGGCTGCGGCCGGTGGTCTACGAGGCGGACCAGATCGGTGGACGCCTCCGGACAGCGGCCTTCCCCGCGGCGCCCGGCGTCGTGGCGGACCTGGGAGGCATGCGCTTCCCCGTATCCGGCAGGGCCTTCTACCACTACGTGGACCTGCTGGGAGTGGAGACCGAGGACTTCCCCAACCCGCTCTCGTCGGCCTCCTCCAGCACCGTGATCGAACTGGCCGGCAAGAAGCACTACGCCACCACACCGGAGGACCTTCCCCCCTTCTTCCAGGAGGTGGCCGACGCCTGGAAGGCAGCGATCAACGACGGCGCCAGGTTCACCGAGATGCAGGATGCCATCCGCTCGCGGGACACGGTCCGGATCAAGGAACTCTGGAACGACCTGCTGCCGCGAATGGACGAGCAGACCTTCTACGGCTTCATCGCCGCGAGCAAGGCCTTCAAGGAGGCAGGCTTCGCCCATCGGGAGGCCTTCGGGCAGGTGGGCTTCGGCACCGGAGGCTGGGACACGGACTTCCCCAACTCCATCCTGGAGATCCTCCGGGTGGTGTACACGGACGCGGACGACCAGCACCGCCTCATCCGCGGAGGAGCGCAGCGCCTGCCGGAGGCCCTGTGGCACCACGCGCCGTCGGGGATGAGGCACTGGCCGGAGGGGACCTCCCTCGCGTCCCTGCACTCGGGTTCACCCCACGGCGCCGTGGGCAGGATCAGCCGGGACCCCGACGGCGACCTGCGCATCCGCGAACGGTGGGGTCGCGAAGCCAGCTACCCGGCCGTCGTGACCACGTGCCAGTCCTGGCTGCTGTCCACCCGGATCCACACCCAGGAAGCGCTGTTCCCTGCCGACCTCTGGACCGCGATGGAACGGTCGCACTACATGCAGTCGTCGAAGACCTTCGTGATGGTGGACCGGCCCTTCTGGAAGGACATCGATCCGGAGACGGGCCAGGAAGTCCTGTCCATGACCCTCACCGACCGGCTGAACCGCGCCACCTACCTGCTGGACAACGGACCGGACAAGCCGGCCGTCATCCTGCTGTCCTACACCTGGAACGACGACGCCCTGAAGTGGCTGGCCCTCGACGCGGACGAGCGCGTGGAACTCATGCTGCACTCGCTGGAGCAGATCTACCCGGGCGTAGACATCGCCGGCCACATCGTGGGACAGCCCATCACCGTCTCATGGGAGGCGGATCCGAACTTCATGGGCGCCTTCAAGGCGAACCTGCCGGGCCACTACCGGTACCAGCAGCGATTGTTCACGCACTTCAAGCAGGACGCCCTCCCGGAGGCCCAGCGCGGCATCTTCCTGGCCGGTGACGACATCTCCTTCACCGCCGGCTGGGCGGAAGGCGCCGTGACGACGGGCCTGAACGCCGTGTGGGGCGTGGTGAACCACCTGGGCGGGTCGTCCGCACCGGGCAATCCCGGTCCCGGTGACCTGCTCGACGCGATCGGGCCGATCAGCCTCGACTGACCTCGCCATCAGCGTGCCGGCAACACCCCCCGAACGAAAGGCTCCCCCATGCTGTCGTCCGTCCTCCCCGCTCCTGCAGCGAACCCCCCGGCGCCCGCCGACGACGGCACCCCGCCGGCGGATGCGCCCTGCACGCCCCGCTGCGAGTACTGCTCCGGCCCGGAGACGGACTAGGCCCGCTCCGCCGCCCGGGCAATAGAGGCATCCCGACGAGAAACGACACGGGGCCTTCCGCGGAAGGCCCCGTGTGCTCAGGCGCTGTTCTCCCAGGTCCTGTACACCTCGGGGCGACGCTCCCTGAGGTAGGGGACGCCGTCGCGCGCGGCGCGCACAGCGTCCGGGTCGATCTCGGCGAACAGGAGGGTGGGGTCGTGTCCAGCCGCGGCGAGCAGGGAGCCATCCGGCCCGGCGACGACGCTTCCGCCCTCGAAGTCGTACACGTCCTCGCGGCCGCTGTGGTTCGCATACGCCACGACGAGCTGGCTCTCCAGGGCCCGGGACCGAATGATGACCTGCGGCACGGACTCGAACCCGGCGGACAGGGCGGTCGGTACCAGCAGCAGCTCCGCGCCCCGCGTGGCCGCGGCCCGCACCGCCTCGGGGAATTCGACGTCGTAGCAGATCAGCAGGGACGTCCGGACTCCCTTGAACTCGACGACGCCGGGAGGATCCTGGGCGGGGACGAACGCTGCACGCTCCTCCGCGCCGAAGAGGTGGACCTTCCCGTAGTGGAGGAGCGGGACCCCGGCGGCGTCCAGGAGGGTGGCCGTGATCTGCCATCCATTGCCGTAGGAGCTGCCTCCGGGCTGCTCGGGTGTGGCGGGAAGGCTGTACACCAGGCCGATGCCGTGCCGCCGGGCGATCCCGGCAAGGCGCTGCCGAACCTCCGGCAGCACCGCGGGATCCAGCTCGGCGGCGAGCCGCCGGGGTGCGTACCCGACCGGAAAGAGCTCCGGTGTCAGGAGGATGTCCGCCCCTGCCTGCGAGGCGCGCCCGGCTGCCTCGTCGATGGTCCGGAGATTCGCCTCGACGTTCAGGACGTCGGCGTGGGCCTGCAGGACGGACAGCAGCATCGGTACCACCTCGGTTGTGCCGGCCCGGAAGGGCCAGGAGTGCTCTCCCCAGTTTAATCGGCGAGGCATCCGCTGACCGGGTCGTTTCGTCCCACCGGCAGGAGTCTCCGGGCACATCGCCCGCAGTGGCCGTGCGCGGTGCTCCTAGGGCATGAGCAGCAGGATCTTGCCGGTGTGCTCCCCCGCATCGAAGTAGGTGTGGGCCTCGGCCACCTGCGCCAGGGGGAAGGTCCGGTTCACGAACGGCCGGACGGCACCGGTCGCCACGAGCGGCCAGACGCTCTCGCGCACCGCTGCCATGATGGCTGACTTCTCGGCGACGGGCCGTGCCCGGAGGGTGGTTCCCGCGATGCTCGCCCGCCTGCCCATGAGCGCTCCGAGGTCGAGCTCGGCCGTCGCTCCGCCCTGCAGCCCGATGACGACGAGCCGTCCGCCGGTGGCGAGGGCCTGGATGTTGCGTGCCAGGTATTTCGCGCCCACGACGTCGAGGACGACGTCGGCACCCCGCCCGTCGGTCGCCGCCATCAGCTCCTGGACGAAGTCCTGCTCCCGGTAGTTGACGAGGGTCCGTACGCCGAGGGCTCGGGCGACATCGAGTTTCGCGGCGGACCCGGCGGTCACATGCGGCACCGCCCCCAGTGCGAGGCTCACCTGGACGGCCATCACGCCGATGCCACCGGACGCCCCGTGGATCAGGACGTCGTCGCCCGGCGCGAGGCCGGCCTGCAGGACGAGGTTCGACCACACGGTCGCGGCGGTCTCGGGAAGCGCGGCGGCCTCGACGAGGCCCACGCCCTCCGGTGCCCGGACCACCTGCCCGGCCGGCACCGCCACCTTCTCAGCGTACCCTCCACCTGCGAGCAGGGCGACGACGGCGTCCCCTTCGGCGAACTGTGAGTTGCCCGCGTCCGCGATGGTGCCGGACACCTCGAGACCGGGCACAGCGGACGCACCCGCGGGCGGCGGGTAGAAGCCGCGCCGCTGCTGCACATCGGCCCGGTTCAGCCCGGCCGCGACGACGTCGATGAGTACCTCGCCCGCGCCCGGCACCGGATCGTCGACCTCCTGCACGGAGAGGACCTCCGGCCCACCTGCCCCCTCGATCACCACTGCGCGCATACGATCCTCCAGTCCCTCGGTATTTGGGCGTCACCGCCCTTCGTGAAACACTAGCGGCGGGAAGGTTGTCCGAGCGGCCGAAGGAGCTGGTCTTGAAAACCAGTGGGCGGTCACCCCGTCTCAAGGGTTCGAATCCCTTACCTTCCGCTCATCAGGAGGCCCCGCATGGCGGGGCCTCCTTCCTTTTCGGCAGGAAGCGGACACCGACCGGGAGACCCGTGCTGCGTCGGGAACGCATGATGCGGAGGACACTCCAGTGGACGGAATGCCCGAGGACGCGGGTCGACAGTGCGATGCGTCCACGGATCCCCACCGATAACTCCTGATGTTCCGGGCCCTCTGGCTTTTTAGTAACCCATTGTTAACGATGTTCTGGTTGGCTCCTCCCGGGGACGGAATTGTCACCTGTGTCACATAGGGTGCTTCTGCCAACACGCCACCCATCGAGGGTCGGCGGGCTTCACTCGCGGCTGCTGGGCAGCCTTCGTCAAGGAGAAGAACGAACGAATGGTTTATTCGTCATGGAAGGGAGCGCTCGGTGCGGCGCTGTCGGTGGGGCTGATCGCCTCACCGATGATCGCACTGCCGGCCAACGCCGTGGAGACACCACCGGCAACGGCATCTGCCGCGGGCACCGGCGTCATCATCAACGAGGCCTATCTGTCGGGTGGCTCCGCGGGGACGCCGTTCACCAACAAGTACGTGGAGCTCTACAACCCGACCGACGCACCGGTGAGCCTCGACGGGTGGTCGCTGCAGTACCGTGCGCCGGGGTCCACCGCGACACCCGCTGCGACCGCACTCCGGGGCATCATCCCGGCCAAGGGCTACTTCCTGGTCCAGGGCGGCTCCAACGGCACGGCCGGGTCCGCCCTGCCCACCCCTGACCTCGCGACCGGCCTCAACCCCGGCGCCGCGGGCGGCGTCCTCGTGCTGTCCGATCAGGCCGCGACCGTCGGCGCCCTCCGTATCGGCAGCATCGTCGGTACGCCCGGCGTCGTCGATGCCCTGGGCTATGGCACGGCCAACGCGTTCGAGGGCACGGCCGCACCGACACCCGGCGCCGGAAGCACGAAGTCCGCCAACCGCACCGGCTTCGCCGACACGGACGACAACGGTGCCGACTTCACGCTGCAGGACACGACGCCGATGAACAGCGCGTCGGCCGCCGGCTCCACACCGACGCCCACGCCCACTCCGACGCCCACGCCGACGGCTCCTCCCACGCCGGGCGCGGTGGTCCCCATCCGTGACATCCAGGGCACCGGGACCGCCACGCCGCTCTCCGGCCAGACGGTCACCACGCGCGGCAAGGTCACCGCTGCATACCCCACGGGCGGATTCGCCGGCTTCTACCTCCAGACCGCGGGCAGCTCTGCAGCAGCCGACCAGACCGCGTCGGACGCACTCTTCGTCTTCTCCCCCGACACGGTCGCGTCCGTGGCCGTGGGCGACTATGTGCAGGTGACCGGCACCGCCGGGGAGTTCTTCAACCTGACGCAGCTCACGGTCCCCGCCGGCGGCACCACGAAGCTCACCGAGGCAGCCGAGGAGCCCAAGGCCTCCACCATCGCCCTGCCCGCCACCGACACCGCACGTGAAGCCGTCGAGGGCATGCTCTTCCAGCCCTCCGGCGCCTACACGGTCGCCGACAACTACGCGCTCAACCAGTACGGCGAGGTCACCCTCGCGGCCGGTACCGAGCGCCTCCTCCAGCCCACCGACGTCGCACGTCCGGGTACTCCGGAGAACGCAGCGGTCATCGCCGACAACGCGGCCCGGAGCGTCCGGCTCGACGACGGCGCTACGACCAACTTCTTCGCCCAGGCCAACCGCGGCAAGGTACTCCCGTACCTCACGGCGTCCCAGCCGGTCCGCGTGGGCTACAGCGCCGCGTTCACCTCACCGGTGATCCTCGACTACCGCAACAGCGCATGGAAGTTCCAGCCGCTGGCTGAACTGGACGGCGCGCACCCCGACGCTCAGCCCGTGCAGTTCGCCGGCGAGCGCCCGGCCGCGCCCCAGCCGGTCGGCGGCTCCCTGAAGATCGCCTCCTTCAACGTCCTGAACTACTTCCCCACCACCGGCGAGGAGCTCGCCGGGTGCAAGTACTTCACGGACCGCGCGGGCAACCCGATCACCGTCGACGGCGGCTGCGACTCCCGCGGCGCCGCTAACAAGGAGAACCTCGAGCGCCAGGAAGCGAAGATCGTCGCCGCAATCAATGGCCTCGGCGCCGACGTCGTCACCCTCATGGAGGTCGAGAACTCCGCCAAGTTCGGCAAGGACCGCGACTTCGCCCTCGCCACCCTCGTCGAGGCGCTGAACGAGAAGGCCCCCGGCACCTGGGACTACGTCCGCTCCCCCGCGGCCGTCCCCGCCCTCGCCGACGAGGACTTCATCCGCACCGCACTGATCTACAAGAAGGCCGTCGCGGAACCCGTCGGCGAGTCGGTCATCCTCAACGACACCGTGGCGTTCTCGAATGCCCGCAAGCCCCTCGCGCAGGCCTTCAAGCCGGTCGGCGGCAGCGACGCGGAGACCTTCCTCGCGATCGTCAACCACCTCAAGTCCAAGGGCTCCGGCCCGAGCTCCGGCGGCAACGCTGACACCGGTGACGGCCAGGGCGTCTGGAACGCCGCGCGCGTCGCCCAGGCACAGGCCCTCGTGGGCTTCGCCGACTCCATGAAGGCGGCGGCGAAGACCGACAGGGTCTTCCTGACCGGCGACTTCAACGCCTACACGATGGAGGACCCCATGCAGGTCCTCTACGACGCCGGGTATGTCGACCAGGGCAAGAAGGACGGCAAGTACTCCTACGTCTTCTCGGGCCTCAGCGGATCCCTCGACCACATCCTCGCGTCACCCGCGGCGGACGCCACCGTCACGGGCGTGGACACGTGGAACATCAACTCGGTGGAGTCGGTCGCCCTCGAGTACAGCCGCTTCAACAACAACGTCACCGACTACTACGTGGCCGACCCGTATCGCGCCAGCGACCACGACCCCGTGGTCGTCGGCATGGACCTGGCACCGGCCGACACGACCGCGGAGCTCAACCTGCTCAACATCAACGATTTCCACGGTCGGATCGACGCCAACACGGTCCGGTTCGCGGGGACGGTCGAGAAGCTGCGCGCCGAGTTCGGCGAGGACAAGACGGCCTTCCTCTCGGCCGGTGACAACATCGGTGCGTCGCTGTTCGCCTCCGCCCTCCAGGACGATCAGCCGACCCTCGATGTCCTCGACGCGCTGGACCTCCGGGCGTCGGCCGTGGGCAACCACGAGTTCGACAGGGGCTTCGGGGACCTGACCGGACGCGTCGCCGACACGGCGGACTTCCCCTATCTCGGTGCGAACGTCTACGCCAAGGGCACCACCGACCCCGCACTGGATGAATACTCGATCATTACCGTCGACGGCGTCGACGTCGCAGTGATCGGCGTGGTCACCGAGGAGACGGCGACGCTCGTCAGTCCCGGCGGCATCGCGAACGTCGACTTCGGCGATCCGGTGGCGGCTGTCAACCGCGTCGCGGAGGAGATCGAGGATCAGGGCCTCGCCGATGTCATCGTCGCCGAGTACCACGAGGGCGCCGGCGACGGCGTCGTCGAGGGGGCGACGCTCGAGCAGGAGGTCGCCGCCGGCGGTTCGTTCGCCCGCATCGTCACGGAGACGACCCCGCTGGTGGACGCGATCTTCACGGGCCACACGCACAAGCAGTACGCCTGGGACGCACCCGTTCCGGGGGCCTCCGGCGAGACCCGGCCGATCCTGCAGACCGGTTCCTACGGTGAATTCATCGGCCAGATCACGCTGACCGTCGACACCGCCACGGGCGACGTCGAGTCCTACACGGCCCGCAACGTCGCCCGGACCACCGACGCGGACGCCGCGCTCGTGGGCGCCTTCCCACGGGTCGCAGAGGTCAAGAGCATCGTCGACGCGGCACTCGCGCAGGCGTCGGTCATCGGCAGCCGGCCCGTCGGGTCGGTCACCGAGGACATCACGACGGCCTTCACCGGCACCACGCGGGATGACCGCACCTCGGAGTCGACGCTGGGCAATCTCGTGGCCGACTCCCTGCGGGCCAGCCTCTCCCCCGCCGAACGTGGCGGAGCGCAGATCGGCGTCGTCAATCCGGGCGGGCTCCGCAACGAGCTCTACTACGCACCGGACGGCGTCGTGACCTTCGCAGAGGCGAATGCGGTGCTGCCGTTCGTCAACAACCTCTGGACGACCACCCTGACCGGTGCGGAGTTCAAGGCGCTGCTGGAGCAGCAGTGGCAGCCGGACGGCAGCTCGAGGGCCTTCCTGGCCCTCGGACTGTCGGACAACGTGAGCGTCACCTACGACCCGACGCTGGCACGGGGCTCGAGGATCACCTCGGTCCTGATCGACGGCGCGCCCCTCGATCCCGCCAAGGACTACAGGATCGGCACCTTCAGTTTCCTGGCACAGGGTGGCGACAACTTCACGGTGTTCCGTGAAGGAGCCGACACCCGCGACTCCGGACTGGTGGACCGGGACGCCTGGATCGACTACATCCGGGCCAACAGCCCGCTGTCGCCGTCCTTCGACCGTCGCAGCGTCCAGGTGCAGGGCGCTCCGACCACGGTGAAGGCGGGCGCCGCCGTGTCCTTCACCGTGTCGAAGCTGGACCTGACGTCACTGGGCAGCCCGGTCAACACCACGCTGGCCGCCGGTTTCGTGGCCGCCGATGGCACCACGACGCCGCTGGGCTCCGTCCCCGTCACCGACGGGACCGCCACGGTGGACCTCACCGTTCCGGCCACTGCGAGCGGGCAGGGACGCATCGTCCTGACGGCGGCACCCAGCGGGACGACGGTGACTCTTCCGGTCACGGTCGAAGCGGTTCCTCCGGTCGAACCGCCCACGCCGGGCAAGCCGGAGAAGCCCGGCAAGCCCATCAAGCCGGGCAAGCCCGCCTGCTCCGAGCCGGCCCTGCCGGCCGAGGGGGCGAACAACGGCAGCTGGGCGAGCTACCGTGCCCACCTCGCGAACTACCACCGCTGCCTCGAGGGCTAGGTAGACCGCCGGGCTCCGGCCCGCAGAATCGAGGGGACCTTCACCGGCATGGTGAAGGTCCCCTTTTTCGGCACCGGATCCGGGAGCACCGTGCCGCGTCCGGTTCCCGGAGGGGCGTGTCAGGCGGCTGCGGCCCGCGTCAGGATGGCGCCTGCGATCGCGTCGGCGTCCAGCAGGGTCCTGCCGCCCGCCTCCAGGGGTGCTCCGGCCTCCGCCGCGATGGCCGTTCCCCACTGCACCGATGCGAGCTGGAGACCTATCACGAAGAGCGATTCCTGTTCCTTCCCGCTACGGTCGACGGCGCGGTAGGGAGGAGCGGAGACGTCGAGCCCTGCTGAGGTCACCGGCACTCCGTCCTCGGCCATCGAGGTCCTGGGCCGGACGGTGCCCGTGGCCAGGAGGTTGCGCATGAGCGGGGACAGACTCGTCGAGACCCGGTTGGCGGGCATCATCGCCTCCACGAGGTAGCGCCCCGAGAACGAATCGCCATGGACCCAGGGAGACGTGGCGCGGAAGAGTCCCTCGTCCGGGTCGAAGCCGAAACTCGGGTTCGGCCCGACGAAGCGCACGATCCCGGCGCGGACGAGCGCCGCGAGCTGGGCGATGCGCACCGGTGGCGGTCCGCTCGCGAGACCCTCGACGAGTGGTTCGAACCATCCCCGCAGTTCGGCGTTCCATGATGTCGCGGAGATACCGCCGTCCGCTACGGCCTGCTTGATGACCGACCGGCCGGCATTCATAGCCCCGATCGCCATCTTGAGCGGATCGTCCTCGCCACGCGCGGAACCGGCGGCATCGGCGTCGAGATAGGCGAGCACGGCCGCGGCGAACTCCTCGCCGTCCTCGAAGCGGCGCCCGGCGAACGGGTGCGCGAGGGCTTCGACGTCCAGGCGCAGGTCCTCCGGCACCCGGCGCGCGACGACGGCACCGGCTGCGGCCTCCCACCCGGAGCCCTCCAGGGCAAGGGCCCCGTCGAGTTCGTCGAGGAACGCGTCGCAGGACTGCAGCACCCGTGCCTCGGTACGGCAGAGCGTCGAGTAGTAGGCCCACAGCACGTCACGGTGCAGCAGGGGCCAGATGTCGTGATCGAAGCCCGGCTGGACGCCCGACCGCCGGAACGCGAGCACGCGGTCGGGTATGCAGAAGCGCAGTGTGACACTGCGGGGGATGTAGGAGTCGAGCTCGGCCTTCGCCCGATACGGCACCCCGCGCCGCGAGGCCGCGACGAGCCGGGGCTCCCTGCCGGATGCCTCGTAGTCCAGCCGGCCGTCGTCCCGCTGCGAGAACCGTCCCCCACGGCCCTCCGTCAGCTGGATCATCGCGTCGAAGAAGTTGAGCCCGAGCCCGCGGATCAGCACCGTCTTCCCGGCGGGCAGCCGGTGCCAGGCGACGTCCGCCGGAACGGCGGGCGCCCAGTACTGCAGCCCGTAGCGGGCTGCAGCGTCCTGCAGCTTCTCCTGCTCGGGGGTGAGCGTGGCGGCGAGGTGACCGACAGCCAGGACGACGTCGGCGACCTCGAGCTGGAACCCGTCGTCGAGGACGATCCGCCAGCGTCGCGCGGCCCCGGCTGCAGCGCCGCTGCCGTTCCTCGCATCCGCGCCGGAGTCACCGCTGGGGTCACCGCTGGGGTCACCGGCGTCGTCGCCAGCGGGCCCCATGCCGACGGCTTCCTTGCGGTGGTGCACCAGGCTGACCCCGGGCCCGGCCTGTCGCACCAGTTCGCCGAACACCCAGGTGAGATACCGCCCATACAGCGCCCTGCTCGGGAAGTCCCTCGAGGCGAGCCTCGTGGCCTCCTCGACGTCCGCGTCGTCGAGGCCGGGAACGAGTCCTTCCCTGCCGCGAGCGCGCCATTCGTCGAAGGACAGAGCCACCGGTCCTGCGGCGACACTCCCGGCGACGGAGCCGACCGGCACCACGGTGGGGTAGAGGCACGGAGTGTTCATCAGGAAGAGCCGCGACTGGTCGGTCCTCCAGATGTGCCCGGGGCCGGGCTCGTGGGGCTCGATGAGGTGTATGACGATGTCCGGAGCAGCGTCACCGAGAGCTCGATGCCTCGCGATCAGTCGCTCCACCATCGAGGTGCCGCGGGGTCCGCCTCCGATGACGGCGACCTGCGTTGCCTCCTGGTTCTTCACCCGTCAAGACTATCCAACGCGGCCGCTGCCCCGGGCCGGTCAGGGACTTCCTCGCGGTGCTGCGCTTCCCGCGCCCTGCATAGGATGGGCCCATGACGCACGCGACGGAGACCACCGCGACAACGGACGACCCCTTTCTCTGGCTCGAGGACATCTATGGCGACCGGCAGCTCGAGTGGGTGCGCGCCGAGAACGCGCTGACCGAGGACGCCCTCGTGACGCCGGATTTCGAGCAGCGGGAGCGGAGCGTCCTCGAGGTGCTCGACTCCACCGACCGCATCCCGATGGCGGGCAAGCACGGCGACTTCTACTACAACTTCTGGCGGGACGCCGAGCACCGGCAGGGCATCTGGCGCCGCACCACGTGGGACAGCTACGCCTCGGAGGACCCCGCGTGGGAACTCCTTCTCGACGTGGATGCGCTGAGCGCCGCCGAGGGAACCGAGTGGGTGTGGGCCGGCGCCCTCTTCCTTCGTCCGGCTGAGGGCGCGCCCCACGAACGGGTCCTCGTCGCCCTCTCCCCGGACGGTGGGGACGCGACGCGCTACCGCGAGTTCGACCTCGGCAGACGGGCTTTCGTCGACGACGGCTTCGACATCCCGACGGCGAAGAGCCGGATCAGCTGGGCCGGCCCGGACGCCCTGTACGTCGGCACGGATTTCGGTCCGGGCTCCATGACGTCCAGCTCCTACCCCCGGACCGTCCGGATCCTGCCGCGCGGCGGGGACCTCGCGTCGGCCGAGCAGTACTTCGAGGTGGACCGGGACCACATGATGGCCCTCGTAGTGCACGATCCGACGCCCGGCTTCGAGCGTGACCTCGCCGTCGACACCATCGACTTCTACACGCGCCGGACCTACCTGCGGCAGGACGGCGGGTGGCGCCTCATCGAGGTCCCCGAGGACGCCAGCATCTCCCTGCACCGGCAATGGCTGATCGTCCGGCCCCGCACGGACTGGAGCGTCGCAGGCAGCACGTACGGAGCGGGATCCCTGCTCGTCATCGACCTCGCCTCCTTCCTCGGCGGGGACCGCTCCTTCGTGACGGTTTTCGCCCCAGACGCCTCGACCTCGCTCCAGTCCTGGAGCTGGACACGGAACCACCTCCTGCTCAACCTGCTCCACGACGTGTCCTCCGAGATCCGCATCGTCGACCCGGCGAGGGACTGGGCCGCCGACCTCCTCGACGCCTGCCCGCCCCTCCACTCAGTGGATGCGTACGCGGTCGACGACGAGGACGAGGACGCCGGCGACGACTACTGGCTCGTCGCCACCGGCTTCCTGACCCCGTCGACGCTGTACCGCGGCACCATCGGCGGGGACTCCACCGCCGTGAAGTCCTCACCGTCCTACTTCGCGGAGGACCGGTACAGCGTCGAGCAGCACTTCGCGGTGTCGAGCGACGGCACACGGGTTCCCTACTTCCAGATCGCGTCGAAGGACCTGCAGCTCGACGGCGGCAACCCCACCCTGCTGTCCGGCTACGGCGGGTTCGAGCACTCGATGACCCCCGCCTACAGCGGCGTGATCGGGCGGGGGTGGCTCGAACGCGTGACGGAGGACGGCAGGCACGGCGTCTACGTCCTGGCGAACATCCGGGGTGGAGGAGAGTACGGACCGCGGTGGCATTCCGCCGCCCTGCACGCCAACCGCCACCGCGCCTACGAGGATTTCGCCGCCATCGCCGGCGACCTGGTGCAGCGGGGTGTCACCTCGCCCGCGCTGCTGGGTTGCACCGGCCGGAGCAACGGAGGGCTGCTGGTCGGCAACATGCTCACCACGTACCCGCACCTGTTCGGCGCGATCTCGTGCGGGGTACCGTTGCTGGACATGCGCCGCTACACGAAGCTGTCCGCCGGGTTCTCCTGGATTGCCGAGTACGGCGACCCGGACAAGCCCGAGGAATGGGAGTACGTGCAGACGTTCTCGCCCTACCACCTTCTCCGGGACGACGTGGCGTATCCCAAGACCCTCATCTGGACGGCGACGAGTGATGACCGGGTGGGCCCCGTGCAGGCCCGCAAGATGGCGGCGAGGATGAAGGATCTGGGCGTCCAGAACGTCTGGTTCCACGAGGCGCTGGAGGGTGGACATGCCGGCGCGTCCGACAACCGGCAAGCGGCGAGGATGCATGCCATGAGCTTCGAGTTCCTGTGGCGTGCACTCACCGGTTCGCTCTGACGGATCGTTCGGGCGGATCGTTCCGCCGGCGCGGTGTTGCCGGCGCGTGCGCGGCACGGCCGGGACCGGACGGGGCGTTTTGCTCTTGCCCTCCCCTTCTGGGTAACCTTGGGAGGCTAGAGATAGCCGATGGAGACGTGCCAGAGCGGCCGAATGGGCTTCACTGCTAATGAAGTGTGGGCCTAAAGCCTACCGGGGGTTCAAATCCCCCCGTCTCCGCGAACGGACCCCCTGGAAACAGGGGGTCCTTTGCGTTCCGGACCCCCTCGTACCGGCCCCGTCGCCCCGGAAGCCGTCCGGTTAGGCCTTCAGCGCCAGGGCGAACGGAAGCACACCCGAGGCTCCTGCAGCACGGAGTGCCCTGCCCGCCTCGGTGATGGTCCACCGGCTGTCGGCGAAGTCGTCCACGAGCAGGACGGGTCCGGGGTTCGCTGCGAACCAGGCGGCACCCTCCGGCGGAACGGCGAAGTGGTCCCAGACGGAGGCGAGGCGGAACGCACTGTTACCTCCGGGCTGGCCCTGCGGGAAGCCGTTCGGCGTGGTCAACTGCCCCAGATAGGGGATCCGCCCCACCCCGGCGAGCGCCTGCGCCAAAGATCCGACGAGTTGTGGACGCCGCCGTGACGGCACGCTGACCACGGCGACGGGCCGCTCGTCCCAGCCCCATTGCGCCAGGACCCGCACCACGGCCTCGACGATCGCCGGATCCAGCGGTGCGTCGGGCGTCGCGTCCGCCATCAGCTCCCGGAGCCGGTTGCCCCAGCCGAGATCCGTCAGACGGGCCAGGGCCCGGCCGGACAGGCTGACCTCGCCCGGCTTGAGCTTCCCCTTGAGGGGCACACCCAGCTTGTCCATGCCGCTGGGCCACTGGCCGCGCGGCTCCAGCTCCACGCCCACCCTGCTGAGCGCCTGGCTCGCGGAGTCGGACGCCTCGTGCGCCACCTCGTCGGAGTACCAGGGGCCCGCGCAGTTGTCGCAGCGACCGCAGGGCGTCGCGGCGGGATCGTCGAGGGACCTCGCCAGGAATTCCATCCTGCAGCCCGGGGTGTTCTCGTAATCCAGCATCGCCCGCTGTTCCACGACGCGGGCCTCGCTGATGCGGCGGTACCGCTCGGCGTCATAGGTCCAGGGTTCGCCGGTGCTCTCCCACCCGCCGGTGACCTTGCGGACCGCGCCGTCCACGTCGAGCACCTTGAGGAGGAGTTCGAGGGGCGAGCGCTTCAGGTTGACGCGCGTCTCGAGCGCCGGCGTGGACAGGACGACACCGGGTTCCAGTGCGTCGAGGACCCGCAGCGCGGCATCCTGGGAGGGCATCGACGCGGTGGCGAAGTACTCCCAGATGTCGCGGTCCTCCGCGCCGGGCAGCAGAAGGACATCGGCGTTCGGCGTCCCGCGGCCGGCGCGTCCCACCTGCTGGTAATAGGCGACAGGTGAGGACGGGGCGCCGAGGTGCACCACGAAGCCGAGGTCGGGCTTGTCGAAGCCCATGCCGAGGGCGCTCGTAGCCACGAGTGCCTTCACCTCGTTGTTCTTAAGGGCCGACTCCGCGGCCTCGCGGTCCGCCGGGTCGGTGCGGCCCGTATAGGCACGGACGGCATGCCCGTTCTCGCGCAGCAGGCGCGCGGTGTCCTCCGCGGCCGAGACCGTCAGGGCGTAGATGATGCCGCTGCCCGGCAGGTCGGACAGGTGCGTCAGCAGCCAGGCGAGGCGCGACCGCGGGCTCGGCAGGCGGAGCACCCCGAGCCGCAGCGATTTGCGCGCTAGCTCGCCGCGCAGCGTGAAGACATCCGTGCCGCCTGCGCCGAGCTGCTCCTCGACGTCCTTCACCACGCGGGAGTTAGCCGTCGCCGTGGTCGCCAGCACGGGAACGCCCTGCGGGAGCCCCAGGATCAGTTCGCGCAGGCGCCGGTAATCCGGCCGGAAGTCGTGCCCCCAGTCGGAGATGCAGTGCGCCTCGTCGATGACGAGCAGGCCGGTGCGCCGCATGAGTTCGGGCAGGTACAGCTCCCGGAAGGCCGGGTTGTTGAGGCGCTCGGGTGAGACGAGGAGGACATCCACCTCATTGGCCTGCAGTTTGGCGGTGATGTCCTGCCACTCGGTCTGGTTGGCCGAGTTGATCGCTTCCGCACGGACGCCTGCCCGTGCCGCGGCGGCGACCTGGTCCCGCATGAGCGCCAGCAGCGGCGAGACGATCAGTGTGGGACCCGCACCCCGAGCGCGCAGCAGCAGGCTCGCCACGAAGTACACGGCGGACTTGCCCCACCCCGTCCGCTGGACGACGAGCGCACGCCGCCCGCCCTCGACGAGGGCCTCGATGGCCTCGAACTGCCCCTCGTGGAACTGCGCGTCCGGTGACCCGACGAGGGTATGCAGGAGGGCGGTTGCTTGCTCGTTGAGTGTGGTGGTCGGCGACATTTCCCCAGTATCCCAGCAGCCTCCCCCACTTCCTGCGGCCGGGTCGCCCCTGTGGACGGCCCGCGCCACGACACCACCCGATACACTTCGGAACGTGAATACAACCTTCGATCTTTCTGCATCCTTCAAGGCGTACGACGTCCGCGGCATCGTCGGCGAGACCATCACGGTGGACTCGGTCCGCGCGGTCGGAGCAGCCTTCGTGGACTCGCTGGAACTCGCAGGGGAAACCATCCTCGTCGGCGGTGACATGCGCCCGTCGTCCCCCGAATTCTCGAAGGCATTCTCGGACGGCGCGACCCTGCGCGGTGCGAACGTCGTCCTCCTCGACCTCATCTCCACGGACGAGCTGTACTACGCCAGCGGTACCCTGAACGCGGCTGGCGTGACGTTCACCGCCAGCCACAACCCCGCCCAGTACAACGGCATGAAGATGACGCGCCCCGGAGCGGTCCCCGTCTCGTCCGAGACCGGCCTCAAGGACGTCCAGGAACGGGCCGAACGCTACCTCGCACAGGGCACCATCCCCGGCGTCGAGGTCCGGGGCGAGACCAGCGTGCGGGACATCCTCGAGGAATATTCGCGGTTCCTCCGCACCCAGGTGGACCTCTCCTCGTCCCGGCCGCTCAAGATCGTGGTCGACGCCGGCAACGGCATGGCGGGCCTGACCACTCCCGCCGTCCTCGGTGACCGTCTCCTGCCGGCCCTGCCGTTCGAGATCGTCCCCCTCTACTTCGAGCTCGACGGCTCGTTCCCCAACCATCCGGCCAATCCGCTGGAGCCCGAGAACCTGCGCGACCTGCAGGCCGCCGTCGTCGAGCACGGCGCGGACATCGGGATCGCGTTCGACGGTGACGCGGACCGCTGCTTCATCATCGACGAGAAGGGCGAGCCGGTCTCGCCGAGTGCCATCACCGCGATGGTCGCGCGCCGGGAGATCGCACGTGCCCAGGCTGCCGGCGAGTCCGAGCCCGTGATCATCCACAACCTCATCACCTCCCGGGCCGTCCCCGAACTGATCCGGCACGACGGCGGGCGCCCTGTCCGCACCCGCGTGGGCCACTCCTTCATCAAGGCCGTCATGGCCAAGGAGGGCGCGGTGTTCGGCGGTGAGCACTCGGCCCACTACTACTTCCGTGACTTCTGGAACGCCGACACCGGCATGCTGGCCGCCATGCACGTCCTGGCCGCCCTCGGTGAGCAGGACGGCCCGCTCTCGGAGCTCGGGCGCGAGTACGAGCCCTACTTCTCCTCCGGTGAGGTCAACTCGAAGGTGGCGGACCTCCAGGGCTCCATCGCCCGGGCCCGTGCCGAGTTCGAGCAGGACGGCGTGGTGGTCGACGACCTCGACGGCCTCACCTTCACGCCCGATCACGGCAACTGGTGGTTCAACCTCCGCCCCTCGAACACCGAGCCCTACCTCCGCCTCAACGCCGAGGCCGTGGACCCGAAGACGCTCGAGGAGCTCGTCCAGCGCGTCCTCGCCGTGATCCGCGCGTAGCCGTCCCGGGACGACCGGGCGCGCAGAACGGCGAAAGGCCCCTTCCGTGTGGAAGGGGCCTTTCGCATCTCCGGGAGCCGGATCCCTGTCGGGACCAGCGCACGGGATCAACGCACCGGATCAGACGGCGTGGAAGCGTTCCTTGAGTTCCTCGAGCTGGCCCTTGAGCTCCTCGGGCAGGGAGTCGCCGAAGCGGCCGTACCACTCCTCGATGCCCGCCAGTTCCTGGGCCCATTCGACGGCGTCGACGTGGACGGCGGCCTCGACCTCCGCGGGGGTCATGTCCAGGCCGGTGAGATCCAGGGCATCCCCGGTGGGCACGTACCCGATGGGGGTCTCGACGGCGTCCGCGGTGCCCTCGAGACGTTCGATGACCCACTTCAGGACACGGGAGTTGTCGCCGAACCCGGGCCAGGCGAAGCCCCCGGAGGCGGTGCGGCGGAACCAGTTGACCAGGAAGATCTTGGGCAGGCGGGACTGGTCCGCCGCCGCGCTGAGGGTCAACCAGTGCCGCAGGTAGTCCCCGGCGTCGTACCCGATGAAGGGCAGCATCGCCATCGGGTCCCGGCGGACCCGGCCCACTTCCCCGGCGGCGGCGGCCGTGGTCTCCGAGGAGAGCGTGGAGCCCATGAAGATGCCGTTGGCCCAGTTGCGTGACTGCGTGACCAGGGGGATGGTCGTCTTGCGGCGGCCGCCGAAGAGGATCGCGGAGAGTTCGACGCCGTCGGGCCGGTTGAATTCCTCCGCCAGCATGTCGATCTGGTCGATCGGCGTGCAGAAGCGGGCGTTCGGGTGCGCGGCGGGGTGGTCCATGTCCGGCGTCCAGTCCCGTCCCTGCCAGTCGGTCAGGTGCGCCGGCACCTCCTCGGTCATGCCTTCCCACCACACGCCGCCGTCATCGGTGAGCGCGACGTTGGTGAACACGGAGTTGCCCTTGGCGATGGCGCGCATGGCGTTCGGGTTGGTGTGCCAGCCGGTTCCCGGTGCGACGCCGAAGAGTCCCGCCTCCGGGTTGACGGCACGCAGCTCGCCTTCCTTCCCGAAGCGCATCCAGGTGATGTCGTCCCCGAGGGTCTCGACCTTCCAGCCCTCGATGGTCGGGTCGAGCAGCGCGAGGTTGGTCTTGCCGCACGCGGAGGGGAACGCCGCGGACAGGTAGTAGGTCTTGTCCTGCGGGGAGGTGAGCTTGAGGATCAGCATGTGCTCGGCGAGCCAGCCCTCATCGCGTGCCATCACGGAGGCGATGCGCAGCGCGTAGCACTTCTTGCCGAGCAGGGCGTTGCCGCCGTAGCCGGAGCCGTAGGACCAGATGGACCGCTCCTCGGGGAAATGCACGATCCACTTGTCGTCGTTGCACGGCCAGGGCACATCCGCCTCGCCCTCGGCCAGCGGCGCCCCCAGGGAGTGCAGCGCCGGGACGAAATCGGCGCCGAGCTCGGTCATGCGGTCCAGGACCGCGGAGCCGATGGTCGCCATGATGCGCATGGACGTCACCACGTAGGCGCTGTCGGTGATCTCGACCCCGAACTTGGGGTCCTCGGCATCGAGGTGGCCCATCACGAAGGGGATGACATACATGGTGCGCCCGCGCATGGCACCGGAGAACAGGCCCGTGAGCTTGGCCTTCATCTCTGCCGGGTCCATCCAGTTGTTGGTGAAGCCCGCTTCCCTCTCGTCCTTGGAGCAGATGAACGTCTGCTCCTCGACCCGGGCCACGTCCTTGGGGTCCGAGAACGCGGCGAAGGAGTTGGGGAACGTCTCGGGGTTCAGCCGCACGAAGGTCCCGGCCTTCACGAGTCCGTCCGTGAGGCGCGTGTTCTCCTCCTCCGACCCATCGATCCACACGACGTCGGCAGGCTGTGTCAGCTGCTGCACGTCCCGCACCCAGGCGAGGAGTGCCGCATGGGTCGTCGGCGCGGGACCGGAAGCCTCCGGCAGCGCGGCGTCATGGGGGCTCGTGGGTGGTGTGTCGACCTCGTCAAGCTGGCGCACAGGATCGCCCATTACTCTTCCCTTCGTTGGGTGCTCGGTGTGTATCGATGCTAGGGGTGGCACATTTCAGGCAAGGGCCCGCATTTCGAAACATTCGGAAGGGCATTCCCACGAACCGCGGGAGCACAGGGAAGTCGAGCGCTTACGTGACAGCTCCTTGTGACAAAGGTCACGTAGACCGGTCTAGTCAAAGTGGGAGTAACAGTGCCGATTAGGCGTCCCCGCCGATGTCCGCTAGAGTTGTCTACGGCCAAACGGCCCGCTTGTAGGACGGATTCGCACCGCGGATCGACGGACTACGGATGCGTGCGTAGCTCAACGGATAGAGCATCTGACTACGGATCAGAAGGTTGGGGGTTCGAATCCCTTCGCGCGCACCACGGTTCATCCGAACCATCGAGAGAGGCCCCGGCTCCGGCCGGGGCCTTTTTCGTCGGTTGCTCCCCCGCCTGTCCGATGGGAAGCTCTGCCTATGAGTGAACCCCGCACCATCGATGTCATCGTAATCGGCGCCGGCGCTGTCGGCGAGAACGTAGCAGGACGGGTGGTCCAGAAAGGCCTCTCCGCAGTGCTCGTGGAGTCCGACCTCGTCGGCGGTGAGTGCTCCTACTGGGCCTGCATGCCGTCCAAGGCGCTCCTCCGTCCCGGCACCATCCTCAATGCGGCCCGCAGCGTCGCCGGCGCACGGGAGGCAGTGACCGGCACGCTCGATGCCCAGCAGGTGCTCGAGCGCCGCACGTCGTTCACCTCCGACTGGGACGACGCCTCCCAGGAGGAATGGGTGGCCTCCGCAGGCATCGAGCTGCAGCGGGGCTGGGCGACGCTCTCCGGGGAGCGCGAGGTGACCATCTCCCACGACGACGGCTCGACCTCCGTGTTCAGGGCCACCCAGGCGGTCGTCCTCGCCACCGGCTCGACGCCGATCATCCCGCCCATCGACGGGCTTCCGGACCTCGACTACTGGACCACCCGGGAGGCCACCTCCGCGAAGGAGGTGCCCGCGAGCCTCGCGGTGCTCGGCGGCGGGGTGGCCGGCATCGAACTCGCGCAGGCCTACGCCCGGCTCGGCGCCGAGGTCACGGTCATCGCACGCAGCGGCATCCTCGGCAGCTACCCGAAGGAGGCCTCGGACCTCGTCCTCGACGCGCTCCGCGGCGAGGGCGTGACCATCCTGACGGACACGGCCACGAACGCGGTCCGCAAGGAGGGCGGCAGATTCGTGCTCGAGGTCGAGGGCAGGACCGTCACGGCGGAGAAGCTGCTCGTCTCGACCGGCCGCCACCCGCACACGTCGAACATCGGCCTCGAGGCCCTGGGCCTAGACCCGAAGAAGCTGAGCCGCGACGACACGGGGCGTGTCCCCGGCGCCGGCGGCTGGCTGTACGCCGTCGGCGATGTGGGTGGGATCGTCCAGCTGACGCACCAGGGCAAGTACGAGGCGCGCATGACCGGTGACGCCATTGCGGCCCGCGCTCAGGGCATCCTCGGGGACTCCGCCCCGGAATGGAGCCCCTACGCGGCGACGGCGGACCGGGGCGCCGTCCCCCAGGTGGTCTTCACGGACCCCGAGATCGCCATGGTGGGCCGCACCCTGGAGCAGGCGCGGAAGGACGGCGTCAATGCGTCGGAGACCTCCCTCGAGATCGCGGTCGCCGGCTCGTCCCTCCACTCCAACGGGTACAAGGGGTGGGCGCAGATGGTCGTCGACGAGGACAGGAAGGTACTCGTGGGCGTCACCTTCGCGGGACCCGAGGTGTCCGAGATGCTGCACGCCGCCACGATCGCCATCGTCGGAGAGGTTCCCCTCGACCGTCTGTGGCATGCGGTGCCCGCCTACCCCACCGTCAGCGAGATCTGGCTGCGGCTGCTGGAGAAGTACGGGCAGTAGCCTGGATCATCGGTGGGGAACAGCCAGGAAGATCATAGGGCGGCGTCGAGGGTGACGAAGCCGTAGCCTGCCGCCCGGAGCTGGGAGATCACCTGTGGGAGGGCCGCGGCGTCGAGCGTCGAGCCGTCGTCGGGGTTCGCGCCGACGTGCATCAGGACGATCTCCCCGGGCTGCGCGGAAGCCATGACGCGCTGGACGATGAAGTTCGGGCCGCGCGTTCCGTTCATGGTGCCCTGCCAGCCCAGGGTGTCGACGGTCCACCGGATCGCCGCGTAACCGGCGGCGTTGACGTCACGGATCGTGCGGGCATCGCGGGCGCCGAGAGGGAAGCGGAAGAACGGGAGCGAGTCGCCTCCAGCGGCCTTGATGGCCCTCTGCGCGCCGTTGATCTCGTTCGCGATCTGGGCGTCGGTCAGGGTCGTGAAGTCCGGGTGGGTCATGGAGTGATTGCCGATCCGATGCCCCGCGTTGTAGATCAGGGCCAAATCGGAGGGGAACTGGTTGACCCAGTTCCCGGTGGGGAAGAATGTGCCTGGAACGCCGTTGGCTGCGAGGGTTGCGAGGATCGATCGGAGGGCGGCGTCACTGGCGCCGGCGTCGAACGTGAGCGCGACAACCTTCCGCGTGGTCGGAATGCGCTCGAGGTCTACGCCCAGGAGGGTCGACGGAACGCTGGTGTAGATGACTTCGGTCCTGCTGCTGGCAGCGTGCCAGAGGATCGAACCGTGCTGGAAGTCGCTGCGGCGCCCGCCCGTGATGCCGTACTCGCCGCTGGTCGGGTAGCCGAGCCGGCCGCGCTCCCAACCGAGAGCCACCCACCGGGCTCGGATGCCTCCGTACACCTCGTGGGCTCCCGTGGCGGGCGACCAGTAGATCGACGAGCCGGCGTTGACGCCGCTGAAGTGGTTGTACCGGCCGACCCCGTCGGGAGTGGCGGTCTCGTCCGTGCGCGGGAAGCCCAGGACGCCGGCCGGTCCGCCCAACGCGAGATAGCGTCCGCGGATCCCTCCGTGCACCTCGTGCGCTCCGGTGCCGGGGCTCCAGTAGACCGACCCTCGGGCGAACTCGTTGTACCGACCAGCGGCGCCCGGAGTGGCGGTCTCGTCCGTGAGCGGGAAGCCCAGGAAGCCGGCCGGTCCGCCCAGCGCGAGATAGCGTCCGCGGATCCCTCCGTGCACCTCGTGCGCTCCGGTGCCGGGGCTCCAGTAGATCGTGCCGGCGGTGTAGTCCTGGGCGCGACCCCCAGCGATGTCGTACACGCTGCCGATTGGCGTGCCGAGGAACGATGCGCTGCCGCCGAGCTGCGCATAGTGCTGGACGATCGCGTCATCGCCGGCCTGCTCGACCACCATCACCGCCGGAACGCTCCGCTGCGCAGCCACCGCTGGTGCGGCGGCCGCCGGTGGCCCCAGAGTCGTGCCCCCGAGGCCACCACCGAGGGCGAGGGCGAGGGCCAATGCCATTCCGAGGACCGCGGGGCGAGACCGGCTCATTGTGACCCCTTCGTACTGAACAAGACATGCAGGTTTTGGTCAGGACGCTATGCCCCAGGGGCGTGCCCGGGTAGGGCCATAAGTCCCGAACCGCAACCCGACCACCCGCGCCACCGTCCGCGGTGCTGCGTCAGCGGAGGGTCGACGCCCGGCGCACCACGAAGTCGGTGACGTCAGCGTCACGCCCGTCGAGTGCGGCCCAGTCGCCGTCGTACGTCAGAACGGTGAGGCCCGCGGTCGGGTAGTCCGTGGCGAGGTCCATCACGGCCGGCTCACTCGACCGCACGGAGGCGAGGCGCATCGCGAGCTCCTGCACACCGGGATTATGGGCGATGACGAGCAGGCTGGTCACGGTCGGCGGCACGTGATTGATGAGCGTGAGCATCTCCGTCGGCCGCGCCGCGTACAGGTCGTCCTCAAGCTTGGGCGTGGGCGCCTTGTCCCCGAGCTCCTTGCAGACCCAGGTGCAGGTCTGGCGGGCGCGCAGCGCCGTGGACACGAGGATGAAGTCGGGGACGGCGTCGTGCTCGAGCATCCAGCGGCCGATCAGCGGTGCGTCGGCATGGCCCCTCGAGCTGAGCGAGCGCTCGTGGTCCGGCACACCCTCCTGGAACTCGGCCTTCGCATGGCGCAGCAGCAGGAGCTTCTTCAGATGGGCGGCCATGCTTCAGAGCCTAAGCCAGGGCGAACTAGATGGAGTACTCGGGTGCCGCCCAGACGACCACTTCGGGGTGGTCGTAGAACCGGTAGCCCTGGCCGCGCACGGTCCGCACGGTGTTGGCCAGGCGTCCGAGCTTCGAGCGCAGCCGCCGGATGTGGACGTCGATCGTGCGCTCGTTCGGCACCTCGTCGGCGTTGCGCCACAGCCCGCTGAGCAGTTCCTCGCGACCCACGGTCCGCGCCGCGTTCTCGACGAGGTAGTTCAGCAGTTCGAACTCCTTGAAGGTCAGGTTCAGCGTCTCGCCGTCGAGGTGGACCTCGCGGCGCGAGAGATCGATGAGGACGCCGGTGGGCCGGGCAGGCTGGGCCTGCGACGGGGCGGGAACCACTTCCGGTCGCGGGCGGCGGGTGACCGTGGGGTCACCCAGCGCCGCACGGACGACGTCGATGTCGGACCCGCGGGCGTCGGCCGGCGCGAGGGCAACCGCGGCGTGGCTCTCCGCCGTCGGCACGAGGGACCGCACGTAGTTGCGGACGTCCTGGGCCAGCTTGGAGAACGTGGTGCCTGCAGCAGCCGCCGTGGCCTCGTCGAGCGCGACGTAGAGCACGAAACCGCGCGCCGTCGTATCGCCGGTGACAGCCTGCGGCCCCGGCACTCCGTTGGGTGCGACGACGGGAACCGGTTCACTCATCGGCCGTGCCGCGTCCCCGCCCGGCAGTGCCTGGAGGCGGGAATGCTGGTGGGGAACCTGGGGGGCGTGCGCCGTGTAGGAGGGCGCGAACTGCTGGCGTGCCTGCCGGTTCTGGGGGGAGCGGAGGGAGATATGGACGTAGCCCGGATTTACTGACATGGAAGCAACCTCGTGAAGTGTGCCGTCATCGCGGCTCGAATGCGGGATGTGCCCGGTCGGGATGAAGAGAAGTGCCCGCCGTTGGGCTGAAAGTGCGTAAGAAAGGTCTGGATGTAACCGTTACGCGTGCATTCGACAACAGCGGAAGTTCGCTGCGGACGGGACGTCCGAGGAAACTGCGGCTGCAGATGCGAGTGAGTTGGTGTTCACGTGTCGAATTATTGCATGTAACAATCCGCTACGCGCAAGTAACATTGCCCGAACGTCCACCATGTGGACCGGTTCGGCCGTGGACGGACGGGCGACAGCGGACCGCTCTGCAGCGCTTCGTCGACGAAGTGTCCAGCACTGCTGGGTTTCTGACACCTCCCGTCCAGACATCTCCGGGCAGCGGAGCGTACTTTACAGCCTGGAACAGCGTCACCAGACACTGCAGCAGGACGGGAGAACGCAGAGGGCACCCCTGCGGTCGGACGTCTCTCCGCTGCGCGCTATCGCGAGACGCGCGCCTCGCGCTTCCGGCCGGCCCGGGCTGCGAGGAACAGTAGCGACCCGACCACCACGTATGCAAGTGCGCCGAGCCAGACGACGCCGGTCTGCTGGGTCAGCAGCGCGATGCTGGCGATGATCGCGAGGATCGGTACGATCCTGGGCACCGAGAAGTGGGCGTGCTCGACCTTGTCCTTCTTGAGGACGAGCAGGCTCACGTTGGCCGACAGGAAGACCAGGAGCAGCAGGAGCACGGTGGTCTCGGCCAGCGTGGCCAGCTCTCCGGTCAGGGTCAGCACGATGGTCAGCGCGGCGACGACGAGGATCGAGACGAACGGCGTGCGACGATTCGGCAGCACGCGGGCGAACGCCCGCGGGAGGAGGTCGGCCTCTGCCAGGCCGTAGCCGACACGGCTTGCCATGACCATGAACAGGAGGGCGCCGTTGGCGATGGCGACCAGCGCGATGAGGCCGAACAGCCAGGTCGGGACGCCGATGCCGCTGGCCTTCACCACGTCGAGCAGCGGTCCGGTGGACACCGCGAGGTCTGCCGGGGGCAGGACGATGACCGCGCCGAGGGCGATGAGGAGATAGACGACCGCAGCGGTGCCGATGGCACCGAACAGGGCGCGGGGGTACGCCCTCGACGGGTTGCGTACTTCCTCGGCCATGTTGGCGGCCGACTCGAATCCCAGGAAGGAGAAGAAGGCGATGACGGATGCCGCGAACGCTCCCTGGAGCGGAGGCACGTCCGGGGCGAATTCGAGAAGTCGGGCCGGCTGTCCGTTGCCGCTGCCGAGGACGACGGCGGCGAGCACGATGACGAGCACGAGGCCGCTCACCTCGATGACGGACGCGACGAGGTTCGCGGTCAGCGATTCCCGTACGCCGCGCAGATTGATCAGGGTCAGCAGGACGATGAAGACCACGGCCGCCGGAGCCGACGGCACATCGATGAGCGCGGCCAGGTAGTCGCCGGCGAAGGCATTCGCCAGGGCCGCCGCCGTGGTGATGCCCGATGCCATCATCAGGAACCCGACGAGAAACGACACGTACGGGATGCCGAAGGCCCGGTCGGCGTACCGTGCCGCACCGCCGGCGTGCGGATACTTCGTGATGAGTTCCGCGTAGGTACCGGCGGTGAGGAGCGCCACGACCAGCGCGATGAGCAGCGGCAGCCAGATCACGCCCCCGACGTCGGCGGACATGGTACCGACGAGCGTGTAGATGCCGGCCCCCAACGTGTCGCCGACGATGAACGCGTACAGGAGCGGTGTGCCGATCGCCCGCTTCAGTCCGCCCTCGGTACTCGGCTCGGCCGTGCTGATGTCCTTTGTCATCGCCCTATTCGAATCCGTCACCTCGGGTTGCACAACCCTCTGGCACTTTTTCGATAGTTGTTGCGCGGGTCCTGCCGATGACGATCCGGCCTGCTACCGGAAGGCTTCCGGCCCGGACGGTGAGGGATCCGCCTAGCCGACGACCCCGTACAGCCGGTCTCCCGCATCGCCGAGGCCGGGCACGATGTACGACTTCTCGTTGAGTTTCTCGTCGATCGAGGCGAGGACGATCGTGACGTTGCGGCCGTCCAGCTCCTCCTGCAGGGTCGCGAGACCCTCGGGCGCGGCGAGGAGGCAGATGCAGGTGATGTCCGCGGCGCCACGGGCGAACAGGAACTTGATGGCCTCGCGGAGGGTGCCGCCGGTGGCGAGCATCGGGTCGAGCACGAACACCTGGCGTCCCGTCAGGTTGTCGGGCAGCCGTTCGGCATAGGTGATGGCCTCGAGGGTCTCCTCGTTGCGGGCCATGCCGAGGAACCCGACCTCCGCGGTCGGAACCAGGCGCGTCATGCCCTCGAGCATGCCGAGGCCGGCACGGAGGATGGGGACCACGAGAGGGGTCGGCTTCACGAGGCCTGTCCCCTGCGTGGTGGTCACGGGGGTCTCGATGGACACGGTCTCGACGCGGACGTCGCGCGTGGCCTCGTAGGCCAGCAGGGTGACGAGCTCCTCCGTGAGGAGACGGAACACCGGTGACGACGTGTTCTTGTCCCGGAGAACCGTGAGTTTGTGGGCTACCAGGGGGTGGTCGACTACCAGTACGCGCATGGGTCAAAAGTACCATTGAGCCCATGGCCCCCTTCCGTCCTCCCGTCGATCCCAAGCATCGGGCATGGATGGGGCTGGCCCTGGACGCGGCTGCGAGGACCCGCTCGAGCGCGGACGTGCCGATCGGCGCCGTCGTGGTCGGCCCAGGCGGCCGCGTGCTCGGCACGGGCTGGAACCAGCGCGAGGAACTCGGCGACCCGACGGCGCACGCGGAGGTGCAGGCCATCCGCGCGGCGGCGTCGCAGGTCGGCTCCTGGCGGCTCGAGGACTGCACGCTGGTGGTGACCCTCGAGCCGTGTGCCATGTGCGCTGGGGCGTCCGTCCTGGCCCGCATCCCCCGCGTGGTGTTCGGTGCCTGGGACGAGAAGGCGGGGGCGTCGGGCTCGGTCTTCGACGTACTCCGCGAGCGCCGGCTGAACCACTGGACCGAGGTCTTCGCGGGCGTGCGTGAGGACGAGTGTGCGCTGCTGCTCAAGGACTTCTTCGCGGCGCAGCGGTCCGGTTCCGGCTCCCGGTGATACTGCGTAGGCTGATCGGATCCGCAGCATCCCCTTCGAAGGAGTGAACGTGGCAGACCAGCAGGACGGTTTGAAGGAAGTACAGGGCATTCTCGGCAAGGCCGACATCGCGATCCTCACCACCATCAATCTCGACGGGCAGCTCGTGAGCCGGCCGCTCGCACTGCACGGCAAGGACTTCAACGGAGACCTCTGGTTCTTCACCGAGGACCCCTCCCCCAAGGCCGACGAGATCCGTGCCAATCCCCAGATCAACGTCTCCGTGAGCACGGGCAAGGGCTACGTCTCCATCTCGGGAACGGCCACCCTGACCAGGGACCAGGCGAAGATCGACGAGCTGTGGGGTCCGTCGGTGTCCGCATGGTTCGAGAACGGCCGCGACGACCCCGCCGTCGCCCTCCTCCACGTCGACGCGCACACCGCCGAGTACTGGTCGATGGACGCCCCGCGGGTCGTCTCGGCCGTGAAGATGGTCAAGGGCCTCGTGACCGGCAGCAAGCCCGACTCCGGCAAGAACGACGTCATCGAGCTCCCCTAGCGCTCCCCTGCTGCGCCCTCGCCCCGGCCCCGTTTTGGGACTCGGGCGTCCCACCCGGTAAAGTAGCGGCGTTGGTGACGTGTCCGAGCGGCCGAAGGTGCAACACTCGAAATGTTGTTTGGTGTAAAAGCCAACGTGGGTTCAAATCCCACCGTCACCGCCAGTTGAGAGGCTCCAGCTTCCTTGCTACTACAGGGAAGCTGGAGCCTTTTTCTATGGCCGGACCGGGTTGCTGCCCACATACTGCTCACACTTGCCGCTCGGTTGCCCTGATTCAGGGCAACGCAACGGCGTCCAGGTCCTCGTCGGACGGGTCCGCGTGCACGTCCACACCAGTGCCGCCGAGCTACGTCCCAGCATGTTCTGAGCACCCTGACGTTCGCACGGCAGATACCGCGAAGCTCGCCGCCGAATGGCGCAGTTCATGAAGCGTGATCCTACTCAGGGAACGATGTCGACCGCGCCGCTGCGCACCGGGCACGGCAGTCACTTCGTCACGGCGCGTCCGCGGACAAATTCGACCACCGAACTGCCAGTTCCGTCGAAGCGTTGTGCTTCCGTATAGCCGAAGGATTCGAGGACCTCCTCGGTAGTGGGGTCCTTTCGCGCGTGGACGAGCCAGACGACATCGTTCGCGAGAATCCTGTTCTTCGATGTCTCCATATCGAACCGCTGATCGTAAATCCTCCCCCATTCTCCAGCATCAGTCCCCAAGGTCACATCAACCAAGCCGTCGAACGAATCCCTATAAGCGATGTAACCGAGCCCGCTATCCACCGTCAGAGCTAATGCCTCGCCGGCGCGCGCATTCTCCCCGATTGTTTCAGCGACGAAACGGAAGTCATCGTTCGGGCTCCGTCCGAACTCGGTTCGCTGACCTAGGTATGACGGCAGGACGAGGAGCGCGGCCGCGGCGACATAGCTCATCGGTATCCACCGTTGCATCTCGTGTCTCAGTTTCCAGGTGTCGAGGGAGATTCCCGCAGCCAGGAATGGCACGGCAGGCAAGATGAAAGACACGTAGCGCGGCAAGTAGTAGGGCGACCCCAGTACCAATGAACCGCCGATGACGGCAGCTAGGGGAACAGCAAGCAGGGGAAGTGCCAACTTGACGATGAAGTACGCGCGAAGCCGGATGGCCACAACGAGGACAACGCTCCATGAAAGGACGGCAAGACCAACCATTGTGAAGTTCTCGAGAGTCGTCGGCTGAGGTGCAACTTTTCCGTCGAGCATATAATAGGCGTCGCTGAAAAATTGCAGCAGCGCTATCTCCGAAAGAACTCCGCCATCGATAGGGCGTAGCCAGGCGATCTGGAATTGTTGACGAGAACCGAGTACCGCGAGGAACGCCGTGGGAACAAGCCAGGCGGCGCTGGACTTGAGTAGCCCGAGCCACCTCGCCCGGAGCCTGGCATCGAGGCAAGCGGTTACAACGTGGGCGACAAAAACCAGCACCGTATAGAAGGACAGCAGGGTAGCCAGCAACCCGCCAAGAACGTACCCAACCCAGAAGCGCCGCTCAGGAGCGTCACGCAAGCGAACCAGAAAGTAGGTCGCAGCAACGCTAGCCGCAACAGCCAAGGCATAGGAACGAGCGTCGGTCCCGATGTATTGCGTTCTGGGCAGCAGGACAAACAAAAGGGCGGCAGACAAGCCGTATATCGGAGTCCCGATCCGCCTCCCGATTGCTGTTATCAGACCAGCGGACAGAGCGATGGCAAGCAGGCTCGGAAAGCGCAGCGACAACTCCGACATCCCGAAAGTCGATGACCACCCGTACATGAGAATGTAATAGAAACCGTGGACCGCGTCGATGTTCCCCAACATGCGTAAAAGATCGGGAAATGAGCGGTCAATTGCACTGACAGTAGCTGCTTCATCCACCCAGAAGCTGGGAACCGACATTCCGATTCCTGTGTAGGTGAAGGCGACAACGAAGGCAAGGACAGCGAGTCGAGTTGTCCTTTTCACCGGTTAAGTAGATCACGCCTCACGGCGTGCAATCGTATACAGACGTCCACCAGGGACAGGTCCTCGTGTCACCCTCTCCACGCAGGGGAACTACCCGTGGTAGATGGTTCCAGAGTGCGTCCCAAATCCCACCGTCACCGCTCCGCAGTCACGAAAAACCCCGCACACTCCAGACGGAGTGTGCGGGGTTGCTCAGTGCCGCGGCCGGCCTCCCGACGCAGAGCCGGCATCCGCCGCAGCGAGGCGTCGTCGCACCTCCTCCGGGTCCACGTACTCCCCCACGGTCGCGAAGGAGCCCAGTGTCGCGAAGGACGTGACGATCGTGTGCGGATAGACGTGCACCAGGTTGAAGCCCTGCGCACCGTCCATCCCCCGGATGCCGCCCACCGGGACGTTGAGGTCCTGGGTGTAGCAGGTGGACGAGGCTACGGACACGGGGATGCCCGCGAACAGGGCCGAGGACGGGAAGTGGACGTGCCCGGCCAGGATCAGGCGGACGTCCCTACCCGCCACGATCTCGGCCAGCCGGTCCTGGCGCCGCAGTTCCGTCAGCACCGCGAGGTCCTGCACCATGGGGATCGGCGGATGGTGCAGGGCCAGGATGGTGCCGTCCGGCGCGGGCCGGGACAGCTCGGCCTCCAGCCAGGCGAGCTGTCCGTCGTCGAGCTCTCCGTAGTGGTGCCCGGGCACGGAGGTGTCGAGGGTGATCACCCGCAGGCCGCCGAGGCGGTAGCTGCGGTCCAGCGGCGCCTCCTCCGGCGGCTCCCCGAGCAGTGCCGCGCGCAGGGCCGGGCGCTTGTCATGGTTGCCCGGGAGCCAGATCACCGGCGCGCCCAGTTGCTCGGCGAAGGGCTCGACGACGCCCCGCAGTGCCACGTAGGCGTCCGGTTCCCCGGCGTTCGCGAGGTCGCCCGTGAAGATCAGGGCGTCCGGCCGGACCCCGGACTTCCCGATCTCGGCCAGGAGTTGGACGAGCCGTTCCCGGGCGTCCACCCCGCCGTAGAGCAGCCCATCGGCCACGAAGTGGGTGTCGCTGAAGTGGAGGAGGAGGTGGTCGGCGGGAGGATGCTCCCGGGAATGGGGTGCATCCGCCCGCCTGCTGGTGTTTGGCATGGGCGCTAGGCGGTTGCCTCGGCCGTGGCGCGCTCCGGCGTCGACCGCTCCTGATCGAAGATCAGCTTGTCCATCAGCTCCGCGATCCTGTTCCAGTCGTGGCGTCGGAGCAACCTGCGCAGCTCGGGCGACGGCAGCTCACCGGCGCGGCCCCGCAGGGCCTCGCAGGCGGCGGCGAAGCCCTCGGCGTCGTCCTGCAGGTCGACGACGCCCGGGAAGTCCGCGACGACGTCGGCCACGCGCGTGGAGACCACCGGCAACCGGGACGCCAGGTACTCGAGCGTCTTGGTGGGGCTGATGGACTTCGTGGCCTCATTGAGGGCGAAGGGCATCAGGGCGACGTCGAACTGCGCCATGTGGCCCGGCAGGTCCTCGTACGCCTGCTGGCCGAGGTAGGTGATGTTCGGTGCCTGCGGCAGGTCCGACTCCTCGATCTTGCAGATGGGACCGACCATGCGGATCTCCCAGTCGGGCAGGCGCTCCGCGAGGCCCGCGACCAGGTCGAGGTCGAGACGCTCGTCCAGCACGCCCACGTAGCCCGCCACGGGCTTGCTGCGGTCGGGGTCCGCTGCCCGCGCGGCGGCGGCGTAGTGGCCCACGGACACGCCGCTGGGGATGAGGTGGGCGTCCTCCCTGCCCTGCTTCACCACGGAGCGGTGAAGGGAGCGGCCGCCGGCGAAGACGACGTCGGCGGCGCGCAGCGCCTGGCGCTGCCGCACGAGGAGCTCGGGAGCCGCGTTCTTGAAGGCGGCAAGATCGTCCATGACGTCGAACACGAGCGTCGTCGGTTCGAGTGCGAGCGCCGCTTCGAGTGCCAGCGGAGTGTAGATCCAGACGACGCGGTCGCCCGAAGGGGGCCCGATGAGCTCGGGCAGCTGCGCGACGTAGTCGGGCATGACCTCGTCGAAGAAGCCGACGTGCCTGCCCTGCTCGGGGATCTCCAGCCAGACCCGTGTGAGGCCGTCCACCTCCGCGGTGCCCAGGCGGTTCTGCGGAACCTCGACGCCCTGCGGCGTGAGGGGTTCCTCCACGAACCAGGTCTTCCGTCCGGGCGCCTTGTTCAGGCGCGACACGAGCTGTTGAGGCCGCTGCCAGACCCAATCCCACCGCAGGTGCGACAAAACAATGAGTTCACTTTGCATCGACGATCCTCAATTCCATTCGGGTAGTTGTACGGGGAAGACTCGAACCGACATCGGTTCCGGGAGGCTGTTGCCAGTCCCAGTGGGCCATCTGGGATCGATAGCCCTGCAGCCAGGTGGCCACGGGTTCAGCGAGCAGGTAGGCGGGAAGGTCGCCCGAGCGGGCGCCCCCGGCGGCGAGCGCGTACGACGTCGACATGACTGACGCGCGCCGCTCGAGGTCCTCGTCGAGCCAGTACACGCCCACGGGATCCACGGAGCCCTCGCAGCGGAAGAGCAGCGAGTTCCAGTCGGTGGAGTCCACGACGGGGAACCAGCAGATGCCGTCCATGACCACGCCGCGCGCCTGGGCCTCCTCGCACTGCTCGAGCACGTACTTAAGCCAGGTGGCGCGGTCCGAGGTGTGCCCGCGGACGTTGGTCTCGGTGAGCATGCACGGCAGGGCGTACCGCTCCCAGTACTGCTGGATCTGGTCGGCCAACGGCAGCGGGGTGGGCGTGGGTGCCGTTCCACCCTCCTCCGAGAAGTTCCACTGGCAGTGCGCGTAGTAGTCGAGGCCCAGCACGTCGATGCTGCCGGTGGGCAGGGACAGCAGCCGTTCACCGCCGACGGGTGCGAGGTCCCGTCCGAGCTGGCTGTCGACGTCGTACCCCCTGCCCAGGAAGGCATCGATCACGAGGAAGCGGCGGTCGTTGGCCATGTCCGCATACCGCTGCCCCGACGCGTCGGAGCCCGTATGGAACTCGCACGTGTCCACCCAGACGTGGCGGGCGCCCGGCAGCAGCTCCCGGTACAGGCGGCTCGCCTCGGCGACGGCGGGCATCACGTTGACGATGAGGTCCACGAACCCCTGCAGCCCGGAGTGGTAGGGGGGCCAGATGGCCTCGTGCCCGGACAGGAACAGCGTGGAGAACGGCTCGTTGAAGAGCGTGTACTCCTCCACCCAGGGATAGCGGCGGGCGAAGGCCTCCGCGTACCGCAGGTAGGCGGGACCGAAGCGGCTGTCGGCGAAGCCGTCGGTGAGCCAGGCGGGGTAGCTCGTGTGGTGGACGAGGTCGACGATGGGCCGGAAGCCGTACTCCCGCAGGTGGCCCATCACCTCGTCCGTGGAGGACCAGTCGTAGCGACCCTCGGTCTCCTCGATGCGATGCCACCGGATGGGGTAGCGCAGCCTCGTGATGCCCGACCTCGCGAGCAGGTCCAGGTCCTCACGCCAGCGGACATCGTGTTCCGTGGTCTCGAAGATGTCGCGGTCGTGCGCGGGCATGAAGGTGCTCTCGAAGCCGCCGATGATCTCCAGCGGGGGCCCCTCCTCGTAGGCGGTCATGATGTTCCCTCCCGTCCGGGTCGCCGTGCGCCCAGTTCCTCGTAGACGACGTCGAGCAGCTCGGCCGCCCTGAGGTTGAGCCGGCGTGACTCGTCCAGGTCCGCGTCGAGGCGGACGAGGTCCGCGTCCAGCCTGACGACCTGCGCCCGCAACTGCTCCACCTCGTTCCGGAGCGCCAGGAAGGGCTTCGCGACACCGCTCCATCGTGCGAACCGCTTGCCGACCTTCCATACCGTGGTCTGCGTCATGTCATCTCCCTCCTCACGAGCACGCGCCGGCCTGTCGCCGCGCCTGCTCCGTCGTCCTGCTCCTCGGCACTCAGCGAGTACCTGCGCAGCTGGTCCTGGAACCTGGTCCAGTCGACGGGCCGGTACTCGGACCAGCTCGCCGATCCTTCCGTGTCCGCCACACCCACCTCGAGGAACGCTCGGCTGCCGGGCACCGCCAGGAGGTGCTTGATGAGCAGCAGCGTGGTGTCCCAGCCGAGCGGACTTAGCGCGTTGAACAGGTGGTTGGCGTGGACGTGGACCGTCCCGCCGAGCTCCGCGCACCGCTTCCGCAGGTGCAGCGCGGAGCGGGCCATGGTCAGGTTGGCGCGTTCGAACAGGACGGCGCCGTCGTGCCCGAGATTCTCCTGCGCCCAGACGAGCGCCGGCCGGCTGAAGTCGACGGCGAGGACGCGGTGCCCGCGGTCCGCCAGGTGACGGGCGTCCGCGCCGAGCCCGCAGCCGAGGTCCAGCACGGTCGACGACGGCGGCAGCTGCTCCGCGGTCGTGACGGCGAGGCGCGACGGCGTCGTGGCGGGACCGGCCTCGATCTCGGCGCGGTGGTGATCCTCCCAGTTCTCGCGGTCGACGTCGAAGTGGTTGAGCCACCAGTAGTACCGGCGGTGCGCGGCCGGCGGGGTGACGAACGTGAAGGTCGGATCGGGCACCTCCCAGGACGGTCCGTAGATCGCCGCGAGGAGCTGTGCGGGCTCCGCCGGACCGGGCAGCAGCCGCCCGTTCACGGGGAGCGGCGTGATCGGGTGGATCGTGACCCTGTCCGCGCGTTCGCGTGCGTGGAAGGTCCCGTAGAACCAGCCGTTGCACTCGAAGTAGGTGAAGATGTCCAGGTAGAAGCGGTCGGTCACCGTTCCACCCGGGAACATGAGCTGGAGGTGGCCGTTGGAATGCCGCACCACCTCGTACCCCTGGTCCACGAGTGCCCGCTCGATCCGGAAGCTCTCCAGCATCACGTCGGACGGATTGGTGTGCGCGCTGAGGTACGCGAGGTCGGCGTCGTCGTCGTGCGCCATGATGCGGCCGTTGCGGACGGGCCCGAGCAGCGTGCCTCCGGTGACGAACAGCTCGACGCCGACCGTCCGGCGCAGCACCTCGATGAGGTGCTCGGCCTCATCCAGGACGTGCTCGACGAGCGCGGCGTCGCGGCCCTCGAAGGACCGTGCGATCCGGCCCCACTTGTTGACCACCAGGGGGATGCCCGTGCCGGGTTCGCTCAGGTCGAAGTCGGAGGCGCCGTCCTCGAACACGACCGTCGACGCGGCGATCTCACGGCCCGCATGCTCGACCGCGAGCCGCGCGCTTCCCGTGAAGCGCTCGGAGAGGGCCGGAGGCCAGGGGACGCTGAGCACGCCGTCGTCGTCCGGCCGGGGTGCCCGGACCGTCCAGATCCGCCGTCCGCCGAGCAGCACGGACAGCGCGTCACCGGAGGGAATCCGCGCGCCGGTGATCACCAGCCGATCGGTGTCGGCTGTCAGGGCGGGGGCGGTCACCGGACACTTTCGAGCTGTGTCGGCAGCGGATCGACCTGCGGCAGGCGGACATCGAACACCTGCCCCGTGATGTCGGAGGCGAGGACCTGGGCGCTGACGCGCGCGACGTCGGCGGCCTGCACGAGGGTGTGTTCGTCCTCGTGGCCGAACGCCTTCTCGCGCATCGGCGTGGCCGTGCGGCTGGGACTGATGCAGTTGACGCGGATGGAGTCGCCGCTCCACTCGTCGGCCAGTGCCTGCGTCAAGTTGACCAGCGCGGCCTTCGTCGCCGAGTACACCGTGTACTTGGCGCGGCCGCGGGTATAGGAGCTGGAGGAGAAGAGCAGCAGCGATCCGGAGGACTCGGCGAGGTAGGAGTGGGCTTCCTGCGCGACGACGAAGGCGGCCATGAGATTGACGCCGACGTCGTGCTGGAGCTGCTCGTCGGAGAGGTCCACGAGGTCACCGATCGTCAGGACGCCTGCGGTGAGCACCACGTGGTCGATGCGTCCGTACTGCGCCGCGGCACCGGCGAGAGCACGCGAGACGGAGGCGCGGTCCTCCACGAAGGTGCCGCTGCCGGTCCTGCTGTGGGAGACCACGTGCGCGCCCTCGTCGCGGAGCTGCCGTCCGAGTTCGCCGCCGATGCCGGAGCTGCCGCCGAACACCACGACGACGGCGTCGCGCAGGGACGCGGCGGGAAACGGTACCGGATCGACGTGCTGGTGCTTGAGCTGGAACAGCTTGTCGGCCAGGTGGATGTCGATCGGGTGCGTGATCTTGATGTTCGCCTCGTGGCCCGGGACCACGAGGATCGGGACGTCCGGGCAGTACTTCAGGACGACGGAGCAGTCGTCCGTGGCGGCGAACTCCGCATCGGTGCGGGCGTGCCCGTAGGCCTCCATGAGGGTGTCCCACCGGAACGCCTGCGGGGTCTGCCCGCGGCGGAGGGAGGCGCGCGGCGGGACCGCGCGGATGATGTCGTTCTCGTCCACCTCGATGATGGTGTCCGCGGAGGGGATGCCGGTGTCCACGGCGTCGTAGGTGTCGAGTGCGTCGACGCAGGCGCGGATGATGCTCGGATCGACCAGCGGACGCACGGCGTCGTGGAAGACCACCTTGGCGCCGGGAGTCGCGATCTCCCGCAGGGCCAGATAGGAGGTCTCGTTGCGGTCGCGGCCGCCCGGCAGCAGGCCGGTGAGCTTCGGGAAGCGCTCACGGGTCACCAGTTTCTCGGCGCGGTCCATGGACCCGGGGTCCATCATGACGATGATCTCGTCGATGAACGGGCACTGCTGGAAGATGTCCACGGTGTGCTCGAGGCTGGTCCGGCCGGCGACGGGCACCAGCTGCTTGGGGATCTCCAGCCCCATGCGCGTGCCGACACCGCCTGCGAGGACCACGCCGACCGTTCGTCGTCGGGAGCGTGCCTCGTTGCCCGCTGTGTTTGCTGCGTCCATTCCGCCGGTGATGGTCGACATTGCCGCCCCCTTCGTCCCATTCGTGGTTCTCCCAGAATTCAGCCAGCGTACTGACGGCAGGGGTGGTTGGACAGGTTAAGTTCGGGAGGCGAAGTACTTGTGCAAGCGCTTGTTCTTTGCCTGGCGTTCGACGGCCGTTCACTCTTCCCGGCCCGTTTCCGCCCCTTTTCGGGGGCTTTTCACCCCACTTTCACCGGTATTTCCCTCCACCTGCAGCGGGGTCCGCACCCCGCTCTCAGCGGGGTTCTCACCCCGCGATACCCTGAGGACATGGCAATCCGAGTGCTCGCAGTGGGCCGCAAGCACGAGAGCTGGGTGTCGGAGGGGATCGAGCGCTACGCGAAGCGGCTCAAGAAGCCCTTCGACCTGTCCTGGCAGCTGATCGCCCATTCGGCACGGGAGCACGACGCCGCCCGCAAGGAGGAGTCCGAGCGGCTCCGCGCCCGGCTCGGCAACGACTTCGTGGTGCTGCTCGATGAGCGCGGCAAGGCCATCGATTCCCCGACGCTGTCCCGCACCCTGCTGCGACCGCTCGAAGCGTCCCGCAGCGTCACGGTGATCATCGGCGGCGCCTACGGCGTGGATGACCGGGTGCACCAGCGGGCGGACTTCGTCTGGTCCCTGTCTCCGCTGGTGTTCCCGCACCAGCTCGTGCGCCTCATCCTCGCCGAACAGGTCTACCGGGCCCAGGAGATAGCCGGTGGCCGCTCCTATCACCACGAGTGAAGCCCCGCCGATAACGATCGTGGTACGCCACGGTCCGCCTGCCGGACGCGGAGAGCGCCGGACATAGGGTGAGGCCATGACTAATCTGCTGGGGAGCAAACCTTGGATCACGGCCGTTGCGGCCACCGGAGCCCTTGTCGCGCTGAGCGGCTGCGCGCTGTTCGAGCCGGCCGGCTCTGCCTCGCCGTCCGCGGCGACCCCGGCGGTGAGCACGGCACCGATGAGCCAGGCACCGACGACGGAGCCGGGCGCCACCTCCCCGGCGACGCCGGATCCTGCTTCTGCCGGCGCCTCCGCATCGCCGGCGGCGTCCGAGCCGGCGTCCGAGCCGGCATCGCCGGCCGCGTCCGAGTCGGCGTCCGCTCCGGCGTCCGAGCCGGCGGGCGAGCCGACGGGTGCGGCGCCGTCGCCCTCCCCCAGCGCTCCCGCTTCTCCCCCTGCCGCTGCCGGGATCTGCTCCGCGGCCCAGCTGGCCGGCGCGATTCAGGACCAGCCCGGTGGCGGTGCGGCGGGCAGCGTCTACCGGACCCTCGTGCTGACCAATGCCTCCGACCAGGAGTGCGTCGTCGACGGCTACCCCGGGGTGTCCTTCGTCGATGCGGCGGGCATCCAGATCGGTGCCGCCGCGGACCGCGACGGCTCGGCGACCGCCCCGGTGACGCTCGCCCCGGGAGGGTCCGTCACGACGACCCTCCGGCAGACCAACGCCCAGAACTACGGCCCCGACTGCGGCATCACGCCGGCCGCCGGACTCCGGATCTACCCTCCGGGAGCCACCGACTCGCTCGTCCTGCCGCAGGCGATCCCGGCCTGCTCGGCGACGTCGATCGTCCTGATGACCGTCGGGACACTGCAGCCCGCCTCCTAGCCTCACCCGGCCCTCGCGGGGGCTGCCTGCTCCTCTGCCTGCTCCCGGTGCGCCTGCGCGTGCGTCCGCCGTCCGCATGCGCGTCCGTGTCCCTGTCAGCATGCCCGTGCACCTCCCCTCGCACCTCCCCGTACACCTCCCGTGCACCTCCCGGGTCCGGGACGCGGATCAAGTGTCGGTGGGCTGGGGCATGATGAGGGAGTGACGCAGGTGCTGACGAGGTTCACTCCCGCAACCTCTGAATGGTTCGCGGGGGCCTTTTCCGAGCCCACCCCTGCCCAGGAGGGCGCCTGGAGGGCCATCTCCGCGGGCTCGAACGCGCTCGTCGTCGCGCCCACCGGGTCCGGCAAGACGCTCGCGGCCTTCCTCTGGGCCCTGGACCGGCTGATCGCGTCGGGCGAGGGCGGCAACGACCCGGACGGCCCGGAGCCCGCAGCGCCGGTGAAGGGGCGCAAGGCGGCTGCGCCGAAGCGCAGCACCCGCGTGCTGTACATCTCCCCCCTGAAGGCGCTGGGCGTCGACGTCGAGCGGAACCTCCGGGCTCCGCTGATCGGCATCACCCAGACCGCGAAGCGCCTCGGCCTCCCGGCGCCCAGCATCACCGTGGGGGTGCGGTCCGGGGACACTCCGCAGGCCGAGCGCCGTGCCATGCTCACGCGGCCGCCGGACATCCTCATCACCACTCCCGAGTCGCTGTTCCTCATGCTCACCTCCAAGGCGCGCGAGACGCTCCTGGAGGTGGACACGGTCATCATCGACGAGGTCCACGCCGTCGCGGGCACCAAGCGCGGGGCCCACCTCGCCGTGTCGCTGGCGCGCCTCGACGCTCTGCTCGAGAAGCCCGTGCAGCGGATCGGCCTCTCCGCGACGGTGGAGCCGAAGGAGACGGTGGCCCGGTTCCTCTCGGGCAACGCCCCGGTCGAGATCGTGGCCCCGCCCTCCAGGAAGCAGTGGGACCTCACCGTCACCGTGCCGGTGGAGGACATGACGGAGCTCGGCGGGGCGGCCGCCAACACCGACGACGACGGCGACGCCGTGCCCCAGGCGAGCATCTGGCCGCATGTCGAGGAGAAGATCGTCGACCTCATCGAGCAGAACCGGTCGACGATCGTGTTCGCCAACTCCCGGCGGCTCGCGGAACGCCTGACGGCGCGGCTGAACGAGATCCACGCCGAACGCCTCGAACGCGAGGCCGTGTGGGCCGCAGGAGGCGACCCGGCCGCCGTCGAGCCTGCCGGGAACGCGCCGTCGTTCGCCCACACCACCGCGACGCCCGCGCAGATGATGGCGCAGGCCGGGCAGACCACCGGCGCCGAGCCGCTCCTCGCCCGGGCCCACCACGGTTCCGTCTCGAAGGACCAGCGCGCCCTCATCGAGGACGACCTCAAGTCGGGGCGCCTGCGCTGCGTCGTCGCCACGAGCTCGCTGGAACTCGGGATCGACATGGGCGCCGTGGACCTCGTCGTGCAGGTCGAGTCGCCGCACTCCGTGGCCAGCGGCCTGCAGCGCGTCGGCCGGGCCGGGCACCAGGTGGGCGAGGTGTCGCAGGGCGTCCTCTTCCCCAAGCACCGCGGGGACCTCGTCAACACCACCGTCACGGTGGAGCGCATGCTTGCGGGGCAGATCGAACCCCTGTACATCCCCACCAACCCGCTCGACATCCTGGCCCAGCAGACCGTCGCGGCCGCGGCGCTCGGCACCATCGACGTCGAGGAATGGTTCGACGTCGTCCGGACCTCCGCGCCGTTCGCCACCCTGCCGCGCTCCGCGTTCGACGCGACCCTCGACCTCCTCGCCGGGCGGTACCCGTCCGACGAGTTCGCCGAGCTGCGGCCCCGTATCATCTGGGACCGCGTCGAGGGCACCATCACGGGCCGGCCCGGTGCGCAGCGGCTGGCGGTCACCTCCGGCGGCACCATCCCCGACCGCGGCCTCTTCGGGGTGTTCCTCGTCGGATCCGAGGGCGAGGGACCCCGCGCCGGAGGCCGCCGCGTCGGTGAACTGGACGAGGAGATGGTGTACGAATCCCGCGTGGGAGACGTCTTCGCGCTCGGGGCCACGAGCTGGCGCATCGAGGAGATCACGCACGACCGCGTGCTGGTCTCCCCCGCGTTCGGGCAGCCGGGCAAGCTCCCGTTCTGGAAGGGCGACTCCCTCGGCCGGCCCGTCGAACTCGGCAGGGCCCTCGGCGCCTTCGTCCGCGAGATGTCCGGGGCCACGCCGGAGAAGGCCCAGGAACGCTGCGCGAGGATCGGGCTCGACGCCTGGGCCTCCGGCAACCTGATCACCTACCTGACGGAGCAGCGCGAGGCCACGGAAGTGGTCCCGAGCGACCGGACGCTCGTCGTCGAGCGTTTCCACGACGAGCTCGGCGACTGGCGCGTGGTCCTGCACAGCCCGTTCGGCATGCCGGTGCACGCACCCTGGGCGCTCGCCGTCGGAGCCAGGCTGGAGCAGCGCTACGGGATGGACGGCTCGGCGATGGCCTCCGACGACGGCATCGTGCTCCGTGTGCCGCTCATGGACGACGAACCCCCCGGTGCCGACCTCTTCCTCTTCGACGCGGAGGAGCTCGACGGCATCGTCACCGCGGAGGTCGGCGGATCGGCGCTCTTCGCCTCACGGTTCCGCGAATGCGCGGCGCGGGCCCTGCTGCTCCCGCGCCAGAACCCGAGCAAGCGGACGCCGCTCTGGCAGCAGCGCCAGCGCTCGGCGCAGCTGCTCGACGTCGCCAAGAAGTACCCCACGTTCCCGATCGTCCTCGAGACGGTGCGCGAATGCCTGCAGGACGTCTACGACCTCCCCGCGCTGAAGGACATCGCGGCATCGCTCGAGCGCCGGGAGCTGCGCATCGTCGAGGTCACCACGCAGCAGCCCTCCCCGTTCGCACGGTCCATGCTGTTCGGCTACGTCGCGTCCTTCCTCTACGAGGGCGATTCCCCGCTGGCGGAGCGCAGGGCCGCCGCCCTCTCACTGGACCCGACCCTCCTCAACGAGCTGCTCGGCCGCGCCGAGCTGCGGGAACTGCTGGACGCGCAGGTCATCGCCGATACCGAGCTGGAACTGCAGCGCCTCAAGCCGGACCGCCTGGCGCGCGGGCTCGAGGGCGTCGCCGATCTGCTGCGGCTGCTCGGACCGCTGACGGTCGACGAGATCTCCCGGCGGCTCGAAGCCCCTGCCGGCGATTCTCCTTCCGGCGATGCTCCTGCCGGCGAGGTCGCTGTTCCTGGCCCCGGGCGTGCGTCCGCCGACGTCGTCCGGCAGCACGTCGCCGCGCTGGTCCGGGCCAACCGCGCCCTGACGGTGCACATCGCGGGCGTGGAGCGCGTCTCCGCCGTCGAGGATGCCGCGCGGCTGCGCGATGCGCTGGGCGTCCCGCTGCCTTTGGGCATCCCCCTGGCGTTCATCGAACCCGTGGCCGATCCCCTCGGGGACCTCGTGGGACGGTACGCCCGCACGCACGGGCCGTTCACGGCGGCGGAAGCGGCGTCGCACCTGGGCCTCGGGGTGGCCGTCGTCGCAGGTTCACTGCAGCGCCTCGCAGGTGCCGGGCGTGTGGTCGAGGGCGAATTCCGGCCGGCGGAATCGGTCCCCGTGCTCGATATCTCCGAGGCGTCCGGAGCGGCTCCTGGCACCATCACCGTGCATGCTCCCGCCTCCAGCGAATGGTGCGACGTCGAGGTGCTCCGCCGGTTGCGCCGTCGCTCCCTCGCCGCACTGCGGCAGGAGGTGGAACCGGTGGACCCCACGGCCTACGGCCGGTTCCTGCCGGCCTGGCAGCACATCGGCTCGGGGCTTCGGGGCCTCGACGGGGTGGTCACCGTCATCGACCAGCTGTCCGGCGTGCCGATCCCCGCCTCCGCGTGGGAGCCGCTGATCCTCGCGCAGCGCGTGGCCAACTATGCCCCGGCGATGCTCGACGAGCTGACCGCGACGGGCGAGGTTCTCTGGTCCGGCGCGGGCTCGCTGGCGGGCAATGACGGGTGGATCGCGCTGCACCTGGCGGAGAACGCCCCGCTGACGCTGCGGCCCGACCCCGCGTTCGAGCCGTCCTCGCTGCACACGGCGCTGCTCGACCTGCTCGCCGGGGGCGGCGGCTACTTCCTGCGCCAGCTGACCAACCTGCTCGACGTGCAGGAGGCGCCCTCGGACACCGCGGTGGTGACCGCCCTCTGGGACCTGGTGTGGGCGGGCCGGATCAGCAACGACACGTTCACGCCGGTGCGCTCGCTCCTCGCCAACGGCAAGACCGCGCACAAGCAACGGCCCGCACCGGCACGCGCACGCACGTCGCGGGCAGGACGGCTGGGCCGCGCGCCGGGCAAGTCGCTCACGGGAGCGTCGATGCGGCTGAGCGCTGCCGGGGACGACGCCGGAAGCGGAGGCTACCAGCGTGCAACCCCTCCCCTGGCCGCCGGCCGCTGGAACATGCTGCCCGCCGTGGAGGCCGAGACGACGCTGCACGCCCACGCCACGGCGGAGCTGCTGCTCGACCGCTACGGCGTGGTCACGCGCGGCGCCGTCGGCAACGAGGGCATCCCCGGCGGCTTCGGCCTCATGTACAAGGTGCTGGCCCGGCTCGAGGAGATGGGCCGGTGCCGCCGCGGCTACTTCATCGAGCACCTCGGCGCGGCGCAGTTCGCCGTGCCCGCGACGGTCGACCGCCTGCGCTCCTTCAGCGCGGACAACCAGCTGCCCACCGCGCAGGACGTCCTCGGCGGTGAAACCCCGCCCCTGAAGGCCGTGGCACTGGCAGCGACGGACCCGGCGAATCCCTACGGTGCGGCGCTCAACTGGCCGCAGGCCGAGGGCGGGCACCGCGCCGGGCGGAAGGCGGGCGCCCTCGTGGTGCTCGTCGACGGGGCACTCGCCCTGTACGTGGAGCGCGGCGGGAAGACGCTCCTGACGTTCACGGAGGACGCCGACGTCCTGCGGGCCGCCGCGCTCGCCCTGGTCACGGTCATCCGCCGGGGGGCGGCGGACAAGATGGCCGTGGAGAAGGTCAACGGCGGCGAGATCCTGGACACGGACATCGGACGTGCCCTCGCGGACGCCGGGTTCTACACGACGCCGAGGGGGCTGAGGATCCGTGCCTGAGGGGGACACCGTCTGGCGTGCAGCCCGCGAACTGCACAGCGCCCTCGCCGGGAAGGTCCTCACGCGCTGCGACATCCGCGTGCCGCGCTTCGCGACCGTGGACTTCACCGGCGACACCGTCCAGGAGGCCGTGGCCCGCGGCAAGCACCTGCTCATCCGCGGCGGGGGCGACGACGGCTGGGACATCCACTCGCACCTGAAGATGGAAGGGCTCTGGCACGTCTACGCGCACGGGGAGAAATGGCGCAGGCCCGCGTTCAAGGCCCGCTGCATCCTCGAGACGGACGACGCCGTCGTCGTGGGCTTCGAACTCGGGTTCCTGCGCGTGATCCCACGATCCGAGGAAGAGGACGCCGTCGGGTACCTGGGCCCGGACCTCCTCGGGCCCGACTGGGACCCGGACGAGGCGCTGCGCCGGTTGCTCGAGCAGCCGGACCGGCCGATCGGCCTGGCCCTGCTGGACCAGCGGAACCTCGCCGGGATCGGCAACGTGTACCGGTGCGAACTGTGCTTCCTCGCGGGCGTCCACCCGCTCACCCCGGTGGGTGAGGTACCCAACCTCCCGCGCATGGTCGAACTGTCGAAGAAGCTCCTCGAAGCGAACAAGGCGCGCAGCACGAGGGCCACCACCGGCCGGCTGCGCGGCGACACCCTCTGGGTCTACGGCCGCACCCGGCGGGGATGCCTGCGCTGCGGTACGCCGGTGGCGCTCGAGCAGCTCGGGGACAAGGACACCGAACTCCGGGAGCTGTACTACTGCCCGCACTGCCAGCCCCGATTGGAAGCCCCGGCAGGAGCGGCCTACCCTGACTGAGTGGACGGAATCCGACCGGTGATGCGCTGATGGCGATGAAGTCCCCCCTGCCCGTGCGCAACGGGGTCAACGCGACGCGCCTCCGCCTCCCCTCCGAGGGCCCCTGGGGCACCGCCCTGGAGTACATCCTCGACCGCTTCGACCACGTGGATCCGGAGGGCATCGGCGAGCGCTTCGACCGCGGCGAGGTGGTCGCACTCGGCGGGGAGGTCCTCACACGGTCCACTCCCCTCGGCGAGCACACCTTCGTCTGGTACTACCGGGAACTTCCGGTGGAGGAACGCCTGCCCGTCGAGCTGTCCGTCCTGTACCAGGACGATCACCTGCTCGTCGTCGACAAGCCGCACTTCCTGCCCACCACGCCAGGCGGCATGTACGTGGCGGAATCGGCCCTGGTGCGGCTGCGGGTGGAGCTGGATCTCCCGGACCTCATCCCCATGCACCGCCTCGACCGGATGACGGCGGGCATCCTCATGTTCTCCGTCGATCCGGGGACGCGCGGCGCGTACCAGCTCCTCTTCGAGAACCGGCGCATCCGCAAGGAGTACCGGGCGGTCGCACCCGTGCGCCCGGACCTGGGGCTCGACGCCGCGTCCCTGGACGTGCGGAGCCGGATCGTCAAGTCGCGGACCTACCTGCTGGCGCAGGAGGTGGAGGGCCCCCCGAACACGCACACCACCGTCAGTCTGCTCGACCAGCGCGGCGACCGGGGCCTGTACCGGCTCCAGCCGCACACGGGCAAGACCCACCAGCTTCGGCTGCACATGGCATCACTCGGACTCGGGATACTCAACGACCCGTTCTACCCCGTCCTCCACCCGCAGGCCCCGGACGATTACGCCAAAGCCTTGCAGCTCCTGGCGCACAGCATCGCCTTCACCGACCCCGTGGACGGTACGGACCGGAGTTTCGAGTCGGGCCTCACGCTCGCCGAGTTCGCCTGACCTTCACCCGATTATCGTCCGGCCCCCGGGATTTCCGGTGTCCGGACGGTAGATTTGCAGGGTGGACCTGCCCGGTACGGACATCCCAGCACCGCTCTACCTCCTCGTCATGTTCGCCGTCATCTTCGTCGACGTGGTGGCTCCCGTGGTGCCCTCCGAACTCCTGGTGATCGGCGCCGGCACCATGGCGGCCCACGGCATCGTGCTCCTTCCGTTCGTGATCGTCGTCGTGTTCGCGGGCAGCTGGATCGGCGACGTCGCCATCTTCCTGCTGTTCCGGCGCAAGCTGACGCACCTCCTCGACCGGTTCCGGTGGGGCCGCGCCATCCATCGCGGGTTGCGCAACACCATCGAGAAGGCCGGCACCTCACCCACGTACGCGGCCGTCGTCGCCGTCCGTTTCCTTCCCGGTGGCCGGACCGCGAGCGTGGCGGCCGCGGGCATCGCCGAGCTTCCGCTGCGCCCGTTCATGCTCGCCGCGGCGGCCGGAGGTGTCCTGTGGACCGCCTGGCTGGTCGGTCTCGGTTTCGTCGCCGGGGCGTCCACCGGCTTCCCTGCGGGGGTCAGCGCTCTGCTCGGAATGGCTGTGGGTACGCTGGTGGGAGCCATCACGGCGGCAGTCCTCGCCCTCAAGAAACACCGGAAGGCCAGAAAAGCGCATGAGCACCCCGAACAACCCGGGCCCCAGGCTTCCTGACAGGCCGGCCGGTCCGCCGATGATCGCCGGTGGGGCTCCTGCCTCCACCCCGACGACGAGCGTCCTCGACAGGCTGAAGGCCGCGCAGCCCGCCGCCCCCGGGACGACCGGGGGCGCAGCAGCCGGAGTGCGCTCCGACGCGGCGACCGCCGGGAGCACGGGAGCCGGCCGGACGGCGGCGCCGGTCGATGCGGGCATCGCGAACGGGGGCCTCCCCTCCGGGGGAAGCGGTGCCGGCGTCAGCCGGGGCGAGGGCGCGTCGGGCCCTGGCCGCCCCGGGGCCGGCCGCGGTGGGCGTCTCCGCGCGGCCGGGAGTGACAGGCTCCGTCTCGTGGCCCTCCGCAGTAAGCGTCTCCGTCTCGCGGCGGCCCGGAGTGAGCGACTCCGCCTCGCGGCCGACAGGGCGAACGCCGCGGCACGCGTGACGGGAACGGCGATCCGCCGCGGCAGCACGGCCACCGTCCGCCACGTCGGGTCCTGGCACCCGGACACGGTGCGGCAGTCCGCCGTGACCCTGAGCGCGGCGGCCTGCATCCTCGGGTCTGCGGCAGGCGTCGGGGCCTTCGGCGGTCCGTCCATCCGCGACGCCGCCGGCGGCCTCTTCGCTCCGGACGCGACGCTGCTCGCGCCGTCGTCGTCGGCCTTCTCGATCTGGAGCGTCATCTACGCGGGGCTCGTGGCCTACACGACCTTCCAGTGGCTGCCCTCGCAGCGGATGAGCGAGCGCCAACGGCGGCTCGGCTGGGCGGTCGCGGCCTCGATGCTCCTCAACCTCGCCTGGATCCTCAGCGCCCAGGCGAACCGCCTGGCCCTCAGCCTCCTGGTCATCCTGCTGCTGCTCGTCGCCCTGGTGTCGGCCGTCCGCACCCTGAACGACCACCCGACCGAGACGCGCCTCGAAGGCGCCCTCGTGGATACGCCGATCGGCCTCTACCTCGGGTGGGTGCTCGTGGCCGCCGCGGCCAACGCGGCGGCGTTCCTCACGGACAGGAACACCGACCTGTTCGGCTGGAAGGGCAGCACGTGGGCGATCCTCGGCATCCTCGCGGTCCTCCTGACTGCCGCGGTCATCTGCTCCACGGACCGGGGACGCCTCTCCGTGGCTGCGGCGGCCTCCTGGGGGCTGCTCTGGATCGCCGTCGAGCGGGTGCTGGGCGAGCCGTTCGCGGTGGACATCGCCTTCGCTGCCGTTGCGGCCATCTTCCTGCTGCTGATCACCGCGGGATCGCGCCGGCACCGCGTGGACCACGCCTACCGCCGCTGGCTCCGGGCCGAGGAGGACGCCAAGCGCGAACCCCTCGACCTGCTGGGCGGCGGCTACGAGGACTCGCGCTCCTGAGCCGCGGCGGGCCGGGCATTCCGCGCTCGCGCCCGGGAACCCGTTGGAGCGATGCGTCACTCGGACGGGCCTCCGGTACTGCGTCTCTTCCGCGCGGTCAGCCCTGGTCGCCGACGGTGACGGCGATCTTGCCGCGCACGTGGCCCTCGATGCTGCTGCGGAAGGCATCGGCGGCGCGCTCCAGCGGGAAGGTCCCGGCGAGGACGGGCTTCACGCTGCCGGCCTCCACGAGTTCGGTCAGGGCGAGCAGGTCCTCCGGGTTCGGCCGGACGAAGATGTAGCGCCCGCCCCTGTCCTTGACCCCTGCATCGACCACGGAGGCAACCCGGTCCCAGGTCTTCAGGTGCTTGAGGGAGGCAGGCACGTCGTCGCCGCCCACGAAGTCGACGACGGCGTCGAGCCCCTCGGGAGCCGCCGCCGCGATGCGGTCAGCGAGTCCCTCGCCGTAGGTCAACGGCTCTGCGCCCAGGGATCGCAGGAAGTCGTGGTTCTTCTCCGAGGCGGTCGCCAGGACCCGCGCTCCCCACGCCTTCGCGATTTGGATGGCGTAGTTCCCGACGCCACCCGCTCCGTTGTGCACCAGGACCGTGTCACCCTCGCCCACACCGATGGACCGGAGCGACTGGTACGCCGTGAGCCCGACGAGCGGGATGGTGGCGGCCTCGGCCCAGGAGACGTTGCGGGGCTTCCGGGCCAGGGCCCGCACGGGCGCGGCGACCTGCTCGGCGAACGTGCCGAACGCGACGGTGTCCATGCGGACGTACCCGATGACCTCGTCACCGGCCTGGAACTCCGTCACCGACGGACCGGGCTGCACGACGACGCCGGCGACATCCCAGCCCGGGATCACCGGGAAGAAGGCCGGCAGGGCAGCGTCGAGGTACCCGGCGGTGATCTTCCAGTCCACCGGGTTGACCGAGGATGCACGCACCTCGACGAGGACCGAGTCCGGCCCCACCTTCGGATCGGGCTGGTCCCCGTACTGCAGGACGTCGGGATCGCCGTACTTCTCGTAAAACACTGCCTTCATGGTGCTCCTCCTCGCAGGTGATCCGGCCGAGGGCCGGTGTCAGCTTCCAGAGGCGGCAACCGGCACGTCCCGACACGTATTCCGGCGGCGCGTGTCTCTCAGTCCGGAAGGGACACGCACCGCCGGGGATCAGCCGGTGTTGCGCATCCCCGCAGCGACACCGTTGATGGTGATCAGCATGGCCCGCTGGAGCTGCCCGTCGGGGCGGCCGCCGTCGGCCTCCGCCCGCACGCGGCGCAGCAGTTCGACCTGCAGGTAGGAGATGGGGTCGAGGTACTGGTCCCGCACCGCCAGCGACCGCTTCAGCACGGGCTGGTTGTCGAGCAGTTCGTGCTCGCCCGTGAGGTGGCGGATCTCCGCGAGGGTCAGCTCGTACTCCTCGCGGATCACGCCGAAGAGGTGCTGCAGGTCCTCCGGCACCAGGGCTTCCACGTAGTGGGCCGCGATCTCGAGGTCCGTCTTGGCGAGCGTCATCTCGACGTTCGAGACCACGGTGCGGAAGAAGTGCCAGCGCTCGAGCATCTCGGCGAGCAGGCCCTCGTGGCCCGCCTCGCGCGCGGCCCGCAGCCCCGAGCCGACGCCGAACCAGCCGGGTACGATCTGACGGGACTGGGTCCACCCGAAGACCCAGGGGATGGCCCGGAGACCGCCCAGGCCGCTGCCGGAGTCCGGCCGCTTCGAGGGACGCGACCCGATGTTGAGCGAACCGAGCTGTTCCACCGGCGTCGACGCGAGGAAGTACGCCGGAAGGTCCTCGTGGTCGATCAGGGAGCGGTACCGGGCGAAGGCGGCATCGGAGACCGTCTCCATCACCTCCGCCCAGCGGTCGCGGTCGTCGTCGGACGTGCGGGGGGTGCGGTGCAGCGCCGAACCCTGCATGACGGCGGCCAGGGACAGTTCGAGGTTCTCGCGGGCCAGGGCCGGCAGCGAGTACTTGTCGCTGATGACCTCGCCCTGCTCGGTGAACTTGATCTCCCCTTCCAGCACGCCGTTGGGCTGCGCGAGGATCGCGTCGTAGGTAGGCCCGCCACCGCGGCCCACCGACCCGCCACGGCCGTGGAACAGGCGGAGGCGGACGCCGTGCTTCGCCGCGACGTCACGCAGGCGCCGCTGCGTCTTGTGGATCTCCCAGAGGCTGGTGACGACGCCGGACTCCTTGTTGGAATCCGAGTAGCCGAGCATGACCTCCTGCAGGTCGCCCCGGAGGCGCACCACCTCACGGTAGGTCGGGTCGGAGAGGAGGGTGTCGACGATCTCCGCCGAGACCCGGAGCTCGTCCACGGTCTCGAGCAGCGGGGCGAATCCGATCTTCGCGAAGGCACCCGAATCCGGGCCACCGGAGCCGTTCCCGACGACGTCGACCAGGCCGGCTTCACGTGCGAGCACCACGGGGGCGAGGACGTCGTCGGCGCCGCGCGTCATGGAGACGATGTACGTCTCGATGACGTCGGGTCCGTAGGTCTCCAGCGCCGAGGCGATCTCGCGGAAGACATCGAAGGTCCGGCGGGCGCCGTCGTCGAGCGGCGGGTTGATGGTCGCCAGCGGACGCCGGGACGCCAGTTCGCGGGAGAGCGCGCCCAGGCGGGCCTCCCGGTCCAGTTCCAGGTAGGGCACCTCCAGTTCACCCAGCCGGTCGGTCAGCTGCGCGACGACGTCGTGGTGCATGTCCGCGTGCTCACGGATGTCGAGCGTGGCCAGGTGCAGGCCGAAGGACGAGATGACACGCGACGCCGTGGCGAGGGCGCCGTCGGCTGCCAGGCCCGCGGCGTGCTGCCGGAGCGAGTCCCCGACCAGCTGGAGGTCCGTCAGCACCTGGGCGGTGTCGTTGTAGTCGCGGCCCGGCTCATGCGCCGTCTGGTGCTGGACGCGCGTCGCGGTGTTGAGCAGCTTGGCCTTCACGCACGTGAGCTTGAGCCGGTACGGCTCCTGAGCGTTGAGCTCGAGGATCCGCTTGTCGAGGCGCGGGAGGCTGGCGAGGTCGCGCTCGATGGACTCCGTCAGCTCGGCGGACGCTCCGACGATCGCGGTCGACGAGGACAGCGAGGAGATCAGCCGATCGACGAAGTGGATCGCGATCCGCACGGCCTGCTGGTTCTGGATCTGCAGGATCTCCCGGGTGACGGCGGCGGTGACGTTGGGATTGCCGTCGCGGTCCCCGCCGATCCAGGAGCCGAACTTCACAGGCGCTCCGGCGGCGGGAAGGGTGACGCCGTGCTCGGCGAGGAGGTCCGAGAGGTCCTCGAGCAGCTCGGGCATCGACGTCGTCAGGATGTCACCGAGGTAGTAGATGGCGTTGCGAGCCTCGTCGATCGGCGTGGGCCGTACCTGGCGCAGCTCGTCCGTCTGCCAGATCAGGTCGATGACCTCGGCGAGCCTGCGGTCCTGGCGGCGCCGCTGCTGCGAGCCCTCCGCGGTCGCCTCGGCGAGGATGTCGGAGAGCCGGCGCAGCTTGTCGAGCACGGAACGGCGCGAGGCCTCGGTGGGGTGGGCCGTGAAGACCGGGCGGACGTCGAGCTCCTGAACGACATCGGCGAGCGCCCCGGGACCGGCGTCGGCCGCGATCCGGGACACGGTCTGCGCGAGCCAGCCGTCCTCCTCGGAGCGCGTCCGCAGTCCGCGGACGCGGTGCACCTGCTCCGCTGCGTTGGCGAGATGGAAGTAGGCGGCGAAGGCCCTGACCAGCTCGGTGGCCTGGTCGATGGGAAGTGCCGCGAGGAGCTCCCGGACCTGCTCCGCGAGCACGGCACGCTCGCCGGCATCGCTGACGATGCCGGACTCCTTGGACTCCTTGGTGAGCAGGCGGACGCGCTCCACAAGGTCGAGGAGATCCTGCCCGTGCTGCCGGACGAGCGATTCGCCGAGCAGGGTACTGACGCGGCGCACGTCTGCACGGAGATCGGAACTGAGATCTCCCGCGGCTTCGCCGAACTGGTCGGCGGCTTGCGCGGGGGACACTTCGAGGGGCACTGTCACAACAGCCTGCTTTCAGGGCACGGAAAACGGGGCGTATGCGGCACTGGATACGACGGATTGCTGTTGGGATACTACCCAGTAATGTGGCGTGGGCCTCACTCGGTCCGCCATGTGAACCGGACCGGCCGGCGCACGCAGCCCTGGAACGGCGGCGGCCGCTCCGCAGTACACCTCCCGGCGCTGGCTCCTTCGGCGTCGTGCACGGCTTCACCCGGCGACGGAACCGGAACACCGGCGTGTCGCCGCCCGACACGCAGTTCCTCGCTGAAACGCGTGCACGACGGCGCGGGCGGGGCGCTCGGGCCGCACCCTCCGCCGTCGTTCCTGGTTCTTGACGGCAACGCGGTCGAACGCCGGCGTGTTGCCGCCCGACACGCTCTTCGAGAGCCAAAAGCCGGGAACGACGGCGCGGCGCCGGCAGAGGACGCGTCAGGCGAAGGCGGAGATGCCCGTCAGCGCCCGGCCCACGATCAGGCTGTTGATCTCGTACGACCCCTCGTACGTGTAGACGGCCTCGGCATCGGCGAAGATCTTCGCCATGGCGTAGTCCGTCACGATTCCGTTCCCGCCCAGGATGCCCCGCCCGAGCGCGACCGTCTCCCGCATGCGCGCCGTCGTGAAGGACTTGGCGAAGGCGGCCTGCACCATGTCGGACGCCCCGCCCTCCTGCAGCTGCGCGATGCGCGCCATGACGGCCAGGCTCGCCGTCGTATTGCCCATCATGGTGACGAGCTGGTCCTGGACGAGCTGGAAGCCTGCGATCGGCCTGCCGAACTGGTGGCGCTCGACCGCGTACTGCCGTGCGACGTCGAACGCGGCCAGTTGCTGCCCCACGGCCTGCCAGCCGACGAGGATGCGCGATCCGAGCAGGAGCTGGCGGGTGTCGTCGAAGGACTCGATGCCGGCGAAGCGGTCCGCCTCGGGGATCCGCACGTCCGTCAGGGTGATGTCGGCGTTCTGGACCGTCCGCAGCGCGATCTTGTTGTCGATGGCCGTCCGGGTCACCCCGGGCAGCGAGGCGTCGAGGATGAAGCCCCGGACGTCCCCTGTCGCGGTGTCCCTCGCCCACAGCAGCATGTAGTCGCAGAACGTGCCGTTGCCGATCCACCGCTTCGCCCCGTTGAGGACCCAGCTGTCGCCGTCGCGCGTCGCCGTCGTGGCCATGCCGCCCGCGACGTCGGACCCGTGCTGCGGCTCGGTCAGGGCGAACGCGCCGGTGATCCTGAGGTTCATCGCGTCCTGCAGGAGGCGGGCCTTCTGTTCCTCACTCCCGAAGATGTGGAGGGCCTCGACGAAGAGGTCGTGGTGGACCAGGAAGAACGTCGCGATCGAGGTGTCGGCCCGGGTCAGCTCGGCGATCACGAAGCCGCTGAACAGGTGGCTGTACCCCTGCTGCACAGGCGTACTCAGGTTCAGCGAGGCCAGCTTGGGCAGGATCCCGGACGGGAACTCGGCCCGGTTCCACCACTCGATGGCGTGCGGCGAGACCTCCTTGGCGAGGAAATCCCGGACGTCCTGCAGCTTCTCCCGCTCATGGGCGGCCAGCAGGGACTCGAAGCCGAGGAGATCGGCGGTAGGCAACTGGCTCTCCATCGAGCCGTCCTTTCGGTTGAGACCGGGAGGTCGTGGAACGGCTACTTCGGCGCCATGCGGATGGCGCCGTCGAGGCGGATCGTCTCGCCGTTGAGCATCTGGTTCTCGATGATGTGTGCCGCGAGCGCGGCGTATTCCGCGGGCTTGCCGAGGCGTGACGGATGCGGCACCTGCGCGCCGAGCGAGTCCTGGGCCTCCTGCGGCAGCCCGGCCATCATCGGGGTCTCGAAGATCCCCGGGGCGATGGTCACGACGCGGATCAGGGAGCGGGCGAGTTCCCGCGCGAGGGGCAGTGTCATCGCTGCGACGCCACCCTTCGAGGCCGAGTAGGCGGGCTGTCCGATCTGGCCGTCGAAGGCGGCGACGGAGGCGGTGTTGATGATGACGCCGCGTTCCTCCGATCCGCCGAGCCCGCTGACCGTGCCGGTCGCCGCCATGGCCTCGGCGGCGAGCCGGAGGACGTTGAAGGTTCCCACCAGGTTGACGGTGATGACGCGCGCGAACTGCTCCAGCGGGAGGACGCCGTCGCGCCCCAGGACCTTCCCCGGCGTGGCGATGCCGGCGCAGTTCACCACGATGCGCAGCGGGCCGAGCTCCGACGCCGCAGCGACCGCGGCCTGGACCTGGGCGGGATCGGCGACGTCGGCGGCGACGAAGCGGACGCGTGTGCCGGCGGGGTCGAGGCCGGCTGCCGCATCGGCGCCGGCGGACTGCGGAAGGTCGACCAGTACCACCGAGGCGCCGTCGTCGAACAGCCTGTGGGCGGTGGCGAAGCCGAGTCCGGATGCGCCGCCGGTGACGAGGGCTACTGCTCCCCTGATATCCATGCCTGATCCTTCCACTGCGGGAAGGCCGCCATTGGTCCATCCACGCGCCCAGCGTACTGTGACGCGGACCACTGCGCACCCGGACGGCGGTCGATTGCGCATCCTGCCCAACGCGGGGGGCACGACCTGTGGCTAGGGTGGTCATATGCCCATTCCCGACGAGGCCGCTGCGTCGGCCGCCCGCAGCGTGCGGCACCTGTTCTCCCGACGGAGCCTGCACGTCCCCGGAACGAGGCTCGGAGCAATCGCCTTCCCTGCCCCGAACGGTCGCAGGCATCACTGGCACTACTGGTGGCAAGCACACTTCCTCGATTGCCTGCTGGACGAGCACCTCCGGAATCCCGCGGGGAACGCCCTGTCCGAGGCCCGCAAGCTGGCTCGGGGTATCTGGCTGCGGAACGGCGGCCGCTGGCGCAACTCCTACTACGACGACATGGCATGGCTCGCCCTGGCCCTCCAGCGCCTCGACGCGGTGGAGGGGCGGCGACGGCCCCGGTGCCGCGTGCGCGTCCTGGGTGACGCCCTGCGGTCGGCGCACACGGACGAGCTCGGCGGCGGCATCTTCTGGAACACCACGAGGGACTACAAGAACACCGCGACCACGGCGCCGGCAGCCCTGTTCTTCGCCCGCGCCGGCGAATTCGGCCGGGCGCAGGAACTGCTCGGCTGGCTCCGCACCCGCGTACACGACCCGGCCACGGGGCTGTACCTGGACGGGGTGAAGGCGGACGGATCCGCCGGCGGCGTCGTCGACCGGAGGGTGTACACCTACAACCAGGGCACGGTGCTCGGTGCGCTCGTCGCCGTCGGCGGCCGGGAGAACCTGGAGCATGCGGCGGACCTGGTGGACGCGGTCTCCCGCTCCACAGCGGACGACGACGGCGCACTGACGTTGGGATCCAGCGGCGACGGCGGCCTGTTCACCGGGATCCTAGGGCGCTACCTCGCCCTGGCGGTCTCGACGCCCGGGATCGGCGCGGGCACAGCCGCTACCGGCCGCTCGCTGCTCGGGACCACCGCTGAGCGGCTCTGGACGGCCCGGATGCAGGCGGGCCCCGGCGTGTTCCTCTTTCCGCCGCCGCAGGAGGGACCGGTGAGCCTGTCGTCCCAACTCCAGGCCTGGACGGTCCTGGAGGCCGAGAGGGCGTGCCGCTAGCCGTCCTGCTCCCTGTCCCGCTCCTTGTCCTGCTTCCTGCCCTGCGGATAGAAGGTCTCACCGCGGGCCAGCATGGCGACGAACTTGGTGATGTTCCGCTCCTTCGCCGCATCCGTCTTGAGCTGGGCGAGGCGGAAGATCAGCGCGTAGCGGTTCTGGGAGGACAGGGTGCGGAACGTGGCGAGCGCGGCGGCGTCGGCCTCGATCGCGGCCATCAGCTCGGGCGGGACCTCGGCCGTAGCGGGCCCGGCGTAGGCCCGCTCCCACCGGCCGTCGGCCTGGGCCGCGGCGACCGCACGCTCCCCCGCCGCGCGCATGCGCCCCTCGGCCCGCAGCCGCTCGACGAGGCCCTGGTTACGGGTGGACCAGATGCTGCGCGGCCCACGGGGTGTGAAGCGCTGGAAGTAGCTGCCGTCGTCACGTGCCCGCGCCTGCCCGTCGATCCAGCCGAAGCAGAGCGCCTCGTCGACCGCCTGCGCATACGTGAGCAGCGTCGTCGTTCCGCCCTTCTTGTGCTCGATCAGCCAGACGCCGGGCGAGGCGTCGTGGTTCTCCTCGAGCCAGTGCCGCCAGGCCGCCGCGTCGGGCAGCAGGAGTTCGGGAAGTTCGGCCTTCATGCACTCACCCTAGGACGACCCGCGCCATCCGGGAACGGGTCGTCCGTATCCTCCTGCCGGTGGCTCCCTGTCCGCAACTCCCTACCGGCGACTCCCCGTCCGCAACTCCCTACCAGCGACTCCCCGTCCGCAGCGACGGACGGGCGTCCCTCATCCGAAGGAGGACCGATGCTTCGCGTCCGTCCCGTCGTCTCCACCTCCGACCTCGCCCACGGCGCCGTATTCCTCCGCGCACTCGGACTCAGCGCGGCCCAGGACCCGGCGCCGAACGATTCGTATGCCGTCTTCGACGCCGGGAGCGGCCGGCTGGCGCTTCGCTCCTGTCCGGCCGGCAGCCCCGGGGACGGCACCACGGCCCTCGCGTTCGAGGTCGGCGACGTGCGGGAATTCGCGCGGAGGACCGCCGAAGCCGGCACGCCCGTCGAGCTCACCGGGGAGCACGGACTCGTCGCCCGGGTGCCCGCTCCGGACGGGGCCTCCCTCCCCGCCGAGGCGGGTCCGCGCGAGACGGGGGCTCCGGCGTCGCCCCTGGTGGTCCTCGCCCTCTGGCAGACGCCCGACGTCACCGCCGCGGTCCGCGTCCTGAAGGACATGGGCGCCAGACCGAGGAGCAGCTCCGGCACACGGAACGACTTCACCATGAAGAACGGCGGGCTCGTCGCCGTCCACTCCGCGGAGCGCGCCGGGATGGAGCCAGCCTTCGAGTACGACGGCGATGTGCGGGACCTGGCCGCGGACCTCACCGCCGCAGGTTTCGGGCCCGTGGTCGCCGGAGAGAGCCACGAGCAGTCGCTTCGTGTCCGCGCTCCCTGGGGCGCGGAGGTCCGGATCAGCGAGCGGCCGCGGAACCTCCCCTCGTGGTCGTGACCGGATTACCTACCGAGTGCGGCCGACAATTTCGGGATGTACAGCGTGGCGACGGCATCGTGCCCAGCCTGTGCCAGGTGGACATCGTCCAGGTATTGGGCCGCGGCCGTACTGGCGAGGCCGGCGACGGAGATGAAGGTGACACCGTCCCTCGCAGCATTGGCTGCCAGTACATCGTCGATGTGACGCCGCTGGACGTGCGAATCATCGCTGCGGGACATGACACCGTTGATGACGATCCTGCTCTGCGGGTACATGAGTTTCAGCTTGCCCCACAGGGCTGAGCTGTCGGCGATGACCTGTGCATCGGTCTTCCATGTCGTTGCGTCGTTGCCGCCCAGGGTGACCAGCACCAAGCCCGGAGTCCCTCCCAGGAAGGGAACCAGCCCCTGCTGAACCGCGGTCCAGCCCGTCCCACCGGCCCAGGAGCTTAAGGTCGAGTAACCCATTCCACCGTAAGCCAGGTGTGAAGTCTGGTCGGTGAAGCCCAGAGCACGGGCACCCTGCTCGCTCCAGGAGTCGCCGTCGAGCTGGGAATCACCGTAGAGCACCACCGACGCCGCGGTAGCCCGGACATCGGTGAACGGGTAGACGGAGGATACCGGCGGTGCAGTGGCCGGAGCGGCACCCGTTGTGATGATGCCCTTCTGGAACTGGGTGTGGGTACCGGTGGCATCCTTCCAGGTGTCCGTCGTCGGCCAGCCGTACCTGCCGAAGTCGACAGCCAGCGTGTTGAAGTGGCCCGCGTCGATGCTCCTGGCACCAGCGTTCGGACCCCAGGTGATCACGCCACCCTGGAAACGCTGGTAGTAACCGCCCTGCCAGGCGGTCTTGTTGCTGGTCGGCAGGCCGAGGGAGGACCGTGCGCCGCCCTTGTTCTCGTAGTAGGTCTGGATGTAACCGCCCGTGGTGGTGAACACCCGGCCGCTGGAGCCCGACCAGTACACCTTCCCGCCCTCGTAATCCTGCCGGACGCCGTTCGGGACGGCCATCTCTTCGGATCTGGGGTAGCCGAGGAAGCCGCGCTCGTACTGGTTCGCCGCGTAATAGCCTTTGATGGCACCGGTGACGACGCGGGCACCGGTCGCAGGCGACCAGTAGATATAGCCGTTCTGGAAATTCTGGACCGCTCCGCCGCGGACTGTCAGCCTGAATTCGTCACCGGTGGGGTGACCCAGGAATCCCCTGGTCCACCCGGCGGCGGAATACCGCGCGCCGATCGCGTAATTGAGCACCATCTGGGCGCCGGTCTTCTGGGTCCAGAGCACGTAGCCCTTCTGGAAGCGCTGCGAGCAACTGACAGCGTCGCAGCCCTTGCTGCCGATGGGGTCGCCGAGCGCGGCGCGGTTGGCATTCCACTTGATGTAGGTCAGGCCGTCGACGCTGTACCCTGCCACTGTCATCGTGGGCACTGCAAGTGCCGGTGCAGCTGATGCGTGCGGTGCAAGCGCGGAACAACCGGCGGCGCTCGGAAAGAGTGCGAAGGCCGTGACGACGATGGCGGCAATCCGGCTCTTTCCAGACATCCCGATCTCCTTGGGTCACGGGTGTATTCCTGATACCCGCGCACGGGTTGTCTACGCTCAATCGTCTCTCTCGTTCGGGTTTTGGGCGCGGGCCCGTGGTACTCGGATCTCCTGATCCCCCGAATGAGGTAATCGGGAAGTCAGGCGATTCTCAGGAGAATGCGTGCGGCCCGTCCCCTACTGAGCGTCTGCTAAAACTGGGGTATGAACGTACGCACCCCTGACCCCAACCCGGGCTGGCTCTCCGAAGATGACCTGTACGAGGCCCGCCGCCGCCTGCCGATGGTCTACGTGGAGGCGATTCCCGTCCGGTGCGACGCCCTCGGGTATGTCAACCAGGTGGGGCTGCTGCTGCAGGCCAACGAGCAGGGCGAGATGGTGCGGACCTTCGTCTCCGGGCGCGTGATGTACCGGGAGACGATCCGGGCTGCCCTGCTCCGCCACCTCGAGAAGGATCTCGGCCCGCTCGCCCTCCCGCAGCTCCCGCCGTCGCCCGTGCCCTTCACCATCGCGGAGTACTTCCCGTCCCCCTCCGAGACCGGCCTGACCGACGACCGTCAGCACGCCGTCGCCCTCGCGTACCTGATCCCCGTGACCGGCGAGTGCAGTCCCCGCCAGGACGCCCTCGAATTGTCCTGGCTGACCCCGTCCGAAGCGCTCAGCCCCTCGATCCAGGCGGAGTTCTCGGGCGGCCGCGCGGACCTGTTGCGGCAGGCGCTCGCGCACGCCGGCTGGGGCCGCTAGCCGCACCCCGGCCGGAGGAGCACCCGCCGGGCGCCGCGTTACCGTATCGTGAAACGGGCGCGCTGAGCGCTGGCGACATCCGGGGGGCTATTGGCAGAGGTTGGCACGACGTACATGATGGTGGGCAGATTGGACAGGACTGGACTGCGCGCAGTTCCGGCAGAGGTACTGGCGGCAGGGAACGTACTCGCGCTCCCCGACGGCGACGATTCGGCGGAGGTCACCGCCGTCGCCGTCGAGAACGACGACTTCGGAATACCCGCCCTCGTGATCGCGACCGTGGCCGGAGGGCGCCGGGTCTCCATCGCCACCGGGTCGATGGTCTATGTCGAGCCGGCCGACGCCGAGATCGGCGTCTCGGCGGTCGCCGCGGACCACGGATCGCCGGAGGCGCTCGTCGCCCAGATAGCGCAGGCACACGCGGACAGCGGCGTCATCCAGGAGATCGCCGCCCGCCTGGCGCGGGGTATCAACCTCAAGGCCGGCAGCAACCTCCAGGACCTCCAGCAGCTCGCCCTCACGCTGTTCATCGACGAGGGCGACACCGCCGCCGCCCTCACCGTCGCCGATCTGCTCGCGGAGCTCCCGTTCGACGGGAACTTCGGGCGGTGGAAGTGGATAGAGGGGGGACTCGCGATCGCCGCGTACCTCACCCGCCACGACGAGGAGCGTTCGGCCCGGTACTCCGCGGCCATCCGCGCGGCCGACGACGCCGAGACGGACCCGCTGCGCGCCAAGACCGCCGCGGTATACCGGCAGCGCCAGCTCAACGAGCCCAACGTCTACGACCCGGAGATCCTGCGTGCCTCCGCCGCCGGCAGCATCGACGTCGAACGCGACTGGCGGATCCTCCGCATCGGCGTCCTGCTGTACCTGCGGGCGCACGGCGGGTCGGAGACCCTGAGCCGTGAGGTGCTCGAGCGCCGGATCGCCGCGGAACTCGCCGCCGTCGCCTCGCTCAACGCCCAGCTGACCGGGGCCTGACGCCGCGGACCGGCCGCCTGCTCCGGGCTGGCAAAATAGGGTGGTGCATCCACAGTCCCAGCAGTCCTCGTTCTCCTTCTCCGTCTCCAACCGCCTCGAGGACACGACGCCGGGAGCAGGGAACGGCGGGCACCGGCACGGGCGCACCGGGACCATCACCACCCCGCACGGTGAGATTCGGACGCCGGCCTTCATCCCCGTGGGCACCAAGGCATCGGTGAAGGCGGTCCTCCCCGGAGCCATGGCCGAACTCGGCGCCCAGGCGCTCCTGGCCAACGCGTACCACCTCTACCTGCAGCCCGGTGCGGACATCCTCGACGAGGCCGGCGGACTCGGCGCCTTCATGAACTGGCCCGGCCCCACCTTCACCGACTCCGGCGGGTTCCAGGTCATGAGCCTCGGCTCCGGGTTCAAGAAGGTCATCACCATGGACGTGCCCGTGGATGCCGACAAGGCCGGAGCCGACGACCGCATCGCCGTCGGCAAGGAGCGCCTGGCGCACATCGACGACGACGGCGTCTGGTTCAAGTCCCACCTGAACGGCGACCGGCACCGCTTCACCCCCGAGATCTCGATGCAGGTGCAGCACCAGCTCGGAGCCGACATCATGTTCGCGTTCGACGAGCTCACCACCCTCATGAACTCACGTGGCTACCAGGAGGAGTCCCTCGAGCGGACCCGGCTCTGGGCCCTGCGCTGCATCGCCGAGCACGAGCGGCTCACGGGCGAGCGCAGCCACCGCCCCTACCAGGCCCTCTTCGGCGTCATCCAGGGCGCGCAGTACGAGGACCTGCGCAGGAAGGCCTCCGCGGACCTCGGGGCCATGAACTTCGACGGTTTCGGGATCGGAGGCGCCCTCGAGAAGGAGAACCTCGGGACGATCCTCGGCTGGTGCAGCGACGAGCTGCCCGAGGACAAACCGCGCCACCTTCTGGGCATCTCCGAACCGGACGACCTCTTCACGGGCATCGAGAACGGCGCCGACACGTTCGACTGCGTCTCCCCCACACGCGTGGCCCGCAACTCGGCGTTCTACACCCCGGACGGCCGCTGGAACCTCTCCAACTCGCGCTTCAAGAGGGACTTCACCCCGCTGGTCGACGGATGCGACTGCTACACCTGCACCCACTACACCCGGGCGTACATCCACCACCTGTTCAAGGCCAAGGAGATGGTCTCGGCTACGTTGATCTCCATTCACAACGAGCGCTTCGTGGTGCGGATGGTCGACGACGCGCGCGCGGCCATCGACGACGGCACCTTCTACGAGCTGAAGGACGAGGTGCTGGGGAGGTACTACGCCTAGCCCCGTCGTCGGGGTCCGGTCGCGCTGGCAACTCCCCGTCGTCGGGCCGCCGCGCCGGGTGCCCAGAGCCGTGGCGGCGCCCCACCGGCACGGGGCCTGTGCCACGGGTCCGGCCGCAGCCGCAGAGTCGTTTGTCCACATCGGACGACGTCGGAGCCATCGGCGGCGCGCACCCTGCCACTGTCACAGCATGCCTTCACCACTGGATGTCACTGAGACCCCGACACTGTGGCGGTACCGGGAACTCCTCGACGAGGGACTGAGCCGCCAGCGGATCCAGCGACTGGTGGCCCACGGTGATCTGCGACGGCTGCGGAAGAACTGCTACGTCCCGGAACTCCAGTGGACCGGGCTCACAACGATGCAACGGCTCGCACTCCAGGCCGAGGCTCATCACCACTCCCTCGTGGGCCTTCCGACGGCACAGCACGTCTACAGCCATGAGACGGCCGCCGTACTCCACGGCCTCAGCCTGTGGAGGCCCGGCACTGCGGTCCATGTCACCCAGCCGACGCGCACCTCGAACGCGAGCCACGGCGCGGACGTGCTGAACCACAGCGCCCGCCTCGCCGCGGACGACGTCGTCCTCCTCCGCGGACTGCCCGTGACGTCACTCCTCCAGACCACAACGGACTGTGCGCGGACCCTCCCGTTCGACAAGGCCCTGATCATCGCCGATCAGTGCCTCGCTCGCGGCGTTTCGCGGGCAGCGGCCATCACCCGGATCGAACTGCTCGGACCCGCCAAGGGAGTGGCCCGGGCGCGTGCCGTGCTTGCCGCGTCGGATCCATTGTCCGAGTCGCCCGGCGAGACTCTGACCCGGAGCCGGCTGCTGCACTTCGGGCTGCCCGCTCCCCAATCGCAGGTCGATGTACTGACCCATCTCGGCCGGTATCGGCTCGACTTCGCCTGGCCGGACCTGCTGGTGGGACTGGAGTTCGACGGGAAGGTGAAGTACTTCGGCGCCGCGCCGACGAGCGAGGTCCTGTACCAGGAACGACGGCGCGAAAAGGCGCTGACGGAGATCGGGTGGACCGTGCTTCGACTCGAGTGGGCCGACCTCTTCCGCGAAGCGGAACTGGAAGCCCGGCTCCGTTCTGCCCTCCACTGCGCCGCCGCCCGGGCTGCGCGGGCCCCACAGTCTTGACGGCGCTGCCATAGCCGCAGGTTCCCTGTCGAAGGGCGGCAGGCGATCAGGCAGCCGACCACCTCCTCGACGTCCCGCTGAGCACTTCCGCGGGCAGCCGAGCGCGCAAATCCGTGGCGGAGCGCCATCCCGGGGAGGAGAACCAACGGGTCTGGGCACCCGGCGCGGCGGCACAAAGGTGGAGGAGGACGGGCGGCCCGCACCGATCGGTCTGAACGCGTTCAAATCAGCACTACACTTCGAATCGAACACGTTCGAAAGGAAGATCCGTGCCGACGCCCACTGCCAAGAGCGAAGCGACCAGGGAGCTGCTGGTCTCCACCGCGCTCCGGCTGTTCCGGGAGATCGGCTACGAGAAGACGACCATGCGGACCATCGCCGCCGAGGCACGCGTCTCGACGGGGAGCGCGTACTACTACTTCGCCTCGAAGGACGACCTCGTCCACGAGCTCTACCGCAGCCTGCAGGAGGAGCACCGCGCCCGCGCCCTGCCGCTCCTGCGCGAGGGACAGAACCTCGGGGAACTCCTGCGGATAGTCCTGAACACCCACATCGACGTCATGGGGCCGTACCACGACTTCGGCTCCAACTTCATCAGCATCTCCATCCGGCCGTCCAGGACCACGAGCCCCTTCGGCAGCGAATCAGCCGTCGCCCGAGCCCGCGCCATCGCACTGTTCCGGCAGGCGGTCGCCATGTCGCGGCCGCAGCCACCCCTCGCCATCCGCGACGACCTGCCCGAGCTCCTCTGGTACGCGTCCATGGCCATCACCCTGTTCTGGGTCTACGACTCCTCGCCCGGTCAGCTCCGTACCCGACGCCTGATCGACCAGGCAGCTCCGCTCATCTCCAAACTCGTGATCCTCTCCCGGCTTCCCGTGGTCCGGAAGATCGTCGAGGACATCGTCCAGCTCATCCGGGGCACGCGGCAGTGACCGCCGACGACGACGACGTGAACAACGACGACGAGCTGAGCGACGAGCTGAACGACGACGTACAGGACGGCGGACCACCGCCGCGCCACCACGTCACCTTCGGACCCGCAGCCGTCGCCGTCGGATTCCTCGTCGGACTGTCGGTCCTCGCGCTGGTCTTCTCGCTCCCGTGGGCGGGGGACATGGCGCCGGGCGTCTTCGTCCTCGCCCTTGCGTACGGGGGCCTGCTCGGCGCGGTCACGGCCCTGCCGCTCGGCGTGATGCTCGGGTTCCTGCTCCGGCCCGTCCGCAACCAGTGGGTGCACATCGGGGTCTTCTTCGGCGTCTTCACGCTCGTCGCCTTTCTCATCATCACCCTGCTGTCGCCCTCCCGGGTGGTGCTGGAGAACCTCCCCATCGCCCTCATCATCGGCGGTGCGGGCGCAGTGGCCCGCGCCAGCGTCTGGAAGATGGTCCGTGTGCGCTGAGTAGCGCCACCGGAGCGATCACGGGAGCACACTCCCAGCCGCCTGATCCACCGGTCGCCGGAGGTGACGCGCGGAGGGTCGGACGGTCCGGTCCGGCGACCCGGTGCGACAGCGCCTACCGCACACCGGGGCTGGAGCTCCATGGGATCCGTGGGCGGGACCGGGTGGCAGCCGCGGAGCAGGTTCGGGCAGACTAGGAAAATGTCCGAGACTCAGACTTCCGCGCCCCCCGCCACCCTGACCATTGCCGGATCGGAGGCGACGGGCGGCGCCGGTGCCCAGGCCGACCTGAAGACGTTCCAGGAGCTGGGCGTGTACGGCATCGTGGCGCTGACCTGCATCGTCTCCTTCGACCCGAAGAACGAGTGGCAGCACCGCTTCGTACCCGTGGACCAGCAGGTCATCGCCGACCAGCTCGAGGCCATCCAGTCCTGCTACCCCCTCCGGACGGTCAAGCTCGGCATGCTCGGCACGCCCGCCACCATCGACACGGTGGCCTCAGCGCTCCAGAGCCAGGAATGGGACAACGTGGTGCTCGACCCGGTGCTGATCTGCAAGGGGCAGGAGCCCGGCGCCGCACTGGATACGGACCAGGCCCTCAAGGCGAACATCCTTCCTCTGGCTACCTTCGTCACACCCAACCACTTCGAGGCGGAGTCGCTCTCGGGCATCACGATCGAATCCCTCGAGGACCTGAAGGAAGCGGCACGCATCATCAACGGCCAGAGCGGCGCCGTGGTCCTCGCCAAGGGCGGCGTGCGCATCGAGGGCCCCGACGCCGTGGACGTCTACTTCGACGGCGAGACGCTGGAGGTCCTGTCCGCTCCCAAGGTGGGCGAGGTAGCCGTCAGCGGCGCCGGCTGCACCCTCGCCGCGGCGATCGCAGCCGAGCTCGCGAAGGGTGCGGCACCGCTCGACGCCGCCCGGACCGCCAAGGAGTTCGTCACCGAGGGCATCCGGAACCGGGTCGCATCCAACGCCCCGTTCGATGCCGTATGGCAGGGCGGCGCGCGATCATCCCGGTAACGGTTGGAACAGGACGGTGAGCACACCGGCGGGCGCGGCCCGCGACGGCACGGCAGGTACGGCAGCTTCCGGGCTGGAGGACTGCGATCCCCCGGCCGCGACACCCCGGGGCGCCGATCCCCGGGGCACTGCGGCGGACGACGACGGGCGCGGCGAGAGCCGCAACCAGCGCCTGGACCGCAACTGGCAGGAGATGCTGCAGGAGCTGCGCGTCATGCAGACGGGCATCCAGATCCTGACGGGGTTCCTGCTGACGCTGCCCTTCCAGAGCCGCTTCGCCGAGCTCGACGACGTGCAGGTCATCACCTACCTGTGCCTCGTCTGCCTCTCGGCGCTGATCACGGCGATGGTGCTCTCCGCCGTGAACCTCCACCGCGTCCTGTTCGGGCTGAGGGTGAAGGATGCCCTCGTGCACCACACCGGCAGGATCATCCAGGTGACCACCGGGTTGGTGGGGCTCGTCCTCGCCGGGACCGCAGGCCTGATCTTCGACATCGTGGTGAACCGCCCGGCCGGACTCGTCGTCACCGGCGTCCTGCTGGTGGCGGTGGTGCTGCTGTGGGTCGCCTATCCGCTCGCGGTTCGTCGTCGTGCGGTGCGCCGCCGCACCTGAGCCGCCGGCGTCACCCCATCCTGCCCTCGGCCGCGCTACGGCGCCGTGGGCGTGGGCGCCGCCCCCTCCTCCGGGGCGCAGGTCAGCCCTGCCGGCGTGGTGTCGACGGCCTCCGGCGGGACGAGGTCCTTGTAGGAGGACCCGAGGATGACGTCGACCGACCTGTCCTCGCGCTCGTCGGCCACGTAGATCGACTCCGGTATGGTCCGCTGGACCGTGAAGGCGTTGGCGCGTCCGCCCTCCCCCGACACGATGATCGCGGTCATCCCCGTGGCTCCGACCTCCCGGTTGCCGATGCCCTTCACCGCGAAGGCGCGCCCCCGCAGCTGCTCGGCCACAGTCCCGGCGAGTCCGTCGATGGTCGTGCTGTTGTAGACGTTCACAGTGATCGAGCTCGGGTCCTGGTAGTCGAACAGCCCGGCCGGGCAGGTCGACGTCGGGGCCGGCGAGGCGCCGGAGGCACCGAGGGGACCGATGCTGATGTCACCGCGCGCCAGCGCGAGGGCTGTATAGACCGCTGCTGCCAAGAGCCCCACGAGGAGCACGAGAACGATGCCGTGGCGGATCCTGCGCGTCGACACGCGGCGGGAGCGGGCGTCGTCGTCGGCCTCGAAGACGGCGCCGAGGTCCGTCTCGGTGACGATCCGGTGGCCGTGCCACTCGGTGGGATCCCGTTTCGCCTCCGCCCGCTGCAGGCGCGGCGAATCCTTCTCAGTCATCGAGCACGAGGACTCTCGCGTGCAGGATGGTCCGCTGGTGCAGCGCCGTCCGGACGGCGCGGTGGAGGCCGTCCTCGAGGTACATCACGTCGTTCCACTGCACCACGTGCGGGAAGAGGTCACCGAAGAACGTCGAGTCCTCGGCGAGCAGCGCCTCGAGGTCGAGCGTGGTCTTGGTGGTCACGAGTTCGTCGAGCCGCACCTGCCGGGGAGGCACTTCCGCCCAGTCCTTGGGGGTCACGTGTCCGTGGTCGGGGTATGGGCGGCCGTCGCCTACTGCTTTGAAGATCACTGCTACAGCCTAGGTAATTCCGTCTGCCAATGAAACGCGGACGCCCTCCGGCCGGCATCTCGTGGCCCAATGGTTACGCACGAAGACGACCCGGAGCGGGCGGAGCCTAGAAGTCGACGCCGCACTGCAGGACGACGTTGGCGTACGGCGTCGCCTCGCCCGTCCGGATGATCAGGCGCGCGGCGGGCAGCAGCCCCTTCAGGTCTTCGTGGGAGATCCGCCGGGGCGTGAGCCCCCTGCCGGCGAGCCAGTCCTCGACCTCGGACTCCGCGGCCTCCCTCGCGCACATGCTCGCCTCGACCACGATCTCGGCGAGCACGGCGTCGAGGACCTGCACGAAGGAGGGCGTGCCACGCACGAGGGACAGGTCGACGACGGCTGCCGACGCCGGGACCGGCAGACCGCAGTCGGCGATCACCACCAGGTGACCGTGGCCAAGGGTGGCGAGTGCTCCACTGAGCGGGGCGTTGATGATGCCTGTCTTCTTCACGTACTCGTTTCCTGCGGGGGTAGGGCGGGGAGCTGGTCCCCGAGCGAAGGGTAGGAGGGCTGTGCTCCCGGATGCTGCACGGCGTAGGACCCCACCCGGACGGCGAACCGGACGGCGTCGTCGAGCGGTTCGCCGGCCGCGAGGCGTGCGGCGAGCGCTCCGACGAAGGCATCGCCGGCACCGGTCGTGTCCACGGCGGAGACGCGCGGGGCCGGCACCCGGAGGACGGGACCGCCGTCGGACACCAGCGCTCCGGCTCCCCCGAGGGTCATCACGACGGACGCGAAGCCGCAGGCGAGAAGGGCCGCGACGACCGCCTCGTGGTCCGCCTGCGCGGTGCCGCCGAGCTGCCCGAGGACCAGGGCCCCCTCGTGTTCATTGACGACGAGCGGATCCGCCCGCAGGAGCATCGTGCGGTCGACATCGATGACCGGAGCCAGGTTGACGATCACGCGCCCCGCAGCCGCCCGGATGGCGGCCGCCGTCGCGTCCGCCGGCAGCTCGCCCTGGACGACGACGACGGCTGCGTCCCGGATGGTTCCGGCGGAGGCTTCGACGAGTACGGCCGTCACCTCGGCATTGGCACCGGGCAGCACCACGATGCTGTTCTCGCCGTCGTCGGACACCTCGACGACGGCGACCCCCGTGCCGCCGCCGGTCCGCCGGACGGCGGCCAGGTCCGCGCCGGCTGCCGTCAGGGCCGAGAGGGCGACGTCGGCGTAGGCGTCGGTTCCGACGGCACCGATCATGGTGACGTCGGCGCCGAGCAGGGCTGCGGCCACCGCCTGGTTGGCGCCCTTGCCGCCGGGCAGCACCGTCATCGTGCGGCCCAGCACCGTCTCGCCCGGCTGGGGGTGACGTTCGAGGGTGATCACGAGGTCCGCGTTGATGGACCCGACGACGACGATGCCCGGCGCGGTACTCATCCCGCGAAGTCCGCGACGTTCTCGGTGGTGACGGTGGTGACGGGGACCGGGATGGCCTCCTCGACCGTCTCGTCATTGAGCAGCTGCACGAGCACCTCGACCGAGCGCTTGCCCAGTTCGGCGGGCTGCTGGGCGATGGTCGCCGTCAGGGTGCCCGCCTCGATGGCGGTGAGGCCGTCGGTGGTGCCGTCGAAGCCGACGACCTTCACCTCGGACCCCGCGCGTGCGCCGAGTGCCTGGATCGCTCCGAGCGCCATCTCGTCGTTCTCGGCGAACACCCCGGTGACGCCCGGGTTCGCCTGCAGGAGGTTGGTGGCGACGTTGAGGGCTTCCGCGCGGTCGAAGTTCGCCGTCTGCTGGGCGACGATCCTGATGTCCGGGTAGGCCTTCATCCCCTCCGTGAAGCCTGCTCCGCGATCACGGCTCGCCGACGTCCCGGCGACGCCCTGGAGGACGATCACGGTGCCCTTGCCGCCCATGGCCTTCGCGAGCTCGTCGGCGGCCTGCTTGCCACCCGCCACATTGTCGCTGGAGACGAGGGACTGCACCTGGGCGCCGTTGACCGCGCGGTCCACGGCCACGATCGGTGTGCTGTCGGAGACCAGCGGTGCGACGGAGGCTGCCGCCGCATCGGAGTCGACGGGGTTGATGATGACGCCGTCGGTGCCGCTGGTCGCCGCCGTCGCCAGCTGGTTCGTCTGGGTCGCCGAGTCGTTCTGCGAGTCGACGACGTCGAGTTCGACACCGGCGGCCTTCGCGGCCTCCTGGGCGCCGTCACGCAGTTCGACGAAGAAGGGGTTGTTCAGGGTGGACACGGCGAGCGTGACGCTCTTCGCCTCGCTCGCTGCGTCGCCGCGGTTGCACGCCGTGGTGCCGAGCAGGAGCGCGAGTGACATGGCGGCGGCCGCGGCCCTGGTGGTGGAGGAGAACTTCATCGTTGGTTCCTTTTGCTGGTTTCGGATGGTGCGGGAAGGACTAGTGGTTGCCGGACTTGCGGCGCAGGGAGTCGATGCCGACGGCGAGCGCGATGACCACGCCGATCACTACCTGCTGCCAGAAGGAGGACACGTTGAGCAGGTTGAGCCCGTTGCGGATCACCACGAGGACGAGGGCGCCGATCAGGGTGCCGCTGATGCGGCCCACTCCTCCCGCGAGGGAGGCGCCGCCGATGACGACGGCGGCGATGGCGTCCAGCTCGTAGCCTGCAGCGGCCTGCGGCTGGGCGGAATCGAGCCTGCCGGAGAGCAGGAGGCCTGCGAGCGCGGCGAAGAGCCCGGACAGGGCGAAGACCGTGACGAGCACACGGCGCACCGGGATGCCCGAGAGCCGGGCGGCCTCGGTGTTGCCGCCTACCGCGTACATGTAGCGGCCCATCACGGTGTAGTTGAGGATCAGTGCCGCGACGATGCCGGCGAGCACGAGGACGACGATCGGCATCGGTACGGGTCCCACGTTGCCTCCGAGGAAGGACACGGCGGGAGCGGTGGCGATGGGGCGTCCGTCGGACAGGACCAGCGTCAGGCCCCGGGCCACGCTGAGCATCGCGAGTGTCGCGATGAAGGAGGGCAGGCGGCCGTACGCGACCGCGAGGCCGCTCACCGCCCCGGCGAGGGTTCCGAACACCAGCCCTCCCACCAGGGCGAGCCATCCCGGCAGGGCGGCAGTGCTGAACATGTAGGCCGATCCCATCGCGCTGAGCGCTGCGACGGAGCCGACGGAGAGGTCGATCCCGCCGGCGACGATCACGAACGTCAGGCCGAAGGCGAGGACGGCGATGACCGATGCCTGGATGCCGATGTTGAGCAGGTTGGGCCCGGTGAGGAAGTCCGGCGTGGCGATGAAGAGCGCCAGCCCGAGGACGAAGAGCCCCACGAGCGCCCCATTGTCCGCGAGGAACTTCGTGCTCCTCGTGCCGCCGGCGGCGGGCTTCAGTACAGCTGTCGCGTTCATGCCTCGTCCTTCATCTGCTGGTCCTCAAGATCCCTCTGCACGTCGCGGACGGCGAGGGACATGACGGCGTCCTGGGTTGCGGTGGTGGCGTCGAGCTCGCCGGAGATATGGCCGCCGCTCATCACGAGGACGCGGTCGGCCATCCCGAGTACCTCGGGGAGTTCGCTCGAGACCATGAGGACGGCTCCGCCGGCCGCCGTGATCGCATTGATCAGTTCGTAGATCTCGACCTTCGCGCCGACGTCGACGCCGCGCGTGGGTTCGTCGAGCAGCAGCACGGACGATTCCGCGAGGATCCATCGCGCGAAGACGGCCTTCTGCTGGTTGCCGCCCGACAGTGCGCCGACGGGCTGGTCGAGGTCCCGCATGCGGATGCGGAGCGTCTCGGCGACGCCCTCGGCGCGGGAGCGCTGGCCCGCGAAGTCGACCACGCCGGCCTTCGACGTCGACGCCAGGGTCGCGTAGCCGATGTTGTCGTTCACGCTGGCACCGAGGACGAGCCCCTGGACCTTGCGGTCCTCGGGTACATGGCCGACACCCGCCCGGATAGCGGCGCCGACGTCCAGTTTGGGCAGTTCCCTGCCCCGGACAGTCACCGAGCCGCTCAGGTAGGGATCCACCCCGGCGATGGCGCGGACCACCTCGGTACGGCCGGCTCCCACGAGCCCGGCCAGTGCCACGACCTCACCCGCCCGGACGTCGAAGGACACGCCGTTGACCATGCCCTTGGTGGACAGGTCGCGGACGGACAGGAGCGTCTCGGGTGGTCCCCCGTACTCCCGGCGGCGCGGGAACTGCTGGGCGATGTCGCGCCCCACCATGAGCCGGACCAGTTCGTCCTCGTGGGTCGTCGCCGGGACCTCCGCGATGAACCTGCCGTCGCGCAGCACGGACACGGAGTCGCCGATGGCGGCGATCTCGTCGAGGTGGTGGGAGATGAAGACCATGCCGACGCCGCGCGCCCGGAGGTCCTCGACGACGGCGAACAGCGCTGCGATCTCACGCTTGGTCAGGGCGGCGGTGGGCTCGTCGAGGATCAGCATGCGGGCGTTCAGGCTCAGCGCCTTGGCGATCTCCACGAGCTGTTGCCGGGCGATGCCCAGTTCGCCGACGTGTTGGTCGACGTCGAGCTCGAGGCCGATCAGGGCGAGGGCCGCTCGGGCGTCCTCCTTCATCGTCCGGCGGTCGACCAGCCCGAAGCGCTTGGGCATGCGGCCGAGCGAGATGTTCTCCGCGATGCTCATGGACCCGACCAGGTTGAGTTCCTGGTGGATCGTGGCGATGCCGAGCGCCTCGGACGCCTTGGTGTCGGGAAGCGTGACCGGCCTGCCGTCGACGAGGATCCGTCCGCCGTCGGGCTGGTAGACCCCGGCCATCATCTTGATGAGGGTGGACTTCCCCGCCCCGTTCTCGCCGAGGAGGACCTGGACCTTGCCGGGGTGGACGTCCACGGAGACGCCGTCGATGACGGTGACCGGGCCGAAGGACTTGGTCACGCCGTCCAGCGACAGGATGGGTGTGCTCATGCGCCGGTTCCTTTCGAGAGTTCGGGGGTGGACCCGCGCACGATCAGCCGGCTCGGCAGGACCCGCGACTGCGGAGGCTCTCCGGCGATGACCTGCACGAGCATGTCGACCGCGCCACGGCCCATGGCGTCGACGTCGTGGGCGATCACGGTCAGGGCCGGATTCAGGAGCGCGAAGGCCTCGATGTCGTCGTAGCCGACGAAGGCCAGGCCCGCGCCGATGGAGAGACCGCGCTCGTTGCAGACCCCGATGGCGCCGATCGACATGAGGCTGTCCGCGGCGAGGAGTGCCGTCGGAGCGTTCGGGAGGTCCAGGAGGGCGTGCGCACCGGCCGCACCGCTGGCAGCCTGGAAGTCGCCGATGTACACGAGCTCGCCGGCGTCGTCGGCGGGCGACTCCCGGATGGCCTCCTGGTACGCCTGCAGCCGCTCGCGGCCCGTGGACGTGGACTGCGGGCCGGCGATGTACCCGATGCGCCGGTGCCCCAGCCCCGTCAGGTGCGCAACCGCCTCCCGGATGCCGGTGCGGTTGTCGGGGCTGAGACTCGGCACGCCCGCGCCCTCGATGACGCGGTCCACGAAGACCGTGGGGAGCCCGCTCTCGAGGATGCCGGCCAGGCTCGCCCGGTCTCCCTGGGGAGCCGCGATCAGGCCGTCCACGCGCTGCGAGAGCATGACGTCGAAGTAGCGGTCCTGCTGCTCGACGCTCTCGTTGGCGTTCCCGAACAGGGTCAGGTACCCGAAGTCCCGAGCACGCTGCTCGACGGCGTGGGCGAGGTCGGCGAAGAACGGATTGCGGATGTCCGGCAGGAGCAGTCCGATGGTCTGCGTCGTGGTCTTGCGCAGCGACCGTGCCTGCGCATTGGGGCGGAAACCCAGTTCGGCCACAGCCCGCTCCACGGCGGTACGGGCGGAGGGCGAGGTGCTCGGGTGGCCGGAGAGCACGCGGGACGCGGTTGCGATGGACACTCCCGCCTTCTCGGCGACGTCCTTGATCGTCACTGACCGCACGCTGCTCCCTACGTCTTTGTGGAATCGATTCCATGGAATCGATTCCACAAGTATGTGACAGATCACTCCCACCGTCAAACGCGGTCTTTCCGACCGCGGAACCTCCTCCGACCGGCCCCTGCCCTCTGCTCCTGAGGCCTACCGGCCGGGATGCTCCGTGCTTCGGGGCCACGCTGCGAGCACCGGGGATGCCGACGTCGATGAACCTCGCCAAGGTATTGCCCGCCCCGAGAGAGGTTGGGATGATGAACGGAGAGTGGTTGGACGGCATCGGAGGGGCGAAGAGGCCCGGGCTCCGGATGCGGTGCATCGACCAGGTCTCCCTGCGGTACCGACTGAGGATGAGGGACCGGCGATGAGCGCTTGGAACGCGGACAATGCGACGGGCTCATCGGGCGTGGACGCAGTCACGGTCGTGGAAGGCTCCTCGTTCTGCATCTCGGCCCAGAGCGCGGACATCCTCCCGGGCCAGCCTCAGGGAGCCTTCTACCAGGACACGCGGATTCTTTCCCGTTGGCTTCTCACCGTGAACGGCATGCCGCTGGAGCCGCTGACAGGGCGGACGCTGGAACCGTACCGGGCCGTGTTCGTGGGCCGGCCGAGGCATCCGAACGGAGTCGCGGACAGCGCTCTGGTCGTGGAGCAGGAGCGTCACGTCGGCCCGGGACTGCGCAACGACATCCGGGTCCGCAACTTCTCCCGGGAACCCGTAGCGTGTCGGGTCGAGATCGGTGTGGACGCGGATCTGGCCGACCTCTTCGATGTGAAGGGCGGCAGGACCGCCATCTTCACGGACCGCAACCGGCACATTCGCCCGAACCTGCTACAGATCGAGGCGGCGCGGGCCGGATATCGCCGAGGGGTGGTGATCAGCGCACCTGGCGCATCCATGACGGAGAACTCGGTGGTTTTCGAGACCGAGGTCCCAGCGCGGGGTGCCTGGTCCACCAGCGTCATCTGCACTCCGCTGGTGGAGGGCGTGGGGCCCGAGAACCCGTTCACCGAGGCGGCCGGGCCGGTGCGCCACGAAGCGGCCCGCCGCTACACGGAGTGGGAGGAGGGCCTCCCACACCTGACGGTCACCGACCGGAACGTCGAGGACGTGTTGTCCCGCAGCCAGGCCGATCTCGGCTCACTGCGGATCTTCGACACCGACCACCCCGAGAGGGTGGCCGTGGCCGCGGGCGCGCCGTGGTTCATGGCGCTGTTCGGCCGCGACTCGCTGCTGTCCTCCTACATGGGCCTGTCCGTGGACCCCGCCCTGGCCACGGGCACCCTGCAGACACTGGCTTCCCTTCAGGGGACGAAAGTCGATCCGGACACTGAGGAGGAACCGGGCCGGATCCTGCACGAGGTGCGTCTGGGTGCCAGTGCAGGCCTGGCCATGGGAGGCGGGCAAGCATATTACGGGACCGCCGACGCCACCCCCCTGTTCGTGACCCTTCTGGCCGAAGTGGGCCGGTGGGGCCTGGCCGACGACCAGCTCGAGACCTTGCTGGGGAACGCTGACCGGGCTCTGGAGTGGGTCGAGAACTACGGGGACCGCGACGGCGACGGTTTCGTGGAGTACCACCGCCACAACGATCACGGGCTGGTGAACCAGGGGTGGAAGGACTCCTGGGACGGGATCAACTTCGCCGACGGGCACCTGGCGGAACCGCCCATCGCCCTGTGCGAGGTGCAGGCCTACGTCTACAGCGCCTACCTGGGGCGGGCCCTGCTGGCCGCCCAGCTCGGCGACCAGCAGGGCGTTGCGACCTGGACCGGGCGCGCGGCGGACCTGAAGACCGAGTTCAATGAGCGGTTCTGGCTGCCGGACAGGGGCTACTTCGCGGTGGCCCTGGACAAGGACAAGCGCCCGGTCGATGCGTGCGCGTCCAACATGGGCCACTGCCTGTGGCTCGGCATCGTGGACGTCGAGAAGGCTCCCCAGGTGGTCGAGAGGCTCATGTCACCCGAGATGTTCAGCGGCTGGGGCATCAGGACGCTGGCCTCGGACATGGGGGCCTATAACCCCGTCAGCTACCACAACGGCTCCGTGTGGCCTCACGACACCGCCCTGATCGCCACCGGCCTGATGCGCTACGGTTTCGCGGAGGAAGCAGCCCGGGTGGCTCAGGGCCTCTTCGCCGCGGCTGAGCACTTCGATGGGCGGCTGCCAGAGCTCTTCTGCGGGTTCTCCCGCCAGGAGTACGACGCACCCGTGCCCTACCCCACCTCCTGCTCCCCCCAGGCCTGGGCAGCCGCAGCACCGGTGCAACTGATGCGCACCCTGTTGCGCTTCGATCCGATCCTGCCGCAGGGTCAGGTGCACCTGGCTCCGATCCTGCCATTCCAGTTCGGCGCTTTCCGCGCGGATCGGGTCCGCCTCTCCACCTCCCGCATCACCATCCGGGCCGAAGGAACGACTGCCACCATCGACGGGCTTCCCCCCGGCATGGTGCTGCGCTCGGATGCTCGCCCGCGACTGGAAGAAACGCTCACCCCGGCCTACCGACACCACCCCGAACGCTGAGTTCGCGCCATGCATCCCGCATTGCGCCGCTCACGCCGCAACCGGCAGCCCAGGCGGCAGCCGAGGCCTGACCGCGTGTCCCGCGATCGTGATCACGACCTCCACCTGTGCCGTAACCCACCGTGCCGGATCCCGGGGTCGCCTCGACGACGAACCTCCCGATAGGGCCGTGATCATGCGTATCGGGCTGATCGTCGCTCCCTGGATCCCGGTGCCACCCCCGGGGTACGGGGGTGTCGAACTGGTGGTCGATACCCTGGCTCGCGGCTTCGCGGACGCCGGGCACGAGGTGGTTCTGGTTGCAGCCGCCGACAGCACCTGCCCCGTTCCGCAGCTGCCGGGCACGGACGCCTCGGACCTGGCCCGCCTGGAGACCACCTGGTCCGAGCTCGGCCACATCGTGCGGGCCTATGCGGGGTTGGCAGGGGTCGACCTGATCCACGACCACACCCTGTCCGGTCCGCTCTACCGGAACCGCCCAGCCGACGTGCCGGTGGTTGCGACCATTCACGGCCCGATGACCCCACACCTTCAGGAGATCTATCGAGCAGCTTCCGACACAGCCCTGGTGGCGATCTCCCATGACCAGGTCAGCCGCACTCCCGGGTTACGTGTAGCTGCCGTGATCCCGCACGGGATAGATTTCTCCGCCGTCCCGCTCGGTCCCGGCAGCGGGGGCTACGCATGCTTCCTCGGCCGGATGTGCCCGGACAAGGGCGTCGCCGAGGCGATCACCGTTGCCCGCGCCTCAGGGGTCCCCCTGAAGATCGCCGCCAAGATGCACGAATTCGCAGAACTACAGTATTTCCGCGACACCATCGAACCGATGCTGGGCCCGGACGTGGACTTCCTGGGAGAGGTCGGCGGGCAGGAGAAGTACGACCTGCTGGGCAACGCAATGGCTCTGATCAACCCCATCCAGTGGTCCGAGCCCTTCGGCCTGGTGATGATCGAAGCCATGGCCACCGGCACGCCCGTGGTGGCGACGTGCCGAGGAGCCGCCCCGGAAATCGTCCAACACGCCATTACCGGTTACCTGGCACCCACTGCTGAAGAACTCCCCCTCCTCCTGGGCCGGGCCGCCCAGCTGGACAGGCACAGCGTCAGGGCGACCGCCGAACAACGGTTCAGCACCCCGCGCATGATCAGCGATCATCTGGCCCTCTACACGCAGCTCCTGAAAACTCCCCAGCTGCACTGACCCAGCCCGGACGAGCCGGGGTGCGATGCTCGACAGCCGAGGAAGGCGGCTCAGCATCGGGCCTCAGGTTGTCGCTACCGAGCTCGGTGAACGTAGAGGTCGCGGAGGAGCGCGATCTCAGCTCCGTGGTGCAGGATCTCCTGGTTCTCCCACCACACGATCGTCGGAAATGTCTCCTCGGCGTCGCTGCCGTACGGGTAACTGCTCAACCCGGTCCGGTCGTAATCGGACTCGTCCACACCGATCAGTACCCGACGCCAGTCGGCCGCGGCCCCGCGGAACCTCTCGATGGCGCCGGCTGCGTCCGGCAGTGATTCGTACGTCGCCCGATCGAACGTCCGGTCGCCCCCGAGGTGGCTGGAGCGGCCCAGCAGTGTCTCGGAAAGGTGGTCGAGCCGCCAGGCGATCGTCGTGAGAGGCGGGGGCCACGGGCTTTCGGGGGCGCCGTCCCGCCCCCACTCCCCCGCGCCGATGAGCTTGACGGCGCCCGGTCCGGGCCCGTCGGCGCGCCTCCGCACCGACCAGCATGCGTCGACCGGCTCCCACAGGTACTCGGCGTCCGTCAGCACCGGTACGTCGACGTCGCTGCCATCACCTGAGTTGCTGGTGGGCCCGGCGAGGCGACTGAGAAGTCGCTCCGTCGCCCAGTCGTACTGCTCGAGCAGCGGCTCGAGGCGCTGGTTGGTCGTCATAGCGCCGAGCCTAGTGCCAGCGGAAGGCTGCCGGGCCCCTGCTCGTTCCGAGGTCCCGGTGGCCGGACATCCTGGAGCAGTCGTGGGCGTCGTTGTTCTACGTGCAGAACTGGGTGCTTGCGTCGAACGCGGTCGATTACTACGCGGAGGACGACAGCCTCGCGAGTCCGCTGCAGCATTTCTGGTCGCTCTCCGTCCAGGGTCAGGTGTTCATCCTGTGGCCCCTCCTGTTCCTGTTCAGTGCCGTGGTCGCCCGACGGTACCGGTTGAAGTTCCGTGGTGTCGTCCTGCTCGTGTTCGGCGGGTTGTTCGTGGTCTCGCTCGCCTTCTCGGTGTGGGAGACCTCCACGAGTCAGGCATACGCGTACTTCGATACCCGGGCCCGCCTCTGGGAGTTCGCGTTCGGGACGCTGCTCGCTCTTGCCCTGCCGTCCGCCCGGTTGCCGCGGTTCCTGCGGGTCGTAGCGGGCTGGGTCGGTCTTGTCCTGATGCTCGGCGCGGGTGTCGTTCTCGACGTTCAGGGGCAGTTCCCGGGTTACGTGGCACTGTGGCCGCTCACGGCCGCTGCCCTCGTGATCATCGCGGGTCAGACGGGCAGCCGCTTCGGCGCGGACCGGTTCCTTGCGTCGAGACCCTTGGTGAGGGTCGGGAATCTGTCCTACGCCTTGTACCTGTGGCACTGGCCGGTGCTGGTGCTGGCGTTGGTCTGGCAGGACCGTGGATCCCCGGGACTGGTCGGGGGATTCCTCGTGATCGGGGTGTCGCTGGTCCTGGCACACCTGACCACGCGTTTCGTGGAACAGCCCATGCGGGCCCTGAGCTGGGCGGATCGTAAGCGCCGCCGCGCCGTCGTCGTCCTCGCTGTGTGCGTGGCTCTCGTCGCGGCGCCCGTGGCGTTCTGGCAGCAGAGCCTGCGCGTTCAGACCGAACAGGCGTCGGCTCGGGCGGACACCGACAATCCCGGCGCATTGTCGCTTCTCCCCGGATACGTCGATGAAGTTGCCGCGGATGCCGCGCTCCTCCCGGAGCTCTCGGATATCCGGGATGACTGGCCGGTGTTCGCCGGCGGTTGCCAGAGCGACGTGGCGACCGCAGTCAATATCTGCGACAACTCCGTCGGGCCGGAGGCACCGCGCAGCCTGATGGTCGTCGGGAGCTCACATGCACACGTCTGGGCGACCCCGGTCCTCGAGGTGGCAGCCGAGGAAGGGTGGGCGGTAGAAGCGGTGACTCGCGGTTTCTGCCCGTTGAGCCTCGATCCCGAAGTCGGATCGGATTGCCTGGCGCACAATCGCGACCTCATCGCGACCGTGTTGGAGCGCAAGCCGGACGTGGTCGTCACCACGAGCACGCAGACACTGCCGGGTGGAGGAGAAGTCCTCGATCCCACGTGGATCGGGATCATCCGGCAGTTCTCGGATGCGGGAATAGAGGTTCTCGCCATTCGGGACACACCGAGAATGCCTGGAAACGTCCGTTCCTGTATCGAAGAGCGTGGCCCAGATGATCCGAAGTGCGGCAACAGCAGGTCGGCGACCCTGGCCGACAACTCGATGCCGCCGGACTTCGGCAACGATGTCCCGGGCCTGCACCTTCTCGATTTCTCTGACTTCTTCTGTCCGTCGGACCGCTGCCCCGCTGTGATCGGTAATGTCATCGTCTACAAGGACGACAACCACGTCACCGCCACGTACCTGAAAACGATGTCCCAGCCGTTCCGGGCCTCACTCCCGCAGTCCTGGTTCTAGACCGCAGGGTCGATGGGGGCGGTGAGGTTCCCCGGCGTTTCCTGTTCACCGACCTGTCGGCGAGCGGATACCTGTCTGCTGCCGGACGATCAACACCGGTTGGAACAGTGGACGGGTGAGGATTGCAATTGTCGCCGAGACCTTCCTGCCCAGTGTCAACGGGGTCACCCACTCGATCCAGAGAATGCTCGACCATTTCACGGACCGCGGGGATGACGTGCTGGTGATCGCACCGTCCAGCGCAGACCCGGTCGAATCCGGACTGGAGCACAACATCCGCGTCGTACGGCTGACGTCGATTCCATTGGCCGGCTACAGCAGTGTGCGGGTGGCTGTCGGCGGAGTCAGCAGGGTTCGGCGGATCCTCGCGGATTTCGCGCCGGACATCGTCCATCTCGCCTCCCCGTTCGAGTTGGGATGGCGTGCGCTCCGCGCGGCCGCAGGACTCGGTATCCCTGTGGTCGCCGTCTACCAGACGGACATCCCCGGGTATGCAGCACGATACGGCCTACCTCTCCTCGAAAGCTGGGCCTGGCAGAGGGTCGAGCACATTCACGGCGGAGCAACCCGCACCCTGGCACCCTCGACATCGGCCATACGCCAGCTGGAGGTGCGCGGCATTCCCAATGTCCGGTTGTGGCGGCGCGGAGTGGACACTTCCCGGTTCCATCCGGGCAAACGGAGCCATTCCTTCCGGGAGAGCATCGCACCGCAGGGAGTGAAGCTTCTGGGGTACGTGGGGCGGCTCGCTGCTGAGAAGCAGGTCGATGACCTCCGGGTCCTTGCGGATATCGAGAACACCCGTCTGGTGATCATCGGTGACGGCCCCCTCCGGCCGGCTCTCGAATCCGCCCTTCCCGGTGCCCATTTCACCGGCTTCCTCGGCGGCGAGCAACTGGCCGCTGCGGTGGCCAGCCTGGACCTCTTCATCCATCCCGGTGAGCTGGAGACCTTCTGCCAGACCATTCAGGAGGCGATGGCTTCAGGAGTTCCCGTGGTGGCCACGGGACGGGGTGGCCCTCTCGACCTGGTCGACTCGTCAAGGACCGGATGGTTGTACCACCCCGGAAACCTGGCGCAGCTGCGAAGCCAGGTGGTCGACCTCGTGGGTGACGACGCAAAACGTGCCGCATTCTCCCAGGCGGCCTTCGCCAGCGTGCAGGGACGGACCTGGCCCGTGCTCTGCGAATCGCTCGTCCAGCACTACGAGGAGACCATCTCCGACCATGCCCTGCTTCGCCTGTGACCCCGGGACGGAGCCTGCCGGCCGGCCGGTACGTGGCGCTGGGAGATTCCTTCACGGAAGGCGTAGGAGATCCGAACAAGCATCTCCCCAACGGCGTGCGAGGCTGGGCCGACCGTGTGGCGGAGAAGCTGGCCAAGAACCAGCCCGGATGGGAATACGCGAACCTCGCGGTCCGCAGCAAGCGCCTGCGGCAGATCGCGGCCGAACAACTCGATCCGGCCCTCGCCATGAAGCCCACCCTGATCACGCTCTATGCCGGTGGAAACGACATCCTCGATGCTCGGACGAACATCACCGGTGTGCTCCAGCACTACGAGGAACTGGTCGCCGGCCTCGCAACGACCGGAGCCACGCTGCTCCTCTTCACGGGATACGACGTCGACGTCACCCCGGCGCTACGGATCTTCCGGAGACGGAACCATCTGTACAACGACGGTGTCCGCCGCATCGCCGACAAGTACGACGCCGTCCTGGTGGACTATTGGGGTTTCGAGGCATACCGCGACCCGCGCATGTGGGCCCCGGACCGCCTCCACATGTCCAAGGCCGGCCACAAATACCTGGCGTCCAAGGTCCTCGACATCCTGGGTGTAGGGCACTCCATGACCCTGCTGGACTGGCAGCCCCCTCAGTCGAGAACCCTGGTGCAGTGGGAGCAGGCACAGCGGCGCTGGATCAATGACTGGATAGTGCCCCTCGTCCACAGGAAGCTCCAGGGCGTGACACTCGGTGATGACCTGCGGCCCCGCTGGCCCGTGCCGGTTCCAGTACCTCCCCAGGGCGGCCTTCGCCGGCTGGTGAAATCCGGCTCGGCCGACGATACGACCAGGAATTGATCCCCGGACATCAGGGCGTGCCGAAACCGTCGGGCCTTCGCTGAGGGCGCTTCCGAACTCCCGGACGGGCGACCGAGACGATCGCCAGAAGGACTGCCCTTGCTGCGACACGGTTTATTGACGCGACCAGCTGACGGCGCCCGGATTGCGCCACACGACTCCTGCCGCTGCCCACATCCACCCACGAAAGCTGGTGCGCATGCTCAGCATCCCGCAGGTCCAGTTCCTCGCGGAGTTCCTCGAGACGGAAGGCGATTTCCTGGTCCAGTGTTCCGTGATCCGTCGCCGCATCCACGGCTCGCTGTGCCCTGCTGTGCAAGACCGCCAGCTCGATCGCACCGAGCATCCGCAGGCTCGAGGGGAAGAAATCTCCGGGACTCATCTGGCTCGGGCCGATGGCGGGCCCGGGTGCAGCGCGCCATCCCGCCGGTTCCGGCACCTCGCCGTGTCCCCCGCTCCCCTGATGGGACCGCGGCCGCGGTGGAGTGGGAGACCACTCCTGGCGTCGACTGGCGGCTCTACCTGCCACAGCAAGGTGCACATCAGTCCGGTATGGGTGATCGGGCAGTTCTGGGAGTTCATTCACGGCGGGCCTCCACGGTAGGCGTAGGTTTCAAGCTAGCCACGCCGCGCGCTGGTGCCCTAATGAATACTCGCTGGTGCCCTGATGAACAAGAGGTGACCTGCCGGTCCGGCCACCCGCAACGCATCCGCTCACCGTCCTAGCCTGCGTTGTCGGGTTCAGCCCCGGTCGTGGAGGGTGATGTAGTAGCCGTCGGGGTCGGAGAAGGTGAAGGTGCGGCCGAAGGGTCCGTCGATCGGCGGTGAGACGATCGGGTGATTGTCAGAGGCGAGAGCATCGTGGATGGTCTGGACGTCGGTGGCATGGAACCAGACCGCTATCCCGATACCAGGCTGGACAGCGGAGGTGAGGTCGGTACCCGGCAGGAGCTCCCGAAGCGCGAAGGCGATCGGGGTCGTTTCGAAGACAACGGCGTGGGGCGGGCCGGCATGGGTCCGGACGAGGCCGAGGTACTGCTCGTAGAACGCTTGTGATGCGTGCAGGTCGCGAACCTGGAGCGAGATGAAATCGGGGCCGGTAACGGGCATCAGGAGCTTCTTCCGTGAGTGTCAGTTATCTGACAAAAGTACGGTATGTCAGACTTCTGACATGAGTCAAGAAGGCATCAACCTCGAGACATCCCTCGGATACCTGCTGAAGGAGGCGTCGAGTGAGCTCCGAGCCGCCATGGAAGCAGTCCTGCGACCGCTCGGCATGACCGTGACGCACTATTCATGCCTCGAGCTGCTGGCACAGCGCCCAGGTCTGTCGAATTCCGAGCTCGCACGGGGTGCCTTCGTGACCCGGCAATCAATGAACGTGCTGCTACAGGCTCTGGAGCGGGACGGATACGTGGAACGGCCGGTCGAGGCCCGCCTCGGAAGGGTGTCCCCTACCCAGCTCACCGCCCGTGGTCGCCGGAGCCTTGAGAGAGCGACCGCCGCTGTCCGCTCCGTCGAGGTCCGGATGCTGAGCGGCATGACGCCGGAGGAGCAGTCCGCCGCCCGCAGGGTGCTCACCGGGATGATCCAGTCCCTACGCAGCGACGGGGACGCGCAGGCGTGAATTCGGGGGGCTCGGGGCTCCCTGGAAGGACGTCCGCGGGGGACACTGAAATGCTCCTGAAATGGGGGCCACTATCCTTGATTCCCATGACGTGCACCATCCAGCCCGCCGACTTCGAAGATCCCGCCCTCGAGGTCTTCCTGAACGACCACCTGGCGGATATGGCACCGGAGTCGCCACCAGAGAGTCAGCACGCGCTGGACCTGGCTGCCCTGCGGCAGCCGGGTGTGAGGCTGTGGGTCGCTCGGCTCGAACGGCGGATAGCGGGCACGTGCGCATTGGCGGCGCTGGAGCCAGGGCATGAGGAGCTCAAGAGCATGCGGACCGAGCCCGCGTTGCGGGGGCGGGGAATAGCGTCCGAGTTGCTGCATCACGTGCTCGAGGATGCCCGAGCACGCCACGTCGGTCGTATCTCCCTGGAGACCGGAAGCATGGAGTTCTTCGCATCCGCCCGGGCACTCTATGCGAGGCACGGCTTCGAGCCGTGCCCACCCTTCGGCTCCTACACGGATGATCCGCACAGCTCGTACATGACGCGCGCAGTAAGGACCGCCTGACCGGCGGCAGGCCATGCCGCCACCTCGTCGATGCGCTGATCCGATACGACGTGGCGACCAGCCGGGACGACCGGCTCGAATGGGTGGAGTGCGCACCTCCGGAACATAATGGGACCATGCCTACGGATGCCCCCATCGACCTGTTGCCCGACGCCCCCACCGCCCCTCCCGCCGAGCGGGGGAAGTCCGTCCAGGGACTCCTGCTCGACGTCGACGGGCCCGTGGCGAGCCCGCTCACCCGGACGGTCCCGGCCGGGATCATTGCCGACCTGCTCACGCTCGCCGCCGCCGGCTGGCCCGTCGTGTTCAACACGGGCCGCTCCGACGCCTTCATCCGCGAGCAGGTGATGCGGCCGATGCTGGCCACGGGCATTCCGGCCGGGATCACCTTCCATGCGGTCTGCGAGAAGGGCGCCACCTGGTTCTCCTTCACGCAAGACGGCGCCGGCCAGGTCTTCGTCGACCGCGAGCTCGCACTTCCGAGGAGCTTCGCCGACGACGTACGGGACCTTGTGGAGGAGAAGTACTCGGATCTCATGTTCTTCGACGAGACGAAGCTCTCCATGGTGTCGGTGGAGCAGTCGCTCGATGCGACCAACGCCGACTACCTCGCGGCCCAGCGCTCGTTCGACGACGACGCCCTCGACATTCTGCACAGCCACGACATGGGGGCCCGCCGACTGGACCGCGAGGAGCCGGACAGCAACGGGGAGATCGACTACCGGGTCGACCCGACCATCATCTCCACGGACATCGAGTCCGTGCGCGTGGGCAAGGACCTGGGGGCCGAGCGCGCGCTGACGCTCGTCGCGCCGCTCCTGGACATCCCCCGGACCTGGCATACCGTCGGCGATTCCCGCACGGACTACGCGATGGCCGACTACCTGCACGGGCAGGGCTTCGACGTCGCGCACGTCGACGTGCGGCCCGCGGACGGAGTGCCCGCGAAGCCCTACGAGATCCTCACGGAGGGCTCGCTCATCCACGAGGAGGCAGGGGCCGCATTCCTCGCGCGCTGCGTCGCCCTGCTGGGCTGAGGCGGCTCCTCCACGCGGAGCGCCTGAATGGCTCAGGCAGCTGCGCGTGCCAGGGCGTCCTCGATCGCAGCGATGACCTCGGGAGCGTCCGGCTCCACGTTCGGGGCGAAGCGCGCCACGATCTCGCCGTCGCGGCCGACGAGGAACTTCTCGAAGTTCCACTTCACCAGCCCGGGCAGGGCCCCGTTCTTGAACGTGGTGAGCTGCCGGTACAGCGGGTGCTGGTCCTTGCCCCGCACATCGCCCTTGGCCAGCAGCGGGAACGTCACGCCGAACGTCGTCGAGCAGAAGGCGGCGATCTCGTCGTCGTTCCCCGGTTCCTGTCCCAGGAACTGGTTGCAGGGCATCCCGAGGACCACGAGCCCGTCCTCGGCATACCTGCCGTACAGCTCCTCGAGGCCGGCGTACTGCGGGGTGAACCCGCACTTCGATGCCACGTTCACCACCAGGACCGGGCGGCCGCGGAAATCGCCGAAGGACTTCCGGCTGCCGTCATTCATGGTGAGGTCGATGCCGTACAGGTCGGACGAGGACATGGCTGCTCCTGGTGGGTCGGTGTGCTCCTGCTTCGTACCGCACCGTATCGCGGATGGCTGTGACGCGTATTGCTATGGCGCGGAGCGAATGCTTACGGAGCAAATCGGCACGGGCATGCGTTGGAAGGAACGGCGGCCGCACGGCCGCGAGCGCATAGCGCCTGGCCGGCCGCAGTTCATGAACAGAATGGGTCACCGTATGGGAATCATCGGCACGTGGAAGACACAGCTCCGGACCACCTTCACGGACGGTGATCCCGCCATCCCCCAGTGGCAGTTCGAGTTCGAGAAGGGCGATGACGCTGGCTATTTCCCGGTCGGCTCGGCCGTCTGGACCGTGCACAGCTCCATGACGCCGACGGTGGCCGGCATCCGTGCCCTGCTGCTCCAGGCCCTGCATCCCGGAGCCATGGCCGGGGTGCATGCCCACTCGAGCTTCCGGGAGGAGCCGCTCGGCCGGCTCGCCAACACCATCCGCTGGATCTTCACGGTCACGTACGGCTCCAGGGTCGCGGCGCAGGAGGGCTCGGCTTTCGTGCAGCGGCTGCACACGAGGGTGCACGGCACCTACGTCGACAGCCGGGGTGAGGAGAAACCCTATTCCGCGGCCGACCCCGACCTCATCCGCTGGGTGCACCTCGCGTTCACCGATGCGTTCGTGGCTGCCCATGCCTCCTACGGCGGACCGATTCCGGGTGGAGTGGACCAGTACGTGGCCGAGTGGGCGCAGGCCGGGGAGCTGATGGGGCTGGAGGACCCGCCGCGCTCCGAGGCCGAACTGCGGTCCCAGCTCGCGGCGTTCGACGGCGAGCTCACGACCAGCGACCAGGTACGGGAGGCCCTGACCTACATCCGCCGTCCGCCGCTCCCGTGGTCCCAGCGCCTCGGGTACCAGGTGCTGTTCGCCGGGGCCGTGGCGACGCTCGAACCCAGTCACCGCGAGATGCTCGGCCTGAGGGTGCCGTCCCTCGGACCGATTGCCCTGCCCCTCCGGAGCGCGGTGCGGCTGGTGCTCGGGATGATCCGGCTGGGCCTCGGACCCGAGGGGCCGGCCGAGGCGGCCGCGAAGCGGCGCATCCGCCGCGTGACGGGAGCTGCGGCCGACGGCACGTCCGGGGTGGCCTCCGCTTAGGCGTCCGCTTAAACAGCAGGACCCCGGCCGGAGCCGGGGTCCTGCTGTCTGTAGCAACAAGGCGGAGGATGGGGGATTTGAACCCCCGAGGGCGTTAACCCAACACGCGTTCCAGGCGTGCGCCATAGGCCGCTAGGCGAATCCTCCTCATTTGGAGCAGATACCAGAATACCCATACAAGCGGATACTGCCGAATCGTGTCCTTTCGGGGCGGTTCCCGCCGATTCGAAAGCGGCCCATCCGACTGTGTAGACTATTTCCCGGCCCCTCATGTGGTGTCATCCTGTGAACTCCCCCAGGACCGGAAGGTAGCAAGGGTAAGCGGGCTCTGGCAGGTGCATGGGGGGTCTTCACTTTAAGGGCGCACTCAGTGGGAGGTCGGAAGGTGGCACACCAGGGCGCCGGCCGGTTCGCTCCCAGCCCGTCGGGGCAACTGCATATCGGGAACCTCCGCACCGCCGTCCTCGCCTGGCTGTTCGCCCGCTCCACGGGCCGGGACTTCCTGATCCGCATCGAGGACCTGGACCGCGTCCGTGCCGGTGCCGAGGCCGACCAGCTGGCCGAACTCGCCGCTCTGGGGATCCGCTCCGATGCACCCGTCATCCGCCAGAGCGAGCAGGGCCACCGCTACGCGCATGCCCTCGACGACCTCCTTCACCGCGGCCTGGTCTACGAGTGCTTCTGCACACGTCGGGACGTGGCCGAAGCGGCAAGCGCGCCCCACGTCCGGCCCGGTTTCTACCCGGGCACCTGCCGCCGCCTGAGTGAGACCGAACGCGTCCTGCTGCGCGTGCAGCGACGTCCGGCGCTGCGCCTGAAGTCCGGCGTGGAGTCCTGGAGCGTCGAGGACCTGCTGGCGGGCCGCGTCTCCGCGCCGGTCGACGACTTCGTACTCCGGAGGAACGACGGCGTCATCGCCTACAACCTCGCGGTCGTCGTCGACGACGCCGCGCAGGGCATCGACCAGGTGGTGCGGGGGAACGACCTGCTCGATTCCGCCCCACGGCAGTCCTACCTCGCCTCGCTGCTCGGCCTGCCGGTCCCCGTCTACGCCCACGTTCCCCTCGCGGTCTCGCAGGAGGGGCGCCGCTTGGCAAAACGGGACGGCGCTGTGACACTGGAGGACCTTGCCCGGCTGGGCTGGGCGCCGCCTGCGGTGCTGGACGTCATCCTGGCCTCCCTCGGCCTTCCTGGCGGGTCGCTCGAGGCAGCCCTGGCCGTGTTCGATCCCGGCCGGATGCCCCGTGAGCCGTGGGTGGTGGACCCGTCAGCACTGTTCCCTCCGTCGCCTGCACCGGCATGCAAACCGTCAGTACCAACCGATAAGGTTTCTTCGTGAGTACAGCCCTTTACCGCCGCTACCGTCCCGAGACCTTCGCGGACGTCATCGGTCAGGAGCATGTCACCGAACCCCTGATGGCGGCCATCGACAAGGACCGCATCAACCACGCCTACCTGTTCTCCGGCCCGCGTGGCTGCGGCAAGACGACCTCCGCCCGCATCCTCGCCCGATGCCTCAACTGTGCCCAGGGCCCCACCTCCACGCCGTGCGGCACCTGCGACAGCTGCGTCGAACTGGCGCGCAACGGGTCGGGCAGCCTCGACGTCATCGAGATCGACGCCGCCAGCCACGGCGGTGTCGACGACGCCCGCGACCTCCGCGAACGCGCGACCTTCGCCCCGGTGCGTGACCGCTTCAAGATCTTCATCATCGACGAGGCGCACATGGTCACGTCGGCGGGTTTCAACGCGCTGCTGAAGATCGTCGAGGAACCGCCCGAGCACATCCTCTTCATCTTCGCGACCACGGAGCCGGACAAGGTCATCGGCACCATCCGCTCGCGCACGCACCACTACCCCTTCCGGCTGGTCCCGCCGGAGCCGCTTCTGGCGTACCTCGAGCTGCTCTGCCACCAGGAGAACGTGCCGGTGGCGCCCGGCGTGCTCTCGCTCGTGATCCGGGCCGGGGGCGGCTCGGTCCGTGACTCCCTCTCGGTCCTCGACCAGCTGATGGCCGGGGCCGGTGAGAACGGGCTCGACTACGAACTCGCCGTCTCGCTCCTCGGCTACACCCACGCGACGCTCCTCGACGACGTCGTCGAGTCGGTGGCCGCCGGCGACGCCGCGACCGTCTTCAATGCCGTCGACCGCGTCATCCAGACGGGCCACGATCCCCGCCGCTTCGTCGAGGACCTCCTCGAACGGTTCCGGGACCTGATCGTCATCAACGCCGTGCCGGAAGGCGCCGCGTCCATCCTCCGCGGCGTGCCCGACGACCAGCTCAACCGCATGCGCACCCAGGCGAACCAGCTCGGCGCCGGTGAACTCTCCCGGGCGGCCGACGTCACCAACACCGCGCTGACCGAGATGACGGGAGCCACCTCCCCGCGCCTGCACCTCGAACTGCTGTGCGCACGGCTCCTGCTGCCTGCGGCGGACGCCACCGCGCGTGGCACCCTGGCCCGCGTGGACCGCATCGAGCGACGCCTCGAGTACGCCGCCGGCGCTCCGGCGGCGGAGGTGGACGACGCACCGAAAGCACCAGCACGCACACGACTCGACGGCGTACCCCGGACCGCTGAGGAAGCCGCCGCCCGCTGGTCGCTTCCCCCTGCGGAGCCGGCAGCGGAAGCCCCTGCGGTTCCGGCTGCTGTGCCTGGCGTCCCCTCCCCCGCGGCACCGGCCGCCTCCCGCGTCCAGCCCTCCTCCGGCACGCCCGTCCGGGACTCGTCCCCCGACTGGGGCGGCAGCTGGGGTGTGTCCACGGACTCGGCGTTCTCCGACCCGGTGCCGTCGCAGCCGTCCGAGCAGCCCTCACAGCAGCCGTCCGGGCAGCCGGCAGCAGCCGGCCCGGCGAGCCCCGCGGGGCAGGCCCCGCCGGCAGCGGACGTTCCCGCGACGGAGCGCCCGCAGGCGAGCCCGCAAGAATCCCCCCGTCCCGGATCCACGGCTCCGTTCGGCCAGCAGGGTCCGCCGGTGCAGTCCACGACGGCTACACCTCAGCAACGGCAGCCGGTGGTGCAACAGCCGATGGCGCAGGGGCAGCAGCCCGCAGCGCCCGCAGCAGGACGGCGACCGGACCAGGACGACGCCCCACAGCAGGGACCACTGCAGGGCGGCCAGGGGCAGCAGGAGGTCCGTCGGCCCGACACAGCCCAGCAGGGCCGGCCCGCTGCCTCTGGGGGCAACGTCGAGATGGTTCGCCGGGCATGGCCGGAGATCATGGACGAGGTCGCCCGGATCAAGCGGGCCACCTGGCTCATCGTCAACGTGTCTGCCAAGCCGCGATCGTTCGAGGGCAATCAACTGGTCCTGGCCTTCGCCAACCAGGGCAACGCCATCGGGTTCCAGCGCGGGCCCCACGTGGACAACCTGAAGCAGGCCATCCACAAGGTCCTGGGCCTCACGTGTTCCATCGAGGCGGTCCACGACGCCGGCGGGGCGGGTGAGTCGGGCCCAAAAGTACCGGCCAGCCAGACGGCCCCGGGTAGCACCCCGGGCCCTGATTCCTCGGCGCCCTCGGCACTCCGCGGCGGCTCGCCGATGGGTTCCCCCGGTTCTCCGCAGCCTCCGGAAGGCAGAGGTCCTGCAGGCCAGCCAGGCCCTACGGCTGCCCCTGGCAGGAACCCCGACGCCCAGCCGGGCCCTCGGCCCAGCACGCATTCCGACGGCCAGCCCGGTAGTCAGCCCGGCGGTTCCGCTGCAGCCCTCGGCGCCGATGCCGGTGGGCCGGCCGGCCCCGCTGTGTCCGCAACCGCCGGCGTCCGGCAGCCGGTAGTCAGCCCCGCCGGGGACACCGGTGCCTCCGCCCTGCCGGGAGCAGCTACACCTGGGCCGGGTCGAATGCCCGTCATCGCTGGACCCCGTGCCACCGGGCCTGATGTCCAGGCACCTGCCGGCACGCCCGGTTCCTCCGGGTCCGACGGCCCGGTCCCTGCCCGCACGCCGGGCCCCCAGCGGTCGCGCGGCGGCAGCCATCCGGCAGGAACACCTGCGCCGACTTCGGACCCCTCGGACGGCCCTTCCGGCGGGCGCCGACTGCAGGGATCCCGCTCTGCAGCGCCGGCCATCGGGAAGCCCCGTAGTGCCGGCGGAGCCCCTGCAGCCGGCGACCCGACGACCGAAGCGGTCAGCGCCTGGGATCCGTCGATGTCGGATGACTCATGGGCGCTCGTCGAGCCGCCGGAAGAGGCCTTCGACCCGGGTCCCGGCTGGAACGCAGTACCGGAGGATCCCTATGAGCGCCGGAACTCGGGCGCACAGGGAACACCAGTCCCTCCGGCCGGCGGTCCAGCATCTGATCGGGCCGGTGGAGCCGTTCCGACAGCTTGGGCGCCCCGGCGCTCCGGCCAGCAGGTGCCGGCACCCTCCACTGGAGCAACGGCCGGCCCCTCCGTTCGGCCTGAACGAACGCCTGAACGAACGCCTGGCCGAACGCCTGACCGGACGTCCGTCCCCCGTTCAGCACCCGCGCCCGTCCGCACTCCCACGCAGACGGCCGTGTCCCAGGGTCCCGGACCCGCGGTCCTGCCGCAGGTTCCAGAGCCCGACGCGTCCCGGTCGGTGGTGTGGAGCCCCGCCATCGGGTCGGTGCCCTCCGCCCCGGAAGCCGGCACGGTTCCGTCCCCGACACGTCCAGCAGGTCCAACAGGTCCAACACTCGGCGTCGGCGGGAGCGGATCGCCGGTGGCTCCTGCCGGTCCGGGGAGCACTACGGGTCCTCGCTCCGGCAGCCCGGCACCTGCCGGGCCCGGCGTGCTTGCGCCGGATCGCCCCGCATCAGCCGAGAATGTCCGGCAGAAGCCCGTCAGCCGTTACCAGCAGCTTCTCGACGAGGCCGAACGGAAGCGGGCCGAGGAGGCTGCTGCTGCCCGGGGAACCGCCGATCTCCGTTTCGTCGAGGACGAGCCCAGCGCCGACGACGAAACCATCGAGGAGTCCGGGCTGGTCGGCCGCAGGGCGATCGAGCGCATCCTCAATGGGCGCCTGATCGAGGAACGAAGCCTCGACGGCCAGTGACCTCCCTGCCCGGACGGGCAGTCAGGCGGGCAACGCTGAGGGCTTAACCGCCGCGCTGCGCGGCGACCGATCCGCGGCTCGGTAGGGCGGACAATGGAGGGGACACTCCCTGCCACCGCGCCGGAGAAGTAGGGCGGCCGGCTGTATCGCCGGCACCATCACCTGAGAGTAGAAGAGGGACCACCGTGTACGAAGGCGCAGTGCAGGAGCTGATCGATGAGCTCGGGCGCCTGCCCGGCGTGGGTCCGAAATCGGCCCAGCGCCTCGCGTTCCACATCCTGGAGGCGGACGGGGACGACATGAAGCGCCTCGTCACGGCCATCACCACGGTCAAGGAACGCGTCAAGTTCTGCACCATCTGCGGGAACGTGGCGGAGCAGGAGAAGTGCGCGATCTGCCGCGACCCTCGCCGCGATCCGACCATGATCTGCGTCGTCGAGGAGTCCAAGGACGTGATCGCCGTCGAACGGACGCGGTCCTTCCGCGGCAGGTACCACGTCCTCGGAGGTGCGATCAATCCGATCGCCGGGGTGGGACCGGACCAGCTGCGTATCCGGGAGCTGCTCGCCCGGCTCTCGGACGAGCAGATCCAGGAGATCATCATCGCCACGGACCCCAACCTCGAGGGTGAGGCGACGGCGACCTACCTGGTGCGGATGCTCAAGACCATCGGCATCCCGGTCACCCGCCTCGCCTCCGGCCTCCCTGTGGGCGGGGACCTCGAATACGCCGACGAGGTGACCCTCGGCCGCGCCTTCGAGGGCCGCCGCGCCATGTCCTGATCACGCCCTGTCCCGATCGCAGATTGCACGGGGTAGACGAGGACGATCTCGAGGAGCTAGGCGATGCGCGTCCCCTGCGCGAGGCGCCTCGCCGGCATCGTGAGCCTGCGCCGGGCGACCACCAGCAGCCCGGCCGCGAGCACCAGCTGGATCCCCAGCCCGAGGGGCCAGATCGGCGTCTCCTGGGGCAGCGGCCGAAGGGACTCGGCGAGCTCCTCGCAGGTCTGGTCGAGATCGGGTCCGGCCTGCGCCGACCGCACACCCTGACTGATCGACTCCATGACGCCCGGGACGTAGTAGGGGCCATCTCCGGCGAGCGGATCCGGCCCGGTGCCCTCCGGTAGACCCTCAGTGCGGTAGGGCACGGCGTCGGCGACCACCACGAACGGGTTTGCGGCGAGCAGCCAGGCGATGTACTCCGTGTGCGGGATCATGCCCTGGCTCGTCTGCGTGACGCATTCCATCTCGGCATCCTCCCGGGGACCGCCGGTGTTGTCGAGACTACTTTCGGTGTAGGTGTAGTACGACGTCGTCATGGTTCGTTCCTCCATCACCAGCGTGGTGCTCAGCCCGAAGACGATGACGGTGCCGATGGCCAGCAGCGCCACCAGCATGTAGGTGCTCACGATCGAGAACAGCGGCCGGTTGGCGATCCCCGAGACGCCGACGCCGAGCGCGCAGACGACGCCCAGTTCGACCGCGAGCATCAGGAGGGAGACGAATGCTTCCTGCGCGTTGACGCCACCGAGCGCCAGGGCCCAGAAGATGAAGGGGCTGCTGAGCACGAGGAAGGCCAGCGATCCCACCCAGGATGCCAGCCACTTGCCGGCCAGGAGCTGGGAGGGACTCACGAGGGTCACCTGCAGGATGGCCAGGGTGCCGCCGGCGCGGTCACCGTTGATGGCGTTGGCCGACAGTCCCGGGGCCACGAGGAGGCCGAAGAGCAGGACGAAGCCGACGACGAGGTCGAAGAGGATGCCGCCCTCATTGGCGGTGGTTCCCAGCAGGGACGTACCGAGCACGAAGATGAAGCCGATCACCACGAACCAGATGCCGAGCATCCAGTACCAGCCCCTGCCACGCAGGCGCTGCCTCATCTCGAGGGAGAACACCGTGCGGACGGCTGACCAGAAGGGCAGCGTGGTGGCGGCACGGACGGGGTGCGGGGTCGATGGTTCGGTTGCGGTACTCATCGCCGGTCCGTATCCAGGCTCATGTAGGTCTCCTCGAGGGCACCGCCGGCGGGTGCGAAGGCGGTGACGACGACGTCGCCCGTCACCAGGGTGCGCAGCAGCCAGGCCGCCTCGGCAGTGCTGCCCAGCTGGACGAGGAACTCCTCGCGCCGGGAGTCCCCGCGTCTCTCGAAGCGGACCCCGTAGCTCTCGAGCGCCGCGGCGAGCGCCGACATCGGCTGCGCCTGGACGTAGTAGCGGCGCACCTGGCTGCCTGCCTCGTCGAGCGTCTGGGTCTTGACCGACTGCCCCCGGCTGACGAAGACGGCACGGTCCGCGATCTCGTCCAGCTCGGACAGGACATGGCTGGACACGACGACGGTCTTGCCGTCGGCCGCGAGGGACCGCAGGAGTGAGCGCAGTTCCACGCGGGACCCCGGGTCGAGTCCGGAGGCGGGTTCATCCAGCAGCAGGACCTGCGGGTCGTGGATCAGGGATCGCGCCAGGCTGAGCCGTTGCTGCTGTCCGCGCGAGAGCACGCGGGCCGGCTGGCGGCCGAACTCGGCGAGGTTCACGGCGACCAGCAGCTCGTCGGCGCGGCGCGTACGGTCCGCCGCGCTCATCCCGTACAGGGCACCGAGCGTCGTCAGCACCTCGAAGGCCGTCAGCGACTCCCACATGCCGAGCGTGTCCGGCATCCAGCCGACCCGGCTCCTCACCTCCCCCGGCTGCGTGACGGGATCGAACCCTGCCACGCGCACGGTGCCGGAATCGGGGGCCAGGAGGCTCGCCAGGATCAGCAGCAGAGTGGTCTTGCCGGAGCCGTTGGGACCGATCAGGGCGGTCACCTCCCCGGGCGGAGCCTCGAAATCGATATCCCGGACGGCCTGCACCGAGCCGAAGCTCCGGGCGACTCCCTCGACAACGATCCCCCCGAATTCGTCGGTCATGCTATGAGGGTATGCGACGAATGCCCGCTCGGACCCCGCGGAGCACGAGGTATTCGCGCAGGGGACGCTGTTCTTATTCGGACCCAGACTTTGGGCGGGCAATTGCCGCGCCGCTACACTGGCACGGGCGCGGATCCCGGTTCCATGTTCCCGAGGCGCCGGTGTCGTCGCCCGCCAACAACCAGCGCGGTGGGTTCCACCGCCGTCCTCCTTCATCAGTGAGCGAGTGCATGAGCCTCATAGTCCAGAAATTCGGCGGATCATCGGTCGCCGACGCCGAGGGCATCAAGCGCGTGGCGCAGCGCGTCGTCGACACGCAGGCGGCCGGCCACCACGTGGTGGTCGTCGTCTCCGCGATGGGTGACAGTACCGACGAGCTGCTGGACCTCGCCGCCCAGGTGAGTCCGGCGTCCTCCGATGCCCGCGAGATGGACATGCTCCTCAGCGCGGGCGAGCGCATCTCGATGGCCCTGCTCGCCATGGCCATCCACGGCATCGGAGCGTCGGCGCAGTCCTTCACCGGCAGCCAGGCCGGCATGATCACCGACGCCATCCACGGCAAGGCCCGCATCATCGACGTCTCACCGCACCGCATCCGGACCGCCATCGAAAAGGGCGACATCGCCATCGTGGCCGGATTCCAGGGCATGAGCCGCGACAGCAACGACATCACGACCCTCGGCCGGGGCGGCTCGGACACCACCGCCGTCGCGCTCGCGGCGGCACTCGACGCCGACGTCTGCGAGATCTACACCGACGTCGACGGGGTCTACACGGCCGACCCCCGGGTCGTCCCGTCGGCGCAGAAGATCGACACCATCTCGAGCGAGGAGATGCTCGAGATGGCCGCATCGGGTGCCAAGATCCTGCACCTTCGCTGCGTCGAGTACGCGCGGCGCTTCGGGGTCCCCCTCCACGTCCGCTCCTCCTTCAGCCATAACGAGGGCACCTGGGTCCTGCCCAGCCCCGACGACCAGATCAAGATTCAAGAGGGAGAACCCTTGGAACAGCCCATCATCTCCGGTGTCGCGCACGACCGCTCCGAAGCGAAGGTCACCGTCGTCGGCGTGCCCGACATCCCCGGGAAGGCCGCGGAGATCTTCGGCATCGTCGCGGGCACCAACACGAACATCGACATGATCGTCCAGAACGTCTCGACGCATGGTTCCGGACGCACGGACATCTCCTTCACCCTGCCGATCGTCGACGGAGCCGAGGCCCTCGCCGCGCTCGGAGAGGCGCAGGACCGTGTCGGCTTCGAGAGCGTCGAATACAACGAGACGATCGGCAAGCTCTCCCTGATCGGCGCCGGCATGCGGTCGAACCCGGGTGTCTCCTACCGCTTCTTCCGGGCCCTGTCCGACGCCGGGGTGAACATCGACATGATCTCGACATCGGAGATCCGCATCTCCGTGGTGACGGGGGCCGACCTCCTCGACACCGCGGTCCGCGCCGTGCATGCGGCCTTCGAGCTCGACGGCGACACCACGGCGACCGTGTACGCCGGCACGGGGCGCTAGCCTCCCCTCCAGAGAACGAGAAAGGCCGGTGGATGATCCACCGGCCTTTCTCGTGTCCGTCAAGTACTGCTACTTGTCCCCGGTGGGGGTGATGGCTTCGCGCGGCCCCCTCAGGAGCTTGGCCGCCGGGTCGACGGCCGGGAGCTGGGCCACGGCCTCGCCCTCCCCGTCGACGACGACCGTCACGTAGGTCACGGCGGAGGACCCCGCGTAGGTCACCCGTCCCACGTAGGAGCCGGGGGTGAGGCCGGTCCAGGCGAGGGTCACGGCACCCGTGCTGCCGTTCGCGAGGACGAGCGGATTGGGTGTCAGCGTCGCGTTGTTCTCGCCGCTCTTCAGGATCACAGCATCGATGGTGCCGGTGGTGGGCGCGTTGTCGGTGCTGGCGTACAGGTTCGCGATGATGCGGTAGGTGCCAGCTGCCGGGTTCGGGATCGTGATGGTTTCACTGGCATCGGCCGTTGCCACCTGGGTCACGGTGCCGTTCGGCCTGACCACGGCCATGTCGAAGTCCGCGGACGGATCGTCCGACAGCACCGAGAACTTGGCCACGGAAGTACCCGCGGGCACCGTGACGGACTTGGAGGCATTGGATGCGTTGTCGGTGTCCTCGTAGTCGCCCGGCACTAGGCTGATCGCCGTCGAGTCCGCCTTCGAGAGGCCCTCGAGCGTCATCTGGATCGGGCTGTTCGTGCCCGAGGTGACGTCGAAGCTGCCGCTTCCGTCGGGTCCGGCGGAGGAGAAGGCCACCTCGTTCGGCGCGTTGACGGCCTGGGGGCGGACAGCCACCGGGGAGGTGACCTTCTTGCCCTGGCCGGACCAGGTCAGTGAACCGGCGGCGAACTGACCGAACGGTGCGCCCTGGTTCTCGAAGGAGACCTTGAACGTGCGGGTCTCTCCCGGTGCGCTGAAGTTCAGGACCGACGGCGTGACGGTCACCTTCACTCCGGGCACGCTGGCAGTCGCGCGGTAGAGCCCGGGCGTCACGGCGGTGACCGTGCGGGTCACCTCGATACGGCCGGTCAGGTTGCCGAGCCCGAACGACGGGACGTTGGTGTCCTTCGCGGCGACGGGCTCGATGCCGTCGATACCCAACTCGACGCCGGTGCCCTCGATGAAGCGCAGGTAGTCGTCGATGTCCTGGTCGTAGACCAGTCCGGGGCTGAGGACGCCGGCCGGATTGATGTGTCCCGCGCCCACGGCGAGGACGTCGGTCTCGACGGCGCCGGTGGCGGTCTTCAGCGGGTAGGCCGTGGTCATCATCGCGGATTTCACGGTCGCCGGGGACCAGGCGGGGTTCTTGCCGAGTACCAGGGCGGCGAGGCCGGCGACGTGCGGCGACGCCATCGACGTTCCGGACAGGAAGCCGAACTGCTCACCGTGCGAGCCGACGGTGGAGACGCCGGCGAGGACGGCGACACCCGGAGCCGTGACGTCCGGCTTCAGGAGGTCGGAGTCGGTCGCGAGCAGCGGGCCGCGCGAGGAGAAGCCTGCGACCTGGGGCGCGGGAGGCAGGGGCTTGCCCGTGGTGTCCTTGGGCTGCAGGGCGACGGTGAGTGCCGGGTTGGCCGCGACCTTCGCCTTGAGCTCGAGAGCCTCGGGGGCGTTGACGTGCACCGTGGGAACCGCGTGCTGGTCCGTGTCCGTCGAGGAGTCGACGAGGTTCACCAGGATCATGCCGACACCCCCGCCGCGTGCGACCTCGGCGCTCTTGGCGGTGCGGTCGACGACGCCGCGGTCGCAGACCACGATCTTGCCGGCGACCTTTGCGGGATCGAGCGTGTTGGGACCACAGAGGTTCGGGTTCGCCGCGCCTGCTGCTGCAGCATCGACGGCGAGGACTACAGGGCTGGCCGGGACGCCATCTCGCATGATCGAGGCGCCACGGTACTTGGTGCCGTCGGAGAATTCGGCGGTCCCCTGCAGTTCGTAGCTGAACGTGCTGGCGGCGACCGTCGTCATCCACGGAGCGCCGTGGTTGACGGTGCTGGCCGTGGGGCCGGAGTTGCCGGCCGAGGCTGCGACGAAGATTCCTGCGGACGTGGCCGAGAGGAAGGCGAGGGACACGGGGTCCGTCGTCGTCGTCGTGCTGCCCGAGATCGAGAAGTTGAGGACGTCGACGCCGTCGAGGATGGCCTGGTTGATGGCCGCGATGGCGGCGGAGTTGTAGCAGCCGCCCGTATTGGGATTGGTGTCTTCCCAGCAGATCTTGTAGACGGAGACCTTGGCGGCAGGAGCGACGCCGGAGGAGACGCCGAAGCTGCGGCCGTCGACGGTCTGGGTCACGCCGGAGTTGCCCGCGGCGGTGCTCGCCGTGTGCGTGCCGTGGTTGTCGATGTCCACCGGGGAGAGGACTTCCTCGGGAGCGCGATCCTCTGCCGGAACGCTCGCGAGGAACGCGTCGGCGAAGTACCGGGCCGAGAGGACCTTGGAGTTGCAGAGGCTTCCGTCGAAGTCCTCGCCGACCTGGCATTCGCCGGTGAAGGTGGAGCCATCGGATTTGAGCATCGCGATGTCGCCCGCGGCGTCGAGGTAGGGCACTCCGACCTTGGGCTTCGCATTGCCCTTGAGCGGTTTGACGGGGTCGCCCGCGAGGAACGGGTTGTCCGGCGCGTACCCGGTGTCGATCACGCCGACGACCGTTCCCGCGCCCGCGTTCTTCTCTCCGCCGAACTGGGTCTTCCAGGCGCCCTTGTTGCCGCCCAGGCCGAGGAAGTCGATGCTCGAGTAGTCGGGGGCGTTCTCGACGTCCGGAGCGACGAGGAGGACGTCGTCGCTCTTCGCGAGCTGGACGGCCTGGTCGGCACTGAGGTCCGCGGCGAAACCGTTGAGCGCCGCCGTGTAGGTGCGCTTGATCTCGACGTTCTCCTCGGCGGCGACCTCCTGCTGCTTGGTCTCGAGGAACTCCGAGTACTTCTTGACGTTGTCGGCTGCGGCGTCGAGCTTGCGGCCCTGCTCGGGTTTGGTCGGCGCGATGCCCTGCACGCCGCCCTCGTAGGTGGCCAGCGGCTTGTCGGCGAGCACCACGATGTACTTGCCGGCCGGGTACTGCGCCGGGTCCAACTCCTTGGCAGGGGCTTTCTGCGGCGTCACCGAACCGGACTGGGCGGGCGCTGCGAAGGCAGCAGGCGCCACGGCCGTCGATGTCACCAGTAGCGGCAGACCCAGGACGATGGCCGCGGCAGCGCGCGCGGCGCCGCTCCCCCGTCCGGCTTTACTCCGTTGTTTCATAGGAAGGTAGTGCCTCTCGTGAAAGTGCGGGCCGGCCAAGGCCGTTCCCCCGGTGCCGTGCTCTCCTGGCTAGGACCCCAGCCTGTGATGATGGCCACAGACGCCACGGCGAGCACAAACTTACCCCAGGCAACTCACGACGCCCACAGGATCCAGCGTGTCCCGCGCACAATTTCCACGCGGTATTTACCAATCCACCCCCCGGTGATAATGGCAGGATGACCGACGTCCTCCTGCCCCGCCTGCAGGCGGTCGAATGGCAGGATCGTGAACGGCGGCACCAGGACCGCGCCGCCCGCTTCGCGGAGCCCTACCTCGACCGCCGGTCCCGCGGCTCCCGGCACCCCGTCGAGGACTTCCTCTTCACCTACTACAACCAGAAGCCGGGCCAGCTCCTGCGCTGGCACCCGGGAGCCGGTGTGGTGCTGACGGGAGCGGCGGCGGCGGCGCGTGCCACCTGGAAGTACTACACGGCGGACGACGACGGCGTGCAGGTGGATGTACGCCGGTTCACGGCGGAGCGGCGCGAGGCGGTCGACTTCGCCCGGCTGATCCTCGCCCGGACGGCAGCACGGCCGGCGCAGTTCGGCTGCTTCGGGCTCCACGAGTGGGCCATGGCCTACCGGTCGGCGGTACACGGCGTGCGGCACGACTACCTCCGGCTCCGGCTGGGTACCGCGGGCACGGACGACGTCGTCGAGCAGTCCCGCATCCGCTGCACCCACTTCGACGCCTTCCGTTTCTACGCGCCGGAAGCCGTGCCCCTCAACGAGCATGCGCCCACGCGGGAGACGCAGCGCGACCTCGAGCAGCCGGGCTGCCTGCACGCCAACATGGATCTCTACAAGTGGGCGTACAAACTCACCCCCCTCCTGCCGAGCGAACTGGTGATGGACTGCTTCGAGCTCTCGTGGCGGATCCGCACCATGGACATGAGGGCGTCGCCGTACGACCTCTCGGACTGGGGATACACGCCCATCGCGATCGAGACGGCCGAGGGCAAGGCCGAGTACGTCCGCCTGCAGCGCGGCTTCGCCGAGGAATCTCAGGCGCTCCGGGCGCGGCTGCTCGACCACCTCGAGAGGGCGCTCGGCGGGTCGTGACGGTGCGGGTCCGGACCGGGACGCTCCGCCGTCGTCCCTCGTTGAGCCTGCATCAGCCATTACGCTGGCAGCCGAGGGGGACCACCATGACAACGCCTGTCCTGACGCGAGCAGCCCGGCCACGCCGAGGAACCGTGCGGCTCGCGCTCGTCCTCACCGCACTGCCCCTCGCCCTCTCCGCGTGCGGCGGGCCGGCAGCCGAACCGACAGAGCAGGAGACCGCCGTGCAGTCCTCCCCCGATTCCTCCGGACCGCCTGAGGCTTCCGGAACGCCCGGGCCCTTCGAAACCGCCGGAGCCTCGACACCTGACAGCAGCGCGGTGCCGACGGCACCTCCCACCGCCCCGGGAACCAGGGCTCTGCTGACCATCTCCATCCAGCAGGATGCGTCCGCGGAGCCAGTGCAGTATGTCCTGGAATGCGTGGACGGCGCGCCTGGTCCCGCCTCGACCCTCCCCGGCGCCGAGGCCGCCTGCGCCGCCCTCGCCCGGCTCGGCACGAGGTTCTTCACGGCCCGCCCCGACAAGGACATCATCTGCACCCAGCAGTACGGGGGCCCGCAGACCGCAAGCATCACCGGCACATTGGACGGAACGTCGATCCTCGCCTCCTTCGCCCTGACGGACGGCTGCGAGATCTCGCGATGGAACAGGGTCCGGGACATCCTCGGGGCTCCGGGGGCGCAGTAGCGCCTGCCCGCCTTCCGCCCGTCGGAGTGGGAGATCGGGCCCACGACGCCCCTGAAGACGTCCGAAAGGGAGTCCGTCGAGGGGTCCGTGGAGGAGTGCGACGGCCCCGGACCGGCGCCGGGCGAATCCCCGGTAGACTTGTAGGGCAAGCTCGCGGAGCGCCGGTGTCAACCCAGATGCGGCGTGAGACGGCACTTCCGGGCTACTGCATTTAATGCTGGAATCCCCAGCACTTGCCGCTCACGCACAGGAGTTGCCGGATGTCCCGGATTGTTGTCGACGTCATGCCCAAGCCCGAGATCCTCGACCCGCAGGGTAAGGCGATCGCCGGAGCCCTCCCCCGGATCGGCCTCACCGGGTTCGCCGGTGTCCGCCAGGGCAAGCGCTTCGAGCTGACCGTGGACGGTGACGTCACCGAGGAGATCCTCGAGCAGGCCCGCCACGCCGCCGCCACGTTGCTGTCCAACCCCGTCATCGAGGATGTCACGCGCGTGGAGGTTCTCGAGGAGGACGCGCAGTGACCACCTCCAACATCGAGACGCCCCTCATCGGCGGCCCGCAGCCGGTCGCCTCGAACAACGAGGACAGCCCGCTCAGCGGCGTGAAGGTCGGCGTCGTCACGTTCCCCGGCTCGCTCGACGATCGCGACGCCGTCCGCGCCGTCCGCCTCGCGGGCGGCAGCGCGGTCCACCTGTGGCATGGCGACCACAGCCTGCAGGACGTCGACGCCGTCATCATCCCCGGCGGATTCTCCTACGGCGACTACCTCCGGGCAGGCGCCATCTCCCGCTTCGCACCACTCATGGAGCAGATCACCGCAGCAGCATCAGGCGGGGCCGACGCCCTTCCCGTGCTCGGCATCTGCAACGGTTTCCAGGTCCTCACCGAGGCGCACCTGCTGCCCGGCTCGATGATCAAGAACAACGACCTCCACTTCATCTGCCGCGACCAGCGCCTGCGGGTCGAGAACGCGGACACGTTCTGGACGTCGGAATACGCGCAGGGCGAGGAGCTCGTCATCCCGCTCAAGAACCAGGACGGCCAGTTCGTCGCGGACAACCGCACGCTCGACGAGCTCGAGGGCGAGGGCCGCGTGGTCTTCCGCTACGTCGGCGGCAACCCCAACGGCTCGCGCCGCGACATCGCCGGCATCTCGAACGCTGCGGGCAACGTGGTCGGGCTCATGCCGCACCCCGAGCACGCGGTGGAGGCCGGCTTCGGCCCCGACTCCTCGGCGCGCGGCGAGGTCGAGGTCCGCGGCGGCACCGACGGGCTCGGCATCTTCACCTCGGTACTCAAGAAACTGGTGGGCAAGTGACCGCAGAGACAATGTCCAAGAAGTTCAACATCGACACCGTCGCGAACGCCGAGGCCACCCCTGGCCAGGCGCTTCCCTGGGCCGAGCTCGGCCTGAAGGAGAACGAGTACCAGCGCGTCGAGGAGATCCTCGGCCGCCGGCCCACCGGCGCGGAGCTCGCCATGTACTCGGTGATGTGGAGCGAGCACTGCTCCTACAAGTCCTCCAAGGTGCACCTGCGCCAGTTCGGCGACAAGGTCACCGAGGCCATGAAGGAGCACCTCCTCGTGGGCATCGGCGAGAACGCCGGCGTCGTCGACATCGGGGACGGCTGGGCCGTGACGTTCAAGGTGGAGAGCCACAACCACCCGTCCTTCGTGGAGCCCTACCAGGGTGCCGCGACCGGCGTCGGCGGCATCGTGCGCGACATCATCTCGATGGGCGCACGCCCCGTCGCCGTCATGGACCCGCTGCGCTTCGGTGCGATCGACCACCCCGACACCGCGCGACTCGTCCACGGCATCGTCTCGGGCATCGGCGGCTACGGCAACTCCCTCGGCCTGCCGAACATCGGCGGCGAAGTGGTCTTCGACGCCATCTACCAGGGCAACCCGCTCGTCAACGCCCTCGCGGTCGGCGTGCTGCGCCACGAGGACATCCGCCTCGCCAACGCGTCCGGCGCCGGCAACAAGGTGGTCCTCTTCGGCGCCCGCACCGGCGGCGACGGCATCGGTGGCGCATCCGTCCTCGCCTCCGAGTCCTTCGACGACGCCAAGCCCTCCAAGCGGCCCGCGGTCCAGGTGGGCGATCCGTTCGCCGAGAAGGTGCTCATCGAGTGCTGCCTCGAACTGTTCAAGGCCTCCGTGGTCGAGGGCATCCAGGACCTGGGTGCCGCAGGCATCTCCTGTGCGACGTCGGAACTGGCCTCGAACGGCGACGGCGGCATGCACGTCGAACTCACCAACGTGCTGCTGCGCGACCCCTCCCTGACACCGGGCGAGATCCTCATGTCGGAGTCGCAGGAGCGCATGATGGCGGTCGTGACGCCCGAGAACGTCGCGGCGTTCGAGGCGATCATGGACAAGTGGGCCGTGGAGTACTCCTGGCTCGGCGAGGTCACCGACACCGGGCGCCTCATCATCGAGTGGGACGGCGAGAAGATCGTCGACGTCGATCCGCGCACCGTCGCCCACGAGGGACCGGTCTACGACCGCCCGTTCCACCGGCCGGAGTGGCTGGACGGCGTCCAGGGAAACTCCTTCGTCCCAGAACCCGCGGACCTGCGGGAGGCCGTGCTCGAACTCATGGCCTCTCCCAACATGTGCGCGAAGAACTGGGTGACGGACCAGTACGACCGCTACGTGCAGGGCAACACGGCGCTCGCCATGCCCGACGACGCCGGCGTGATCCGCGTGGACGAGGAGACCGGCCTCGGCGTCGCCATCTCCACCGACGCCAACGGCCGCTACTCCTACCTCAACCCCTACGAGGGCGCACGCCTGGCCCTCGCGGAGGCCTACCGCAACGTGGCCACGTCGGGTGCCGCGCCCCTCGCCGTCACCGACTGCCTGAACTTCGGGTCCCCCGAGGACCCCGAGGTCATGTGGCAGTTCGCCGAGACCGTGCGCGGGCTCGCGGACGCGTGCCAGGAACTCGGTGTGCCCGTGACCGGCGGCAACGTCTCGCTCTACAACCAGACCGGCGGCGTCGCCATCCACCCCACCCCGGTGGTCGGCGTCCTGGGCGTGTTCGACGACGTCGCGCGGCGCACGCCGTCCGGCTGGCGCGAGGACGGCCAGGCCGTCTACCTGCTGGGCACGACGGCCGACGAGCTGGACGGGTCCGAGTGGGCCAACCTGCGCGGCCACCTCGGCGGACAGCCTCCCGCGCTGGATCTGGCGGCGGAGAAGACCCTCGCGGCGATCCTCGTCAACTGCTCACGCGACGGCATGATCGACGCCGCGCACGACCTCTCCGAGGGCGGCCTCGCGGCAGGCCTGAGCGAGATGGCGCTGCGGTTCGGTGTCGGCGCGCGGATCGGGCTCGACGAGCTCTGCGAGCGCGACGGCATCGACGCGTTCACCGCGCTGTTCAGCGAGAGCCAGGCACGCGCCGTCGTCAGCGTCCCCCGCTCGGAGGAAGTGCGCTTCAACGACATGTGCACGGCCCGGAACTTCCCGACCATCCGCATCGGGGTAGTGGACACGGAGAACCAGGCGCTCGACGTACAGGGCTACTTCAACCTGCCGCTGGACCAGCTGCGGAAGGCACACGAGGAGACACTGCCGAAGCACTTCGGCTAGTCGCTCGACGGGGCAGCACGCCCCGGCTCGCAGGAGGCCGCCACCCGACCGGGTGGCGGCCTCCTGCGTCGTCCGGACCCCTCGGAGTCCGTCGCGGACTGCTTGTCGGGGCTGGGCCGCCGCGCCGGGCGCCGAAACCCGTGGCGGCGCCCCACCGCACCGGAGCCGCAGCCCCGGGTTTACGGCCCGACCACGACGCTGTTGCCCGGCTGCCATGCGTCAGGAGCCGGAAGTCACGGTGCGGGCCGGATCACCGGTTCACGCAGTCTTGGGCATCGCCGTGACGACGACATTCTTGCCCCAGGGGTCCTCGGTGTAGCAGCTGATGAGGACCACGCGGTTCGGGACGATGTTCCAGATATCGCTGTCCTTCAGGGTGTCCTTGTCGTGTGTGAGGACCGAATCGACGACGTAGGTGATGTCGCCCGTCTGTGTGGTGAGCGTGAACTCGCTTCCCACGAGCGCTTCGTTGCTCAGCCGGTTGAAGGGCGCGTCCTGGCCGTCCCAGCTGTGCCCGGCGATGTAGGTGGTGTTGTTCGAGCCTGCGCCGGGAACCCCGTACGAGGTGAGCCAGTAGGCGTCGAGGGTGAGCGGCGGCACCAGCGACTGGGCTGCCAGGTCCGCGTCGCTGGGGGTCAGCGGGAGTACGGCCACGTCGATACCCGCGGCGGCGAAGGACAGCGCGATGGGCTGGGATGCGGCGGGCCCAGGGTCCACTGCGGGTGCTGCGGGCGCCGCGGAGGCTGCTGGAGGGGCCGCCGAAGGCGTCGCGACGGCGGAGAGAGTGCTCGACGGCGCGGTCGATGGTGCTCCGGCGGAGTCCGGCGGCAGGACCGATACGCCGATCGCGAGGCCGACTGCCGCGACGAGCGGGAGGGCTATCCAGGGCTTCCGGGACCGCTTGGGGGCCCCGGTGTGCGCTGGGGCGCCGAGCTGCTGACCGGCCGGTTCGTCGACTCCGTGCTGTTCCATGCGGTGCGCTGTCCTGGGTGGTGAGGGATGGTGCACCGTCCCGGCCCGGCGAGTGGTTCTGGACCAGATCGCCGGGCCGGGACGGCCTGTGCTAGCGCTGTGCGCGCGCGAGGCGGCGCATGCGGGCAGCGGTGGCCACGGGCACAGCGACACCGACTGCCAGCAGTGCGGCGAGGAGTGCGACGGCCGGGCTGTCGTCCTCGGTGGCGACGGCGGTCTGCACGTTCAGGCCCTGGTTGGTGCCGGTGGGAGCGGCGACACCGCTGCCGGTTCCCGTGACGGGTGCGACCGTCACGGGTGCCACCGGCACAGGGGCTACCGTCACGGGCACAACGGGGGCTACGGGCGCAACCGGGGCGACCGGCGCTACCGGAACAGGAACCACGACGGGCGTGACGGGCTCGACGCCGATGGCACTGGCGTCGCAGGCGGCAAGGAATGCCTTGAACAGGGCGATGAGCTCTGCTGCGGCTGCTTCATCCCCGCTCAGCTGGGCGACGAGCGCGTCGGCGGTGGCCGATGCGTCAGCGAGGGCGTCCTCCGCAGCCTGTACCTCCGGGGTGTAGACAGCCACCTGATAGGCGGCGGCGGCGGCATCGGCGGTGTTGAGCGCCGCTGCCTGTGCGGCGAGTGCGACGGTGAGCTCGCCCTGCGCCGCGACGACGGCCTCGGCGGTCACGTCCCCTCCGGCTGCCAGAAGGGCGGCGTCGTACTCGCCCTGCTCGGTTGCTGCCAGCTCGAGGGCAACCTGGTAGTCCTCGTCCGCCTGCGCCAGGACCGCCTCCGCCTCCACCGCAGCCGGGGAGGCCACTGCGGCCTCGCTGACGGCCTCGTAATTCTCGGCAGCGGCGACGACGGCCGCCGTCGCGAGCTCGAGCTGGCTGACGAAGGCGACGTCGATCCCGGCGGCGCCGAGCGCTGCGTTGAACGTCACGGACGCCTGCAGGCAGGCTGCGTCACCCGGTGCGGCTGAAGCCATCGGAGCCCCGAGGAACAGTCCTCCGGCGAGAAGGGTGGCGGTCGATCCTGCAGCGATCCACTTCTTGGTAACGAACATGTGTGCGCGTCTCCTGACACGTAGTTTCCCCCGGGCCGTTCCCGACGGCGCAGCCTGCGGCGCCACATGCGAGCGGCGCCCGTAGGGGCGCCGCTCGACAAGAATCCGGAATCCGCCGATCGCTGGTCCAGGGCGTTGGTCCCGACGTTGCTGGGTCTTCCCTGGGCGATCACTGTATTTCTCAACCTAGGACGGTTCGGTGTCTGAAGCAATGAGTCGGTGGTCCCGATGGATAACGGTTCGGTATCAGCGCATGCCAGTGCCCGGGAGAGAACGGTCAGTCGCCCGCCGCCAGCTCCCGTGCTGCCTTGCCGTAGCGCGACAGGACGTACCGCTGGGTCAGCCGGGTCACGGGCGCCGCGAGCCGGAACAGGAGGGTTGCGGGCATGCTGTAGGCCGAGCAGATGAACAGCAGGCGGTTGTCCGCGGTCAGTTCCGCATAGAAGCCCTCCTCGCCCCGCACGGGATGCCCGGGCAGCGTTCCGTAACCGAATCCGCCGCGCTGTCCCGGGACGGCCCTGCCCGCGCCGTCGAGCCGGGCCTCCCTCGCCCAGATGACCCTGCAGGGCGCCTTGACCCGGGCCGGACCCACGCCGAACCCGGAGACGACACGGACGCCGGGCGCCGCCCGTTCTGCATCCGGCTCCATGCTGAGGCCGGCACGACGATGCAGTTCCCACCCGAGGATCCCCTCGGTGAGTGCGGCGAACGCGCCGGACGGATCATCGGTCGGGATCTCCTGGGACTCGACCATCACGGTGTAGCCGGCGGGCCAGCCGCCCTCGAACGGCTCGGGGAAGGGCCTGTCCGTAGCACCCTGCTCCTCGTACGTGAACTGCTCCATGCTGTTCCCCTTCCGATGTGCGCCAGCCTTCCGACAGCGGCGTGCTGCCCCAGAACCTCCGTCCCAACCTAGTGGACGGGAAACATACCGGGGCGGCCGGAGCAGTGGCAGGATGGTGACCACATCGGACCGGGCCCGCACCTGCGGCGCACGCGTCCGCCGATCCGGCAAGGAGGCGGGATCACCATGGCACCGAAGACGGCGTCCAACAGGTCATCGAAGAAGCTGGGCCACATGTCGGCCGGAAGAAATGCCGGAAAGGATGCCGCGGGCAGGGCATCCGACACCGCCGAGGAGGTCGTCAACTCGAAGGGCTTCGAACTCGCGGCCCGCGCCGGCTACGTGGCGGCAGGCATCCTCCACTTCCTGATCGGCCTGATCGCCTTCGGGCTGGCATCCGGCCGCTCGGGGAGCGCGGACCAGAGCGGTGCCATCGGGCAGGTGGCGGCCAGTCCGGGCGGGACGTTCCTCCTGTGGTTCTGCTTCATCGGGTGCATCGCCCTCGCCCTGTTCCAGCTCAGCGAGGTGTTTCTCGGCGCCAGGGGTGGAAGCGACAGGGACAAGCTCAAGTTCCGGCTCAAGAGCGGGGGTCAGGCCGTCGTCTATGCGGCGATCGGCGTGACCTTCGGCAGGTATGCGCTCGGCGGGTCGAGCAACAGCAGCAGCAGCACGGAGTCGCTGACCGCGTCACTGATGTCGAACCCCGCGGGCACGGCCCTCGTCCTCGCGGTCGGCGTCGGCATCCTCGCAGTCGCCGGCTACTACGTCTACAGCGGATTCACCCAGCGGTTCCTCAGGAAGCTCTCGGGCCTCCCCGCCGGCAGTGCCGGCAGGGCCGTCGTCGGACTCGGCACCGCAGGATACATCGCGAAGGGGTTCGCCCTCGGAGTCCTCGGGATCCTCGTCATCGTCGCCACGGTGACGAACGACCCCGGGAAGTCGACAGGGCTCGACGGCGCCCTCAAGACGGTGCGCGACCAGCCGTTCGGTCCCTGGCTCCTCGGTGCCGTGGCCGTGGGCCTCATGGCCTACGGCGTCTTCATGATGGTGAGGTCGAAGTACCAGCGCATGTAGCTAGAGGCCGAGTGCCGGTGCCTCCATCGCGGGGCACGTGTCCATGACGACGTCGAGCCCGGCCTCGGCCGCACGCCGGGCAGCGTCCTCGTCGATGACGCCGAGCTGCAGCCACACCGCCCTCGCGCCGACGGCGATCGCCTGGTCCACCACGGCGCCCACGCGGGACGAGTTGACGAAGCAGTCGACGACGTCGATGGTTCCCGGGACGTCCGCGAGCCGCGTGTAGCCCTTCTGCCCGTGGACGTCGTCACCCTTGAGGCTTACCGGGATGATCTCCATCCCGAGCCCGTCCATCAGGAAGCGTGAGACACCGACGGCGACGCGGCGCGGGTTGTTGGACAGACCCACCACCGCCCAGCGGCCGTGCTCCGTCAGGAGCCTCCGGATCACCTGCGGATCGTTCTGGTGGACCACGGGGCCTCCTTCGACTTCGGATTTGTTACAGCCTTTGTTACACGCCCTATTTTGCTCCTCCCCTCCTGCGGGCGTTTCATAGGAGGGACCATCCCGAGCGGCCGAGAGACCTGGATCGATGAAGCCGCAGCAACCCTGGTTGTCCGCATCCCCCTGATGCCGGGCAATATCGAGGCCCGAGCCACGGGCACCACCGCGAACGGTGGCGAAGGCTCGTCCCGTAGGGTGCTACCGCCAGGACCGATGGAGACACCATGACCGCAGTTCTGGCACCGGGCAGCACCAAGCCCTATCACAAGCAGGCCCTCGGGGTTCGATTCTCCGGCCTGGGGCGCAGTTTCGGCTCGTCCGGCGACCGGAGGGTCGTCCTCAGGGACGTCACCGTGGAGGTGAAGCCGGGCGAGATCCTCGCCATCCTCGGCACCAGTGGATGCGGCAAGTCCACCCTCCTGCGGGCCGCCGCCGGCCTCGACATCCCCGACAGCGGGGAGGTCCTGATCGATGGAACGCCCGTGACCGGCATCGACGAGCGGTGCGCCGTCGCGTTCCAGGAACCCCGGCTGCTGCCCTGGCACACCCTGCAGGCGAACGTCGCGATCGGCTTGCCCAAGTCTTCCAGCGCCAGCGCCGGCAAGGCCAAGGTCCACGAGCTGCTGAAGCTCGTAGGCCTCGACACCTTCGCGAAGCACAGGCCGCGCGAGGTCTCCGGGGGCATGGCCCAGCGCACATCGCTGGCCCGCGCCCTCGCCCGCAACCCCGGAGTGCTGCTGCTCGACGAGCCCTTCGGAGCCCTCGACGCCCTGACGCGCATCAAGATGCAGGACCTCCTGCTGGACATCCACCGCGCGCAGCCCACCACGGTGCTGCTCGTCACGCACGACGTCGACGAGGCCCTCCAGCTCGCCGACCGGATCCTCGTCCTCGGGCCCGGCGACACCGACCAGCCCGGTTCCACCATCGCGGAACTCGTGGCCGTGCCCGGCGCACGCCCGCGGGACCGCAACTCCGCCGACCTCGGGGTGCTCCGCAGCTCCCTGCTCTCCCTGCTCGGCGTCACCGGACACTAGCCCGGCTTCCGCCCCCGGCGCTGCCGGACCGCGGCGCCTTCCTGCCCTTTCGCACCACCCACTCAAAGGACCACCATGAACCGCCGCGCCTTCCTGCCCACCCTCGCACTCGCCACGGCCCTCTCGCTCAGCCTCACTGGCTGCCTGGCCGGCGAGAACGCCTCCGACACCCAGGCCGCGGCCGGGGATACCACGCAGGGCGGAACCCTCAACATCGACTTCGCCACCTACAACCCCCTCAGCCTCATCATCAAGAAGCAGGGCTGGCTCGAGGACGAGCTCGCGGACCAGGACATCACCGTCAACTGGGTACAGTCCGCCGGCTCCAACAAGGCCAATGAGGCCCTGCGTGCCGGAGCGATCGACGTCGGTTCCACGGCCGGTTCCGCCGCGCTGCTCGCGCGCTCGAACGGCTCCCCCATCAAGGCCATCGACATCTTCTCGCAGCCCGAGTGGGCAGCCCTCGTGACGCTGCCGGACTCCGGCATCACCAGCGTCGAGGACCTGCGCGGCAAGTCCGTCGCCGCCACCCGCGGCACCGACCCGTACTTCTTCCTGCTGCAGGCACTCGAGGCCGCGGGCGTGGAGCAGTCCGACGTCACCATCGAGAACCTGCAGCACGCCGACGGGCGCGCCGCGCTGGCGAGCGGCGCCGTGGATGCATGGTCCGGGCTGGATCCGATCATGGCCGCCGCGGAGCAGGACGGCGCGCAGCTGTTCTTCCGGGACATCGACTACAACACCTACGGCTTCCTCAATGCGACGGAGGACTTCCTCTCGGAGAAGCCCGACGTCGCGCAGACCGTGGTGAACGCCTACGAGAAGGCCCGGGAGTGGGCAAAGGAGAACCCCGAGGAGACGGCGTCGATCCTCGCGGAGGTCGCCGGCATCGATCAGGCCGTGGCGAACTCGGTGATCCTCGACCGCACCAACCTCGACGTCGATCCCGCCCCCGGCGATGCCCAGCGCAGCGTCCTCGAGAAGATCGGCCCCGTCTTCGTGGAGACCGGTGACGTGCAGAGCCAGGACCAGATCGACGACGCCCTCGGCTCTCTCCTGGATGCCTCGCTCGTCGAGAAGGCGGACCCGGCCGCCATCGGTTCCGACTCATGAGTGCGGAATACCTGACGGGCAGCAGCGCAACACCCCTCAGCACGGCGGGCCTGGAGGCCACCGGCTCCCCAGTGACCGGGCCTTCGAACAAGGGCAACGGGGGACGCACACGCCTAGCGGGCGGACGCCGCGCCGGCGTCGTCCTGCTCGGGCTCATCGTCCCGGCGCTCATCCTGCTCGCCTGGCACCTCAGCACCGCCTCGGGCTACTTCCGGCCGTCGCAGCTGCCCTCCCCGGCATCGGTCCTCGCGGCCGCCGTCGACCTGGTGCAGCGCGGCCAGCTCGCCAACCACATCCTGATCTCCACCCAGCGCGTGCTGCTCGGCTTCCTCATCGGCTCCCTGCTCGGGGTGCTGGCCGGCGCCCTGCTGGGCCTCTCCCGCATCGCCGACATCCTCCTGACACCCACGGTCGGAGCCCTCCGCGCGGTTCCGTCCCTGGCCTGGGTCCCGCTGCTGGTCCTCTGGATCGGCATCAACGAGGACTCCAAGGTCACGCTGATCACCATCGGTGCGTTCTTCCCCGTGTTCACCACGCTCTACCTCGGGCTGCGCCACGTGGACCGCAACCTCGTCGAGGCGGCGCGCGCCTTCGGGCTCAACGGCGTCCGCCTCCTGACCACCGTGCAGCTTCCCGCCGTCGTCCCCGCACTGTTCTCGGGCCTGAGGCTCGCCCTCGCGCAGTCCTGGCTGTTCCTCGTGGCGGCGGAGCTCATCGCCTCCTCGATGGGCCTCGGCTTCCTGCTGACGGACTCCCAGCAGAACGGCCGCGTGGACCGGATCATCCTCGCGATCATCCTGCTGGCCGTCATCGGCAAGACCACGGACGCCCTGCTGGGTCTTGCCGAACGCTGGGCGGTGCGGCGATGGGCGTAGGTACGACGACGCCGGAAGGGGCCGCTGCAGTGGAAGCCGACCGGCTCGCCTTCTGGGCCGAGCAGGCGGGCCGGCTCGAGTGGGACACCCCGTGGCACACCCTCCACACCTTCGACCGGGCCCTCCCGCAGGAGGACGGATCGCTCAGCGTCCCCGTCATCGAGTGGTTCGCCGGGGGCACCCTCAACGTCGCCGCGAACTGCGTCGACCGGCATGTGCGGGCCGGCCGCGGCGACCGGGTCGCGCTCCACTTCGAGGGCGAACCCGGGGACCGCCGCACGGTCACCTATGCGCAGCTCCAGGAGGAGGTGTCGCGCGCGGCCAACGCCCTGCTCGCCCTCGGCATCGGCAAGGGCGACCGCGTGGTCATCTACCTCCCCGTCCTCGTCGAGACGGTCGTGATCACCCTCGCCTGCGCGCGCATCGGAGCAGTGCACTCCCTCGTGTTCGGGGGTTTCTCTGCCGAGGCCCTCCGCTTCCGGGTGGAGGACACCGGGGCCAAGCTGCTCGTCACCACGGACGGCCAGTTCCGACGGGGCGCCGCCGTCCCGGTGAAGGCCAATGCCGACGCCGCGGTCGCGGGTACCAACAGCATCGAGCACGTCCTCGTGGTGCGCCGTACCGGCTCGGACGTCGCCTGGACCGAGGGACGCGACGTGTGGTGGCACGACGTCGTCGGTGCCGCTCCCGCGCACCACGAGCCGGAGGCGTTCGACGCCGAGACACCGTTGTTCATCATGTACACCTCCGGTACGACGGGGAAGCCGAAGGGGCTCGTGCACACCTCGGGGGGCTACCTCACCCAGGCGTCGTGGAGCTTCGAGCACCTCTTCAGCAATTCCGATCCGTCCCTGCGGGACCGCGACGTCCACTGGTGCACCGCCGACCTGGCATGGGTCACGGCGCACACGTACGAGCTGTACGGTCCGCTGTCCAACGGCGCCACGCAGGTGATCTTCGAGGGCACCCCGAACACGCCTCATCCCGGCCGCCACTTCGAGATCATCGAACGCTACGGCGTCACCAGCTACTACACGGCGCCCACGCTGGTCCGGTCACTGATGGGCTGGTTCCCCGACGGCGTCCCGTCCTCCTACGACCTCTCCAGCATCCGCGTGCTGGGGACGGTCGGCGAGGCGGTGAACCCCGAGGCATGGCGCTGGTTCCGGAAGAACCTCGGCCGCGACGAGGTCCCCGTCGTCGACACCTGGTGGCAGTCCGAGACGGGCGCCACGGTCCTCTCGCCGAGCCCCACGGACACCGACTTCAAGCCCGGCTGCGCCGCCCGCGCCCTTCCGGGGGTCAGCACCCGCATCGTGGACGAGGAGGGCCGGCAGGTACCGCCCGGCGTGCAGGGCCTCATCGTCGTGGACCGCCACGGCCCGGCCATGGCACGCACCGTCTGGGGCAACCCGCAGCGCTACCTCGACTCCTACTGGCGGAAGTTCGCCGCGCAGGGCTGGTTCCTGGCCGGCGACGGAGCACGGTACGACGACGACGGCGACACCTGGATCCTGGGGCGCGTCGACGACGTCATCAACGTCTCCGGCCACCGCCTCTCCACGATCGAGATCGAGTCGGCCCTCGTGGCGCACCCGCTCGTGACCGAAGCCGGCGCCTGCCCGGTTCCCGACCCCCTGACGGGCCACGCCATCGCTGCGTTCGTGGTGCTGGCGCCGGGCGCGGATCCGGACTCGGATGTGTCCGCCACGCTCCGGGCCCATGTCGCGGAGGCCATCGGGCCGATCGCGCGGCCCTCGGCCGTCGTCGTCGTTCCCGATGTGCCGAAGACGAGGTCGGGGAAGATCATGCGGCGCCTGCTCACGCAGCTCTACGAGGGCACCCCGCTCGGGGACACCACCTCGCTGCAGAACGAGGGCTGCATCCCCGGCATCCAGGACGTCCTGGTCGGCAGGCACTGACCCGCCGTCGGAACCGACCCGCGTTAAAAGGAGGAAGCGGCAGGCGCCCCGTCCAAGCACCTGCCGCTTCCCGTGTGGGGTCCGTTCCGGTACTAGCCCGCTACCCGAACGAAGGATGCTCCCGGGAGGTCCGAGAGAGGGTGCTGCATGGTGAGGTTCGAGCCGTTCATGCCGCTGCTGATGACCTGGCCACCACCGACGTAGATCGCCACGTGCCCGGCCGTGATGACGATGTCGCCGGGGGCCGGGGTCGCCACGGTGGCGCCGAACTGGAAGAACTGCGAGGGGCCGAGGTCGCCGACGGGGATGCCGGCGGCACGCAGCGCGGTCTCCACCAGGACGGTGCAGTCCTGGATCGCGCCGGCTGCGAGCTGCGCCTGCGCCGACGCCACGAGGGTACCGGCGACGCTGCTGGAGGACGCGATCGGGGTGATGTCCGCCGAGGCGAGGTACACGCTCGAGGCGGGGGCAGCGGCGGCCTGCTCAACCGGAGCGACCGCTGTGGCCTGCTGGACTGGGGCTGCCGGTGCTGCGGCCTGCTGGACCGGAGCGACGGCTGCGGCCTGCTGAACCGGAGCGACGGCTGCGGCCTGCTGGACCGGGGCTGCCGGTGCTGCGGCCACCGCAGCCGGTGCAGGGGCGACATCGCCGGTGGGGATGGTGATGGCGTCGCCGGGGAAGATCACCGATGCCAGGGACAGCCCGTTGGCTGCGAGGACAGCGTTCAGGTCCACGCCGTAGGCGGCGGAGATGGCGCTGAGGGTGTCGCCGGCGACGACCGTGTGGGTCGTCGCGGCGGGTGCAGCGGCCGGCGCCGCGGGTGCAGCAGCCTGCGCCGCGGGTGCTGCGGTGGCAGCGGCGGCAGCGGGAACCGTCGTCGCGCCCGCGTCGGTGTACTCACCGGCGTGGGCGGTGCCGACCGCACCGAGTGCGAGGCCCGAGGTGACCGCGGCGACCGCGATCGGACGGCCGACCGCGGTGGCGGAGGCCTTCACGGCGCGGGACAGGCCCTGCAGTGCGGGGTTGCCGGCGCGGTGGCGCGCCGGGGAAGTCTTTCGTGACATGGATGTATACCTCTCCCATGCCTGCGGGGTGAGCTGTCGGGTTCGGATGGGAGTCACCCGGCCGTGCGTACTCGGGGTGGGAGCTGCAGCGACTTAACCCCAGGGAGGCAGCAGGTGTGCTGCGCGTCCCGTGGAACTGTGGTTCCCCCGTCCCCGCCTCGGTGATGTACGTATCCCGTTCGGCGGCAGGGCTCGGCAATCCATCCGGGAGGGCCTCCTATGGACGGAGGCACGCGACGACGATACCCAGCGCTCACCGGGTTTGTCACATTTGTATAACGGAGCGTACCCTACGCGCCCGCACGGAAGGACCGCCAGCGGCGGAACGCGAGGACCGTGCCACCCGCGCTGAGGACGAGCAGGACGCACTGCTGCAGGTAGAACCAGGCAGAAGCCGCTGTTCCCGCGCTCCCCGCGACCAGCAGGATGCTGCTCGCCACGGTGACGGTCAGGACCACGCCGACCCAGAAGAGCGTGTTCCAGAGCGTGCGTTCCTGCGTGCGGCCCGCCGACCTCCAGCTATCCATTCCTCCACCCTAGGCACCCGGGCTCCCGCCCGATGACCCACCGCTGCCATCGGACGACACATTGTTTGGTTCTGCAGCCCTCCGGTGTCACACTCGACGTGACCATCCCGAGCGGCTGAGAGATCTGGCTCACTGACGCCGCAGCAACCCTGGCCACCGCTTCCCGCGGCGACATTAGGGTGCTACTGCCAGACCGATGGAGGAAACCATGAGCGTCGCAGACCTTTCCACGCCCCTCAAGTTCGCCTACTGGGTCCCCAACGTCAGTGGTGGACTGGTGGTCTCGACCATCGAGCAGCGCACCAGCTGGGACTTCGACTACAACAAGAAGCTCGCCCGCATCGCCGAGGACGCCGGATTCGAGTACGCGCTGTCGCAGACGCGTTACGCCGCGTCCTACGGTGCGGACAAGCAGCACGAGGCGACGTCGTTCTCCCTCGCCCTGCTGGCGGCCACCGAGAAGCTGAAGGTGATCGCCGCGGTCCACCCGGGCATGTGGCACCCCGGCGTGCTCGCGAAGTACATCATCACCGCCGACCACATCTCCAACGGCCGCGCCGCCGTCAACATCGTCTCCGGCTGGCTCAAGGACGAGTTCACCAACTTCGGCCTGGAGTGGCTCGAGCACGACGAGCGCTACGTCCGCACCGAGGAGTTCATCCGCGTGCTGCGCGGCCTCTGGACGGAGCAGGGCTACAGCCAGGCGGGCAAGTACTACAACATCAAGGACTTCACCCTGAGCCCGGCCCCCGTCGACGTCCCCGGGCGCCCCCACCCCGAGATCTTCTTCGGCGGGAACTCGACGGCGGCCCAGGCCACCGCGGGCCGCGTCGCCGACTGGTACTTCTCCAACGGCAAGGACCTCGAGGGCTTCAAGGAGAACATCGCCGGCGTGCAGGCGTCCGCCGAGCAGGCCGGGCGGCGTCCGCGGTACGGCCTCAACGGGTTCGTCATCGCCCGCGACTCCGAGAAGGAGGCGCGCGACACCCTGCGCGAGATCGTCGAGAAGGCGCACCGCCCCGCCGTCGAGGGTTTCCGCGACGCCGTGCAGGAAGCCGGCCCCTCGACGAAGGACGGCAAGGGCATGTGGGCCGACTCCACCTTCGAGGACCTCGTGCAGTACAACGACGGCTTCAAGACGCAGCTCATCGGGACGCCGGAGCAGATCGCCGAGCGCATCGTGGAGTACAAGAAGATCGGCGTGAACCTCTTCCTCACCTGCTACCTGCACTTCCAGGAGGAAGTGGCCGCCTTCGGCACCGACATCCTGCCGATCGTGCGGGAGCTCGAGGCGGACGCGGCCCGCAGCGCGGGAGTGGACTTCGACCCCGACGGCACGCTCGCCGTCCCCAGCAAGGCAGGTGTCTGATGGCAGAACGTTCCTTCGGTTTCCGTACGCGCGCACTCCACGCCGGCGGCACACCCGACGCCACCCACGGCGCCCGGGCCGTGCCGATCTACCAGACGACGTCGTTCGTCTTCAAGGACACGAACGACGCCGCCAACCTCTTCGCACTCCAGAAGTACGGCAACATCTACTCGCGCATCGGCAACCCGACGGTCGCGGCGTTCGAGGAGCGCATCGCGTCCCTCGAGGGCGGCATCGGCGCGGTGGCGACGGCGTCGGGCATGAGCGCCGAGTTCATCACCTTCGCGGCGCTCTGCCAGGCGGGTGACCACATCGTCGCAGCCTCGCAGCTGTACGGCGGGACGGTCACCCAGCTGGACGTCACGCTGCGCCGTTTCGGCATCGAGACCACCTTCGTCCCGGGAACGGATCCGGCGGACTACGCGGCGGCGATCCGCGAGAACACCAAGGCCGTCTACGCCGAGGTCATCGCGAACCCCTCGGGCGAGATCGCGGACCTCGCGGGCCTGGCCAGGGTGGCCCACGACGCCGGCGTGCCGTTCATCGTCGACTCCACCCTCAGCACGCCCTACCTGGTGCGACCCATCGAGCACGGCGCGGACATCGTGATCCACTCCGCCACCAAGTTCATCGGCGGGCACGGCACCACCCTCGGCGGTGTGATCGTGGAGAGCGGCCGCTTCGACTGGGGCAACGGCAAGTTCCCCATGATGACCGAGCCCGTCCCCTCCTACGGGAACATCCAGTGGTGGGGGAACTTCGGCGAGTACGGGTTCCTCACCAAGCTGCGCACCGAACAGCTCCGCGACATCGGGCCCTCGCTGTCGCCGATGTCGGCCTTCCAGCTCCTGCAGGGCGTCGAGACCCTCGCCCAGCGCCTCGACGAGCACCTCGAGAACGCGCAGGCCGTGGCCGAGTGGCTGCAGGCCGACCCCCGTGTCGAGTACGTCAACTACGCGGGGCTTCCCACGCACCCGCACCACGAGCGTGCCAGGACCTACCTGCCGCAGGGCCCCGGCTCCGTGTTCAGCTTCGGCATCAAGGGCGGCCGCAAAGCGGGCCAGAAGTTCATCGAATCGCTGCAGCTCGCCTCGCACCTGGCGAACGTGGGCGATTCCCGCACCCTCGTGATCCACCCGGGCTCGACGACGCACCAGCAGCTCTCCGCCGAGCAGCTCGTCGCCGCGGGTGTCCCCGAGGACCTCGTCCGCATCTCGGTGGGACTGGAGGACCTCGACGACATCCTGTGGGACCTCGACCAGGCGCTCGAGATCACGGTGGACGCTCCCGACGACGAATTCGACGAACTCCCGCAGGAGGCGGCCGGAAGGAACGACGACGACCCCTCGACGACACGGGCAGTAGGAGTGGGAGCATGAGCAACACCGCACCGGAACGGACCTGGGAAGGGCCGTCGGCCCCCGAACGGCTCAACCTCCTGAGGAACGCGCGCTCCGTGGCGATCGTCGGAGCATCGGACAAGCCCTCGCGCGCCTCCTACTTCGTCGCGACCTACCTGCAGTCGTCCTCGCCCTACCGCCTGTACTTCGTGAACCCGGTGGCGAAGGAGATCCTCGGACAGCCGGCCTACGCGTCCCTCAAGGACCTCCCCGAAGTACCCGACGTCGTCGACGTGTTCCGCAAGCACGACGACCTGCCGTCCGTCCTGCAGGAGACGCTCGACGTCGGGGCCAGGACCCTGTGGCTGCAGCTGGGCTCGTGGCACGAGGACGTCGCACGCGACGCCGAGGCGGCCGGCCTGAACGTCGTGATGGACCGCTGCATCAAGATCGAGCACGCGCGCTTCCACGGCGGACTCAACCTCGCGGGCTTCAACACCGGCATCATCTCGTCGAAGCGGCAGATCACCTCGTAGGGAAGGCCGCCCGCAGACGGAAGAAGCCGGAACAGGACATCACTCCCGTTCCGGCTTCTCCCGTTCTCCGGTCCTACTTCAGGGCGTTGGAGGCGCGGCGCTTGTTGAAGACGTCGAACCCGACGGCCAGCAGGAGCACCATGCCCTTGATGAACTGCTGGACGTCGATGCCCACGCCCAGTAGGGACATGCCGTTGTTGAGCACACCCATGATGAGCCCGCCGGTGATGGCTCCGATCACGGTTCCGACACCGCCGGTCACGGCCGCTCCGCCGATGAACGCCGCCGCGATGGCGTCGAGCTCGAACAGGTTGCCCGCGCCCGGGCCTGCCGAGTTGAGGCGCCCCGTGAAGATGAGACCGGCGAGGGCAGCCAGCACGCCCATGTTGACGAAGAGCATGAAGTCGATGCGCTTGGTGTTGATACCGGACAGCTGTGCTGCCTGGAGGTTGCCGCCGACCGCGTAGATGTGGCGGCCGAAGACGCTGTTGCCCATGACCGCGCTGTAGGCGACGATCAGCACGCCGAGGACCACGAGCACGATCGGCGTCCCGCTGCGCGAGCTGCCGAGCAGGTAGGTCAGGCCGAGGATGATCGCCACGATGAACGCGAGCTTGGTGAAGAACCATGCACCGGGTTCGTCCTCGAGCTTGAGGCGGGCGCGGGTGGCGCGGCCACGGAGCTGCGTGAAGACCAGGAGCGCGACGGCGATGACGCCGAGTCCCACGGTGGTCCAGTCGAGGAGGTTGGTCTCGGGCGGGAACAGTCCCGGGAACAGGAAGCCGCCGCCCAGCTGGCGGTACTCCTCGGGGAACCCGGTGATGCGCTGGTTCCCCAGCACGATCTGCGTGAGGCCGCGGAACACCAGCATGCCCGCGAGGGTGACGATGAAGGCCGGGATGCCCACGTAGGCGACCCAGAAGCCCTGCCAGGCGCCCACGAGGCCGCCGATGATCAGCGAGGCGACGAACGCCACCCACCACGGGAAGCCCCAGTCCTGCACCATGATGCCGGACATGGCGCCGACGAAGGCCGCCACCGATCCGACCGACAGGTCGATGTGCCCGGCCACGATGATCATGACCATCCCGATGGCCAGGAGCAGGATGTAGCTGTTCTGCACGATGATGTTCGAGACGTTGTCCGGCTGCAGCAGTGCGCCGCCGGTCAGCACCTGGAACAGGGTGACGATCACCAGGAGTGCGACGAAGATACCGATCTGCCGCAGCCTGCTGGTCAGGAAGGAGAACCCCTCCTTGACGGTGGGAGGTGTCGTCGCGACGACGGGGTCCTTGACGGTGGTTGCCATGGAATCAGTCCTTTTCCTTGGTCATGTACTGCATGAGGAGTTCAGGGGTCGCCTGCCCGATGGGCACTTCCGCGGTGATGCGGCCTTCGGCGAGGGTGTAGATGCGGTCACAGATGCCGAGGAGCTCGGGAAGCTCCGAGGAGATGACGATGACAGCCTTCCCCTCGGCAGCCAGCCGGTTGATGATCGTGTAGATCTCGTACTTCGCACCGACGTCGATGCCGCGGGTGGGTTCGTCGAGGATCAGGACGTCGGGGTCCGAGAACATCCACTTGGAGAGCACCACCTTCTGCTGGTTGCCGCCGGAGAGCTTGCCGGTGATGGCGGTGACGGTGGGCGCCTTGATGTTCATCGACCGGCGGTACTCGCCGGCGACGACGGCCTCGCGTCCGCTGTCCACCCAGCCGCGCTTCGCCAGCTTGCCGAGGGCGGCGCCGGAGACGTTGCGCTTGATGTCGTCGATCAGGTTGAGGCCGTACCGCTTGCGGTCCTCCGTGGCGTAGGCGATGCCGTGCCGGATGGCCTCCCCGACGGTCCGTGCCGTGATAGGCGTCCCGTTCTTGTAGAGGGTTCCGGTGATGCGGGAGCCGTAGCTCCGGCCGAAGATGCTCATGGCGAGTTCGGTCCGCCCGGCGCCCATGAGTCCGGCGATGCCGACCACCTCGCCGGCGCGGACCGCCAGGTTCGCCGAGTCGACGATCACACGGGTGTTCTCCTGCGGGTGGTGCACGGTCCAGTCCTCGACGCGGAGCACTTCCTCGCCGATCACCGGGGTGCGCTCGGGATAGCGGCTCTCCATGTCCCGGCCGACCATGCCCTTGATGATGCGTTCCTCGGTGACGGAGCCGTCGTGGAGGCTGAGCGTCTCGATGGTCCGCCCGTCCCGCAGGATGGTCACGGAATCCGCGATCTCCCGGATCTCGTTGAGCTTGTGACTGATGATGATGCACGTGATGCCCTCTGCGCGGAGCCCCTTCACGAGCCCCAGGAGGTGTGCGGAGTCCTCGTCGTTGAGGGCCGCGGTGGGCTCGTCGAGGATCAGGAGCTTCACGTTCTTCGACAGCGCCTTGGCGATCTCGACGAGCTGCTGCTTGCCCACGCCGATGTCGCCTGCCCGCACCACCGGGTTGAGGTCGAGGCCCACGCGCCGGAGGAGCTTCGCCGCCTCCATGTTGGTGTCGTTCCAGTTGATGAACCCGCGCTTCTCGCGCTCGTTCCCGAGGAAGATGTTCTCAGCGACGGACAGGAAGGGTGAGAGGGCGAGCTCCTGGTGGATGATGACGATGCCGTCACGCTCGCTGTCGCGGATGTCCTTGAACTCCGCGACCGTGCCCTCGAACTCGATGTCGCCGTCGTACGTGCCGTGCGGGTACACACCCGACAGCACCTTCATGAGGGTCGATTTCCCGGCCCCGTTCTCCCCGCAGATCGCGTGGACTTCGCCGCGCGCGACGTCCAGGTGGACGTCCTGCAGTGCCTTCACGCCTGGGAAGGTCTTGGTGATGCGGCGCATCCGCAGGATGTTTTCCGCCATGGTCAGGCCTCGCTTACTTGAGTGGAAGTCCCGGCAGCGGCCGGGCGAGGTACAGCACCTGTGGCTCCGGACCGGAACGGTACGGAGCCACAGGCAGGAGAGGTGCTACAGGTGGTGCGGGACGGCTACTTGAGGTCGTCCTCGGTGTAGTAGCCGGTCTCCACGAGCGCGGTCTCGTAGTTGTCGACCGTGACGATCTCCGACTCGAGCAGGTAGGACGGGACGATCTTCTCGCCGTTGTCGTACGTCTCGGTGTCGTTGACCTCGGGCTCCTCGCCCTTCATGAGGGCGTCGACCATGGTGACGGCCTGCTTGCCGAGGTTGCGGACATCCTTGAAGATCGTGGAGTACTGCTCGCCCGCGATGATGGACTTCACGGACCCCACTTCGGCGTCCTGGCCGGTGACCACGGGGAGGTCGTCCGCCGAGTAGCCGCCCGAGGTCAGCGCCGAGATGATGCCGATGGAGAGGCCGTCGTACGGGGAGAGGACGCCTTCCAGCTGCTCGCCGCCGCCGACGGTGAGGAGGTCCTCCATGCGGTCCTGCGCCGTGTCGGGCAGCCAGCGGAGGATCGCCGCCTGCTCGAAGTCGGTCTGGCCGCTGGGGACGCGCAGCACGCCGCTGTCGAGGTACGGCTGCAGGGTCTCCATGGCGCCGTCCCAGAAGAACGTCGCGTTGTTGTCATCGGGGCTGCCGGCGAAGAGCTCGACGTCGAAGGGACCCTTCTCGCCGGTCTCCTTGCCGTCGGCGTCGAGGATGCCGAGACCGGTCAGCAGCGAGGTGGCCTGCTGCACACCGACCTCCTTGTTGTCGAAGGTCGTGTAGTAGTCCACGGTGTCGGAGCCGTTGATCAGGCGGTCGTAGGCGATGACCGGGATGTCCTGTGATTCGGCCTGGTCGAGGACGCTCGTGAGGGTGGTGCCGTCGATTGAGGCGATCACGAGGGCCTTCACGCCGCCGTTGATCATGTTCTCGATCTGGGAGACCTGGGTGGGGATGTCGTCGTTCGCGTACTGGAGGTCCACCTCGTAGCCGAGCTCCTCGAGCTGGCTCTTGACGTTCTCTCCGTCGGCGATCCAGCGCTCGGACTGCTGCGTGGGCATGGCCACGCCGATCTTGGCGCCCTCGTTGGACCCGCCCTCGGCAGCGGCGTCGTCACCGCCGCCCCGGCTTCCACCGCAGGCGGTGAGGCTGAGGGTCAGGATGCTGGCGGCCGCGATGCCGGCCAGGTATTTCCGATTCATGGTGCAACTTTCTTGAGTGGAGTTTCCGGCGACAGTGCCGGCTTTCGGGGAGGAGTTCTTACAGCTTCTGCGCCAGCCGGTAGTAGGCCGCGTTCCAGCGCAGTTCGCGCTGGAACTCGCGCAGCTTCGTATCGGCGTCGATCCGCAGCAGTTCGACCTCGGCGATGTCCGCGAAGTCCTCGAAGACGTCGAGGCCCACGGCGGTGGTGAGGACGGTGTGGTGTGCGGCGCCGGCACTGAGCCATGCCGCTGCGGAGGTTTCGAGGCTCGGCTCCGGCTTCCACACTGCGCGCGCGACCGGCAGGTTGGGGAGCGGGGCATCGGGCGGGACGACGTCGACGGCGTTGGCCGTCAGCCGGAAGCGGTCCCGCATGTCGGACATGGCGACGACGACGCCGGGGCCGGCGTCCGTGTCGAACACGAGGCGTACGGGGTCCTCCTTGCCGCCGATGCCGAGCGGGTGCACTTCGAGGGTGGGCTTCGACGTGGTCAGGGTGGGGCAGATCTCGAGCATGTGCGCTCCGAGGATCTTCTCCTCACCCGGCACCAGGTGGTAGGTGTAGTCCTCCATGAGGGACGCACCGCCGGGCAGTCCCGCACCCATGACCTTGGCGGCCCGGACGAGGACGGCGGTCTTCCAGTCGCCCTCTGCGCCGAAGCCGTAGCCGCGTGCCATGAGCCGCTGGACGGCGAGTCCGGGCAGCTGACGGAGTGCACCGAGGTCCTCGAAGTTGGTGGTGAAGGCACCGAAGCCGCCCTCCTCGAGGAAGGACAGCAGGCCGAGTTCCTGGCGTGCGCCGTAGCGCAGCGACTCGTGCCGTTCGCCGCCGCGCCGCAGTTCGGGGACGACGTCGTACGTCTCCTCGTACTCGGCCACGAGCGCGTCGACGTCGGCATCGGACTGGGCCTCGACGGCCGCGACGAGTTCGTTGACGCCCCACGTGTTGATAGAGACGCCGAAGCGCAGCTCCGCCTCCGTCTTGTCGCCCTCCGTGACGGCGACGTTGCGCATGTTGTCGCCGAAACGGGCGACCTTGAGCTCGTGGACCGCCGCCCAGCCCGCGGCCGCCCGCTGCCAGGAGGAGACCTTGGCGCACACGGACGCGTCCGACACGTGCCCGACGACGGTCTTCCGCGGGACGCCGAGACGCGACTGGATGTACCCGAACTCACGGTCGCCGTGGGCGGCCTGGTTGAGGTTCATGAAGTCGAAGTCGATCTCGCCCCAGGGCAGCGCGACGTTGATCTGGGTGTGCAGGTGCAGCAGGGGCTTGCGGAGCGCATCGAGGCCCGCGATCCACATCTTCGCGGGGCTGAAGGTGTGCATCCAGGCGATGACGCCGATGGCGTTGTCATCGGCGTTGACCTCGAGCGCCATGCGCCGGATGGAGGTGGAGTCCTTGAGCGTCGGCTTCCAGACCACCTTCACGGGCAGGCCGGCCTCCCCGAGGATGCGGACGATCTCCTGGGACTGCTCGGCGACCTGCTGGAGCGTCTCTTCGCCGTAGAGGTCCTGGCTGCCGGTGAGGAACCAGACTTCGTAGGCGTCGAGGGTCGTGCTGAGGGGGCTCATGCGGGGGCTCCTGGAGTCGGGGACTGACCGTACACGTTCTGGTAGCGGTCGAAGAGTGAGTCGATGTGCTCGGACTGGATGCCTGCCGGGGCGCCGAGCTGACGGGAGATGTGGACGGTGCGGGCGACGTCCTCGAGCATGACGGCGGCCTTGACGGCATCCTTCGCGTCCTTGCCGATCGTGAAAGGACCGTGGCTCTTCATCAGCACGCCGCGGGACCGGTGGTTCGTCAGTGTCTCGACGATGCCCCGGCCGATCGAGTCGTCGCCGATGATCGCGAACGGACCCACCGGGATCTCGCCGCCGAACTCGTCGGCCATGGCGGTGATGACGCACGGGATCGGCTCGCCGCGCGCAGCCCACGCCACGGCGTAGGTGGAGTGCGTGTGCACCACACCGCCGACGTCGGGCATGTTGCGGTAGACGTAGGCGTGTGCCGCGGTGTCGCTCGACGGCGAGCGCTCGGACCCGGGCGTTCCCTCGATGACGTTGCCGTCGAGGTCGCACAGGATCTGGTTCTCCGGCGTCAGCTCGTCGTAACTGACGCCGGAGGGCTTGATGACGAACAGGTCCGCTCCCGGGACGCGGCCGGAGACGTTGCCGCCCGTCCAGACCACCAGTCCGTAGCGCACGAGTTCGGCGTGCAGGGCGGCGACGTCCTTCCGGACGTCGAGGATGGCGGCCTCGACCTCGGGGCTGAAGGTGCCGGCAGGCGATACAGGGCTCATGCCGACACCGCCTGAGGGGAGCGGGCGGAACGGCGCAGGGCCTTGAGCCGGTGCATGACGTCGTTGGTGCCGCGGCCGAAGTAGTCGTGCAGTTCGGTGTACTCGCGGTACAGGGCGTCGTAGGCGGCGGCGCGGTCCGCGTCGGGGGTGTAGGCGGCGCGGTTCAGGCGGCCCATCGCGGCGGCTGCCGCGTGGATGTCCTCGTAGGCGCCGGCGGCCACGGCGGCATGGATCGCGGAGCCGAGGGCCGGCCCCTGGGAACTGCCGATGACGGAGATGGGCAGGTTGAGCACGTCGGCGTAGACCTGCATGAGGAACGGGTTGCGGATGAGGCCGCCCGCGGCGACGAACTCGGTGACGGGCACGCCGGCCGCGTTGAACGTCTCGACGATCTTGCGTGTCCCGAAGGCCGTCGATTCCAGGAGTGCGCGGTAGACCTCGTGGGGCTTGGTGGCGAGCGTCAGGCCCACGATGGTGCCCGACAGCTCGTGGTCCACGAGGACGGAGCGGTTGCCGGAGTGCCAGTCGAGGGCGACGAGTCCGTGCGCGCCCACGGGTTCGTCCTGCGCCTGCTCCGTCAGGTACTCGTGCACGCTCTGGCCCTGCGCGGCGGCCGCGTCCCGGATCTCGCCGGGCACCTGGTTCGCGACGAACCAGGCGAAGATGTCGCCGACGCCGGACTGGCCGGCCTCGTAGCCGTAGAAGCCCTCGACGATGCCGCCGTCGACGACACCGCACATGCCCGGCACCTCGCTCAGCCGGTCGGAGTTCATGACGTGGCAGGTCGAGGTGCCCATGATGGCCACCATCTGGCCGGGGTCCGTGGCCTGCGCTGCGGGGGCCGTGACGTGGGCGTCGACGTTCCCGACGGCCACAGCGATCCCTGCCGGCAGGCCGGTCCAGGCGGCGGCCTCCTCGGAGAGCGAGCCCGCCTTCGAGGCGAGTGCGCCGATCGTGTGGTCCACCTTCTCGCGGGCGAAGCCTGCGAACTCGGGGTTCAGCGCGGCGAGGAACTCCTCGGACGGGTAGGCGCCGTCCTGGTAGATGCCCTTGTACCCGGCGGTGCACGCGTTGCGCACGTACTCCCCCGTGAGCTGCCAGACGATCCAGTCGGCCGCTTCCACCCAGTGGTCCATGAGGTCGTACAGCTCACGGTCCTCCTCGAGCAGCTGCAGCCCCTTCGCGAACTCCCATTCGCTGGAGATCAGGCCGCCGTAGCGGGGCAGCCATGCCTCGCCGCGCTCGGCGGCGAGGTCATTGATGCGGTTGGCCTGGCCCTGCGCCGCGTGGTGCTTCCACAGCTTCACGTAGGCGTGCGGCCGGCCCTCGTAGCCGGGGACCTCGTTCAGGGGGGTGCCGTCGGCGAGGGTGGGCACCATGGTGCAGGCCGTGAAGTCCGTGGCGATGCCGATGACGTCCTGCGGGTCGATGCCTGCCTCCTCGACCGCGGCCGGCACGGCGGAGCGGAGCACATCGACGTAGTCGGACGGCACCTGGAGGGCCCATTCGGGCGGAAGCTGCTCGCCGGTCGCTGCGAGGGTCGAGTCCATGACCGCGTGCGGGTATTCGAGCGTCGAGGCGCCGAGTTCGGCGCCGTCGGAGACGCGGACGACGACGGCGCGCCCGGACAGGGTGCCGTAGTCGACGCCGATGACGTAGGTGGGCCTGTCGGCCGCGGTCGTGGCGGGTGTGCCCGTGGTGGAGTCACTCAAGGGAAGGACCTCTTTGTTCTTCTCGAGACCGCGCTGCGGTTCTCTGGTGGATCATCGGTGCTGCAACGCGGTCATGTGACCGTTCACATCTGCGCTCATCAGTGTAGGGGAGCGCCCGTGGGGTATGTCAATGGTTCTGCCGTGTCGCCCGCTACCGCCCCGCACAGGGGAGTCGTTCACGGGAGCACGCTGCGACCCGATTCCGACGGCATGTCGGCGGGCGGTCCCCGGGTCCGTCAGGCCGGCGGCATCGCCGTCGACGCCCGGATGACGAGTTCCGGGACCACGTCCTGCGGTGTCCCGGCGGCGTCGGGGCTCGTTCCCGCCTCGCCGATGAGCGCGAGCAGCCTGGCGACGCAGCGCCGGCCAAGCTCGGGGAAGTCCTGGCGGACGGTGGTGAGCGGGGGCCAGTAGTGCGCGGCCTCGGGGACGTCGTCGAAGCCCACGACGCTCACGTCCTCCGGGACGCGGCGCCCGGCCTCCCGGAAGGCGTGGAGCAGTCCGAGCGCCATCTGGTCGTTGGACGAGAAGACGGCGGTGACCCCCCTGTCCTCCGCGAGGGCGAGCCCTGCCCGGTACCCCGACTCCGCGGTCCAGTCCCCCGACAGCTGGAGCTGCGGATCGCAGCCCCAGGCCTCCATCTCTCCGCAGTACCCGCGCACGCGCGCCTCCGTCTCGAACCAGCCGTCCGGACCGGCGACGTGCACGATCCGTCGGTGCCCCAGTTCGAGGAGGTGGCGCGTCGCGAGGGCGGCGCCTCCCGACTGGTCCATCGACAGCCGGTGGTCCCCCTGGGCCCGCGGGGAGTGCACGGTCACGAACGGAAGGCTGATGGACAGGCGCCCGATCTCACCGAGGGCCTGCATCTGCGGTGCCAGGATGACGAGCCCGTCGACCCCGTGGGCGAGCAGGCGGTCCAGCGCGGAGCGGATCGAGCCGGCGTCCATGGCGTCGAGGTGCGCGACGTCGACGGCGTACCCCGCCTCGCGCGCCGCACTGTCGATCGCCTGCAGGCTGGCGGCGGGCCCGTACTCGAAGCCCTTGCCCACCAGGACGCCGATGGTGGTGGAGCGGCTGGTCACGAGGGCGCGGGCGGCCCTGTTCGGGCGGAAGCTGAGCTCGTCCATGGCGACCAGGACGCGGTCCCGCGTCTCGGCCCGCAGGCTCGGGTGTCCGTTGAGGACCCGCGACACGGTCTGGTGGGAGACACCGGCGCGGCGGGCTACGTCCCTGATGTTCGCGGCGCGGCCGGTGTCCGCCTGCCGGGCCCGCTCCCCGGCGGGCACTGCCTCCGGAGGGCCGGCTGCGTCAGTGGGAGTCGACAATGCTGTCGTTCCGGGCGAAGCGCCGGTTCCGGAGCACCGGCAGGAACTCGCGGACGTCGTCGACCCTGCGGCGGGTGACCTCCGCCGTGGCGAGGCCCCGCTCCTCGTCCTCGAGGTGCACCTGCGGGACACCCATCGGATCGATGATGGCCGAGTGGCCGATCGTGTGGCCGCTGGACGTCCCGGCCGCGGCCACCCAGAGGGTGTTCTCGATGGCGCGCGCCTTCAGCAGCGTCTCCCAGTGCTCGATCTTGTGCTCGCCCTTGAACCACGCAGCCGGAACGCAGATGAGGTCGGCCCCGGCGTCGGCGAGGGCGCGCGCGAGCTCGGGGAAGCGGAGGTCGTAGCAGGTCATGAGGCCCACCCGGACGTCGCCGAGATCGGCGATCTTGATGCCGCCGTCGCCCGGTTTGATGCGCGTGGATTCGGAGTAGCTGAAGGCGTCGAAGAGGTGGAGCTTGCGGTAGGTGTCCACGATGCGGCCCGTCGCGTCGAGCAGGACGAGCGTGTTGAAGGGCCGCTCCTCGCCGCTCGGCTCGTAGCCTCCGGCGACGACGGCGATGCCCTGCTCGGCGGCGAGGAAGGACAGTTGCTGCACGAAGGAGCTCCAGTCGGCGTCGACCGCCTCCCGCAGCGAACCCTTCACCTCGCCCATCGAGAACATCGATTCCTCGGGGAAGACGATCAGCCCCGACCCCCCGGCACTCGCCTCCGCGGCGAGTTCCCGCATCACGGCGAGATTCGCCTGGACGTCCCCACCCGGCCTGAACTGACCAACGCTGACCTTCATGATGCCGCCCTCATCCGTATGCCTTTTCTCCAGCGTACAGACTCCCGCCCTGCACGGCGGAGTAGCCTTCTCCCCATGAGGAACCCGATCACGAGCAGGCGCGTGGAGCCCGGCCCCGGCCAGGAGTCCGTCTGGGACTACCCGAGGCCGCCCCGCGTGGAGCGGACGCCCGCGGTCATCGAGGTGCGCTTCGGCGGACGGCTGATCATCAGGACGGACGACGCCGTGCGGGTGCTCGAGACGAGCCACCCGCCCGTCTACTACCTGCCGATCAGCGACTTCGCACCCGGCGTGCTCGTGCCCGTCGAGGGCACGTCGCACTGCGAGTTCAAGGGCACGGCCGGCTACTTCGACGTCGTCGCAGGACCTGAGCGCAGTCCGCGCGCCGCCTGGACCTACCCCACGCCGGTTCCGGGGTACGAGGACCTGGCCACCCGCGCCGCCGTCTACCCGTCCCGGATGGACGAGTGCACCGTCGACGGCGAGCGGGTCCGGTCCCAGGAGGGCGACTTCTACGGCGGCTGGATCACCGCCGCCGTCGTGGGACCGTTCAAGGGCGGCGCAGGGACCTGGGGCTGGTAGCCCGCCGGGACCGGCGGGGAACCGGAGGTCAGCCGCCGATCAGGTCGTTGACCACGATGGTCTGGTCGCGGTCGGGCCCGACGCCGATGGCGGAGAACCGGGTGCCGGACAGCTTCTCGAGCGCCCGGACGTAGGTCTGTGCGTTGTCCGGCAGGTCCTCGATGGTCCGGGCTCCCGTGATGTCCTCGGTCCAGCCGTCGAAGTACTCGAAGATCGGCTTCGCGTGGTGGAACTCGGTCTGGGTCATGGGCATCTCGTCGTGGCGCACGCCGTCGACGTCGTACGCCACGCACACCGGGATGGTCTCGATACCGGTGAGGACATCGAGCTTCGTGACGAAGTAGTCGGTGAAGCCGTTGACGCGCGAGGCATGGCGCGCCAGCACGGCGTCGTACCAGCCACATCGGCGGGGACGGCCGGTGTTCACGCCGAACTCGCCGCCGGTCTTCTGCAGGTACAGGCCCATCTCGTCGAAGAGCTCCGTGGGGAACGGGCCGGCGCCGACGCGGGTCGTGTAGGCCTTGATGATGCCGATCGAGCGGGAGATGCGCGTGGGCCCGATACCCGAGCCGACGGACGCGCCGCCGGCCGTGGGGTTCGAGGACGTCACGAACGGATACGTACCGTGGTCGACGTCGAGGAACGTCGCCTGGCCGCCCTCCATGAGGACCACCTTGCCGGCGTCGAGCGCCTCGTTGAGCACGAACGTGGAGTCGATGACGAGGGGCTTGAGCCGCTCGGCGAAGGACAGGAAGTACTCCACGACCTCCTCGACCTCGACGTTGCGCCGGTTGTAGACCTTGACCAGCAGTTCGTTCTTCTGCTTGAGGGAGCCCTCCACCTTCTGGCGCAGGATCGACTCGTCGAAGACGTCCTGCACGCGCAGGCCGAGCCGTGCCACCTTGTCCATGTACGCGGGGCCGATGCCGCGGCCCGTGGTGCCGATGGCACGCTTGCCGAGGAAGCGTTCGGTGACCTTGTCCAACACCTGGTGGTACGGGGCCACGAGGTGGGCGTTGGCGGACACGCGCAGCCTCGAGGTGTCCGCGCCGCGGGCCTTGAGCCCTTCGATCTCGTCGAAGAGGGCCTCGAGGTTGATGACGCAGCCGTTGCCGATGATCGGGATCGCGTTGGGGCTGAGGATGCCGGCGGGAAGGAGCTTCAGCTCGTACTTCTCACCGCCGACGACGACGGTGTGCCCGGCGTTGTTGCCGCCGTTCGGCTTCACGACGTAGTCGACCCGGCCGCCCAGCAGGTCAGTGGCCTTGCCCTTACCCTCGTCGCCCCACTGGGCTCCGACAATGACGATTGCTGGCATGGGATCCTCCCCCATTCGGTACGGCCCTTCCCGCGCCGCGGAGAAGTACGCCGTGCATCAGAACGCCCCAACCGTCCGCACGGTGTGCGCGGGCACTGGGGCTCTTACCGTCCGAGTTTAGCCGAGCCGCTCCGGGGGCGCCGAAAAACGCGGCGCATGACGGCACGCGTGCCGCCCGGCGGCACGCTCCCAAGCGACGATTCCGTGCACAATGGGGCATGGACCGCTTCGAAGGACACATCGCCGGCATCGGCACCGCCTCGGGCACCAGGCTGGTGATCGGCCGCTGGGACACGTCCCCGTTCGGCGCGTTCACCGACGTCATGATGGAGGATGCAGCGGGCCACCGCACCCTGCTCGCTCCGAGCCGGGACGTGGCGGACTACGTCGGTGCGACGTACGCGTTCGACGACGTCGTGCTCTCGCCGATCACCTCGACGCTGACGCGCGACCGCCTCGAGGTGGAGGCCGGGGATCTCCGGGTCTTCGCCGGGATCGGGGCCGTCACGCTGCTCGGGCGGCTCCTCCGCCTCGTTCCGCCCCGCCTGGCCACGCACCCGCGCTGGCTGGCGCTGGTCAACCCGGTGGCGTCGGTCCTGGTGAAGGGCGTGGCGACCGCCGGCTCCGCCGGACAGGGCCGCACGGAGTACTACGGAGTCACGTCGGCGCGGGCGATCACCCGGGTGGCGGCAACCTGGCGCGGTTCCGACCTGGGTGCGCTCGCCCCCGTCCGTCCGCCCGTGCGGTTCGGCTTCAGCTCCGCCCCTGCACGGCCGCAACTGGTGTCCGTGACCACGACGATCCGCCGCCCGGAGCCCTGAGTCGGGTCAGCCGGCCGTCAGGGCGAGCCAGTCCTGGACGACGGCGGTGTCCGTCCGCTGGTAGCCGTCGATGTACCGGCAGATGGTGTTGAACCCGTAGGAGCTGACGGCGACGAGGTAGCCGTCCAGGAACACGGGCCCGCCGGAGTCCCCGGAACAGGTGCCCCCGCCGCCGCGCGGGTCGTTCGGATTGCCCTGCAGCTGCAGGACCTGCTCCCCGAGCTTCTGCCCGGGGGACGTCGTGCTCCGGCGCAGCAGGGGGAAGTTCATGGGCTCGGGCTTCTGCGGTCCGGCGTCCGGCTTCCGGACCTCGGTGCCGTACCCCACGACCTCGAAGATCGTCCGATTGAGCAGCGGTGCCCGGTACTGGTCGAGGTACCCCACCGGCGCGAGCTCGGCGGGCCCGATGCCGGCCGCAGGGGCGTCGAGCACGATCACGCCGACATCGGCCCGGTCGGTGACGGGAGCTGCACCCGAGTAGTCGGGGTGCGCCGTGGAACTGCCGGACAGTGCACCGGCAGCGGCGAGATCGGCGCGCGTGTAGCCGACGGCAGGGTCGGTGGCTCGCGGGATCGCGACGGGCGGGGCATTCCCGATCACGGGATCGAACGTCACGAAGGACTCCCCCACCGTCCCCGAGACGCAGTGGGCCGCCGTCAGGAGGACCGTGGGGCTGATGAGCGTCGCGGAACAACGCTGCAGGGCTCCGGTGCCGCTGTAGGTGAAGACCAGCGCGACGCCGGGGTGATCGTCCGCGTCGGGCTCCCCACCGGTGACTGCTGTGGCGGGTGATGCACCTGCCGCCAGCAGGACGAGCACGGCTGCTGCGGCGAGGGCGCGGCTGAGGAGCCTCATGGGTGGGGACCTTTCGAGCGGACATGGGTGTTGAGCCGAGCATACTGGCGGGACCGCTCCCGGCACGCACCTCTCGGGACCGACACGACCGGAGACGGAGAGCCGGCAGCGCTACCGGCCGGATGCGCCCCGCACGCGGTCGAGGGCGACGGTGTAGTGCGGCCAGTACCGCACGCGTGCAGGCAGCAGCGGCGCGGCCAGCCGTGCGGCCCGGCGGATGGCGGCGAAGGACGCCTGCTCGCGGCGGCCCCACGGAAGTCCGTAGGCCTCGCGCAGGGAGGGAGGGAGGACTCCTGCGGCGAGCACGGAGGGCACCGGACGGAGCGGCCGCGGCAGGAGCGGCGGGTCGGGCGCGAGGATCTGCCCCGCGATCGTCCGTGCGGTGCCGCCGACGTCGAGTGAGGCTCGCACCTGGTGCTCCACGTACCGCTCGAGGGCGCTGTAATCCTCCGGCAGGAGTGCGTCCGGGACACCGAAGAGGTGCGCCATCCGCTTCATGTCCTGGTAGTACGCATCCCGCTCCCCCACCGGGACCGCACGGAGGAAGGCGTCTGTGACCTCGAGGGCGGTCCAGACGAGGGTCGAGAACACCCACAGGGCGAGCTCGGGATGGTCCGCGCTGTAGGGCGTGCCCGCCGGCAGCGATGCGCTGGGCTCGGTCAGGGTACCCCGCACGGGTCGGTGCTTCCGCGCCACATGGGCTGCGGCGGAACGGACCTGGTCCCGGTCGCCGAAGGAGACGGTGAGGACGGCGTCGAGCGTGCCGCGCAGGCGCTGCAGGGGATCCGTGGCGAACCCGCTGTGGGCCCGCACGCCCTCGGCCACGAGCGGATGCGCCAGCTGCAGCAGAAGCGCGGCGGGACCCCCGGCGAAGATGGCGCGCTCGCGCGCGATCCGCCACGCAGCCGAGCCCGGCCCGAAGATCCCCGGGTCACCCGCTCTGCCGGGCGCCGGAGCCCGAGGGAAGAACCGGCCGAGCCCCTTCACGCGCCACCCTCCCCGTGCACCGCAGCGGAGCCGCCGCCCGCCGCCGCGCTGGTTCCCTCGTCGCGGGCACCCACGTCGTCGTCCCGGCTGCCGTTCTCCTCGGTCCCGTCGGTCCCGTCGTCGACCCACTCCAGCAGGTCCCCCGGCTGGCAGCCCAGCACCCTGCACATCGCCTCGAGCGTGCTGAACCGGACGGCCTTGGCGCGCCCGTTCTTCAGGACCGCAACGTTGGCCGGCGTGAGGCCGACGCGGTCCGCGAACTCCCCCACGCTCATCTTCCGCCGGGCGAGCTCGACGTCGATACGCACCACGATGGGCATCAGATGACCTCGTCCAGCTCCGTGCGCAGCTGGCGCGCCTCGGCGTCCCGGTCGACCGCCTGGACGAGCAGCGCCCTCAGCACGAGCACGATCAGCGCCACGGCCGCGATCATGACGGACACGCCCCCGATCAGCAGCACGACGCCGGGAGCCACGGCCTCCCCCGGCGCGAGGGCGACTCCGAGGCCGAATGCGAACAGGCTCGCAGCGGCGAACGCGCCGATGACCGTGTTGACCAGCCGGAAGGCGTCCGTCGAGAAGACGGTCCCGCGGCGCACCATGGTCAGCAGGCCCCAGACGCAGACCACGGCTGCCTGGAGGGCGAGGATTCCGAGCACCGTCAGGACGACGAGCGGTGTCCGGATCAGGGCGACGTCGGGGTCGGCGGAGTCGAGATCGATGCCGAGGAGCGAGAGCATCACCACCTGGATAAACACGGCACCCGTGAACATGAGGCACAGCACTACCCGTAGCGCGACGACGGTGATTCGTCCCATGACAGCTCCTTCTATGCCGAGTTACGACACAAAGCTATCGTTAATCGATAGTCAGGGCAAGGGCTCCTGCAGCAGGGCGCGCGGCACTACGGATTGCCGTACCGGGGCAGGATCCAGCGCCACCCCGCACCCTTCGCCGGCCCGCGTCCGGAACCTGCTGCGCAGGAGTCAGATGGAGAAGTCCGACCCCGGGTTCGCTGCGTCGAGATACTCCCGGACCGCGCTCTGCGGCACCCGGTAGGACCGCCCGAACCGGATGCTGCGGATGGTTCCCGATTGCACCAGCCGGTAGACCGTCATCTTCGAGACCCGCATCATCGCGGCCACCTCGGCCACCGTGTACAGCTGTCCCGTGCTTACCTTTGTGGACATTGCAGCACCACTTCCATCCGCCTCACCACGTGCTGTGGAGCTATTAACTCTGATCCCGGGAGTAACGGCAGCACAAGAAACCCGACTACTCGTTTATCACCTGCAACAGCAAGTACCAGGCGCCTCACCAGCGACACTCCGGGCGCCCCGACCGCCCGCCCGCGTGCACCGCCCGAACGGAAAAATGGCGGGGCGAACGATCGCCCCGCCATTCCTCCAGCCGATGCGGCTGCTTCCCGTGGCGTCAGCCCGCCAGCTGGGCGCTCGCCTCCGGGTCGGACTCCCGGAGGAAGACCGCGATGCGCTCGGCCTCCTCGATCTCGCCGATGGACGCCGCAGCCCGGCCCAACGCGAAGAGCGCTCGCAGGAACCCGCGGTTCGGCTCGTGGGAGTAGGGGATCGGACCGGCGCCGCGCCAGCCGCTGCGCCGGAGGGCGTCGAGGCCGCGGTGGTAGCCGGTACGGGCGTACGCGTAGGACTCGATCGTCCGGCCCTCGGCGTAGGCCTCGTCGGCGAGGATCGCCCACACCAGCGACGACGTCGGGTGCTGGGCTGCCAGGTCGACGGCCTCGTCACCGGCCGCGAGGCGCTCGACGACGTCGGGTTCTTCGGGTAGGAGGGTGGGCTCGGGCCCCAGGAGGTTCTTCCGGAACTCGTCGGACACGGGCTAGAGCTTCTTTCCGGCGGACCCGAGGGACGCGGCGGCCTCGACGATACGGGCCGAGAGGCCGGCCTCGGCGGAGGCGCCCCAGACGCGGGGGTCGTAGGTCTTCTTGTTGCCGACCTCGCCGTCGACCTTCAGCACGCCGTCGTAGTTGCGGAACATGTGATCGGCGATGGGACGCGTGAACGCGTACTGGGTGTCGGTGTCGATGTTCATCTTGATGACGCCGTAGGAGACGGCGTCGGCGATCTCCTGGTCGGAGGAGCCCGACCCGCCGTGGAACACGAGGTCGAAGGGCTTGTCCTTGCCGATCTTCTGGCCCACCTGGTCCTGGATGTCCTTGAGGATCTCCGGGCGCAGCTTCACACCGCCGGGCTTGTAGACACCGTGGACGTTGCCGAAGGTCAGCGCGGTGATGTAGCGGCCGTTCTCGCCGGCACCGAGGGCCTCCACGGTCGCGAGGGCGTCCTCGACCGTGGTGTACAGCTTGTCGTTGATGGCGTTCTCCACGCCGTCCTCCTCGCCGCCGACGGTGCCGATCTCCACTTCGAGGATGATCTTCGCGGCAGCGGCGCGGGGCAGGATCTCGCGGGCGATCCGCAGGTTTTCCTCGAGGGTCTCGGCGGACCCGTCCCACATGTGGGAGTTGAAGAGCGGGTCGCGGCCGTTCTTCACGGCGTCCTCGGACGCGGCCAGCAGCGGCAGCACGAAGTCGTCGAGCTTGTCCTTGGGGCAGTGGTCCGTGTGCAGGGCGATGTTCACGTCGTACTTCTTCGCCACTTCCTTCGCGAACGCCGCGAAGCCGAGCGAACCGGCGACCATGTCCTTCACGCTCGCGCCGGACCAGTAGGCAGCGCCGCCCGTGGAGACCTGCACGATGCCGTCCGAGCCCGCTTCGGCGAAACCACGCATCGCGGCGTTCAGGGTCTGGGAGGAGGTCACGTTCACAGCCGGGAAAGCGAACCCGCCCGCCTTCGCGCGGTCGATCATCTCGGCGTAAACATCAGGGGTGGCAATAGGCATGCTGAGGACTCCTTAGTGGTGGGAAGTGCTTGCTTCATCCTAGCGAGCGGACCTGCCGGGCGCAGTGGAAGTCGACGCCTCATGACGACGCGACCGGGGACGGACCGGGGCGGATGTGCCCGTCCGGCCGGATGCCGATCAGACGTGCTGGCCGAAGACGTGCCGCCGCACCCAGCCGTGCATCGCGATCGCGGCAGCCGCCGAGGCGTTGATGGAGCGCGTGGATCCGAACTGGGCGATGGAGAGCGTCGCCTCCGCGGCCTCGTGCACCTCCGGAGTGAGGCCGGGGCCCTCCTGGCCGAAGACGAGCACGCACCTCTCGGGGAGGTCGTAGGTCTCGAGCGGCACCGAGTCCGGGAAGTTGTCGATCCCGATCACGGCCAGCCCCTCGGCTGCCGCCCAGGCGGTGAAGTCGGCCACCGTGGGGTGGTGGCGGACGTGCTGGTAGCGGTCGGTGACCATCGCGCCGCGCCGGTTCCACCGCCGTCGCCCGATGATGTGGACCTCCTTCGCGAGGAACGCGTTGGCGGTACGCACCACCGAACCGATGTTGAGGTCGTGCTGCCAGTTCTCGATCGCGACGTGGAAGCCGTGGCGCCGCTCGTCCAGGTCCGCCACGATCGCCTCGTGCGTCCAGTACCGGTAGCCGTCGACGACGTTCCGGGTGTCCCCGTCCGCCAGGAGGCCGCGGTCCCAGTGATCGCCGTCGGGCCACTCACCTTCCCAGGGTCCGACGCCGACGGCGGGACCTCCCGGGGCTCCGTGCGTGGCCTCGGTGGTGTCGGTCGGCTCCAGCAGGGGTTCTTTCACCGTCCAAGCGTAATCGGCGGCAAAGGTGGAAGACTGGCACAGGCAGTTCCCCGTGCGTCCGCCCCCTTGGAAGGAAGCCCCATGCGCGAGAACGAACACATCGAGTGCTGGCTCACCGACATGGACGGCGTGCTGGTGCACGAGAACTCCGCCATCCCCGGCGCGGCCGAACTGATCGAACGGTGGGTGGCCACCTCGAAGCGGTTCCTCGTCCTGACCAACAACTCGATCTACACGCCCCGCGACCTCGCCGCGCGCCTGAAGGCCTCCGGACTCGAGATCCCCGAGGAGAACCTCTGGACATCCGCGCTGGCCACCGCGCAGTTCCTGCGCGACCAGCTGCCCGGCGGCCGCGCCTACGTGATCGGCGAGGCCGGGCTGACGACGGCGCTGCACGAGGCCGGTTTCGTCCTCACCGACACCAACCCCGACTACGTGGTGCTGGGCGAGACGCGCACGTACTCGTTCGAGGCGATCACCACCGCCGTACGCCTGATCCTCGACGGGGCACGTTTCATCGCGACGAATCCTGACGTCACCGGCCCCTCGAAGGAGGGACCCCTCCCCGCGACCGGCGCCATAGCGGCGATGATCACGGCGGCGACGAGCCGCGACCCGTACATCGTGGGCAAGCCGAACCCCATGATGTTCCGCTCGGCCATGAACCAGATCGACGCCCACTCCGAGACCACGGCGATGATCGGAGACCGCATGGACACGGACATCATCGCCGGCATGGAAGCCGGCCTGCACACCGTCCTGGTGCTCAGCGGCATCACGCAGCCGGAGGACATCAACGCCTACCCGTTCCGCCCGGCGCAGATCTGCGACTCGGTGGCGGACCTGATCGACCAGGTCTGATCGGCAGCACGCCTGGCGGGGCTCTAGAAGAAGCTCCTCCAGCCCCCGCCGCGCGGCATCGGCGCGTACTCCCGCTGCACCGCGGACACGATGCCCTGGTACACCCCTGGGTTCCACTGCGGGCTGGCGTGTGCAGGCAGCGCACCGTCCGTCACGTAGTCCACGGACATCACGTTGTCGGGCAGATCGCGTGCCCAGCCCGCACGGGCCCTCGCGTAGTCGACGACACCGTCGCCCGGGTTCCCGGCGAACACCACCTTCGTGTCCCCGAGGGAGAGCCTGAACCGTGTGGCGTCGAAGTGGTAGATGTACGAGGACTCGGACTGGATCAGCTCGCTGCTGGGCGCCAGGGGCGAGAGCTGCTCGAGCGTCTGGTCCATGATCTGGCTCCAGGTGCGCTCGTTCTTGTGGACGATCCGCTCACCGAGCTCGTACGTCCCCCGCACGCTGATCGGTACGCGCACCCCGGCTTCGTAGAGCAGCACCACGCCGTCGAACATGCGCTGGTCCTGGACGTCGAAGCGGCTGGACGGCGAGGAGTCCAGCAGGACCAGCTCCACCGGGATCCCGCGGTCCCGCAGTCGCGCAGCCACTTCGACCGCCACCATCCCGCCGAAACTGTGGCCGTAGAAGTAGAGCCTCTCGAGGCGGAAGTTGTCCACGTAGCGGTTCATCGTGGCCACGATGTTGTTGATGTCGAGCCCCCGGTTGGAGTATCCGAGGACCGCCATCTGCGCACGCCGGGACAGGACCGGCCGCAGTGAGTTGAGGATCCAGAGCCCCTCCTCCCAGCTGGTCTTGTACCCCGGGAAGAGGACCCACCGGTCGTTCGGGAACCGGGCGGCCGCGCGGTCGTCGTCGAGCGGCAGGATGCGGTTCTGGTCGCGCTGGGACTGGATGACGCGGGTGAAGGCGAGGTCCGCCGTCACCACTGCGGCTGCCGCCGAGCCGATCAGGAAGGACCGGCGGGAGGACTCACGGAACTCGCGGGCGCCCTGCAGGGCGCGGGCGTCGTCGTGCTTCACGCGCTTCCCTCCCGCAACCCGCCGGGAGTGATCGTCAGGCGAGGCCCAGCTCGTCCTTGCCGAAGGCGAAGAGGTAGGCCACCCTGGCCTCGGACTCGATGCGTTCCTTGGAGCCCGTGCTCCGGTCCACGATGACGGCGACGGCCTGCACGTCGCCGCCTGCGCGGCGTACGCCCTCGACGGCGGTGAGCGCGGAGCCGCCCGTGGTCGAGGTGTCCTCGAGCACGACGACGGGGCGCCCGGACACGTCCGGTCCCTCGACCTGCCGGCCCATGCCGTGCGTCTTCTGGGTCTTGCGCACCACGAACGCGTCGATCGGCCGTCCGGCCTGGGCCGCAGCGTGCATCACGGCGGTTCCGACGGGGTCGGCGCCCATGGTGAGGCCGCCCGCCGCCTCGAAGGTGATGCCGGCGTCGTCGAGCAACTGGAGCATCACGCGGCCCACGAGGACGGACGCCTCGTGGTGCAGGGTGATGCGGCGGAGGTCGATGTAGTAGTCGGCCTCGACTCCGCTGGAGAGCGTGACGCGCTCATGCACCACGGCGAGTTCCTTGATGAGCTCGAGGAGCCGGGTACGGTCGGTGGTCTGCGCGGAGGTCTCGGCGGTCATGCGGCCAGTCTATCGAGAGGCACGGGACGCACCGTCACGGGCCATCAGCCGGTCGGCGTCGTCTGCGACTGTTCAGTCGGCGATCGTGTCGTTGAGGCCGAGGACCATGTCGTCGATCCGCTGGGGTGACATCGCGTCGTGGATGGCGAGCATGCTCGCGCCGAGGACACCCGCGTCCAGGCCGGAGGAGGACTGGACGATCTGCAGGTGGTGGGTAGCGAGCGGGATGGTGCGTGAGTAGACGACTTCGCGGATGCCCGCGATGAAGTGCTCGCCGGTGAGCGCCATCGACCCCCCGATGACGATCACCGACGGATTCATCAGACTTACGCAGGCCGAGAGCACTTCTCCTACGTCTCGACCGGCCTGGCGCACCGCGTGCACGGCCTCCTTGTTCCCGCTCCCCACGAGTCGGATGACGTCCTCGCTGTTGTGGGCTTCCAACCCGAGGGCTCTCAGCTTCGCTGCGACGGCCGGCCCTGACGCAACGGCTTCGAGGCAGTCCTGGTTGCCGCAGTGGCAGGGAACGCCACCGCCGTTCTGCACGCGGATATGGCCGATGTCCCCTGCGACGCCATTCGCGCCGCGTTGGAGCATGCCGCTCGAGACGATGCCGGAACCGATGCCGGTGGCCACCTTCACGTAGATCAGGTCGTCCACATCGGACCAGGCGGCGTTTCGCTCACCCACCGCCATGATGTTCACGTCGTTGTCCACGAGGACCGGGACGTGGAAGTGGTTCTGCAGGTAGCCAGGGACGTCGAAGCGGTTCCAGCCAGGCATGATCGGCGGGTTGATGGGCATGCCAGTGCTGTGTTCGACCGGCCCGGGGACACCGACCCCGATGGCCAGCAGGTCCGAGAGCTCACGGCCCGCTTTCTCGAGGAGTCCGCCGGACATCTCGACGACCGCCTGGAGCACGGAGGTGGGACCCGACGACACCTCGATGGTGCGTGCCGCTTCATGGAGCTGATGGCCCGTGAGGTCCGTCAGTGCCACGCGGAGGTGCGACGCCCCGATGTCCACACCCAGGACGACCTTGCTCCCCGCCTTCAGCGCGACGCGCGAGGACGGGCGACCCCCGGTCGAGACAGCGTCGTCGACGAAACCGACCAGCCCCAGTTCCATGAGCGATTCGATCCGCAGGGTGACGGTGGACCGGGCCAGACCCATCTGCTCGGCCAGCTCCGACCGCGTGCGGGGACGCCCGTCCCGAAGGATCTGGAAGAGCTCGCTGGCTCCGGAGGAGCCGAGTCCGTTGAAGCTACTTATGTCACGCATCGACTCATTACAGCATATAAACCGACGAAACATGAGTGCAGAAAGGTCTGGTGGTGATGACTTGAGGGAAAGTAGCCACCACTCCGGTGCTACGGGACTGTCTGTCGCCCTTAGTACTGCCTGAGCTCGACTTTACATCGGGGCAGACTTTTCTGATTACATCGGCGGACATGCAACATTCGTTGTTTCTCGCCATTACCCGTGTTAGGTTCGCTGGGACTTCCGTCACAAAGACAGGCTTCGGCCGACTCACCCGATCGACGGGATTCCCCTGCATCACCACTTCAAGGAGGAAGCTTTGATGAAGAACGCCTACACCACCGTTCACCACCCGCGCCGGGGAGCCGCGCGCAGAGTGGCGGCAGCAGCCGCTCTCGCCATCGCAGCGACGACTGTTCTGGCCAGTCCTGCCATAGCCGCCCCGAAGGCAGGCTCGGGGTCCGAATGTGCCGGCAGGAGTGTCCCCGCCAGCAAGATCTCCTTCCAGCTGTACAGCTACGCCGGCTGGCAGAGGGACATCGGAACGGAGGGAATCCTCGCCGAGTTGGCGGAGATCGGGTACAAGAACGTGGAGCCCTTCGGCGGCTCCTACGAAGGACGCAGCGCAGAGGAATTCAATGCGCTTCTCAAGGAGTACAAGCTCAAAGCCCCGACCTCGCACGGCAGCACTGCCGAGGCGACATTCGACCAGACCCTCGCCTACGCCAAGACGATCGGGCAGAAGTACACCGGATCAGGTGGTTGGGCGGCGCCCGGGGTGAACAGGGACGCCACCAGCACCTATGCGGACCTGGTGGCCACCGCCGAGGCGATGAACGAACTGGGCGAGCGTTCCGTGAAGGCCGGGACGGGGAAGCACTTCGGCCACAACCACTGGTGGGAATTCACTACGCTCGTCACCGACCCCGAGACCGGCCAGCAGACCACGGCCTACGAGGTGCTCCTGGCGAACACCGACCCCCGCTACGTCGCCTTCCAGCTCGACGTCTACTGGGCCTCGGACGCGGGAGTCGACATCGTCGATCTGCTCAACCGGCACGGCGACCGCATCGAGCTGCTCCACATCAAGGACGGCGCACTTCCCGCCGACACGATCGGATTCGCGAGCTTCCCCCTGCTGACCGATGTCGGCGAGGGTGACATCGACTGGGGTCCGATCCTCGACGCCGCCCAGGGCAAGGTGAAGTACTACGTCATCGAGCGGGACAATGCCCCGGCCACTGCCGAATTCGCCCGCGACAGCTTCGACTTCCTCACCTGCTACGCCTACTGAGACCGGCACCACCTAGAACGACGACCCGACCGGCGGCTCCCTGCTGAACCGCCGGTCGGGCCGAGCCTTTTCAACTGCATCCCCCAGTGCTGGGATCCATCTACAGGAACCACCCCCTGATCAGATCCCGCACGGTTCCGTCGGTCCACGCACCCCACCCGACAAAGGTTCACTTCTCCCCGTCGGCCGATCGTTGACGGACTCCGACAAGGGTCCCCCGCAACATGCGGGGGACCCTTTCGCGTGGCGCGCTGGGCCTCCGGGCGGGTGCATACCTGCTACCCACCCGGAGTGCGGTTGAATCAGCTGGTCTGAGCTGCGTCGGTCCTCACCGCATTGACCATTCGCTTGCGTGGTCCCTGTGACGCGAACCGCTGCTGCAGGAGGACCGCGCCCACGAGGATGAGGGCTCGGGCCAGAGCCTGGATGGAGGTGTCGAGGTTGTTCTGCGTGAAGACATTGGTGAGAGTGCTGAAGATGAGCACACCGAGAACCGTGCCCATAATGGTGCCGCGCCCGCCGACCAGTAGTGTTCCGCCGACGACGACGGCGGCGATGACGTCGAGCTCAAGGAGCAGACCATGGGTGGACGTGCCGGCCGTGGTGCGGCCCAGGAACATGACACCGCCGATGCCCGCTGTGAGGCCGGCGAGGACGTAGAGGTAGACCAAGTGGCGCTTGACCTTGATACCGGCCAGCCTCGATGCTTCGAGGTTGCCGCCGATGGCGATGGTCCGCCGTCCGAACGTGGTGCGGTTGAGCAGGAACCACCCGGCAGCAGCGACGACGACGAAGATCCAGACGAGGATGGGAATGCCGAGCAGGTCAGCGCGCATGACCTGCAGGAAGTCCCGGTTGCTGACGACCTGGGTCCTGCGGCCGGAGATGAGTTCCGCGAGACCACGCGCACCGACGAGCATCGCCAGCGTCGCGATGAAGGCGACCACCTTCCCGTAGGCGATCAACAGCCCATTGATGAGACCTGCACCGGCCCCGACCCCCAGTGCTACGAGCACCATGAGGATCCAGGATGACCGGGTGGCCGCAAGTTGTACGGCACTGAGGCTGGCGACCACTGTCGCCAGGCCGATGACCGACCCTACCGACAGGTCGATACCGCCTGCGGTGATGACGAAGGTGACCCCAATGCTCACCACACCGATGATCGAGGCATAGCGCAGGATCGTGAGCATGTTCTCGAGGTTGAGGAATCTGTCCCCACTGGTGGCTGCTCCCACCACGAAGAGCAGTGCGAGGGCGATGACCAGCCCGAGGCTGCGTCCTGCTGAGCCCTTCAGCAAGTTCTGCAACGGGTTGCCCCGCGGTGTGCCGTGATCGTCCCGTGCGCCGAGGCGTGATTCGGGCACCTTGGTGTTCTGCTCGCTCACGCGGCACTTCCCTTCATGATGAGGTCGAGCACGCCGTGCTCGTCCAGGTCGCTGGCATTCGTTTGGGTGAGGACTCTGCCGTCGTCGATGACGAGGACCTTGTCCGCGAGCCCCAGGACTTCCTCGATCTCGCTCGAGATGACGATGATGGCTGTTCCGGCGTCGGCCAGTGCGCGGATGAGGGCATAGATCTCGGCCCGGGCCCCGACGTCCACGCCGCGGGTGGGCTCATCGAGCAGGAGGACTGACGTTCCGTGGACGAGCCAGCGGCCGAGGAGGATCTTCTGCTGATTCCCGCCGGACAGCGTCCGGGCCGGCCGGTCGGGATCGGCCGGACGCAGCTCGAGGGCTGCGATCTGCTCACGGGCCGCCTGCCGCTCGGCGGCCTCGTTCAGGTAGCCGGCGCGGGCGAACCGTTCGAAGGTCGAGAGCGTCACGTTCTTGAACAACGGTTCGTCCAGGATGAGTCCCTGGCTCTTGCGTTCCTCCGGCGAGAGACCGATCCCGGCGTCCACGGCAGACCTGACGGAACCGGCCCTGAGGGTCCTGCCCTTGACCGAGACCGTCCCCGAGGATGCCTTCCGCGCCCCATAGATGGTCTCGAGGATCTCGGACCTCTTGGAGCCCACGAGTCCGGCGAAGCCGAGGACCTCCCCCGCACGGACGGAGAGGCTCACCTTCTCGAAGTGGCCGTCGAGTTCGAGGTCCTTCACCTCGAGGACCACCGGTGCATCGGCGGGAAGGGGCTTCCGGGCCGGGAAGACGTTCTCGACGTCCCTGCCGGTCATGAGCCGGATCAGTTCAGCTCTCGGGGTGTCCGCGACACTCAAACCGTTCGCCGTGCTCCGGCCATCCTTGATGACCGAGATCCGGTCCCCGATCTGCCGGATCTCCTCGAGCCTGTGGGAGATGTAGACGACCGCGATCCCCTGAGCGGTGAGCTCACGGACCACGCGGAAGAGATTGGCGACTTCACCCGAGTCCAGGATGGCGCTCGGCTCATCCATGATGATGAGCTTCGTGTCGCGGGACAGCGCTCGAGCCATGCTGACGATCTGCTTGTTCGCCGCCGACAGGGTCCCCACTTCCGTGGAGGGCGACAGACTGCCGTGGCCGAGGCGACTGAGCAGCGTGCGTGTGAGGGCGTTGGCCTTCCTCACATGGAGCACGCCGCCACGTGCCAGCTCGTGTCCGAGGAAGATGTTCTCGGCGACGGACAGGCCGTCGACGACGTCGAGTTCCTGATACATGGTGGCGATGCCGAGATCGAGTGCGGCGGTCGGGCGAGGGAGCGAGACTTCCTCCCCCTCCCAGAAGATCTCGCCACTGTCGGGCTGGTGGACCCCGGACAGGGTCTTGATGAGGGTGGATTTCCCCGCCCCGTTCTGCCCCATGACGCAGTGCACTTCCCCTGGAAGCACCTGCAGGTCCACTCCTTTGAGCGCCTGGACACCAGCGAACTGCTTGGTGATCCCGCGGACTTCGAGCAACGGCCGTGGCTGATCTTCATCGAACATGCGACGAACCTAACACAATACGTCGATTCTCGGTAGAAAGGCGTCGATTTCTGCGCACCTTCTGTTATTGTGATCGTAGTCACGCGGGTTGCACCGTTCGTTCCGGGATTGCAGCTTCGACGAAGACCACTTACTCAAAGAGGAGAGACACATGCTTGCACTTCGTACGGGCCGGAAGATGCTCATCACCACCGGTGCCTTTCTTGCAGTAGGCACCCTGGTCACCGGGTGCACCGAGGGGTCGGAAGACACCAACACGCAGCCCACCAACGCATCGGTCGAAGGTAACCAGGCCGAGGGGGACACCGTGGTCATCGGCTTCTCCGGACCCGCCGCGGACCATGGCTGGCTGGGTGCCATCAACAGCGCCGCTACCGCAGCTGCCGAGGAATTCCCGGACATCGATCTGCGCGTAGCTGAAGGAACGAACGACGCGAACCTGCAGATCAGCCAGGTGGAGCAGTTCATCAACGACCGTGTCGATGCGATCGTCCTGCTGCCCACCGACGGTGCTGCACTGACCCCGGTGGCCATCCAGGCCATGGAGGCCGGGATTCCCGTCATCAACGTCGACCGGGAATTCTCGAGCCCGTTCGCGGCTCGCGCCACCGTCCTGGGCGACAACTACGGAATGGGCGTCAGCGCCGGCACCTACATCTGCGAGCAGCTCGAGGGCAACGACGATGCGATCGTCGCCGAGATCGCAGGCATCGACTCCCTGCCCCTCACTCAGGACCGCAGCCGGGGCTTCAAGGACGCCTTGGACGCCTGCGGGCTCGACGTCGACAACCGCGTCGCCGCCGACTTCACCGTCCAGGGTGGCGAAGCAACGACGTCGCAACTCCTGTCAGCAGCCCCGAAGATCGACGCCATCTGGAACCACGACGACGACCAGGGCGTAGGCGTCCTGGCCGCCATCGACAACGCAGGCCGTGACGAGTTCTTCATGGTCGGCGGCGCCGGCTCAGCCAACGCCATGCGCGAGATCCAGTCCGGCGAGAGCGTCCTGCAGGCCACCGTCATCTACCCATCCACCCAGGCAGCGGACGGCGTCCGCATGGCTCGCCTGATCGCCCAGGGCAAGGCCATGAGCGATCTCGTGGAAGTTGAAGTCCCGAAGCGCGTCGTCCTGAACGCACCGGTCGTCACCAAGGAGAACGTCGAGCAGTACCTGCCGACGGCCTTCGAGTCGTAGGACAGTGACGGGTGGGGGTCCCTGTTGTTGACAGGGACCTCCACCTCGGGTCATCAGCTTGGACAACTGCCGCCGGATAAGAGGAAACATGCACAACGACGTAGCACCCCTGAGGGTCGCACTGATCGGACACGGCTTCATGGGAGCCGCCCATTCGCAGGGATGGCGGGTTGCCCCACGCTTCTACGACCTGCCAGCCCAGCCGGAAATGACACTACTCGTCGGACGGAATGCGCGCGGGGTGGAAGCAGCCGCTTCCAAGTGGGGTTGGAGTGAGACCACCACCGATTGGCGGGCCGCCATCGCCCGTGACGACATCGACGTCGTCGACATCGTCACTCCCGGTGGCTCGCATGCCGAAATCGCCATCGCTGCGCTCGAGGCAGGCAAACACGTCCTGTGCGAAAAGCCGCTCGCAAATACCCTCGAAGAAGCCGAAGCAATGGCTGCCGCGGCAGACAGCGCCGGCAAGGATGTCTTCGCGATGGTCGGCTTCACCTACCGCCGTGTTCCCGCCGCAACCTTCGCAAGGGACCTGGTCCGGTCAGGCGCGATCGGTGAGATCCGACAGATACGCGCCGCTTACCTGCAGGACTGGCTGGTCGACGCAGAGGCACCCCTGACCTGGCGCCTGCAGAAGGACCATGCCGGTTCCGGCGCCCTCGGGGATCTTGGTGCGCACGCCGTCGACTTGGCGCAGTTCATCACCGGCCAGAAGATCATCGGCGTCAGCGGCATTCTCAATACCTTTGTCCACGAACGACCCCTGCTCGGCCAGGCATCAGGGCTCGCCGGTACGGCCGCAGCCGAGCGCGGGCGCGTCACCGTGGACGATCTTGCTCTGTTCACCGGCCGTTTCGACGGTGGCGCGATCGGTTCGTTCGAAGCCACCCGGATGTCCACGGGTCGCAAGAACGCGCTCCGCATAGAGGTTGCCGGCTCCACCGGCGCCATCTCCTTCGACCTGGAAAACATGAACTCCCTCGGCTTCTACGATGCGACGGCGCCCGACACACGACAGGGATTCACCGACATCATGGTGACCGAACCAGCCCATCCCTACATTTCCGCGTGGTGGCCTACAGGACATCTCCTGGGCTACGAGCACGGCTTCACCCACCAGGCGAAGGACTTCGTCGAAGCGATCGCCGAAGGCCGCCAGCCCGAACCGTCGTTCGCCGATGGCCTGCAGGTGCAGAAGGTGCTCAACGGTGTGGAGCAGAGCGCGGGCGCCGAGAGCGTCTGGACCAGAACCGTCTAGAACGGGTCTGCGAACCGAGCCGAAGCCACTCCCCGGCGACGGCGACCAGACGGCGGAGCATCCCGCCCCTTCCCTACAAGGAGACATTCCATGGCACGCAACTTCACCCTGTTCACCGGCCAGTGGGCCGATCTGCCCTTCGAGAAGGTCGCCGAGCTGGCCGGCCAGTGGGGCTACGACGGCCTGGAGATCGCCGTCTCCGGTGACCACCTCGACGCCTGGCGCTGGGACGACGACGCCTACATCCAGGACCGCCTCGACATCCTCGAGCGCAACGGCCTGAAGGTCTGGGCCATCTCCAACCACCTGAAGGGCCAGGCCGTCTGCGACGACCCGATCGATTTCCGTCACAAGGGCATCGTCGGCGCCCACGTGTGGGGCGACGGCGACCCCGAAGGCGTGCGCCAGCGGGCAGCGGAGGAGATGAAGCTGACCGCGCGCCTCGCGCAGAAGCTCGGCGTCGACACCGTCATCGGCTTCACCGGATCCTCCATCTGGCAGTACGTGGCCATGTTCCCGCCGGTGTCCGCGGACGTGATCGAGGCCGGCTACCAGGACTTCGCGGACCGCTGGAACCCGATCCTGGACGTCTTCGACGAGTGCGGCGTCCGGTTCGCGCACGAGGTCCACCCCTCCGAGATCGCCTACGACTACTGGTCCACCCAGCGCGCCCTCGACGCCATCGGTCACCGCCCCGCCTTCGGCCTGAACTGGGACCCGAGCCACTTCATGTGGCAGCAGATCGACCCCGTCGCGTTCATCTCGGACTTCAAGGACCGGATCTACCACGTGGACTGCAAGGACACGAAGATGCGCATGGGCGGGGGTCGCAACGGTATCCTCTCCTCGCACCTGCCCTGGGGCGACCCGCGGCGTGGCTGGGACTTCGTCTCGACCGGCCGCGGCGACGTGCCCTGGGAGGACAGCTTCCGGGCGCTGACGGCCATCGGCTACACCGGGCCCATCTCGGTCGAGTGGGAGGACGCCGGCATGGACCGGCTGCAGGGAGCGCCCGAGGCCCTCGCCTTCCTCAAGCGCTTCGACTTCGCCCCGTCGGAGACCTCCTTCGACGCCGCCTTCAGCCAGTAGGCTCCCGGACCGGGGGCACCTCAGGCCGCCGCACCGTCGTCGTGCATCCGGCGCGTCGGCACCGTCGTCGTGCTCCCAGCGCCGCCGCGCCGCCGTCCTACACCCGGCGCGGCGGCCAGGGTCCCCGACGTAACCCCGTCGAAACGCGACCGGAGTAGCCTAGGTGGATGCGTGAACTCCAGGCACAGATCATTGAGGAAATGGGCGTCCAGCCCACCATCGACCCTGCTACGGAGGTCCGCCGCAGGGTCGGGTTCCTGAAGGACTACGTCCGGTCGTCGGGCACCCGCGGGTTCGTCCTCGGCATCAGCGGCGGACTGGACTCCACCCTGGCCGGCAAGCTCGCCCAGCTCGCGGTCGACGAACTGCGGTCCGAGGGCATGGACGCCGACTTCATCGCGATGCGCCTCCCCTACAACGTCCAGAAGGACGAGGAGGACGCGCAGGCCGCCCTCGCCTTCATCCAGCCCCGCACCTCGAAGGTGTTCAACGTGGCCCCCGCCGTCGACGGCATCCAGCAGGAGTACGCGGACACCACCGGTGAGCCCATCTCGGACTTCACCAAGGGCAACACGAAGGCCCGTGCCCGCATGGTGGCACAGTACGCCGTCGCGGGGCAGCACAACCTCCTCGTGATCGGGACGGACCACGGCGCCGAGTCCGTCACCGGCTTCTTCACGAAGTTCGGCGACGGCGGAGCCGACATCCTGCCCCTCTTCGGGCTCAACAAGCGCCAGAACCGCGCCCTGCTTCAGGAACTGGGAGCACCGCCGGCCCTCTACAACAAGATCCCGACGGCGGACCTCCTGGACGACCTTCCCGGCCGGGCCGACGAACACGAGCTCGGGCTCACCTACGAGCAGATCGACGACTACCTCGAGGGGCGCGAGATCGATCCGGACGCCGCGAAGTCGATCGAGCACCGCTACTGGATCACACGGCACAAGCGGACGGTGCCCGTGACCCTGTTCGATTCGTGGTGGCGGGAGTAAACACCGCCGTTGGTAACGTAGGGTCCGTGAAGATCGCCACCTGGAACGTCAATTCCCTCCGCGCCCGCGCCGACCGTGTCGAAGCCTGGCTGAACAGGTCCGACGTCGATGTCCTGGCCATCCAGGAGACGAAGTGCAAGGACGACAACTTCCCCTGGGAGTTGTTCGAGAACAGCGGCTTCGAAGTGGCGCACTTCGGCCTCAGCCAGTGGAACGGCGTCGCGATCGCCTCCCGCGTGGGGCTCGACGACGTCGAGCGCACCTTTCCCGACCAGCCCACCTTCGGCAAGCCCGGCACCGAGGCCGTGCAGGAAGCACGGGCCATCGCCGCTACCTGCGGAGGTGTCCGCGTCTGGAGCCTGTACGTGCCCAACGGGCGGGCCCTCGACGACCCGCACATGCCGTACAAGATCGAGTGGCTCGACACGCTCCGTGGCCACGCCCGGCAGTGGATCACCGAGGACCCGCAGGCGCAGATCGCCCTGATGGGCGACTGGAACATCGCCCCACAGGACGAGGACGTGTGGGACATCGACCTCTTCGTCAACGGCGGCTACACCCACGTCAGCCCGCCCGAGCGCGCCGCGTTCCAGGCCTTCCTCGATTCCGGGTTCGCCGACCTCGCGCGTCCGTTCACGCCCGGGCCCGGCTCCTACACCTACTGGGACTACAAGCAGCTGCGGTTCCCCAAGAAGGAGGGTATGCGCATCGACTTCGTCCTCGGCTCGCCCGCCCTGGCCGCCCGTGCCGCCAACGCCTTCGTGGATCGCGAGGAGCGCAAGGGCAAGGGTGCCTCGGACCACGCCCCCGTCGTCGTGGAACTCAGCGAGCCGTGAGCCGGATGGGCGGTGGTGCCCGGCCGTTTCCCTACGTCTCCTATCTCCGCGTCTACGAGCCCCTCGACGCCTTCTCCGATTCGCAGCAGCTCGCCATCCTGGAACAGCGCGGGCGGGAGCGCGAACTGACCGAGGCGATCGAGCACGAGCAGTCCCTGCGGCGCATTCTGCGCACGGTGTCGGATCCGTTCCCGCACCATGAACCGGACCTCGTCCGGGTGACGCACTTCCCCAGCCTGAACGGGACGACGGCGCCGTACTACTGCCCCAACCAGCTGGCCGTCCGCACCACGCTCGCCGCCGAGTCACTCGACCACAGCCTGCGCGGACCCCTGATCGATGTCCTCGTTCCCGACGTGGCCCGCGAGGCCCACCAGGCGAGGCTGGACCCCGACACGTTCGCCGATTCCGTCGCGAAGCTGCACACGCGATCAGCGACGTGGGGGGTGCCGTTCGCCTGGTTCGCGCTGATCCACGAGGACGACCTCACGGAGGTCGTCGAGGACGACGGCCGGGTCTCCACCGTGCGGATCACGGCGAGGATCGGCGACTGCATCGACCGTGGACGGCGCTCGGTCGCCCAGCTCGCCATCGGCGCACCGGAGATGGACCTGCTCGACGAGCTCACCGAGATCGTCGAGTGGCTGGAGGTCTTCCGGCGCGACGCCGTCGTGGAGGTGGACTACGGCCCCGTGGCGGACAGGGTCTTCCCGGACGATTCGCCGATGGACGTCCGGCTGGGCATCGAGAGCCTCGCCGAAGCGGACATGATGGGCGCGGCCGCGTCCTACCGCCGCCTCGCGTCACGGTGGATCCCGATCCGCCAGCTCGCGCGCGCCTCCTGACGCACGGGGCGGCCTGCTCCTCCTGAGCAGACGGGTGACCGGCTGATCGACCCGGGCCGCTCAGCCCCTGGCCGGTCCCGTCGAGTCCCGCTCGACGAGCAGGTGCGGCCGCGGGGGCGGGTAGTCGGCGGGCTCGTTGCGCAGCAGTTCACCGAGCAGTAGCTCGGCTGCGTACGCCCCCTGGTCCTCGGGGTCCTGCCGGATGGTGGTCAGGCCCATGGGCTCGGAGAATTCGTGGTCGTCGATGCCGATGACCGACAGTTCACCGGGAACATCGATGCCGAGCTCCGCCGCGGCCTTCAGCACGCCGAACGCCATCTCGTCGGACGAGCAGAACACCGCCGTCGGCCGGTCCGCCGGGTCGGCGAGCAGCGCGAGCGCGGACACGCGCGACGTGGCGAACCGGAAGTCACCGAAGGCCGACCAGTCCTCGCGCACCGGGAGCCCGTGGTCGGTCATCACCTGCTGGAAGGCCTGCTGGCGGATCCTCGGCACCTGGAAGTCGATGTCGAAGGAGCCGCCGCCCCGCATGTGCGCGATCCGCGTGTGGCCGAGGCCGATCAGGTGCTCCACGGCGTCGCGGGCCGCCTTCGCGTCGTCGATGCCGACGTGCCGGACACCCTCCACAGCGCCGCCCACCACGATGTTGGGGTACTCGAGCTGCTGGACGGCCTTCCGCTCCTCGTCCGTCAGGTGCATGGACATCACCAGCAGGGCGTCGATGCGCTTGCGGAGGATGGAGCGGTGGAACACCCGGTCCCGGTTCACGCCGTCGCCGCCGAGGCTGAACAGGATCAGGTCGTACCCGGCGGCGCGCAGCTGGCGGTCGACGCCCTCGAGAACGGCGGAGAAGTACCAGCGGTCGATCACCGGGACGAGGACGCCCATCGCCATGGTGCGTCCGGAGGCGAGTCCGGAGGCGGACGACGACGGCACGTACCCCAGCTCCTTCGCGGTCGCGTTGACCCGCGCGCGCGTCTCCTCGGCCACCCCCGGCAGCCCGCGCAGGGCGCGGGACACGGTGGCCGTGGAGACACCGAGGTACGCAGCGACGTCGTCGATGCTGGTCATGCTCTCAGCCCTTCAGGCCGCCGGCCAGCAGACCCCGCACGAAGTAGCGCTGCAGACCGAAGAACACTGCCAGCGGAACGATGATGGACACGAAGGCCCCCGCCGTCAGACGCTGCCACTCCCCGCCGCGGGAGCCCTGGATCTCGGCCAGACGCTGCGTGATAGGCGCGACGTCGGCCCCACCACCGGAGAACACCAGCGCCACGAGGAGGTCGTTCCACAACCAGAGGAACTGGAAGATCCCGAAGGAGGCCAGCGCGGGCGTGGCGAGCGGAATGATGATGCGCCAGAAGATGGTGCTGTGTCCGGCCCCGTCCACGCGGGCTGCCTCGATGACCTCGCCCGGGATCTCCGCGATGAAGTTGTGCAGGAGGAAGATGGCCAGCGGCAGTCCGAAGATCGTGTGGGCGACCCAGAGCTGCGCATAGGTACCACTCGGCAGTACCTGGAAGTCGCCGAACTTGAGCACCTTCGTGAACAGCTGGAGGAGCGGGATCAGGGCCATCTGCAGGGGGACGATCTGCAGGGCGAAGACGAAGATGAACAGGCCGTCCTTCCCCTTGAACCGGCCCCACGCGAACATGTACGCCGCCATGGCGCCGAGGACCAGCGTGAAGACGGTCCCGGGAATGACGATGGCCAGCGAGTTCACGAAATAGGAGAGCAGGTTGGGCGACTGACTTCCTCCGGGGCTGAGGACGTCGGCGTAGTTCTCCAGCGTGAACTGGCGGTCGATGAGGACGTTCCACCAGCCGTTGCCCTTGATGTTGTCCTCGGGGCGGAAGGACGAGATCAGCAGTCCGAACGTCGGGACGGTCCAGATCACGGCGATGATGATCGCCGCGGCAGTGGCGCGCCGCGACGTCAGCCGCTGCTTGACCCGTTTCTGCATGGTGGGCCGCCCCTGGGTCGCGTCATCCTTGACGTCCGGCAGGAGCCCGTTCGTGTTGTCCAGCGGCACAGTGCTCATCGGATCTCCTTCTGCTTGCGGAGCAGCCGGGCGTTGTAGACGACCACGGGCAGCACCATCAGGAACAGGACCAGCGCCAGCGCGGCGCCCCTGCCTGGCTCACCTGCCCGAAACGCCTGGGTGTACATCTCGTTGGCGACCACTGACGTCTCGTACTGGCCTGCGGTCATGGTCCGGACGATGTCGAAGACCTTGAGGGTCCCGATGGTGATGGTCGTGATGACGACGATCAGTGAACCGCGGATGGTGGGGATGGTGACGTTGCGGAACTGCTGCCAGGCGCTGGCGCCGTCGAGCCGTGCGGCCTCCACGATCTCCGTGGGGATGCCCTTGATGGCCGCCGACAGCACCACCATCGCGAAACCCGTCTGGATCCAGATCATGACGGCGATGAGGAAGAAGGTGTTCTCCGGGGCATCGAGCAGGAACTGCTTGGGCTCCTGGCCCGCCCAGACCAGGATCTGGTTGAGGAGCCCGATCTGGTCCTGCTCGGCGCCCTTGTAGGCGTAGACGAAGCGCCAGATCACGCCGGCACCGACGAACGAGATGGCCATGGGCATGAAGACCAGCGCCTTCAGCGCCTTCTCGCCGCGCGCGCGGTCGATGAACACCGCGTAGGCGAGTCCGATCGAGGAGGCGAGCAGCGGGACGAGGACCACCCAGATCAGCGTGTTCCTCAGGGTCACCAGCGCCTCCGGCTGCGTGAACATCCAGACGAAGTTGTCCAGTCCGACGAACTCCCCCTTGGGGTTGGTCAGGGAGAGGTACGACGTCTGGAGCGCCGGGAACACGAGCCCGGCCAGCAGCAGGATCAGGGCCGGGGCGAGGAAGGCTGCGACCTGGACCTTCTCGCGTCCGGATTTCGGCGCCCGGTCCACGACCAGCATGATGAGTCCGATGATGGCCGCGAAGATGGCGAGCCCCACCACCACCTGTAAACCTTTGTCAGCAAAATCTTCCACAGCCCAGCCTCCTTGGTGCGCGTGATGAAAGTGATCTCGGGGAAGCGCGGAACCGCAAGGCCTCGAAGGGGTGCGGCCTGCAGTACCGACGGCGGCTGGTGCCACCACCTGTCGTCAGGGCGGTGGCACCAGCCGTCAGTGCATCAGGACGCGGGCCAGCTGTCCTCGACCGTCTGCGTGACTTCCTCCGTGGAGGAACCGTTGATCCAGTTCACGATGCCACTCCAGAAGGAGTTGGAACCGACGGCGCCCGGCATCAGGTCGGAGGCATCGAAGCGGAACACCGTGTTGGGATCCTGCAGCAGCTCGATGGACTGGCGGTCGAGGTCCGATCCGGCGAGCTCGGGGTCCAGCCCCTTGTTCGCGCTGATCGCACCACCCTGGGATACGCGGGCGTTGGCGAACTCGGCAGTGGCGAGGTACGTCTGCAGTGCGACGACCTCGGGGCGGTCCGCGTACGCACCGATCATTTCACCGCCACCGGTGATGGCGGTGCCATCGGCCGGGTCGACGGGAGGGGTCATGAAAGCCCAGACGTCTCCGTCTTCGGCGACGTTCGTTCCTTCGGGCCAGTTGGCCGCCTGGAAGGATGCCTGGTGGTGCATGGCGCACTGGCCGTCGAGGACGGGCTGACCGGCCTCGGCGAAGGCGGTGGAGAGGATGGAACGGGAGTCCCCGAAACCGCCGTTGACGTAGTCGTCGTTCTTGAGGATGTCGCCGACGCGGTCGAACGACTTGACGATCTGCGGATCGTTGAACGGGATCTCGTGGGCAACCCACTGGTCGTAGACCTCGGGGCCGTTGTCGCGGAGCACTGCGTCCTCGACCCAGTCGGTTCCCGGCCAGCCGGTCGCTTCACCGGATTCGAAGCCTGCACACCAGGGCTTGATGTCTTCTTCCTCGCTGGCGATCTTCTCAGTCAGCTCGGTCATCTCGTCCCAGGTGGTGGGGACTTCCCAGCCCTTCTCCTCGAAGGTCGCGGGGACGTACCAGACGTAGCCCTTGATGTTCGCGAGCATCGGCGCGGCGAAGAAGGTGCCGTCGACGGTGCCGTACTTCTTCCAGTCCGCGGACCAGCCCTCGTCCACGAGATCGGAGACCTCCTGGGGGGCCGGCTTCAGGTTGCCCGCCTGGGCTGCCAGGAGACCCGGCTGCGGGAAGATGGCGAGATCCGGTGCGGTGCCACCCTGCGCGCGGACGCCGATCTGGGTCTCGAACTCCTTGGACCCCTCGTAGGCGACCTCGATGCCGGTGCACTCGGAGAAGTCGGCCCATGAGTTCTCGAGCCGCTCGGCCTCGACGTCGACGATGGTCGAGTACACGCTGACCTCGGCGTCCTCGAACGTCCCGTACGACTCGTAGGCGGCGCAGTCCGCATCCCCCGATCCGCCCGCGCTCTCCGAGCCGCCTGATCCGCACCCGGCGAGCGCGAGGAGGGAAACACTGAGTGCTGCAGCGGGCAGCACCAACTTCCGTGAGCGAGTTTTCGCCATTGAAACAGACTCCTTTGTCCAGCGGCCCCCAATGCTTCGGATCCACGGCGAACGTCGCCGTGGACCAGGATTGTGCCGCCTCACTGTATGGGTATCGCAACAGTAAGCGCTTACATGCACCGTCACAAGCTTCGCGCCCTGCTTCCGGCATTCGATACCGAAACGTGACACGGCTGCTGGTCAGGTGACGCGCTCGGCCCTCGTGAAGCGCACACGGGCACCGGATCGGATGCTGATGAGGACCGGGGTGCGGTATCCCGTGACCACGTCCAAGGCCTCGACGAGCCGGGAGACCTCGGCAGCGGTCGCGTAGGGCGGCACGCCCTTCCTCGGGAACACCCGGACGCGCAGTCCCGGGACCCCACGGACCTCCCAGGTGCTGACGGAGGCGCCCGCGAGGTCGGTGCGCTCGAGCAACGCGGCCTTCAGGGCCTGCTCCACGGCTGCGGCCGTGATGACGACCGAACCCGCCGTCCCGCCGTCGCCCGTGTCCCGGCCGCCCGTACCCCGGCCGCGAGCGTCCCGGCCGCCGGAAGAACTACCGGCGCGCCAGTCGACGGACGCGAAGAGTCCTGTCCTGCCCCTGCCCTGCGCAGCGATCCACAGTGCGAGCAGCACGATCAGGACCAGGAGTGCGGCCGCGAGCGCGAGCCACAGCCACGTGTCCGACTGGCCTTCGAGCGTGGTTGCCCGCCGCACCCGGTCGATCCCTCCGCCCACACGGGGAGCGGTGGACCCCCACCAGGCGGCGACGGCGGGCAGCGTGAGGACGGAGAGGCCTGCGGCCCCTGCGGCAAGCAGAAGGAGTCCGATGACGGCGAGGACGAGTCGGTTGAGCAACCGCGGCGTGGTGTTCACTGCCCGATCACCCCCGATTCCGCCACGGCGACGATGATCCTCGGTGCCGGCTCGACGCTCGAGAGCCGCAGGTCGTCCGCGACGGCAGTGCGGACGGCCTCGACGTCGACGGGGACACCCGAGGTCGGCCGGACCTGTACCCGCACCGAGGCGCGGCTGATCGTCACCAGGACCTGTTCCGGTGCCACTCCTGCCGCAACCCGCGCCCGGCGCGCCAGCGAGGACGCCACGACCTCGGCGTCGACGACGATGGCGGCCCGACCGTCCGGGATGGTGTAGCGGGCCTGCCTGCCGGGCAGGACCGCGAGGAGGAGAAGCAGGGCGCCGAGGACGAGCAGGAGGACGGATCCCGCTCCGAGAAGGGAGGCGGGTGCCGCGCCGGGCAGGGCGCCGAGCCAGGCGGCCGCAGCTTCGACGTCGAGCAGGAACGGCTCGTCCCCCACGCCCTTGAGGATGGCCTCGAACAGCAGGACCAGGCAGGCCGCGATCAGGAGGGCACCCGTCACCACCGACGCCACGGCCCGCGACGAATACAGTTCCCGGCGGACGAGGCGGGCCGTGGATGCCGGCGTCGACCGGTCGAGCGGATCGGGACTCACTGCACCCTCACCCCCTTGGTGACGGTGCTGCCGATGATGCGGATGTCCACTCGGCTCAGGCGCGCTCCCGTGAGCTCCTGGACGCGCTCGAGGATCGGCATGCGCACGGCATCGGCACGCGCCCAGAGCGGCCCTCCGAACGACTCGACGATCCCGGGGTCGTCGAGGACCCGGGTGAGCGGAGGCACCGGCAGCGGCAGTGCGAGCAGGAGCGCAAGGAGCCCCCGGTCGTCGGAGAACGAGGCCCGGATCTGGGCGGGCTGCACCCCGAGTACTTCCGCGGCGGCGGCCTGCGCCGTGCTGGTGAGGGCCTGGGTGGTGATGCGGTTGTGCCCCGACGTGGCGCTCGGGGGCAGGGGGGCGGCCGTCATGCGCGGACAGGAGGGAGGGACTCGGCTGTCACGAGGACGAGCGTCGGCCGGAGAGGGCGTCGACGACGCCGCGCAGGTCGAGCTTGCCCTCGAGTGTGCGCCCCACGAGGGCTCCGCAGAGCACCAGGACGAGGGTCAGCACGAAGCCCCAGAATCCGAAGATCAGGGCCGCGAAGGCGAGCACCGCTCCTGCGGCCATACCGATGGTGGTGGGAGTCATGAGTACCTCACTCGGCTCGGTGCTGGACCTGGGAGGAGCCCGTAGGACGGACGCGTTCGACCGTCCTGGGTTCTGCCGGTGGCGGGAGATGCACGTCGAGGACCTCCACGTTGACCTCGATGACCTCGAGCCCGACCAGTTGCGTGAGGGCGTCGTACACGGCAGCGCGGACGGCATCGGCGAGGGCATGGAGTGCATAGCCGTACTCCGCGACGAGGCTGACGTCGACGGCGAGCTGCGTCAGGCCGACTTCGACCTTCACCCCCTGCGAGAGGTCATTGGCTCCGACGGCGTCCCGGATCGCGCCGAGCGCGCGGCCGGCCCCGAGTCCGAGCGAATGGACACCCGGCACCGCCCGTGCGGCGATGGCGGCGATCTTGACCGCGGCCTGGTCACCGATGACGGTCCGTCCGGCAGCCGTGTCCTGCAGGACGGGCAACGGACGTCCCGTGGGTTGCTCGATCATCGAAGAAGGCCCCTTTCGCTTGTGCCCAGCCTAAGCCACGCCACCAGGACCTGGATGGAGCAGCGGGGAGCGGTGCCCCTGCCGGCCGCAGGACGATCAGGAGCGGGTACAGTGCCGGGCGAGCCAGTCCTGCACAGGCACCATGGAATGGCGGAAAGCCTTCTCATCGAAGGTGCCGGACCCCTCGGGCGGTGCCTCCACCGAATGGGCGAGCGTGGTGAAATCGTCGTACAGCTCGGCCGGCACCTTGTCCCGCAGGTCGAGGATCTGCTGCTCGAGGGCGAGGAGTTCCTCCGGATCCGATGTGGAGCGGAGACTCAGGGGGGCGAGCATGGCCGTGGTGACTCCGCCCGCTACGAGAACGCAGGAGGCCGAGGGATCCTGGCCGGCAGCTGCCCCCGTCTCCCGACCCGTCGCCGCGCCCTCCCCCGGCAGGGCGGGGTCCTGCAGCGGTTCGGAGGGTGCATCCGGCTCCGGGGAGGGGCTGGCGGGCATGGTGAGCATCGTCTGGGCCGGCACGGGCCCGCCCTGACTGCACCCTGCGAGGGCGAGGGCCAGCACGCCCAGACAGGCAGCGGTGTGCAGGAGTCTCACGAATGCCCTTTCGTCTCGGTGCGGGGCCGGAGGTTCAACGCTCGGAACCCCGACTAGTATCCCGGGTGGCACCGGGCGGCGCGGGCTTGCCGCGACACCACGGCCCGTCCGCGCGATGCTACGACCTCAACCCCGGCCTTTGCTGGGAGCGGGCACACGAAAAAACCCCGCGTTCCCTGGGGAACTGCGGGGTTTTCAGCAGTGGCTCCGACCGGCGTCGATCCGGTGACCTTTCGATTTTCAGTCGAACGCTCTACCAACTGAGCTACAGAGCCTTGCGACCATCTTCCGATGATCACCGTATCCAGCCCGGCCGGACTCCCCGAGGGGATCCAGCCGCCTGAGCGACCCTGACGGGACTTGAACCCGCGACCTCCGCCGTGACAGGGCGGCGCGCTAACCAACTGCGCTACAGGGCCTTGCTAACTTCCTTGCTGTTTTGCAAGAGTTCCAGCCTACCAGCACTTTTCGTTCCGGTTGACCGCCCGTGAAGGCGTCTCCTGCGTACCCCCAACGGGATTCGAACCCGTGCCGCCGCCGTGAAAGGGCGGTGTCCTAGGCCGCTAGACGATGGGGGCCTGGACCACAGTTCGGGTTCCTGCGACCTTCCGGAGAGCAAGCATTTCCGGCGGATCATTCCCTGTCGTGGACCTATAAAACTATAGGGGCAGATTCTCGATTCCACAAAATCGGCGGGACCGGGCACGCGGGACGCGGCCCCGCTCCCGACGGGAGCCTCCTGCGGCAGGTCAGCAGGTCGGGCGGTCTGTACGATCTTCTCGTGCCATTCGAGATCCCACGGGAAGAGTTCGACGACGCCGTCGACGACGCCATCGACAGGATCCCCGACGACCTCGCCCGTGCGATGGACAACGTGGCCATCTTCGTCGTCGAGGAGTACGAGCCCAGGCCGGGGGAGCCCGCCGATACGGAGCTGCTGGGACTGTACGAAGGGACGCCCCTCACGGAGCGGGACTCGTGGTGGGACGCGGGGTCCCTGCCGGACCGCATCAGCATCTTCCGCGGGCCCCTCATGCGGCTGTGCTCCACGCGGGAGGAATTGGTGGAGGAGATCCTCGTGACCGTGGTGCACGAGGTCGCCCACCACTTCGGGATCGACGACGACCGGCTCCACGAACTGGGGTGGAGCTGACCCGGCCCGCTCCACGGAGCGGGCGGCCGGGCGTCGCCCGGCCCGATCAGCGGACCGGTGCGATCATCGGACCGAACGAGCTCCGGTCCTCGAGCCGCGGGTCCGGCCTGTCAGGAACCACCAGCACGGGTCCACGCGCGTGATGCAGCACTCCCTGGCTCGTCGACCCCATGAGCATGCCCGCGAAGCCGCCGCGGCCCCGCGTGCCCACTACCAGCAGCTCCGAGGTCGCCGACGCCTCGATGAGCACCTCGGCGGGGGGCCCGTCCATCAGGTCCACCCGGATGTCCACGTCGGGGTAATGGCTCTTGAGCCAGTCGCGGCCGGCTGCGAGCTGCACCGCGAGGTCCGCATGAAGCGCCTCCCGGTCTACGGGTGCCGGTACCCAGGCGAGCGATCCGTTGAAGGGTGCGACCGAGCAGATCACGCGCAGGGACAGACCCCTGGACCGCGCCTCCTCCGCGGCGGCGAGCGATGCCATGCGGGCCTGCTCCGAACCGTCCACGCCCACCACCACGACGGGTTCCACGGCGGCGGCCGGCTTGTCCTTCCCCGGTTTCCGGCCGAGCTCCGGATGCCCCAGGCGTGCTCCCGTGCACACCGGGATGACCGCCGTCGGGCACTTGGCATGCGCGGGCAGGGCGCTGCTGACCGAACCCAGCAGGCGGCCCACGAAACCGCCGCGGCCGCGGGAGCCCACGACCATCAGTTCGGCCTCCTCGGAGAGATCCAGCAGCACCCCGGCGGCGTCACCGGTCTCGATCCGCGGGTGCACGTCCACGGCGATGCCCTCGAGGTGGGCGACCGCCTCGTTCAGCACGCTCTGCGCGCTCTCACGGATGACCTCGTCGTCCACTGTCGCGTAGCCCGCATCCATGCTCGACGCCGCGAACACCGGCACGGTGTAGGCGGTCACGACGTACAGCGGAGCCTTGCGCCTCTCGGCCTCCCGCGCGGCCCACAGCAGGGCGCAGGTGCTCTGGTCGGAGCCGTCCACGCCGACCACGATCCCGTGCTGCGCCAGCCCCTGCGACGATTCTTCTGCGTGCCCTCTGCCCACGGCAGGCCTCCCTCGGTCGCGTGCCCCAGCCGCCCGAAGCGGCCGGTCCCCCATTTGTAGCGCACTGGGGTTCGCCGGTCTATCCACGGTCTGAAAAGTTATATAGGCTTCAGGGACCCGTAGCGGGGGCCGGCCCTCAAGAGCCGGGACACCCCTGTGCGTAGTGCTCTTGACTGACCCGTTCGCAGCCAAGAGTCCGTACGGCCCGGAAGAGGCGCCGGGCCGTACGGGATTCTGCTTCGTGTGGAGGTAACTCGGTGGATTCCTTGCCGCTTGACGCTGTCCGCTCTGCCTCCGCGATGTCCGCGGCCACGGAGCACACGAGCACCGTCGTCATCGGTTCCGGCCTGTCCGGTCTCGCCGTCGCGAGCGAGCTCAGCCGCCGCGGCATCGACTCGATCGTCGTGGAAAGCCTCGAATGCTTCGACTCCGGTGCCATGCGCACGGTCATGACGGATTCCGTCTCCCTCTCGGAGCGCACAGAACTCATGCGGCTCCTCCGCGGCTATGCCGCCGCGCACCATCTCGATGTCCGGCAGACCACGGTCGCGGAACACCTCAGCATCATCGGACACCCGAAGCTGATCACGGGCCCTGTGGGCCGCAAGAAGTGGGCGGTGCAGACGGCCGACGGCGTCCTCCTCGCCGACCACGTCGTGCTCACCAAGTACCCCCAGAACGAGCTGCGGAAGTTCCTGCGCTCCATGGGCATCGCGATCGGCCGCGACTTCAAGACGGCCCTCCGCGCGATCGGACTGCACCTCGTCGGCGTCGGCGAACTGCTGACGCCGACAACCCGGGAGATCGTGCGCCAGGCGAAGCTCGTGAGTGACGCCATCGTCGAGCAGGGGCCGGCCGCCCTCAACCGCATCACCCCGCCGCGCGTGACCCTCTCGCCGCTCAGCGCCTAGTCCTCCTTGCCGGCTCCTACTTGCCGGCGCCGAGCCGCTTCCGGGCCGTCACGGCGAGCGCGACGGTGATCGCCACCAGCGCCACGATCATCAGCAGGATGCTCCAGGGGAAGTCGCTGACTCCGGCCGTCTGCGTCTCTGCGGCCGGAGCGTCCTCCACATCCACCGGGCCCTGGGTGGTCGCGGCGTCCGGAACCGTCGTCGAGCCCTGCTGGGTGGTGAAGACGAAGGTGCCCTCGATGGGGTGCGAATCCGAGGACACGACGCGCCAGTTGACGGTGTACTCCCCGGCCTGTGCACCTGAGCGCAGGGGCTGGGTGGCCGTCCGGTCGACGATCTGCACGGGCCCGTCGGCCCAGTCCGTGCCGGACGCGTCGAGGACCTGCACCTGGGCGCCGATCCCGGACGGCACGTTCGAGAAGCTGAGTTCCAGGCTGGGCGGCAGCACCTCGATGGTGGCGCCCGACGCCGGATTGCTGCCCGCCAGTTCGTCGTGGGCGTTCGCGGCGGCCCCGCCTCCGAGGAGGAGGGCGAGTGCCAGCAGGACGGCCCCGACGAGGGCTCCGCCCGACAGGGCAGGACGACCCCGTCCGCCGTGCGCGGTCACCGGGTACTGGACGGGCAGAAGAGGAAAGGCAGCCATGAGCCAACCCTACGCGGAGACCCTGATGAGGTGCTGGACCTCCTACAGGAGGCCGGGGGGGAGATGTCCCGTGACGGCCGTCACGGGACATCTCCCGGCTGCATGCTCGGGATAGAATTCATCGCGATTGCTCCCCGACCCTTCCGCCCTAGGATCCCCCATGCTCAAAACTGGTTCCGCGCTGGATCGCTACTTCGACATCACGCAGCGGGGGTCGACGTTCTCACGCGAGATCCGCGGCGGCCTCGCCACCTTCTTCGCCATGAGCTACATCGTGGTGCTCAACCCGCTCATCCTCGCCGGCGCCGATTCCTCGGGCGCTGAACTCGGCTTCGAACGGGTCGCCGCCGTGACCGCGCTGGTGGCCGGCATCCTGACCATCGTCATGGGCGCGTGGGCCAAATACCCGTTCGCGCTCGCCACGGGACTCGGCGTCAACGCGTTCGTGGCCATCACGGTCGCGACCAACCCCGGCCTGACCTGGCCGGACATCATGGGCCTCGTCATGCTCGCCGGCGTCACCATGCTCGTCCTGGTGCTGACCGGGTTCCGGACGGCGGTCTTCAATGCCGTCCCCGAGAGCCTCAAGACGGCGATCGTCGTAGGCATCGGCCTGTTCATCGCCCTGATCGGCCTGGTCAACGCGGGCTTCGTGCGCCGTGTGCCCGACGTCGCCAACACCACCGTCCCCGTCGGCCTCGGGTTCGGTGGGGTCCTCCTCGGCTGGCCGACCCTGGTCTTCGTCTTCGGCCTCATCCTGACCATCGCACTCGTGGTCCGGAAGGTGCGTGGGGCGATCCTCATCGGCGTCCTGGCCGCGACGGTACTCGCCGTCGTCATCGAAGCCGTCGTCAACGTCGGCCCGAGCGTCGCGCCTGGCCAGGAGCCCAACCCCGCAGGCTGGTCCCTCGTGGTTCCCGAGCTGCCCACCGGTTCATGGGTCGGTGTACCGGACCTGAGCCTGATCGGCAACGTGAGCCCGTTCGGCGCCTTCGGGCACCTCGGCGGGACCGCTGCGATCCTGCTGACCTTCACGATCCTCCTCAGCATCTTCTTCGACGCGATGGGCACGATGGTCGGTCTCGCCAACGAGGCGAAGCTCGTCGACGCCAGGGGGAACATCCCGGGCGTCAACCGGGTCCTCGTGGTCGACGCCCTGGGCGCGGTCGCCGGTGGTGCCGGTTCGGTGTCGTCCAACCAGATCTACGTCGAGTCCGGCGCGGGCATCGGAGAGGGTGCCCGGACGGGCCTCGCGAACGTGGTCACCGGCCTGCTGTTCCTCCTCGCGATGTTCTTCACCCCGCTCATCAGCCTCGTGCCGTTCGAGGCCGTCGCGCCCGCCCTCGTGGTCGTCGGTTTCATGATGGTGTCGCAGGTCGGCCGCATCGACTTCGAGGACTGGGGTGTCGCCCTGCCGGCCTTCCTCACCTTCACGCTCATGCCGTTCACCTACTCGATCGCGAACGGCCTCGGTGCCGGCTTCATCGCCTTCGTGCTGATCCGCGCCATCCAGGGCCGTGCGCGCGAGGTGCACCCGCTGATGTGGGCCGTGGCCGCGGCCTTCGTGGTCTTCTTCGGCATCGGGCCCATCGAGGAACTCCTCGGCATCTGATCGCTACGCCCCGGCAGGAGCGACGACGGCGGCTGGGGGACCGCCGTCGTCGCCCGTTGATGGGGCGCCTGCCCTTCGGGGCGCCTGACCTTGGCGCGCTGCATTTCAGTGCGCCTGTCCTTCGGCGGCACCGTCACCGTCGGCGGCACCGTCGGGACCGGTGCAGGTCAGCGGGCCGACCAGCCGCCGTCCATGACGTAGGACGAGCCCGTGACCATGCCGGCGTCGTCGCCCGCGAGCCACGCGACCAGGGAGGCGACCTCCTCGGGCTCCACGAGGCGTTTGATCGCGGACTCGGTGAGCATAATCTTCGACAGCACCTCGTCCTCACTGATGCCGTGCAGGCGCGCCTGGTCCGAGAGCTGGTTCTCGACCAGGGGCGTGCGCACGTAGCCCGGATTCACGCAGTTGCTCGTGACGCCGTGCTCCCCGCCTTCGAGGGCGGTGACCTTCGAGAGCCCTTCCAGTGCGTGCTTCGCCGTGACGTAGGCCGACTTGAAGGGCGAGGCTCGCAGGCCGTGGACGGAGGAGATGTTGATGATCCGCCCGAAGCCCCGCGCGTACATCCCCGGCAGCGCGGCACGGATCAGCAGGAACGGCACCTCGACCATGAGCTTCTGGATCCGGCGGAAGTCCTCCGGGCGGAAGTCCTGGATGGGACTGACCGTCTGGATGCCGGCGTTGTTCACGAGGATGTCCGCGTCGAGCGTGAGGTCCTCGAGGGCTCGAGTGTCGAGCAGGTCGACCGCCCAGGACTCCCCCTCCAGCTCCTCCGCGAGGGCCGACGCGCCCCGTGCATCGCGGTCGGCGACGACCACCTCGGCCCCCCGGGCGGCGAGGGCCCGCGCGCAGGCCGCGCCGATGCCGCTCGCCCCTCCGGTGATCACCGCCCGCCGGCCGGCAAGGCCGCCCGCCTGCTGCCCGAGGGTCTCGGAACGGTTGTGCGCTGCAGGACCGGGGCGCGCCGCAGCCGCTTCGTCGAGGCTCATGGCTCTCCTTCCCGTACGTGGTGGCGGGGGCGCTCCCCGCACTCCTCCTGAGTATTCCTGCAGGGCGGGGACCGACCAATGACCACTTCGGCACCCCTCGTCTGCGATACTGCACAGATGGTTGCCCCCAATGCCCAGGATCTCCTCGTCCTGCGGGCCGTCGCCCAGAGCGGGCGGTTCACCACCGCGGCCGATTCCCTGGGCCTGAACCACACGACCGTCTCCCGCAGGATCGCGGCCCTCGAGAAGGCGCTGGGAGGCCATGTCCTCTCCCGCAGCGCGGGTGGGTGGGAACTGACGGACCTGGGCCGGCGCGCTGCCGATGCGGCGGCGGGCGTGGCTGCGGCCGTCGCCGAACTGTCCGGCGACGACGCCGGGACGTTGACCGGCGTCGTGCGCATGAGTGCCACGGACGGTTTCAGTGCCTTCATCGCCGCCCCGGCCTTCGCCCGCCTGCGGGCCGCCAATCCCCGGCTCAGCATCGAGATCGTCGCCGCCACGCGCAGGGCCTCGCAGACGCGCACGGGACTCGACTTCGAGGTGGTGGTCGGGGAACCGCAGGTGCACCGTGCCGAGGCGACGCGGCTCGGCGCCTACGTGCTCGGGCTCTACGCGTCACGGGACTACCTCGAGGCGCACGGCTCGCCGTCCGACCTGGCCGAGGCGGTCACCCATCCGCTCGTCTACTTCATCGACTCGATGCTGCAGGTCGACAGCCTGGACGCGCCGCGGCGCCTGCTGCCCTCCATGCGTGATGCCCTGAGCTCCACCAACGTGTTCGTCCACGTCGAGGCAACGCGGGCCGGCGCGGGGCTCGGCCTCCTCCCGTGCTTCATGGCGAACCGTCATCCGGACCTCGTGCGCCTCCTCCCGGACCTGGTCGCAGAGCAGCTCGACTACTGGCTCGTGGTCCGGCCCGACTCGCTGCGCCAGCCCGCTGTCGCCGCCGTCGTCGAGGCGCTGCGGGAGCGGACGCGGTCGCTGGAACCGCAGCTCCTGGGCCGGTCCGCTTCCACCGGCGCGCCGCACCACTGACGTCCCCGACCCGTCCCGCTCCGCGAATCGCGGGACGACGGACCGCGCGGACGACTAGGACGAACCGCCCCGGGGGCGGAGGCGCGTCTCCTCGACGTCCAGGATGCGCTGGGCCTTCGCCAGCACCCGCGACGAATAGGTCCCGCGTGACCGCGCCGCGAGCAGTGCCTCACGCTCTGCCGCGAGCACGGCGAGCCGCAGATCCCGGTACTGGCGGTGCGGCGAGCGCACGAGCTTCTGCTCCGGCAGCCGGGCCTTCTCCCACTCGAATTCGCTGCGCATGCCCGTGTCCGTCCGCACGCGGTCCAGCACGTCGTCGTCCACCTGGACGTCCTCCCCCATGACGGCCTGCGGATCCTCCAGCACGCGCAGCCCCTCGGTGCGCAGCTCGTCGAACAGCGTCGCCGCCTCCTCGCGGTCGGTGTCGACGTCGATGCCCTCGATCCTGAGCACCCGGATGAGCGCCGGCAGCGTGCTGCCCTGCACCAGGAGCGTGGTGACGGCGACGGTGAAGGCGATCAGCACGAGTTGCTCCCGGTAGGCGAACGACGACGGCAGGGATTGCGCCGCGGCGAGCGTCACCACCCCGCGCATGCCCGACCAGCCGAGCACCGTGGCCCCCTTCCAGCCGAACCCTTCGCGCCGTTCGAGTTCGAGGTCCGCCTGACGGCGGTGGTACATCCTCGTCAGGGCCCGTTTGCGGCGCTCCTGCCGCGCATCGAGGGTCCGCTGCTTCTTCAGCCGGCCGAGGCCGCGGCGCAGCTGCAGCGTCCGGCGCTCCGCCCTGCTCGGCAGCCGCCGCATCAGCAGCACGAGGGGGAACACCCAGAGGAACCGCAGGACGATCAGGGCGAGGGTCGCGACGAGGCCGATCACCACCGTCTGCTGCACCGTCAGCAGGGACTCGTCGATGTCCTGCAGCAGGCCCCGGAGCTCCAGGCCGATCAGCAGGAACACGCCGTTCTCCAGCAGGAACTGGACGGTCCGCCAGTTCACGTTCTCGCTGATGCGTGCGCGTGCGTCGAAGTGGCTCGCACTGCGGTGGCCCGTGTAGATCCCGGCCACCACGACGGCCAGCACACCCGAGGCGCCGAGCTCCTCGGCGGGGAGGAACGCGATGAACGGCACGGCGAGGGACAGCGCGGTGTCCAGGACGGGGTCGTCGAGCTTCGAGCGGACGAACACCGTCACCACCCCGACGGCGTAGCCCACCACGGCTGCCACGGTGACGGCGTAGGCGAAGTCGCCCACCGCGGAACCGAAGCCGGTCAGGGCTCCTGCCGAGGCGGCGATGGCACTGCGCAGCAGGACGAGCGCCGTGGCGTCGTTGACCAGCCCTTCGCCCTCCAGCACGGTCAGCAGGCGGGGCGGCAGTCCGAGCCGCCGCCCGATCGACGTGGCGGCGACGGCGTCGGGCGGGCTGATGACGGCACCGAGGGCGATCGCCGCGGCGAGGCCGAGGTCTGGCAGCAGGGCATGGAGGAGCAACCCCGTGGCCAGGGCCGAGACGACGACGAGCGCCACGGACAGGCTCGCGATCGGCGTGAGGTTGCGGCGGAAGTCCGTGACGGGCGTCTTGATCGCCGCGGCGTAGAGCAGGGGCGGCAGGACGCCGGCCAGGATCCACTCGTCCGGGATGCGGAAGCTCGGCACCCCCGGGACGAAGGAGAGGACGATGCCGACGACGACGAGGATGAGCGGGGCCGCCACGCCGACGCGCTTCGACAGGACGGCGACCGCCACGAGGACGGCGATTCCGATGATGCCCAGCAGTCCCAGTTCCACCGTGCAAGCCTAGTGGTCGTCGACCCTCGCGAAACCCCGCGCGGCTGCGGGGGCAGCCCTTCCGGGGTGACCGTCAGGGCGCTAGGGACTCCTCGCTGTCAGTCCTCGAGGACCTGCGCGCCCGCGGCGAACGCCCGCACCCTCGCGTCCTGCCAGATCTGCGCGGGCACTCCCCCGCCCAGCAGTGCGCGGACCAGCCCCGGGTCCTCGCCGAGGGGGGTGTCACTGCCTGCGATGATCACGTTGCCGTAGCGTCTGCCCTTGAGCATCGCCGGGTCGGCGATGATCGCGGTGCACGCGAACTCGGCACCGATGGTCGCGGCTTCCCGCCTCGCCATCGCCAGGTTGGGGCTGTCGCCGCAGTTGACCACGTAGACACCGTCGGCCCCGAGCACGCGCTTGGCGGCGCGGGTGAACTCGCGGGTCGTGAGCGGGACGGGCGTCATGGCTCCGGCGAAGACGTCACGGATGATGAGGTCGCGGCTGCCCTCGCTCAGGGACTCCGTCACGGAGCGGGCCTCGCCGACGCGGATACGCACGAGCGGTGCCCGCGGGAGGTCGAACCACTCCCGCACCAGGTCGGCCAGCCGCCCGTCGAGTTCGACGACGACCTGCCGCGCCTGGGGGTGGGAAGCGGCGAAGCGGCGGGCGAGCGAGCATGCTCCTCCCCCGAGATGGAGCGCGCGGAGCCGGTCCGACGCCGCCCACCGGGAATCGACGAGCGAGGCGATCCACCGCATGTATTCGAAGTCGAGCTGCAGCGGATCGGCCAGGTCGATGTGCGAACTGGGGACACCGTTGATGCGCAGCACCCAGCCGTTCGGATTGTACGGATCGGGTTCGAGTTCGCACGTCCCGGTGTCGATGGGGAACTCCCCGATCTCGGGCCGCGGGCCTGCGGTCTTCACCATCAGGACCGGGCCGCCGGCGGGTGACGGTGCTGGGCGGGACGGACGGAAGGCATGGGTTCCATGCTAGCCGCGTGGGGGAACCGGCCGGTCGGGCCGGTGCATGCGGAACATGGGCTTGTGGTGCCAGGTCGGCCCGCAGAGCATGGAGGTGCCGTCCGGGGCGAACCCGTTCCGGACGTAGAATCGCTCGGCCCGCGGGTTGCCGTCGAGGATCCAGAGGTAGGCCCCCCGCCTGCCGATGGCGGTGTCGAGCAGGCGCTGCCCGAGGCCCGTGCCGTGCGTCGGCCTCAGCGTGTAGATGTGGTGCAGTTCGAAGTCCGGCCGGTCCTCGTCGCGTCCCGGCCCCGACGTCGCGACCGCCACCGGCTCGCCGTGCTCGTCGAACGCCAGCCAGCTCCGCGCGCTGCCGGGCGTCCGTTCCGCGTCCTCGAACGCCGCCCGCCGGCGCTCGATCATCGCCGGCAGCCCGGCGTCGTAGAACTCGTGGTACTCCCGCGGCATGATGTGCTCGTACGTCTCGTGGAGCGCGGCGACGTGCGTGCGCGCGTAGGCCTCGGCGTCGTCGACCGTGGCCGGCCGGATCAGGTAGGGCAGCGTCAGCAGGGGCTGTGTCACGGCTCTAGTTTAGTGTCCTGGGGCCACCGAGTGGCGGGAGATCCGGAGGTCAGGAATGGCCCTCGAACTGCTGCTGATCCGCGAGCGCCGCCTCGAGCCGCTCCACCTTGCCGGTCAGCTCGCCGGTCCGCCCGGGCCGGATGTCGGCCTTGAGCACCAGGGAGACGCGGCTGCCGTACCGGCCCACGGCCTCGGTGGCGTTCTTGATCACGGCCATCACCTCGTCCCACTCCCCCTCGATGGTGGTGAACATGGAGTCGGTGGAGTTCGGCAGGCCGGATTCGCGCACGATCGCGACCGCGGCGGCGACGGCGTCGTGCACCGACCCGTCGGGGTTCTCGCGGGAGAGGTCGGAGGATCCGGACGGGGCGACACTGAAGGCTACGAGCATGCTCCCAGTCTGGCACGCGGGGGTCCGCCGCGGGAGGGCAGGTTGCCGCAGACCCGCGGCGGAGGTTCGGTTGCCGCAGACCCGCGGCGGCGGCCCGCCCCGAAGGGGCATGCGCCCCACGAAGGCCGCCGGGCAGCGCCGCGGCCGGACGCCGGGTACCTGCGTCGGATGCCGCCTGCCCTCGCCGAGTACGCCCCGGACCCCGATCCGCGTCGCACGCCGTAACTCTGCGGTCCGCAGGACCTGGTGCGTCCCCCGCCCGTCGGTGGACGCACTAGGTTCTTAAGGGGCACCCGGGCGGGACCGCCCGATGCGTAGGGAGAGATCATGCTGGGAGTACTGGGGGGATTCGCCGTCGTCGGCGCGGTGATCGTCATCGGCTACATCGCTGGACGCCTCGTCATCGGTGGACCGCAGGCCGGGTTCGCACTGAACCAGATGGCGTTCTTCGTGACCAACCCGGCGCTGCTCTTCACCGTCCTGGCCGACGCGGACCTCGGTTCGGTGTTCTCCGAGTACATGCCGATCGCGCTCATCTCCTCCCTGGCCATCGCCGTCCTCTACGTCCTCATCAGCAGGTTCCTGTTCCGCAGGCCGGCGGCCGAGACGGCCATCGGCGCGATGGCGAGTTCCTACGTGAATGCCAACAACATCGGCATCCCCATCGCGCTCTACGCCCTCGGCGATGTCACGCCGGTCGCCCCCGTGCTGCTCGTGCAGCTCCTGCTGCTCGCTCCCCTCTACCTGACGGTCCTCGACCTCACCTCGAGCCGGAAACCCTCGTTCCGGGCCTTCCTGACCCAGCCCTTCCGGAATCCGATGATCATCGCGTCCCTGCTGGGCGTCGCGGTCGCCACCACGGGATTCCGCACGCCGGGCCCGGTCTGGGATTCCCTGGTGCTCCTCGGCGGCGCCGCCGTGCCCATGGTCCTCCTGTCCTTCGGGATGTCCCTGCCGGGGAGCCGGCCCCTTCGGCGCAGCCCGGACCGACTGCAGGTCCTCACGGCCACGGCACTCAAGAGCGCCCTCATGCCGGTGGCCGCCTACCTGACCGCGCACCACCTCTTCGGCCTCGACGGCCACAAGCTGCTCGCCGCCGTCGTCGTATCGGCGCTGCCCACCGCACAGAACGTCTTCATGTTCGCCAGCCGGTACGACCGCGGCATCCCGCTGGCCCGGGACACGGTGCTGCTGTCCTCCGTGCTCGCGATCCCGGCGCTCATCGTCGTCGCCGCACTCCTCGCCTGAGCGGACACCCCGGTTCCCCGGGTCGGGGCGAAAGAACCAATGGGCCCGCTTGTCGCGGTCGCCGACAGCATCTACTCTTTTCCCGGTCGCCGTGCACCCACGGCCAGTAGATTGGACAGGCATGAGCAGCAGGATCTCCCCGGACGAACCGTTCCCCGCCGACCTCGGCCGGCTGCGGGACCAGGAGGTCGAGGTCCTGAACAGCAAGGTCCACCGGGAGATCGAGCACGAGTGGGCGGAGGACGGCGACGTCGATCCCGAGACGGCGTCCCGCAAGGACGAGATCACTGATGAGCTCGACGACCGCGATGCGGGGCCGCGCCTGACACTCGTGCCCCGGCAGGACGACGCCGAGGGCTACGGCGAGGACGAGGGCGGCGGACGCGCGACGGCAGCCCTCGCCGGGAGCCCGAACCCCGCCCGCGGCGGGACGGGCGCCGCCGGCGGGGCGTAGGTCAGGACCGGGAGCCTCCCCCGGGGCAGCAGGAATGCCCTGCGTCCCCGCGGTGTTGTTGCAGGAGTCGAAGCCGTCTCTCGGCTTGACTGGAGTATGCCCTTCGGTTTTCAACGGAGCAGCCGGGGCCCTGACCGCCGTAAGACCTCTGATTGGTGTCCCTTGTCTGTTTCCTCCGTGCCGGTGAAGACCGCCGTGCCCTTCCCCTACATCGGGCTGCTGTCCCTCGCGGGGGCGATCTTCGTCTCCGTGACCAGCGAGTTCCTGCCCACCGGCCTCCTGCCGGCGATGGCCCGCGACCTGAACGTGGGCCTCTCGACGGCCGGCTACCTCGTGACGATCTTCGCGGGGACCGTCGTCGTCGCCACCACGCCCCTGGCCGCCCTGACCCAGCGGTACTCACGCAAGTCACTGATCGTCGTCGTGCTCCTCGTGATCGCCGTGGCGAACATCATCGCGGCGATCGCCCCGACCTACGGCGTCCTGGTCGCAGCGCGTATCCTCGGCGGGCTGGCGCACGGGCTCTTCTGGGCCGTCGTCGCAGCCTACGCCGCGCACCTCGTCCCGGCCCACCAGCTCGGCAAGGCCATCGCCATCACCGCCGGCGGTGGCACGGCGGCGTTCGTCCTCGGCGTCCCGGTCGGGACCGCGATCGGCAACGCCCTCGGCTGGCGTACGGCCTTCACCATCATCGGGGTGGCCGTCGCCGCCCTGGCCCTCGTCATCGTGAAGTTCCTGCCCCCGGTCAACCACCACGGAGAGCGGAAGGCCGGCGAGGAGCATGTCCCGCTGCGCCGGGACCCCAGCTTCAGGGCCGTGATCCTGCTGTGCACCGTCATCCTGATCCTGTTGACCGGGCAGAACACCTTCTACACGTACATCGCCCCCTGGCTGACGGACGTCTCCACCTTCGAGCCCGGGTCGGTCGCCCTCGTCCTGTTCCTCTACGGCGGCGCAGGCATCATCGGTCTCGTGGGGGCCGGTTACGCGGCCGACCGCTTCCCCCGCAAGGCGTTCGCGGGCGTCGTCCTGGTGGTCATGGCAGCAGTCCTCACCCTCGCGCTGGCCACCGCCAACACGGTGGTGGTCCTCATCGCGGTCATCGTCTGGGGCGCCGCGTTCGGCGGCATCCCCGCCCTGCTGCAGACCCGCATGCTCCGGACGGCGTCCTTCCGGACCCGCGACCTCTCCGCGGCCCTGCAGACGACGGCGTTCAACGTCGGCATCGGCGGGGGCGCCCTCCTCGGCGGTCTCCTGCTGGACGGCATCGGCCTCGAGGTGCTCCCGTTCGTCATGATCCTGCTCGTCGCCGTCGGCCTTACCCTCAGCCTCGCCACCGACACCGCCAAGGACCGCAGGGAGCGGCACCGCCTCCGCGCCGGCTGACCTGCCGCGCGCCGCCGGGGATCCGGATTCAGCACGTCGTCCACCCCGCCCGGGTGGGAACTTCGTCACATCCGGCCGCCGGCACCGGTGGGACGTGCGGGCGCCGAACCTCCGGTGTCAGGGAGCGTCACCGGCCTCGGCGTCGGGACTGTCCGCAACCGTGGGAGATCGCCGCCGTTGCAGGGAAGCAGGCGCATCGGGGGTGTCCGCCCGCAGCCCTGGCCGTTGTCCCGCCACGGAGGGCCGGTCCCGCCGGGGAAGGCCCGGGCAAGCGGGATTTCGGGCTGGAATCCGCCCGGACCCGGCGGCGGGCCGCGCGTACCCTAAGCCCTATGTCTAACTCCACCGAGCCCATTGAAGGATCACCACCCGGCGAGGAGACGCCGTTCGAGGCCCCTCCCGGGGAGGCGGCCGCGAAGGCCGTGCTGGACCGGCCGGTCCTCTTCGTCTCGCTCTCCATCGTCATCCTCCTGATGCTGGCCGCGGTCCTCTTCCCCGGGGCGTTCTCGGACGTGACCTCGTCGATGCTGAAGGGCCTCGTGGCCACCTTCGGCTGGGCCTTCGTCGCCACGGCCACCGGATTCGTGGTCTTCGCCCTCTTCCTCGCGTTCAGCAAGTACGGCCGTATCCCCCTCGGCAAGGACGGCGAGAAGCCCGAGTACTCGAGGGTCTCCTGGATCGCCATGATGTTCAGTGCCGGCATGGGCATCGGGCTCATGTTCTACGGCGTCACCGAGCCCATCTCCCACTACCTCACCCCGCCCCTCGACGGGATTCAGCCCGCGACGCCGGAGGCGGCCCGCCAGGCCATGAACTACACGCTGTTCCACTGGGCCATCCACCCCTGGGCCATCTACGCCGTCGTCGGCCTGGCGCTCGCCTATTCGGCCTTCCGCAAGGGCCGTGGTGCGGGCTTCAGCGGTGCCTTCACCGCCCTGTTCCGCGGCCGTCCCGCGCCGAAGGGCCTGCGCGCCATCGACGTCTTCGCGATCTTCGCGACCCTCTTCGGCTCCGCCACGTCCCTCGGCCTCGGCGTCCTGCAGATCAACGGCGGACTCTCGAAGGTCTTCGGCGTGGGCAGCAGCCTGGGACTGCAGATCACGCTGATCGCCGTCCTCACCGTCTGCTTCGTCCTGTCGGCCGTCAGTGGCGTCAGCCGCGGGATCAAGTGGCTCTCCAACGGCAACATGATCCTCGCCCTCGCCCTGCTGTTCTTCCTGTTCGTCGTGGGGCCCACGGTCTTCATCCTCGAGCTCATCCCGGCCTCGGCGGGCAGCTACCTCATCGGTCTCCCCCAGATGGCCTCACGCACGGGCGCCTTCGGCGGCCACGAATGGCTCGCGGCCTGGACCATCTTCTACTGGGCCTGGTGGGTCTCCTGGACGCCCTTCGTGGGCTCGTTCCTCGCGAAGATCTCCCGCGGACGCACCATCCGCGAGTTCGTCATCGGCGTCGTGGCCGTGCCCAGCGTCATCAGCCTCATCTGGTTCAGTGTCTGGGGCGGTTCGGCCCTGACCCTGCAGGACAACGGGGTCGACATCGCGGCCGCGAACGCGGAGAGCCAGGAATCGGCGATGTTCGCCCTCCTGTCGCAGTACCCGCTGGCGTCCGTCACCTCGATCCTGGTGGTCGTCCTCGTAGCGGTCTTCTTCATCTCGGGCGCCGATGCGTCCTCGATCGTGCTGGGCTCACTGTCCTCCTTCGGTGCTGCCGTTCCGCGCAAATGGCTCACCATCCTCTGGGGCGCCCTGACGGGCGGGGTGGCCGCCGTCCTGCTCTCGGTGGGAAGCCTCGAGGCGCTGCAGACGCTGACCATCATCGCCGCAGCCCCGTTCCTGCTCGTGATGATCGGACTGTGCGTGGCGCTGATGATGGACCTCTCGAAGGACCCGCTCATCACCGGTGCACGCCGCACCGGATCCCGCGCCGGAGTGCAGACCGGAGTGCGCACCCGTTTGCGCACCGGCTCCCGTACCGGATCCCGCACCGGATCCCGCACCGGACTGCAGATCGGGTTGCGCACCGGAGCGCGCACCGGATCGCGCACTGCCCGGAGGGCTCCCCAGGCGAAGTCCTGACGCCCCCGAGGGTCGGTGCGGCGGATCCGCGGGGCAGAATGGTGTGATGCGCGCTGTCTGCTTCGATGAGTTCTCCGCCCGCCCTGTCCTCCGGGACGTCCCCGAGCCCCTTCCGTCGCCGGGGGGCGTCGTCGTCCGCGTCGAGGCCACGGGCCTGTGCCGCAGCGACGTGCACGGGTGGCTGGGACACGACGACGGCATCACCCTCCCGCATGTCCCCGGCCACGAGCTGGTGGGCACCATCACCGCGGTCGGCGACGACGTCCGGCTCTTCGCCGTGGGCGACCGCGTCACCACGCCGTTCGTCTGCGCCTGCGGGCGCTGCCCGGAGTGCCTGTCCGGCAATGGGCAGGTGTGCCGCAACCAGACGCAGCCGGGTTTCACGCACTGGGGCTCCTTCGCCGACCTCGTGGCCCTGCATGACGCCGACATCAACCTGATCGCCGTGCCCGCTTCCCTCGACAGCGGGGCCGCCGCGCTGCTCGGCTGCCGGTTCGCGACGTCCTACCGCGGCCTCGTGCACCAGGCGCGCCTCGGAGCCGGGGAGACCCTCGTGGTGGTCGGCTGCGGCGGCGTGGGCCTCAGCGCCGTGATGATCGGTGCGGCCCTGGGCGCGGAGGTGGTCGCCGTCGACATCGACGCCGCCGCGCTGGAGCGGGCCAGGAGGTTCGGCGCCGCCAGGACCGTGAATTCCTCCGGACTGCCGCGTGACGCCGTGCTCGGGGCCCTGCGTGGGACGGCGCCGTCGGGCTTCGACGTCTCCGTGGACGCCCTCGGCCGCGAGGAGACGGCCGCCGTCGGGATCCTCTCGCTGCGCCCGCGCGGCCGCCACGTCCAGATCGGCCTCTTCCCCTCGGACCCCGTTCTCCCCATGGGCGCGGTCATCGGCAAGGAGCTCTCCGTCCTGGGCAGCCACGGCATGCCGGCGCGGGACTACCCCGGGCTGCTCGACCTGTTGGCGGCGGACCGCCTGCGTCCGCAGGACCTCATCGAACGGACCATCTCCCTCGCGGACGTGCCGGATGCCCTCGTGGCCATGGCGGGCGACCGATCGGCGGGCGGTGTCACCGTCGTCGACCTCCGGTTGTGACAGCCGCGCGGGGGCTGCATTACCGCTTGAGTCTCCCGGGTGGGGATACTGGGGCATGAATGCTTTCTCGCCCACCGCGGAGGCAGCGCACTCCGTCACCCTGCGGTTCCTCGCCTCCCCCACCGACCTCGGCCACAGCGGATCGGTCGACGCCGGCACGGTGCTCGAGTGGGTGGACAAGGCCGCCTACGCCGCCGCCGTCGGCTGGGCGAAGACCTACTGCGTCACCGCCTACGTGGGCAACATCCACTTCGCGGACCCCGTGGTGGTGGGCGACCTCGTGGAGGTCGAGGCCACCATCGTCCACACCGGCACGTCCTCCATGCACATCCGGACCGTCGTCTCGTCAGGGTCCGTCTCGGGGAACGATGGCGGACGGCGCAGCGAATGCCTGGTGATCTTCGTGGCGGTGGGGCCCGATGGGAAACCCGTGCCCGTTCCCGCATTCGAGCCCCGGACCGACGCCGAACGCCTGGACAGCGACCACGCCGTGGCCCGCATCGACGTGCGCAGGGAGATCGTGGAGGAGATGAGCCGCCAGGAGTACACGGACGCCGGCACCGCCGAACGTACCGTCCTCCGGTTCCTCGCCGCACCGACCGACATCAACTGGGGCGGAAAGGTCCACGGCGGCACGGTCATGGACTGGATCGACGAGGCCGCCTACGTTTGCTCCACGCGCTACTGCGGGCTGGACACCGTCGCGGTCTTCTCCGGCGGCGTGCGGTTCCTGAAGCCGCTGCACATCGGCGATGTCGTCGAGGTGGAAGCCCGCCTGGTCTACACCGGGCACAAAGGCATGCACGTGGCGGTCCACGTCCGCTCCGGCAGCCCGCGGTCGCGGGAGATGGCACTGACCACCACGTGCCTCACGGTCATGGTGGCGCGCGACGACGAGGGCACGGCTGTCCCGGTCCCGCCCTGGGTGCCGCGCTCGGACGAGGACCGGCGCCTCCACGAGCACGCGCGGAACCTGCTGCTCATCCGCAGCCGGGCGCCCGGCAGCATCCTGCCCACCCACCTGCGGCCGGAGGCTTCCGGCGCCGCGGGGAGTGTCAGCCGATCGTCGCCGACCGCGCCGGGACGCTAAGCGTCCTGCCGTACGCGGTGACGGAGCGCGTGATGGTCGTGGTGTTGACCGCCACGACCTTCCCGTTGGACAGCCGCACCACATTGACTCCGGCGAACCGAAGCGGCGCCGCCGTGGCGTAGGCACCCGATGTCACCGCCGTGGTGAGCGCGGTGACCTGGGCATCGGTGGTGCTGACCGACGCCGTGGTGACCGTCTCGAAGTTCGCGTCGTCGTCCCAGGCGTTGTCCTGGCAGGTGGGCTCGGCCTGAGAGAGGGTCGCCGTCATCCGGAGGGCGCTACCCGTGCGGGTCTGCAGCAGGTGTCCCAGCGTCATGCGGTGGTCCAGGGTACGTCGGGTCTTCGCCGCGGCGACCACGGATGACCGGGTGCCGAACCCGTCGCCCAGGCACAGGGCGGAGGTCCCGATGTCGTTGCCCTGGCGGTAGGCGGTCGTCGGCAGTTCGCGCAGCGGCACCGAGTAGTCGTGCTCCACCACGGGCATCCCCGCTGCGGTGATGGCCTGGTACGCCGCGCTCGCCTGGTCCAGGTCGATCGCCGGCAGCGGCCGGCCCGTGCCGGTCGCGACGACGTGCTCGCGGAGCGCGAAATCGACGGAGCCCGTGGCCGCCAGCGTTTTGGCGAGGTTCACCTGGTTGCTCCACGCCGGGTAGACGCCGAGGTTCACGGCGACGGGAACGTCCCGGCCCATGGTGCGCGTGAGCGTGGCGTCGAAGCGCTGCACGGCGGCGATCAGGGCGCGGCCGTAGGCGTCGTCGTCGGGCCAGGGCCCCCACTGCCCGACGTCGACCATGTCCTGGCCGTGGGAGGGGGACATGGACGCGTCGTCGAGGAAGATGCCGTCGAACCGGGCGGGGGCTGCGTCGGTGGTCCCACGCTGCGCATCGGTGCTCAGGAGCGTGTGTGCCGTGGCCGCGCAGGCGTCGGCGTACGCCGGGGAGAGGTCGGCGACCGTCAGGTAGGAGAACCCAGGGTAGCTCGCCAGGCCGTCCTCGTTACGGGCCACCCTGGAGTTCGACGTGGTGACCCCGAACTGCTTCCCGGCGTCGGTCGCGGTGTCGGCGCAGGAGTTCTGGAAGACGCCGTTCCAGGACTCGAAGTCCCTCATCGCACCGATGTTCAGGTAGGCGAGAAAGGTGGTCCCCGGGTTGGCGGCCTTCATGTCGGAGAGCGTGCAGTCCCCGGGGGCATCCGTGGTGGCCATCATCGGATCGACGATGGCCACGGAGACCTTGCCCGTGAGTGCCGCTCCCGGGCAGAGCAGCTGGCCCTGCCGGTAGCCCTGCAGATAGGCGGGCAGTTGCTGCCCCGTGCTCGTGGTCAGGCTGCCGGCACTCGCGGGCGTGGCGAGTGAGCAGACGGCGAAGGCGACAGCGAGTGCCGCGGAAACGAAAGTTGCCCCAGCGGCATTCAGTTTCATACCCACATAGTGGGGCACTCCCGGGGACGGTCACTCGCCGCGGTCCTGATCTGGTCGAATCCTGCGGAGAACCTGACAAAAGGGCAGTTCCAGCTTGCGGATGGCCGCCGCAAGCCTGCGGCTGACCGCTGCTCAGTCGGGGCGTCGGTAGAGGACCCCGCGCTGCGGCGGGAGCACCACCGACGATGGAGCAGGTCGGCCGTCGGCGTCCACGAGGCCTGCAGGAATCCGCACCTTGCGGCGCCGCCTGCCGTCCCGGTTGAAGTTCACCGCCGCGAAGCCGCCGTCGAACTCCCGCCACCAGGCGTGGTTCCTGCCCTTCGGCTCCGTGCGCGGGGCGCCGAGCTGCCAGTCGAGCTCCGGGGCGTACTGGGTGCGGCTGTAGTCGTCGTGGGCCGTGGCGGAATAGGCGCCCCGGCCCTCGCCGAAGATCCAGAACGCCGACAGCCCGTACGCGAAGTTGGGGTGGCGGTCGTCGCCGTCGGTGGGCACGCGGAGGATGGAGAGTCCCGGCCCTGCCGCCTGTGCGAGCTGCGCCTCGGCGGTCATCGGATCGAAGAGGTCCACCGGACTGTAGCCGAGCCAGACCTCCTCGAAGCCCCCACCGTAGGCGGCGTGGGCCTGCCACCTGCCCGGCTCACGGCGCGACTCGGCGATGTTCGGCACGAGGATCTTCCCGACGCCGTTCAGCGCCGCACCCGCGGCGGCCACGAGGTCGCCGAGCGCGGAGCGGAGCGCGGCCATGTCCGCGGCGCCGGAAATGGGCAGCTGCAGCCCGTAGTAGTCCTCGAAGACGTCGTTGTCCGCCATGACGCCGTCGAACGGTGAATCCCGCAGTTCGGCGACCACGTTGTCCACCCAGCGGCGCTGATACGCGGGGTCCCAGACGCGCATCTGCCAGTGGCCCGCATAGCGATCCCACTCGATGCGGCTGCCGTCCAGCCGGGTGGCGAACCAGCCGCCGTCCGTCCCGGTGTCCGTCCCGCTGCCTGCAGGGGCGCCGGCCTGCTTCTCCGCCTCGGCATAGGAGACACCGGAGGTGTAGACCGGCCCGGGCTCATAGCTCCGCGTCGAGGACAGGCACTTGTAACAGAGCACCGTCATGTCGGGACGGCGGCGCTTGAGCTCCTCCGCGGCGGCGGTCTCCCAGGGCTGCAGGATCGCCACGCGGTAGTGCTCCGCGGCGAACTCGAGCTGCCCCGGCAGCAGCGGGTCTCCGTACCGGATCCACGCGCCGACCCCGGTCATGAGTCGATCCGGCTGACGTCCTCGAACCGGGCCGTGTCCAGGTCGCGGAGGTCGGTGATGTCACCGACGGTCCGGTAGATCTCGTTGTAGGAGGACATGATCTCGTGCATCTGGAAGAACTCCTGCACGCGGGTCCGGGCGTTGGCCGCGTACTCCGCGTAGAGTGCCCGGTTGCCGATCACGGCACGGATGTTCTCCGCCATCTGCTCCACGTCGCCGGCGACCACCAGCTCGCCGCAGGAGCCCACGGTCCGGCCGTCGGAGGTGTACAGCTCGTCGCCGATCAGCTGGCGCATGCCGCCGACGTCGGTCCCGACCGTGGGGATGCCTGCGGCCATGGCTTCGAGGACCACGATGGGCTGGCCCTCGTTGTAGCTCGGCAGCACCAGGAGGTCGAACTGGTCGAGCATGTCCCGGACGTTGACCGTCCCGTGGATCGTCACGTGGTCATGCAGCCCCAGGCTCTCAATCTTGGCCAGGCACGCCTCGTAGTACTCGGGCACGTGCTCGGTGGGGCCGAGGACCTCGAGGTGGAGGTTCGGGAAGCCGTGGCGACGCAGCAGGTCCATGCTCGACAGGAGGTCGAGCAGTCCCTTGATCGGCACGACGCGGGCGATGTAGACGAGGCTCCACGTGTGGTCGTCCCCGTGCTGCTCCAGGTGTTCCTGCGCGGCGAGCCGTGCGCGGTACTTGTCATCGAATTCCTCGATGACCATGGCGTTGGGCACGACGACGGCCTTGTCGATGTCGGTGCCGAGGCGGGCGGCCTCGGTGATCGCCGTCGGGTACAGGTAGGTGATCAGGGCGGCGCTGGGGTAGCAGAAGTGCCCCATCTCGGTCCACCACGCCATCCAGGCCCGCTGCTCGGGGGTGACGTCGAACGTCCGGTAGTCCTCGGAGGTGATCGACAGCGCCATGTTGCGGTCCAGCAGCGTATTCACGGTGTCGCGCACATAGAGGTTGTGCTCGGTCAGCAGGAACGAGGTCCCGTGGTCCCGCGCGGCGGCGGCACCGAGCAGCGAGGCATAGCCCGTGGTGTGTGCGTGGTAGACGCGCGCCCTCGGCATCGTGTCCCCGAGGACGGCGTAGGCGAGCGAGAGGAAGTTGCGCAATGTCCAGAAGGAGTCCGCCAGGGACAGGTCGAGCTGGGGCATGCGCACGGAGAGCGCCTCCATGAACTCGCGCGTCCCCAGCAGGGCCCAGAGCGGATAGGTCCGCGTGCGTTCGTTGAACCCCTCGTCGACGAGTTCCCAGAGCGGCTCCACCTCGCGCCGCTCGGACAGTGCGTAGAGCGCATCGAAGAGCCGGTCGGCGAGCGCCGCGCGCTCCCCCGGGGTCATACCGAGGTCCTTCGCGGACACCGCCATGAAGTCGTGCCGGTGCTCCTGCATGCTCAGGTAGACGGGGCGCACCCAGACCACATTGTCGGGCATGCCGTAGAGGTCCTCATGGGGAGCGTCGGAGTCCCAGGTGATGTGGATGATCCCGTAGGTCAGGTCCGGGTTGTGGGTGACGATGTCGTGCACCACGGCGGAGACGCCGCCCTTGAGGTAGGGGTAGGTGGACTCCATGACGATCGCGACGTCGACGTCCTCGTAGTGGCGCTGCCGTGCGGCCTGGGCCGGAGGGACGACGGCGGCGGGTTGCTCGAGTGCTGCGCGGCGGGCCTTCGGGGTCTTGAACACGTACATCGTTCTTCCTTCGTGGGCTGAAAGCGGGTGGAGACTGGCGGGTGTGCGGCGGTGCTACCAGGACGTGGCGTGGCGCCAGAACAGCGTGTACTCGGGCTGCGACCAGTGGCGCTTGTACAGCACCCACGCGACGACGACGAGCACGAGGTCCGCCACCACGAGGGCTCCGTACGCGAGCGCCGCGCCTGTGGAGGTCTGCGTGGCACCGATCAGCAGGAAGGCGCCGGCACAGAGCGTCAGGTGGATACCACCGAGCACCTGCGGCACGATCTTCTCGCCGATGTAATCCAGTTCGTAGCTGAGGAGCGTGAGGATCATGAACGCCCAGGATGCGACGCCGACGGAGACCGCGAGCAGCACGTTGGTGGGCTGGATTCCCTCGAGGAGCAGGGAGATGACGAGCGTGAGCACCATGCCGACGGCGCCGGTGCTGAGGACGGCGCGGTCCACGGTCCGGCTCAGTCGCCTCGACCTCGTGGCGAGGACGGTGAGCGGCTCCTCGGCGATCGTCCGGTGCAGGGTGGCGACGGCCTTGTCCACCCGCGGGGCGAGGTTCACGAAGTAGTAGTTGTAGGCGACGACGGCGGGCAGCATCGCGAGGAACACGATCACCACCTGGAAGTCACCGTCCGTGACGAGGAACAGCACGAACTTGTCGGCCCAGAGCACGGCCCCGAGCAGGAGCCCGCGGACGAGGTCCGAGGAGAAGTCCCGCGCGCCGAGGCGCCGGCTGAGGCGGACGGATGCCAGCCCGCGACCCATGGCGGCGATCTGCGTGAGCGCCCCGAGCAGCGGCGGAAGCCACCAGATGGTGGGGGCGACGAAGAGGGCGGCTGCGTAGGCGATCCAGGCGATGGCCCAGAGGCCGCGGCGGTCGCCGACGTTCGCGAGGACGAGGGACTGGACGAAGAGCAGGTGGAGTGCGCAGAGGGCCGCGTAGGTGGCGAGGGCCGTGAAGGACCAGCGGGTGGCAAGCCAGAGCGGGAGGGCGAAGACGACGACGAGCGGCAGCGCCTGCACGAACATCGCCGGCCAGGTGGTGCAGAACCGGCGGGTGATGGCGCCCATGTCCCGTTCCGCCATGAGGTCCCCGATGGCCCGGTAGGCCGGGAGGCAGGCGGCCTGCGCGAGCCACGGCACCGTGATCGAGGAGGCGAGCACCACGAGGGTGAGCTGCACGCCCCCGACGTTGACGGCGGCCATGGCCGGGCTGACCAGCGGGTACACGAGGTTCAGGAGGATCACGGGCGAGAGATACAGCAGGAGCCCGGCACCGGGACGCGCACCGCCGTCGGGTTCCACCCGCTCGCCGCTGGAGGCGGCGGGACGCGCGAGCATGAGCAGGGTGACCATGACCAGCAGGACCCCGCCGGCTAGCAGGGCGTAGGACCAGCCGGTGGGAAGGATCGTGTCGGCAAGCGGCACGAGGGCCGTCAGGATGAGCGCGACGACGATGACCAGTGCCCGGCGTCGGGCAATGGAGTCCTGAAGGAGGGACTGCAGAGATGTCATGGGTTTTCCTTGGGCCCGCCGGCGCGGCGGGATGAGCCGGTCGGCGGCCTCGTGTGAGGCGTGAGTGAGACAGTGTGGGACGGGATCTTCCAGCTGAGCTGTAGCCGCGCACCTGGGATGCCAGCAGGTGGCAGGTCCGGTCGTTGTCCCGCCCGAAGGGCATGGGTGCGTCATCGCCGGCTCTACCAGCGAGCACCTCGATCAAGGTATCGGCCGAAGCCGGGCACGGACACGAGTAGGTCCTACCTACCCGTCCACCGTTCCACTGCCTTGAGCCGACCTGCCTACGTGAAGGAGGGCCTCGTGCTACTCGCTCGGCAGGGCCCTGACTACTTGGGTCCGCTTATCGGCGCGGTTTCCGGGAGATGTCAGGGAGGCACTGGAGGTGACATATTGCACAAGCGTCCCAACCGTGACAAAGACCACCCCCGGAACGGCAGAGCAGCCGATACCCTTCGGGGCTCGCCGGGTGGGTTCTGCAGGCTCGTCGGATCGGTGAGTCCGAGCGGCCGGAGGACCTGGTCGGGCAGCAGGAACCACCGGCGCAGCATCACGAACCATCAACGAACACGCAACGGTTCGACGACGCCGGCAACGGTTCCATTGCGGCTCTGTCGCCTGCACCCGTTCGGGCTCACCATGGAGCGATCCATTCACGATACGAAGGAGTAACCATGGGTCGCCCAGCAACACCAGCACTGCTGTCATCAGGGGCACTGTGCCTCGCCTTGATCATCTCCGGCTGCGGCTCCCCCGAGGCCGGCGCCGGCACTCCCGAGGCCTCGGACGAAGCCCAGCCCGTCACGGCCACCTCCTCCGGGGAACCGGTGCCGTCCGGGCAGTCGTCCGACCAGCCCTCGGAGCAGCCGACCGGGCAGCCCGGCGGGTCCGCAGCTCCGACCCCGTCACCCGCGGGACCTGTACCGTCCGGGAAGCCGTCGGACCCCGCCGCGGACGGGAACTGGGCGACCTACACGACGTCGGACGGGAGCCTGTCCTTCGACCACCCTGCGGACTGGGACGTCTCCGACGCGCCGGAAGCACCCCCTAAGGGGGTGCTGGTCGTCGTCGACGATGCCTCCGGCCGACGACTCGCAACGCTGCGCACGCACCTCGTGACCGGTGCCGTCTGCCCCGAGGAACTCCCCTACTCGCTCCTCGACTCGGAGGTGCTCCCCGCCCTCACCCAGGACTCCGGAACACCGCGCTTCGTGTTCGAGGGACGGACGGATCCCTCCGTGGCCGATCCGGTGGCCGCCTCCACGCTCGCGTACGGGATCACCTCCGGGCCCGAGCCCACGGGCCCGACAGCGTGCCCCATCGCCCACTTCTTCACGTGGCCGCCGTCGGGGGCTGCCTTCGGAGGGACCTATGACCCCTTCGAGATCTACCCGGGGAAGCCCCAGCACATCGACACCCCGCAGGCCTACATGGAGACGGAGGAGTACCAGGACATCAGGGCGATGATCACGTCGCTGCGGCCGGCCGGTTAGCTGTTCGACCCTGCTGAATCCTCGCCCTGACCGTCATGCCGACGATTCAGCCGGGGAACGGGGTGGTCACCGGGCGATCACGGCCGAACGTCGTGCCGCCGGCTCCGGCAGGAGGAATGCGGAGATGGCCGCGGCGATCTTCCTGCCGCCCTGGACAGAGGGCTCGATGGGATTCGCGTAGTCGCCGTCGTCGTCGCACACCAGGCGGAGGTCAACGACGGATACGCCGCGTGAGAACGCCGCCCGCGTGATGCAGTCGTTGAAGAACGCGAGCGCCGTACGGATCACGGCGTAGCCCGGTTCCGAGGACGGTGTGTCGTAGATCGTGCAGACCGCCGTGGGCAGGCCCACCGTCGTGACGGCATCGACCATGGTGTCGTAGTCCCCTGCGAAGTCCTGCTGGGCGGAGGAGAAGGCGAGCAGCGCCTCGGAGACGCCGCGCACGGGCCGCTGCAGCAGGTGCTGGTAGCCGAGCGCATCGTTCCCGCCGACGCTGACCACGAGGTGCGTGGCGTCCGGCGGCAGTGCGCGCAACTGGCGTGCGACGCCGAAGGTGACGTCCCCGTCCACCGCCAGGAGCGTCGCCTTCCAACCCTGCGGCAGGGCATCGCGGACCTGCTCGACGACGTCGGGCCCGCCATCGACGTACCGCCCGTTGTCGAAGATGGAATCCCCGAGCAGCACCACGTGTCCCATGCGGCCTCCTGGTTGGTCGGTCCCTCCATCGTCGCTGCAGCGCGGCTCGGCCACCACCGCTTGCCGCGGTGGCCGAGGAGGGCAAGATGGAGTAGAAGCCTCCGCCGGCACCTTCGGCGTCGGGACCGATCCGAGAGGAGGACACGTGGGTCCAGCCCTCGTCGTCACCGGACCGCAGGACCTCGTGCCACTCACCCCTGTTCCGACGGACGGAAGGCGTGTGCTGATCGGGATCGTCGGTCCGCCAGGGGCAGGGAAGTCGACGGTGGCCGGTGCCCTCACCGCGCTCGATCCGGGCACCCGGGCGCACGTCCCCATGGACGGCTTCCACCTGGCGGATGCCGAGCTCGCACGGCAGGGACTGCTGGACCGCAAGGGCGCCCCGGAGACCTTCGACGCCCACGGCTACGCCACCCTGCTCGCCAGGCTGCGCAGCCGCCCGGACCACCCGGTCTATGCGCCGGCCTTCGAGCGCACCCTCGAGCAACCCCTGGCCAACGCACTCGCGGTGGCTCCCTCGGTGTCGCTCGTGGTGACCGAAGGGAACTACCTGCTGCTGGACCGGCCGGGCTGGCGCGAGGCGCGCCGGCAGCTCGACGAGGTGTGGTTCGTGGACCTCGACGCCGACGTCCGCCGTCGCCGGCTGATCGACCGGCACGTCCGCTTCGGGAAGTCGCCGGGCAACGCCGAGGATTGGGTGCAGCGCGTGGACGAACCGAACGCCGGCCTCGTCGATGCTACCAGGGGCGCTGCCGACCGCATCCTCGACGTCTCGGGCTGGCGGATCGGCTAGCTGTACTGCCCAGGGACAGCTAGCCCGCCAGGAACCAGTCGCGCGCAGGGTTCCCGACGCCGGGTGCGGCGCGGTCGCCGCCGGGCTGTGCCACCCAGTCGACGCCGTTGGCGATCACGCGCTGGACCTGGGGATGGTGGTAGACCGGGTACTCCTGGTCGCCGGGGCTGAAGTAGAAGATCCGGCCCTTGCCGCGCGAGAAGGTCACGCCGGACCGGAACACCTCCCCGCCCTCGAAGGAGCTGATGAAGATCAGATCGTCGGGTTCCGGGATGTCGAAGAGCTCCCCGTACATCTCCTGCTCCGGGATGACGATAGGACTCGGAATTCCCGCGGCGATGGGGTGGGACGGCTTGACCGTCCACACGAGCTCGCGTTCGCCGTCGTTCCGCCACTTCAGGGAGCACGTGGTGCCGAGGAGGCGCGTGAGGATCTTCGAGAAATGGCCGGAATGCAGCACCACGAGGCCCATGCCACCGAGGACGTGCCGGTGCACGTGGTCGACGACGTCGTCCGACACCTCTCCGTGGGCGATGTGCCCCCACCAGAGCAGCACATCGGTGCCGGCGAGCCGGTCCTCGGTGAGTCCGTGCTCCGGGTCCGCCAGGGTCGCCGTGGTGATGTCCGAGCCCGGGAAGTAGCGGTTGAGGGATTCCGCGATGGCTCCGTGGATGCCCCGCGGGTACATGGCGCCGATGGTCGCGGGTTCATTGCGGGCCTCGTGGACGCCTTCGTTCCAGACGACGATGGCGGGCGTGCTGTCGAACACCCTGCCGTTCTCCCTGTCGCTCTTCGTGTCGTTCTCCCTGTCGTGTGCCTCTTCGTGTGCCATCAGAGCTGGACCTCCCGGTGCTGGGCTGCGGATGCGTAGCAGGCGTCGATGATGCGGGCCCGGGCGAGCGCGAGTGAGCCGTCGTGCCTGCCCCACTCGGACTCGCCCGCGCGGATGGCGGCGAGGAAATCGTCGACCACTCCCCGGTGGCCCAGGGGCGGACCGATCTCCGGGACGTAGTCGCCGTCCTCCGTGAACACGTGCAGGGTCTCCATGGCGTCGCCCGCCGCACCGGTCCGGGTCATCTCGGCGCCGCCGTCGGTCCCGTAGACCCGGAAATCCATGAGGTCGTCCACATCGCGGTAGGCGGCCCAGCCGGCCTCGACGAGGAGGGTTGCGCCGCCTTCGAGCCGGAGGAAGGCCGAGGCGAAATCCTCCACCTCGAACGCCGAGCCCGCAGCCTGGGCCCCGTAGGTTCCCCCGCCCCGGCCCCGGGTGCCCAGTTCGGCGTAGGTCGACGCCGAGACGGAGAGGACCGTCGGCTCGCCGAGCAGGTACAGCGCGTAGTCGAGCACATGGACGCCGATGTCCACGAGGGGCCCGCCGCCCGCCATCTCCCGATTGGTGAACCAGCTCCCCAGCGATGGGATGCCGGAGCGGCGGAGCCAGGACGCCTTGGCGTAGTAGGGACGACCGAGTCCGCCGTCGTCGATGATGCGCTTGAGGGCAGTGATGCCGCCCCGCCGGCGGTGGTTGAACGCGACGTCGAGCACGCGACCGGCTCTGCGTGCCGCGTCCACCATGAGCCGGCCCTCGTCTCCGTTGCGTGCGAGCGGCTTCTCGCTGAGCACGTGGAGGCCGCGGTCGAGCGCGGCGACCGTGATCGGTGCGTGGAGGAACGTGGGAACGGCGACACTCACGGCGTCGAGCCCTTCGAGCGCGATGAGGTCCTCCCACCGCACGACCGCATGCGGGATGCCGTACTCGTCGCGGAGCTCGGCGAGGAGTGCAGGCTCCATACCGGCCACCCCGACGAGCTCGACGTCCTTCCGGTTCCCATAGGCCGCGAGGTGCTGGCGTCCGGCCCAGCCGATGCCCACCACCCCCACCCTGAGGCGGCGTTGCCCGTGCGGTACATGCTCGTCCACGGATGCGGTCCTTCGCTCTCGGGTCCGGCGGCTACGGCGTGAGCCCCTCCAGTAGTCCTACCGTCCGACCGCGGGTGCTGTCCACGAGCCCCTGGAACCGTCGGGCAGTGGCAGGAGGCGGCCGGCCATGCCGACGCCCAGGAGGGGACATGCCCGGAAGTGCGTCCCGGGAAGGGTTTCGGCCCCCGCCTCGTTACCGCCTGTACACGCACCGAACGGGTGCCGAACAGGAGGACACCCATGACCATCGTCATCACCGGAGCCACCGGACACCTCGGCCGCCAGGTCGTCGAGCAGCTGCTGGCGCGCGGCGTCGACCCGTCGACCGTCGTGGCGGGCGGCCGCAACCAGGTTGCGCTGGGCAAGCTGGCCGCATCCGGCGTCCGCACGGCACGGATCGACTACGCGGACCCGTCGACCCTCGATGCCGCCTTCGCGGGTGCCGGGAAGATCCTCCTCATCTCCGGCAACGAGGTGGGACAGCGCTCCGTGCAGCACAAGGCCGTCGTCGACGCCGCCCGCAAGGTGGGCGCGGAACTGGTGTACACGAGCGCGCCGAAGGCCACGACGTCGGACCTCGTCCTGGCACCCGAGCACAAGGCGACCGAGGGGCTCCTCGAGGGTTCCGGCCTCACCTACACCGTGCTGCGCAACAACTGGTACACCGAGAACTACGACGACACGATCCGCCAGGCGGCCTCGACCGGCAGCATCCTCACCAGCACCGGCAGCGGCAGGATCGCGAGCGCGACCCGCCGGGACTACGCCGAGGCCGCCGCCGTCGTGTTGCTGTCCGACGAGTACGCGGGCGAGATCCTCGAACTCGGAGGGGACGAGCCCTGGACCTTCGACGAGCTCGCCGCCACCGTCTCCGAGGTCGCCGGCACCTCCGTCACGGTGAACCAGGTGTCCACCGACGAGCACATCGCCGCCCTGAAGGATCTCGGGCTGGACGAGGGCACAGCAGGCTTCGTCGCGGCGCTCGATGCGAACATCGCCGCCGGGCTGCTCGCCGAGAGCGACGGCACTCTGTCGCGCATCATCGGCCGGCCCACGACTCCGCTGCGGCAGCACGTCCGCGAGCTCCTCGGCACGTAGCGCGTCGGCGCGGCCCGCACCTGCGGCATCGTGCACGCGTTTCGGGTGTGAAGTGCGTGTTGCAGGGCAACACGCCGAGGGATCGGGCCACCGGTCCGAACAAGCCGTGCACGACGCCGCAGGCCGCCGCCGGCGTCGCGGCTACGACGGCGGGCGAGAACGCGGACTGCAGCAGGAAGGGGCACGATGGCCGGCGACCAGGACCTCTCCGTGGGACAACTGGCAGCCCGCAGCGGCATGAGCGTCTCCGCCCTGCATTTCTACGAGCGCCAGGGCCTGATCCGTAGCCGCAGGACCTCGGGCAACCAGCGCCGGTACGACCGGTCGGTCCTGCGCAGGGTCGCCGTCATCGGAGCGGCCCAGCGCGCCGGCATCCCGCTCGCCACCGTCGCACGGGCCTTCGCGGAACTCCCCAGTGACGGCGTGCCCGACCAGGAGGACTGGCAGCGGCTGTCGGCCGCGTGGCGGCAGGAGATCCAGGCGCGCATCGCCCAGCTGGAACACCTGCGGGACAGGCTGGGCGGGTGCATCGGCTGCGGCTGCCTGTCGCTGGCGGCCTGCGGCTTCGTCAATCCGAACGACACCGCAGGCTCCAGGGGCATCCCATCGACCCTCCTCGACCCGTGAGAGCCGATTTGACCTGAACCTTTGTTGAGGTTCTAGCGTTGACTGCATGACAGCCCCCACCGGCCACGCCGCCCCTCCCGCGGAACTCTTCAAGGATGCCTTCCGCGCCCATCCGGCCGGCATCGCCGTCATCACCACCCAGGGTACGGACGGCCCGGTGGGACTGACGGCATCCTCCGTGTCGTCGGTCTCGGCAGAGCCGCCCGTCCTCGCCTTCTCCGTGTCGACGGCCTCGTCGTCGGCCGCCGCCCTGGTCCGGGCGGACACTCTCGTGGTGCACCTGCTCGGCGCGGACCAGCTCGCCATCGCCCGCCTCTTCGCCACGCGGGGCACCGACCGTTTCGGGGGTGCCGTGGACTGGAACCCGCTCCCCTCCGGCGAGCCTCTCCTGACCGACGCACCCTGGGCCCTGCGCTGCCGCATCCTGCACCGCCTGCCCGTCGGCGGATCGATGATCCTCGCAGCCGAGGTCCTGACCGTCGAGCAGGGCACACAGGACGACGTCGCGCCACTGGTCTACCACAACCGCTCCTACCACCGGCTGGACGACCGGTCGCTGCTGCGCTGACCCGCCAGGACGGGGCTGCGGACGCTCCTCGCGGAAGGGTTTTCGGGCATGGCCGGGCCTCGCCCCCACCCGACCGCGAGGGCGAAGGCCGCTGGTCCTCCGGCACTTGACCCGGTCGGCGTCCCGCCCTAGGTTGGGCAGGACGTGAGGCGTAGATCACACTCCGCACCCACCGGCGCCACTCCTTCTCGTTCCACCCGGGAGAACCTGCGGCGTCCTGAAAATTGAAGCGCTTCAAATCAGAAGTGTCAAGGAGGACACATGAAGAACCCCACCCGACGGAGGCCGCTCGCGGTCATCGCCGTCGCGAGCCTGCTCGCGTCAGCCCCGCTTGCGGCAGCCGTGCCTGCAGCGGACGCCACGCCCGGCGCGCCCTATCCCGCCGACTGTCCGTGGATGGACACCTCCCGCTCCCCGGACGAGCGGGCCCGGATCCTGCTGGATGCGAGCACCCTGGGCCAAAAGTACCGGTGGCTCGTCGAGCAGCCCGCTAATGACCCCGCCACCACCTCGTTCAGCGGCGTGGCCTACGAACCGCAGTTGCCCTGCACCCCGCGGGTCGTCTACACCGACGGCCCGGACGGCGTGCGGTTCACGCAGGGGGTCACGGCCTTCCCTGCACCCATCGCCCTCGGTGCCAGCTGGAACCGGGACCTCGTGTACGAGAAGAGCGCGGCGCAGGGGTCCGAGGCCTTCGACAAGGGCAAGAACGTGGTCCTCGGCCCCGGGATCGCCAGCGGGCGGACGCCGCTGTCCGGCCGGACCGCCGAGTACTTCGGGGAGGACTCGCTCCTCAGCGGATCGCTCGCCGGTGCTGCCATCCGCGGCATCGAGGAGGGCAATCCCGGCAAGCCCGTACTGTCCAACGTGAAGCACTTCGTGGCGAACGAGCAGGAGCTGTCGAGGAACGCGAGCTCCTCGAACATCGACGAAAGGACGCTGCGCGAGGCCTACGACCTGCCCTTCGAGATCGCGATCGCCGAGGGCGGCCCGGAGAGCATCATGTGCTCCTACAACCAGATCAACGGCGTGTACGGATGCGAGAACCCGCTTCTGAAGGACACCCTGCGCTCGAAGCTCGGCTTCGACGGGTACGTCATGTCGGATTTCGGGGCAGTGCACTCCACCGGGGCGTCCATCGACGCCGGGCTGGACCAGGAGCTGAACCGACCCATCTACTTCACCCCGAAGCTGCTCGACCAGGCGCTGGCGAGCGGCGAGATCACGGAGGAGCAGGTCGACGGCGCCGCGTTCAACGTCGTCCGGTCCTACATCCGGGGAGGCCTGTTCGACACCCCGTTGCCGACCCCCGCGACCGCGTCGGTCTCCTCGGCCGAGCACAAGGACATCGCCCGCCGGGCCGTCGAGGAGGGCACGGTGCTCCTCAAGAACGACGGCGTCCTGCCGCTGTCCTCGGAGCCGAAGAGCATCGCCGTCATCGGCCCCACCGCCTCCCGCACCACGACCAACGGCGTCAGCGCCCAGACGACCTGCAGCATGAAGTGGCCCTTCGGCTCGCCGAACACGCTCGACTGCTCGCAGGTCGTTTCGATCGAGGACGCGCTCCGCGAGCGGGCGGCGACCGAAGGGTCGACCGTCGTCTTCAACGACGGGTCGGACCCGGCGGCAGCCGCAGCGGTGGCCGCGCAGGTGGATGTCACCGTCGTCGTCGGGTACTACACCTCCGGCGAGTTCAACGACCTGGCGGATCTCCGGCTCGACGGCAACGGCGACGCGCTCGTCCAGGTCGTTGCGGCAGCCAGCCCCGCCACGGTCGCCGTCCTCCAGACGGGCAGCGCGGTGGAGATGCCGTGGCTGGACGACGCGGAAGCCGTCCTGGAGACCTGGTACGCGGGCGAACAGCAGGGACCCGCACTCGCCAACCTCCTCTGGGGGGACGTCAACCCGTCCGGGAAACTGCCGATGACGTTCCCGGCGTCGCTCGCCGACACCCCCACGCGCACCGCCGAGCAGTACCCTGGCGTCTACTCGAACGGCACCACGACGGCGCCCGCCGGCTCGCGGGAGATCCGCCAGGTGAACTACACCGAGGGCCTGGCCATCGGGCACAAGTGGTACGACGCGCAGGGCATCGATCCGCTCTTCGCCTTCGGTCACGGCCTGTCCTACACGGACTTCGACTACCGGAACCTGCGGGTCAGGCCAGTGGTGGACAGGAAGACCGGGACCACGTCGCTGGACATCACGTTCCAGATCACGAACACCGGATCCGTGGCGGGGGCCGAGGTGGGCCAGGTCTACCTGACGCTGCCGGAAGCCTCCGGCGAGCCCGGCAAGCGCCTGGTGGGATTCGAGAAGGTGACGTTGAAGCCTCATCAGACGACGCAGGTGCACGTCGTCGTGGATGCCGCAGGTCCTGACCATCCCCTGTCGGTGTGGGACGCCACCCGGGACACGTGGACCGTGCCCGGCGGGACGTTCGGCGTCGAGGTGGGCGGCTCCTCGCAGGAGCTGCCGCTGCACTCCGCGCTGACCCTTCGCTGAACCCCGGCTGACCACCCCGAGCAAGGCCCCGCCCGTCACCCGTGACGGGCGGGGCCTTGCTGCGTGCGCGGCCGGCCCCCTCCCCGCCGCTGATCGCCCGTCAGGAGTGCTCCCTCCGGAGTGGGGTGTGACAGTTGACACACTCCACCGACGGCCCTACTCTCGAATATTGAAACGCTTCAAAAACGGGGCGCACACTTTCAAGGAGGAAAACGTGGCCACCATGCGGACCAAGAACCGGATGCTGCTTCTGGGCGTAGGACTCAGCACCGCATCGCTCCTGCTGACCGCTTGCGGCGCAGGCAGCTCGGACAACGGCGGGGGCGGCGGTGAGGCAACGGCCGGAGAGTTCTCCTTCCTCACGAACGTCGAGAACACCACGATTTCCACCGAGCTGGAGACCCTGGCCGGCGACCAGTGCAAGACCGCCGCCGATGCCATGCCACTCAAGGTGGACACCGTCCCCCAGACCAACCTGGACCAGCAGCTCCAGCTGCTCGCCGGACAGGATGCCCTGCCGGTACAGTTCGCGGCCGGCAACGCCCCCGCACTGACGAAGGAACTGGCGGCATCGGGGAACGTCCTCGACCTTGAGGCAACCCTGACCGACCTGGACGTCCTCGACCAGGTGGAGCCCGCGGCGATCGACACGATCAAGGCCCTGTACGGAGGCTTCAACGTGCTGCCCTACCAGTACAACGTCGAGGGCATCTGGTACAACAAGCAGCTCTTCGCGGACAACGGCATCGAGGTCCCGCAGACCTGGGACGACTTCACTGCGGCCGCCGAGACGCTCAACACCGCCGGCGTCACGCCTCTCTCCGCATCGGGAGAGCAGGGCTGGCCGCTCACCCGCCTCATCAGCGGCTACCTCTTCAGCAACCTCGGCAAGGACGCGCTGCAGAAGGTCGCCGACGGCGAAGCCAAGCTCACCGACCCCGAGTACGTCGAAGCCGCGGCTGCCGTCGCGGACCTCGGCCAGAAGGGCTACTTCGGCGAGGGTGTCGGTTCGATCGACTACGACACCGCCATCAACCAGTTCCTCAACGGCAAGGCCGGCATGCTCTACATGGGCAGCTGGGTGCTCGCCAACTTCAACGACGAGGCAGCCAACCAGATCGGCACGGAGAACATCGGCTTCATGCCGTTCCCCAAGGTCGAGGGCGGCGCCGGGATCGACAACCAGTACGCGGCCAACGTGGGCCTGCCCATGGCCATCTCGCAGAAGGCCTACAACGAGCAGACCGGCGAGTGGCTGAAGTGCATCACCGAGAACTACGGCAGCTCGGCCCTCGAGAACCAGGGCTCGATCTCGGGCTTCAAGGTCAACGAGGAGGTCGACGTCGACCCGCTCACGCAGACCGTCCAGGAGACCATCTCCTCGACCGACGAGAGCGTCCTCTGGTTCGAGGCCCTCTTCGGCACCCAGGCGACGACGGCGAGCCAGACCAACGCCGCGCCGCTGGTGACGGGGAGCATGAGCCCCGAGCAGTTCATGGAGACCGTGCAGTCCGCCCTCAAGTAGGGCCGCCCGCGCCGGGGAGGAGGAGACGGACTCCTCCCCGGCGCACCCCTCACCGCGTCCCCCGCGACGCGGGTCACAAGACGTAGACAAAGGACCACCATGCAGTCAGTACTGGGCGACAAGAAAGCCCTCGCCATCCTCCTGGGCCCAGCACTGCTGGTGTATTCCCTGGTGATGCTCGTCCCCATCATCTGGTCGATGGGCTACACGTTCTTCAGCGGCAACGCGATCTCCGGCTTCACCTTCGCCGGCACGGACAACCTCACCCGGCTGTTCACCGACCCCGAGGTCCGCACGGCCCTCTCCTTCACGGTCCGGTACGCCATCGTCATCACGGTCGGCCAGATCGTCATGGGCTACCTGCTCTCGCTGATGTACGTGTTCATCCTGAAGAAGTCCTCGAACATCATCCGCACCCTCGTGTTCTTCCCCGTGGTCCTGCCGACCGTCGCCGTCGCACTCCTCTTCCAGAAGATGTTCGAGATCGCCCCGCAGAACGGGCTCGTGAACAGCCTGCTCAACGGGGTGGGCGTCGAATCCGTCGACTGGTTCGGCAACGCCTCCAGCGCCTTCTGGGTTATCGTCCTCATGGACATCTGGCGCTCCATGGGCTTCTACGCCGTCCTGCTCTACGCGGGCCTCGTTGACATCCCGGAGGACATGCTCGAATCGGCCCGGCTCGACGGCGCCACCGGCTGGCGGCTCATTCGGAGCATCGTGCTGCCGCTGTCCATGCCCGTCCTGCTGTCCTCGATCATCTTCAGCATCAACGGCACCCTCAAGGTCTTCGATTCCATCGTGGCCCTGACCAACGGCGGCCCGGGTTCCTCGACCACCCCCCTGACGCTGTACATGTTCCGCACATCCTTCGCCTTCGGCGACTACGGGTACGGCAGCTCGATCGCCCTGCTGCTGACGCTGCTGTGCCTCATCGTCACCATCTTCATTTTCCGGTCCTCGCGCCGCGACCTCACCAAGGACTGAGCCATGAGCACCCAGGTACCCGCCCGCAAGGCCCCGCTCCAGGCGATGCAGCGCCAGGAGCCCCGCCGCTCCCGCTCCCGCGCCGGCAAGCGCCTCGCCAGGCTTCCCGTCCACCTGCTGATCGCCCTCCTGCTCGTCGTCGAGCTCTACCCGCTGCTGTGGCTGGTGCTCGGTTCGTTCAAGACGCAGCAGGAGTTCCTCAACGACCCCGTCTGGGCCCTGCCCGGGTCCCTGAACTTCGACAACTACATCGAGGCCTGGACCACCGGCAACATCGCGGTCTTCGTGGCCAACTCGCTCATGGCCACCCTGCCGTCGCTGGCCCTGATCATCGTCCTCGGCGTGGCCGCCGGGTTCGCGCTCGAGGTCATGGTGTGGAAGGGACGCAATGGCGTCCTGCTGATCTTCCTGACCGGCATCATGGTGCCGGGCCAGATGATCCTGCTCCCCCTCTTCTCGGCCTACTTCAAGACCGGGCTGACCGGGACGCTGTGGCCGCTCATCATCACCTACACCGCCACCGGCCTCCCGCTCACGGTGTTCATGATGGCCACGTACTTCCGCGCCGTGCCGCGTGAGGTGTTCGAGGCGTCGACGCTGGACGGCGCGAGCATCATCCGGTCCTTCCTCTCGATCGGATTCCCGATGGTCCGCAACGCGGTGTTCACCGTGGCGCTCGTCCAGTTCTTCTTCATCTGGAACGACCTCCTGATCGCCCTGACGTTCGCGAACAACAGCGACCTCAGCACCATCCAGGTCGGCCTGCTCAACTTCACCGGACAGTTCGGGGCGGTGCAGTACGGCCCGCTGTTCGCGGCCATCTGCATCAACGTCTTCGGGACCCTGGCCATCTACCTCTTCCTCAACCAGCGCGTGATGAAGGGCCTGGCCGCCGGCTCCGTCAAGGGCTGAGTGCCCGCCCCCGTGACACCGCACCATCTCCGCCTGCCCGGCGGCCCACACCAGAAGGAAATCTCCATGCCGATCACCGTCAGCCCCGTCTCGTTCGAGCACCACCGCGAGCCCCTGGGGATCGGAGAGCGACGGCCCCGCCTGAGCTGGAAGACCGCGGCGGAGCCCGGCTGGGTGCAGCAGCGCTATGAGATCGAGGTGGTCCACGGCAGCGACACCTGGTCCTCGCTGGTGGTCACCTCCCCCGACTCGGTCCTGGTGCCCTGGCCGGCAGCCGACCTCCCCTCGCGCACGGCGGTCACGGTGCGCGTCCGGGTGTGGGGGGCGGACGACGTTGCACCGAGCGCGTGGAGCCCTGCCTCCACCGCGGAGACCGGGCTGCTCGAGCCGACCGACTGGACGGCCCGTGCCGTGGCACCGGCGTGGGACGAGGACCCGGAGGCGCTGCGCCGACCGCCCCTCGTCCGCCGCGACTTCCCGGTGGAGAAGACCGTCCGCGAGGCGCGCCTGTATGTCACGGCACACGGGCTCTACGAGGTCGAGATCAACGGGCAGCGGATCGGCCACGAGGCGCTCGCACCCGGCTGGACCGTGTACGGCCAGCGCCTGCGGTACTCCACCTATGACGTGACCGACGCGCTGGTCCCCGGCAGTAACGCGATCGGCGCATGGCTCGCCGACGGCTGGTACCGCGGCCGCCTCGGATTCCACGGCGGCTACGCGAACCTGTACGGCAGCGACGTCGCCCTTCTGGCCCAGCTGCACATCACGCACGACGACGGTTCCACCACCGTGCTCGGCACGGACGAAACCTGGCGTGCCGGCTTCGGACCGATCCTCAGCACCGGGCTGTACGAGGGCGAGCACTACGACGCCCGGCAGGAGCCGGCGGGCTGGTCCTCGCCCGGGTTCGACGACTCCGCCTGGTCTCCCGTGCGGATCGTCCCCCGCGACCCCGCGACACTCGTGGCACCCGATGGTCCGCCCGTGCGCTGCACCGAGGAACTGTCGCCGATCGCGGTGACCACCTCGCCGTCGGGCAGGACGCTCCTCGACTTCGGGCAGAACCTCGTGGGCCGGCTCCGGCTCCGAGTGTCCGGTCTCGCCCACGGGCAGGAGATCCGCCTGCGCCATGCCGAGGTCCTGGAGAACGGCGAGCTGGGCACGCGTCCGCTGCGCGGTGCTGCGGCGACCGACGTCTACACCGCATCGGGTGACGACGTCGAGTGGGAGCCCCGCTTCACCATCCACGGCTTCCGCTACGCGGAGCTCACGGGCTGGACCGGCGAGAATCCGATGGCAGCCATCACCGCCCGCGTCTACCACACGGACATGGAGCGGACGGGCTGGTTCGAGAGCTCGCACGACGGGGTCAACCGCCTGCACGAGAACGTGCGCTGGAGCATGCGCGGCAACTTCGTGGACATCCCCACGGACTGCCCGCAGCGCGACGAGCGGCTGGGCTGGACGGGCGACCTGCAGGTCTTCGCTCCGACCGCCACCTTCCTCTACGACTGCTCCGGCATGCTCGGTTCGTGGCTCAAGGACGTCGCGGCCGAACAGCTCGAGGACGGCACCGTGCCCTGGTACGTCCCCGTGATCCCCGGCGGGGACGAGTGGACGCCCATCCAGCCGGGCGCGGTCTGGGGCGACGTCGCCGTCCTGACTCCGTGGAAACTGTACGAGCGCTTCGGCGACACCGGCATCCTCGCCACCCAGTACGCCAGCGCCAAGGCGTGGGTGGACCTGATGGCCGAGCGCGCCGGGACGTCCTACCTCTGGAACACCGGGATGCAACTCGGGGACTGGCTTGATCCTGCCGCGCCACCCCACGATCCGGCCGACGCCACCACGGACCGCTACCTCGTCTCGACCGCGTACTTCGCGTGGTCCACCCAGCACCTCGCCGAGATGGCGAGCGTCCTCGGGAACACCACCGACGAGCTCCACTACCGCGAGCTGGCCCGCAAGGTCCGCGACGCCTTCGCCCGCGAGTTCATCTCCCCGTCCGGCCGCGTCGTCAGCGACGCCCAGACGGCGTACGCACTCGTCCTGGCCTTCGGGCTCGCACCCACCGAGGAACAGCGGCGCCGCGGCGGCGAGCGGCTGGCGGAACTCGTGGGCCACGCCGGGAACCGGATCGCCACCGGGTTCGCCGGGACACCGCTCGTCACCGACGCCCTCACGAGCGTGGGCGACGTCGAGACCGCCTACGCCCTGCTGCTCGAGGAGGAGTGCCCCTCCTGGCTCTACGCCGTGGGACAGGGAGCCACGACGATCTGGGAACGGTGGGACAGCATGCTGCCCGACGGTTCCATCAATCCCGGCAACATGACCTCGTTCAACCACTATGCGCTCGGCGCCGTGGCCGACTGGCTGCACCGCGTGGTCGCCGGTCTCGCCCCTGCGGCTCCCGGGTACCGCTCCATCCTGTTCCGCCCGCGGCCCGGGGGCGGCCTCACCTCGGCGAGCGCCCGGCACGAGACGCCGTACGGAACGGCGTCGATCTCCTGGTCGCTCGATGCCGGCAACCTGTCCGTGGAGGTCACCGTTCCCACCGGTTCCACCGCCGTCGTCGACCTCCCGAACCAGGCCCCCGTGTCGGTGGGCTCCGGCACGCACACGTTCACGCACGTGGCTGCCGCTTTGTAGAGGTCGCCTACCATAAGGGAAAACGTGCCGCCCCAGCCGGGGTGGTCCCCCACACCGAAACCCTGATCGAGGTGCCGTGACAGCCGCCCAGCCAGCGAGCGATGACCCCGCCGTTGCTCCCAGCATGAACGACGTCGCGCGCCGCGCAGGTGTCTCGCTCGGCACGGTCTCGCACGTCCTCAACAAGCCGGAGATCGTGTCGGCGAAGACGATCGCCCGCGTCGCGGCCGCCATCGACGAACTGGGATTCGTCCGCAACGACGCCGCACGCTCGCTGGCAGCGGGCAGGAGCAACACGGTCGGCCTGATCCTGACCGACGTCGGCAACTCGCTGTTCGTGGACATCGCACGCGGCGCCGAGGGTGCCGCCAGTACCGCCGGTCGCTCGCTGCTCCTGGCCAACAGCGATGTGACGTTCCAGAAGCAGGAGTCCTACCTCGACATCTTCGACGAGGCCCGCGTCGCGGGGATCATCCTCGCTCCGCTGGACGCCGGACTCGACGGGGTGGACCGGGTACGGCGGCACGGCCGGAACATCGTGCTCGTCAACTATGCCGGTGACCGCACGGACTGCTGCAGCGTGGTGGTCGACGAGGAGCACGGCGGCTACCTCGCCGCGACGCACCTCATGGACATCGGCCGCACCCGGTTGCTGTTCGCAGGGGGCCCGGAGGACCTCCACGCCGTCAACGCCCGCCGCGAGGGTGCGCGGCGCGCCGTGCGGGAACGTGGAAACGGCGTCAGCTTGGAGGTCATCCCGAGCCGCAACCTGAAAAGTGCCAGCGGCCGCTCCATCGCCCGGCAACTGCTCGACGACGGTGCGCTCCCCGACGGCATCCTCGCCCCGGCCGACCAGCTTGCAGCGGGGCTCATCCACGAACTGACGGACGCCGGCGTCTCCGTGCCCGGCGACGTCGCCGTCATCGGGTACGACAACAACCAGTTCGCCTCCGAGGCCGCCATCCCCATGTCCACGGTCAGCCAGCCGGGCCACGAGATGGGAGAGGAAGCCCTGCGCCTCCTCCTCGACGAGATCGACAATCCCCGGAACCACGAACACCGCCGCATCACCCTCGACCCCTCGCTCATCGTGCGCAGGAGCACCGTCTCCCGATAGCCACGGTCCTAACCGAAGGACTGCTGCCGTTCGTCCGTGACGCGGATTAGTTGCTTAGGCGACCTAAGGAGTAAACTGGTCCGTCACCAGGAAAGGAAGTACAGCGGTGCGCGAAGCCCTGCAGCGGCTCGGATCCTTCACGGTCGTCGGTACGGTTGCCTTCATCGTGGACATCTCCGTCTACAACATCCTCGCCTCGGGGTTCGGCATCGGCCCCATCACCTCGAAGGTCGTGTCCGTCACGCTGGCCACCGGCGTCTCCTGGCTCGGCAGCCACTACGTGACATTCCGTCAGTTCGCCGGACGCCCGAAGCACGAGGAGGCCCTGCTTTTCGGCCTCACGAACCTCGTGGGGCTCGGCATCGCCGCGGCGTGCCTCGTCGTCTCGCACTACCTCCTGGGGCTCACGAGCCCCCTGGCGAACAACATCTCGGCGAACGTCGTCGGCGTCCTCCTCGGCAACGTCTTCCGTTATATCGCCTACCGGTTCTTCGTCTTCCGCCCCGTGCTGCAGGAAGCCGCCGAGCCCTCGTTTGCCGCCTGACCGCGCGGGCCGGGGTTTCCCGCCCCCTGATATCCCGGGCGGCCGGCAAGGGGGTGTCGGCACGTCACGCGGGACTGGGAACGGGCAGCGCCCCATCGTAGGATGGGGAGCGATAGTCAGCATGCTTCCGACGACTCCCCGTCACCGATGCCGCCGATCCCCGCCTTCCGAAAAGACTCCTCCATGCGTGTCCGCACTGCCCTTCCAGCCCTGGCCCTCAGCAGCGGACTCCTGCTTGCCGGCCCGGGAGCAGCCGCCGCGCTGCCGCCCCTGCCGTCGCTGCGGACCGCAGGGGAGGTAGTCCCGGTCGTCCCCGACCCGGTGGTGGTCGTCCCGCCACCTGCCGAGACGGCACCGCCCGCCCCTTCTCCCGAGCCCCCGCCCGCATCCGACGCGCCCGTGCAGCCTCCGGTGCCGTCCGACCCTCCGCCGCCCGTGGAGCCGCCGCCAGCCCCGTCACCGGCGGACCCGGCACCCTCCGAGCCGCCCATCGAGGAGTCACCCGGCGACGAGCCGGAACCGGCGCCCTCCGCGACCGGTCCGGCGCCCGACGCGTCGCCCTCGGCCACGCCGTCACCGAGTGCCACGGAGAGCAGCCCGGCGCCGGCGGCCCCCGCCCCCGCGGAGCCGTCGACCGGCAACGCAGCCCTCGGCGTGGTCGGCGTGGAGGCGCCGGCGCCTGCGCCCGCATCGACCGATCCGTTCTCCGCGTCCGTCCCGGCAGGGCCGACGGACACCGGCACCGCCCAGCCGCAGGCCGAGGAGGTCCTCGCGCAGACACCGACCCGGACCGCCGGTGGACCGCCCCTGCGCTACGTGGCCGCCGGCGTCCTGAGCCTCGTCGCCCTCGGGCTGGCGATCGCGATCGCCGTCGTCGCGCAGCCCCGCAGGAGCCGGCGCACCCATTAGGACGGAAAGCAGTAGGACGGACAGCAGAAGGACGGGAACGCAGAAGGAGCCGGGAGCGACCTCCCGGCTCCTTCTGCCTCCAGCTGTCTCCAGCTGGCGGCCCTAGCGGACCTGCAGGGTCAGGACTCCGGTCGAGTTGGACTGGACGACCTCGATCTTCGTCCCGGCGCCGGCCACGACGACGGAGCCCTGCGGGTTCGCGGCGTCATAGTAGGCGTTCGGATCAGTATCGTCGAACACGGCGACGCCCGGCCGGGACGGCGCGGTGAGCGTAGCCACGCCCGCCGCAGTCTCCCGGTGGAGGCTCAGCGCATCGGTGGCCTGCTTGCCGAAGGTGGCGTCGAAGCTCTGGATGCGGTTGCGCACAATGGTGCCGTCGGACCAGGTGAGGGCCTTCGGGTGTGCGTCCACGGGCAGGGCCAGACCGGCACCGGGGTGCTGGCGCGTGTTGTTGTTGCGCTGCGCGGTGTTCCAGTAGGTGATGCTCAGGCCGTCCTGGTACGCGTAGTGCTCCACGGTGTCGGGCGCGGTGACGCCCCAGCCGAAGTTGTACGGGCCGGTCGCGAGCGTGGCGTCATACCCTCCGTACACGCGGTTCTCCGCGATGTAGAAGCGGTTGTTGCCCGCGGCGTCCTTGGGGAGGGTGACGACGACGGCCTGCGGGGCCTTCGTGGCGTGGAACGAGGGGCCGATGTTGTGGATCGACTTCACGCCGGCGGTGGCGACGTCGTAATCCAGCCAGCCGAGCTGCAGCTTCTCCCAGGCGCCCATGTTGTTCGGGGTGGTGCCGATGGAGCCCTTCCCGTGGCCGAGCCACGACCCGGAGCTCATGAGGGTCCAGAAGCCGGTACCGTTCTCGCCGCCGCTCGTGTCGTACAGGTCGGGCAGGCCGAGGTCGTGGCCGTACTCGTGCGCGAAGACGCCGAGGCCGCCGTTCTCCGGCTCCGTGGTGTAGTCACGGATCCAGAGGTTCGAGTTGCCGATCTTGATGCCGCCGTAGGGGTTGGCTGCAGGGCCGGCCGTGCCGCGGCCCGCCTGACCTACTGCCCAGCGGTGCGACCAGATGGCCGACGACGCGGCGCCGGCCTCCTCGCCCTCGCCCGCGTGGATCGCCTGGAAGTGGTCGATGTAGCCGTCGGCCTCGTCGAAGTCGCCGTCCTTGTCGAAGTCGTAGCGGTCCCACTGGTCGAAGGTCGCGAGGTAGGCGTCGATCTCGGCGGGCGTCTTGCCCGCCGCGACCTGGGAGTCGTACCAGGCGTTCGCCGTGTCCTGGACGAAGCGGGTCATGTCCGCCTGGCTCTCGGTCTCGCCGTAGCTGGCCGAGTTGTAGGGCACGGTGACCCAGTCGCTGACGTCGCCGTCGACCGTGTACCGGCCGCTCGACATCTCTCCGTAGACGCCCTTCAGCGACTCGCCCTCCTCGCCGAAGAACATGTCGAGGTAGTGCTCGCGGTCGAAGGTGTCGGACCAGTAGGTGGAGTTGTCCACCGCACGGTTCGGTTCCCGAATGGTGTTGTGCGTGGGACCGGCCGTGGAGGTGGGGAAGCGCGGGTCCACCTTGTCGCCGAAATCGACGAGGAAGGACAGGATCTGGTCGCTGTCCTGCAGTCCGTACTGCGCCCACTGGCCGGGGGCGACCTTCACGGCCTTGGAACCGTTGCGGTCCTCAACCTTCGCTTCGCCCGAGATCACCTGCTCCACGGCCCGCTGGTTGATTTCGCGGCGCTCGTCGGCCGCGGGGTCCGAGCGGTCATCGAGCCTCTCCGCAGCGCCGTCCGCGCTGGGCGAGAAGGTGGACGACGACGTCGGAGCCGTCGGTCCGGTGGTGGCCTGCGCGCTCATGGGAGCAAGCACGACGGCGCTGGTCACGGCGAGCGTCATCGCGCACCGCAGCCCCCGGATACGTGGAGTGGAATTCAAGGGTTCTCCTTAGTGAAATGTCCCAGCGAAAATGCAAAGCACGCTCAGGTTAGGTGCCTGAGGTTACGAACATGTTGCCCGAGTCACACGTTCTGGCTGGCACGCTAGCACCGCGCCCGGACACTTCCGAGGATTTGGTTGCATATGGTCAACTATGTCCGGCGTGTCGGCATGAGGCTGCCCTCGACCAAGTAGCGCACCACGGGAGCCGCCGTCGTTCCCGCCTTTCGGCCCCACGGCGCGTGTCGCACCGGGACACGCCGCGCTTCACTCCTCCGCCGCGCGAAAGCCAGGGAGGACGGCGGCACGCATCGGAAGAGGTCGGCCCGAGGGCACGGGGCCGCGCCTTCAGGCGAAGGCCGCCAGCACTTCCGCCGCCTCGCCGAGGACCTCGGAGCGGGTGGTCGCGTGCACGGAGAGCCGGATGCGGTCCTGTCCGTGCAGCGTCACGGAGATCCCGGCGGCGGCGAGCGCCGCATGCGCTTCGGCCGCCCGCCCCGGAAGGCCCGCGACCACGATCCCCGCCCGGTCCTCGCGCTCCCGGGGCGAGAGGACCGGCACCCGCGCGGTGTCGAGGTGGTCGATCAGTGCCTTCGCGTGGGTCGCGATGATGCCCTCGATGGCCGGCACACCCACCGACTCGATCAGTTCGAGGGCCTCCGCGAACGCCCCGCTCGCGTACGGGGACAGGTTCGAGATGGAGAAACGCCCCGCCCCCGGCAGCGGCGGGTGCTCCTCGCCGTCGTACCGGCGCGCATCGGTGACCCCCGTCCAGCCGGTGAGCAGGGGCTCGATGCGCTCGATTCCCTGCGGCGACATGGCGATCCCGGCCACGCCCCAGCCGCCGCGGACCCACTTCTGGGCGCCGGCGATGAGCACGTCGGCGAGTGTCCATTCCAGGTCGGCGACACCGAAGCCCTGGATGCCGTCGACCACGAGGAGGCGATCGGCGCCGATCACCTCACGGATTCCTGCAGGATCGGCCCGGTAGCCGGTACGGAAGTCGACGGCGCTGACGCTCACGGCAACCGTGTCGTCCGTCAGGTGGCGGGCGACGAGGTCGGGCGTCACCGGGGTGCCGGGCGCCCCGATCAGGTCGACGCGCGCACGGCCCACTGCCCCGGTGCGCAGCCAGGGGTAGGTGTTGGACGGGAACTCGCCGGCGCCGACGAGCACTGTTCCACCGGACAGGCCGAAGGCCACCTGGAACAGGCCGAGAGAGGTACAACCGGTCAGTCCCACCTGTTCGAGCGGAAAACCGCTGAGCCGGGAGAAGGCCTCCCGCGCCCGGTTGTCCTCGCCCTCGAGCGTGCTGCTCGCGCCGACGGCCGCCTCGCCGGCCGTCTCCAGGAGGTGCGTCACATGGTCACGAACCGCGCTCGACGGCGGGCCGAAGCTCGCGAAGTTCAGGTACCCGGGAGCCTCCGAGAAGGACGACTGGTAGGCGGTGAAGAGTGCGGCGTCATTCTCGGTGGCTCCCATGCAGCTCACCCTACGGTCCGCGACGACCGGAAGGCGCGCGTCAGCGTCGCTTCTTCCTGCCCTTGAGGAGCGCGTTCGTGCTGTTCGTCGCGATCCTCGTCGACGCGTCGGCATCCGTACCGGCGGTGGTTCCACGGTTGGAGGAACCGAGCCCCCGACCACCGACCGACGCGGCCCCGTCGGCACTGCTGGCGATGCGCTCCTTGCGCACTTCCTCCCGCACGGTGGTCCTGCCGGTCACCTCGACCGTCTTCATGCTCACGCGCTCGACGGGCACCGTCTCCTTGCTCAGGACGGCGAGTTCCTCGCGTGCCACGAGCTCCACGGACTGCTCCTGGAACGGCACGTCTTCGGCCTCCAGGCGCACGGGCGACGAGATGGGCTCGACCTCGATCCGGAGCTCCTCCCGCTTCAGCGGGACGGTCATCGTGGCCTCCTCGGTCACGACGTACTTCCGGAGACGCACGCGTGCGGCCTCGTACTGCTCGGTCCCGACGCGCAGTCGCTCCTCCGAGCGGACCACCCAGGGGGTGCCGCCCTCGTCCTGCGAGTGCGTTCCGCCCTGCGTCGGGGCGGTCGCGGGCACCGGCGTCGCGTCGGACGATCCTGCCGGCTGCATCCCGCGTGCTGCGGCCTCCCCCGTCGCCGCCTCCGGAGCAGCCGACAGAGCAACCGACGGAGCAGGCGACGGAGCGACCTCCGGAGCAGGCGGCGTCGTGCGCGCGGTGGCGTGTTCGGTTGCCGGCTCGGCGGTGGCGGGCCGAGGGACCGGAGCCCCTCCGCGCAGCCCGTAGTGCCGGTACAGCGCAGCCTCGTCCTCGGGGCTCAGGTGGCCGTCACGGTCGACGGACGGCGCGTGCCTGATGAGGTCACGCGGATAGGCCACCACGAGGTCGTGCCCCTGCACCGATGCCCCCTCGAGGGGCACGAATGACTCCCGGGTCCCGAAGAGGCCCGTGTGGACGGTCACCCACGACGGCCGGTCATCGGCATCGTCGAGGTACACCACGCCCACCGTGCCCACCTTGTCCCCCTCACCGGTGACCACCGTGCTGCGGCGCCTGAGCAACGGGTCGAGGTCGTTCATCGTGAGCATGCGGAGTCCTGTCGTCGGTATCGGCCGCGAGGAGCGGGTGAACCTCAGGGTAGGACCGGCGCACCCGTATAGCAAGCATGCTTACTAATCGGCGTGGCGGTGGACACCTCCCGCGGGCGGACGCGCCACGGCGCCTCCGGAACGGAGCAGCGCAACACCTCGACTCCGGGCGGCGCCGTCGTTCTGGGGGCCGGGGAGAGCTAGGCGGCCGCGAGTTCCGCGAGCAGCTCATCGGACGCGGCCTGCCCCTCGAGATCGAATGCCCCGCCGCTGACCAGCAGCTCGTCGGCACCCGTGCGCGCCTGGAGCTCCGTGAGCTGCCGCGCCACGTCCGCCGGAGTCCCGTGGACGGCGCTGGCGAGCGAGTCCTGGACGAATCCCTCTTCCCGGGCCGAGAGGGGTTCGTCTCCCACGGCCTCCAGCGGCGGGAAGTGTCCTCTGGTCCGCGAGACGGCGAGCGCGCGGGCTTCGGGCAGCAGCAGGTGGCGTGCCTCGGACGTCGTCCCTGCGACTGCGATGTTCACCGACACCAGCACCTTCGGCCCGTCCCACCACGGGGACGGACGGAACTGCTCCCGGTAGCGCTCGAGCACGGGGATCCGGTCCCGGAACAGCACGGGCCCGCCGAGCACGACGGCGAGACCGGAGCGGGCCGCGATGTCCACACCCTGGCCGGTGGCGAGGACGAAGACGGGCGTCCGCCCACCGTCCTGGGGACGAGCTGTCACGGGAGCGGTACCACCGAGGAAGGCGAGCAACTCGGCGATGTCCTGCTCGAACCGGCCGGCGTCCTCCTTCCCGGTCCGCAGCGCGGACCGCACGGCCTGCGTGAAACCGAGCGAGCGGCCGATTCCCAGGTCGAAGCGGCCATCGAACAGGGCACCGAGCGTGGCGGCCTGCTCGGCGACGACCAGGGGCTGGTGGTTCGGCAGCATGATCCCGCCCGTGCCGACGCGGATCGTGCTCGTGCGTGCGGCGACCGCGGCCGCCAGCACGGCGGGTACCGACCCCGCGATGCCGGGTACGCCGTGGTGCTCGGCGACCCAGAACCTCCGGTACCCGAGCCGCTCGGCCCGCTGCGCGCGCTCCCCGACGCGCTGCAGCGTGTCCGCCTCGGAGGAGCCGAGCCGGGACTGTGCGCGGTCGAGGATGGACAGGCCATCGAAAGGAAGGGACATACTCCGTGGAACTCCTAGGGGGCGGGCGACATTCCGGGTACTCTTGCGGGACGGACGGCGGCGTCGCCGTCCGAGTCTGCCGAACAACGGGGTCCGGCGGGCCGAGAACACCACCGGAGCATCATGAGGATCTTCACCGGAATCCGCCGTCGCAGGCAGCAACCGTCCGCACCCGCTCCTGGCCGCGTGCCCGTGAGCGAGCTCGACACCCTCGCCGCCAGCATCGCCGATTCCCAGGCACGCCTGCTCATGATCGCCGATCGTGTTGCCGACGGCCGCGCCCAGCCCGGCGACGAGAGCCGGCTGCGCATCCAGCGACAGATGACCGCCAGTTTCCAGAAGCGCCTCGAGAAGGTCGCGCTGCCCGTCGGCACGGGCGACGACGCCGAGGCCTGGTTGCGCTCCGTCACCGACCCTTCCGGCCTGGGCACCCGGCAGAAGGACTCGCACTAGCAGTCCTGCGAGGGGCGGGCTGCCGGCTTCCGAATAATGCACTTCGGATGATGGCATTCGAATAATGACAGTGGCGCGCGTCAGGATGAGGCTCTGCCGCCGGTTGGACACCCGCAGCCGGCGTGGTCTCACCGAAAGGACTTCCCGTCATGATGGGCGCCCACCATGCTGCCTGCGGCGCTGCCGCCTGGGTCGCTGCCACCACCCGGATCGAACTGGGGACCGGCCCCCTGGCCGCCGTACTGCCGGCCCTGCCGGAGTCCGTCACCCTCGGATTCGGTCTCCTCGATGTCAGCCCCGTGGGCGTCGTCACGGGAGCCCTGGTCACGGCGGGCGCCGCGCTCCTGCCCGACGCCGACCATCACAGCGCCACCATCGCCCATTCGCTGCCGCCGCTGTCCAACCTGTTATGCGCCGGCGTGGGCGCCATCTCCGGCGGCCACCGGCGCGGCACCCATTCGCTGCTCGGCGTCGCCGCGTTCGTCGCCGTCGCGTTCGTCGCGGGGCTCTGGACGGTCGAGACCGCCGCTTTCGGCACCATCTACCCGGGTGCGGGCCTGCTGACGGTTCTCCTCGTCTCCTTCGCCGCCAAAGCCCTGAAGATCATCCCGGACAGCATGCGCAGGTCCCCGTGGGCGGTCGGTCTGACCGCCGGGGCGTTCGTCACCGCGTTCGCGCCGGAGGAGCAGTTCTGGTTCCCCCTCGCCGTCGGCGTCGGCGTCGTGGTCCACATCCTCGGCGACATGCTCACGACCGGCGGGTGCAACCCCGTCTACCCGTTCCGGCTCCGGCGTCCGCGCAGCCTGGCGAAACTGCCGGTGGTCGCGCAGGTGTGGCGGCCGAACGGCAACATCGCGGTGCCCGTCCTCGGCAATGCCGGTTCCCTCCGCGAGTGGTGCCTGCTCGTGCCGGTCTCGCTCTACGCGCTCGGCGGCATCGGCTGGGCCGTTCTCCGGATCGACGACGGCGGGGCGGCGGTCGCACACCTGCCCGGACTGGGGTGAGGGAGAGTGGGAGGCGAGCCGAGGGAGATACGAAAGAAGCCGGAAACACAGCCGCGCTAGTGTCGGAGCTGACCCCGGAAGCTGGAGGAGTTTCTATGCATCGCGACGGTTTGTTCTTCGATCCCCTGCAGGACGAGGCGGACGTCCCGCCCGCAGCACCCGAGCCTGCGCGGCACCGCCGGCCGAGCGCCGAGGAACTGCAGGTCCAGCGTCAACGCGAGCTCGCGCGCGTCCAGGACGAACTGAAGCGGATGGCCCGGGGGTCCGGACGCCGCTGACGACGGCGGGACTCGAGCCCGCCGTCGTCGTCCAGGACCTAGCGCTCAGGGCCTACTGCCCAGGGGTGCCGTTCACGGGCCGAGGCCTAGCAGCCCTCGGGACCGCAGGCCGGACCGTCGGCGGAGGGGGTGAGCGACACCAAGGGGTGGGACTCCTGCCATGCCTGGTCGAGGGCCTGCCGGAACAGCTCGGTCGGCTGGGCGCCGGAGATCCCGTACTTGCGGTCGACCACGAAGAACGGGACGCCCTGCACGCCGAGGGTCCGTGCCTCGTCGATGTCGCGCCGGACGTCGTCGGCGAAGCGGTCACCGCCCACGGTCTCGCGGACCTCGTCCTCGTCCAGACCGATGCCCGCTCCGAGGGAGACCAGGACGTCGACGTCGGACGTGTCCAGTCCCTGCTCGAAGTGGGCGGACATGACGGCTTCCTTGGCGGCGTAGCCCCGGCCGTGGGATTTCGCGAGGTGCAGGAAGCGGTGTGCCGTGAAGCTGTTGCCCACGACGATGCGGTCGAAGTCGAAGTTCAGGCCCTCGCCTGCGGCCTGCTGGCCGAGGTGCTGCCACATCTCCCGGACCTGCTCGGGGGCGATGCCCTTGCGCTCGGCGAGGTACTGCTGCTCGGTGCCGTCGTAGTGGTCGGGCAGACCCGGGTCGAGCTGGTAGCTCTTCCAGGTCACCTCGACACTGTCCCGGTGGGGGAAGTCCGCGAGGGCCTTCTCGAAACGGCGCTTGCCCACGAAGCACCACGGGCACTTCACATCGGACCAAATCTCAATCTGCATGCCTGATGCAACCGTGTCGGGCCCGGGTCCTATTCCCCGAAAGGCAGGACCCGGGCCGCGCCGTCACCGCCGGTTGAGGAGGCCGCGCAGCATCTTGCCGACGCCGCCCGAGCCTGATGCCGGCGTTCCGGTGGTCCGCCCCCGTGTGTTCATGCCGCCGGCCCTGGTGCGTCCGGTTGCCGACGTGGTGCCGGTCCCGGACCTGCCGAGGTAGCGGCCCGCCGCGTTCTTGACCATGTTGCTGATGCCCATGATGATCTCCTTCGATCTCGCCTCTGCACCCGAAACATCAGGTGGCTTATTACTTTACTCTGGCCGACCTATGCCGACCAGAGCGCGCCGAGGCGCCCGGGGGCGGGGTCGGGGTCGGGCTACACCGTGCCCGGAGGCTCGACGGTCAGGCCCGACCGCCGAAGCAGCGCGTACGTCTTCGGGTGCTTGGGCCGGAAGAAGACCTCGTCCGGCGTCCCCTTCTCGACGATGACGCCCTGGTCCATGACCACGATGATGTCCGCGATGTCGCGGGCGAACTGCATCTCGTGCGTGACGATCACCATGGTGGTGCCCTGGGCGGCAATGGACTTGATCACCGCGAGGACTTCCTCCACCAGCTCCGGATCCAGCGCCGACGTGGGCTCGTCGAACAGCATGACGCTCGGATCCATGGCGAGGGCCCGGGCAATCGCGACACGCTGCTTCTGCCCGCCGGACAGCCTCGACGGATAGTTGTCCTTCCGGTCCAGCAGCCCGACCCTCTTCAGGTTCTCGAGGGCGTGCTGCTGCGCCTCCTCCCGGGACATCTTCTTGACGTCCTGCAGGGGCGCCATGACGTTGCCCAGGGCGGTCTTGTTCAGGAAGAGGTTGAACTGCTGGAAGACCATGCCGAGGTCGGTCCGCTTCTTCGCCGTGATGGAGGCCTTCTCGTCCACGAGCTTCCCGCCGCGCTCCTCGTAGCCCACGAGGTGCCCGTTGACCAGGATCCGGCCGTCGTCGATCGTCTCGAGCTTGTTCATGCAGCGCAGCAGGGTGCTCTTGCCGGATCCGCTGGAGCCGAGGATGACGACCGTCTCCCCCTTGTGGACATCCAGGTCGACGCCCTTGAGGACCTCGATCCGGTTGACCTCCCGCCGCTGTCCGCGGAGTCGCTGCAGCAGGCTCGGGGTCTTGGTCACCACGAACGTCTTATGGACGTCCCGGGCACTCACGATCACTTCGTCAGACATGGACCCTCGCTCTCTTCTCCAGGGCACTCACGATGCGGGACAACGGGAGGCTGATCAGCAGGTACAGCAGTGCGGCCGCCGTGTAGACCTGCGTCGTCTCGAACGTCTGCGCGTTGATGACGTTCGCCGTCTTCAGGATCTCGGTCACGGCGATGACCGAGGTCAGGGCCGTGTCCTTCACCATCGCGATGAAGTAGTTGCCGATCGGCCCCAGCGACACGATGAAGGACTGCGGCAGGACGACCTTCCAGAGGGCCCTGCCCGGCGTATAGCCGAGCGACAGTGCCGCTTCCGTCTGGCCCGCCTCGACCGCGAGGATGGCCGAGCGGAACACTTCCGACAGGTAGGCCGCGTAGTTCAGGCCCAGACCCAGGATGCCCGCGGGCACCGGATCGATGTTCACCCCGATGGCTGGCAGGACGAAGAAGATGTAGACCAGCTGCACGAGGAGGGGTGTCCCCCTCATGACCTCGACGTAGACCAGGGCTATCCCGCGCAGGACCCTCGACTTGGAGATCCTCGCGAGGGCCAGCAGCATGCCGAGGACGAGGGCCAGTGCCATCGCTCCCAGGGCGAGCTGGATGACGATCGGCGCTGCCGCCAGCAGCCGGGGGAAGTAGCTGAGCGTGCTTGTGATGAAATCGATGGCCGGACCTTCCTTTCAGCGCAGGAACAACGGGGAAGGAACGGTCAGTCGACGGCGTTGCTCTCGGTCAGCCCGTACTTGGTGAGGATCTCCATGTAGTCGGGAGAGGCCTTCAGCTCCGCGAGGCCGGAGTTCAGTTCGTCGAGCAGTTGCGTGTTCTCCTTCGGCACTGCCGCACCGATCAGGCCGGGGAAGTAGGGCTCGTACGGGTCCACGATCTTGATGGCGTCGTTCGGGTTCTGCACGAGGCTGTACGCGACGACGGCCGCGTCGGTGAAGACGACGTCGACCTGCTTGTTCTCCACGGCCTTCAGCAGTGCCGCCTGCGAATCGAAGTACTTGATCTCCTTGGGCTCCAGGGACTCCGCCAGCTCGATGAAGGTGGTGCCGGTCTGGACGCCGATCACGGTGCCCTTCGCGTCGTCGCGGCTGGTCATGGTCGAGTCTCCCGGGACCACCATGCCCTCACCCTGCTGGTACCAGGTGTCCGTGAAGTTGACCTCCTCCTTGCGGACGTCCGTGATGTACATGGCGTCCACGACGGCGTCGGCCTTGCCCGCCTTGATGGCGGGGATCAGGGTGGCGAATTCGGACACGAAGACCTCCACCTCCCAGCCCTTCTTGTCCGCGATCCAGTTGATCATCTCGCCGTCGATACCCTGCAGGTCGCCGGCGTCGTCGGTGAAGGAGAAGGGAGCATCGTTGGAGGTGGCGATGGTGATCTTCTCGATCGCCTCACCGTCGCCCCCTCCGCCCTCGCTGCCGCCGGAGTCCCCTCCGCCGCACGCGGTCAGTGTCAGTGCGATCCCCAGTGCACCGGCTGCGAAGGACGTGAATGCGCGCCTGCTGTTCATGGTTGCTCCTTGGTCGATGCTGAATGGTTCTCGAATCGGGTGATGCGGAGGTCGGCCGTCCGCTGGTGCGCCTCCATCGCCTCGTAGGCGGAGATCTCGGACACGAGGGGGGCCAGCTGCATGGTCGCCGAGCGGTCGATGCGCTGGAAGGTGAGGGGTTTCAGGAACCGGGCGACGGACAGGCCGGCCGACGAGCGCGCCCCGCCGCCGGTGGGCAGCACGTGGTTGGTCCCGGTGATGCCCTTGTCGGAGTACGCGACCGTGGACCAGGGCCCCAGGAAGAGCGACCCGTAGTTGGTGAGGTTCTTCTGGAAGTAGTCGTCGTCGGCGGTGATGACCTCCAGGTGCTCGGGCGCGAGCACGTCCATCAGTTCGACGGCGGTCGCGTTGTCCTCCGCGAGGTACACGGTCCCGTAGTCCCGCCAGGCCGCGCCGGCGATGTCGCGGGTGCTGAGGTCCACGAGCTGGCGGTCCACCTCGGCGATCACCGCGACGGCGAGGTCCCGCGACGTCGTGACGAGCGCGGCGGGCGACTGCGGGCCGTGCTCGGCCTGCCCGAGCAGGTCCGCGGCGACGAGAACGGGGTCGGCCGTGTCGTCGGCGATCACGGCGACCTCCGACGGCCCGGCAAGCAGATCCATGCCGACCCGGCCGAAGAGCTGCCGCTTCGCCTCCGTGACGTAGGCGTTGCCGGCGCCCACGAGCATGTCCATCGGTTGTTCCCCCAGCAGCCCGAAGGCCATGGCGGCCAGGGCCTGGACGCCTCCGACGACGAACGCCCGGTCGACGCCGGAGAGGTAGGCGGAGTAGAACACCGCCGGGTTGCCCGCGGTCGGCGAGGTGGGTGGCGAGCAGGCGATCACCGTGGGCACGCCCGCCGTCTTCGCGACACCGACGGTCATGAACGCGCTCGCGAGGATGGGGAACCGTCCGGCCGGCAGGTAGGCCCCGACTCGCTGGACCGGGATGTACCGGTGGCCCACCACCACCCCGGGCATCACTTCGGCCTCGAAGTCCTGCAGGTGCCGGAGCTGGAGTCCGGCGAATTTCCGGGTCCGTTCCGCCCCGGCCTCGAGAGCCGCGCGCAGTTCCGGCGTCAGCGCGTCGCCGGTCCTCCGGAGGGAGTCGGAGTCCAGCTCGACGTCGCCGCCCGCCCAGCCGTCGAGGACCCGGGAGTACTCGGCGACGGCGTCGCGCCCGCCCTTCTCGATGGTCGACAGCATCTCCGACACCGTCTCGACGACCTTCGGCAGCCGCTGCGCCGGCACGCCGCCGATCTCGGCACTCTTCAGGCATTCGTAGGACCCCCCGATGAAGGAGGCGTACTGGGCATTCAGTTCCATGGGGGAAGCCTAGGACCGGACGCAGCATAGGGGAACCCACCCTTTCCCGACAGAAGATATAGGTTTGCCCTATGACGCTGAACCAGCTCCGGGCCTTCCTCGCCGCCTACAGCTGCCGATCGCTGAGCGCTGCCGCGAAGGAGCTCGGCATCAGCCAGGCGTCCGCGTCCGAGCTGATCTCGCGGCTGGAGCAGGAACTGGGCTCCCCCCTGTTCACCCGCACGTCCAGGGGCCTGTCCCCCGCCCCCGCGGCGGAGGAGCTCCATGCCCACGCCCTCGACTGCGTCAACTCGGCCCGGCGCGGCGTCGAGGCCGTGCGGGCCCTGCAGACGCTCAGCGGCGGGGTGTCGACCTTCGGCGTGCTCCGGTACGCCGCCAACTACGACCTCGCGGACCTCGTGGTGCAGTTCCACCAGCAGCACCCGGAGGTACGGGTGCGCATGATCGGGCTGAACTCCCACGTCGTCGCCGCGTCGGTGGCGAGCGGGGAGATCGAGTGCGGCCTGGTCGTACTGCCGGTGGACAGCGAGAACCTCGAGGTCCGGCAGCTCGCGCGGGACGAGGTGTGCTTCATCTCGTCCACCCGCCCCGCGGACGCGGGACCGGTGAGCATCCAGGAACTGGCCGCCGCGAAACTCGTCCTTTACGACGCCCATGCCGGCTGGAAGGATCCCACGCGCCGCCAGCTGCTGGACCGGGCGAACCTCGCGGGCCTGTCCATCGAGGCGGACATGGAGGTGGAACACGCCGAGACGGCCTACAGCCTCGTAGCTGCGGGAGCCGGCGATTCCTTCATGGCCAGCGGCATCCTCGAGTCCCTGCGGCGCGACGACGACGTCAGGAGTTTCCCGTTCGCCGAGCCCCTCTACGACACCATCGCCCTCGTGCAGCGGAAGCACGGCTATCTCTCGCCCGCGACGCGCCGGTTCTCCGCCTTCGCGGAGCGTGCCGTGGCCGCGCAGGGCGGGCTGACCAGCCTGGTGTGATCAGCCCGCCCTGTCCGGTTACGAGGCCGCGATGTCCGCGCCGGTCAGGAGCGGAGCCAGTTCTCGGCAGCGGACGGTTCAGAGGTGGGTGGTGAGGTCTCCATCCAGTGCGGCGCGGGGGTTGTGCGAGTGCCGGACCCCCACCGTGAAGGCGCCGAGCTCCCTGCCCAGCGCGAGGTAGGCGTCGCTGTCCTCCAGCACCACGCACGGGGGCACGCACAGCTCACGGAACAGAGCTTCCTTGTCGCGGCCGGCGTCGCGGCGTGCCACGCGCACGAACGGGTCGAGGCCCCACTTCCCGAGCAGCGCCGCGATGAGGTCCGGGTCGCCGTTGGAGACCACCACCTGCTCGGCGGCGACCTCCGCCAGCGCCGGCATGAGGCGGGCGGCGAGCCAGGACGGCGCGAGGCCCTCCAGGGCCGAGACGGCGACGACTTCGCCGCGTTCCCTGTGGAGCGCGGCGATGTCCTCCTCCGCGGCAGGGAATCCTTCGGAGATCACACGCTCCCAGATCCACTGCTCGGTGTGCCCCACGAGGTCGCCGAAGAAACCAGGGCCGAAACGGTAGCTCCGGCGTTCCGCCAGGTCCCGGTAGCTCGCCTCGTGCAGCGGTTCGGTATGCCCGACGACGCCGTCGAAGTCCCAGATGACGCGCGCACCTGCCGCCTCCTGCAGCACCCTCTCCGCCAGTCGTGCCGCGTCATCGCCGTTCACCATTGACCCTTATCCCTGGACCACCCGTGCCAGCCGGAAGGTGGCGCCTGATGTCGGCCATCGTAGGGTGACCGCCGCGAGTCGGCCAACCAGGCATTGCGCAAGCGCGTCATGCACGGCCCGGGCCGTGCCAATGCCGCAGCCGCCGGGCGTACGGTGGAGAGATGAGCGTGCCTACAGATTCCAGGGTCACTTTCGACGGTCGCTTCGCACGGGAACTGCCGGAGATGGCGGTCGCGTGGCAGGCGGACGAGGCTCCCGAGCCGCAGCTGCTCGCCCTCAACGACCAGCTCGCCGCGGAACTCGGCGTCGATCCCGGGTTCCTCCGGTCCCCTGAGGGCCTCGCCCTGCTCATCGGCACCTCGGTGCCGGACGGTGCGACGCCGGTGGCCCAGGCCTACTCCGGGCACCAGTTCGGGAGCTTCAACCCGAGGCTCGGCGACGGGCGCGCGCTCCTCCTCGGCGAGATCACCGACACCGAGGGGCGCCTGCGCGACATCCACCTCAAGGGCTCGGGCCGCACGCCCTTCGCACGCGGCGGTGACGGGCTCGCCGTCGTCGGGCCAATGCTCCGCGAGTACATCCTCAGCGAGGCCATGCAGGCACTCGGGATACCGACGACGCGCTCCCTCGCCGTCGTCGCGACCGGGCGCGCCGTGCGCCGCGAGACGATGCTGCCCGGCGCCGTCCTGACGCGCGTCGCGAGCAGCCACCTGCGCGTGGGCAGCTTCCAGTACGCGGCGGCCACCGGCAACCAGGACCTCCTCAGGCGCCTCGCCGACCACGCCATCAGCCGGCACTACCCCGAGGCCGCGGCCGCCGAGCGCCCCTACCTCGCCCTGTTCGAGTCGGTCGTGTCAGCGCAGGCCTCGCTCGTGGCGCAATGGATGCTCGTGGGGTTCATCCACGGGGTGATGAACACCGACAACATGACCATCTCGGGCGAGACCATCGACTACGGACCCTGCGCCTTCATGGACGTCTTCGACTACTCCAGCGTCTACAGCTCCATCGACCACGGCGGACGCTACGCCTATGCCAACCAGCCACTCATCGCGGAGTGGAACCTCGCACGCCTCGCGGAGACCCTGCTGCCGCTTCTCCACGACGACCAGGAGCAGGCGGTCGCACTCGCCGTCGGCGTGCTCGAGACCTTCCGCCCCCGGTACAGCGGCGCGTGGCTCACCGGGATGAAGGCCAAGCTGGGACTGCCGGAGGACACCGCCGACGACGTGGCGTCGCCCCTCGCCGACGACGTGCTCACCCTCCTGCAGGAGAACCACGTCGACTACACGTCCTTCTTCCGAGGCCTCAGCTCCGTAATCCGCGGGAACGCGCGGCCGGCTCGTGACAAGGTGCTCGACGTCGCCGCCTTCGATGCCTGGGCGGCCCGCTGGCTGCCGCTGGCCCCCGATGCCGACGCCATGGACCGCGTCAACCCCGTGTACATCCCGAGGAACCACCTCGTCGAGGAGGCGCTCGCAGCCGCGACGGCAGGCGACCTCGAACCGCTGGACCGGCTCGTCGGCGTCGTCCGCGCACCCTTCGACGAGCGACCCGGCCTGGAGCGCTACGCTGCGGGAGCACCGGACGACTTCGGCTCGTACACGACGTACTGCGGGACCTGAGGCCTCCCGAACCGCGGAGGCCGACCAGCGCCCGCAGGTCAGTTGTTCGCCCGCCGGCCGTACAGGGAGATGACGAGCAGGATGATGACCCCGTAGATGAGCTGCTGGATATTGGCCCCCAGGTTCAGCACGGCCACGAGCGTGGAGACCTGGGCGAGCACCAGCGCGCCACCAACCGTTCCGACCACCGATCCGCGTCCGCCGAAGATGGACGCGCCGCCGACGACGACGGCCGCGACCGAGGAGAGCAGGTAGCTCGCCCCCATCGTGGCGGATGCCTGCTGGTAGTAGCCCACGATCACAACACCCGTGAAGGCCGCAAGGACGCCGCTGAGCACATAGCCTCCGATCCGGATGCGGTCCACGGGAAGCCCCCCGAGCCGTGCGGCCTCGGCGGCCGAGCCCACGACGAAGAGCGAACGCCCCCACCCGGTGAAGCTCAACACCAGTTGCAGAACCGCCATGAGCACCAGTCCGAGCGGAAGCACCGCGGCGGTCTCCAGGCCGAGCACCGAGATCTTCGCGGACGTGATGGCGAGGATGAATCCCGGAATCGCGGTGAGTTCGGAGAAGTTGAACACCAGGAGTATGACGCCGAACAGCAAGCCGTTCATGGCGATGGTCGTGACGATCGGGGTGAGCCCGAGTTTCGAGATGACCACCCCGTTGAGGAAACCGATCACCGCACCCGTCACGAGTGCCGCCGCGAACGCGCCGACGGCTCCGAACGGGCCGACGAGCCCGAGGAACGTGAGGGCGGAGAAGGCGATCGTGTTCGGCACCGACAGATCGATACCGGCCTGGATGACGGCGATCGTCTGCCCGAACGATGCGATCGAGAGGATGATCGCGAACGTCGCCGTCCCGATGAGTGAGTCGACCGTGATGAGGTTCGGCCGGATGAGGCCGCCGATCACGAACAGCACCAGGAAGGCGATCAGGGGCCAGATGCTGCGGGGAACGCGGGATCCGACCCGCCGGGCGGACGACCACCCCAGCGGCTTCCCGCGCGGCTCCCCGGCCGGTGACTGGCTGGCGGGTACGGCGCTGCTGGTCATGGTCGACGTCCCTTCACGGCGAATGCGACTTTGCCCCAGACGACCGGCAGGCCGACGACGGTGAAGATGATGAGGGCGCTGATGACGTACTGCCAGTAGGAGTTGACGCCGGCGAAGAAGAGGAGATTGCCGATCAGCCCGAGCGTGCAGGCGGCGAGGACCGTGCCGATGATGCTGCCCCGACCGCCGGTGAAGGCGGCACCGGCGAGCGCGACGGCGGCGATCGAGCTCAGGAGGTATGCGTCCCCACTCCGGGGGTCCCCCGTGACCGTGGAGGCGGCGAGCATCATGGCTCCGAGGGACGTCACCATGCCGGCGAGGCCGAAGGCGAGCAGCTTCGTGAGCCGCGCGTCGAGGCCGGCCGCCCTCACGCTCTCCATGTTGGATCCGACACCGTAGATGTGCCGGCCGAGGGCGCTGCGCTGCAGCAGGAGCCACAGGAGCACCGCGACGACGGACAGCCAGACCAGTGAGACGGGGAGGTAGGGCAGCAGTTCACCGCTCGTGGCGAGGTAGATGGCCTTGGTGATTCCTCCCCCTGGCCGGTCGAGCACTTCACGGGCGAGCGAACCGAAGATGAATGCGCTCGCCAGCGTCACGGCGATGGCCGGCAGGCCCCCGTAGGCGACCAGAAGCCCGTTGAACAGCCCGCAGGCCAGCCCGACACCGATCGCCAGGGCGATGGCCAGAGGTACCGGAACGTTCTCGAGCTGCGTCGCGAACACGACATTGCAGAGGCTCATGATGGCGCCGATGGAGATGTCGATGCCGCCGACGAGCACGACGAGGAGCTGTCCCAGGGCGACCAGCGCCAGGGGCACCACGAGGTTCGAGGCGGTCTGCAGCTGGAACCGGGTGAGGAGCTCCGGGTTAATGATGACGTAGACGAGGAAGAACACGGCGAATGCGGTGATCGGTGCGATCGCCCCCTCGCGGCGGAGCCGAGTGATACCGGCGGACCGCGGCAGCCGTGCGGGCGCGGCGACACTCATGCGGCTGCCCTCAGCCCCATGGAGGCTCCGACGACGGCGTCCCCGGTCAGGCGCGCGCCCGTCAGTTCATCGATGACGGTGCCCTGGTACAGCACGACGACCCGATGGCATACGTGCACGAGTTCCTCCACTTCGGTCGAGAACCATAAGATGCCCACGCCCTGCTTCGCCAGGTCCACGATCGCCTCGTACAGTTCCTGCTTCGCCCGCACATCGATCCCGCGGGTCGGATCGTGCAGCAGGATGACGGTCCGGGACCGGTTCATCCATCGGCCGAAGACGAGCTTCTGCTGGTTGCCGCCCGACAGGGCGCCGGAGAGCTCATTCGGGCCGCGGGTATGGACCGACAGTGCGCCGAGGATGCCATCGATCCATCCCCGCTCCCGGCTGAGCCGTGGGCGCCCGCCGAGCTGGTAGGCCTTGAACCAGGGAACCAGGAGGTTCTCCCCGACGCTCATCTCCAGTGCCAGGCCCTCGCGCTTCCGGTCCTCCGGGACGTAGCCGACGCCGTGCCGCACCGACCGCACCGGCGTCGTGCCCGAAACAGTGCGACCGGCGACCGTCCAGGAGCCGGCGGAGGCCGGGGTGGCTCCGAACAGGGCCCGCAGCAATTCTGCCTGCCCGTGGCCCTGCAGGCCGCCGATCCCGAGGATCTCGCCGGCTCCCAGGGAGAGGTCAATGCCGTGCACCCCCTCGGACCGTAGGTTGGTCACCGACAGCGCGGTCGCGTCCGTCGTGCGTGCCGGCGGGTCGGGGAAGAACCGTGCGGCCTCGCGTCCTGCCATCAGTGAGATGAGCTGATTGTCCGTCCAGCTGCCCCGGATGAACTCCCCGGCAACCTTCCCGTCACGGAGGACTGCTCCACGGTCGGCGATCTCGGCGATCTCACCCAGGCGGTGCGAGACATAGATGACGCTGCCGCCCTCGGCCGTGAGCTCCCGAATGCGCTGGAAGAGCCAGGCGACTCCCGGCGGGGTCAGGGCGGATGACGCCTCGTCGAGGATCAGCAGTTTCGGCCGACCCGCCAGTGCCCGGGCGATCTCCACCAGCTGCCGGTCCGCCAGCGCCAGGGTTCCCACCGTCGCCCGCGGGTCGATGTGCGGCAGGTCGAAGGCCTCCAGTAGTTCAGCGGCCGCGATGACCGACTTCTTCTGCGAGAACCCGCGATAGGGAGCGCCGTCGGGAAGGCTGAGATTCTCGGCAACGGTCCAGTCGGGCACCAGGGCGAGTTCCTGGAAGGCACAGCGCACCCCGGACTGCCTGGATTGCCGGACGCTGCCGGATGCAAGGGGCTGGCCACCGACGGCGATGCTGCCCGAGGTCGGAGTCACGGCACCGGCGAGCATCTTCGCCACGGTGCTCTTGCCGGCACCGTTCTCGCCGACTAGCGCCAGCACCTCACCGCGGTTGCACTGGAAGCTCACGCCCTGCACCGCCTGCACCGGCCCGTAGCTCTTGATGAGGTCGGTCGCGACGAGGAGCGCCTCCACCGGCGACCTGGGGCCGTCCGGCATGTCAGGATGTCCGGGCGCCGCTGGAGCAGCGGCGCCCACTCGTGCATCAGTCATCTCCTAGGATCCCGAGTAGTACTTCATGACGTCCTCGAGCGGGAGGTCGAGGCCCGGGAAGTCGTAGCCGAGCTGGAAATTGCTCGGCTTGTCATCGAGGCAGTAATCCTTGGCGTTGTTGTTGGTGATCTCCAGAGGCGGGAAATACTGCTGCTTCTCGATCTCCTCGCCTTCGAGGAGCTTCACGGCCTGCTCGAGGCCTTTCGCGTAGATGGCGGGCTGTCCGAAGACCATGTCTCCGGTGAGGCCTTCGCCGTCGTACTTGACCAGCGCACAGGCCTCCCCGTTGTAACCGGATCCGCCGACGACCGGGACGAACGGCAGGCCGGCCGAGGCGAACGCCTCAGGCACGCCCTGGCCTCCGGTCAGGAAGGAGTAGACGCCGCCGACATCCGGGTTGGAGCGGAGGATGTTCGACATGGCCTCCTGCGCGGTCGCCTCGTTCCAGCCGTTGGTGTCCTGGGCGACGATGGTGGCACCACCCTTCTCCAGCGCTTCGGTGACGCCGGGCATCGAGCCCTCGTTGAGGGGAACGCCCGCAAGGCCCTCGAGCACTGCGACGTTCTTGTTCTCCCCGAGGTTCTTCAGCAGCCACTCCGCTCCGGTGGTCCCGGCGTTGGCCCAGTCCGTGGAGACGACGTACACGTCCTCGCTGTCGTAGGGGCCACCGTTGGCGATCACCGGGATGCCCTGGGTCGATGCCTGGGTGATGGCCGCGTCCGCGCCACTCGAGGACGCCGGGTCGAAGAGGATCAGGTCCACGCCGTCGGCGATGAGGTTCTGCATGGCGGCGTTCTGCTGCGCGGCGTCGTTGTCGTTGGTGCGGACGATCTTGAGCTCGACCTTGTCCTTGTACTCGGGCGAGTTGGCGAGAGCCTGGAGCGAAGCCAGTCCCATCTCCCGCCAGGCCTGCCCGCCCAGGGGCTGTTCGAAGCCGATCGTGAATTTCTCGTCCTCACCCCCGGCAGGGGCATCGCCGGAAGTGGCGGGTGCGCTCGCGCACCCTGCGAGCAGGACGACGACGGAGGCTGTCGCGCTCACGACAACTGCCTTCGGCAGAGAGGGACGCTGGAATCTACTCATGATTTCTCCTTTGAAATCCGGCCGTTCACAGTGCCAACACCCTTTCCCAGTGCAGAGGATGCGTGCCGGGATGCTGGTTGACGGATGTAGTCAGGGACACTACCGTACGAATGATAGCGCTGCCAGTAGCGCTATCATAAATTTTTGGTAGGGTGAGGAAATCGGGCTTCTCCCCCTCCCCCAAGCCGGAGACAAGTCATTCGCAACGACGCGATTGGAGTTCACGTGACCAGCACAACCACGGCGGCAGAACAATCCGAGCTATCCCCCGATGTCGGGATACGATGCCGCGACTACCGGATCGGCTGCATCGGGGCCGGCATGATCATGGCGGACGTGCACCTCGAGGCCTACCGCCAGGCCGGCTTTCCCGTCGTCGCTCTCGCCTCGCGCACCGAGACGAAGGCACGGGAGGTCGCCGAGCGTTACGGCATCGCGACGGTCCACCCCACTCCTGAGGACCTCATCGACGACGAATCAGTGCAGATCCTCGACATCGCGTACCCACCCGACCTGCAGCCCGCCCTCATCCGCCGGGCCCTCGGGGCCCCGCACATCCGGGCGATCCTCGCCCAGAAACCCCTGGCACTCGAGCTCGGCGAGGCGATCGCCCTCCGCGACGAGGCCGCCGCTGCCGGGAAAATCCTCTCAGTCAACCAGAACATGCGGTACGACCAGTCCATCCGGGTACTCCGCCAGCTCCTTGACCGGGGCGACCTCGGCGCTCCGGTTCTCGCCACCATCGAGATGCGGGCCATCCCGCACTGGCAGGGCTTCCTCGAGGGTTACGATCGCCTGACCCTCGCGAACATGAGCGTGCACCACCTGGACGCGCTGCGCTTCCTCTTGGGGGAGCCCACCGAGATCATGACGGTCGCCCGCGAGGATCCCCGCACCACCTTCGACCACGAGGACGGCATCGTGGTGTCCACGCTGCGATTCCCGAACAATGTACTCGCCGTGTCGATGGAGGATGTCTGGAGCGGACCCCGGGAAGAGGGCTTCGACTCCGACATCTACATCAAATGGCGGGTCGAGGGGACCCGCGGCGTCGCCCAGGGCACCATCGGCTGGCCGACAGGGAAGCCCTCCACACTCACCTACGCCTCCGCCCTCACCACCGGTGGACAGTGGGTGACGCCGACCTGGGACACCCACTGGTTCCCCCACGCCTTCATCGGCGTCATGGAGCAGGTGCAGTACGCCGTGGACACGGCCACCCCACCCGAGCTCTCGGTCGCCGACAACGTCCGGACGATGGCCCTCATCGAAGCGGGCTATCGGTCCATCGCCGAGCACCGGCCCGTGCTTCTCAGCGAGTTCGATCTCTGACTCCCCGACAGGGATGCCTTTCTTCCGACCGCATTCCCACCGCCGGCTTCGATCCGGGTTCCCCTTCAGTTCACCTTTCAGTTCATATTTCCAGTCCGCATTTCCGGTTCCACTCCCATTTCGATCGCAAGGAGCAATGACGCCATGATCCAGGTAGGCATTTTCAGCGGGTACTTCCCCTACGAGCTCGAGACGACCGCGAAGACCATCCGCGACCTGGGCTTCAACACCGTGCAGCTCGACCTGCACTTCAAGGACCTCGACCTCTCCGCCGGCCAGATCACCAAGGAGAAGGCGAAGAGGGTCAGCGACACCTTCCGGGACCACGACCTGCCGATCTGCGCCATCTCCGGCTACACGAACATCGTCCACCCCGACCCCGAGCGCCGGAAGGCGAACGTCGAGTACCTCAAGGAGATCCTCCGGAACGCACGCTCGTTCGGCACCCCCTACGTCATCAGTGAATCCGGCACCTTCAACCCGGACAGCGAGTGGGACCACCATCCGCACAACCGCACCGAGGACGGGTACGAGCAGGTGCGAAGCGTGCTGACAGAACTCGCGCAGACGGCCTACGACCACGGCGCCACTTTCCTCCTGGAGACCTACGTGAACAACGTCATCGGTTCCGTCCGGGAGACCGTGCGCGTCTTCAACGACATCCGCACACCCGGCCTCGAGCTCCTGATGGACCCGACGAACTACTTCGACGGGAACAACATCGACGACATGGACGCGGTGCTCAACGAGGTGTTCGACACCCTCGGCGACCGGGTGCGGGTGGCCCACGCGAAGGACGTCAAGCGTGCGGGCGAGGACAAGAGCGAGAAGCACGCGGACATCGGCGACGAGAACGCACTCGCCTCGCACACCTTCCGCGGCGTGGGAGACATCGAACTACCCGCGGCCGGCCTGGGCTCCCTCAACTACGACCTCTACCTGCAGCGTCTCGCCGAGCGCAACCCGAACGCCCCGCTCATCATCGAACACCTGGACGAGTCCGACGTTCCCCGTGCGAAGCAGTTCATCGTGGAGACCCTGAAGAAATACGGGATCTGACCATGACGGGAAACGGCGTGCTGCATCGACGCGTCGCGGTGGTCACAGGAGCCGGAGGGGCCCTGGGACGTGCCACGGCCCTCCGGCTGGGTGCGGACGGCTTCGCCCTCGGGGTAGTGGGACGCAAGAGCACCGAGCTGGAGGAGACCGCCGCCCAGCTCGAAGCGCTGTCGATACCGACGCGCATCCTCGAAGTGGACCTCCGCGAGGCCGACGCGATCGAGATCGCCATCACCTCGACGAACGAGGAGTTCGGGCCGGTCGAAGCCCTCGTGAACAACGCCGCGATCTATCCCAGCACGCCGTTCCTCGACATCCCGCTGTCGGAATACGACGACGTCGTGGCGGTCAACCAGCGCGCCTATTTCTATGCGGCGCAGGTCGCCGCGCGGGCGATGGTAGAGCGACGCTCGGGCGCCATCGTCAACGTCGGATCCATCACCTGGCACGGAGGCTGGTCCAACCTCGCCAGTTACGTGTCCACAAAAGGCGCCGCCGTGGCGCTGACACGCGCCCTGGCTCGTGAACTGGGCCCGTCCGGCGTCCGGGTGAACGCGGTCTCGCCGGGCGCCTTCCCCACCAAGGCGGAGGAGATCCAGGGCGACGCGGCGGAATACGGGGCGCACGTCCTTGCACACCAGGCGCTCAAGCGCCGCGGTACCGACGCGGAACTCGCAGCGGTGATCTCCTTCCTGGTCGGCCCCGACTCGTCGTTCGTCACGGGGCAGACTCTCAATGTCGACGGCGGATGGATCATGGAATGAGGACGCCCCGATGAACATCTTCGGTTCGGACCTGACCCGGGCAGAGCTCCTGCAGCGCACCGGTGACCTCTCGGCCGTGGCCGGCATCCGCCAGGTGGTGCTCGACAACGGGCTTGAACGCGGGGTGCGGGCCATCGACCTGCGCACCGCAGCGGGCCTGGAGGTCGAGGTACTGGTGGACCGCGCCTTCGACCTGGGCTCGGCACGGTACCGCGGGATGCCCCTCGGCTGGCGCTCCGGTAACGGCTTCCGGCATCCGGGCCTCCACGAGCATCACGACGAAGGGGGCCTCTCCTGGCTCCGGGCACTCGACGGGCTGCTGGTGAGCGGGGGCCTCGACCACACCCTCTTCGGAGGGGAGGTCGATGCGACGGGCTACGCCTATCCGCCCAAGCAGACGGTGTCCCACGGCCTGCACGGGCGGCTCACCGCCATCCCGGCCCGCCTGCTCGAGGCGCGCGAGATCGTCGGCGGGGACGGGTCCTCGATCCTCAGGGTCGTGGGGGAAGTCGTGCAGGCCACCTCGTTCGGCGAGCACCTGCGCCTGACGCGCAGCATCGAGCTGGACTTCGACGGCCGGGAGATCCGCCTGCACGACGTGGTGGACAACCTCGGCTTCGAGCGGACGCCGCACATGTTCCTCTACCACCTGAACTTCGGCTGGCCGCTGGTGGACGAGGGCACCGAGTTCCTCGCCTCGATCGGTTCCACGCTGTGGGCGTCCGACTCCGTCGCCGCCCAGGGTGTCTCCTACCGGAAGCTGCCGCAGCCGCAGAAGGGCTTCATCGAGCAGGTCTTCGAGCACGAGCTCGTGCCCGACGCGGAAGGCCGCCACCGGGTCGCCCTGCTGACCGCCGACAGCAGGTTCGGCGTCGAGGTGTCATGGGAGGCGGCAGGAATGCCGCACTTCTTCGAATGGCAGAACCTGCGGAGCGGGCAATACGCCATCGGCCTCGAGCCATCCACGCACCACGTGACCGGGGACGCCGCAGCCCGGGACGACGGCTCCATGATCTGGCTCGAGCACGGCGATTCGCGCGAGTACCGCACCACCATCCGCGTCCTCGACGGCACCGATGCCACCGAGACGGTGCGCCGTTCCATCCGGGCGGCCGGGGACCAGCCCGAGTAGGGCCCGGATCCGCAGCGCCCACCCCACCCACATACACCACGTCCCGTCACCGACGGATGCCGAGCCGAGGAGAACGAGGAACCCACCATGAGTGACCCAACCGCCAACGATGCCCCGGAAGTGCTCTCGGGCATCCGGGTGCTCGATTGCTCGATAGCGATGGCGGGGCCGTTCGCCGCACAGCGCCTGGGCGACCTCGGAGCCGACGTGATCAAGGTCGAGCCGACCACGGGGGAGTGGCAGCGCCATGCCGCGGCCGGCGGAGCGACCGGCAACCGCATCAATGTGTCCTTCCTGTCGCTCAACAGGAACAAGCGCTCCATCGCCGTCGACCTGAAATCCGAGGAGGGCAGGGGAATCACCTACGACCTGGTGAAGTCCGCCGACGTGTTCCTCCAGAACTACCGGCCAGGCGTCGCCGCCAGGCTGGGCGTCGACTACGAGACGATCAGGGCCATCAACCCGGGGATCATCTACGTCTCCATCTCCGGCTATGGGGAGGACGGGCCGTACCGCAACCGACCCGGACAGGATCTGCTGCTCCAGGCGATGAGCGGAGCGATGCTCTCATCGGGCATCCAGGGGGAGCCCCCGGCAGCAGCAGGCCAGTACCTCGTCGACGCCGTGACGGCGTCCACCGCCTTCGAGGGAGTCCTCGCCGCCCTATTCCACCGCGAGCGCACCGGTGAGGGTCAGCTCGTCTCGGTCAACATGCTCGACGCCATCACCACCCTGCAGATGCAGGAGCTGTCGGTGTTCACCGTCGGGAAGGTCCCGCAGACACGGGGCACGGAGCCCCACGCCCACGTCTATATCCGAGCGCCGTACGGCACCTTCTCGACCGCCGACGGCTTCATCGCCCTGGCCATGCCCGATCTCCACGTCCTCGGCGACGTCATCGGCGAGCCGTCCTTCCTCGGCATGAACTCCGAGACCGACAGCTGGACCCACCGTGACGAGATCTTCCGGAAGACCGCCACCCGCCTCGCGACCCGCACCAGCGCGGAGTGGCTCGAATCCCTCAGCGCCGCCGGCATCTGGGCCGGCCCGGTCTACGACTACCAGGACCTCGTCGACGACGAGCAGATCGCCCACAACGGCACGTTCATCGAATACGACCACCCGACCGAGGGGTTGGTGAAGACGCCCGGCTTCCCGTACCGCCTGTCCGCCACTCCCCCGCGGATCCATCGGGGCGCGCCCCTGGCGGGCGAGCACACCCGCGAGATCCTCACCGAACTCGGCATCACGGCGGTGCGGGCGGCGGAACTGCTCGACGCCGGCATCGTGGCCGACGAGGCACCCATCAGTGCAGCGCCGGAACGGACGTCGGCGTGAACTCCTACCGGGGCATCACCTGGGACCACCCGCGAGGGAAGAACGCGCTCCTGGCCGCCGCCCGCGCGGCCCAGGAGAGCGCTGCAGGACTCGACCTGACCTGGTCCGCGCACTCCCTCGAGCATTTCGAATCCCACCCCGTCGACGATCTCGCCCGGAACTACGACCTGATCGTCCTCGACCACCCCCACCTCGGTGAAGCGCTCGAGCACGACGCGCTCATCCCCCTCGACGCGGTGCTGGGCCCCGAACGCATCGACCGGTGGTCCGCCCAGTCGGTCGGGCCGTGCTTCGCGTCGTATTCCCTCGACGGGCACCAGTGGGCCCTCCCGTTGGATGCAGCCACCCAGGTAGCCGTGCACAAGCCCGCGCTCGTGGCCGCGCCGCCGAGCACCTGGGACGACGTCGAGATCCTCTCGGGGCGTGTCCCCGTCGCGCTGTCGCTCGCCGGCCCGCACGCCTTCCTCACCTTCGCATCCCTCTGCGCCGCCTACGGCGCCCCCGTGGGCGGGCCCGACGGCGGGGAACCCGGCCTTCGCGAATTCGTCCCCGATGCCGTCGGCGCCGGCGTCCTCGAGCGGATGCGGGCAATCGGTTCGCGGGCGCCGTCCGGCACCACCGGCCTGAACCCCATCGCCCTGCTCCAGCGCATGACGGACACCGACGAGATCGCCTACTGTCCGCTCGTGTACGGGTACGTCAACTACTCCTCGCCCACCCTCCGGTTCACGGACGCACCGTCCGCCGTGCCCGGCGGGCGCCGCGGATCCACGCTCGGGGGGACGGGACTGGCGATCAGCGCCCGCGCGGAGATCAGTCCCGCGCTCCTCGACCACATCGACTGGCTGATGTCGCCGGAGACGCAGCGGCGTTTCATCCCGCTGCGCGACGGCCAGCCGTCCGCCAGGGTCGCCTGGCTGGACGACGAGGTCGACCAGGCGTCGGGTGGCTTCTACCGGTCGACCCTCGCGACCATCGAGGAGGCCTGGGTGCGGCCGCGGTTCCCGGGTTACATCGCCTTCCAGTCGAGCGCCTCGGCCATCGTGCGCGCCGTCGTCGCCGGAGACGTAACGGCAAGGAACGGCCTCACCCACCTGCGCGCGGAATTCGCCCGCGCTCGCCCCCTGACAACGGAAAGGGTCTGACCATGCTGTCCCCCATCGAACTGGAGACCGAGGAGATCGTCGTCGACCACTCCGGGTCCGTCGCCACCATCACCCTGAACCGACCCCGGAAGCTGAACTCCGTCACACAGGGCATGTCCGACGCGCTCGTGCTGGCCGCCGAATGGGCCAACGACAGCGACGAGGTCCGTGCCGTCGTGCTCACGGGATCCGGCGAGCGCTCCTTCTGCACCGGGTCGGACATCCGACAACTCGACAAGTACGCCACGCCGTGGGATTTCCGTAACCGCTCCGATTACTGCGACGCACTTCGCCTCCTGCGGAAACCTGTCATCGCAGCGGTGAATGGCTACGCGTTCGGCGGCGGGCTGGAGACGGCCCTGGCCTGCGACATCCGCATCGCCTCGACCACGGCGTCCTTCGCCGCCCCGGAGATCAAGCTCGGCTGGATCGGCGGCGGAGGAGTGAGCAGCCTGCTGGCCCACTCGATCGGCGCGAGCAATACGGCTCTGATGCTCATGACGGGCGATGCGATCAGCGCGCAGCAGGCGCTCGCCTGGGGACTCGTGTCCGAGGTGGTCGAACCCGATGCGCTGCTCCCCCGGGCGGCCGAACTCGCCGCCATCATCGCCTCACGCCCCCCGATCGCCGCGGAGATGGCCAAAGCGACCCTCCGGGCGGCGTTCAACCTGCCGCAGGACCAGGCGATGGCCTACGAACGGGACCTCCAGACAGTCGCCTTCGCCACCGAGGACGCGGCCGAGGGCCGGGCGGCCTTCGGCGAGAAACGGCAGGGCGTCTTCCGGCGGCGGTGAGCCGCTGCCTGCCCTCCCCCACCTGCACAACTCCGGCATCGAACAACGGACATCGCATGAGCCTTTCTGACACCGCCTCCATACCCACACCGGCACCCGCCACGGACCTGTTCGGCGACGGCGCCCAGGCGCTCCCGGCCGACGGCTACGCAGGGACGCTCATCGGTCGCGTCTGGGACCCCTCGGCCGGCGGGCCCTCCCCCGTCCTCCTCCTCGAGGACGGGGTCTTCGACCTGAGCGCAGCGTTCCCGACCGTGAGCGAACTCTGCGAGGCCCCCGACCCGGCAGCCGCCGCCCGGGCCTGCGCAGGAGCACGGATCGGGGCCTTTCCCGACATCTACAGCAACACCCTCCCGGGCATGCAGGATCCCCTGGTCCCCCGGCTCCTCGCCCCCGTCGACCTGCAGACCCTTCGCGCGGCCGGTGTCACCTTCGCTGTGTCGATGATCGAACGCGTCATCGAGGAGCGCGTTCGCGGGGACATCGAAGCGGCGGCCAGGATGCGCGAGAGCATCCTGGCCGAGATCGGCACCGACCTGCGCGACGTCCGCCCCGGCTCTCCCGAGGCGCTCGCCCTCAAGAGCTACCTCGTGGACGAAGGTCTCTGGAGCCAGTACCTCGAGGTCGGCATCGGGCCCGACGCGGAGATCTTCACCAAAGGCCCCACCCTGTCGGCCGTGGGCACGACAGCGCAGGTCGGAGTGCTCTCCACCTCCCAGTGGAACAATCCGGAACCCGAGGTGGCACTGATCGTCGACTCGACGGGGCGCATCGTGGGTGCCACGCTCGGCAACGACGTCAATCTCCGGGATGTGGAGGGACGCTCGGCGCTCCTCCTGCCCAAGGCGAAGGACAACAACGCATCCTGCGCGCTGGGTCCCTTCATCCGGTTGTTCGACGACACCTTCGACCTGGACGTCGTCCGGCGGATGCGGGTGGGCCTGGCGATCGACGGCCGTGACGGCTTTCACCTCGAGGCGGCCTCCGACATGGCCCAGATCAGCCGCGATCCGGTCGATCTCGTCACGCAGCTCACGGGGCCCCAGCACCAGTATCCCGACGGTGCCGTCCTGATGCTCGGCACGATGTTCGCGCCGATCGTGGACCGCGACGTCGAGGACCGCGGGTTCACGCACAAGCGGGGCGACGTTGTTAGGATCTCCTCCCGCGAGCTGGGTAGTCTTGTCAATTACGTCGAGGAGAGCGAGAGGTGCGAACCGTGGGAGTTCGGGATCGGCTCCCTGATGCGGAACCTCGCGAGCCGGAACCTGCTGTGAGCCGCGGGGGCGCCGCCCTCCCGGTCGGACCGCGGACAGACGCAGCGGAGGACGAGGCCGACGGCGGAACCGCCGGGCTGCTTGGTTCCCGGCAGACGCGGCGCTCGACCAACACGGTGACGCTGACGGATGTCGCGCAGCACGCCGGGGTGTCGCCGCAGACCGTGTCACGCTCGATCCGCTCACCGGAGCTGGTGTCGAAGTTCACGCTTGAGCGGGTCCGGCGGTCCATCGAGGCCACGGGGTACGTACCCAACCTCGCGGCGAGCAACCTGGCGTCCAACCGGAGCATGACCGTCGCGGCCATCATCCCGGCCATCTCGGCCTCCGTGTTCGCGGACGCGCTGCACGGCCTCGACGAGATCCTCGCCCCTGCCGGCTACCAGTTGTTCATCGGCTCCACCGATTACCGGCCCGCCCATGAGGAGGAACTCGTTCGAGCCTTCCTGGGCCGCCGTCCCGACGGGATCTTCATCGTCGGAACCCATCACTCGAAGCTGACCGAGACCCTCCTCCGCGAAGCGCAGGTCCCCGTCGTCGAGGCGTGGGACCTCACCGACGATCCCATCGACGGACTCGTCGGTTTCTCGAACAGCGACGCCCTCCGGGCCGTCGTCGAGTTCGCCGCCGAGCGGGGCTATTCGCACCCCACCTTCGCGGGATCGTTCCAGAGCGGTGACTTCCGCGCCGTCGCCCGGCGCGCGAGCTTCGAGGATGCGGTGCGGGACCTGTACCCGGGGGAGCCGGTGCGGGTCGTCGATTCGGGCACGGGGAAAGTCGACTTCGACACGGGACGCCGGCTGCTCGACGAGACGCTGTCGACGCACCCCGAGACCGACGTGCTGATGTTCGCGAGCGATGTCTTCGCTGCCGGGGCGCTCCTCGAATGTGCCCGGCGGGGCATCGACGTTCCCGGGGACATCGCCGTCACGGGGTTCGGGGACTTCGAGATCGCCCGGCACCTCCTGCCCACCCTCACGACCGTTTCCGTGCCCAACCGCGAGATCGGCACCACGGCGGGCAGACTGCTGCTCGCCCGGATGACGGACCAGGCCGTCGCCACCTCGAGGATCGATCTCGGTTTCTCGGTCGTCGCGCGCGACAGCGCCTGACGCCGGCCTGCCCACTCCCGCGCCGTTTCCGACCCGAAGGACCCTGCCATGTTGATGACCACCAACCCCTGCACCGGTGCCAGCGCTGCCACCGCACTCGAACCGACGCCGGCCGGAGGAGTCGATGGTGCGGCACGCCGAGCCGCAGCAGCGGCGGCAGAGCTGCAGCTCCGCGGCCGCGAGTTCCGGGCGACCCTGCTCGAGGCGATGGCTGTCTCCGTGGAGAACGCCCGTGAGCGCCTCGTCGCCGTCGCCGACTCCGAAACCGGCCTCGGGGCCGTCCGCCTCAACGGCGAGGTCAGCCGTTCCGCGTTCCAGTTCCGGCTGTTCGCCGAGGCCGTACGGGAGGGCAGCTACCTCGAGGCGATGATCGACTCCGCCGCCGAGACGCCCCTGGGCCCGGCCCCGGACGTGCGGCGCATGCTCGTGTCGATAGGGCCGGTCGCCGTGTTCGGCTCGAGCAACTTCCCGTTCGCGTTCTCGGTCCTGGGCGGAGACACCGCGTCGGCCATCGCCGCCGGTTCCGCCGTGGTGATCAAGGCGCACGGGTCCCACCTGCTGACCTCGCAGCTCTCACTCGAGGTGCTGCAGGAGGCCGCGCGCGCCGTCGATGCCCCCGACGGGACGTTCAATGCCGTTTTCGGCCAGGAGGCGGGGCTCGGGCTGGTCGTCCACCCGGACATCAAGGCGGCCAGTTTCACGGGTTCGCTCTTCGCCGCGGAGGCCCTGCAGCGCGCCATCAACACGAGACCGGATCCCATCCCGTTCTTCGGGGAGCTCTCGAGCGTCAATCCCCTCATCGTGACCGAAGGAGCGGCGAGCGCCCGCGGGACGGACATCGCCTCCGGTCTTTTCGGCTCGTTCACGGGCTCCGCCGGCCAGCTCTGCACCAAGCCCGGTATCGCCTTTCTCCCCGACAGCGCGGCCGGTCAGGTGCTGGTGGACTCCCTTCAGGAGCTCACCGCGAAAGCCGGCTCGCAGGTGCTGTTGAACAACCGCATTCGCAGCTCCTTCGACTCGATCTCGGAGCGCCTGATCGAAGCCGGTGCGGTCCGGATCGCCGGCGGGTCCGGGCCCGAGCACGGCGAGGACGCGTCCGGTGAGCTCCCGGCCCAGGGGTTCGCCGTCGCTCCCGCCCTCCTCGAGACCACGGCGTCAGCCCTGACGGAGCAGCTGACCGAGGAGTGCTTCGGCCCACTGATCGTCGTCGCCCGCTATTCCGGCCTCGACGAGGTCCGCGAAGCATTCGGCCGGATCCCCAGGTCCCTGACCGCGACCCTGCACGCCGAGGACGACGAGGAGGCCATCATCGCCCAGCTCACGCCGACGCTGGAGGCGAGTGCCGGCCGGATCGTCTTCAACGGGTACCCGACAGGCGTCCGGGTGACCTGGGCGCAGCACCATGGCGGCCCGTGGCCCTCCACCAACTCCCAGCACACCTCCGTAGGTGTTACGGCCGTGCGAAGGTTCCTTCGACCCCTGGCCTGGCAGAATGCGCCGCAGTCCGCGCTGCCCGCGGAACTCCATGACGGGTACGAAGCCATCCCGCGCCGCATCGACGGCGTGCTCGTGCTTCCTCAGCCGGTAGTACAGCAGGTCGGAGGCTGACCACCGCGGAAGCTCAGGGCTGGGCTGCGTGAGCGCCGACCGGCCGCGCAGAGGCGCGGCCGGTCGGTGAAGTCGCGGGTGCCTAGGTGGCGAGGGACGACACCGGCTCCGACAGCGACGTGAGGGCGACTGCCGCCGGCCGTTCCGCCGTGCTGAGCACCGGTACCGAGCTGCCGTCCGCTGCTGACCGCAGGAGCGACTCCATGACATCGAGCACATGGTAGGCGAGCTGCCCGCTGGCGCGGTGCTGATCGCCGGCGGGGGTGAGCGCCATGTCCGCCAGCCCGTAGCCCCTGCCCGCCCCGATGTAGCCTGCGCTGGTGGGGATGACCTCCCACCCGACCTCCCTATCGTTCTCCCTGTTCGCCAGGGTGCAGATCGACACCTCGCCGTCGAAGTAGTTCGGGTCGGGGACCGTGAGGCTCGCCTGCTCACCGTGGATCTCGATGTTGAAGGAACGGGTCTGCACGGCGTCGAAGCTCATCACCAGTGTGGAGAGCGCGCCTGATTCGTGGACGAGCACGCCCGTGACGTGGGTGTCGATGGAGACGGGAATCGTCTCGCCGGCCCTCGGGCCTCCGCCGATGGTGCGCTCCTTCCGGGTGTGGCTCGCGGCACCGATGACGGAGGTGACGGGGCCCAGCAGGGTGACCAGCGCCGTCACGTAGTACGGGCCCATGTCCAGGAGGGGTCCGCCGCCGGGCACGTAGTAGAAGTCCGGGTTGGGGTGCCAGCGTTCATGCCCTGGCGTGACCATCGTGGCGGTGGCCGAGATGGGCCGGCCGATCATCCCGCTGTCGATGGCGTGGCGCGCCGTTTGGATCCCGGTGCCGAGCACCGTGTCGGGGGCACACCCGACGCGGACTCCGGCTTCGTCCGCGAGCGCGAGGACCTTCCGGGCCTGGCTCGTGTTCGCGGCCAGGGGCTTCTCTCCGTAGACATGCTTCCCGGCGGCGATCGCACGGGTGGCCACGTCGGCGTGTGCAGCAGGGATGGTGAGGTTCAGGACGGTGTCGATCTCGGGGTCGGCCAGGAGTTCATCGACGGTCAGGGCCCGCACGCCCTCCTGGGATGCCGCGACGGCCTCGGCGCGGCTGAAGTCGAGGTCGGCGACCGCCCGGAGGTTGACGGACGGCAGCGACGGCAGGGTTTTCAGGTACTGGGCTACGATCGCTCCGCAGCCGATGATTCCGACGTTCAACGGCTCGCCCACAGCAAACCCCTTTCGATGATGGTTCTGACATTCGGGTCGTCGAGGATCTCGACGTGGTGGCCGGGGGTCGCCACGAAGATGCGGCCCTTGCCCCACTGCCGGGTCCAGATGGCGGGGGACGTCACCGGACGGTTCCACGGGTCCCAGGCGCGGACGGCCTGGGTGGTCGTCGCGAGCACGTCGATGTAGTCGTCCGCGAGCACCCAGTACTGTTCGGTCACGAGGTCGAAGTCCCCGATGCCGCGGGTGATCGGGTGATCCGCCGCAGCCGGGAGCATGTTCACCCGGTACGGCACGTAGTTGTCGGACTGTTCCCCGATCCTCTCGTCCGGGTGCTTGCCCGGATGGCATGCGAACTGCCCGCCGATGAGGTGGAGGTAATCGGATTCGTTGCGGTACGAGTCGGCGATCCCGCCGTGCCAGCCTGCCAACCCGGTCCCTGCCTCGATCGCTGCACGGAGACCGGCGAATTCGTCCTTCTCGATGGTGTTCATCGTGTTGCACTGGACGATCAGGTTGACGGTCGACATATAGTCGGCGTCCGCATAGATCTTCGGTGACTCCTCGATCCGCACGCTGTACCCGTTGTCCCGGAGGAACGGGATGAAGCGGTCCGTGGCCTCGACGGGCTGGTGACCGTCCCATCCGCCGCGGACGACGAGTGCTTCCTTGCTGGTCATGATGTCTCTTTCGTGGTGGATTGGCGGGAGAAGGCGGCGTCGAAGGACGCCGCGGACGGCGCGATGGTGGCCAGGTCCCGTACGAGGGCCAGGGCCTGCGGGGCGCCGACGAGCCGGTCCATCCCGGCGTCCTCCCATTCGATGCTGGTGGGCCCCTGGTAGCCGATCGAATTGAGCATGCGGAAGATCGGCTTCCACGGGACATCCCCGTGGCCGGCCGTGACGAAGTCCCAGCCCCGCCGCGGGTCGCCCCACGGCAGGTGCGACCCGAGACGGCCGTTGCGGCCGTTCAGCTGCCGGACGGATTCCTTCACGTGGACGTGGAAGATGTGCGGTGCGAAATCCTGCAGGAACATCACCGGATCCAGGTCCTGCCAAATGAAGTGCGAGGGGTCGAAGTTGATCCCGAAGCCGGGGCGGTCCCTCATGACCTCCAGGGTGCGCTGCGTGGTCCAGTAGTCGTAGGCGACCTCGGAGGGATGCACCTCGAGCGCGAAGCGGACCCCCTCGGCGTCGAACACGTCCATGATGGGATTCCACCGGGCCGCGAAGTCCTCGTAGCCGCGGGTGATCATCTGCTCGGACGCCGGAGGGAACATCGCGACGTACTTCCAGACGGACGAACCGGTGAATCCCGTGACGACCGACGCTCCGAGCCGGGCTGCTGCCCGGGCGGTGTCCTTGACGACGTCGGCGGCCCGCCGGCGGACTCCCTCGGGATCACCGTCCCCCCAGACCTCGGGGGTGAGGATGTCCTGGTGGCGTTCGTCGATCGGGTCGTCGCACACTGCCTGTCCGGTGAGGTGGATCGCGATGGCAGAGACGGAGAGGTTGTTCTCCTTGAGGATCCGGAGCCGGTCCTGGACGTAGTCGTCGTCGTTCGCTGCCCGGACCGGGTCCAGGTGGTCTCCCCAGCAGGCGATCTCGAGGCCATCGAAGCCCCACTCGCCGGCCATCCTCGCCACGTCCTCGAACGGCAGATCGGCCCACTGCCCGGTGAACAGGGTCACCGGCCGCGGTGTGGGACCTCCGGCTGCTGAAGGCTCAGACATGCTGCCACCCCGATCCGCTCGCTGCGGACTCCTCGATGGCGTGCAGGACCTTCTGGACCCACAGCGCCTCGTCGAAGGACGGCGACGGCGTGGTGCCGTCCGCGATCGCCTGGACCAGGTCGACGACCTGGTGCGTGAAGCCGTGCTCGTACCCGAGGCCGTGCCCGGCCGGCCACCAATTGCCGGTGTAGGGGTGCACGGAATCGGTGACGTTGATGGTGCTGAATCCCGCGGTCTCGGGAGGCTGCGTGGCGTCGTAGAACTCCAGGGAGTTCATGTTCTCGAAGTCGAAGGCGAGCGAGCCGAGGCTGCCGTTGACCTCCAGGCGCATGTTGTTCTTCCTGCCGGTCGCGAAGCGGGTGGCTTCGAAGACGCCGATCGCTCCTCCCTCGAAGCGCGCACTGAAGATCGCGGCGTCGTCGACCGTGACCGTGCCGGTCCCGCCGTCGCTGGCGCCCGAGCCGCCGAGGCCCACCCGGGTTCCCCCGAGGGGACGTTCGTGCACGAAGGTGGTGAGGAGACCGGAGACTCCCTGGATCGGCAGCCCGGTCACGTACTGCGCTGCGTCGATGCTGTGCGCTCCGATGTCCCCGAGGGCGCCCGATCCCGACTTGCTCTTGTCCAGGCGCCAGGTCATCGGGGCGTTCTCGTCCGTCAGCCAGTCCTGGAGGTACTGCGCCCGGATGTGCCGGATCGTGCCCAGCCTCCCCTGCTCGACGAGCCGGCGGGCGAGGGTCAGGGCGGGCGTGCGGCGGTAGGAGAACCCGCACATCGCGAAGACCCCGTTCGCCTCGGCGGCCCGGGCGGCCGCCGTCATGCGTTCCGCCTCCTCGACCGAATTGGCGAGCGGTTTCTCGCAGAGCACGTGCTTGCCGGCTTCGAGGGCTGCGATGGCGATGTCGGCGTGCGTGTCCCCGGGGGTGCAGATGTCGATCAGGTCGACGTCGTCGCGCTCCACCAGAGCCCGCCAGTCCGTCTCGGTGTCCCGCCAGCCCAGCTTTCCGGCCGCGGCCTTCACGGCCGCCTGGTCGCGGCCGGCGAGGACCGCGAGTTCGGGCTGGAGCGGGAGGTCGAAGAAGCGTGGCGCGGTGCGCCAGGCGTGGGAGTGCATCGCGCCCATGAAGGCGTAGCCGACCATGCCGACCCTCAGCGCGTTCTGCTGCGTGGAAGTCATCAGGCTGCAGGTTCCTTTCGGTCTACTTGTTGAATCCGGCGGTCAGTCCGCTCACGAGCTGGCGGCGGGCCAGCACGTAGAGGACGACCAGCGGGAGTGTGGAGAGCACGACGGCGGCGAGGACCGCCGGGATGTTCACGGTGAACTCGTCCTGGAAGGCCCAGAGCGAGAGGGGCAGGACCCGCTTGTCGGGGCTCTGGGTCAGGATCAGCGGGAAGAGGAAGCCGTTCCAGACGTGGAGTGCGTTGTAGATGGCGATGGTGACGACCGCAGGACGGACCAGCGGCAGGGCCAGGCGCCACATCATCGTGAACTCCGAGCAGCCGTCGAGCCTCATGGATTCGAAGAGCTCCCGCGGAACGTCCCGGAGGAAGTTCGACAGGATCAGCACCGAGATGGGGATGGCGAAGGCGATCGACGGCAGGATCAGCGCCAGCAGGGTGTCGTAGAGGTGCGCTTTCGTGATCATGAAGTAGATGGGGATGATCGTCGCCTGCAGCGGGATGGCGAGTCCCATCAGGAACAGCGTGTGCGCGGAGCCGATGATGCGCCCGCTCCCCCTCACCACCGCATACGCGGCCATGAAGGACACGACGACGGCGGGAATGACGCTTCCCAGCGTCACGATCACGCTGTTCAGGAAGTAGCGGACGAAATTCGCCTCGAGGACCGTCCGGTAGTTGACCAGGGTGGGTGAGGTGGACGGCGCCAGCGGGTTCGACCCGAAGAACCCCGCCTGGTTCTTCAGGCTCGTGATGACCACGTAGTAGACGGGCAGGATGATCAGGGCAAGCCACACCCACCCGCCGAGCCCGCCCAGGACGTTGGGCGTACTCCTGCCCAACCGCTTCCCCTGGGAGCGCTGCTTCACTCGCGTTTCATTGCCCCGCGCCGCGTCGGTTGCCAGTGCCATGGCTACGCTCCTTCCAGTTGGCTTGCGCTGCGGCTGTTGCCGCCGAGCCGCTGCAGCACCAGGGCGAGACCCAGGCCGATGACCACGAGGATCACGCCGAGGGCGCTCGCTGCTCCCATGTCATTGGCCCGGAACCCCGTGAGGTACATGTGCAGCGGGAGGAGCCGGGTCGCATACCCCGGGCCGCCGGCCGTGAGGACGAAGATCAGGTCGAAGTACGCCAGCGATCCCAGGACCATGAGGGTGGACGAGGTGATGATGGTGTATTTCAGCTGGGGCAGCGTGATGTGGAAGAACTGCTGGATCCGTCCGGCCCCGTCGATCTGGGCCGCTTCGTAGAAGGAGGCCGGGATCTGGCGCACGCCGCCCTGGTAGATGAGCGTGTGGAAGGGGACGAACTGCCAGGCGATGACGAAGATGACCACGAACAGCACCAGGTCGGCGCTGCCGAGCCAGTTCTGGGCGAGGACCGGGATGTGCAGGCCCGGCCCCATCCCGAAGTTGGGGTCCAGCAGCGCCTTGAACGCGATCGCCACGGCCGCCGATGAGAGCAGGAGCGGGACGAAGTACAGGACGGCGAGCACTGCCCGGTAGCGCTGGTTGCCCGCCGTGAACACCCCCAGGAGGAGGCTGATCGGGACCTGCACCACGAGCGAGTAGACCATGATCTTCAGCGTGACGATCAGGGCGTTCAGCGTCACCGAGTCCGTGAGGGCGGTGCGCCAGCTCTCCAGGCCAGCCCAGGTGATCGCGCCCAGCCCGTTCCAGTGGGTGAAGCTGAGGAACAGCACGCCGAGCAGGGGCACGACGGCGAAGGTCACGAAGAAGACCAGCGCCGGGACGACCATCCACGCCGAGGGCCCTTCGGCCCGCGCACCCCGCACCTTCATCGCGGGTTTCGGCTTCAGCAGGGTGCTCATTTGCCCAGGGTTGCGTTCATATTCTCGGCGAACTCTTCCGGCGTGATCTCGCCGATGAAGATCTGATCGAGGTTCGCGAGCATGGCGTCGCCCTGGGCGGGGCTCAGTGCCTGGTCCCAGGAGAGCTGGAAGCTGGGGGCATCCTGCGCCAGCCCGTAGACGAACTGGACGAAGTCCTTGTCATCGGAGGCTGCGAGCTGGTCCTCGATGCCGTTGACCGCGGGGACCGCGCCGGAATCGATCATGGCCTGCGTGTACTCCTCGCTGAACAGCCCGTCCTTGAGGTAGTTCAGGGCGGACTCCTTCTGCTCGTCCGACGCCGTCGAGGAGAGGGACCACATGTTCGCCGGGTTGCCCACGATGTTGGCGGGATCGCCCTCCCCGCCTTCGACCGAGGGGAAGGTGGTGAAGCCGACCTCTCCCGACTCGACGAACTCCGGGGCGTCGTTCTTCAGGTTCTGGTAGACCCAGCCGCCGTGGAGCATCATCGCTGCCTTGTCGGTGTACAGGAGGGCGCTGTCCGCTCCGGCGTCAGCGGCAATGGAGGAGAAGCCGTTGACGAATCCGCCGGCGTCGACCAGGTCCTGGATCATCGTGAGGGCCTCGATCACGGCGGGGTCGGACCAGGCGTTCTCCTTGCCGTCCAGGATAGCCTGGAAGACCTCGGGGCCGCCGACGCGGTCCACGAGGTATTCCAGCCACATCAGGTTCGGCCACTTGGACTGACCGGCCAGGGAGAAGGGTGCGATTCCCGCGTCGTTGAACTTGGGGACCAGTGCCATCAGGTCGTCCCACGTCTTGGGAGGCTCGGCGCCGATCTTCTCGAAGACCTCCTTGTTGTAGTACAGGACGATCGGCTGCATGTTGTTGTTGGGCAGGGCGTAGGTCTTGCCGTCGATCACACCGTTCTCGAGCACCGAGGGGATGTAGCGGTCCTTCACCTCGGGGTTCTCGGCCAGGAACTCGTCCAGTTCGCTGACGTGGCCGGCGTCGACGTAGGACTTCAGCACGCCGCCGCCCCAGCCGTAGATGAACGTGGGTCCCTCACCGGCTCCGACGGCGGTGCGGACCTTGGTCTTGTAGGCATCGTTCGCGAAGAATTCCTGGTTGATCTTGTCGTCCGCGTGCTCCTCGTTCCACGTCTCGACGGACGAGCGAAAGATCTTCTCGCTGCTGCCGGTCAGTGCCCACATCGTCGGGGACGCGGAGTCTGCAGCAGGGTCCTGGGGGCCGCTGGAGCCGCAGGCGGAGAGGCTGAGGGCCAGGGTGATGGCGGAGGCCGCCGAGATCAGGGAGGTGGTTGTTCGCATCTTCATCAGTTCTTCCGTAAGTCGACTCAGCTCGAGGCACCAGTGCCGGCTGAGATGGGCAGGTCAACTCCGCGGGTATGCGGTCGCTGACCGCCACGCTGCGGAAGAGATTCGAAATGTTTTCGATAACAACAAACTAACAAGCGTAAAGTTACCTGCGTCACACCGATCGGTCAATGCCCTCTCCGGCAGCAATTCCGCGGACCTGCTTCCGCACCCCTCGACTCTTCCGCCGGGCTCGGGCAGGATGGGGGCAGGCCCATCCCGGAGAGGATTTCGAAACATTGTCGGAAACTGAAGTTCGAACGAGGGCCACGCTGGCGTCCGTCGCAGCTCTTGCCGGAGTGTCCACTCCGACGGTGTCGAAGGTGATCAACGGTCGGGAGGATGTTGCCCCGGCCACCAGGAAGCGTGTCCTGGAAGCACTCCGGACGTCCGAGTATCAGCCGCCCGGTCAGCGCCTCGCCCTTGCGCCTCCGGCGTCCACGCTGATCGACGTCGCCGTGGACAGCGTGGCGACCGCGTACTACTCGGAGGTGATGGACGGGATCCTCGAGTGCGCGGAGTTGCACGGCGCCGAGGTCGTCCTGTCCAAGACGGGTCTCACGCATCTTCCTGCCGGTGAGCGGGCCGAGAAGATGCAGGCGTCAGGCCGCCGTGGCCTGCTCCTCGTCACGTCCCGGTGGTCTCCACGCGAGATCAAGGAAGTGAAGAAGCGAGGCATCGCCGTGGTGCTCATCGACCCCATCAATCCTCCCGGGCCGGGTGTGGCGAGCGTGGGTGCGACGAACTGGGCCGGAGGGAAAGCCGCGACGGAGCATCTGCTGGGCCTCGGCCATACCCGCATCGCATTCATCGGTGGACCTGCCAGCGCAGAATGCAGCCAGGACCGTGAGCACGGCTATGTCGCCGCCCTCCTCGAACGCGGCATCCTGATCTCGGAGGACTACGTCCTGGCGGGCAACTTCGACTCGGAGACGGGGCGGCGCAGCCTGGTCCAGCTCCTCACCCTGGACCACCCGCCGCAGGCCATCTTCGCGGCCTCCGACAGCATCGCCGTGGGCGTGCTCGCCGAGGCGCACGCACTGGGCATCTCGGTGCCCGGGGAATTGAGCGTGGTGGGCTTCGACGGGACCTACATCAGTGAACAGACCTCACCGCAGCTCACCACCGTTGCGCAGCCCCTGCGGGAGATGGGCCGGACGGCCGTCCGGGCGCTGCTCCGCGAGATGGACGGCGAGAAGCCGGACGGCACCCGTGTCGAACTGGCCACGCAGCTGGTGGTCCGCTCATCGACGGCGCCGGCGGCTCCCTAGTTCCCCTCGGGTACCAGCACGGTGACTCCGGCGGCGTCGAGCGCCGCGGCCAGCTCCGTCGACGGCGCCCTGTCGGTAACCAGGTAGTCAGCGCCCTCCAGCGGAACGATCTGCGCGAACAGCCGCCGGTCGAGCTTCGTGGAGTCGGCGAGGATGGCGGTGCGCTCGGCCCGGCTGATCATTTCCGCCATCATGGCGGCATCGCCCAGGTTCGACGTCGAACAGCCTGATGCGTCCACGGCACCGACGGCGATGAGCGCCATGTCGCAGCGAATGTCCACCTCGGGTGTGCTCCCGCTCATCCCGAGCGTCACGGGGCCCGTCGTCGCCTGGGTGAGGGTGCGCACGGCCCCGCCGAACATGTAGAGGTCACGGAACACCACCGGCGAGATCTCCGCCGGGATGCGGAGGTTGTTGGTGGCGATCGTCAGGTTGCGGTGGTTCCGCAGCGCCCGCGCGACGGCAAGGCTGGTGGTCCCCGCGTTGATCATGAGGACGGAGCCGTCGGTCACCAGGCCCACGGCGAGTTGGGCGATCGCCTCCTTCTCCGCCGTCTGCATGCTGAGCCGGACGTCGATCTCGCGGTCCCGGCCGGCTCGCTCACTGGTGCTGACTGCACCCCCGTGCGTCCGGATGAGGATGTTCTCGCGATCCAGCTGATCGAGGTCGCGGCGGATCGTGTCGATCGACACCTTGAAGTGTGCGGCGAGGTCGGCCACCGTCACGCGCCCCACCTCGTCCACATAGGCGGCAAGGTCGGCCTTCCGCCCGGCGGGGAGCTGGCGGACGTGCTGCAGTTCTTGCGATGTCATGCCCTCATCTGTAACACACAGACTTCGCGCGGGCCGCAGAAACGGCAGGAAACTGCAAAATCTTGCGGTCTAGCCTCGCTTTTGACCTATGCTGTTGCCGCTTTACGCGGTTTTGCCCCGGAAACCCTTGACGCAACGCCGTGATAGGGCGCACACTCGTGGTGAAAGCAGCAAGAAAACGCATAATCAAGCGAAATATCGCACCATCTCAACGAGGAGACCTGATGTCCCATCGGCGCATGCGTTCCCGCGCAACCCTGCTCACCGGCATCGCAACCACCGCAGTCTCGATCGTCGCTCTCACCGGCTGCGGTTCGGGCGGGTCTGGTACGGAGGAGGCCAGCGGTGATGTCACCATCGAGTTCGCACAGTGGTGGGAGCCCGAACTTCCCGACGGCGAGTTCCGCGCACTGATCGATACATTCGAAGAGGAGAACCCCGGGATCACCGTGGACCTCGTCAGCGGGCCCTACGCCTCCACCAAGGAGCAGCTGTTCGCCGGTGCGGCGTCGGGCACCATGCCGGACGTCGTTGGCCTCGACGGCGCCTGGGTGAGCGACTTCGCCGAGCAGGGCGTCATCGCCGACCTCGGTCCGCTGCTGGAGGGCGCCGGCTTCGACGACAGCCAGCTCGTCAGCCAGGTCAAGGTCGAGGACAAGACCTACATGGTCCCGGTCGTGAACTTCGTCTATCCCATGTTCACGAATGACGACCTGCTGTCGCAGGCCGGCGTGACCGCTCCCCCGGAGACCCGCAGCGAGTTCGCCGATGCCGCCAAGAAGGTCTCCGACCTCGACGGCGACGCCTCCGGCTGGGTCCTCCCCCTCTCCCTCGAGGCGCCGAACGGTGTGCAGAACGATGTCATGTCCTGGGCCTGGGCCTCGGGCGGCACCATGCTCAAGGACGGCAAGCCGGACCTCACGAACGAGGACGTCACCTCCGCCGTCGAGTTCATCGGCGGCATGTGGGATGACGGTGTGATCGCCCCGGGCAGCTTCACCATGAAGGAACAGGACAAGGTGGAGGAGTTCACCAACGGCCGCGTCGGCATGATGATCGACTCCCTCGCGCACATCAACCTGATCCGCGAGACCAACCCGGACCTCAAGTTCTCCATCTCCGCGGTCCCCGCTGAGGATGGCTACACCGGCGAGCGCGGCATCCCCTACGCCTCCTGGGGAATCGGCGTCGCCGAGAACTCCGAGAACAAGGACGCCGCCGCCAAGCTGGTCTCCTTCCTGATGAGTGAGGAGACGAACTCCGAGCTCTCGACCATGGCCAACGCCTTCCCCGGTAACACCGAGTCCGTCCCCGCCTTCGTCGAGGACGACGACCTGTTCAAGGAGGCCTTCGACATCTACCAGGCGGGCTACCCGGCCAACGAGTTCGTCGGCCTTCCCGTCGCAGAGGAACTGATGCGCCAGCTCGGTGCCCAGCTGCAGTCCGCCTTCGACGGCCAGCAGTCCCTCTCCGAAGCGCTCCAGAAGGCGCAGACGGAGTGGGAAGGCGAGTTCTAGGTCCTCCCCCCGCACCGGATCGGGCACCGCTGTCCCCCCGCGGTGCCCGATCCCCCACAAAGGTCACCCCCATGAGCCTCCGCACGTTCACCCCGCCCGACCCCGAGACCCTCCAGGGGGCACCGCCCCGGAAGCGCCGCCAGCTGCGCCGCGCCGGCGAGTCCTACGGATTCCTCGCCCCCACCCTGATCCTGTTGTTCGTCCTCATGATCGTGCCGATCGTGATGGTGATCGGCTACTCCTTCCAGGACAACGTGATCCTGAAGAAGTCCTCCGAGTTCACCGGGACGGCCAACTACGTCACCGTGCTGACGGATCCGGCGTTCTGGAAGGCGACCGGCAACACGGTCTTCTTCTCCACCGTCAGCGTCGCCGTCCACCTGGTCCTCGGCCTCACCTTCGCGATGCTGCTGAACAGCCCGCTGATCAGCGTGACGTCCCGGGCCGTGTTCCGCGCCCTGTACGTCCTGCCATGGCTGTTCACCGCGGCCGTCATCGCCGTGCTGTGGCGCATGCTCCTCTCACCCAACGGGATCGTGAACTTCCTGCTGAGCACGGACGTGGAGTGGCTCGCCGATCCGCAGCTCGCGCTCGGCACGGTGACCTTCATCAACATCTGGGCCGGCTACCCGTTCTTCATGGTCAGCCTCCTGGCGGGCCTCCAGGGTATCCCGCAGGACCTCCACGAGGCTGCGAGCATCGACGGCGCCAGCCAGGTGCAGCGCTTCTGGAACGTGACCATCCCCCAACTCCGACCCATCATCATCAGCCTCCTGCTGCTCGACCTCATCTGGACCTCCCAGCAGTTCGCGCTGATCTGGCTGACCACGGGCGGCGGGCCGATCGACGTCACCGAGATGCTCAGCACCTACACCTACAAGCTCGCCTTCGCCAACTACGACTTCTCCCTTGCCGCGACCGCCGCGGTACTGATCCTGCTGATGTCGCTGGTGCTGGCTGTCCTCTACGTCCGCCACCAGAAAGCAAGGGATTGACATGGCGATGACCACGCAACGCCGCACCCTCCTGGCGAAGTCCGGCGTCCTGGCGGGCCTGGTCCTGGGGGCCGTGTTCGCCGCAGGACCCGTTCTCTGGATGCTGTCCAGCTCGTTCAAGTCCAACACCGAGATCTTCGAACTGCCGCCCAGGCTCATCACGAACTCGTTCTCGTTCGACGCCTATGCCGCGATCCTGACGAACTCCGAGACGCTGCGGTTCTTCTTCAACAGCTACCTCGTGGCAGGCGCGGTCACCATCCTGACGTTGCTGGTCGCGATCCACGCCGCCTACGCGTTCAGCCGGTTCCAGTTCCGCGGCAAGCGGGTCCTGAACGTCGTCATCATCAGCGTCCAGGCTGTCCCGCCCATCACCCTGCTCATACCGTACTTCGGTCTGGTGGTAGGCCTCGGCCTCTACAACACCTACCCGGGGCTCATCCTCACGTACATGGTCTTCACGCTGCCCTACGCAATCATCATGATGACCGGCTACATGAACACCCTGCCCCGCGAACTGGACGAGGCCGTGCGGGTGGACGGCGCCGGGTCGCTCACCGCGCTGTGGCGTGTGCTCGTGCCCATCTCGGTCCCCGGCATCGTGTCCGTGGGCATCTACACCTTCATGATCGCCTGGAACGAGTACCTCTTCGCTTTGACCCTGACGAGGACCACCGAGATGCGCACGGTGCCGATCGGCATCCAGCTCCTCATGGGGCAGCACTCGTACGAGTGGAACCAGATCATGGCGATGAGCATCCTCGGGTCCATCCCCGTGCTGATCCTCTTCCTGGTCCTCCAGCGCTTCTTCATCAGCGGCCTCACCGCCGGCTCCGTCAAGAACTGACCCTCGCTCCCCCTCGATCCACCTCTCGTACGTCATCTATCAAGGAGAATCACAGTGCTGTACACCGGTAAGTCCATCCTCGACGTCGCCAACGAACACAACTTCGCCATTCCCGCCTTCAACATCAGCGACTGGGCGATGTTCAACGGCGTCATGGACATCAGCGAGGAGAAGGAGGCTCCGGTCATCATCGCCATCCACCCGGACGAGGTCTCCCACATCACCACCGACCTGGTCGCCGCGATGCGCAGCCGCGCCCACCGCTCGAGCGTCCCCGTCGCCATCCACTGGGACCACGGTGGGACGTTCGAGCAGATGATCACCGCCATCCAGGCCGGCTTCACGTCGGTCATGATCGACGCGTCCCTGCTGCCCTTCGACGAGAACGTCGCGCTGACCCGCAAGGTCGTCGAGGCGGCGCACGCCGTCGGCATCCAGGTGGAGGGTGAGCTCGGCACCATCGGCGCCAATGACAGCTACGGGGAGTCCGGTGCCGCGGAGATCATCTACACCAACACCGACGACGCCGTCCGCTTCGTCAAGGAGACCGGCGTGGACAGCCTGGCGATCGCCATCGGCACCTCGCACGGCCTGTACCCGGCGGAGAAGAACCCGGAGCTGCGCCACGACCTCCTCGAGGAGATCAAGGCCGCCGTCCGCATCCCCCTCGTGCTGCACGGCGGCTCGGCGAACCCCGACAGCGAGCTGGCACGCGCGGTGAGCCTGGGCATCAACAAGATCAACATCTCGAGTGACATCAAGGTCTCCTACCACAACGCCATGCGGAAGATCCTCGGGACCGACGAACGCCTGCGCGAGCCGAACGCCATCCAGCCCGGGGCCATCGCCGCCCTGAAGGTCACTGCTGCGGAGAAGATCGAGCTGTTCGGCGCGGACGGGAAGGCCAAACTGTACTGAGAACACGTGACGGCTGAGGGAAAGGGAATCGGTGCCATGGGAACCACGCTCGTGCTCGGGCTCGGCGGGACCGTCGACTACGAGGTGCACTGGGACGCGTCGGTCGTCGAATCGCTGGCCTTGCGGTTCGGCATCCGGCGGGCGGAACTCACCACCAGGACACCGATCGTCGACGAGCGCTCGCTGGTGGTGACCATCCTCGACTTCGTCAGGGACGGCGCCGGCGGCGAGCGCTTTGTCGAGTCCTCGGAGGTGGTCAAGCAGTTCGCGGACCGCTTCACCACTCGGATCACCCTCGGTGGGACCGGCGTGCGGGCGGGGATCGCCCTGGACCGGCTCGGCATCCCGAGCGTCCAGCACCTCGTGAGCATCGACGACAACGTGCGCCGGCTTCTGCCGGCATCGATGTCCTACGTCAGTTCTGCGACCGAGGACACCCTCGATCCGCACCTGATCGTGCAGTACCCGGCCGGGACGACCATCCGGCTCGACGACGGCGAGATCGTGTCGCCGTCGTCGAACCGACTGATCTTCGCGAACGATCCGCCGAACCGCAGCATGGCGATCGCGCCGGAACTGGGTGACGCGCTCGACGACGCCGCGGCACTGCTGATCTCGGGCTTCAACACCATGCAGGACGAGGGCCTCCTGGAGCGGCGCCTCACCGAGCTCGAAGCGGCGATGGACCACCTCCCGTCCGCCGCGCTCGTGTACTACGAGGATGCGGGCTTTTACGTGCGGAGGTTCGCTGAGCGGATCTGGGCGCACCTGCTGCCGCGCATCCACGTGTACGGCATGAATGAGGACGAGCTGCAGGAGTACGTGGCGCGGCCCGTCGATCTGCTGGATCCCGCCGACGTCGCCGCCGCGCTCCGGGAGGTCCACCGGCTCATCCCGGTGCCGGCGCTCCTCGTGCACACGCAGCACTGGGCCGTCATGCTCGGGACCGGGGCGGAGCGGCACCGGGAGGCACTGAAGAGTGCCGTGCAGATGGCAGCGACCCGCTTCCGGCTCGGTGACGGCTTCACGGCGGCGGACTTCGAGGCCACCCGGGACCTGCCGCGCAACACGGGCGGCGAGGCCGTGGTCAACGGCGTCGAGCGGCTGATCCCGGGAGCGGTGGGCGTTCCGGCCTTTCGCATCGAGACGGCGTCGCCGACCACCATCGGGCTCGGCGACAGCTTCGTGGGCGGCTTCCTGGCTGTCTACGCGCCGATTCGGCAGCCGCAGCCATGATCGAACGGCTGCCCTCGAACCGGCCGCCGGAGCGCTTCTACCGTGGCGGGGCGCGCATCTCCGCCTTCCGCAACGAGCCGGCCGCGGCCGAATTCGAGCCGGAGGACTGGATCGGCTCGACGACCACGATCTTCGATGAGGAGCAGCTCGGCCTCACCCGGCTGGCGGACGGCGCACTCCTGCGCGACGCCGTGGCCCGGGACCCCGGTTACTGGCTCGGCGCGGAGCATGTGGCCCGCTGGGGCAGCGACGTCCGGCTGCTGGTGAAACTGCTCGACGCCGGCCAGCGCCTTCCCGTGCATGCCCACCCCGACGACACCTTCGCCGCCCGGCATCTCGGGCACAGCCACGGCAAGGCCGAGGCCTGGTACATCCTGCAGGGCGGCACCGTCCACCTCGGCCTCACACGGGACGTGAGTGACGCCGAGCTGGCATCCCTCGTCGAGGCGCAGGACGTCGACGAGCTGCTCGGACTGCTGCACGAGGTCGATGTCTCACCGGGCGACGTGGTGTGGGTGCCGCCGGGCATGCTGCACGCGATCGGCGCCGGCGTGCTGCTGCTGGAACTGCAGCAGCCCGAGGACCTCTCGATCCTGCTCGAGTGGCGGGACTTCGCGCTCGACGGCATTGCTGACGGCCATCTGGGCCTCGGCTTCGACGTGGCCCTGACAGCGGTCCAGCGGACGGCGGTATCCCGCGAAGCGCTTCCGGACCTCGTGCGGACGGCGCCGCCCACCGGATCGGTGTTTCCGCCCGACGCCGACGCATTCTTCCGCCTCGAGCGCGTACCCGTCGAGGGGCACGTGTCCCTCGAGCCCGGCTTCGCGGTACTGGTTGTCAGCGAGGGCTCGATCCACCTCGCCGGCCAGTCCGCTCCCCGCGGCAGTACCTGGCTGATCCCCGCGGGCGTCGGTGCGATCGTCCTCGACGGCGGCGGTGAAGTCCTGGTGGCACGGCCTCCCGCCGCCTGAGCCGGAACGGACCGGCTCCCGGCCACCAGGAGCCGGTGACCGGGAGCCGTTGTCGGTGCGGCAGCTACTCGGCGGTCCCTGCCGTCGAGCTAGTGGTCTCGTCGAGCCGGGGATCCTCGGTCCGGTCCTTGGAGCCCACCTCGACCGGCCTGCCGTGCACCTGGTCGCGGTCGTCGTCGTCGCCCCTGGTCTTGAGCAGGCTTGCGACGGTGGCGACGGCGACCGTCGCGGCGATGAAGAGCAGCGAGAACCAGATGGGGATCTCGGGCACCCAGAGCAGGGGCTCGCCGCCGTTGATGAAGGACAGCTCGTTGACGTGCAGGGCGTGGAAGACGAGCTTCACGCCGATGAACGCGAGGATGACGGCGAGCCCCTGGGCCAGGTACACCAGGCGCTCGAGCAGTCCGCCGATGAGGAAGAACAGCTGGCGCAGGCCCATCAGCGCGAACGCGTTGGCCGTGAAGACGATGTACGCCTCACTGGTCAGGCCGTAGATCGCCGGGATGGAGTCGACGGCGAAGATGAGGTCCACGAAGCCGATCGCGATGATGGTGAGCAGCATCGGCGTGACGAAGCGCTTGCCGCCCTTGGTCACCGTGAGCCTGTCCCGGTGGTACTCGTCCGTGACGGGAAGGACGCGGCGGACGAGCTGCATGAATCGGCCGTCAGCGGGGTTGGCGTCGTGGCTGCCGAATGCCTGCTTGTAGGCCAGGACGAGCAGCAGGGCGCCGAAGATGTAGAAGACCCAGGAGAAGTTCTCGATCAGGCCGGCTCCGATGGCGATGAATCCGCCGCGGAGGATCAGGGCGATGATGATGCCGATCATCAGCACCTTCTGCTGGTACTTCTTGGGGACGGCGAAGCCCGTCATCACGATGAGGAACACGAAGAGGTTGTCGATCGACAGGGCCTTCTCGGTGAGGTAGCCGGCGAAGTACTCGCCGCCGAACGTCCAGCCCGACATCACTCCGATGCCGACGCCGAACAGCAGGGCGAGGCCGATGTAGAAGGCGGACCAGCGGGCCGATTCGGCGATGGTCGGTTCGTGGGGTGTGCGCACGTGCGCGAAGAACTCGTAGACGAAGAAGAGGATCGTCACGGCGATGGTGATCAACCAGATCAGAGGTGTGACCTGCATGAGGGGTGCTCCCAAGGGTAGGCGTCGGACAGATACGCCAAGGTCTCCTCCGCCCGGTCGGAACCGGAACCGATGGCCCGGAATGCTTCAGTGCATCCGTATTGACGGGCCGATCACAGACGGGAGTACTCCCCTTGATACACAGAGCCTAACGCACGGGCGCCCGGATCGATTCCCGTGATGCAGCTCGACCCGACGTGGCCGGCGCCGTCATACGCATCGGCCGACTCTGAGCTTTGGCCCGCCTCCGAGGTGGATGCGCCGTCGGGCGGATGACTAGGCTGGGCGGATGGCGACAGTAATCCTCGTGCGGCACGGCCGCACCACAGCGAATGCCTCCGGACTGCTGGCCGGACGGGCCGACGGCGTCAGCCTCGACGAGATCGGGCGCGACCAGGCTGCCGCGACCGGTGACCGGCTCGCGGCCGTGCCCGTCGTCGGCGTGGTGTCGAGCCCCCTCGAGCGCTGTCGGCAGACCGCCCGGTTCATCCTCGACCGCCAGGCCGGTACCCCGTATGCGCCGCTCGATCCCGATCTCACCGAGTGCGATTACGGCCAGTGGCAGGGCCGCATGCTCAGTGAGCTCGCAACGGAGGATCTGTGGCCGGTGGTGCAGTCGCAACCGTCCGCCGTCATTTTTCCCGGTGGTGAATCCATGGCCGGGATGCAGGCCCGGTCGGTGGCAGCGATCCGGCGCCACGATGCTGCCTTCGAAGCCGAGCACGGGCCAGGGGCTGTGTGGGTGGCGGTGAGTCACGGCGACATCATCAAGTCCATCCTCGCCGACGCACTCGGCATGCACCTCGACCTGTTCCAGCGCATCACCGTGGGCCCGGCCTCCGTATCGATCGTGCGCTACGGCACGAGCCGGCCGAGTGTCTACGCGACCAACACCGACGCGGGGGATCTCTCGTGGTTGTCGAACAGCGCCGCCTCGAACGATGCCCCGGTGGGCGGTGGCGCAGGACACGAGGCGCGCGGGACCTCGGGAGCCTAAAGTAGTCCCATGCCTACAACTGTTCACGAGTTCGCCTGGCCTGACCGGGTCGTCGTCGGCACCATCGGCGTTCCGGGCGCGCGCACGTTCTACCTGCAGGTACGCACAGGGAAACAGATCGTGAGTATCGCGATGGAGAAGCAGCAGTCGGCCCAGCTCGCCGAGAAGATCGACGAGATCCTGGACCAGCTCATCACCCTCGACGGCAACCCCTTCAGCGTTCCCAGGACCACCCCCATCGAACTCGTCGACAACGACCAGCTCGAGGCCGTCCAGGAGCAGTTCCGGACCGGCGTCATGAGCCTGGGGTGGGACCCGACGACGGCGCAGATCGTCATCGAGGCCTACCCGATCACCGAGGTCGATGAGGAAGACGACGACGAATTGCTGCACGACGACGCCGACGCGGCCGAAATGCTGCGGGTGCGCATGCCGGTCGGCACCGCCCGCGCCTTCGCCAAGCGCGCCCGCGAGGTCGTGGGCGCCGGGCGTCCGATCTGCCCGCTCTGCGGCTACCCCATCGACGCCGACGGGCACATCTGCACCCTTCCCGAGGTCTGATGCCGGCGCCCGACCTGGTCACCGCCGAGCTGACGCTCACCGGCCGCATCACGACGGCATCGAACGCCACGTTCCTGGGCAGCATCGGCGGCGCGGCCGTCGTCTACAAGCCGATAGCAGGCGAGAAACCGCTGTGGGACTTCCCCGATGGCACTCTCGCCGAACGGGAAGTGGCCGCCTACCTCGTCTCGGAGGTCTTCGGCTGGAACATCGTGCCGCAGACCTGGTTGCGCGATGGTCCGTTCGGCGAGGGAATGGTGCAGCTCTGGCAGGAGACGGACCCCGACCAGACCGCGGTGGATCTGGTCGCGACCGATGACGTGCCGGAGACCGGCTGGAAACAGGTCCTCGAGGGCCGGGACGACACGGGACGGATGATCGCCCTCATTCACGAGGACTCCCCCGCACTGAGGCGCATGGCCGTGTTCGACGTCGTCGTCAACAACGCCGACCGCAAGGGCGACCACATCCTTGCCATGGGTGACGGACACCGGCACGGCGTGGACCATGGGCTCACGTTCCACAGTGACCACAAGCTGCGTACGGTGCTGTGGGGGTGGCTGGGAGATCCGCTGACCGCCGAGGAACTCGACGGCGTCGATCGTGTCAGCGACGAATTGAACGGTGAGCTGGGACGAACCCTGGCGGACCTGCTCACCGCGGACGAGATCGCTGCGCTCGCCGCACGCTGCGCCCGGTTGCGCTCGGCCGGCCGGTTTCCCGCTCCGAGCGGTGAGATGTCGGCGGTGCCCTGGCCGCTGTTCTAGGGACGCGCAACGCCACGCACTGGACCGGAGCGGCATGTCATGCGTTCAGAGATCGCGCAGCCCGAGGCCCTGGTCATCGAGGCAGGGCGATCGTTTCCCCGCTGGAGGGCCGATGGACCGGAGGCAGGTGCAGGCGGGTCCCTTGACCGTCGGCAGGGCCGACCAGACAAAGCGCTCCATCTTGTTGTAGCTGCCGAAGTCCAGCGTGGCCCCGTCGAGTTTCGCAGCCAATTCGTGGCTGACGCTGATGACGATCCCTTCATCCCCCACGAGATCATCCTGCCCGCGGGGCCGCCGCTCCCGACGCGATCCTCCCTCGCCCGGGCCACTGAGAATGCAGCGCAGGGCCTTCTTGGGTTCCGTGCGCGAGAAGTACAGGCCCTGTTTCCGGCAGCCACCGTTTCCCTGGTAACAGTGCAACAGGCCGCCGAATATGCTGACCATCGCAGCCGCCTCGCTCGTCACGAAGAAGCTTCCGTGACCGGGAATCCGTGCCAGCATGTCTTCCCCGGCAGAGATGCTGTCCACAGTGATTCATTCCCACCCGTTCTCGTTGGCTGCCTCGTCGCCTCAGTCTAGGCACCCCTTGCGGCTGGATCGGGGACAGCCCCGTCCGCTCATGCTGGTCAGAGGGCGCGGCATCATCCCAGATGCCGGGCGAAGAACCTGGCCGCGTCATCCCCCGCGAACTGGGGGACGCCGGTGTGCCCGCCCAGATTGGCCTGCAGTGTCTTCTCCTGGGAACCGAAGGCGTCGAACAGATCCAGAGCGTGCTGCCGATCGTTTCCTTCGTCATCCCACTGCAGCAGGACGTGCAGCGGGATGGTGATCCGACGGGCCTCGTCGAACATGGCACGGGGAACGAAACTCCCGGCGAAGAGACCGGCGGCCGCGATGCGCGGCTCCACCAGCGCCAGCCGTATACCGATGGCCACCACTCCGCCCGAGTACCCGACCGGGCCGCTGATCTCGGGCAGGGAAAGGAGTGCGTCCAGGGTCGTCTGCCACTCCGGGACCGCTTCGTCGACCAGCGGGAGAACCAGACGGTCGACGATGTCATCCACCGGTTCGCCTGCCGCCAATGCCCGGCGCAGATCGGCGCGAGCCTGCTCGGCGTCAGCCGATGGAGTCCGGTCACCGCTCCAGGGGAGTTCGATGGTGGCGGCGGCAAAGCCGTCCACCGTGGAGCGCCGGGCTCGCGCCACCAGCCGTGGGTACATCCTGCGGAGTCCGCCGGGGTGGCCGACCAGGATCAATGGGGCGGGTGGGGATGCAGGCGTCCACAGGATGCCGGGAATCTCACCGAGGGTGAACTCGCGTTCGAGGACGCCGTCGTCGAGTCTGTTCTCAGAAGTGAAGTGCATGGTCGTGCCTTTCGGGAGTGCTTCCTGAACGGCGCTCCCGGACGTCCTACCGCCCGACCGTGACCCCGGAGAGGAGCACCCATGGTCCATCGTTCACGGGTACCACCTCCTCGTTCTCTCGCACAGCCTGCGGAGAGAGTAGCAGTAATCCCGGCGCTGGGCCCGGGTAGATCTCGGACGTCCAATCCGGTGGCTGGTCGTGCCGACTCGCGGTGAACCTACATCTGCATCTGCACCAGCGAGGCCAAACGCCGGAGTGCCTGCGCGTCATGCTCGGTGAAGGTCCGCGGTCGATCATCCATGAGGCAGAGGGTGCCGATGCGCCAGCCCTCCGCGGTGCAGACAGGGTGCCCGGCGTAGAAGCGGACTCTGGGCCCACCGGAGACGAGGGGATGATCCCGCCACTCAGGGTCGGTGCCGGCATCAGCGATGACGAGGGTACGGTCCTGCTCGATGGTCCTCGCGCACAGGGAGAGGCTCCGGGGAAGGTCCTGGCCCAGGGGTCCGACGACGGATTTGATGACCTGCAGATCCTCCGTGATCAATGTGATCGACGCCGAGCTGACCCCGAAATGCTCCCGGGCGTGCCGGGTGATCCGGTCGAAGCGCTCTTCCGTCCCGGACTCGAGCAACCGCGACTCGTACAACGCGTGCAGGCGCCAGAACTCGACATCATCCAGAAGAGGATCGCACCCTGATGGATCCGTGGCATGGGCGGCACAAAAAGCAGCGGCTCCGGAGCCGGTGCTATGGTCCCCAGCGGGTGGGGCGCTGAAGTCGTAATGGTCCGGGGAGAGATTCAGGGGGCGAAGGTAATCGCCGTACCCGGAAAGGGACGCCGCGTACTGGTCGCTGTAATGTGCACCGTCGGCAGTGGATCCGGTGCCGTCGAGCAGTTCATTGATGGCCTGCGCCATCAGGTCGCGCTGCGGCGCCGGGAGCATCATGATGCCGGAAAGATACCCCTCGACCTCCAATTCGTCAGCATTCCCAGCAAGAGCGAAGAACGTCATGAAGACATCTTCGAGGTTCAAACGGGCCGCCCGTATCGTCTGGATCGCGGTCCACTGCTGCACGTGTTCATCTAGCACGTCTCGTCCTCCGCCGACTTCTTCCGTGTTGTCCTGGGTATTTCCCCGGGTGCCGGAGAGTTGCCGGCATGGTGTCCGTTGCTGCCGGGTATCGGACCGGAGGGCTTTTCATCCGTGACGCATCCGGCAGTAGCGTCTTCATGCTTGAAGTGCCAGGTGCGTTGTCGATTGTCGGTGCAACCATGCGAGCGCCTCAGCTCGGTCCTCGAAGTACTCGATGGGATATGAGGGGCAATGGACTGCCTGGAAGTGCGTGATCAGCACCCTCTCGACTGGGGAACGACCAACTGCTGCGACGACCGGTACGTCCCTCAGCCCGGCGAGCAGGGTAAGAGCCTGCCGGGTCAGGGTGACCATGCTGTTGAGATCGACCAGCAGCAAAGAGCAATCACGAGCGCCCAGTAGTTGCATGGAGTCCACCAGCGCCCAGACGTCCTCGACGGTTACGCGAGCACATTCCGTCCATCGCAGCGTCAGCACGCTCTCCTCGGTGCGCTCGAACTGAAACTTCGCAGTGGCAATCCGTGATGCAGCCATGAACCGTGCCTCACTTACCAGTCCGGAATTCAACTCAGGTGTCCCGTTCGAGGGGTGCCGGTGCCGACGGCACATTTCTGAACCACCGGCACCGGGGATCGGGTATTACGCCTCTCCAACCCCGACTGCTGGGGGAACAGCGGGATGTTCCAGCATACCGGCAGGACAGACCAGTCTGTCTACCCCTAGGATTGGGAAGAGGACAGCAGCGGAGGAAGCCATGGTTACAGGAGCGGTACGGCCACCCACGGATGCACGGGAGCGGATCCTCGCGACGTCCTACGACCTCTTCCTGCAGCAGGGCGTCCGGGCCGTCGGCGTGAACGAGATCATCGCCACGGCCGGCGTCGCCAAAGCGACCTTCTATCACCACTTCCCGTCGAAGGACGATCTGGTTCTGGCGTTCTTCGAACGCCGCCAGCAGCTCTTCACTGTCGGCTATCTCTCCGCTGAATGCGAGCGCCGGGCCGATACTCCCCGGGGGCAGTTGCTGGCCATCTTCGACATCTTCGATGAATGGTTCCACGCGCCGGACTTCGCAGGCTGCCCCTACATCCGCGCCCTGCTGGAGACCGGACCGCGCCATACCATCGGAGCTGCCGCTCTCCTCTACCTGGACGACATCCGCTCGAGCGTCGAGAAAGCCGCCACGGCACTGGGACTGACCAACCCGGAGGACTTCTCCTACTGTTGGCTGATCCTCATGCAGGGCGCCATCGTCTCCGGTGTCGGCATCGACCCGGGCAGCAGTTCAAGAATCAAGAAGCTGGGCGAGCACCTCATCGGCCTTCACACACCTGCCGATGCCCGATCGGTCAGCTGAACCGGCGGAAGTTCCTCGAAGGCCGGCTTCGCGAACCAGTACCCCTGGAACAGGCGGATTCCTGCCGCCTTTAGGACCAGGAACTCCGGCTCGGTCTCGATGCCTTCTGCAAGCACCGTGATGCCGAGTTCCTCGGCGATGCCCACGATGCCGGCGACGACGGCCCGGCGAGCCGGGCTGGTGTCGACTCCCCGGACGAGTTTCATGTCGATCTTGATCAGATCGGGCTGGAAGTCGACCAGAAGCCCCAGTCCCGCATGACCGGCACCGAAATCATCGATGGCGGTGGTGAACCCGTGCTTGCGGTACTCCGTGATGATGTTCGTCAAGTGGGCGGTGTCGGTGACCTCCTCATTCTCCGTGAACTCGAACATGATCGACGACGTCGGGAAGTCGCACCGTCGGGCCGCGAGCAACGTCGCGCGAAGGCAGGCAGCCGGTTCGTAGACCGCGTTCGGCATGAAATTTATCGACAATCTCAAATGCTCGCCCGCAGGAAACAGGTGCGCGGCCAACTCGATCGCCTTGACGCGACAGTCCTGGTCGAAGCGGTACTTCTGCTGCGGCGAGATTTTGGACAGTACCTCGTGGGCGCCCTCGCCCGACATGCCTCTTACCAGCGCTTCATACCCCCACACGCGATCGTCCACCGCGTCATAGATCGGCTGGAAGGCCATGCTGAAATCGAAGTCGAGTTCCGAAGACGTCGTGCAGCCGTTGCATGCCATGTGGAGCCCCCTCACTGGTTACGTCCACCCTAAGTCACACATGCGGCGCACCGCCTTGATGGATCCGGGCGAAGAGAAGTGCTCCCCTTCACGCCAGGCAGTTCCGGCTCCGAGTATCACCCCGGAGGCTGGTGGAGCACGGTGGGGATGTACTCGAGCAACTGGAGCCGGCCGTCGAAAGTCCTACTGTCCACCATCTCGAGCGAGACGTCCGGGTAGCCGTCATAGATCCGCTCCTTCCCGGTGCGTCCCGTGATCACAGGGAAGACAACCAGCCGGAAGCGATCTACGAGGCCCGCCGTCAGCAATGATCGGCACAGGCTGAGGCTGCCCAGCGTGCTCAGGGGCCCGGTCGCGGTCCGTTTCATCTCCGTCACGGCTTCCACGGCGTCTCCTGCGACCAGTTCCGAATTCGGCCAGGCCAGGGGCGCCTGAAGGGTGGAAGAGAAGATGACCTTGGGCACGGCAGCGAGGCCTGTCAGGCTGGCCCCTTCATCCTCGGAGAATCCCGACCCTTCGGCCGCCGCCGCCGACATGCCGGACATCAGCCGATACGTCCTCGCCCCCATGAGGAAGGTGTAGCCCGCTTCCCCCTCCTGTTCGAGCCACGCCAGGTACTCCGGCCCCTCCAGCCCCCACCAGCCGGGCCACCCCTCGGCCGAGGCATACCCGTCCAGGGAGATGATCAGGTCGACCATCAGGTCTGCTGATGACGTCCCTGCAGATTGCTCATCCATCGCCGCCACCTCGATCTGATCGACGTCAGCAGGGTATGCCCCGCAGACCGGGCATTCAAGAGCATCCGGACGAGACACCGCCGAAGAGCCGAGCCGCCCCGGAAGGACCACGAGTCCCCGAGACGCCGGACGCCTCCCCAGCATCGCGACACGACTGACGCCAGGACACTCTGGAGAGGTTCTTCGTCAGGCCGGGACGATGTGCCGGGCGGGAACGGGGCTCGAGTAGACGACGCTGGTGGTGATGCCGCCCAGGGTGGCAAGTTTTCCGGTGATCCGCTCGAGGTCACGCATGGAGCGGGCGAGGACCTTGATGATGAAGCAGTCGGCGCCTGTGACGTGGTGTGCTTCGATGATTTCGGGCAGCGAGCCGACCAGATCGTGGAAGGGCTTGTAGTTGCCCGTGGGGTAGGCCAGCCGCACGAATGCCGTGACGTTGTACCCGAGGGCTTCGGGATCCACGGTGATGGAGTAGCCCGTGATGACCCCGCCGTCGGTGAGCCGCCGCACGCGATCACCGGTCGCGCTGGGCGAGAGGTTGATGGCGCGCGCGAGCTGGGCGACGCTCGTCCGGCCGTCCTGTTGCAGATGCTCGATGATCGCGTGATCGGTGGTGTCCAGATCCAGCCGTGGGTTCGAGGGCATATTGAAGAATCTACCGGGGGAACGGGTTCGAGCACGCCCTCATACCGTTGATCGGGCATTCCACCAGGACATGGGAACCGGTTCGATTGCTACATGCTTACTTCCCTCTCCGCCGCTGACTTCTTCGCTGCCAAGCTCGCCTACGAAACCGACCCTGCAGACCTGGCCGCAGACCGGGCTTCCGGTCGCGCCCCCATCATCATCGACACCCGTTCGGCCGCCTCGTGGAGCCAGGGCCGCATCCCCGGCGCCGCCCACATCCCCAACACGGACCTCGGAGCACGCATAGCGGACGTCGCACCTGGGATGGATGCCGAGATCGTCGTCTACTGCTGGGGACCGGGCTGCAACGGCAGCACCCGCGGCGCTCTGATTCTCGCGTTGCTGGGCTACACGAACGTGCGCGAACTCATCGGCGGTTTCGAGTACTGGACGCGCGAGGGCTTCGCAACCGTGAGCGACGGCGGTCGCGGACGCCGCGCGCCGGACCCTCTCACTGCGCCTGCCCCTGCTGCGGCATGAGAGCGACCGGCCGGCTACATGGGCAGTTGCGGCCGATACCTGCGCACGCGGGGGCGCCGTGGACCCGGCTCGGCGCGAGGTGTACCTTTCAGCTGTGGAGGGCTTCGCGCATCCTTCGGACGCTGACCGTGAGTCCGTGGCACCGCCTCCGAGCGGGTCCGTCGCGCCGTCGCAGCCAGTGAACGGGACGGGCTCATCGCGGTCGTCCGCGCAACGGGCGGTGCGGTGGAGTCGCCGCGCGTGGACGGTGGGCGCACTGGCCGTCGCGGGTGGGATCACCGCGACCGCCCTCCTCGTATCAGAGCCGGGCCCCGAGGCCACCCTACGTCCCACTGGGGCTGTGGCCGACGACCAGCTCCGCAGACTGGTGGCCCTGAACGCGCCCCTGTTCGAGATCGACACGTCGACCCTCCGTGCCTACGGGTCCTATGCCAACCTCGAAATCTGGTCCGCAGTGAACGCGTTCGACTCGCCCTGTCTGGTAGCGGTGCACAGAGCAAGCGGCGACCTCTCGGAAGCTCGCTGCGCTCCTCCTCCTGCGGACCTGATCATGGACGTCTCGTCGTCCGGTGTCGGATTCGAAGGATTCCCCGGGCTCGCCGGTGATGGCATCATTCGCTTCTTGCTTCGTGACGACGAGGTGGATGCCTACGTCCACCTCGTGCCAGGGGCTGACTGATGAACGCATCGCCGCTCCCACCGGATGCAGAGCGCGAACTGGATGCGCTGCGCAGGAGGGCATACGGCCCGCACCCCGATATCCAGACTGATCCCGCTGCGCTGGCACGGCTGACGGGACTGGAAGCGGCACGCAGCGCACCCGCACCCGGGCGCGCCGATACCGCGCTCGAGTCTGGTGCAGCCGGAACTGGTGCGCCACCGGCCGATTCCGCGCAGACTGACCCCGGAGCTGACGAGCAGGACCCTGCTCCTGGACCCGCACCCGTAGTGGCGCACAACGAGGGCCCGCTGCGCTCGCGTTGGCACCACCTGTGGGATCGAGTCACCGCTACGCGTGCCCGCCGGAATTCCTCCGTGACCGGCGCGCTAGTGGTATTTCTCGCCCTCAGCTACAGCATCGAATGGTTCGTCGGACCGCGTCCGGATGCCACACTCCACCCACTCCCCGGCGAAGCAGACGAGGTCGTGTTCTCGTTGCTGTACGTCCTGGGAGCCGACGTCGACCGCTCCAGCCTTCGGGGGTATGAACGGTATCGCGGATTCGAGCCGTGGTTCGCCGTGAACAAGCAGGGCCTGCAGTGCTTGATGATCGTCGACCGCTCGGGCCCCTCGGTCGACGGCGCGAATTGCGTACCACCCGAAGTCGATCTTCTTGCAGACATCGGCGCGTGGCCCCTTCTGGGGAACGACTACATGGAGGGCCTCCCGGATGGGAGCATCCTCCGGTTCCACTATCGCGGCGATTCGGTCGAGGTCGTCCTGTATCCCCCGCCCGATGCTCTGACCAGCCGTTGACACCCGTGCGCACCCCAGGATGTGTCCCGCGCCCTTCATGTGGCGGAACTCAAGGCTTGAGCCTGCGAGTGGCACATAGATTCAGGCACTGAGTATTGCTACAGAAATCCACCCGAAAGCAGCGGTTGAACAGAACCGAACGAAGATGTAGCAGAAACGTTCGTTTTAGAAATTTCATATCGAACCCGCGCGTTGGCGTAGGGACGCACGCGTGAGGCACTTCTTCGCCCATGTCTGTTGCGCGAGTCAACGTGTGTTGGCTGGAGCGGCGCCGGCCTGCGCTGGGCTTTCCGAGTAAACCGAGGGGTGATGGAATGGCTTCCGGGCGGATTGAATTCTCGTGGCGTTATCACTGCGGCCAAGGAAAGCGCCTCCGTACCGAGTAGCATGGCCACAATTGGTCAGCAACGGGAGGATTTTATTCAATGCCGCACTACGTCGTCTTACAGGTGATCCTCAAAGAAAAACTGCTGGGAACTGGTTCGGGCAACCTGACCTCGTTGGAGAAGTCCATTAATGATCAAGCCGCGAAGGGCTACCGACTCCATACCATCACCACCTCGAGCAGCGGGAGCAAAGGAATCGGTGGCGGCGACCGCATCCAAACAACGATGGTGTTCGAGAGCCTTGCATAGAGCGCTGTAGCTGATCCCTCAGCGGGAAACCCCGCTGAGGGATCATTTATCGATGACTCCGGCTAGCCTCATGGCCGTGCGGCAGACGCTGGCTAGGGAACCTCGATGATCGTTAGTCTCAGCCCATGACCGGATACCCTCAGATACTCCACACGGTGCTCGATACTACTGATGTGCGAGGACTGGCGGAGTTCTACCGCCAACTGCTCGGCCTCCAGTACCGACCAGGAGACGAGCCCGCGGCGGAAGGCACGCCGGATGATGCCGATTGGCTCGTTCTCACTGATGGACAGGGCAATCGTAAACTCGCTTTTCAGCAGGTCGATCAACTGAAGCGGACCACATGGCCCCTGCCTGATGTGCCGATGCAGATGCACCTCGATCTGACCGTTCGCGACCGGGAAACACTCGAGCATCACCATTCCCAGGCGCTGGCATTGGGGGCAGAACTCCGCGTCGATCGTACGGACGACCCCAACGAGCCGTTATACGTCCACGCCGATCCGGCCGGTCATCCGTTCTGCATCTTCGTAGCCTGAAGCGAGCATGACGTCCGCTCGTCCACTCGGGGATCCCTCAGCGGGACTGGGCCCGCTGGCTGTAGACTGCCGGCGGGCTGTCCGATTAGGCGTGTTCTATAGGAAGCCACAGTTCGCAGGTGGCTGTGCTGAAGTCGTCCGCGCGGTCGAGGACCGCGACGATCGATGGGCCCGGGCGCAGGCGCCACGGGTTGGAGGGGAACCAGTCCGTGGCGGTAGCCGCCCAGACGGACTGCAGGGTAGCCGGGTACTGGCCCTCGGTCCGAAAAACTGCCCATGTCCCGGCGGGTACCTCGATGGTGTCGAGATCCTCGGGTGCGCGAGTTGGCTCGGTGATCGCAACTCCGTGCAGGTAGGTCAGTTCGCTGCCTTCTGCGTAGTCGGGGTCGACGTTATTGCTGACCTGCAGCAGGCCGGCCGGCTCGGTGTTACCCAGGCTCTTGAGTCGGGCGTGCTCGTCGGTTGGTAGGGACACGATGTGCGCCTGGATGTGCGGATTGATGCCCTGGTGGATGAGCGGTACCCGGGCTGCGTGGCCGACGAGGCGGAAGGCCGGGCGTTCTGTGATGCGGGTGTCCATGGTGGTTTTCCCTTCTACGGTCAGGCGGAACCTGAGCTGCGGTTGAGTGCGAAGGGGTCCGCCGTCCCGGCGTACGTCGCCTGGCCTTGCGCCGTGGACTGAGCGGAAAGCTCGACCGAAGGCTTCGGTCGACCCGTAGCCGTAGCGCACCGCGATGCTGAGCAGGTCACCGTCACCGAGTATGTCTGCTGCAGCAAGTGTCATGCGGCGGCGCCGAACGTACTCCGACAACGGCATACCGGCCAGCGACGAGAACATCCGCCGAAGGTGGTACTCCGTCGTCCCGAGTTCCATCGCAACAACGGACACGTCCAGGTCGTCAGTCAGACTGTCCTCAACCATTTCAACGAGTTTGTTCAGTTCAGTGATCACGGCTCTCCCTTCACCATCCAGCCTTCCGGATCCCCGTGATCGGCACCCCACTATCGCGGCCCGATTCGATCACCTCACCGTGACGTACTGCCCGCAAGCCGGCCCCTCACTGTGACGCCAGTGACAGGGCCGGTGCTGATCGGCTTAACTGTCAGTTCCCATGGTCGCCTGCACAAATACACAAAGTCGCCTGCATGGGAGCGGATCGGCTTGCGGGCACTCCAGACATACGGACACTTACACGTCCGCCATCTATCCCGGAGACCTGCAGGTTTGTGCGGAGGAGTCCGAGAGGCCGGATGCTCACACTCGCCTGCACAAGCCCGGAACAGCGCGGCCCGCTGTGCAGACGACTGCGAGAAACGACAGCAGAAGAACTGGCTGTTAATACGGTCGGAACTGACAGATTGACGCTCATGGACCGGCGCGCCTCCTGCCCATATGTGCACGGCACAAGCTCTCCACGCTCCGCTGCTTGTCCCGCACACACCTGGACAGCAGGAACCAGAGGGCCCACCTGCACAAACCCACCACGTCACCGACACGAGATAGCTCACCTCGAACGAGCGGTGGGTGTGCACAGCCTCCTCATCGGCGTGATGACGCACAACATGAGCTAGTCCTCATGGGACCAATCGAACTAATAGTGGCGCGGGCGATAGTAAACCGGGGCCGGCAGTGCCTGCCAAGTTGGTCATCCACCGGTGGGCGGGTAAAGCTCAAGCCGTCCACCTGACGCTCCTATAACCTTCAGTCGCTGAGCACGGAGGGTAAGGCGACCAGTTCATTCCTCAGGGAATTGGCACCAGAGGGGGTTGGGCTGTGTTTGTGGAGCCAGGTCCGACACCAGATCAGGAGGGCGTTATTGCGAGTCTTGCCGCGTTCGAGCCATGAGAGTGTCGCCGGCCACTCATCCAGTTCTCCGATGACTTGCCACAGGCAGCCCCGGTCACCGACCTTTAGAATGGCGACGGGCACGATGTAAGGGCATAGGCCCCTCCAGTCAGGGCTCCAACCCCGAGCCCCGCTGCCGCTCCCTCAAAAACGCCTTTTCCGACGCCTACGATGGCGCCTCCGACCGTCCCTGGCCCCGGAGCTGCAAGCGTTCCGAGGGAAGCACCAGCAATGCCACCGACGATCCCGCCTCCGAGTGCACCTATTGCGGCTCCGCCGACCGTAGCGATGATCCCCATGGTTTCGAGCTTGGGTTCTGCGCATTTCCAGAAAGCTTCAATGCGTGCGTCCTGATCTGGCTCCGACTTCGGTGCGCTCTTCTCGCCGCCGCCACCGCCACCACCACCACTGCCACGCTCGCCTCCGCCTTCACCGGCCCCGCCGCCGCCGATGGTCCGGCCGCCAGGGAGGATGGGGCCCCGGTCTGGGGTCCAAGTACCGGTACAGATCATTGGGCCGTCCCCTGCCTGCACGCAGGAAACTCTCCAGAGCAGCCCAAGGGGATCCGTACGATTGATTGGGTCATCGTTGCAGTAAGCATAGAGATTCATGCTGGAGGAGTCTGAGGTAAATCCTTCAGCGCCAAGCGGGTCTGGTTGGAGGAATCGTCCGAGTTCCGGGTGGTAGAAGCGGTTGACCGCGTAGTCGAGCCCTGTGCTGGTGTCGCGGTCATAGCTAGTGAATGGACTAGAGATTCCTGCGTCGTGTACGAGTGCGCCACCGTACGGAAGGGCTTCGTGGGCGACGCCTAAGAGTGGGCCTGCTTCGGGTTCGGTGACGTACCGCGTGCCGGTAAGGCCGGGATGGTGGTAGCGGACACGCTTGAGGGTGCTGTCGACTCTCTCCCATGTGGAGAGCAGCCGGTCACCGAGGTTGAAGGATAGTTCTTTTCCAGGCGAGAGTGTTTTGAATGTCTGGCCCGTTTGCTTCGTAGGTGGCGATGACGGTGTCTTCATCCCAGATGTAGAACGTGGCCGATTTGATCTCCGTTGGTGGTACGCCTCCAGGGTGGTGGGTAGGTGGCCAGGTGGTAGCGCCTAGCCGTATTGTGGCGCGTCGGCGGTTGCAGGCGCCGAACAGGTACCCGGTGACTTCTTGCGTGGCTCCGTTGTGTACCCACGCCAGTCGGCCAGCGAGGTCATATTGATACTTGTAGTCGATCCCGTTGATGCGCGCCGAGGTGAGATTTCCCGCCGCATCGTTATTGAACCCTGCGGTGAGGACGCGGTTGGTGGAGTCCTCGTAGGCCAGCTCTTGAAGTCCATCCGACGGTGCCGGCGTGCCCGGGACTATCTCACCGCGGGGAGTGGCGGAAAGCCTATTTCCGTGTAGGTCGTACCTGTACTTCTCGCCCCATATACCCGTCGGTTGCGGGCCACCATCGTAATCGTCGAGGCGGCCCAGCCGATCGTACGTAGCTACCCGGGTTTTGGAGGGGTCGAGCAGATCTTCGGTGACGTGCAGCTGGGGCGGCTGCCTGGATGCGGTGGCGGCTGGGTGGTAGTTGTAGTCGACATTCGAGAATGCCGCGTTAGCGTGGCTGAGGCTTTGCCCAGAGAGGAGGAGTGGATTGGGCAGATCGCGTTTGTAGGACTCATCGATGTCGTTAGGACCGATCAGCAGGTGGGAGATCTGGCCGGCTGCGGTGTAGGCGGTGCCGTGGACGAGGGTGTCGCCGTTGACGGAGAGCTCGTCGACGAGGCCCCCGAATTGACGCGTAACTTCCAGGACGGGTCGCTGGTTGCCGGCTCCGGCGTCGTCGCCGTATCGGGCGGGGAAGGTGGTGGCACGGACTCGAGCCAGTCGGTCATGGTCGTAGTCGATCGTGAAGGGGCGGTCAGGGGCGAGGCTCATCGTGGTGGTCACGGAGGTGAGACCGACGACAGGGTCGTGATCGTAGGTTCGCTGGGAGACGCCTGAACAGTTCTCAATATGGACGCGCCGGAGGTCACCGTTCGTCTCATACTCGTAGTAGACAGGGCCGGTCACATGGACTGGATGGCCGTGGTCCCGGAAGGGGCCGGGGTTGCCAAATACCTGTTGGAGCCGGTTGAAAGGGTCATTGGCGTACTCGAAGTTGGTGAGGATGCCGCGTGAGTCTTCCTTCTGAATGAGGTTTGACCGTTCGTCGTATGTGAATGAATCACTCCAGTACTGGGTCGCACCGTCCACTGTTTCGCTGATCCCGGTGCCCCGTTCGGGTAGGTATTGGCGTACGAGTCTGCCCAGGGAGTCGTGTCGAAATCGGCGGTGTTGTACGGGCATACCGGCGGTGTGGAGGTCAATTGCGGTGATGTTGTCTAAGCCGTCATAGGAGTAGCTGGTGCAGAGGGCGCCTGTGGGGAGGATGGTGCCGGGCCCGTCGGGCGCCGGGTCGACGGCCTCGCGGAGCCGGTTCAGCGCGTCGAAAGACTTCCATTGCTCGGTGCCGTTCGCACCGACGACACGGACAGTCGCGAAAAGTTCTTGGTCGCTGCTCACTCGATTGTCGGGCCGAGCGTTCTCGTTGTAATACCAGCGAGTAACACCTCGGTTGAGATCGATAAGTTCCAGGGGTCGGTCGAGCTGGTCCAGGTCGACGGACGAGAATTTGTATGGGTCACCATCTCGGTGAGGGGCAGTGACGAGCCGGAGACGCTCTCGGAAGTCGTACTGGTAGGAGACGGTGACGTCGCCTTGGACATCTTGAGTGCGGGTCGATGTAGTGCGCCCGCGCCCGTTAAGCGTGGCAGTCGTCGCGTACTCGAGACGTGGGCCTCCCGGCCCGCCACTCGTCGTTGTAGTCGCTCGGGTGCGAGCGGTGTCGTCGATCACCACCTGCGTTCCAGACCCCGTGGCCACCGAGGTTGTGGAAGTGAGCCGGCCCGCGGCGTCGTACCCGTGGATGGTTGCCTGGCCGTTGGCGTCGGTGACGTAGACCGGAGAACCACCCCACGTCGCCGTTACAGTGTTCGTCAATTCCATCGTGGGCGCCGAAGCCTGCGTGCCGGTAAGCCGGATTGTTGCGGGGATCAGGAATCGGAAAGCCGGCGTGTACTTGTACTCAACGCGGCCTGGCCCAATCTCGCTCCTGAACAGGTTGCCGGCAAGGTCGTAAGTTCTTGTCTCGGCGACGGGAAATGATCCGGTCGCGGCGTTGGTGTACCTCCGGGTGGTGGTGGGATTGCCCCGCCAGGTTGTTTCGGGCGCGTAGCCGGGACTGGCGGGATCGAACTTCGCGTCGAACCCGACGATGCCGGGTGCAGGAACGAGAGGAGTCTGGTCGTACTCGTACTCGATCCGGGAAGCAAGCGGGCGGGCGTTGGTGAGGTAGGGGTCGAACTGCCCGAAGACCCGCACCGCCTTGAGTAGGTTGCGTAAGTTGCGCCTGAGGTAACGCTCATCAGTGACGTAATCGATTTCCGTGCGGCGCAGCACTCGGACAGCCGCGTCCCGGTGGGGCGCATGGTTCCACTGATCCACAATCGTAGGTTCGGTCGAGGGTCCGCCGTAGAAGAAAGTGGTTTTCGCGACGTGACCGGCGTCGTCGGTGACATCGACGGCCAGTATCTGCGGAGTTCCGTCCGGGGCGATCTGCCAATGGTCCATCTGGGTGCGTTGCAACACCTGGCCCCAAGGGTCCATGACCCTCAATTCCTTAAGCAACCCGGCCGAATCGACTTCATGGACCGTTTTGGCGTTGTCCGGCCACGTTATTTCGGTCCGCGCCCCCGTTACGGTGCGTTGCACGAGAAATTCAGTGGTGACCGCGCTACCCCCGTCCCAGCTTTCGGACATCGTTGTGTAGGTGGGCGCGTCCTTCTGCTCCAGCCCGGGGGAGTCCGGGTAGTTGTATTCCCGCTGCCAGGTGACCGGTCCGGCCACAATAGGGGGGCCGTCCGTATTGCTAGTGGTAGGGCCGAGTGACATCCCGCGGCAGGCCTGTACGAGCTTGAGCATTCCGTAGGAGGAGTAGCTCGACGGCGGCAGCCAATAGCCGGTTCCCGTGGCCGGGTAATAGATGCCGCTGATGATGGGCACGCGTGAAGCTGGCTCGTGAACCGGATCTTGAAACGATGTTCTCAATTCACGGCTGCTCATATTGAGGCGGACTAAGTCGGTGTCCGTTGCGGGAGCGCTCCAATCCGCGTTAGGCGCCGGACCCAGGACTCTGGCCAGAACCATCTCCCCAAACTTGTTCTCCCGGTAGACAAACGAGATCACCTGGCCGCAAGTATCGATGATCTTGCTGAGTCGCTGGATTGTGGCGTCATATCCCACATCGATGACGTTGCCATTGCGGTCGGTGAGCCGAGTGGCATGGACCGTGCCTCCAGTCCTAAAGTCGAAGTCGACCCTGGTGCCATTCGACCGGACAAGCCAGCCCGACTGAAGGCGCGGCGACCTGTGTCCAACACCCTGAAAGCGCCAATGAGCCTGGTACTCGATGTGGCTGCCATCGGTCGTGTGCGCACTCATATACAAGTCAAGACCGGTGTCATTCGTACCGTCTATTCAAGACCGGTGTCATTCGTACCGTCTATTCGGAAGGGACGTCGAGTGCCGTCGGGCTCCACGATCATCGCAGCGCCCACGCCCAAGCCGACCAATTGCCCCATGTGCAGCGACCAGCCCGGTGCCGGCCAGTTGTCGTCAATATCGAACACCATTTTGGGGGAAGTCGCTGATCCCACGCGCTGCCATACCCGGGAGTTGAAGACTAGATCGAGATGCAATGAGAGGTCCCCGCGACCGGGGTAGTGCGCGGCCGGTGCGGTGAAGGTGAAGTTACTGCTGCCGACCTGACCGGCAAGTCGCTGCGACTCCTTCTGCGACCCCAGATCAGTCCAGTCATCCGCAGGCTTCAACGCGGCAAGATAAGGCGTGGTACCTCGTGCAGTAGCTGGCTTAACGGCCTCGGCTGAGTCGCCCCCTGCCGTGTCCCAGAGAATACGCATGGTTCCGCCGTTCCGCCGTCGTGCGTGAACTGTGGATCCCTGACCCGAGCATGGTGATCAGGTCTGATGGATCGCACAAAAGACGAAGCCTTCGGATTGAGCCGTATCATCAGGTACTGCCCCAAAAGTCTTCATCCCTACACGGGAACCAACTAGGCAAATGCTCCTCCCACCCGCGATGTTCTGCAAGAGTCAAACCCGGATTACGGCCCTGTCATCGGTCTCCTACTGGAACGGCCATGACCGACCGCAAGTTGGTTGTCTCGCCCTTTCGGGTCGGGCAACCCTCATTCTCGTTGAACCCGTCCTACTCAATCCCCGGTGAACGTCCGACATACGTAACTCCGGAACGGACCAGGGCTACGTTTTGGATTGTCTCGTAAAACTAAAGATTTAAAAGACGCCTTAACCAGGTCGAACACAGCGCAACCACCTCTCCGGGATAACGAGCCGCTACCTGTCTCAACAATCCGTCTCGACGCTTCTCGTCTCAAAAGTGCTCATGATCGAGGTTTTTGAGTCATTGGGCCGGGGTGTGAGCTATCTCGGATACACCAGCGCCAGCGCGTCGCGTCAGGACGCGCCGTTGTCACTTAATGCACTAGTTGCGGCGGGCGTGCAGGAGCGGGACGTGTCTACTGATCTGATCTCCGACCGAGGGCCGCGATGGGTTCTAGACCGAAGTCGATAGGTAAGGCGACCGTGACCTGATTGAAGTCGCACGCGCATGATGCTGGCGTGCGCGGGTGGCAGTATGAGGTGAAGACTACGGCGCACGATGGTAGACCAAGGCCGCGGCTTGATCTGGCATTGAATGTCATCCTCCCGGTTGGACGAACCACTCGATATTCTGGCGGCTTAATGAGCGTTTTCTAACAATTGTTGCGTGATATTTGCGCTCAAAGGCTTTTGAGGTCGATCGAACCGTGAGTATTTCCGCAGTGGGAACTGCAACCGAGCCGTAACATCTTCGAAGAATAAGTCCAGGTCCCTGTAAAGCTCAGCACGAAGTACTTTGTAGGCCTCTCGGAGCGCCTTCCCTTCTCCTTCCCGCCATTCAGGTTGTGAATTCCCAGCTAAATCAGCGCGTTTGTAATACTCGGACGCTGCAGATTCACAGGCTCGCAATCCTGCCAATACGCGCTGCGCAGAGTCCGAAACGGCCGACTGAGGGTGGTACACGAGTCGCAGGTGCGCGCGCGTCGGACGCACGGCGTCGATAGCTGTTGCACAGCGGGTAAGTCTGGCTGACCTTCCTTCGACATCGGCAAGCAGAAGCTCGTTCCGATGGGGCAGTCGAGGAGGAAAGCGTAACGGCGGAGGAGTCACGTAGCGCAGAGCCGCTAGCGCTTCCAGCGTCTTACGCGCGAATTCTTCGGATGGCTTCATCATCAGCTCACGCTGTTGCTGCTCCCGTTGGTGACGCCGGGAGAGCAAGGCTGTCAGGAGAGCAGCCAGAAGCGCGCTCATGACGCCAACCAGTGCGACTAACAGTGGAATCTGCGCATCAGACTGCATAGGGCGGAGCTTACAGTTCATCTCGCGGGTTGTCGTTGGCTCAAATTTCGGGGGCAGTGTCCTGTTGTCGTCCCCCGGCAGGCGTACCCAACCATCTCAGCGGTCAGGGCGCTCTATCGTCTTCGGAGGCTCGCTGGATGGTTGTCTATCGAGATTGAAGGTTAGGGTCTTCGCCTACCCGAAGTGTCATCTCAGCTCCTTCAACGACCAATTTATGACGGCGGCCGGGCACCAGGGTCGCAGAAGTGAAGTACATGGTTCGGAAATCCGCGATGATGTCGTCCCTATTGGCTTTGAGGCCTGCTGCAGCAGCATCCAAGGTCAGACCGGCCGCCACGAGCGCCGCCCCTGCTGCCGGGTTGGCCGCCCCGATGGCACCAATCACCTTGTCGTTTTTGGCAATCGCTGCAGCACCTTTCAGTACTTCGATGCTTCCCTGTGCGTTGTCGCTGTCTGCGATCATTAAGACGATCGCCAGGAAATCCTTAACCGGCGGAAGGTACAGAGGCGCGCCCGTACTGTCACCGAATGTAACTTTCGCTCCCTGTCCTACTTTCTTCAGCTGAAACTTGTTCGGATCGAAATCAGCTAAACCCCATGGGATAGGTACCGGCTTCAACGTGCTATCCACTGCTACGCCGAACAGGTAAGGCTCTGCCTCAGTCTGAAAGAAAGGTTCACGGATGTCGTGGATGGTGTAGCTGACGAGATTCACGCCAGGCAGGTCGTTCGAACCTGTCTCCAACCATGGCGCATGTGGTGGGCGGTCTAAGAAATCGATGGCCGCGTTCAGCGTCACGGAAGACAGGTCCAGTGTTTCGTACTCGGCTTCTACTGTCATTTTGGGGCTCCTACCATAGGGGATGAGAGACATGATGAACCCCGTTCATCCGATTGACTAGAGGAAGCTGCAAGGCTCTACGGCGCCTGGCTGAAATGTGGCCTTGAGTCTCGCAAGTGCCAGGGACAAGCCGGTTGACGAGACAGTTCGTATGCCGACTCCCGGTCAGGCAGTGTCCGTGGTCAGGGGCTCAGTTTCCAGCTGAGTGTTGCCGAGTTCGGGTTGCCTTCTCGGCTTCCTTTCCCACGATGTCGTCGGACACTTGACCCGCTCACCAGTAATCAGCGTCAGCCGATGCCGGCGGTGCTCGTGCCTGGTCAGGGTGGGCGCAGGAGCGGGTGAGGTTCGGCTCGGCCTCGTCCTGGGGACAAGAGGTCGCCCGTAGATTGGGGGTATGGTCTCAAACCTTGCGCGAATTCTCACCGCGCTGCTGCTTCTGTCCCTCACTGCGTGCAATATCAATCCCAGGGCTGTTCCCTGTGATCCCGTCGACGGCCGGAACCTCGCACCCGAGGACGGGACGCTGATGGGCGTGAACCTGGAGTGGGGCCGGGAAACCCTCGCCGAGTACTCGGACAAGCTCGGTGAACGACCCGCTGTCGCTGTGACCTTCGCGGACTTCCCGTTCAACGAGGAGGACCCGGACCTGCTCGCGTCGGCCGCCGAGCAGGTACGCCAGAACGGCGGGATCCTGCTGCTCACGCTCGAGCCGATAGACGGGCTCGAGGCGGTCACCGAGGACCACGCCGTAGAGCTGGCTGGCATGCTCGCGCGCTTCAATGCCAACGGCGTGCCGGTCATCGTCCGCTTCGCCCACGAGATGAACGGATCCTGGTACCCGTGGGGCCAGCAGCCCGCCGAGTACATTGCCGCCTTCCAACGCGTGGCCGACGCCGTGCACCGGGATGCACCGGGGTCCGCGATGATGTGGGCGCCCAACTACGCCGGTGGGTACCCCTTCGCCGGCGGTGAGTACGAATCCCTGCCCGGCACGCCGGGCTTCCCTGTCCTGGACACGACCGGGGATGGGGCCCTGACGTCGTTCGATGACCCGTACGCCCCCTACTACCCCGGCGACGACGCCGTCGACTGGGTGGGCATGTCCCTCTACCACTGGGGTAACACCTACCCCTGGGGTGAGAGCGAGATGCCCGAGGAGGGCAAGTTCGCCGACCAGCTCACCGGCACCTACGACGGGAAGAACGGCGATGACTCCATGCTCCCGGACTTCTACACCGAGTACGCGGTCAATCACGGCAAACCGGTCGCCATCCCGGAGACAGCCTCCCTCGTGCAGGACGACATCGGCGAACTCCGAAGCCTGAACATCAAGCGCGCCTGGTGGAAGCAGGTCTTCGACCCGACCGTGCACGAGTGGTTCCCGCACCTGAAAATGATCAACTGGTTCGAGTGGAACAAGATGGAACCCGAAGTCGGCGCCCCCGTGGACTGGACCGTCCTGGAGGACCCCACCATCCGCACCGAGTTCACCAAAGCCTTGCCGGACTGGTACCGCTTCGCAGCCAAACCCCCCACCTGTGGGGAACCCCTCGTCGATCCCGAAACCTGAGACCCGCATGCCCGAGGCCTAAGCCCCGCACGAGCCGCCCCTGTGCCTACTCGGTCAGGTAGACCGTTTGTGCTCGGAGGTGCGGGCCACCTGGAGTGGAAGCGGCGTCGAGGGTGACCAAGCGCGCTTTGGGTCTGCCGTACATCCAGCCGAGGGTTCTTGTCGCGGAGCTACGGTCACCGCAATACTGGGCCATGACCCGCGAACACTCCTACGATCCAGTTGACGGCTTTCCCCGAATCATGCCGTCCCTGCGATACAACGACGTGGGTAAGGCCCTTGACTGGCTGCGCGACGTTTTTGGTTTCACCGAGCACCTCCGGTGGTCATCGTCCGAAGGCGTGATCCAACATGCTGAGATGCGCATCGGTGACGGGTTCGTGGAACTGGCCGGCGCCACCGAGGACCAGCCCAGCCCTCTGACGCTTGGGCGAACCAGCTCGGCACTTGTCGTACTCGTCGATGACGTCCGGGGCCATCACGAGCGGAGCCTGGCCGCCCACGCCACGATCATCGCGCCACTCGAGGACAAACCCTGGGGCCTACGCCAATACACGGTCGAGGACCTCGAAGGCCACCGCTGGGAGTTCTCCCAGCAAACCCGAGCAGTCCCCCCGCACGAATGGGGAGCGCGTCTAGCCACCTAGACTCATCCCCCTCCCCCGCAGGACCACCACCGGAGGGTGAAGAACCTCCTTGGGGCACCTAAGAGCGTGATCGCCCGGAGCATTGACAACCGCCCTTGATGTAAAGCACCCTTGTCGTGACAAGGACGCTTTACATCAAGGGGTGGCGTGCAGAACAGCATCCGCGATGTCCGCGCCGAAACCCGCATCTCGCAACGAGAGCTGGCCGAGGAACTCAACGTCTCGCGTCAGACGATCAACTCGATCGAGACGGGCCGCTACGATCCTTCCCTTTCCCTGGCTCTGGCCATCGCCCGCTACTTCCAGCGCCCAGTTGAGGAGATATTCCATGCAAATTGACATCCCCGCGCGACGGACCGCGCTGGCCCTGGGCATCCTCGCGGTGATCCTCGGGCTGGTGACCATCACCGTGGTGCTCCTGCGCGAGCACGCACCGGGGAACATGGTGCCAGGGTTCCTCGTCGGGCTCGGCCTCGGTATCGCCGGCGCCCTGGTCATGGCCTGGCGGGTGCTCCGCCAACCGGACCAGGCGTCCACTTTCGAGCGGGCATGGACCCAGACGGGGGACGAGCGTGAGGACACACTTCTCACCCGCGCCCTAGCCGTCGTCGGACTGGTGTCCCTTCCACTGACCGGCATCGCCACTCTTGCCATCGGATTCGGTGTGGACGCACCGATGGTCATGACCCTCCTCATGGGGACCCTGTTCGTGATCGGGGTTTCCTCATTCGCGATGTTCAACCACCGAAGCTGAAACTTGAACTCAATACACATCCCCCGGGAGCACCGGAAAACCGCGGATTCTGAGCTTTCCGTTCACCTGCGGACCACCGGGAATCCGTGTCAGCAGGCTGCCGACGGCAATTCCGGAACCAAGAACGGCCGCGCTCCGTGTCCTATGGGGTGTCCTGTCGGGTGTCCTGTCGGGTGTCGTGTGGGTCTGGCGCGGGACTGTGCACGACGGTAGTCATATGGTCGTACCCCTCCTGGATCAGCTGCTGCAGGATGGCCAGGTCAATGTCTGCCAGCTTATTCACGTACAGGCAGCCGACCCCGCGCTTATGCTTGCCCAGTTTCTCCAGCAGCGACTCCGCGTGGTCCCCGTAGGTCAGTCCGTACAGCACCAGGTGAGCTTTCCGGGGTGAAAAGCCCACCGCTGCCGCATCCCCTTCATGGCCCGTGGCATACCTGTAGTGGTACTGGCCGAAACCGACAATCGACGGGCCCCACATCCGCGCCGGTCGTCCCGACACCTTGTGCATCAGTTCCAGAAGAACCTCCGCGTCGGCCCTACGGACCGGGTGCGGTACGGCAGCGACGAACTCCCGCGGATCAGCAAGTGTCGGACGCAGTACAGGGTCATCCATGACCGCAGTATCGCACCCCGCCCCGTTATCGGCGTCGATCGTGAGAACCAAACCTGAACGAGCATGAAGGACGTCGAAGTCATCGAAGGTGTGGAGGCAGCAGCCGCGGCTGGATCCGGTCCGGGCTTGACTACTTGGCGAGCTGGCCGTCTCGGCCTCCGCCGCAGGGCTCGCCGCCCTGGCCGCATCGCATACCAAAAGGTCAACTACCACTTGAGGGCGCTCGAGGCGCACAGGTTAGTGGAGTTGTTCGAGGAGCGCCGGCACGGGGCATCACCGGCAGTCAGTGCGTCCGCGGCTAGCCTGGACGCCACCATTGATTACCTGTCCGCGGGTTACCTCATCGTGCTGGCCAGCCGGCTGGTGCGCGAGGTCGGCGCGCCCTGGCGCGCTCCAGAACGGCGGGAAGGCGGATGGTGGCCTGCCCACAGGTCTCCTAGTGACGGGCTACTCGTCAATGAGGGAAGCCATTGCCGCGAGGAAGCGAGCCCACTCCCCGCCTGGTCGCCCGAAGGAACCGGCGAAACAGGTAGTTCCTACTCGTGTGGAAGCCCTGAGAAGTGATCACTGTTAAAGGGGTCGCCACAGTGGCACAGGGGGCAGGGGTGTCATGGGGCATAACAGGTCGATTCCGACAATGCACCCAAGAAACGGTGTGCTTCCTCCCCTTGATGCAACAGTCTTCGAATCACTCGCCGATGACCTTGGTTCCCGCATCGCGTCCGACTTCCTGGACTCTTTCGAGTCACTGCTGACCGATCGCATCCGGCGGATCGAAGGAGCCCTCAAAGCCCACGACGACGAAGAACTCACTACGGCGTTACTGAGCCTGCAAGCCAGCGCCGCCATGGCAGGCGCAGCTCAATTGCAGAGCTCAGCAACCCGCGCCCTGGCATACAACCCAATGGCATCGGCGCCACCCGGACCGCTCGTGCGGAAACTCCAAGGACAAGCCGCCGCCTTCAAGGATGCCTTCGCCACCTTCCACCACACAAGCTACACACCGTTGATCGGACAGCCGCCGCACAAGCCATTACGCGCGACACTCATCTGATCAGCGTGTAAGTAGAGGGGTAGCGACCCGGTGAGACCACCGTTCATAACGTGCTGCACCGCCGGAGGGACTCTGATGAGCTTAGAACAGTGTCTGATTCGTCATTCCCGGAGTCTGTGTCATTGTCTGTGTCATTGTTCGGTGATCAGGAGGTCTCCGACTTCGCAGTCCAGCGCGCGGCAGATCGCGGTGAGCGTGGAGAACCGGATCGCTTTCGCTCGGTCATTCTTCAGGACAGAAAGGTTCACCAGGCTCACTCCGACCCGCTTACTGAGCTCGGTCAGGGTCATGTTCCGTGCTTCCAGGAGCTCGTCGAGTCGACAGTGGATGCCTGTCACATCGTCAGCCGGCATCAGACAAGGCCCTCGGTGTCTTTCTGCAAGCGGCGGCCGAACTGGAAGACCCCGGCGACGAGGATGAGGACGATCCCGGCCACTGCGGGTGCGAAGGGAAGATCGCCGGCGAAGATGATCGTTTCCCCCGGGATGCGCTTGTTCGCCCCGATCGCTTCAGCCAGCCGGTTGCGGGCGATCTGATCGAGGATCTGCCCGGTGGTGCCGGCCACGGCCAGGACGGCCCCGCAGACCCCGATGATCCATACCGATCCGGTGGTGAAGAGGTTCTCCCTGCGTAGCCGGAACGCGAGCAGAAAGAGCAGAGCAAGCACCGCCAGGACGCCAATCTGGTTCAGTATCCCTGCCCATGCCAGGAGGGCAGCTTCTGTGGAAGGAAGCGTAGGCATGGTCGCTTCAATCGTCGTGAAGTGCGCCTCCACTCCACCAGGAAGACCCGTCGGAGTCTGCTTCGCGGTCGCCAGCGGAAGAGTGAGGGTGGCAGGACCCGTAGAAGCGGTGACGATGCCGGAAACAGTCGCCGTCGTCGTGATGACAGCTGCGATGGCTGTCAGGATCATCAGGGCCCGAGCATCCCCTGTGGAAAGGATTTTCTTGCCCTCTGGTGCTGTGCGAGAGGTTCTCTTGATGCGACGCATGATTCCTCCACTTGGTTATCGACTATCGATGTTACCGATAGTCGATAAGCTAGTGGTGAAGCAATCGAAAATCAAGAGGTGATCCACGTTGGGATTCCTCCGACGTCGCGGTGTTCTTGCACGTCGTTCGACAGGGCGGTGGGTCGCCGGAGCTTCAGGTCAGCTGACTCACGAGGCCTTGTGCCGTTATCTACATGCGGACGTCTCCGGTGCTATGTGGCATCTGATCGCGAGCGATGACTCGTCTACGTCCCGTGCGTCGGTCATTCCCACAGCAGCGGGATTGGCTTGGCCGGCGGCAATCCATTCCTCAGCCGTGGTGCACGCGTTCAACGGTGGTACTTCCAGAGCGTTTTGTTCCTCACTCGTGTAATCGCCCCGTGCGTACAGTCTGTCGTACTGCACCCGCATCACCTCGAAAGCTTCAGCGCAATCCGGGGAGACGGTCGTCGTCGTGGTCCTGGTCGTGTTGTTCCCCACGACGAATCCAATGATCACAAGTGCGATGACCACCAGGACTGCGGGACCAGCATACTTCCGACCCCAGGTCCTGCCCGGGGGCCTTGCACGAGCTGAGGTAAGTGGGCCCTGATTGGCTGAGCGTTCCCCCATAGCGGTCCTGCTTTCCGTGATTCGAATGTTCGCGCTTGCAAATCCTTATACGGGCGCCCGCTCCAACCCGCATGGCATCACCGGCCGGCAAGGCCTCGAGGACCTCGCCTCTCTGTTCTTGTCGTACCGCTGGCGTCAGGAGAGTCTGTCGGGGTTCTTGCGGATTATCAGGACGGTCACGTCATCGGTGGCGGGGCCCTTACGGCTGGCCAACCGGTCCAGGTCGGCGGGAAGGTCCGTACTGGCTGCCAGGGCCTCCAATTCTCCAGCCAGTTCCTCCAGGTCCTCACCGAGCAGGTCCAGGACGCCGTCGCTGGGGACGATCAGCGCATCCCCGGGGCCCAAGGTGAGGGTATGAGTGTCCCACCGCATCCCGGGCATGATCCCCAAGGGTGCACTGCTGGTGGGTAGCCTCCTGGCCGTCCCCGGCGCTGACCCGGAGGACGGTATATGGTGTGCGAGCCCGTGCCCGGCGTCGGAATAACCGATGGTTCCGGTGGCCGGGTCAAGATCGCCATGGAAAGCGGTGGCGAAGGAATCGGTCCGTGCCAGGTTGGTCAGCATCTCCTCAGACATCACTGTCAACGCCCCCGCTGGGTCGCGACCGGCGGCTGCACGAAGACCGGCACGGATTGTCGCGGCCAGGATGGCCGGACCGGTCCCCTTACCCATCACATCTGCCAGGGTGAAGCGGAAGGTCCCGTTGATGATCTCCCAGTCGTAGAAGTCCCCGGAAAGCTCACCAGCAGGCCGGGACGCGGCACTGATGGTGTATCCGGGCAGGGACGGGACCTGCTCGGGCAGGTGTGCCCGTTGAATCTTGGCGCCGCCCTTGAGGTCCGCGCGGACGGTGATCTCGCGCTGGACGATCGCAGCGAGGTCTTTGAGTACCTGCTGTTGTGTGGCATCGAACGCATGCGGCTCCTGATCGACGATGCACAGCGAACCGATATTGTGTCCGCCGGGTCCCTGCAGGGGCTGCCCTGCGTAGAAGCGGATGCCGGGCCCGCCCAAAACCGCCGGGTTGTCCCTGAACCTGCCATCCCTGGTGGCGTCCTCAATGACGAGGGTGTCCGGGGTCAGGATGGTGTGCGTGCAGAAGGACGCCTCCCGGGGGCTGCTCACCTCAAGATCCCCCACCACGGATTTGAGGAACTGCCGGTCCTCGGCGATGAGGGACACCGCAGCGCCGCTGACACCGAAGAGCTGTTGAGCCAACCGGGTGATTCGATCAAAACCCTCCTCGGCAGGGGTGTCGAGCAGTCCGGTGTCATCCAAGGATTTCAGCCTTCCAAGCTCATCCCGGGGAAGGGGGTACTGCGGGCCCGGAGGAAGCTCCAGCACTGGCTCGTTCACGTACGTTTCCTACTATCTGTCGTGCCAGCCCCCAAGGAGGCGCGGCTGGTCTGGTCTGCACGGTGATTGCTTTGATGAACGCGGTCCTGAAACCAGCGCGTTCCCGCGATGTCATGCTCCACCCGGCGCATTAGAGCCTGTCGTTGGTACCAAGGCTGAGATACCGGTACACGGTCGCACGGCTGGCGCCGATGATCTTCCCGATATCAGCCGGCGCGAGTCCTTGTGCTTTTAGGTCTCGAGCACGCCTGACCTTCGCGTGGTCAGTAGTCACTTCCCGCCGGCCGGCCTTCCGCCCATGTTCCGCGGCCGCCACCATACCTGCCCTGGTCCGCTCGGCGAGCTGGTCACGCTCGAGCTGGGCGAACGCGGACATGACAGTGAGCATGGCCCGCCCCATCGGCCCGGTGGTGCTGATGCCCTCGGTCACGCTACGGAAGTGGATACCTCTTTGTTCCAGGTCATCGATGAGTGCCAGCAGGTTGCGGGTATTACGTCCCAGCCGGTCCAGCTTCCACACCACGACCTCATCACCAGCACGCAGATGATCAAGAAGCTTGTCGAGCTCCGGCCGGCTGGCCGTCGTACCGCTCACGCCGTGGTCCGTGAAGATCCGGTTGCACCCCGCCGCTGTGAGCGCCGCATGCTGAAGATCCGCGTTCTGCTCCAGAGTGCTGACCCTGGCGTACCCGATGCTTCCCACCCCAACTCTCCTTCAAGCTCATCAAAGGCATGCTTCTACTTTGTTGAGAATAGCCGATGCAAGACACATTGCTGAGACAACACTCGGAGGCGGGAATCCCTGGAGATGCTGGACTCCTCCGGCCCCGTGCCCGAGCCCTCGCCGCGTCCAATCAAGGGATCCTTTACCGAGACGCGTCACCCTCAGTTCAAACAGTCAGACTCAGCCGATTTGAGCGCAAGTGGTACCAAAATTTCGGGAAGCACAACGACTAGCAGCGTAGGAAGTTCGGCAGCAACTAATCGCTGCACTCTTGTGGTGCGAAGGCGAGCAGTGACAGGGTGAAGGTAAGGCGGCTTACCTCTTTGCCGTTCGTTACCAGGAGGTTCCATGTTCTTCCACGTCCAGCAGCTCATCAACGAAATCATCCCCGACGAGCCGGATCCCGCGGCGGCCAACGCCCTGCAGGAGGGTCTGGGCGGACAGTTCGGCGAGATGCGCACCATGATGCAGTACCTGTTCCAGAGCATGAACTTCCGCGGCGCCGCCGCGAAACCGTACCGGGACCTGATTCAGGGCATCGGCACGGAGGAGATCAGTCACGTGGAGCTGATCGGTACCACTATCTCCCGTCTTCTCGATGGCTCACCCCGCTACCAGGGCAAGCTCGACGATCCGCTCGACACACCTGGCGCGGGAGGAGCGATCCCGCTCAACCTGGCCCTGTCCCAGAGCAATATCCACCACTACCTCGTCGGTGCGCAGGGTGCTCTGCCGGTCGATTCGGCCGGCAACCCGTGGAGCGGCAGCTACGTCTACAACTCCGGGAACCTGCCCTTGGACCTCCTTTACAACCTGATGCTCGAGGCGACCGGCCGGCTGCAGAAGTGCCGCATGTACGAGATGACGGACAACAAGACGGCTCGCTCCACGATCTCCTACCTGATCGTCCGCGACCAGGCCCACGAGAACGGATACGCCAAGGCTCTCGAGACCCTCGGTGTGAACTGGAAGTCGCTGCTACCTATCCCGAAGACCAACGCCGAGCAGTTCCCAGAGGTCAAGAAGCTCCTGGACCTCGGACTGCAGAGCAAGCAGTACACCTTCGACCTCAAGGGACAGTCGGAGGCCGGGAAGATTTACCAGGGCCTCTCGCCCTCGAATGACGGGACGACCCTCGACGCCAGTGAGCAGGCCCCTGAGGGTGTGCCGTCGGAGATCGCGCCGGAACGGTTGGAGGAGTTCGCTCCTGGGCTGGATCCTGAGCTGCTCGGGCTCATTCAGGCCACGGCCGACATGGAGATGGCGGACATCGACGCAACGTTCGGCCCTATGACCAAGAAGTAGGCCGACAGGTATGTCGTAAGCAGATGAACTGCGAATGAGGGAGCCAGCCCTAAGAAGGCTGGCCCCCTCATTCAGCGCGTAACGTGTCTTGGCTGGCGGTTGCTGACCTAGGCAAGTTAAGCCAAACGCAGATGGTCTTGCGTAGAACCAGAACACCGGCAATCCCGATAAGGCATCCTTTGCTCGGACGCGTTGCGGGCATTGCATGTGCAGGAGAGGCAGTAGATTCGGTAAGTGTCTCTCTTCGCGTTTCCTGTGGTCGTGGCGGTTCTGCTGTCTGTCGTGATTCCCATGATCGTCGGAGCGGCCGTCCGCCGAAGTGACCGGAACGGTCGCGCGGGGGCTCGCCCGAACCCAGACGCGGGGGCACTGTTCGTCGTGAAGAATCGTCGCTGGCAGTCGGTCCTGTTCCGTGTGGTCGGCATCGTCTTCCTGGTCATTGGCGGTTTCTTCACGCTCGTCGCGGTTGTGGAATCCGAGCAGATGGATGGGCCGGGTCCCCTCATCTCCATGGCGGCGATCACGGTGGCAGGAGCTCTCTTCGTCGTCCTCGCCTTCGGGATTCGCCGGTTCCGAGTAGACGCGTTCGACAAGCACCTGACGGTCCGTCCCTGGTTCCGAGCGATGCGGGTCGTCCCACTGACCGAGATCGGGTCAATCGGCCCGTCCCTCAACCAGTTAGACGGAATCGACGTGAAAGACGCGAATGGCAGGACGCTTTTCACTGCGACCAAGATCAGCATCGGCTACGACAACATCGTCGCGTATCTGCAGGAGCGCTTCCCCCGGCAGCAGACCCCCAACCCTGCGGCGCCCAGCGACGTCGAGCCCTGGCAGGGCACAACCCTTCGAGCCCAGTGGATCCCGCTTCCCCGCGGGCGCAAGGGCACCTTGGAGTCGGGCGTTCTCCTCAGTGCTGGCGAGGTGGCCGGGCGCATGTATACGAGCGAGCTCATCAACCTGCTCAATCACCGGATCGGCATTGTGGAGTCCGATACCTCGGATCCCCTCGTCTTCCTGTGCTGGCCCGACGCAGCGTCACCGTCGTCGGTTGTCTGGGAGTCTACAAAGAACCTACCGGCCGACTCACTGGCCCTCCTCGCCGACCCCATGGACCGCGGCCCCGCCGCCGTGCTCACCGGAATCGAACTCACCTACTTCTCGGAATGGATCAAGACTCTCCCCCGCTAGCCCTGGCCCAGAAAGACCCGTCCCATCCGAGAAGATGTGGCTCAACTGCTGGAGGAGTCAGTATTCATCGCTGCGACTCATAGGTCCCTGATCCGCTCTCAAACCTGCGTGATCGTCCAGTAACGGACCCGCTATTGAGGGCACTCGGAGGCGGGAGCGGTGAGTGCGAGGAGGCCGTTGCTGGCCCAGATCTGCCGCTGTCGGAAGGTGTATCAAAACGTAGGTGCACGCCCTTCCTGGTACTGACCCACTCCCCCAACCCGTCCAGCGCGTCGATCCTGCCCTGGGCGAGGGTGCCGGTGTCGTACTGCCGGCGCTGGGCTTCGATCCACCGGTACAGCACCCGCGCCTTCGGACTGTCATTCTGCGCCGGCACCGCACCACCGCGTTCGCGCATGTACGCAGCGACGTCGTCGTAATGCTCCCACCACGGCTGCCCCCGGGTCCTCACATAGCGCCGCGTGTTCCTGGCGGGTGCGGGTTGGTCGTGGATCCGCCAGCACCGGCCGAACCACCTCGGATGCCGGCTGACCTGCTTGTCGACGGCGCGGTGGACGCGGCGGACATCGACCCTGCACCGCACGGTGATCCCCCGGCCGGCACACCCCGGGAGTACATGAGCAACCATTCCTGCCTGTTCTCACACGCACCATTCGGGTACTCCCCCACCGGCAGAATCAGGTCATCAAACCTCACAGCCCCTCGGCACGCGTCACGGCTTCAGCCGGCACAGTGGACGTTGAGAGCAGCGTGGCCGACTGAGGGCGGGACGGCGCACGATTGGTGACCGATGCGGCGGTACAGATCGGCCTGGCCGAACCACTGTTCAGGATCCAGCGCCCGGGACGGGTGCGGTGAGTGACACCGCTTCGCACCCCCGCATACCCTGAACACATGCGCCATCCCCCGCGCCCTGCCAAGCACGGCGCCAGGCTCGTGCTCTACATCGTGGTCACCGCACTTGCCGGCGCCGCACAGCTGGTGGCGGGATACTTCTACCTGGTCAGCGGTCTCGCCGCTCCACTGTGGGCCGTGGGATCGTTCCTCGTATGGTGGCTGATCCTCACCTACGTCGGCGTGAAGCTGGCATCACACCAGTCCTACGGGGTGCTCCTTGTACCTGTCACGGCGATGGTCACCTGGTTCGGCGCGATGTGGGTCGGCGGCACATTCCTGGGCTGGACCGCCTGAGCGGGAGTGGATCGCGGACCCGACTACCCTGTCGGCGGGCCTAGCCCTTCAGCGCCGCCGTGCTCTCCCGCACCACCAGGCGCGTCGGCACCAGCTCCCGCCCCGGCTCCGTCGAATTCTCCCGCATCTGTTTCAGCACCTTGTCCACGCAGCGCCGGCCCACCTCCGCGAAGTCCTGGTGCACCGTGGTCAGCGGCGGGCTGAAGGAGGTGCTGTCCGGGATGTCGTCGAAGCCCACGATCGAGACGTCCTGCGGCACCCGGATGCCCTTCTCGTGGAATGCCCGGAGTACCCCCAGGGCCATCTGGTCATTCGCCACGAACACCGCGGTGCAGTCGGAGGACGCAAGGGACAGCCCGGCGAGATACCCCGAGTCGGCCGACCAGTCCCCGCGCAGCAGCGGCGGCTCGGCGCAGCCCCGCGCCGAGAGGGTCTGGCGCCACGCATTGACGCGCCGCTCCGACGCGAAGGACGCCGACGGGCCCGCCACATGCCACACCGTCGGATGCCCCAGATCCAGCAGGTGCTCCACGGCCTTCCGCGCGCCGTCGGCCTGGTCCGTGTCGATCACGCTGTAGCCGTCGCTCGCATCGGAGTCCACCACCACGGCATGGACGCCCGGCGGCAGGGACACGGTGGCGGCGTCGAGCAGGTGGACCTCCATGATCACGATGATCGCGTCCACCGCCAGCTCGTTCAGGCGCGAGAACGCACCCCGCACGCCTGCCTGCGTCGGCGCGGAGACGGGGATTAACGTGATGGCGTAATCCTCCTCCGCGGCGCGGGCCGCGATGGCCTCGAGGGTGCGGACGTTGCCGGTCGTGGAGAGAGTGAACAGGATGACGCCGAGGGTCCGGAAGCTCCCCCGCTTCAGGGCGCGCGCAGCACTGTTGGGCCGGTAGCCGAGCTCGTCCATCGCGGCGATGACCTGCTGCCGCGTCGACTCGATGACACCCGGACTGCCGTTGGACACCCGCGACACCGTCTGCGCCGAGACGCCGGCCAGCCGGGCGACGTCGGACATGGAGACGCGCCGATCCTCCTTGAGGAGGTGTTGACGCGATGGAGGAGACATGTGACCATCGTAACAACAATGTTTACGTAAACATTCAAGCGCCCACCCTGCTATGTTTACGCAAACATCACCGACAGAGTCAGAAGGAACCACCCATGACGACGGCGTCACCCCCACCGGCCACGCTCGGCACGCTGCCGAAGCCCGCCCAGCGAGCGCAGAAGCGCCCCCAGAAGCGCTCCTGGTCCGGCTGGCTCTTCATCGGCCCGTTCATGGCGGTCTTCGCGCTCGTCTTCCTGGCACCGATCGCCTACTCGATCTTCCTCAGCTTCTTCCGCAACCAGCTCGTGGGCGGCAACGGCTTCGTAGGCTTCGCCAACTACTCGCAGGCCCTGCAGGACCCCCAGTTCTGGTCCTCACTCCTCCGCGTCACGCTGTTCCTCGCGGTGCAGGTGCCGGTGATGCTGCTGATCGCCCTGCTGGTGGCCCTGGCCCTGGACAGCGGCCGGCTGTACGGGAAGTCCTTCTTCCGCATCTCGATCTTCCTGCCGTACGCGGTGCCCGCCGTCGTCGCCAGCCTCATGTGGGGCTTCATGTACGGCACGCGGTTCGGGCTGGTGGGCAACATCAACAACGCCCTCGGCACCAACCTGCCGAACCCGCTCTCCCCCGAGCTGATCCTCGCCTCGATCGGCAACATCGTCACCTGGGAGTTCATCGGCTACAACATGCTGATCTTCTACTCCGCCCTCCGCGTGATCCCGAAGTCCCTCTACGAGGCCGCGGAGATCGACGGCGCCAGCCAGTTCCGCCTCGTCACCGCCATCAAGCTCCCCGCCATCCGCGGAGCCCTCGTGGTGGCCGGCATCTTCTCGGTGATCGGCAGCTTCCAGCTCTTCAACGAGCCCGCCATCCTGCAGAGCCTCGCGCCGAACTCGATCTCCACGTACTTCACCCCGAACCTGTACGCCTACTCGCTGAGCTTCTCCGGCCAGCAGTACAACTACTCCGCCACCGTGGCCATCATCATGGGTGTCATCACCATGGTCATCGCCTACGCCGTGCAGCTGCGCGGCATGCGGAAGGAAAGCTGACCATGAGCGTCGCCGTCGAACCCACCCGCACGGACAAGAACAGGACCAAGCACAAGACGAAGCCCGGCTACGTGCGCATGAAGAGCACACGCCGCGGCGTCGACAATCCGAGGCGCAGCGTCCTCCTGACCGTCCTCACCGGGATCGTCCTGATCTACAGCCTCATCCCGCTGGTGTGGCTGTTCATCAACTCGTCCAAGACCCAGGCCGATCTGTTCACCTCGTTCGGCCTGTGGTTCAGCGGCGACTTCGCCCTCTTCGGCAACATCGGCGACACCCTCGCCTACGACGACGGCATCTTCGGCCGCTGGTTCCTCAACACGGTGCTGTATGTGGTGCTCGGGGCCGGCGGGGCGACGTTCCTCGCCGTCCTCGGCGGGTACGCCCTCGCGAAGTTCACCTTCCCGGGCAAGAAGGCCGTGTTCGCCGTCGTCATCGGTGCTGTGGCCGTCCCCGGCACCGCCCTGGCGGTCCCCACCTTCCTGATGTTCAGCGAGATGGGCCTCACCAACACCCCCTGGTCGGTGATCATCCCGTCCCTGATCTCGCCGTTCGGCCTGTACCTGATGTGGACCTTCGCCTCCGAGGCCATCCCCACCGAACTGCTGGAATCGGCCCGCATGGACGGCGCCGGCGAGTTCCGCACGTTCTTCCAGATCTGCCTGCCACTCCTGGGCCCGGGCATCGTCACGGTGCTGCTGTTCACCATGGTCGCCACGTGGAACAACTACTTCCTGCCGCTGATCATGCTCAAGGACCCCGCCTGGTACCCGCTGACCCTGGGCCTGAACGCCTGGAACGCGCAGGCCTCGACGGCCGGCGGCGAGGCCATCTTCAACCTCGTCATCACCGGCTCCCTCCTCACCATCCTCCCGCTGATCGCAGCGTTCCTGCTGCTGCAGCGCTACTGGCAGTCCGGCCTCAGCGCCGGTGCCGTCAAAGAGTAAAGCCCCTTCCGAAAAACGATGAAGTGAAAAGGAACCCCATGAAGAGCAAAATCTCCCCGGCGGTGCTGCGCGGTTCGGCACTGGCCCTCGCGGCAGCCCTCGCCCTCACCGCCTGCGGTGGCGGCGGCGGGAACGACGCCGGCGGTGCGGCACCCGCAGAGGTCAGCGCCGACGACGTCCAGGCAGCCCTCGAGAAGGGTGGCGACCTCACCGTCTGGGCTTGGGAGCCCACGCTGGAGAAGGTCGTCGAGGACTTCGAGGCCGAGTACCCGAACGTGGACATCGACCTCGTGAACGCGGGCACCGGCAACGACCAGTACACGGCGCTGCAGAACGCGATCGCCGCCGGCTCGGGCGTGCCCGACGTCGCGCAGGTCGAGTACTACGCGCTCCCCCAGTTCGCCCTCGCCGAGTCCGTGCAGGACCTCAGCGGGTACGGCGCCGGCGACCTGCAGGACACCTTCAGCCCCGGCCCGTGGAGCTCCGTCCAGGCGGGCGAGGGCATCTACGGCCTGCCCATGGACTCCGGGCCCATGGCCCTGTTTTACAACACCGAGGTCTTCGAGAAGTACGGCGTCGAGGTCCCCACCACCTGGGATGAGTACATCGAGGCGGCCCGGACGCTCCACAAGGCGGACCCCAAGGTGTACATCGCCAATGACACGGGCGACGCCGGCTTCGCCACCAGCCTCATCTGGCAGGCCGACGGCAAGCCCTACACGGTGGACGGCACCGACGTGAAGATCGACTTCTCCGACGAGGGCTCCACCAAGTTCGCCGAGACCTGGCAGCAGCTCCTCGACGAGGACCTCCTGGCACCCATCAGCTCCTGGAGCGACGAGTGGTACCAGGGCCTCGGCAACGGCACCATCGCCACCCTGTCCACCGGCGCCTGGATGCCCGGCAACTTCACCTCCGGCGTCCCCACGGCAGCCGGCAAGTGGCGTGCGGCACCGCTTCCCCAGTGGGAAGAGGGCGGCACCGCGAGCGCCGAGAACGGCGGCAGCTCGCTGACCATCCCGACCGCCAGCGAGCAGGGCGCCCTCGCGTACGCCTTCCTCGACTACGCCAACGTGGGCGACGGCGTCCAGACCCGAATCGACGGCGGCGCGTTCCCCGCGACGTCGGCGGCCCTCGAATCGGACGAGTTCCTGAACTCCGAGTTCGAGTACTTCGGCGGCCAGAAGGCCAACGAAATCTTCGCCGAGTCCGCTCGGAATGTACCCGAAGGCTGGTCCTACCTGCCCTTCCAGGTCTACGCCAACAGCATCTTCAACGACACCGTGGGCCAGGCCTACGTCTCCGACACCCCCCTCAAGGACGGGCTGAAGAGCTGGCAGGACGCGAGCATCAAGTACGGCACCGAGCAGGGCTTCACCGTCTCGGAGTAGCACCAGACCCGGACCGGACGGGAGCCCTCGCGCATCCGCCCGGCCCGTTCCACCCTGTTCGATCCCCAGCTGTACCCGCCGTCGTCGACCCTCGCCCGGATACGGGAAGGGCACGACGACGGCGGGCGGCGCGACCGCGCCCGAACGCCTCGAGAATCACCGCCAAGGAGCTCCACCGTGTCAACACCCACTCCCCACCGCTGGCTGCGCTGGCCGTCCGAGCCGAACCGCAGGCGCATGGCCTTCGGCGCCGACTACAACCCCGAGCAGTGGCCGCGCGAGACGTGGGACGAGGACGTGCGCCTCATGCGCGAGGCCGGCGTCAACGTGGTGTCCCTCGCGATCTTCTCCTGGGCTCGCCTGCAGCCCGAGCGGGACAGCTGGAACTTCGCCTGGCTCGACGAGGTCATCGACCTCCTGCACGCCAATGGCATCGCCGTCGACCTCGCCACCGCGACCGCCTCCCCGCCGCCGTGGCTCGCCACCGAGCACCCCGAGATCCTCCCCGTCACGCAGGACGGCGGCACCCTCTGGCCCGGCGCCCGCCAGCACTGGCGCCCCACCAGCCCTGTCTTCCGGGAACACGCCCTGAAGCTCGTCGCTCGTATGGCAGAACGCTACAAGGACCACCCGGCCGTGTGCGCCTGGCACATCTCCAACGAGCTCGGCTGCCACAACATCTACGACTACTCCGACGACGCCGCCCGTGCCTTCCGCACCTGGCTCACCGACCGCTACGGCAGCATCGACGCCCTCAACGACGCGTGGGGCACGGACTTCTGGTCCCAGCGCTACACCCGCTTCGAGCAGATCCTGCCCCCGCGCCAGGCCGCCTCGCACCCCAACCCCACCCAGCAGCTCGACTTCAAGCGCTTCTCCTCGGACGCCCTCAAGCAGTACCTCCGCGAGGAGCGCGACATCCTGCGCAGCATCACCCCGGACATCCCCATCACCACCAACTTCATGGTCATGGGCGAGACCAAGGGCATGGACTACGCCGACTGGGCCGCGGAACTGGACTTCGTCGCCAATGACCACTACTTCGTCCCCGGCCCGCAGGCCGTCGACGAGCTCTCCTTCTCCGCGAACCTCACGGGCAACATCGCCGGCGGGAAGCCCTGGTTCCTCATGGAGCACTCCACCAGCGCGGTGAACTGGCAGCCCGTCAACACCCCGAAGAAGTCCGGGGCACTGCGCCGGGATTCGCTCACCCACGTGGCCCACGGCGCCGACGCCGTCTGCTTCTTCCAGTGGCGGCAGTCCAAGGCCGGCGCCGAGAAGTTCCACTCCGCGATGGTCCCCCACGCCGGTGAGGACAGCCCGATCTTCCGCGGCGTCGTCGACCTCGGCCGGGAACTCGCCTCGCTGTCGGACGTCGTCGGTTCCCGCCGCAGCGCGGCACCGGCCGCGATCCTCTTCGACTGGGATTCCTGGTGGGCCTCGGAGCAGGACTCCCACCCGTCCGACCGCCTGCGCTACAAGCAGGAGGCCCTCGACTGGTACTCGGCGTTCCTAGCGCTCGGCATCCGCGCCGACGTCGTCCCCTCCGCCACCGACCTCGCCGGCTACGGGCTCGTCGTCGCGCCCATCCTGCACACCGTCCCGGCAGCCCTGAAGGCGCGGCTCGAGGACTACGTGAGCGGCGGCGGGCACCTCGTGGCGAGCTACTTCAGCGGCATCACCGACGAGAACGACCACATCTGGCTCGGCGGCTACCCCGGCGCCCTCGCGGACCTGCTCGGCGTGCGTATCGACGAGTTCGGCCCGCTGCTCGACGGCGAGACCGTCCAGCTGGACAACGGCACCACCGCCACGGGCTGGGCCGACCGCGTGCTGCCGCGCGCCGACGGCGTCGAGGTCCTCGCCCGGTACATCACCGGGGAGCACGCCGGAGATGCGGCCGTCACGCGGCGTCAGGTCGGCTCCGGCAGCGCCGCCTATTTGGGCGCGCGTCTCGGCGCGCAGGGCCTCGAGCCCGTCCTCGCGGGTCTCGCCGGCCGCGCCGGGATCGCCAGCGAGCTGCCCGCCGAACTCCGCGGCGCCGTCGAGCAGGTGCTGCGCACCGACGACGACGCCGACTACGTCTTCCTCATCAACCGCACCGACGAGCCCGTGGACATCGCGGGCGTCGACGGCGACACCCTCACGGGCGAGGAGTCCAAGCTGGCTCCCCGCTCGGTCGCCGTCCTCACGAGGAAGGTCTCGCGCACCACCTAGGACCACCGCAGTATCCACCTTGCTGGAAGGAACACATTCAATGACGAATCGATCCAGGCGCGCCACTCAGGCCGCAGCCACGGGGGTGGCCGCCGTCCTGGCAGCCGCCTCCCTGATCGGGGGTGCGGCGCAGGCCGCGCCCCCGGCCCTGCCCGCACCGCCGGCCGTCCCGGAGGGCGCGCTGACCCTCACCCCCGACCCCTCCTATCAGGGCGATGAGTTCGAGGGCTGGGGTACGAGCCTCGTATGGTTCGCGAACGCTACGGGCGATTACCCAGACGAGATCCGGAACCGCCTCGCGGAGCTGGTGTTCGGCCCCGAGGGCCTCAACCTCAACATCGCCCGCTACAACATCGGCGGGGGCAACGCACCCGACGTGAAGGACTACCTGCGCCCGGGCGGTGCCGTCGAGGGCTGGTGGAACGCTCCCGAGGGCACCACGCGCGCGAATACCGACTGGTTCGACCCGGAGGATCCCGCCGACTGGAACCTCGAGGCGGATGCCACACAGCGCTGGTGGATCGACCGCATCAAGCAGGACATCACCCACTGGGAGGCGTTCAGCAACTCGCCGCCCTGGTTCCAGACCGTCAGCGGCTACGTCTCCGGCGGCTTCGACGCGACCAAGGACCAGCTGAAGACCGAGAGCATCGACGACTTCAACGCATACCTGGTCCGCGTGGTCGAGGAGCTCGAGAACGCCCACGGCATCACGGTGGACACGCTCGATCCGTTCAACGAGCCGAACACCAACTACTGGGGCACGCGTCTGGATGCCGGCGGACAGCCCGTCGGCGGACGCCAGGAGGGTGCGCACATCAGCCCGCAGCTCCAGCAGCAGGTCCTGAAGAGCCTCGCGCCGAAGCTCGACGACTCCAGTACGGACGCGACGATCTCCGCGATGGACGAGACCAATCCCGGCATCTTCGCCACCAACTGGAACAGCTATCCGGCAGAGGTCCGCGACCTGGTGGACCAGCTCAACGTCCATACCTACGGCACCGGCCAGCGCACCACGGTGAGGGATATCGCCAAGGGTGAGGACAAGCCCCTCTGGATGAGCGAGGTCGAGGGCTCCTGGGGCAACGGCCAGAGCTTCACCAGCATGGAGCCGGGCCTCGGCATGGCCAAGCGCATCACGGACGACCTCCGCGAGCTCGAACCCAGCGCCTGGGTGTTCTGGCAGCCCGTCGAGGACTACGACAACATGAAGCCCGGCGGCGAGAGCGCGGCCGGCGCCAACTGGGGCAGCATCCAGATGCCGTTCGACTGCACCGATGTGGACACGCTCGAGAGCTGCCCCATCTACACGAACACCAAGTTCGACACCGTGCGGAACTACACGCACTACATCCAGCCCGGCGACCGCCTGGTGCAGGTGAACGACGACGACACCACCGCCGCCATCACCGACACCGGTGCCGCCGTGGTCCACATCAACGAGTCCGCCGATGCCAAGCCCGTGGTCCTCGACTTCTCGAAGTTCGGTTCCGTCGCACCCGGTGCGACGGTGACCCCCGTCGTCAGCGACGCCAACGGTGCCCTCGTAGAGGGTGGAGCGGTTGCGATCGAGGGCGGCTCCGCCGTCGTCACCGCGCCCGCCCGGTCCGTCACCACCTTCGTGGTCGAGGGCGTCTCCGGCGTCGCCGAGGACGCGGCGGCCCTCCAGGACGGGCACGTGTACCGGCTGCAGGGCGTGCAGAGCGGCAAGTCGATCGAGCCGACCGGCGACACCGCCGTCATCAGCGCGAGCGACCCCGCCGACGCAGGCCAACTGTTCCGCTTCACCAGCCTGGGCGAGGACAACACGAACCGCGAGCGCTACTCGATCACCACGCTCGACGGCGCCTCGCAACTCGCGGACGCAGGCGGCGCCGCCGTCGTCGCTCCCGTCGGAGCCGACCCACGCGCGGCCTGGATCGCCTCGACCACCGGCGACGGCACGTACACCTTCGTGAACGCCGAGACCGGCCTGCTGCTCGAGGTGGGCGGCGGGAAGACCTCCGAGGGAGCTCCCGTGACCCTCTATGTCGCCAACTCCGGAGCCAACCAGCGCTGGACACTGATCGACGAGACCGTGCTCTCCGTGCAGGATGCCACCGCGTTCACCGTCCCCGGCACCGCACCCGTCCTGCCGAAGACCGTGACGCCGGTCTACCGCGACGGCGCACGCGGAACCATCCCTGTCGAGTGGAAGATCCCGAACGACAACCGCTGGAAGAAGCCCGGTACCGTCAAGGTCAAGGGCACCGCGACCGACATCACCGGCACGCAGTTCCCCGTGGAACTCACGGTCACCGTGGACACCCTCGTCTCCACGCAGCCTGCCCGCGCCAAGGCCGTGGTCAACGGGCTGCCCGAACTGCCCGCCACCGTGACTGCCGTCGGCAGCCAGGGCGGCACGGCCGAGCGCCCGGTGACCTGGAGCACCCCGGTCGGCTACCCCGCTCCCGGCGTCTACGAACTGGCGGGCACGGCCGATGACGGCAACGGTGGCACGCTCCCGGCGACCGTCCGCATCCAGGTCACCGCGGGCACGCTGGACAACGTGGCCGACGACGGCGGCACTACCGCCAGCGCCACCTACACCGAACCCGGCTACGGCACGGCCGGCCTGTTCAACGGCGACACCCGCGACAAGGCTTGGTCCAACTGGCGCTCCGGCACCAAGAACGCCGCCGACACCCTGACCGTGACGCTGCCCGAGGCGCAGACCCTCGGCGGCGTGGTCGTGCACTTCTTCCGCGACGGATCGTCGGACAGCTACGCGCAGACCCTGCAGCTGCAGGTCCAGGGCGCGAATGGTGCGTGGACCAACGCCGGCGGTCCGGTGAGCGTCCCGGGTGGCTCTCCCGCCCCGGCGGTGACCCTGCCGCTCGACGGCATCACGGCGTCGAGCGTGCGCGTGGTGATGACGGCCCGCTCGCAGACGCACATGGTGGTCAGCGAGATCGAGGTCCTCGGTGCCGTTCCTGCGGAATCGTCGGATGCGGCGCTCGCGTCGATCAGCGTCGACGGGACGCCCGTGGCCGGCTTCGATCCCGCCGTGACTTCCTACTCGGTGGCGTCGCGGGGCAAGCTCCCCGCCCTGTCCGCCGTTCCGGCCGACCCGTACGCGACGGTGTCCGTGACGCAGCCCTCGGGCGCTGACCGGACCGCCGTTGTCACGGTGACGAGCGAGGACGGTTCGGCCACGAGCACCTACCGGGTGGACATCACGCAGTAGGGTTCTCCGACACGGTACGACGGGGCGTCCGCGGCAGCGGGCGCCCCGTCGTCGTCTACCGGCTGTAGTAGTGCCAGTACCGGCTGGTGGCATTCACATCGGCGAGCACCAGCAGACCGCTGCCGGTTGTGCCCCGCGTGCTGTTCAGGTTCTGCTTGGTCGAGGTGACGTTGTGAACGTACTGGTCTGCGTCGACGATGCGAGGTATTTTCGTGGCGGTGGCGAGCTTGCCGGGGTCGTTCAGCGGCGCGGATTTCTCATAGATCGCGCCCCCCGAGGTGGAGCAGACACCGGCGTTCGTGGTGCCGCTGGGTTTCGGATAAGTGGCGAAGGTCCGCAGCATCTGGGTGCTCTCGTCGATCAGGACGATCACCCGGTTCGGGCACTCGCCCTGGGTGGCGATCGTGTGCTTCGACCACGTCGAACCACTCAATGCCAACAGTTGGATCAGCGGCTGGGACGCGGAGGTGAAGGACGTCTTGACCGCGGCGAAGACCCGGCCACCGGAGGAATCCAGCCACTTCAGGTTCATGTGGTCATCACCGCTTTTCAGGCCCGACGTCGCGGCCACGGGAGTGGTCCAGGAGGTGTTCGACGCTCCATCGACGTGGACGCTCCAGTAGAAGCCGTCGGTGGCGTCTTTGGCCTGCCGGCTCCACATCACACCTATCTTGTTGCCGCCGAAGGCGATCACCGCCGACGTGTCATCCACGGACACTCCTGGCCGCGCAGGATGCTCGAACGGCGTCCCCCATGTCTTGCCGTCCGTGCCGGTGACGTTCAGGAAGATCCGGTTTCCCTGCTGCCAGGTGGCCCACACCCGGCCGGTCGAGTCCTTGTCGATGGTCAGGACCTCGACCTTGGAATTGTTGATCTGGGTGGTGCTGAGCAACGTGTAGGTCTTCGTGCTCGAGTTGTAGCTGTAGCGGCGCATCGTCGTCGGGAAGCCCGGCTCGGCCGGCAGGCCGTCGTTGACGAACCGGTAGCTGGCCACGTACAGGGTTTTTCCGTCCCACAGGACGTCGTGATGGGTGCTGCCGCGCGTTTCCGTCGCCACACCGGTATCGACCCACGAGGTCGGACTCGTCGCGGCGTTGAACCGGAAGATGTGGAAATCAGAGCTGGCGGTGTCCCACAGGTTCCCCCACCAGATACCGTCGTTGAACCACAGGGCGTTCGTCGCCCGCTTCGTACCCGTCGGCGTGCCCGTTCCGGAGTGCGACGGACCCTGAACGCCGACATCACCGGTGGCAGCCGACGCCGCGACCGGAGCCACCAGGGCACCCAGCGCAAGCACCAGCGCTGTCAGCAGGGCGCCGAGCGACGAAGCCCTGCGGCCTCTGTCACGCCTGCCCATGGAAAAAGATGGAAAATCCAGCATCATTGCCCCCCCGGGTTGAGTGATCTTCATCCTCCCCAGGCTTTTCCAGTGTCGAGCGTCGAAGCATCAGAAACAACCCCCAAATTGTGGCAACCCATCGGCGAGCGCCGCCCCACTACTTGCTGCTCGAGCGATGGGAAACACGTAGTGACTACTCGTGCGCCGTCCACCGAGGCCGGTCACTGTTAGCAGAGACGCAGGAGTGGCGAACGGGTCTCAAGGAGCAGGTAGCAATGGCGCATAACAACCCCATGACGGAGAACCTACTGACGGTTGCGGAGATAGCCGCCCAGATGCGGGTATCGAAGATGACGGTGTACCGCCTGGTGCAGTCCGGTGCGATGCACGGTATCCGGTTCGGCCGCTCCTACCGCGTGCCGGAAACGGCCGTGCAGCAGTACCTCGACTCCGTGAACTCACGGCACTGACCCACCGCTCGTCGCCGATTCGGGCACGCGCACGGAGGGGGACCCCGCCGGAGGTGAACTGCTGGCGGTCGTGAGTCCACTGTCCTGCCGCTGCCGGTGACGCCGTGGATTTCCTCCTGCACGTCCGGCACGTTGCCGCACGCCGGCCTCACGCGCAGCCGGAAACCTGTCCCGGCGGCTCCTTTCGGCTGGAGTGCGCGGCTGGACCCCGTCCAATGCCCTGAATCGGCGTGTTCGTCGGCTAGTTTGGAGACCGTGTACTAGCGGCCTCGCCTCGGGCCCCGAAAGGAGCATCGAGTGGACGGTGGTGCGGAGAACTGGTTCCTGGGCCGCGACGAACGGGGGAATCTGGCGACAGAGGTTCACGCAGGCGGTGCCGGGTCGCCGTCCTGGTCCGAGGGCAACCTCGTGCGGCCCCTCGTTCATGGAGCCACCTACTTCGCCCGTCTGCACGAGGAGCTGACGGCCCTGCGCGAGGGAGACCGCGTGTGGTTCACCGACTGGCGCGGTGACGGCGACGAGCGGCTGACGGAGGACGGCCCGCCGATCGGCGCGTTGCTTGCGGACCTGGCCCGCAAGGGTGTGGAAGTACGGGGCCTGATCTGGAGATCCCACGGAGAGCGCGTGTCGGCGCCGATCAGCGGCCGGTCCAACGAACTCATGAGCCGCCAGGTCAACGACGCAGGCGGAGAGGTGCTGTTGGATCAGCGTGTCCGCCTCTTCGGCTCGCACCACCAGAAACTCTTCGTCATCCGCCGTCGTGACGACCCGTCGCGCGACGTCGCGTTCGTGGGTGGAATCGACCTCTCCCACAGCAGGCGGGACGATGCCGGCCACGCGGGAGATCCGCAGGCAGTGACGATGGATCCCCGGTACGGGAAACAGCCGCCGTGGCACGATGCCGCCCTCGAGCTCCGCGGGCCTGTGGTGGGAGACGTGCTCGCACTGTTCGCCGAACGGTGGAACGATCCCCATCCCCTGGACCATCGCACCCCGTACCGCATGCTGCTGCATCGCCTCGCCCGCATGCCCCGGCACCCCAAACCTCTTCCGGCCACTGCTCCGCCCCCACCACCGGCCGGCCCCCACGCCGTACAGTTGCTGCGCACCTACGGCGTGAAGCATCCTCCGTTCCCCTTCGCACCCGACGGGGACCGGAGCATTGCCCGTGGTTACGCGAAAGCCTTCTCCCGTGCCCGCTCGCTGATCTACATCGAGGACCAGTACCTGTGGTCCACAGAGGGCGCGGCCGGCATCGCGTCGGCCCTTGAACGCAATCCTGATCTGAAGGTGATCGCGGTCGTACCCCGGTACCCGGACTCCGACGGCCTCCTCGGAGGGCCGCCCAGGCGGATCGGGCAGGTGCGCGCCATGGGGATACTGCACCGGGCTGCGCCCGGCAGGGTCGGCGTGTTCGATCTGGAGAACACGGCCGGAACACCGATCTACGTCCACGCCAAGATCTGCATCATCGACGACGTTTGGTTCGCCTGCGGCTCGGACAACTTCAACCGTCGGTCGTGGACCTCGGACAGCGAGCTCACCTGCGCCGTACTCGACACCACGACCGGCACGTCGGAGACGACCAGCACAGACCCCGGACAGGACTCCTACAGTCCGCTGGCCCGCGAGTTCCGGCTTCAGCTCTGGGCCGAACACCTGGGCCTGGACCAGGACGACCCCCGCCTCCAGGACCCGGCAGCCGGGTTCGATCTGTGGAACAGCACAGCCGAGGCTCTGGACCGGTGGCATGATGCCGGCCGCCGCGCACCCCGTCCTCCAGGGCAGGTACGGCGCCACACCCCGGCACCCGTGTCGCCCCTCCAACGGCTCTGGGCGGAGCCCCTCAGCCGCCTCGTCGTCGACCCGGACGGCCGTCCCCGCCGATCACGCGGCACGTCCGAGTTCTAGGGAAGCCAGGTCACCGCTCTACCGCCGCGGTGTCCACGGATACAGCCTATCGGCGCTGAACTCCCGGCTAGCGCGCGCCGGCCCCCGGGTCCGGCAGGTCGCGCGCCATCCGTTCGATGAGCGCGAGGCTCTCCGCCCGGATCGTCCCGAGGGAGCTGCCGGCGCCGCACAGCACCATGGCTGCGTCGGCCACCTGGAGTGGCGAGTCGGGCGTGACCTGGCCGTCGGCTCGAAGGCTCACGAGGGATTCGACCAGGCGGAAGGCGAGTTCGCCGTGATGGCGGGCATCGCCGGACCAGAGCGGTGCGGGGACAACGGCTGAGCCCAGCCGACGGTAGAGGCCGCGCAATTCCCCGCGGTCGGCGAGGAATGAGCGGAAGCGCTCGTCCCGGGCTTCGGGCAGGTGGTAGAGGACCCCGATGTTCCACCGCCCGCTGCACAGCTGCGTCCCGTCGAACAACGCCACGGCATGGAGCCGGGCGGCGGGTGAGACGGTGCCGTCCCCGATGGCGGACGCTGCACGGGCGAAGACCAGCCCCCCTGCCACCGTTCCGGTCAGGAGCTCCTCGAGGATGTCGTCCTTCGTGGCGAAGTGGTGGTAGAGCGAGGACTGCCGTATACCGACCGCGTCCGCGATGGCGCGGGTCGAGGTGGTGGCGTAGCCCTGCGTGGTGAAGAGCTCCGCCGCCGCGTCGAGGATCTCCTCACGGGCCGTGGCCCCGGGGCGGGTCGACTGGCGCGTACGGGGACGTCCCGGTCCGGTGAGGGTCACGGCCTCATTCTTGCACCCGGAGGAACCCCTCCCGGCGCGGTACCGCCCGCGGGAAACGCCGAAACATAGCGGAAATAACCTGCTCACGAGCCTTTTACATCCGTGAAACCCGAGCGGGACCTCGGATTGGAAAACTATCAAGTGACCGGTATTACGCAGTACCCCATCGCTTGCACCGGCACCCATCCCGTTCGAACCACGGAGACCTCCGATGACGATTCCCACCTCGACCCACCCGGACGACGCCGACCTCACCTCCCTCGGCTATGAGCCCTCCCTGCACCGCAAGCTGGGCCGCTACGCGTCCTTCGCGGCGGGTTTCTCCTTCGTCTCCATCCTCACCACGATCTTCCAGCTCTTCGCCTTCGGGTACTCGTTCGCCGGTCCTGCGTTCTTCTGGACCTGGCCGATCGTCCTCGTGGGCCAACTGCTCGTGGCCCTGAACTTCGCCGAACTGGCAGCCCGCTATCCGCTGTCGGGCGCGGTGTACCAGTGGGCACGGCGCGTGGGCGGCGAGACGGTGGGCTGGTTCGCCGGCTGGTTCATGGCAGTGGCACAGGTGGTCACGGCCGCCGCCGCAGCCATCGCCCTGCAGGTGGTGCTGCCGCAGCTGTGGAGCGGTTTCCAGCTCGTCGGCGGCGACCCTGCGCTCAACACCGTCACGGGCGCCGCGAACGCCGTCGTCCTGGGCGCCATCCTCCTGGTCGCCACCACCGTCATCAACGCGATGGGTGTCCGGCTCATGGCCCACATCAACTCGGTGGGCGTCACCTGCGAGATCGTCGGCGTCATCGCCGTCGTCCTCGCCCTTCTCACCGCGGCGCAGCGCGGGCCCGACGTGGTCCTGGACACCACGGCGCTGCAGGGCTCGGACCTGGGCGCCGTCGGGGCGTTCCTCGTCTCCGGCCTCATGGCCGCCTACGTCATGGTGGGCTTCAACTCGGCCGGCGAGCTCTCCGAGGAGACCAAGGACCCTCGCCGCACCGCACCCCGCACCATCATCTCCGCCCTGGCGATCTCCGGGGTCGGCGGAGCCCTCATGATCATCACCGCGCTCATGGCGGCACCGAGCCTCGACGACGGCCGCCTGGCCACCGAAGGGCTCCCCTACGTCCTGACCGCGGTCCTCGGCACCTTCTGGGGCAAGGTCCTCCTGGTCGACGTCGCCATCGCGATCTTCGTCTGCACCCTCGCCATCCAGACCGCCGGCTCACGCCTGGTCTTCTCGATGGCACGGGACGGCAAGCTCCCCGCCTCGACCCTGCTCTCCACCGTCCACCCCCGCCGCGGCACCCCGATGTGGCCCTCCATCGCCATCGGCGCCCTCGCCGTCGGCGTCCTGGCCATCAACGTGGGCAACGCAGCCCTCTTCACCACCCTGACCAGCGTCTGCATCGTCATGGTGTACATCGCGTACCTCCTGGTCACCGTCCCGCATCTGATCAACCGGCTGCGCGGCGACTGGGACCGCGTGGGCCAGACCATGCCGTCGGGCCTCTTCTCCCTGGGCCGCTGGGGCCTGCCCGTGAACGTGCTCGCCGTCCTCTACGGCGCCGTCATGGTGGTCAACCTGTCCTGGCCCCGCCCCGAGGTCTACGACCCCGCCGGCGAGAACGGCATCCTCCTCTACTCCGCCCCCCTGATGGTCACCGTCGTGCTGCTCGGAGGTCTCTGGATCCGCCGGAGCATCGCAGCCAGGACCTCCTAGTACCCCGCCCGCACCCCGCAGCAGACTGCGCACCGACCACCAGGATCGACAAGGATCGACATGACACAGACCACCGACACACCGGCAGGCACGGCCACCACGGCCGGAGCCCGCGCCCACGCCCGCGACCAGCACCGCCGCACGGCGGACACGATGCGCCACATCCCGGTGGCCACCGCACCCTCCCGGCTCACGGACGTACTGCCCGACGGCGCCGCCGACCGCCTGGTCTGGTCGGAGGCGCTGGCCTTCGGCCGCTACACGACGCTGCACCTCGCCCGCGGCACGCGCCTCCGCCTCACGGACACGGGGGATGCCTGCGTGCACACCCTCCTGTACCGGGCCGGCGCCCTCCACGAACGCTTCAATGCGGCCGACACCGTCAAGGTGCCCTGGCAGGCCTACCCCGGGACCGGGCACCCCCTCCTGTCCGACGCCGGCCGCGTCCTGGCCACGATCGTCGAGGACACCTCGGGCAGCCACGACGCCCTGACGGGCGCCACCACCCTGGCCGGGAACACCGCCCGTTACGGGGCCGGGACGGCGCACAGCGACTCCCCCGCCGCACGGGAACTGCTGACCCTCGGGGCACTGAAGAGCGGCCTCGGCCCACGGGATGTCGCCCCGTCGCTGACCCTCTTCAAGGGCATCCAGGTGGACCCGGACGGCGGGATCCGCTTCACCGGCAGCGCCGGCCCCGGAGCGCACGTCGACCTGCTGCTGCACCTGGACGCCGTCGTCGTGCTGGCCAACACCGCACACCCGCTCGACCCGCGTGCCGACTTCACCGGCAGCACCGTCGGGATCACCGCATGGCGGGCGCCCGAGGACCTCGCCGCACTGGCCGAGGGACGCCTGATCGGGCCGCTGGCGCCCGAACACCTCCAGGCCCTCGACAACACCGAGCACGACCTCGCCGCAAGGAGCACCCGATGAGCACTACATTTCCGCAGCAGGCGACCGACGCCGCCCTCGTCCCGGGAGCCGTGGTCCTCGACGAGTACGTCGAAGCACGCGGACCGTGGTCCGCAGTCGTCTCCGCGGGCGACGTCCTCACCATCGTGGACCTCGACGGCAACCAGGCGGTCGACTGCCTCCTCTACGCCGCCGGTGACACCACGGTCCGGTACTCGGCGCCGGTCACCATCGCGCAGCAGCGCTCCATCGTCCTCACCACCGGCTCCGTGCTCCGCGCCGACACGAGCCTCGCCCTCATGACGGTGGTCGCGGACGAGGTGGGCGTGCACGACACCATCGGCGGCGCCTGCTCCCAGGAATCCAACACCCTCCGGTACGGCCAGCACACGCGTGAGCAGCACGCCTGCGTGGAGAACTTCCTCATCGAGGGCTCCCGCTGGGGGCTGGGCAAGCGGGACCTCGTCTCCAACATCAACTGGTTCATGAACGTCCCCGTCGATCCCGACGGCGCCCTGGGGATCGTCGACGGCCTCTCCGCGCCCGGCAAGCGCGTCGCCCTCCGGGCCGAGGTGGACACCCTGGTGCTCGTCTCGAACTGCCCCCAGGTCAACAATCCCTGCAACGGCTTCAATCCGACACCCGTCCGCATAATCGTCACACGCCCGGAGACTGCCGCATGAACCGCTTCGACACCCTGCTGGTGGCCAACCGCGGAGAGATCGCCTGCCGCATCATCGAATCGGCCCGTGCGCTCGGCCTGCGCACGGTTGCCGTGTTCTCCGAGGCGGACCGCGGCGCCCGCCACGTCCGGCTCGCCGACGAGGCCGTGCTCCTCGGCCCGGCACCCGCCAAGGAGTCCTACCTCCGCGTCGAGGCCCTGCTGGCAGCCGCGGCGTCCACCGGTGCCGGCGCCATCCACCCCGGCTACGGCTTCCTGTCCGAGGACGCCGACTTCGCGGAGGCAGTCGAGGCAGCCGGGCTCGTGTTCGTGGGTCCCACGCCCGACCAGCTCCGCACCTTCGGCACCAAGCACACCGCCCGCGACGCCGCGCAGGCCGCCGGCGTCCCCATGATCGCGGGCTCCGGACTGCTGGACGGCGTCGACGACGCCCTGGCAGCCGGGGCGGCCATCGGGTACCCGCTCATGCTGAAGGCAACCGGCGGCGGAGGCGGCATCGGGATGACCGTCTGCCGCAGCGAGGAGGAACTCGCGGAGAGCTTCCCCCGCGTGGCCCGCCTCGCCGGAGCGAGCTTCGGCACCGCCGGCGTCTTCGCGGAGCGGTACGTGGAGAACGCCCGCCACGTGGAGGTCCAGGTCTTCGGCGACGGCGAAGGCCGGGTGGTCAGCCTGGGCGACCGCGACTGCTCGCTGCAGCGCCGGCACCAGAAGGTCCTTGAAGAAGCGCCCGCGCCGGACCTGCCGGACGCCCTCCGCGAGGAACTGCACCGCAGCTCGCGCGCGCTGTGCGCATCGCTGGGCTACCGCTCCGCCGGGACCGTGGAGTTCGTCTACGACTCCGTCCGCCAGGAGGCCTCATTCCTGGAGGTGAACGCGCGCCTGCAGGTCGAGCACCCGGTCACGGAGTCCGTGACCGGCGTCGACCTGGTCGAGTGGATGCTCCGCCTCGCGCAGGGCGGGCCCGACGCCGCGGCCGTCCTCGCCGGTGTCCCCGACAGCGTCCCGGTCGCGGGCCACGCCGTCGAGGCACGGGTCTACGCCGAAGACCCCGCCCGCGGCTTCCAGCCCAGCGCGGGCACGATCACCAACGCCGCCTACCCGGAGGCGGACTCCATCCGGGTGGACACCTGGGCCGAGACCGGCAGCGAGGTCTCCACCAACTACGATCCCCTACTGGCGAAGATCATCGCCTCCGGCACCAGCCGCGGCGAGGCCTTCGACCGGCTGGCCGGCGCGCTGACCGGCACGCGGATCGACGGCATCGAGACCAACCTCGGCATGCTGCGCGCCGTCAGCACGCTCGACGTCGTCCGCGCGGCCGGACACTCGACCAGCACCCTCGATACGGTCGGTGATCCCGAACCACGCATCACGGTGGAGCGGCCCGGCCTGCAGACGAGTGTGCAGGACTGGCCGGGCCGCACGGGCCTGTGGCAGGTGGGCGTCCCGCCGAGCGGCCCGATGGACGACCTCTCCTTCCGGCTGGGCAACCAGGCCCTCGGGAACCCGGAGGGCGCTCCGGGCCTCGAGTTCACCATGACCGGGCCCAGCCTGACCTTCTCGCACGCCACGACCCTGTGCGTGACCGGTGCAGAGGTCCGGGTGACGGTGGACGGCGCCGAGGTCGCGGCCTGGGAGCCGGTCACGGTTCCCGCGGGCGGAACACTCGACGTCGGGAGCGCGGACGGCGCCGGCCTGCGCGGCTACATCCTCTTCGCGGGGGGCCTCGACATCCCGCTGTACCTCGGCAGCGCCTCCACGTTCACCCTGGGCCAGTTCGGCGGGCACGCCGGGCGTGTCCTCCGCACCGGTGACGTCCTGAGGACCGTGCCCACGGACTCGCCCACGGGATCGTCCCCGGTGGCGCTCGACGCCCGGCCCGCCCTGACGTCCCGGTGGGAGCTCACGGTGGTCGAGGGCCCGCACGGAGCGCCCGAGTTCTTCCAGAGGGAAGACATCGACGATCTCCTCGCCACCGACTACGAGGTGCACTTCAACTCCGCCCGCACCGGCGTCCGGCTCATCGGGCCCAAGCCCCGCTGGGCGCGGAACGACGGCGGCGAAGCGGGCCTGCACCCCTCCAACATCCACGACACCGCCTACTCCGTGGGCGCACTGGACTTCACCGGGGACACGCCCATCCTCCTCGGACCGGACGGACCCAGCCTCGGCGGGTTCGTCTGCCCCGTGACCGTCGTGGCGGCCGACCGCTGGAAGCTCGGGCAGCTCCGCCCGGGCGACACCGTGCGCTTCGTGCCGGTCCGCACCGTCCAGGCGCCCTCGCTGCGGGACCTCGGTCCCGGGCGGCAGCTGATCCTGCCCGACGCCCCCGAACTCCCGTCCGGCGCGGGCACCTCGTCCCTGCACCAGCACCTGGTCCGCGGCGGATACGGCGACGACGGCGTGCTGGCACGTGTGGCGGAGGAACCGGGCAGGCCCGCCGTGACATACCGGCGGTCCGGCGACGACAACCTCCTCGTCGAGTACGGCGACATGGTCCTCGACCTCGGCCTCCGGGCGCGGGTCCACGCCCTGCACCAGGCCATCGAGCAGATGCGGCTTGCCGGCGTCGTCGACCTGACGCCGGGGATCCGCAGCCTGCAGATCAAGGTGGACCCCTCCGTCCTGTCCAGCCGCCGCCTGCTGGAGGTGGTGCAGGACATCGAGAGCGCCCTGCCGGCCAGTTCGGAACTCGTGGTGCCCAGCCGCTCGGTGCGCCTGCCCCTGTCCTGGGACGACCCCGCGACCCGCGAGGCGATCGAGCGGTACATGGCCGGAGTGCGCGATGACGCCCCCTGGTGCCCGTGGAACATCGAATTCATCCGGCGTATCAACGGACTGGACTCGGTGAATGACGTCTTCGACACCGTCTTCGACGCCGAGTACCTCGTCCTCGGCCTGGGCGATGTGTACCTCGGCGCGCCCGTCGCGACGCCCCTCGATCCCCGGCACCGCCTCGTCACCACCAAGTACAACCCGGCCAGGACGTGGACGCCGGAGAACGCCGTCGGTATCGGCGGCGCGTACATGTGCATCTACGGCATGGAGGGACCCGGCGGCTACCAGTTCGTGGGCCGCACCACCCAGGTCTGGTCGCGCTACGCCGACTCGGCACCGTTCGAGCCGGGATCCCCGTGGTTGCTGCGGTTCTTCGACCGCATCTCCTGGTACCCCGTCAGCCCGGAGGAACTGCTCGACCTGCGCGCCGACATGGCGGCAGGCCGCGGGCGCGGCGTCGAGATCGAGGAGGGGACCTTCTCCCTCGCCGAGCACGAACGCTTCCTCGAGGAGAACAGCGCATCCATCGCGGAGTTCCGCGTGCAGCAGTCCGCCGCCTTCGCCGTCGAACGCCAGGCATGGGCCGACGCCGGCGAGTTCGACCGCGCCGATGCCGCAGCCGCCACCGTTCCGGACACGGAGGACCTGGTGGTGCCCGACGGCGCGTCCCTGGTCTCCGCGCCGTTCGCCGCCAGCGTCTGGAAAGTGGATGTGGCACAGGGCGAGACCGTCCTGAAGGGACAGCCCCTCGTCTCGCTCGAGGCCATGAAGATGGAGACCGTCCTCACCGCACCCTGCGACGGACTGGTGCTGCAGGTCCTGCCGGTCGCCGGGTCCCAGGTCGTGGCCGGCGAGGCACTGGTGGTCCTCGGCGCATCGCCGGAGCTCGAGCCCCATCCGTCGTCCACCCCGGAACCCGAAGCAAGCGCAACGGAAGAGGTAGCTGCATGAGCACCCAGGCAACCGACCGCGTACGCACCGCACTCGCGGCCCTCGACGCCGTGGACCGGCCCGAGATCTGGGTGACGGTCCGCACGGCGGAGGACCTCCTCGCCGAGGCCGCCGACGTCGACGCCCGGGTGAGCGGCGGCGAGGAGCTTCCCCTGGCGGGACTCGTCCTCGCCGTGAAGAACAACGTGGACGTGGCCGGAATCCCCACCACCGCCGGGTGCCCGGGCTTCTCCTACCTCCCGGAGGAGGACGCGGAAGCAGTGCGCCGGCTGCGGGCCGCGGGCGCCGTGGTACTGGGTGCGACCAACCTGGACCAGTTCGCCACCGGACTCGTGGGAACCCGCAGCCCGTACGGGGCGGTGCGCGATGCCCGCCGCCCGGAGTACATCTCCGGCGGATCGAGTTCCGGCTCGGCTGTCGCCGTCGCACTGGGCCTCGCGGACATCGCGATCGGCACCGACACGGCCGGATCCGGGCGAGTCCCCGCCGGGCTCCAGGGCATCGTGGGCATCAAGCCCACGCTGCACGTCGTCTCCACGGACGGCGTGGTGCCCGCCTGCCGCTCCTGGGATGCCGTGACGATCCTCGCGCGGGACCTCGCCACGGCCGAGCGCGCAATGGGTGTCATGGCCGGTGGGGCGCGCCCGTGGCCGTCCGCGGTACGCCTCGCGGCCCCGAGCCGGCCCCGCGTCGCCTACCCGGCCGAGCTGCCCGAGCTGTCCCCGGCCTGGGCTGTGGAATTCGGCCGCCAGGTCGCCCGGCTCGAGGCGGCCGGCGTCGACGTCCAGCCCCTTCCGATCGATAAATTCCTGCAGGCCGCCCGGCTGCTCTACGACGGGGCCCTCGTGGCGGAGCGCCATGCCGCCGTCGGAGCCTTCGTCGACAGCGCCACTGCGGACGGCAATCCCGCAGGCCTCGATCCCACCGTCGCCGGCATCATCCGCTGCGCCGGCACCCTGGCTGCCCACGAGTACGTGGCGGACACCGGCCGGCTGGCCGACCTCAAGCGGGCCGCGCTCGCGCAGCTCGAGGGCTTCGACGCCCTCCTGGTGCCCACGGCTCCCCTGCATCCCCTCCTCGCCGAGGTGGCAGCGGATCCGATCGGGGTCAACTCCCGCATGGGGACGTACACGAACTTCTGCAACCTCTTCGACATGTGCGCGGTCGCCGTGCCGGTGGGCGAGGTAGAGGAAGCCCAGTTCGGCGTGACGGTCGTCGGGCGCACCTTCGACGACGCCGTCGTCGCGGACATCGCCCGCCGGACCGAACGGACACCGGCTCCTCCCGCGCTGTTCGCCCCCGGAGCGGTCGGCCCGATGGACACCGCGGAGCCCTGGCCGCTGGCAGCCGGAGCGGCCGGCGTCCCGCTCGTCGTCGTGGGCGCGCACCGCCGCGGCCAGGTCCTCGCGCGGGACCTCGAGGAACTCGGCGGGTTCTGGGACGGTCCGGTCCGCACGGCCGCCCGCTACCGCATGGTGGCACTGGACACCCAGCCGCCGAAACCGGGCGTGTACCGCTCGGACGACGGCGCGGAACTCGTGGCCGAGCGATGGATCCTCTCCGAGGCGGCACTCGGACGCTTCCTGGCGGCGCTGCCCGAGCCCATGCTGCTCGGATCCGTCGTCCTGAACGACGGCACGACCGCCGTCGGGTTCGCCTGCGATGCGATCGCCGCCGCTACGGGCAGGGACATCACGGACTACGGCGACTGGCTCGCGGCGACGGCCCCGCCCGGACCGGAGGATTCCGGAACGGAAGCCACGAAACAGCGGTCCCATGGCGCCGTCCGGGACTTCCTCGTGACCGCGCTCGGGCGCGGCAGCTACGCCGACGTCGGGCGCCAGTAGCCGTGGCGTCTTCGGCGGGCACGCACGGCATCGACGACGGGACGACCGGAACCGGGTGGCGGACCCGGTGGTGGGGTGTACGGCCCGCGGGGAACGACGACGCAGGGGACTGGCATTATTCCTGGCTCCTGCCCGGTGACGTGGTCTGCCCGATACCGGGCAGGACCACTCCCCGGGAGGAGACCTGACCGAGCGGGGTCGGCGAACCGATCGCGGGGTGGCGCCGACGGCTGCCCTCGTGCCGTCGTTCCCTCTGCGGACACTTCCTGTCCGGGACAGCGAGCGCGGGAGGCCCCCTCGGGGCACAATCAGGGCATGACACTGCGCTGGTATTCAACCGTCATCGAGTCCACGGACCACCGGGCCCTGGCACACTGGTGGGCCGATGCGCTCGGCTGGGACATCATGTTCGAGACCGACGACGAGGCCGTGGCCGTGCCGCCATGGGCGCGCGACCTCGGTCCGACGCTCAGGTTCGAGCAGGTACCGCCGGGCCTCGTCTTCGTGCCCGTGGAGCACGAGAAGCAGGGCAAGAACCGCCTGCACCTCGACTTCGCTCCGCACACGAGCCAGGACCGCGACGCTGAGATCGAGCGGCTCATCTCCCTCGGCGCGAAGCGCATCGACATCGGACAGGGTCCGGATGTCAGTTGGGAGGTCCTCGCGGACCCCGACGGGAATGAGTTCTGCGTGCTGTCGTCGCGGGAGTACTAGAACTCCGCGCCGGACGACGGGAGATACCGCTCCGGGGTCGCCGTCGCGGTATCTTCCGTCATCTGGTCGGTCCGGACTCCAGCAGGCCGGCGCCGGACTACAGCTCGACGCGCTCCGTCTCGATGACTTCCTTGCGCACCTGTCCGCCCACGACCTCGTCCTGGGTGTGCACCTCGCGGCTCACCCGGACACGCTCGATGGGGACGACGTCCATCTCGACGCGCGGCTTCTCCTCGTAGAGGACCACCTCGACGGTGTCGCCGTTGAAGGCGGTCTCCACCGCCGAGTACAGCCGCTCCCGCTCGGCGTCCGTGTACGATCCCTTGCCGTCGTCGTAGAACGGCGTGCCGTCCTTGACGGGCACTCGTTCGACCACGAGCTCCTCGCGCCGGATCTGCACCGTCATGGTGACGTCCTCGGTGACCACGCGCTTGACGAGGCGCACGCGCTCCGTCTCCCGGATCTCCGTGCTCACGCGCAGCTGCTCCTCGGAGCGCGTCATCGCGTAGTCGCCCTCGGGACGCGACGACTGCGTGCGGACCGGGGCCGCGTCCGAGACGCGCCCGTCGGTCGCGACGTCGTCGTCCTTCGCTGCCATGAGGCCGTAGTAGCGGAGCAGGTGCTGCTCCTCCTCGGGGCTGAGGTGCCCGTCCTGGGACATCTTCGGGGAGTCGTAGACCTTGGCGTGGGTGTAGGGCAGGCGGACGTCGCGACCCTCGAGGGTGGCGCCGTTCAGGGGAGCGAAGGATTCCGGGTTCCCGACCTTGTGCGTGGCCACCGTGACCCAGCTGGGCTCCCCGGTGGCGTCGTCGACATAGAGCTGGCCCATGGGGCCCAGGACGGCTCCGTCCTCGCTCAGCACGTTGGCGCCGGCGTTCATCGAGTCCTTCATCTGGTCGAGCGAGATCATGGTTGCCCTTTCGAGGAGGTTGACTTCCCTTCACCGTAGGTCCCACCCGACCGGATAGCAAGCATGCTTACTACTCGGGGGTCGGCGGGCGCGCCCTCCTGGCCCTTCGGTGATCGGCCGTGACGGCCCTATCCTGTCCCCATGCCACTCCTGCCGAGGCCCATCCGCGCCGTGCGCGTCTCCGACGAATCACACCGCGTCACCACCTTCGAGCTCTTCTTCGACCTGGTCTTCGTGTTCGCTTTCACCCAGGTCACCGGTTTCATGGCGCACGCGCACTCCTTCCCCGGCATCCTTCAGGGCATGATCATCCTCGGCATGCTGTGGTGGTCCTGGGTGTGCTATTCGTGGCTCGCCAACCAGACGCACGTGGACGAAGGCATCATGCGCCTCGGGCTGTCCACCGTCATGATCGCCATGTTCATCGCCTCCCTCGCCATCCCGGAGTCGTTCGAGGACCTCGCGGGCGGCCTCAGCGGCCCCCTCGTCCTGGCGCTCGCCTACGTCGTCGTGCGCGTACTGCACCTGGTGCTGTATGCCTACGCGGCAATGGAGGACAAGCCGCTCCAGCGCCAGGTCCTCACGACGTCGGTCGCCATGGTGTCGGGGTCGGTACTCATCGTGATGGGCGCGCTGATCGGCGGCGCCTCCCAGACCTGGTTCTGGCTCGCAGGGCTGACCGTCGACGTCACACTCACCTACCTCACGTCCGCGAGCGGGAATTGGCGGGTCCATTCGGCGGCGCACTGGACCGAGCGCTACGGGCTCGTGGTCATCCTGGCCCTCGGCGAGTCGATCGTGGCCATCGGGGTGGGCGCATCCCAGGAACCTGTGAGCATCCCGATCCTCCTCGGGGCCATGTGCGGCATCGCCCTCTCCATCTGCCTGTGGTGGCTCTACTTCGATGTCACGGCCATCGCTGCCGAGCATCGCTTCGCGACGCTACGCGGCAGGGATCGTGCCTCCGCCGCCGTCGATGCCTACACCTACCTGCACCTGCCGCTCGTGGCGGGCATCGTGCTGTCCGCGCTCGGCATCGAGGACGTCCTGGCACACGTCGACGAGACGGAGGGCCTTGGCATCCTCGGCGCATTCGCGCTCTTCGGCGGCACCGCCCTCTATCTGCTGGGCGGCGCCGCTTTCTGGCGACGGGTGGGAGGCGGCTGGAAGAAATGGCGGCTCGGCGGTGCTGGTGCGCTGCTCCTGCTTCTGCCGGCCGCCGCGCAGCTTGCACCCCTCGGGGCGCTGGCCCTCGCCGCCGGAGTGACGGGAGTCCTCGTCGCGGCGGAGAGCTCCCTGTATGCCGAGACCCGGGACAGGGTCCGCGCCCGGCGGTGACCCACGGCGGGATCGAGGAGTCGTGCCGGAGCGAGGAGGCGGAGCCCATCGCGTCGGTGGTCCAGGCCGTGGGCACTCGGCCCGTCAGCCGGTGAGCACCTGGATGACGAGGAGCACCACCGGCAGGTAGAGGACCCCGGCCACGGTCTGCAGGGTGATCGTGGAGGCCATCAGCCTCGAGTCGCCGCCGAGCGCCCGGGCCATGACATAGGCGGAGGACGCCGTGGGCAGGGACAGGAAGAGGATCACGGTCCCGGCGGGTTCGCCGGTGAGGCCGAACAGCACGCAGCCGGCGATCCCCAGGGCGGGCATCACCGCGAACTTGACTCCGGTGGCGATCAGCACGGCCCCCAGGTTGGAGCCCATGCTCCGCAGGTCCAGTGCCGCTCCCACGCACAGGAGGCCGAGCGGCAGCGACGCACTGCCGAGCGTCCGCACGAAGTCGGAGATGCCCGGCGGCAATCCCGCACCCGTGACATTCAGGAGGATCCCGACCACGCAGCCGAGAATCAGCGGGTTGGTGACGATGGTCCGGATGGTGCCACCCGCCGTCAGCCTCTCCGCCCCGTAGCGCGCGAAGGCGAGCGTGCAGAGAACGTTCACGAGCGGGACGAGGATCGTGTTCGCGATGGCGGCGAGTGCGACGCCGTCGGACCCGAACAGGGCCAGGGCGATCGACAGCCCGAGGTAGTTGTTGAAACGGATGCTGCCCTGCAGGACGGAGGTGAAGGCCGGTCCGTCGAGGTCGAGCCAGCGCTGGGCGATCACCAGCCCGGCAGCTGTCAGGATGACCGGTCCGGCGAGGATCGGTGCCATCAGCGCGATCGGCAGGCCCCCGAGGTCCGCCGTCGACGTGCCGTGGATGAACAGCGCCGGCAGGAGGATGAAGTAGCAGAGCCGCTCGGCCGGCGGCCAGAAGGCCGGAACCAGGAAGCTCCGGGCACGGAGTGCATACCCGAGGGCGATCAGGCCGATCACCGGGCCGAGCGCCACGAGGGTCTGGGCGATCACCGGGCCGCGCCGGCGGGCAGGAGCCGGGTCACCAGCCCCGCGCCAGGAGCCACTCGGCGGCCAGGCTGCTCCACTGTTCCGCGGCGCCGCTCCCCTCGGCCAGGCCGAGGCCGTGCTCCCCCTCGGCGAAGACATGCAGGGCGTGGGGGACCGCCTGCGCGGCGAGGGCCTGCCCGAGGAGGTACGCGTGTTCCACGGGGACAGCCTCGTCCGCGGCGGTGTGCCAGACGAAGAACGGAGGAGCATCAGCCGAGACGAGGCGGTCCAAAGAGGTTTCCGCGCGGATCTCCGCTCCGGCGTCGGGCCCGAGCAGCTCGTCCTGTGAGCCGCGATGCGTCGCGAGTTCCATGGACACTACGGGATAGCAGAGGACGGCCGCGTCGACGCGCTCGTCATCGGAGGCACCCGGAGCAAGTGCCGCGTGCCCTGCGAGGTGGCCTCCGGCCGAGAAACCGAGGACCGCCAGCCGTTCGACACCGGCGGCCCGGACGCGGCGGATCTCGGCGCGTACGGCGTCGAGCGGCGCGGGATGCCGGGTCTGCACCGGGTAGGAGAAGACGCCGGCCGACAGGCCCAAGGAGCGCAGCCTTGCGGCCACGACCTCGCCCTCGTTGTCGGACAGCATGGTGTAGCCGCCTCCGGGCAGGACGATGACATGCGAGGACTCCATGTCACCACCGTACTGTGGCGCCGTCGGCCAGGGCTGCAGGACTGTGGACGGGGAGAAGCCCTGGCCTACGCGTGCAGGAGAACCGGCACGCGCCGGTTAAACGAGGACGCCCCCGGCGGGGCCAGGGGCGTCGTCGTGCTGAGGGCCTGTCAGCCCTCGCACTCGGTGCAGAACTTGTCACCGTTCTTCTCGCGCGCGAGCTGGCTGCGGTGGTGCACCAGGAAGCAGGACATGCACGTGAACTCGTCCTCCTGCTGCGGGATCACCTGGATCAGCAGCTCCTCGTGCGAGAGGTCGGCCCCGGGAAGGTCGATGCCTTCGGCGGTTTCGCCGTCCTCCACGTCGATCAGCGCAGTCTGCGTGGTCGCGCTGCGCTGTGCCTGAATTGCCTCGAGGGACTCGTTGGCCGGCTGGTCTTCCGGGCGAACGCGTGGCTCGTCGTAGTCGGTTGCCATGGGGGTAGATCTCCTTCTGTGGGCGGGTATTACGCCCAGATGCCACTCTCAACCTCGGCAGAGGCGGAAGTATTCCATATACCGGGAGCAATATACCCGGTCCGACGGATGTTTTTCTGCATCCTTCCGGAGCGCCCCGCTCTTTGTGACGCGGGGCGTCGGCATGGTAGGCGCCCATTCGTCCGATGGCGTGGACCGGTCGTCGCCCGACGCCGCCCCTGCCCCTGACCATCGAATCCCGGTTCGTGGACGGTGCCGTCGTAGGGTTGGTCCGACCTGTCCGGACGTCCGAGGAGCTTCCATGGCACCCGTTATCGGCCGCCGCGGCACGACGGCGACCGGCGTCCTGCCCGCGGCGGACGCCGTCCGCCCATGAGCCGCACCGCGGTCCTTCGCGCCAACGGCCTGCTGGACGCCGGCCCGATGGCGGCGATCCTCGCGAACCACGCCATCCCGGGCTGCGAGGTGGCGGACCGGACCGGGCACTCGCATTCGCGCCTGCTGGCGACGCCGGGCGGATCGCGCCGGATCACCGTCACCATACGGCCCGACGGCGTCGGACTCACCGCAGACACGGACGACGACGACGAATTCGCCCAGCTCGTACACACGACCCGCGGCTGGCTGGACCTCGACACGGACGTCGACGCCGTCGCGCGTGCGTTCGGGGGAGATCCCGTCCTCGGACCCTTGGTACGCCGTCGCCCCGGGCTCCGGGCCGTCGGGTACCCGGACGCCTTCGAGGCGGCGATCATGACCGTGCTCGGGCAGCAGGTGTCCGTGGCCGCGGGCGGCACCTTCGGTGGCAGGCTCGCGGCCGCGTACGGCACGGCGTCGCCCTCCGGCCTCACGGTCTTCCCTGCGCCGGGCACCATCGCCGACGCTCCGCAGGAGGAACTGCGCGCCGCCGTCGGCGTGACCCGCGCACGCGCCGCAACCGTGCAGAACGTCGCGCGCGCCGTCGTCGACGGCCTGTCCCTCGACCCCGGAGGCGACCACGTGCAGCTGCGGAAGGAACTGCTCGCCATCCCGGGTATCGGCCCTTGGTCCGCCGACTACCTCGCAGTGCGCGTCCTGCGGGACCCGGACGCCTTTACGCCCGGCGACCTCGTGGCCCGGCGCGCGATGGGCAACCCGAGCATCCGGGACGCGGACCGGTTGTCCCGGGCCTGGCGCCCCTACCGCGCCTACGCCCTCTTCCACCTCTGGACGGCGGCGACCTACCGCGGGGCCTAGGCGGGAATTGTCCGGCCGCTGCGCAGCGCGATCTCCAGCTCGAAACGCACCTTCGGGTTCCTGAGGTCCTCACCGAACAGCTCGCGCAGCTGGAGCACCCGGTACCCCACCGTCTGCGGGTGGATGCCGAGCTCGTCCGCGATCGGGGCGCGCTGGCCCCAGTGCCGCAGCCAGGCGAGCAGGGTCTCCTCGAGTTTCTCGCGCTGACCGGCCGGCAGCCCGGCCAGCGGTGCGAGCCTCCGCTGGGCGAGCTCCCCCACGGCGGACGGCTCCGCGGCCAGGACCACCTCGGTCAGGTGCTCGTCGGCCCAGACGGGAGGGTCGTCCTCGCCCTCGCGCGGCGGCAACATGGACGCCGCCAGGACCGCCAGCCGCAACGAATCGGCGACCTGCTCGAGCCCGCCGGCCGGTCCGATGGACGCACTCCTGCCGGTCAGGACCCGCTGCAGGTCCGCGCGGGACGCCACCCCCCGCTCGGGGACCAGGGCGACGGCGTCCGTCTCACGCTCGATGACGATCCCACCCGGTGCAAGCCTCTGGCGCAGTCCCTGCGCGCGCTCGAGCGGCAGCGTCACGACGGCGAGTTGGGCCGGCACGGCCCAGTCGGCGAGCGACGCCGCCTGCCGCAGCGACGTCTCGTCCGCCTGCCCGAGGAGCAGCAGTTCCAGCAGTTCCGCACGACGGCGGTCGACGGCCCCGGCCCGTTCGGACTGCTCGAAGGCGTAGGCCTCGGCGCTGACCGCGGAGAGTTCGTCGATGTAGGCCATGATCGATTCCCCGAGGTCCACCACCACCGCGGAGCCCAGGCCCTCCTCCATCGAGCGGCGCGACATCTCCCGGAAGGTCACGCGCGCACCCATCCGATAGGCCCCGAGCAGCGAATCCATGCTGCGTCCCTGGCGGAATTCGCCGCGGCCCAGGCCGGCCACCAGCTGGCGGCTCTGGTCGGACAGTGCGGGCAGGCTCGTGCCCGGCAACTCGAGGAACCGCTCCAGGGCGACGGCGACCCCGAGGCGCAGTGCGTGGCCGAAGCCCCCTTCGATCGGACGCGCATATGCCGGCACCAGCTGGGGGACGGTCTGGATGATGGCCTCGACCAGATCGCCCGTGAGCGGCCGGAGGCGGTCGCTCACCTGGGGCGGGAGGGCGAGCCAGGGCGGCTCGGGAGGAGTTCCCACAACCTCGTCAGAACTCATCCGGACGGCCCCGATCTATCTCTCCACGACAATGCAACTCCGTCAACTGTATGCGAAGAGTGAAGAATTTTAGCGGGAGAGGCTATATCGTTGGTGCAATGATCCGGTTCACGAAGCTGGCGCGTGTAGCCTCCGCGCTCATCACCCCGCTCACGCCGGAAGACTTCCTCGCCCTGTTCAATCCGGTGTACTCCTCCCGCCAGCTCCGGGGCGTCGTCACCCGCGTGGTGCGCGAAACCGAGGACTCCGCCACGATCTACTTCCGCCCCGGCCACGGCTGGCACGGCCACCAGGCCGGGCAGTGGGCGCGCATCGGCGTCGAACTGGACGGCGTCCGCCACTGGCGCTCCTATTCGCTGAGCAACGCCGCCGGGCACGATCCAGCCATCACGGTCAAGGACGCCGGCGCGGTGTCGCACGTCCTGGTCCGGGACACCAAGCCCGGGGACGTCCTGTTCCTCGCGCCGCCGCAGGGCGACTTCGTCCTTCCCGAGCACCCGCGGTCCCTGCTCATGCTCACGGCGGGCAGCGGCATCACTCCGGTCATGTCCATGATCCGCACGCTGGTCCCCCGACGCCCGGACGCCGACGTGGTGCTCATCAACTCGAACAGCACGCCGGAGAAGAGCCTGTTCCGCGAGGAACTGGACGAGCTCGCCGACCAGTTCCCCAACCTCACGGTCCGCCACTGGTTCACGAGCGCCCGTGGCAGGCTGGAGTTCACGGCCAAGACCATCGCGGACCTCTGCCCGGACTGGCGGTCCCGCGCCGCCTACGCCTGCGGCCCAGAGGGCTTCCTCAACTCGGCCGAGGAACTCTGGAACCGCGAGGCAGCCCTCGAGACCGCCCGCACCGCCCCGAGCATCACGGCCGGAGCCGAGGCGCAGGCCAGCACGGGCACCCTCACCATCGAGCGGTTCACCACCGACCTCACCGCCGGCGCCGGGCACGACGGCGGCCTCGTCACCTTCGAGCAGTCCGACCGCGAGGTACAGGCCGACGGCGACACCCCGCTGCTGGACATCGGCGAGGATGCCGGCATCCTCATGCCGAGCGGTTGCCGCATGGGCATCTGCCACAGCTGCCTCATCCCGCTGCGTGCCGGGCAGGTCCGGGACCTCCGGACGGGTGAACTGCACAACGAACCCGGCCAGCTCATCCAGACCTGCGTCTCGGCGGCCGCCGGGCCCGTGAACCTCGACCTTTAACCCCCAACGGAGGAGTCCCCATGACCACCACGCTGACCCGCCCGGGCGCCCTTGCGGCGTCGGGCCACCCCCTGGTCCGCCCCGACGCCGCCAAGCACCTGACGGACGAGCAGGTCGAGGAACTCGGCCGCGAGCTCGACGCCGTGCGTGACGAGATCCTCGCCAAGCGGGGGGCGACCGACGCCGCATACATCCGCCGCGTCATCAAGGTCCAGCGCAGTCTCGAGTTCGCAGGCCGCGGTACCCTCCTCTTCAGCAAGTACAAGGCCGCCTGGGTCGCCGGCACGGCCATGCTGAGCGTCGCCAAGATCCTCGAGAACATGGAGATCGGCCACAACGTGCTCCATGGCCAGTGGGACTGGATGCGCGATCCGGACATCCACTCGACCACGTGGGAGTGGGACTTCGTGACCCCTGCCCGCTCCTGGCAGCACACGCACAACGACCTGCACCACCGCTGGACCAACGTCATCGGCAAGGACAGGGACGTCGGATACAACCTGCTCCGCATGGACCCCGACCAGCCGTGGCGCCCCTTCAACCTCGGCAACCCCCTGTACAACGCCATCCTGGCGCCGGTCTTCGAGTGGGGCATCGCCCTGTACGACCTCGAGATCCCCGAGTACAAGGAAGGCCTGAAGTCCAAGGAGGACATGAACCGCGACCTCAAGGCCGTCGGCAAGAAGGTCCTCACGCAGTTCTCCAAGGACTACGCCGCCACCCCGGCCGTCGCCATGCTGACGGGTTCCGGCAAGCAGGCCCTCTACGGGACGCTCGCGGCCAACGCCATCCGCAACTTCTGGGCACACGCCGTCATCTTCTGCGGCCACTTCCCCGAGGGCACGGACACGTTCACGGAGGAGGAGGTCGAGGGGGAGACCCGCGGCGACTGGTACGTCCGGCAGATGATCGGCTCCGCCAACATCTCCGGCTCGAAGTTCATGCACCTGATGACCGGCAACCTGTCGCACCAGATCGAGCACCACTGCTTCCCCGACCTGCCGTCCAACCGGTACGCCGAGGTCGCCGTGAAGGTCCGCGACATCTGCTCGCGCTACAACCTGCCCTACACCACCGGCCCCCTGCCCAAGCAGGTCGCCTCCACCTGGGGAAAGATCTTCAAGCTCGCACTGCCCAACCGCAAGCCTCGGACCGCGTAAGGGCGCCTGGCACTCCGCCGAGCCGACAGGAAGGACCGCCGAAAGCGTTTTTCGGCGGTCCTTCCTGTTCTCCCGGTGCCTTACCGGAGGCACCGGGCAGCCCGGCCGGATCAGACGGAGGCGTCCTCCGCGAGGAGCGCATCGACCTGCCCGAGGGCGAGCCTGAGGCCCTCCTCCATGCCCATCGCGACCATCTGGTCGAGCTGTTCGAGGGACTCGAACGAGGTCGTCATCGTCATGCGCGTCCGCCCGCCGAGGTCCTCGAGGGTGACTTCGGCGTGGGTCTCGCCCATGTCCGCCACCGGCTCGCCGTCCTCGTCGGCGAACCCGTCGTCGAACGTCAGGCGGTGCGGTGCCTCGACGCCGGTGATGCGCCACCAGCCCCGCGCCTTCTCGCCGTCGGGACCGGTCATGTAGTAGGCCGCGCGCCCGCCCGGGACGAACTCCAGGGAGTCGAAGGTCGCGGGCCACGTCGGCGGTCCCCACCACCGCTCGAGCTGCCGCGGATCCTCCCAGATCCGCCAGACGCGTTCCACCCCCGCGTCGAACTCCGCGACCAGCCGGAAGTTGAGTGCCTCGGTGTCCTTCTCCGTACTGATGACCGTCATGATGATGCCTTCCTAGTCCTCATCCAGAATCTCTTCGATCCGTTCGACCCGCTGTCGCCAGATCCTTTCGTAGTCGTCCAGCAGGCGGCGGGCCCTGTGCACGCCGTCGACCTGTCCCCGCACGATCTGCTCCCGTCCGCGTTTCTCCTTGGTGACGAGAAAGGCTCGCTCGAGCACGGCGACGTGCTTCTGTACCGCTGCGAAACTCATGTCGTACTGCTCGGCCAGGCCGGATACCGAATACTCGGCGACCAGGACGCGCGCCACGATATCCCGCCGTGTCGCGTCGGCGAGCGCCTGGAACAGGCGGTCCACCTCGTCCTCACTCATCTGATTTACAACCATGTGGTTGTACGTTATGCCCGGTGAGCACGAAGGTCAAGGGCTCTTACCGCGGCATGGCAGGATGGAGCCACCTATTCCCGCGGGAGCCCCGGCAAGGGCTGAGAGGAAGCTGCTGCAGCTTCGACCGCCGAACCTGCCCCGGATCATGCCGGCGAAGGAAGCGAGAATGCAATGCCCCATCCCTCCATGGCATCCCCGGCCACGATGCGAACCACTGACGAACGGCGGGCGCGCCACGCCGTCCGGGGCGGGATCCTCGGGAACTTCGTCGACCAGTTCGACATCTTCCTTCCGGTCATCGCCCTCGCCCCCGCGGCGAGCACCCTGCTGGGTGCGGAGAATGTCATCGCGGCCGCCGGGCTCGTCTTCACCGCGACGCTCATCGGCCGCCCCCTCGGCGCTGCGGTCTTCGGCCCCATCGCCGACCGGGTGGGACGCACCGCCGTCACGAAGGTGGCCCTGGCCGGTATCGCCGCCACCACCCTGCTGATCGCCGCCGTCCCCGGTCACGAGGTCCTGGGCTGGGGAACGGTGGCGCTCATCCTGGCACTGCGGTTCCTCGGGGGCGTCTTCCTCGGCGGCGAGTACACCTCTGCCGTCCCGCTGGCCATGGAGTGGTCCGCACCCCGACGGCGAGGGCTTGCCAGCGGACTGATCATGGCGATGTCCCCCGTGGCCAATGCGACCATCGCGGCCCTGGTCCTCGTGCTGTTGGCCGTCCTCGGTCCTGGGTCCTACGCGGCCTGGGGCTGGCGCGTGCCCTTCGTCGTCGGCGGCATCCTGGCGCTCGTCATGCTCGGGTACTACCGGCGCCAGGTGGCGGACGCTCCGGTCGCCCGGGTCGCCGTGCCGCTCCCCCTGCGGGATGTCCTCGTCGGTCCCGACCGTCGGGTGTTCCTGCAGACCTTCACCCTGATGACCGGACTCTGGCTGCTGACCTATATGGCGATCCCGACCCTTACGGCCGAACTGACCAGGGCCGGCACCTTCGACGGACGTGGCGTCACCTTCGCCCTGCTCTGCGCCACCGCGGTCTCCGCCGTCGCCATGGCGCTCTGCGGACACCTGTCCACCTTTCTCGGACGACGGCGCTTCTTCGTCGGTTTCGGAGTGCTGGCCGCCGTTCTGGCCCCGGTGTGCTTCCTGTCCATCTTCGCCGTGGAGGGTCCGGTAGCCGTCGTCGTGCTCTGCGCCGCCCTGCAGGTGGTGACCGTATCGGTGTACGGGCCCGTCGGCGCGTACCTCTCGGAACGTTTCGCCGGCGGCGTCCGCTCCAGCGGCTACGGCCTCGGGTACAGCCTGTCCATCGTGGTGCCTGCGCTCTACCCCTACTATCTGCCTCCGCTCCAGGCTGCTTTCGGCACCTGCGCCCCGATCGCCGCCCTGCTGGTCCTCGCAGGCTTGCTGGTGGCAGCGGGCGGACTATGGGGCCCGGAGACGGACACGCGCGCACCCCTCGGCTGAGGGCGCGGAGGCCGCCTACCGAGACGGCAGAACAGGCGTCCCCGTACGCCCTGGACCGGTTATCCCTGCCTTTCCGACGGCGCGGAACCCGCCCCGACGGCGTGACACCCGTTATGGCGGGGGTCCGGCGACCCTGCAAGACTGGGCCCATGACCCGCGGAATATATGTGAGCGCCATGACCAACGGCTCCGGCAAGTCCCTGATCTCCCTGGGGCTTGCGGACATGCTGTACCGGCACGCCGACCGCGTGGGATTCTTCCGGCCCATCGTGGAGGGTGACGATCCCGATGCGGATCCGATGGTGCGCCTCATGCAGCGCGCGTTCGACCTCCCGGACAGCCGTGCGCGCGGGGGCCTGACCCGCGCCGAGGCCCGAGCCCTGCTGGTCACCGGCGACCGCGCCGAGATCGACGCCCGTTGCGTCGCGATCTACAGCGAGATCGCCGCGGAGTGCGACGTCGTCATCGTCGAGGGGACGGACCTCTCCGGGAACGACGCGGCCGTCGAGTTCGACCTCAACGCGCGCCTCGCCAACAACCTCGGCGCCATGGTGCTCGCCGTCATCAGCGCCAAGGACATGTCGGTCGACGAGGCGGCGGACACCGTCGACGTGGCACGCCGCGAACTCGACGCCGCCAAGGTGTCCCTCCTCGCGATCATGGTCAACCGGGCCGCCGATGACGCCGTCGCCGCCATCAGCGAGCATGTACGGCCCGGCCGTTCCGGCCGCCCCGTCTACGTGATCCCCGAACTGGCCGAGATCTCCCAGCCCACCGTCTCCGAGGTGGCCACGGAACTGGGCGCGCGCCAGATCGCCGGCAACTCCAACCTCGAGCGCGACGTCACCAGCGTGCGCGTGGCCGCCATGAACGTCGGCAACTTCCTGCACCTGCTCAGGGACGGCGCCCTGGTGATCGTGCCGGGCGACCGGGCGGACGTCCTCGTGGCGACCCTGGCGTCGTCGTTCTCCCCCGAATTCCCGGTGCCGTCGGCCCTCTTCCTGACCGGCGGTCTGGCACCGGACCCCAACATCCTCGCCCTCCTCGCGCAGGCGCCGTTCCCCGTCTTCGCGCTCGACGACGACACCTATACCGCCGCCCGGCGCGTGAGCGAGGTGCGGGGCGAGATCGCGAGCGGACTGCGCCGCAAGGCCGCGGCAGCCCTCGGCGCCTGGTCGCGGCAGGTGGACGAGAGCGAACTGCTGGAGCGGCTCGAACTCCCCCGGCCCGTCAGCATGACCCCCCTGCGCTTCCTGCACGAGCTGATCCAGCGCGCGCGGTCCGAGCGGCGGCACATCGTGCTGCCCGAGGGCGAGGACATCCGTGTCCTGAAGGCCGCCGAGATCCTGCACCGCCGCGATGTCTGCGACCTCACGATTCTCGGACCCGAGGCCCGGGTGCGGGAGCTGGCGGCGGGCCAGGGCGTGGACCTGACCGGCATCACCCTGGTCGACCCCGCGACCTCCGAGCTGCGGGATGAATTCGCCGCGGAGTATGCGCGGGTCCGGGCCCACAAGAACGTGTCTCTCGACCAGGCCCGCGAACGCATGCTGGAAGGGGCATATTTCGGGACGATGATGGTGCAGCTCGGCAAGCTGGACGGCATGGTGTCCGGTGCCGCCCATACGACGGCGAACACCATCCGCCCTGCGCTCGAATTCGTGAAGACCAAGGACGGCGTGAAGATCGTCTCCTCGGTGTTCCTCATGCTCCTGCAGGACCGCGTCCTCGTCTACGGGGACTGCGCGGTGAATCCCGACCCCAATGAGGAGCAGCTCGCCGACATCGCAGTGGCCTCTGCGGAGACGGCAGCCCAGTTCGGCGTGGAGCCCCGTGTCGCGATGCTCTCCTACTCCACGGGTGAATCCGGCAGCGGCGGAGCCGTGGACGAAGTGCGGCGCGCCACCGAACTCGTCCGGCAGAAGCGACCCGACCTCGCGGTCGAGGGCCCCATCCAGTACGACGCCGCCGTGGACGCGTCGGTCGCCGCGTCGAAACTCCCTGGCTCATCGGTGGCCGGCCAGGCGACGGTGTTCATCTTCCCGGACCTCAACACCGGCAACAACACCTACAAGGCGGTGCAGCAGTCCGCGGGCGCCGTCGCCGTCGGACCGGTCCTGCAGGGCCTCCGCAAGCCGGTCAACGACCTCTCCCGCGGCTGCACTGTGGAGGACATCGTCAACACCGTCGCCATCACCGCGGTCCAGGCCCAGCAGCAGCCGGCCTAGCTCCCCCGTCCGCCCCGCTCGCCCCTCTTCCGCCCCTCTTCCAGGACAGGACCCCATGATCATCCTCGTCATCAATTCCGGCTCATCCTCGCTCAAGTACCAGGTACGCGAGGGCGACGACGTCCTGGCGGAGGGCCTCGTGGAGCGCATCGGCGAAGCCGAGGTGCCCGACCACGCGGCCGCCCTCGACCAGGTGGACAGCGAGGTCACCGCGGCGCTCGGGGGGCGGAGCATCGACGCCGTCGGCCATCGTGTGGTGCACGGCGGGGAGCGCTTCAGCGAGCCCGTGCGCATCGACAACGAGATCACCCGCGCCATCGAGCGACTCAACCCACTCGCTCCCCTCCACAACCCCGCAGCGGTCACGGGAATCCGGGCCATCACCGAGAAGTGGCCGGACATGCCGCAGGTCGCCGTCTTCGACACGGCATTCCACCGCACCCTGCCCGAGCACGCATGGCGGTACGCCGTGCCGGACGAGCTGTACCGGCGGTTCGGCATCCGGCGCTACGGATTCCACGGGACCTCACACGCCTATGTGGCCCGCGCCGCAGCGGAGCTCCTCGGCACGGACACGTTCACGGGCGTTATCGCGCACCTCGGCAACGGCGCCTCCGTGACGGCCGTGCGCGACGGCCGGAGCGTCGACACGTCGATGGGCTTCACGCCCCTCGAAGGACTCGTGATGGGCACGCGCTCCGGCGACATCGATCCGTCGATCCTGCTGTTCCTGATGCGGGAGGGGTACTCGGAGCAGGACCTCGACGCACTCCTCAACCGCAACAGCGGACTGAAAGGCCTCACGGGCACCAATGACATGCGCTCGGTGACCGAGGCCGCCGAGTCCGGCGGGCACCGCGCGAAGCTCGCCATCGAGGTGGCCTCCTACCGCCTCGCGAAGTACGTCGGCGGCTACCACGTGGCCGTGGGCGGCGCGCAGGCACTCGTCTTCACCGCGGGCATCGGCGAGAACGCGGCAGCCTTCCGCAGCGCCGTCGTGACGAAACTCGGCGCCCTCGGCCTCGAACTCGACGAGGGAAGGAACGGCGAACGCAGCAGGGAAGCCCGGGCGATCAGCACGCCGTCGTCGGCCTTCCCTGTCCTCGTGGTGCCGACCGACGAGGAGGCGGCCATCGCCGAGGCGACCGCCGGCGTCGTCGGGACGTCCTAGCGCGTCCCCTCGCCCGTCCTGCCCCGGCGGTGCCGCCGGAGGGCAGCCCCTGCTGCGCCCTCGGGCAGACTGGGGCCATGACGATCCTGCGCATGACCCTCCTGTTCGTGCTGGCTGCGGCGGCAGAGATCGGTGGTGCCTGGCTCATCTGGCAGGCCGTCCGCGAAGGGAGGCCGTGGTGGTGGGCCGGTCTCGGCATCGTGGCGCTCGGGGCGTACGGTTTCGTGGCGACGCTGCAGCCGGACCCGAACTTCGGGCGGATCCTCGCTGCCTACGGCGGCGTCTTCGTGGCCGGATCGCTGGCGTGGGGCGTCCTTGCCGACGGCTTCCGCCCCGACCGCTGGGACCTCGTCGGCTCGGCCGTCTGCCTCGTGGGCGTCGCCCTGATCATGTTCGTGCCGCGCCCGACCACCTGATCCAGCCCTCCGGGAGGCCCCCTACCCCGGTCGCTGCCGGGAGGCCCTACGCCGCGCCGAGCAGCCGTGCGAGCCCGGCCGCCAGGGCACCGATCGCGACCACCAGGAGGAACGGCGCCCGCAGCCAGAGCGCGACGGCGGCCGCGGCAAGGGCCGCCAGCCGCGCATCGAGCACCACCGACTGACCGGACGCGAACGTGTTCACGGCAGTCAGCGCGGCGAGCAGGCCGATCGTCAGGGACCCGGCCACCCTGAGCATCCTGGGGTTGTCGAGCAGCTTCGCGGGCACCAGGAAACCGAGGAACTTCGTGGCGATCGACACCGCACACGCCAGCAGGATCCATCCCCAGAGTGTCACGCGGCCCCCTTGGTCCCGCGGTGCTCGGCCTCCGCGTGGTACGGCTCCACGTCGGGCTCGAGGCCCTCCGTCGCAGGGCCGACACCTGCGAGCCCGAGGGTGGCTGCCACGACGGCGGCGATGAGGATCGGGACACCCGGCGGCACGAGGGGAACCGCCAGCAGTGTCACCACGGCGCACACGACGGCGATGGCCGCCGGCTCCTTCGCCCGGATCCGGGGCCAGAGCAGGCCGAGGAACGCGGCGACCGCGGCGCCGTCGAGCCCCCACCGCGCGGGATCGCCCATGGCGTTGCCTGCGAGCGCGCCGACGAGCGTGAAGAGGTTCCACAGCACGAACACGCCGATGCCGGCGGCCCAGAAGCCGCGGCGCTGCTCGTCCGGATCGGTCTGGCCCGTGGCGGTGGCCACGGACTCGTCGATGGTGAGGTGCGCCGTCGCCAGTTTCCGCCAGCGCGAGGGACGCAGCAGTACGTTGACCTGCATCCCGTACACGCCGTTGCGGATCCCGAGCAGGGCCGCCGCGGACATCGCGGAGATCCCGCTGCCCCCACCGGCGATCACGCCGATGAACGCGAACTGGGAACCGCCGCTGAAGAGCAGGAGGCTCAGCGCCATGGTCTGCGCCAGGTCGAGCCCGGCGGCGACGGACAGCGCGCCGAAGGAGAGCCCGTACAGCCCGGTTGCGATGGCCACGGACAGGGCGACGCGCACTGCGGGGGACTGGGTGAGAACCACCCCTCAAGGCTAGGTGACCCGGCGCCCCGCTTCCCATTCGTGTCGAAGGGGTGAATAGTAGGAAAGGAAAGCCTACTTACTAAACGGAGGAGTGCCCCATGAAGGCAGTGACATGGCAGGGCAAGCGCAACGTCAGCGTGGAGAATGTCCCCGATCCCACGATCCAGGAACCGACGGACGCGATCATCCGCATCACCTCGACCGCGATCTGCGGTTCGGACCTGCACCTCTACGAGGTCCTCGGCCCGTACATGCACAAGGGCGACGTGCTCGGGCACGAGCCGATGGGCATCGTCGAGGAGGTGGGGGCCGGAGTCACCAACCTCAAGGTCGGCGACCGCGTCGTCGTGCCGTTCAACATCTCCTGCGGCTACTGCTACATGTGCACGCGGGGCCTGCAGTCGCAGTGCGAGACCACGCAGGTCCACGACAAAGGCTCGGGAGCGGCCCTGTTCGGGTTCTCCGAACTGTACGGGTCCGTCCCCGGCGGCCAGGCGGAGTACCTGCGCGTGCCCTTCGCAGACTACGGCCCCGTCAAGGTCGGGTCGGAACTGCCTGACGAGCGTTACCTGTACCTCTCGGACATCCTGCCCACGGCCTGGCAGGGCGTGAAGTACGCGGATGTCCCGCAGGACGGCGTCCTGGCGGTGTACGGCCTCGGTCCGGTGGGGCAGTTCGCCGCCCGCATCGGCAAGTACCTCGGCCACCGCGTGATCGCTGTCGAACCGGTACCCGAGCGCCGTGCCATGGCCAAGCGCCACGGGATCGAGACCATCGATTTCACGAAGGACACGGCGGAGGAACTGCGCAGCATGACCAATGGCCGCGGGCCCGACGCGGTCGTGGACGCCGTGGGGATGGAAGCACACGGCTCGCCGGTCGGCGCCTTCGCCCAGAACGCCGTCGGCTTCCTGCCCGACAGGCTCGCGCAGAAGGTCATGGAGACCGGGGGCAGCGACCGCGTGGCCGTCCTGCACTCGGCGATCGACGCCGTCCGCCGTGGTGGCACCATCTCCCTGAGCGGCGTCTACGGGGGTTCGGCCACCCCGATGCCGATGCTCACGATGTTCGACAAGCAGATCCAGCTCCGCATGGGGCAGTGCAACGTGCGCCGCTGGACGGATGAACTCCTGCCCATCGTCGAGGAGCCCTCCGACCCGCTGGGCGTCACCGATCTCATGACGCACCAGGTCTCGATCGACGAGGCGCCGGCCGCCTACCGGAACTTCCAGAAGAAGACGGACGGCGCCATCAAGGTGGTCCTCAAGCCGCAGGGCGTCACGGTCTAGTCCGGTCCGACCGCCAGGAGTCGATGGCCCGGGACTATTCCCGGGCCATCGACTCGTGGGACCCGGCCTCGCCGCGGGCCATCTGCAGGGCGTCGGCCGCGCGGACGAGGGCCAGGTGCGAGAACGCCTGCGGGAAGTTCCCCGCCATCCGGCCTGCGACGGCGTCGTACTCCTCGGACAGCAGACCGAGTTCATTGGAGTAACCCACGAGCTGGTCCATGAGCCGCTTCGCGTCGTCCAGCCGGCCGCTGTGCGCATACTGCTCGACGAGCCAGAAGGAACACGCGAGGAAGGGGTGCTCCCCCGGCTCCAGTCCGTCGTCGGAAATGTCCGTGCGGTAGCGCAGCAGCAGTCCCTGCTCGGTCAGCAGGTCCTGCTCCAGGCGCTCCAGGGTCCCCAGCATCATCGGATCGTCGAAGTCGACGAACCCCACCTGGGGCAGCTGCAGCAGGGCGGCATCGACCTCCGTGCCCCCGTAGGCCTGGGTGAACGAGTTCAACTCCCTGTTGAAGCCGTGCTCCAGGATCTCCGCGCGCAGCCCGTCCCGGATCTTCGTCCACCGGTCCTGCGGCCCCGTCAGACCGTGGTCGCGCACAGCCCGCACTGCGCAGTCGAACGCGGCCCACATCATCACCCGCGAGTGCGTGAAGTACTGCTGCTCGCCGCGCATCTCCCAGATGCCCTGGTCACGGTCCTGCAGGTGGTTCTCGGCGAAGCCCAGCAGTGCACGCTGCAGCGGCCAGGAGAAGTTGTCCTCCGTGACGCCGTGGCCGCGCAGCTTCTCGAGCGCCACCATGACCTCGCCGACCACGTCGGCCTGGTACTGGTCCACGGCGCCGTTACCCACCCGCACGGGGACCGAGTCCGCATACCCCGGCAGGTGGGGGAGCTCCCGCTCCGGCAGGTTCCGCTCCCCGCCCAGCCCGTACATGATCTGCAGGTCTTCGGGATCTCCCGCGACCGCCCTCAGCAGCCAGTTGCGCCACCTTTGGGCCTCGTCCGCATAGCCGTGCGTCATCATGGCCTCGAGGGTCAGCGCCGCGTCCCGCAGCCAGCAGAAGCGGTAGTCCCAGTTCCGGGCACCGCCGAACTGCTCGGGCAGCGACGTGGTGGGAGCTGCGACGATGCCGCCGGTGTCCTCGTGCGTCAGCGCGCGCAGGACGAGCAGCGAGCGCTGTACCGCCTCGGCGTACTCGCCGTCGTTCCGGAAGCTGGCGGCCCAGGCCCGCCAGTAGCTGATGGCCCCGTCGAGGGCCTCATCGACGTCCTGGGCCGGCGGCTTTCCCCGGTGGGACGGGTACCAGACGAGTTCAAGGTCGACGACGTCGCCTTCGGACACCTCGAACGTGCCCTCATGGCGGTGGTTGGCGGCCTTCAGCCGCGGGCCGCGGAGCAGCAGCGCGTCGGGTCCCGCGATGGCCAGCAGGACCGGGACGCCGTCCTCCAGGCCCTGGCTGACCCACGGGACGATGTCGCCGTAGCCGAAGCGGATCTCGAGTTCCTGGCGCACGCTGACCGTGCCCCGCAGCCCCTGAATGCGCCGTATGACGTTGGCCCTGCGGTCCGTGACCGGCATGAAGTCCGTGACCAGCACCTCTCCCTCCGCGGTCCTCCAGTGCGTCTGGAGGACGAAGGTCGAGGAGATGTAGATCCGCTCGACGATCTGGGCGTCGTCCGACAACGGGGCGACGAGCCACCGGCCGTGGTCCGGCGTTCCGAGCAACGCGCCGAACACCGACTCCGAGTCGAACCGGGGGAAGCAGAGCCAGTCGACGCTGCCGCGCCGGGAGATGAGCGCGCCGGTATGGAGGTCGGAGATGAGCGCGTAATCCTCGATCGGCGATTGCATTTTCCCACTCAACCACAACGACCGGCGTGCACGTGCGGTTACTCGCCGTTGCCCTCGAAGGCTCGACGTATCCGCGCCGGGTAGTCCGTCGTCAGCTCCTGCACGCCGAGTTCCGCGAGGAACAGGGCGTCCTCGACGGTGTTGACCGTCCACACGCGGACGCGGGTCCCTTCCCGGATCCAGCGCCGGATCCGCTCGGGGTGGTCCCGCACGTACTGCACGCCCGGGCCCGCCATCCCGACCTCCTGGTGGTCGATCAGTTCCTCACCCTCCTTCAGCGCCCTCTGGAGGACGTTGATGAGGGCTCCTTCGGCGATCGAGCCGAGGCGCAGCGCGTCCCGGACCTCCTGCGGCCGGACGTCGGAGACGAGTTGGCACAGCAGATGGTGCGGCACCGACTCCGCGAGCTGCCGCATGGAGTCGGGATTGAAGCTCATGAAGCTGACCTCGATACTGCCCAGCATCGACGACTCCGGGTTCCAGCCCTCATCCATGAGGAAGGCGATCAGGGCCTCCTCCAGCCGCAGGCCGAAGGGGCTGGGGTGCTTCAACTCGACGGCGAGCCGGATCGGCCGGCCCGCCCGGCGCAGGAGGAGCAGGAGGTCGGCGAAGGAGAGGAACTGGTCCGACACGTCCCCGTACTCCGACGGGAGGCCGGTCCGCTTCCAGGACGACACGTCGAGCTGCTGCAGTTCGGCCAGCGTCAGGTCGGCGACGTCACCCGAACCGTTGGTGGTGCGCTCGAGTGTGGTGTCGTGGATGCAGACCAGCTGACCGTCGCGGCTCAGGTGCACGTCGCACTCCACGCCGTCGGCGCCGTCGGCGAGCGCCTGCAGATAGGCCGCCCGCGTGTGCTCGGCATAGGTTCCGCTGCTGCCTCGATGAGCGAAGATCACAGGAGGCACGGGCATCCCTTCGGTCGTCGGTGGTGTCCCTATCACGGTACGTGAGAGCGTGATCCGCACACCATCGACGCCCCGGCGGCCGGTGCAGGCCGGAGCCTCGATAGACTCGGGGAGATGAATGTTCAGATGACCAGCCCCGACGCGGAGCGGGCGGCCGCCCTCCGTCGCATGAAGCTGCTGGCGACCGGGCTGCTGGCGGTGCTGGCCGTCATCTTCGTGGTGGCCTTCGCCCTGCAGGACGCCTATCCCTGGCTCCAGTACGTCCGGGCTGCGGCCGAAGGCGGGATGGTCGGCGCGCTGGCCGACTGGTTCGCCGTGACGGCCCTGTTCAAGCACCCCATGGGCCTGAAGATCCCGCACACGGCGATCATCCCGCGCAAGAAGGACCAGATCGGAGAGTCCCTCGGCCAGTTCGTCGAGGAGAACTTCCTGTCCGAGGACGTGGTGCGCGCCAAGCTGGATTCCGCACGGATCGCGCAGAAGGCGGGCGCCTGGCTGGAGAAGCCCGAGAGCGCGGACCGCGTCGCCGTGGAGGGCGCCGCGCTGATCCGGGGCATGTTCACCGTCCTGAACGACGACGCCGTGCAGGGCGTGATCGAGTCCATGGTCCGGAAGCACCTGCTCGATCCGCCGTGGGGCCCGCCCATCGGCGGCATCGCGGAGCGCATCTTCGCGGAGGGCCACCACCACCGCCTCGTGGACCTGCTCGTGGACCGCGCGGGTGACTGGGTCGACGCGAACTACGCCGTGGTCACGAGGGTCGTCGCGCAGCGCTCGCCCACCTGGGTCCCCCGGCTCGTGGACGGCGTCGTCGGCGACCGGGTGCACGCCGAGCTCTCCAAGTTCATCCGGGCCGTGCAGGACGATCCCCAGCACGACGTCCGTCTCGCCATCGACAGGTACCTCCGCGACCTCGCACAGGATCTCCAGCACAAGCCGGAGACCATCGCGAAGGCCGAGGAGATCAAGGGGCAACTGCTCGACGACCCCCGCGTGCGCGACCTCACGGCCCGCACGTGGGCCACGATCAAGTCGGCCCTCCTCGAGGCGGTCAATGACCCGCAGAGCGAGCTGACCTCGAACTTCAAGGCAGCCGTGCGCGACTTCGGCTCCCGCCTGACGAGTGACGCGGAACTGGCCGGCAAGGTGAACCGCTGGATCGCCGACGGCGCGTCCTACGCGGTCCGCACCTACCGCAGCGAGATCGCGGGCGTCATCTCCGAGACGGTGGGCCGCTGGGACGCGGAGGAGACCTCGCGGAAGATCGAGCTGCAGGTCGGCAAGGACCTCCAGTTCATCCGGATCAACGGCACCGTGGTCGGCTCACTGGCCGGCCTGCTCATCTTCGCCGTGGCCCACGCGATCTTCGGTTAGGCCCGCTTCTCACCGTTTCCCGGCCTCGGAAGTTGCAGTTCGTCGGCCAGTTCGCCCGGGATGGTGTGGGGCAACGGCCCGAACGCCTCGTGGGTGGTCCGGATGACCGCCTTGCCCATGAGGTGGTTGCCGGTTCCGCCCACGATCGCTCCGGCCCCGAAGGGCAGGGCCCGCCCGAGCATGAAGCCGCCCTGCCGAGCGAGGAACTTCTTGAGGAAGCGCCGCTGGATCGACTTGGTGAGGGACTTGACGAGCGAGTTGGGCGCCGACTTACTGACCATCTGGCCCCAGTACTGCGGGGCGCCCTGGCCGGCGGAGGCACCGAGGATGGACCGGATGAGCGCCGTCCCTTCCTCCCCCATGAGGATCGCCATCACCATGGCCCGCGAACGCTCCGGGTCCTCGGTGTTGATCCCGTGCAGTTCGGCGACGGACTCCGCGTACAGGGCCGTCGCCTCGAGGAATCCGATGGTCGCGGCGGCGGAGAGCCCCAGGGAGGCGATCGTCCCCACGGCCGGCACGGCAGCGGTAGCTCCGACAGCAGCTCCGGCGGCCGTCGTCGCCCGCAGGTAGTCGCGCTCCAGGAATCGCGCCAGTTCGGCCGGCGACGCTTCCGGATGCCGGCGCCGGAGCCGGTTCAGGTTCGAGAGGATGAAGGGTCGCTGAATGTCGAGGGCCCGTTCAATGCCCCGGAGGATCCCTGGTTTCGGGTTGCCGTCCTTATCGAAGAGCGTTCCGTTGGCAGCCTTCACGGCTGGGTTCTCCTTGTTTCGGCCAAACATCATGGTCCTTCCGCGGCTGGATCATCTGCCGTCTGGATCGAGTCTAGGTGGGGCGCAGGCCCGTGGGTCAGGTTCTCCTGCTGGCGCGAACGCTGGTGCGACCACGCGCGGCAGGGGCGGGGAAACAGCCGAAGGGCGCCACCGGGATCCGGTGGCGCCCTTCGGCAGCTGTTCCCCGCAGGGTTCAGCGGGCAGTGCTGGTTAGACGCGCGATCCGCGGCGCTTGGTGACGGCACCGTAGATGGCGAGCACGATCAGGGCGCCGATGACGGCGAAGAGAATGGACATCAGCGAGAAGGTGCTGCCGAGGTTGACACCGAGGATGCTTCCGCCGATGAAACCGCCGAGGAAGGCGCCGATGACGCCGAGCAGCATCGTGATCAGGATGCCGCCGCCCTGCTTACCGGGCATGATCAGCTTGGCAAGGGCGCCTGCGATGAGGCCGAGGATAAGAAAACCGATGAAACTCATAAGATGCTCCTTGAGTGATTTCAGCCACCCGTCCGAGGACGGGCCACTGGCTAATGTTCCGATGCACCGGAGTGCAGCTTTACCGACCGTACTTCATCAGCATGCTTAGGGTGCAATCCTAACACCATGCTAACCCTGCTTATCAAGTCCCTCGGGTGAATCTTTGCCGAACTGATGCCGGCCGCGCTCTGCAGGGCGCGTGACGCTGACGACATGGCAAAAACGCAGGATCGCGGGGATCCTGCAGCCGCGCTGCCCTCAGAGGGGTCGGCGGCCGGCGGCCGTGGCCACACCCGGCGGAGAATTAGTCCGGGCCGGCCGGACCGGTTAATCTCCGAAAGTTTGTCCAATAGGAATCATTTCAGCGCTTTTCTAATTGCACTCGTGCAATTCCCGCTTTTCCCCTTTTCCGCCGGCCGGACGGGTACCTGCCGGCCGGGGCGCCCCCTCGGACCGCCTCCTACTCCCTGGTGCCCGGCATGCCCCGACGGACAGGCGAACCGGGAGGCCGAACCCTCACTCGCGCACCACTCCATCTGTGTTTGGTTTTGTCCAGCAGGAAAAGCCCTTGACCGAGGGGCAAAAGCGGAGATAGAGTCACCCAAACAAAGATAAAACCACACGCTGCGGGATCCATCCCCAGCTGAAGACAACGGGGTCCTCATGTTCGCGGAAGAGCGCTATCGCCAGATCAGCCACCTGGTCTCCGCCGACGGCCGCGTCACGGTAGCCGGCCTGTCAACACGCTTCGGCATCACGAAGGAAACGGTCCGCCGCGACCTTGCTCTCCTCGAGAACGACGGCGTGCTCCGCCGCGTCCATGGAGGCGCTATCGCCGGAAGCGGCGCGACGACGAACGAGCCGAGCCTGACCAGCCGGTCCTCCCAGCACTCCCTCGAGAAGAAGCGCATCGCGCAGGCCGCCCTGACCATGACACCCATGACCGGCGCCGTCGTTCTCGATGCCGGCAGCACCACGGGAGAGCTCGCCGCGGTGCTGGCCGAGGAGTCCCGGTCCGAGCTCGCCGTGGTCACCAACTCCGTCTCGATCGCGGCCCTCGTCTCCGGCGCCGGCGGAAGCGTCGAACTCGTGGGTGGCCGTGTACGCGCGCTGACCAGCGCGGCGGTCGGCAGCAGCACCGTGGCGCACTTCTCACGCCTGCGCGCCGACATCGCCTTCGTCGGAGCGAACGGCATCGCCGCCGGTTTCGGCCTGAGCACACCCGATGTCGATGAGGCCGCCGTGAAGACCGCGATCGTCCGCTCGGCCCGGCGCGTGGTGCTCCTTGCCGACTCGTCGAAGTTCAGCGAGGAAACCCTGATCAGCTTCGCCAACCTGGAGGATATCGATGCACTCATCACCGACCGCGCACCCCGGGGCTCCCTGGCGGATGCACTCTCCGATGCCGACGTGGAGGTGATCGTCGCGTGATCCTGACCCTCACAGCGAATCCGAGCATCGACCGCACCGTCGAGATCACCGCCCCCCTCACCCGCGGCGCGGTCCAGCGCGCAACCTCCGTGGTGCAGGAGGCGGGCGGGAAGGGCGTCAACGTCAGCCGCGCCCTGGCGATGTCGGGCATCCGGACCCTCGCCATCCTTCCGGGCGACGACGACGACGCCGTGCTCGCGGGACTGCGCAGCGTCTCCGTCCCGTTCCGCAACGTGCCTATCGGTGCGGGCCTGCGGACTAACACGGCGATCACCGAACCCGACGGCACGACGACGAAGATCAACGAGCCAGGCCCCGAACTCTCCCCCGCCGAGCTCGAGGAGCTGCTCGCCGTCGTCGTCGCCGAGAGTGACGGCGCCAAGTGGCTCGTCCTCGCCGGGTCCCTTCCACCGGGTGTGCCCCCGACCTTCTACACGCGGGTCACGGCCGCGGTCCGTGAAGCCTATGGACCGTCCGCGCCCCTGATCGCCATCGACTCCTCGGGAGAACCGCTCACCGAGGCCGCCGCCGGCGTTCCGGCACCGGACCTGCTCAAGCCCAATGCCGAGGAGCTCAGCGAGCTCACCGGCATCGGCACGGGGGACGAGCTCGAGCAGGATCATGAATTGGCCGCGAAGGCCTGCGCGGTGCTCATCGCCGCGGGGGTGGGAGCGGTCCTGGCGACCCTTGGATCCAAGGGCGCCCTGCTCGTGACGGACGCGGGGGCCTGGCACGCCGTGCACCCGCCCGTCATCGCGCGTTCCACCGTCGGTGCGGGAGACTCCGCCCTGGCCGGTTACCTGCTGGCGCACAGCGCAGGCGAACTCCCGGAGAACTGCCTGCGCCAGGCCGTTGCCCACGGATCGGCGGCTGCCGCCCTTCCGGGTTCCACCGTTCCATCGCTCGACCAAACAACGCCGGCCGCCGTCGCGGTCACTCCCCTCATGGTCACGCTGCCCGTGATCGAACCAAGCGCAACCGGGTCCACCGCAGGGCCCCTCGCACAGGAGGAATTCTGATGTCCGATCTCATCACCCCGGAGCTCGTCACTCTGGACAAGGACCTGGGGACCGAGCGTTCCTCGGTGATCCGCTACCTCGCGGAGCAGGTCGCCGCGCAGGGCCGCTCCACGGAAGTCGACGGCCTCTACGCCGACGCACTCGCCCGGGAGCAGAAGACCTCCACCGGAGTTCCCGGTGGCATCGCCATCCCGCACTGCCGGTCCAAGGCCGTCACGGTCGCGACCCTCGCCATGGCGCGACTGTCCCCGCCTGTGGACTTCGGCGCCAAGGACGGTGCGGCGGACCTCGTCTTCTTCATCGCCGCTCCCGACGGCGCCGACCAGGAGCACCTCAAGCTGCTGTCGAAGCTCGCCCGTTCACTCATCAAGAAGGACTTCACCGCCTCGCTGCGCGCCGCGCAGACACCGGCCGACGTCGTCGCGCTCGTCAACGGCGCCCTCGGCATCGGTGACGCCCCCGCCGGGACCGCGGGTGCGGGCGCCCACGCAGCCGGTGCAGCCGGGTCCGCCGAGCAGTCCGCCGGCGCCCGGGCGAGCGAGGCAGCCGCGACACTGGGCACCTCGGGAACCGACACCACGGGACCGGCACTGGACGGCGGACGCGCCACGGACACGAAGGTACGCCGCCTCGTCGCCGTGACCGCCTGCCCGACCGGCATCGCGCACACCTACATGGCCGCCGACTCACTCGTCGCAGCCGCCAAGGAGCGCGGCGTCGACCTCCAGGTCGAGACCCAGGGCTCGTCCGGGGCCACCCCCCTGGACCCCTCCGTGATCGCGTCCGCGGACGCCGTCATCTTCGCCGTCGACGTCGACGTCCGCGACAAGCACCGCTTCGCCGGGCTCCCCGTCATCAGTGCGCCCGTCAAGCGCGGCATCGACGAACCGGGCGAGATGGTCGAGGAAGCCCTCGCCGCCGCGCAGAACCCGAACGCCCGGAGGGTCGCCGGGACCGGCAGTGACCAGACCGACGACGACGGCGGCCGGGACAGCATCGGCGGGACGCTCAAGCGGGCACTGCTCACCGGTGTCAGCTACATGATCCCCTTCGTCGCCGGCGGCGGTCTCCTGATCGCACTCGGCTTCCTGCTCGGCGGCTACCTGATCACCGAGACCGCCAACACCGTTGTCCTCGAGAACAGCCTGGCGAATCTGCCCGCAGGGGGCCTGGGTGAATACCTCGGGGCGGTCGCCTTCAAGATCGGCCAGCTGTCCCTCGGATTCCTGGTTCCCGCCCTCGCCGGCTACATCGCCTACGCCCTGGCCGACCGGCCGGGCATCGCTCCCGGTTTCGTCGCCGGTGCCGTCGCCGGTTTCATGGGAGCCGGCTTCCTCGGCGGCATCGTCGGCGGTCTGCTCGCGGGCTACGTCGCCATGTCGATCGGGCGTCTCTCGGTGCCGCGCTGGCTGCGCAGCCTCATGCCGGTCGTGATCATCCCGCTCGTGGCGTCCATCGTGGCCTCGGGCCTGATGTTCCTGCTGCTCGGCGGACCCATCGCGGCCCTTACTGCCGGGCTCAACAGCTGGCTCTCCGGCCTCACGGGCACGGCAGCCCTCGGCCTCGGCGTCATCCTCGGGCTCATGATGGCCGTCGACCTGGGCGGCCCCGTCAACAAGGTCGCTTACTCCTTCGCGGTGGCCGGCCTCGGTGCCGGATCGGTGGACAACCAGGCCCCATGGCAGATCATGGCGGCCGTCATGGCGGCCGGCATGGTGCCGCCCCTGGCCATGGCACTCGCCACCACCCTCGACCGCCGGCGCTTCAGCCTGGCGGAACGCGAGAACGGAAAGGCGGCCTGGCTCCTCGGCGCCGCCTTCATTTCCGAAGGCGCCATCCCCTTCGCGGCAGCCGACCCGCTGCGCGTCATCCCCGCGTCGCTCCTCGGATCCGCCGTCACCGGTGCGATCGTGATGGGCACCGGCGTCACATCGCAGGCACCCCACGGCGGCATCTTCGTCTTCTTCGCCATCGGCAATCTGTTGATGTTCGTCCTCGCGATTCTCGTGGGCACGGTCATCTCGGCCCTCGCGGTGATCGCCCTCAAGCGCTACGCCTCCAGCAAGAAGAACACCGCCGCCGCCCAGCCGGTTGCGGCCTGACCCTCGCGTCCGGTTGGCTGTACGGGGAACCCATCCACGAAAAGGAGCACATCATGGCAGAACGCAAGGCAACCGTGGCGAGTCGCGTCGGACTGCACGCCCGCCCGGCCTCGATCTTCGCGGAAGCGGCAGGTGAGCTGCCGTTCGAGGTCACCATCGCCATGGACGGCGAACCCGCCGAGGAAGCCATGGACGCCTCGAGCATCCTCTCGCTGATGAGCCTCGGGGCATCGCACGGTGACATCATCGTCCTGCGTGCCGAGGCCGACGGCGCAGAGGACGCACTGGAGAGCCTGGCGCGGATCATCGAGACGGATCACGACGCCGAGTAGCACCAACCACAAAGGGCACCATCCGCCGTCTATACCTGGCGGATGGTGCCCTTTCGCGTCCCCAGCGCTGCCAAGCAGGAGGGTCCACCCGTTCTAATGGACACACCTGCCTGCCGGATAACGATCCGCTGACCCCCCACGGACAGCGGCAGTTACATAATCATTATTTTTACACACCAACATGAAAACGTGAATCCCTTTAAGGACACAATCGGGTTTCTTTCGCCCGTCAGGACCCGCATGCGCCCGGGGACCGGGAGCAGGAGTACTAGGCCAGCCTGTTGGAGCGCGCGCGGCGTCTCCTGCTCCGGGTATGGCTCAACCAGATCAGGCCGAGACCCAGCACCGTCAGCATGATCGCCAGGAACGGCAGGATGATGTCCCAGGCTCCGAGCTGGATCGGGGTCAGCCTCAGCAGCACGAAGACCACAACGAGGGAGAATCCGCCCGCCAAGAAGGCGCAGGCGGCCCGGTGGATCGCCCGGGCGTGCTGATCGAATACCGCTGCAGCGGCCGGGGCAACCAGGCACGCGGCGACGTACCCGGGATAGAGCCGCCCCAGGGCCGCATACTGCTTCACCGTGTCCTGATCCATGAAGCGGCGCAGACCGGTGGAACTCCCCTGGAGTTCACTGGCGATGAAGAAGTACAGCGTCGCCGCGACAGTCAGGCCTAGGATTGCGAGACCGAACGGACCGACGACCAGGCGCCGGGCGAGCGGCGAATCGAACGCCGCGGCCATCCTGGCGCCGAGGAGTACGAAGACCGCGTACAGGGCCAGCCGGAGCAGGAGGTTCGCAACGTTGACCCCGCCCAGCAGGCCGTCCACTGCCGTGTAGATCGGAGCGACCGACAGGCCGACGGCGACCGTCAGGAGCACCAGGGCGGTGAACACCGCACGTCCGCGCCCCCTCCGCACCTCGGGCACCCGTACGGCCGCCCCCACGGCGCAGAGGCAGAGGGCAACCCACTGAATGGTCATCGCGGTCATCCCAGGTTCTCCCATAGTGCGCGGTCCTTGCCGTCGTCGAGCTCCGTCCGCCGGATCTGCTTGCCGAGGACGTCGAGCCGGTCGCGCGCAAGGAAGACGAGGTCGAGATCGGACAGAGCGCACAGGGCCCTGAAGCGGCCGCCCTCCGGCCAGCCACCCTCCTCGGGGGTGAGCAGTCCGGTCACCACCAGCCCACTGGTCAGCGAGACCCCGGCGATCCGTGCGGCCTGCACAGCGATCGCGGGGGCGAGCCGGCCGGCGGTGAGCTGGGCCGAGAGGTTCTGCCGGGCCACGCCGGTGCTCGCTGCCAGTTGCTGGCGGAGGTCACCGGGGTCTATGGCCTCGATCCATGCGCGCACCGAGTTGCGATGGGGGAAGGGCGCGAGGTCGAGGTGCGGATCGGCTCCCGCCTCCTCCCTGTCCTCGCTGCGTGCCACCAGAAGCCGCAGGATGTCGATGTGCGAGACCTGGCTGACCAGCTCCGCGTCCGTGGGCTGTCGGATCCCCCCGGGCAGGTCCTCGTACCCCTGGAACACGGCGAGCGCCTCGACGGGCGGAATGCCGTATCCCCGGGCGATGGCGACGACGGTCTGCACCGACACCTTGCCCCGGACGAGCTGCTGCGCGAGGGTGGATCGCTTGATGCCGGCGACCCTGCAGACATCGGACACGGTGTCCTGCGGAGCGACCTGGGAACGCCACAGCTGGAATGCCTTGGCTGTGACGGACATCATCACCTTTCGATTGGACTTTTCGGGCTGTTGTCGAAGTATACTGAGATCGCTGGCTCCGATTTCTGCGATTCCCCCATACGCAGAACTCGGAGCCAGCTCCACTTTAACGGCCGTTCATCACCCTGCGGCGGGCGGCGCGGCGCCTACCAGCGCACCTTCTTCTCCTTCTTGCCCTGCTTGCTGCTCTCATGCGCCGCCTTGGCGTGGCCTCCGCCGGGCGCCGCCGCCGGGTTCCCGGCCTGGTTCTTCTTCGCGAGCGCGAGTTTCGCCCGCGGGTCGTCCTGCAGTTTCCGGGACGCGGTGTCCTTGGCCGGGGTCGGGTCCCCGTCGGTCAGGGACGGATCGTTCTCGGGTGAGCTGGTCATGGTGTTCCTTTCGGGAGGGGCGCGCCGCGGGCCGGAACAGGACAGCCCGGTGCACCGGGAGCGTGCTGAGGACTGCGAGGACCGGAGTAACCGAGGAGGCGCGCTTGGAGCGGTGTCATCGACAAGTGGCGCTGGGCCGGCGGAAGCCGGCGCGATTACTGGGAAGGGATCGTCTCCATGCGTTGGACCGTACACCCGGCCGCAGTGCCGCGACAAGGTGCGCCGTCGACACGCACGCCCGTGGCCAGTACAGCTAGCGCAGCCTGACGCCGTTCACGGTGACGTCCGCGTAGACCAGCCGGTGGTCGCTCGTGGGGAAGGGGAAGATGCCCGTCAATTCGGAGCCGGGCGTGCCGGCCCGGGGCCAGAACACACCGGACGCGGAGACCTGCAGGTTGCGTGACGGCAGCACGTAGTCGGCGCGGATGTTGCCCGCGTTCCGGTCCTCGAAGTCGGCGGTGTCGAACTGCGGATCACTGCGGTGCTCCGCGTTGGCGCCACCCTGGAGGGCCGATGCCTCGGTTGCACCGCTCGAGGACGGCAGCGGATCCTGGATCAGCCTGTTGCCCAGCAACCGTCCGATCGCACCGTCCCGGGCATCGCCGTCCAGGGGATCGCTGTTCTGGTCGCCCAGCACGACGAACCGCTCTCCACGCTTGAGCCCGCCTGCGGCACCGTCGTCGTCATGGATGTAGGACGCGTCGGGGCCGCCGGTCACGTAGTCGGACCAGAACCGGATCTCGTCGCTGTTCCGCCTGCCGTTGCGGTCCTCCTCGCCGTCGAAGACGGGAGGAGTGGGGTGGCTCGCCAGGACGTGGACGGCCTTGCCGCCGACGCTCACCGGGATGTCCCAGTGGGACTTGCTGGAGAGGGGCAGGACGGCGAGTTCGTCGGAGGAGTACCAGTCCGCCGGCGCCTCCGTGGCGGGGTTGTCCGGGAGCAGGGCGCCCGGCATGTCCTTCCAGAGGAAGTTCCGGAACGTCCGGACCGCCTCCGTTTGGATGGGGTACTTGGAGTAGACCACCATGCCGTACTGCCCCTCGAACGCGCCGAAGCCGAGGGCGTCGCCGGCGCCGCCCACCGTGCCGTCGTTGTCGAGGTCGTAGCCGCTCGGGACGCCTGTGTTGGAGGGAGCGGTGTAGACGTAGGGATAGTCCAGCGCCGCCCTGCCGTTCTGGCTGACGCGGAGGTAGTTCCGGTTGAACAGGTCGGCGGCCCTGTTGCCCGGGGCGTAGTCGAACTCGTTGAGAAGGACGACGTCGGGCCGGGTGACCTGCAGGACCTCGGCGATGGCGCGGGCCTGGGCGTTCGCGGGGGTGCTCAGGTCCCGGACCAGGTCGCCGGGGGCCGTCCGGTTGAGGCTTGCGTTGTAGGTGGCGAAGCGGACGTTCTGCCTGTTCCCCTGGTCTCGAACCGGGACCATGGTCCGGGTGTCGTCCGGAGGACCTGCGAGGGCAGCCGGTGCGGTAGCGACGAGCAGGGATGCGGCCAGGAGGCCGGCCAAGCAGCGCGCCGGTAGTCGCATGGTTCCCTTCCTCGGATCACGGGGCCGGCAAGCGGCGGACGGACAGCAGCAGTAGTTCGCTGCGGAAACTTAAGCCTAAGCGCGGGGATCGCCTCAGGGCAGGCTGGAGTGTAACGATTCACAGACGACTCGGGACAGCCCGGTGACGTCCGAGGGGGGCGCCGATGTCCTGCTCGGCGAGGGCGAGAGCGCGCTCGAGGCGGCCCACGGCGTCCGTATAGCCCTGCATCTCCCCGGGATCCGTCTGGGGATTCGCCATCGGGCCGGGCCCAGCCCGCCGTTCGACGCCGGCTGCCCGCAGCGCATGGATGACCGACCTCGCCGCAGGGTGGGTGGGATCGTGCATGCCCGGGTAGCGGATCGCCTTGGCGGGATCGACGTCGTACTCCGCCCAGCGCCGGACGACCGCGTCGTGGCGCCGGCAGAGGTGCTCCCAGGCGGCCGTACGGGCCGACTCCCGGGCCGCACGCACCCTTCGCTCGTGGCGCCGCCGGGCCCAGGTGACGGCCGCCAGCGGGGAGGCGATCCCGACTCCCACCGCCATCGCCGCTCCCGGCCCGCCCAGGGCCCCGGCCACGACTTCCGCCCCTAGGATGACGAGGACCCCGCCGAAGGCGGTCCAGAAGTAGTCGTCGGCCGCTCCGCCGCGGCGGGAGACGGCGTCGATCCGCCAGCCGGTCAGGGCAGCGGCTCCGGCCATGACGGCGCATGCGGCCAGGCTTCCGGCCAGGACGGCGGCGTCCATGGATCTACCTCCGCTCGGGGCGTCGTCGCGCCCGCAGTTCTCCAGTTCCTGGTACCAGTGCAGACGAGGGACGACCGCGAGTCAATCCCCTCCGGGCCGGAACTTCGGGTGCAGGCATCCAGCCTTCCTGTGGCAGGCTTGGCGGAGTTTTTGTCCTTACCGTCTCGAGAAGGAGCAAGGTCCCGTGCCGCTGTGGCTGCAAGCATTCCTGTGGGGAGCGATCGCCGGAGGAGCCCTGCTCGTCGGGTCGGCGATCGCGTGGAAGTGGAAGGTGCCGCCGCACATCGTGGCCTTCGTGATGGCGTTCGGAGCCGGCGTCCTGATCTCGGCCCTCGCGTTCGAGCTCGTCAGTGAGGCGCAGGAGGCGGGCGGGCTCCTGCCCACGGCACTCGGGTTCCTCGCCGGAGCGGTGATCTATGTCGGCGCGAACGCCCTCCTCGCCCGGCAGGGCGCCCAGCACCGCAAGCGATCGGGCGGCCAGCAGCCCTCGGAGGAGGAGGATTCCGGCAGCGGCAACGCCATTGCGCTCGGCGCGCTGCTCGACGGCATCCCGGAGTCCGTGGTCCTCGGTCTGGGGCTCGTGGCGGGCGGCGCCGTCAATCCGGCCGTCCTCGTCGCGATCTTCATCTCGAACGTGCCCGAGGGCCTCTCGAGCACCGCCGGCATGAGGAACGCCGGACGCAGTTCGCGCTATGTCTTCGGTCTGTGGGGCGGGATCGCGCTGGTCTCCGGCCTCGCGGCGCTCGCCGGGTACTCGCTGCTGGCGGGCGCTTCCGGGGTGACGGTCGCCTTCATCACCGCCATCGCCGCCGGGGCGATCCTCGCGATGGTGGCCGACACCATGATCCCCGAAGCCTTCGAGCGCCAGCACATGCTCACGGGACTCATCGCCGCGCTCGGCTTCCTCACCGCGTTCGTCGTCCATGAGGTGTCCGGCTAGGACGAAGAAGACCCCGGGACTGACGTCCCGGGGTCTTCTTCAGGTGGGCCCTGTGGGGCTCGAACCCACGACCCACGGATTAAAAGTCCGTTGCTCTAGCCAACTGAGCTAAGGGCCCACTCCATCGGCCACGCCCGGCGCATCCGAAGACCGCCGTCGTGGTGCGATGACCCGCTTACTTTATCGCAATCGCCCCTGCTCCGGAGACAGCACAGGGCCGCGCTGTACGGCCCGAAATCCCGCAGGAGTATCCTCGTTCCATGGACGGCGAATATACGAACAACAGCCCGCGGCCCCATAAGCCGAAGCCATTCGCTCCCGCGGACTTCGAGGTTTTCGCGGGCGGAGTCGATCCGTCGCGGGTCTCCGAGGCCGCCCACATGGCCGCGCACGCCCTGGTGCACCACGGGCGCGGCGCCGACGATCCGGACGTGACGCGCCGTCTCGTGGAACTCGCCGACCAGCAGGGCCTCGAAGCCATCGCCGAGATGTGGGCAGAGAGCCCTGCCCGGTCCCTGCCCGGCGCCCTGTGGCGACTGTACGCGCTGCGGGCGGCCACCCAGCAGAACCCGGAACGCATCGCCGCCTACTTCGCCTCGGGCAAGGAAGTGGCCCAGGTGTCGAAGGTCGTCGCCGGCGTCGCCGAGCCGCCGGGTGCCGTGGAGATGGCCACGATGGCCGACACCATCCTGTCCGGCGCCTTCGAGGGGGACTTCGACGTCGCCCTCGAACGATTCGCCGCATTCTGCCGCGTCGTCGCCCTCGGCCAGGCCAACCACGCCGACGACGCCGAGCTCGCCAACGGCCCGCACGCCTCCAAGCTGACCCGCAATTCGCATCAGCTCATCAAGACCGCGGAGGACCTCGAACACGCCGCGGAATCCTGGCGGCGCGGAGAGCTCGACTGAACCGCCCGCGAGGGCCGCTGTTGACAGCGGCTCCGGGGAGGGCAAGACTTAATACGGCGTCGGACCGTGGAACCCCCGGGCTTCAACACTCAGCCGCTTCGAGCGGCCTTCCGCCGAGAGGCGCTCCCGGTTCGACGCCACTACTATGCCCACCGGCAGACAGTGCGGCCTCTGTTCGGCCGCCGGTCCCTTCATATCCTCCGAGGAAGACTCCGTGAAACTACGCCTCTTCCCGCAGGAGAACGCTGGGCTCGAACTGCTCTCCCGCATGGCCCGGCAGCTCGTGCTCGGCGTCGGGACGATGTCCGCGATCCTCGGCGCGTCCACCGAGGAGTACGACCGCCTCTCCGAGGAACTGCACCAGCACGAATCGGCGTCGACGGACCTGCACTTCGCCCTCCTGACGTCCATGCGGACCTCCTTCATCAACCCGCTCCCGCGCGAGGACCTCTACGTGCTGTCCCGGCTGCTCAACGAGGCGATCGAGAAGCTCGACGGCGCCGGAGAGCTCATCGCCCTGTATCGACTGAGCAAGCTGAGCCAGCGGGCGGCCGACCAGCTCGAGGTCATCAACCGGCAGGCCGAGCTGACGGCCGTCGCCATGCAGCGGCTGACGTCGATGGAGGACCTCGAGGAGTACTGGATCGAGATCCTGCGCCTGGCACGGCGTGCCGAGCGCACGCACCGCAGCTGGTGCGCCGAACTCCTGAACGACCACAAGCCCCTCGTCTACGCGCGGCACCGCGACGTGGCGAACCAGCTCGTCGACGTCACCAAGGACATTCGGAGGGTCGCCACCCAGGTGGGCAGCATCCTCGTCAAGGAATCGTAGGTGGAGCCCCTCCTCCTCGGTATGGTGGTCGTCATCGCCGGTGGCTTCGCCTTCCTCAACGGCTTCCACGACGTCTCGAACTCCGTGGCCACAGCGGTGCGGACGCGAGCACTGACGCCGACCATCGCCGTCCTGCTCGCCGCGCTGTTCAACCTCGTGGGCGCGCTGCTCAGCACGTCGCTGGCGCTCTTCTTCACCGATGCCGGGATCGGCCTCCCGCCCGGGTCGACGGGGCTGGGGATCCTCGTCTCCGCGCTGCTCTCCGCCTGCCTCTGGAGCCTCGTCACCTGGTACCGCGGCAAGCCGTCGTCGTCGACCCACGCGCTGCTGGGCGGGATCATCGGGGCCGGCGCGGCCTCGCAGCTGACCAACGGCCCTGCGATGAGCGGCGCGGGGGAAACCCTCCTGCTGCAGATCGTGCTGCCGCTCGTCCTCTCGCCGGTCGTCGCCTACCTCCTGGCGTACGCCGCGGTGTTCCCGGCGACGTGGCTGCTGCGCCACGGTTCTCCGACGAGGGTCAACCGGGGGAACCGCATGGCGCAGTCGGTGCTGGCGGGTGCCTTCGCCCTCGGCCACGGGCTCCAGGACGGTCAGCGGACCATGGCGGTCATCCTGCTCGCCCTCGTGGGTTCGGGCTACGCGGTGGGATCCGGCATACCCCTCTGGGTCCAGGTGTTCGCCGCCGTCCTGCTGGCCACCGGATCCCTGTTCGGCGGCTGGCGCATCACGCACACCCTGGGCAACCGGCTGGTGCACATCGACCCCCTGCGCGGCATGACCGCCCAGGGCGTGAGCTCCGTGATGCTGTTCGTCGGCGCCATCTCCCTGCACTTCCCGCTGTCGAGCACGCACACCATGACGTCCGCGATCGTCGGGGCCGGGGCCAACCAGCGGTTCGCCTCCGTCCAGCGGCCGCGGGTGGCGCGTATCCTCGCCGTCTGGCTCGGCACCGCGCCGCTGACCGCACTGGTGGGAGCGGTCTTCTTCCTGGCGCTGAGCCCGCTGCTGTAGCCGTCGGGGGCCTCGGCCTTCCGCTCAGGGGGTGCCGCCGCGCCGGGTGCCCGGAGCCGGGGCGGCGGTCGGCCGGGTGGGGGCCGCCGCGCCGGGTTCACCCCCGTCCACCGTCAGATGCTCCGGAAACGACGACGGCGGCCCCCTCCGGGAGCCGCCGTCGTCATGCCGCCCATTCCGGCGGGGAGGGAGCAGGTGCCTATCCGAAGCGGCCGGAGACGTAGTCCTCGGTCGCCTTCTGCGCGGGCTTGTTGAAGATCGTGGTGGTGTCGCCGTACTCGATGAGCTTGCCCGGCTTGCCCGTACCGGCGATGTTGAAGAACGCCGTCTTGTCCGAGACGCGTGCCGCCTGCTGCATGTTGTGCGTCACAATCACCACGGTGTACTCGGCCTTCAGCTCGTTGATGAGGTCCTCGATGGCCAGTGTGGAGATGGGGTCCAGGGCGGAGCAGGGCTCGTCCATCAGGATCACCTGCGGGGACACCGCGATGGCGCGGGCAATGCAGAGGCGCTGCTGCTGGCCGCCGGAGAGGCCCGAGCCGGGGCGTCCGAGGCGGTCCTTCACCTCGTTCCACAGGTTCGCGCCGCGGAGGGACCGCTCGACGAGGTCGTCGCCGTCGGACCTGCTCATCCGCTTGTTGTTGAGCTTGACGCCGGCCAGCACGTTGTCGCGGATGGACATCGTGGGGAACGGGTTGGGCCGCTGGAAGACCATGCCGATCTGGCCGCGCACGGTGACGGGGTCCACGGCGTCGGCGTACAGGTTGTCGCCGTCGAGCAGCACCTCACCCTCGACGCGTGCACCGGGGATGACCTCGTGCATGCGGTTGAGCGTGCGGAGGAACGTGGACTTGCCGCAGCCCGACGGACCGATGAACGCGGTCACGGAGCGGGCTTCGATATTGATGTTCACGTCCTCCACGGCAAGGAACTTGCTGTAGTAGACGTTCAGGTCCTTGACGTCGATTCGCTTGGACATTGCTTCCTTATGGGTCGTTACCGCGGATGGTCAGCGGCTGGTCTTGGGGGCGAAGATGCGGGCGACGACGCGGGCGACCAGGTTGAGCAGCATCACCATGAGGATCAGCAGGAGCGCTGCGGCCCAGGCGCGCTGGGTACTCGGATCCGGCGACGTCGGGGAGGTCGGGGTGAGGATCTGGTAATAGATGAAGGTGGGGAGGGTGCTCATCCACCCGCTGAAGACGTTCCAGTTGATGGAGCTCGCGAATCCCGCCGTCACCAGAATAGGTGCGGTCTCACCGATGACGCGCGCGATGGACAGGGTTACGCCAGAGGCGATACCCGAGATCGCCGTCGGGATGACCACCTTCGTGATGGTGCGCCACTTGCGCACCCCGAGCGCGTAGGACGCCTCGCGGAGTTCGTTCGGCACGATCTTCAGCATCTCCTCCGTGGAACGCACCACCACGGGGATCATGAGCACGGACAGCGCGACGGCCGCCACGAAGCCGGTGCGGGTCCCGGGGCCGAACAGCAGGGCGAACAGGGCCGCGGCGAACAGGCCCGCGACGATCGAGGGGATACCCGTCATCACGTCCACGAAGAAGGTGATGGCCTTGGTGAGGCCCTTCCCCGAGCCGTACTCGACGAGGTAGACGGCGGTGAGCAGGCCGATCGGCACGGAGATCAGCGTGGCCCACAGGGTGATCTGGAGCGTGCCGAGCACCGCGTGGTACGCACCGCCCAGGACCGGAGTTCCACCCTCGACCGCCTCGTTGTCCACGGCTCCCGTCACGCCGTTCATCGAGGTGAAGAGGAAGTTGTAGCTCAGCCCCGGCACCCCGCGCTCCAGGACGGTCCAGAGCACCGACACGAGGGGAAGCAGTGCGATCAGGAAGGCGCCGTAGACGAGGAACGTGACGAGCCGGTCCTTGGCCTTCCGCTCGCCTTCGGCGACGGCGGTGACCAGGGTGGCCGCGAGGACGAAGACGACGGCGGTGATGATTGCCCAGCCGACGACGCTGAAGCCGATCAGGGAGGCCAGTGCGGCCCCGAGGACCACGGAGGCCGCCAGGACGACCCACACGGCGTACGAGGGGAGGCGTCCTCGCGTGAGGTGGGACTGGCGACGCTGAAGCGTCTGGTGCGCTGACATCTAGTTCGCTCCCGAGAATTCTTTGTGCCGGGTGATGATGAAGCGGGCGATCATGTTGACGGCCAGCGTGATGACGAAGAGCACGAGGCCGGCCGCGATCAGCTCATTGAGCCGGAGGCCGAAGGCCTCCGGGAAGTTCAGTGCGATCTCGGCGGCGATGGTCTGGTTGCCGGACTTCACGAGGCTCGCGACGAGCGCGCCGGGCGAGAGGACCAGCGCCACCGCCATGGTCTCCCCCAGGGCGCGGCCGAGGCCGAGCATCGTCGCGCTGATGATTCCCGGCCGGGCGAAGGGCAGGACCGCCATGCGGACCATCTCCCACCGCGTGGCTCCCATCGCGAGCGCGGCTTCCTCGTGGAGGTTGGGCGTCTGCAGGAAGATCTCCCTGCTGAGCGAGGTGATGATCGGGATCACCATGACCGCGAGGACGATGCCGGCGGTGAGGATGGTCTTGCCGGTCTGACTGGCGGGGCCGGCGAAGATCGGGATCCAGCCGAGGTTCTCGGCGAGCCAGGTGTACACCCGGGCGAGCTGCGGCGCGAGGATGATGTAGCCCCATGCGCCGTAGATGACCGAGGGGATGGCCGCGAGCAGGTCGACGACGTACCCGAAGGCCCTCGCCAGCCTGCGCGGCGCGTAATGCGAGATGAAGAGCGCGACGGCGATACCGATGGGCGTCGCGATCAGCAGCGCGATGGCGGCCGCGACGACCGTGCCGATGACGATCGGCAGGATGTAGGGGACGAAGCCGTTGCCGCCGGTGACCTCGGTGGGGTCGGCGGTGAAGATCGGCGCAGCCTGTACGAGCAGGAACAGTGCGACGCTGAAGAGGACGGCCAGGATCAGGATGCCGGCGGCCAGGGAGATGCCGGAGAAGATCTTGTCGCCTGCGCGGCCTCGATCTGCCGACGCTTTCAGCGAGCTGGTCGACGCTTTCAGCGAGTTGGTTGACACGTCTTTGCCTTCCAGGCGGTCGATTTCAGGTGCAGGATCGGCCCGGGTGCCGGGCCGACAGGGAAGGTCACTGCTCATTCAGCCGTGAACGGCGGACGGTCCCGTCCGGTCTCCATTAGACCAGACGGGACCGGTGGGCCTTCGCTAGGAGGCGACCTTGATGGAGTCGATGGCCGTCTGGGCCTTCTCGCGCAGGGCCTCCGACAGCGGGGCGTTCCCGGCCGAGGCCTCGGCCTCTGCCTGGCCGTCCTCGCTGATCACGTAGGAGCCGAATGCCTTCACGAGGTCGACGGTCTCCTGGCTGTCATAGGTGGTGCAGTAGATGTGGTAGCTGACCAGGACGACGGGGTAGGCGCCGGATTCGGTGGTGTCGCGCTCGAGGTCGAGAGCCATGTCGACCTCGGGGCGTCCCTCCACCGGCGTCGCCACGTCGACGGCCTTGGCTGCGGCGTCCGAGCTGATCTCGGTGTACTCCTCGCCCACCTTGACCTTGGCCTTGCCGAGGTCTCCGACCGCGGAGGCGTCCGCATAGGTGATGGCGCCGTCGGTCGAGGTGACCGTCTGGACGACACCCGAGGTGCCCTTGGCGTTCTCGGACTCGAGCTCGGCCGGCCAGGCGCCCGCAGCCTCGTAGGTCCAGTCCTCGGGGGCCGCAGCGGCGAGGTACTCGGTGAAGTTCTCGGTGGTGCCCGACTCGTCCGAGCGGTGCACGACGGTGATCGCGGTGTCGGGGAGCTCGACGCCCTCGTTCTGGGAGGCGATCGCGGGATCGTTCCAGGTGGTGATCTCCTTCTTGAAGATCTGCGCGATGGTGGGAGCGTCGAGGTTCAGTTCGGTGACGCCTTCGAGGTTGAAGGCGATCGCGATCGGGGAGATGTAGACCGGGACGTCGATCGCACCCTCGGGACCGCAGACCTCCTGGGCCTGGGTCAGCTCGTCGTCCTTCAGGTAGGCGTCCGAGCCGGCGAACTGGGCACCGCCGCTCAGGAAGGCCTTGCGGCCGGCACCGGATCCGTCGGGCGAGTACTGCACCATGGCGCCCTGGTTGGCGGCTTCGAAGCCGGCCTTCCAGGCTTCCATCGCCGAGTTCTGGGCGGACGAGCCGATGCCGGTGAGGGTCCCCGTCACCGCGGAGCCTGCAGCGGAGGATGCGCCTCCGGTCGCCGCGGGCTGACCCGTGGCATTGTCGGAACCACACGCGGTCAGCGCCAGCGCAGCTACGGAGATAACTGCCGCAGCGCGGCCAAAGCGAAGAGCCTTCACTAAATTTTGCCCCTTCCAGGGATGCGTTCATCGGTGCGCGAGAGGCACTCGGGAGAGATGTACACGTTCCTGTACACGTTCCACGCTAGGTACCGCAGGTGAAGAGAGTGGCCGAGGGACATGAACGGAAGGTGAACAGCGCAGGACCATTGGCCCGCGGCACCCGTGGCCGCTGGCGGAAAAGACGAAAGTCACCTCCCCCCTACCTCCTAGACTGGGAGCATGCCGCCGCGCCAGGGAGTGTCCGCAACCCTCGCCTTCCTGCGCAAGCGCTCCCGCATCGGTTTCAAGCGCAGTTCGAACTCCGTCGTCAATGCCGTGCAGATGACGGTGTGCGCCGTTGGCGCCTACGCCTTCGCCGAGGAGGTCCTCGGGCACAGCGGCCCGCTGTTCGCGGCGACGTCGTCGATGATCTCCCTGGGCTTCTCGAGGGACCCGCGGCTTCGGCGCGTCCTCGAGGTGGCGATCGGCTGCACCCTCGGCATCTCGGTGGGAGACCTCCTGCTCACCTTCTTCGGCACGGGGCTCTGGCAGGCCGCCGTCGTGCTGTTCGTCTCGATCCTGCTGGCCCGCTTCCTGGACAGCGGCACCATCTTCACCACGCAGCTCGGACTGCAGTCCCTGCTCGTGGTCCTGCTCCCGGCGCCGCAGGGCGGGCCGTTCACGCGCAGCGTCGACGCCGTCGTGGGCGGGCTCTTCGCGCTCGTGATCACCGTGCTGCTGCCCCGCGATCCACGACGCGAGCCGAAGACGAACGTCCGGGGCCTGCTGGGCGAACTGTCCGGCGTCCTCCGTGACAGCGCCTCGGCACTCCGCCAGAGTGATTCCACGCTGGCGTGGCACGCCCTGGTTCGCGCACGGAACTCCCAGTCCCGGCTCGACGCCCTCACGGGCAGCATGAGAGCCGCGCAGGAGGTCGCCCGGATCTCGCCCGCCTACCGGCGCCACCGCGACGAGCTCGGCTCCCTGCGGAGCGCCGTGGAATCCATCGACCTGGCCATCCGCAACAGCCGTGTCTTCTCCCGTCGCCTGACGTCCGCCATCAACCACGCGGCCCTCACGGACGAGGCGATCGAGAGCCTCAGCCAGTCGCTCGAGGACACGGCCGACGCCGCGGATGCGCTCAGCCGGGCGCTGTCCGCCGGAGACTCCGCCGAGCGTCGCCTCAACCTGCGTCAGGCACGCAATGAACTCGCTGCCGTCGCCACCGACCTCCACCCCGAGACCCTCGACATCGGAGGCCTTGAGGGTGAGGGGCTCGTGCTCCTCCTGCGCCCCCTCGTGGTGGACCTCCTCGAGGCCACGGGCCTCTCCCACGAGGACGCCGCCGGATACCTCCCCCGGCTCTGACGACGGCGACCGGCTGTGTCGGTGCCCGCCGGTAGCCTGAAGGAATGGCCACGAAGACTTCCCCTGCCGCGCGCTCGGCACGCAACAACGCTCCGAACTACCGCTGTGCGGAATGCGGCTGGACGACGGCGAAGTGGGTAGGGCGCTGCGGTGAATGCCAGGCCTGGGGCACCGTCGAGGAGACAGGCCAGGTGATCGCACGCACCACGGCCGCCACCGCAGTCACCACCCCGGCCCGGCGGATCGCCGAGGTCGACGCCACACTGTCCGGATTCCAGCCCACGAAGATCGATGAGCTGGACCGCGTGCTCGGCGGCGGACTGGTGCCCGGGGCCGTGATCCTGCTGGCCGGCGAGCCCGGCGTCGGCAAGTCGACGCTCCTGCTCGACGTCGCCGCGCGGGTCGCGCGCCTGGGCAAGGATGTCCTGTACGTCACGGGTGAGGAGTCCGCAGCCCAGGTGAAGCTCCGCGCGGACCGGATCGACGCCGTCGCCGATTCCCTGTACCTCAGCGCGGAGACGGATCTGGGCCAGGCCCTCGGCCAGGTCGAGAAAATCGATCCTGCACTGCTGATCGTCGACTCCGTCCAGACGCTCAGCAGTGCGGCGGTCGATGGAAGCGCCGGCGGTGTCACGCAGGTCCGGGAGGTCGCGGCGTCGATCATCGGGGCGGCGAAGGCACGGGGCATGACCACCCTGCTCGTCGGGCACGTGACCAAGGACGGCTCCATCGCCGGCCCCCGGCTGCTCGAGCACCTCGTCGACGTGGTCTGCCAGTTCGAGGGTGAGCGCCACTCACGCCTCCGCCTGCTGCGGGCCGTGAAGAACCGGTACGGCCCGACGGACGAGGTGGGATGCTTCGACCTGACGGACGGGGGCATCGAGGGACTCGCAGACCCCAGTGGCCTCTTCGTGTCCCGCACCAAGGACCCCGTGTCGGGGACCTGCATCACGGTGACGCTCGAGGGCCGTCGCCCACTGCTCGCCGAGGTCCAGGCGCTGCTGGCGGAATCCCCCACCTCGCAGCCGAGGCGGGCGACGAGCGGCCTCGACAGCTCCCGCGTCGCCATGCTGCTCGCGGTGCTGCAGAGCCGTGCCTCGGTCAGCGTGAACAAGGACGACAGCTATGTGGCGACGGTGGGGGGCGTCCGCCTGACCGAGCCCGCCACGGACCTCGCCGTCGCCCTCGCCATCGCCTCCGCGAAGACCGACCATCCCCTGCCGGCCCGGCTCATCGCGTTCGGGGAGGTGGGCCTCGCCGGGGAGGTGCGTCCCGTCCCCGGCATCGGACGGCGCATCCAGGAGGCGGAGCGGCTGGGGTTCACGCACGCGATCGTCCCCGCGTCCCCCGGCGGCACGGGTCCCGTGCCGAAGGGATTCTCGGTGCGGGAGGTATCCACCCTCGCGGAGGCGCTGGCCCTGCTGTTCTAGGCGCTGCCGTTCCGGGTGCACTCGGGGCATCACCGGTCCACGACGGGGACCGGTGCGGAGGATTTCGTGCACCCCAGTAGTATTATGTTCGGCTGCGCGGCTAGAGGCGCCGCCACCGACCACTGTCCGAGACTCGACGGCGGCCGCCCGACTGCGCCGGGCCTTCAACAGCGCGGGCGGTGAAAGGATAGGCCCATGGTTCGTAGTCCGGAGGACTCACTCAAAGCCACCCTTGCCAGAGTAGCTCCAGGAACACACCTGCGCGACGGTCTTGAGCGAATCCTGAGGGGACGCACAGGTGCATTGATCGTGCTCGGCTTCGACCGCACGGTGGATTCCATCTGCTCGGGCGGCTTCGACATCGGCATCGAGTTCTCACCCACGCGCCTGCGCGAACTGGCGAAGATGGACGGCGCGATCGTGTGCGACAAGGATGCGAGCCGCATCCTCCGCGCCGCCGTGCAGCTCGTGCCCGACCACACCATCGAGACGCAGGAATCGGGTACCCGGCACCGCACCGCCGAGCGCGTCGCGAAGCAGACCGGCCTCCCCGTGATCAGCGTCAGCCAGTCCATGCAGATCATCGCCCTCTACATCGACGGGCTGCGGCATGTCCTGGAAGGCTCCGAACCGGTGCTCGCACGCGCCAACCAGGCCCTCGCCACGCTCGAGCGCTACCGGGCTCGACTCGACCAGGTCACGAACTCGCTCTCGGCCCTCGAGATCGAGGCCATGGTCACCATCCGGGATGTCGCCGTCACACTGCAGCGCCAGGAGATGGTCCGCAGGATCTCGGAGGAGATCTCGCAGTACGTGCTGGAACTCGGCGTCGACGGCCGCCTGCTGTCCCTCCAGGTGGAGGAGCTCACCACGGGCCTCGGACCGGGCAGCGAGATGGTGCTGCGGGACTACATGAACCTCGGGTCCAGCACCGCGTCGCTCGACGAGCGGGTAGCGACCCTGCAGGGCTTCAGTTCGGCGGACCTCATCGATCTCGGCACCATTGCGAGCGTCCTGGGCTTCAATCCGTCCGTGGACTCGCTGGAGGCTGTCATCCAGCCGAAGGGCTACCGCCTGCTGTCCGGCATCAAGGCCGTACCACCGGCCGTCGCCAACCGGTTGGTGGACCACTTCGACGGCCTGCAGAACCTCATGGCCGCGAACATCGACGACCTGATGGCGGTGGACGGGATCGGCGAGCAACGTGCCCGGACCGTCCGTGAGGGGCTCTCCCGGATCGCCGAGACCAGCCTCCTCGACCGCTTCATGTGAGCTCCGGGCGGTGCACCGCCTCCGCCGGCCGGGCGGTGCTCCCACGGCACACAGGGCTGCGACCTTCGCGGGCATGCAGCGGCGGGGACGCGGCTGCGGCCTACTGCAGCGTGAAGTCCACGGGGCTGCTGCTCCTGGCGCCGAGCCGGGTGGTCAGGGCATACGTCCCGGGCCCGGGGTCCTCCGCCACGGCGCAGCCCGGGGCCGTCCGGTTGCGGGACCATTCGAAGGTCGCGCGTTCCTCGCCGCCCGGCTCGATCGTGCGCTCGAGGTCCTGCGAGTCGTGCTGGCAGTCGGTGGAGGAGAACACGCGCTCGTCGGCGCTGGTCAGCACGAACTCCATCTGGGACGTACCCACATTCACCGTGCAGGCCTCCGGCCCCTCGTTGCGGACCACGAGGGACAGGACAGGATCCTCTCCCGGCCCGTAGCTCTGCCTGTCGGTCTCGGCGGAGACCACGACCCTCGCCGGATCACAGCCGTCGCCCGATGCGGAGGGCGAAGCGGAGGGCGAAGCGGAGGGCGACGGGGAAGGTGAAGCGGAGGTGGCGCTCGGCGAGGGAACCGGTGATGCGGAGGGCGCCATGGACGGGGCCGAGCTCGAGGGGGCGGGGCTGGTGGTCGCGGAGGAACCGGCTTCGGGCGTGGGCGGTTCGCCCGCCGCAGCATCGGCGCCCTTCCCGAGCACGCCGGCCAGGACGAGGCCCGCGATGGCGAGGGCCGCGATCACCAGGAGCGCGAGGATGGTCACCGCCAGGCGCCTCCGGCGGTAGACCGCAGGGCTGTGCCCCCGCCTGCTGCCCGTGCGCCTGCCCGTTCCGCGATCGCCCGTGGATGCCATCCATCAAGGGTAGGGAAGGCCCCCGCATTACTCCGGCCACCACGCCGGTGGATAGAGTATTCACGACGATGACTCAGGAGCACCCATGATCCCCGGCAACGGACCTACGACGGATCCCTCACGCCCTGCCGGTGCCGCCCGGGACGCGGGTGCTGCCGGTGCTTCCCGGGACGCAGGGAGGCTCGACGGACTCCATGCCCGGATGGCGGACTGGTTCGCCGGGACGGCGCGGGACCTGCCTTGGCGCGATGCCGACTGCTCGCCGTGGGGCATCCTCGTCAGCGAGGTCATGCTCCAGCAGACCCCGGTGGTCCGCGTCCTGCCGGTGTGGCGTGAGTGGCTCGAACGATGGCCCTCCCCCGCCCACCTCGCCGCAGAGCCCTCGGGTGCCGCCGTCCGGCACTGGGGCCGCCTCGGCTATCCCCGCCGGGCCCTCCGCCTGCATGCCGCGGCCACCGCCATGGTCGCGGACCATGGCGGCGCCGTGCCGACCACCTACGACGAGTTGCTGTCCCTGCCGGGGGTCGGCACCTATACGGCTGCCGCGGTGGCCGCTTTCGCGTTCGGGCGGCGTGAGACCGTCGTCGACACCAACATCCGCCGCGTGCATGCCCGCGCCTTCGGTGGGAGCGCGCTCCCGGCCCCGGCGCTGACGGCCGCGGAGATGAAGCGAGCCAGGGAACTCCTGCCCGCCGAGAACACCCTGTCGGTGCAGTGGAATGCAGCAGTGATGGAACTGGGAGCGGTGATCTGCACCGCCCGGTCCCCGCTCTGCGACGTCTGCCCCATCCTCGACGCGTGTTCCTGGGTCGCGGCGGGACGGCCTGCTCCCGACTACGTCCCCAAGGGGCAGTCGTGGGCGGGCACGGACCGGCAGGTGCGCGGCGCGATCGTCGCCGTATTGCGTGATGCCGAGATTCCCGTCCCGCGATCCATCCTCCTGGAGTCCCCGGTGGACCTCAGCATGGGCGTGCCGGCCGCCCCGGGTCAGGCGCTGCGTCCGGCCGCCCTGGCCACGCTGCATGGCCTGCAGGCGCCGGCCGAGCAACTGGAACGCGCCCTGGCCGGGCTCCTGGCCGACGGCCTGGCCGAGGACGCCGACGGGGGCATCCGCCTGCCGGGCTAGAACCTGCCCGTCAGGCAGGCTCGCCGAAGCCCGATTCGACCGCCTGCCCGATGAAGTCCACCGCTGCCTGAGCGTCCGGGCCGCTCGCCTCGGCCGTGACCGTGCGGCCCTGACCGAGCCCGAGGCTCATGAGCAGCATCACCGACTTCCCGTCGACGCCGTTCACCGTGACGTCCGCGTCGAGGTCCGCCAGTCCGGTGGCGAGCGTGGCCGCGGGCCGCGCATGCAGCCCCATCTGGTTGGGCAGCGTCCAGGAACCGCTGGCCGTCCGGCCCCCGGGCGATGGGCCGGGAGCCGCATCGCTCCCCGGAGCCGCTGCCGCGTGGCTGACGAAGGGCTCGAGTTCCTCGGGCCGGATGGAGACGACGGCGGCCTCGGCTGCCCGGACCACCTCGTCCAGGGAGGATCCTCCCTGGGCCTGGACGGCGGCCGCGACCGCGCCCTCCACGAGTGCGGCCTGGGCGAGGCGGACGGACGCGCGCTCGTCGGGATCGAGGAACTCGAGCACCATCTCGGCGGTCATGACGGCCGAGCCGAGATCGGTCAGGACCACGACGCCGTCGCCTCCGGACGCCTGCTGGATGCCTGCCTGTACGCGGTCGAAGCTCGTGCCGATGCGTACCGGGCCTCCGCCGTCCTCCGCTCCCCCGGCGGCGACGAGGACGACGTCGGGCGCCATCTGCGCGGCGAGTTCGACGACGCCCTCCGCGATCTTCGCGCTGTGCGACACGATGACCAGGCCGACGCTCATGCGATGCCCTCTCCCGCGGCCTCCGCAGCGGCCTGGAGGATCAGGGCGGTCGACACGGCCCCGGGATCCTGATGGCCCGCGCTGCGTTCACCCAGGTAGCTCGCCCTGCCCTTGCGGGCGATCAGGGGCTCGGTGGCCACCGCTCCCGCATGGGCCGCAGTGGCCGCGGCGGCGAGTACCTCGGGCGGGGTCGCTCCGGCCTGCGCCGCGGTCTCGGCCGACTCGGTAGCCGGTGTCCAGGCGTCCACCATGGTCTTGTCGCCGACCTCGGCCTTGCCGCGGGCCACGATGCCGTCACGGGCGGCCCTGATCATCCCGGCCGCGGCGGCCGCGTCGATCTCGCCGGTGTCACCGAGCGAGGTCGCCGCACGCAGGAACGCCGTCCCGTACAACGGACCGGCAGCACCCCCCACGGTGGACATCAGGGTCATCGCGACCTGCTTGAGCACGGCCGCCGGAGTGGCGGGAGCATCACCGGAGTCGAGCTTGGCGACGACGGCGCTGAAGCCCCGGTCCAGATTCTCGCCGTGGTCGGCGTCGCCGATGACCCTGTCGAGTTCGATCAGGAGGGCACGGTTCTCGGCCACCACGCGGGCGGTCTCCTGCACCCACCGGAGGGCCCACTGCGTATCGAGGGCAGCGGCCATGCTCATGCCCCCCAGCGCAGGGCTGCCGTGCGGACGGGTGCGTCCCACAGGTCGAGCATCTCGTCGTCGACGCGCAGGATGGTCAGCGACGCGCCCTGCATCTCGAGGGCGGTGATGTAGTTGCCCACGAGGGACCTCTCGATCGTGACGCCGAGGCCCTCGAGCAGTTGCGCGACCTTCCGGAACACGATGTACAGCTCACTGGCGGGAGTCCCGCCCATGCCGTTGACCATCACGAGTGTCCTGTCCCCGGCGGTCAGCCTGAGATCGGCGACGATCGGCTGAAGCAGCCGCTGCGTGATGCCGTCGGCGTCCTCCATGGCGATCCGGTGCCGGCCCGGCTCCCCGTGGATGCCGATGCCAATCTCGATCTCGTCCTCGGCCAGGTCGAAGCTGGGGACCCCGGCGTGCGGAACGGTGCACGCGGCCAGGGCCACACCCATGGAGCGCACACTGTCCACGACGCGCTGGGCGACGGACGCAACGCCGTCCAGGTCGTCGCCGCGTTCTGCTGCGGCGCCGGCTATGCGCTCCACGAAGACGGTTCCGCCGACGCCGCGCCTGCCCGCCGTGTACAGCGAGTCCTCGACGGCGACGTCGTCATCGACGAGCACGGACCGCACGGTGACGCCCTCCGCTTCGGCCATTTCCGCGGCCGTCTCGAAGTTGAGGACGTCACCGGTGTAGTTCTTGACGATGTGCAGGACGCCCGCGCCGCCGTCGACGGCCGTGGTGGCGGGGATGATCTGGTCCGGCGTCGGAGAGGTGAAGACGGCGCCCGGCACCGCCGCGTCGAGCATCCCGAGTCCCACGAAGCCCGCGTGGAGAGGTTCATGGCCGCTTCCACCCCCGGACACGAGGCCCACCTTGCCCTGCACGGGAGCATCCCTGCGGGTGACGAACAGGGGGTCCGGATGGACGGTGACGATGTCGGCGTGGGCGATCCCGAATCCTTCGACGGACTCGCTGACCACGGCCTTGGGGTCATTGATGAGCTTCTTCACGGCGACTGCTCCTTGACTGGGAACGGACATCTGACAGCCTGCAGCCCGTCCCTCGTGGACCACCCCGGCCACTGGACACGTTACCGTCCGTTCCTGCCGCTGCCTATAGGCCGGAGGCAGCCCCGGCGCAGGTCGAAGACCGGCCCCAGGACCCGACCCGGAGACCGCTGGAGGGCGGTTCCGGCGGACCGGTTAAACGCCCGAGGGAGGGCCCCCGGCAGGGTGCCCTCCCTCGGATCGCCGGGCCGCACGATCAACGGTGCGGCCCGGATGGATCAGCGTCCCTTGAACGCATCCTTGATGTTCTCGCCGGCGTCCTTGAGGCTCGAGCTGGCCTGGTCCTTGTGGCCTTCGGCTTCGAGGTTCTCGTCCCCGCTCGCCTTGCCGAGACCTTCCTTGATCTTTCCGCCCAGGCCTTCGCTCTTGTTCCCGATCTTGTCATCCAGTCCCATGATGCGGACCTCCTTCGACTCGGTGTACAGCCACCGGTTCCGGTGGCCTGCCAGCATCTCGAACGCGATGCTAAGTAGTCTTACTATATGCACGGAGGCCTGCCGATTGCCAGCCTGCGGCGGGAGGGTCTTCAGAGCCGCCGGATCATCCGCGTATTGCCGAGGGTGTTGGGCTTGACCCGGGCCAGGTCCAGGAACTCGGCGATACCCTCGTCGTGGGACCGGAGGAGCTCGGAATAGGTCTGGGGGTCGACGGCGGACTGGTCGGCCATGACCTCGAAGCCGTGGCGCCGGAAGAAATCGACCTCGAACGTCAGGCAGAAGACCCTGCTCACGCCGAAAGCCCGCGCCTCCTCGAGGAGTTCCTCCACGAGCGCGTGGCCCACGCCGTGGCCGCGGGCTGCGGGTGAGGTCGCGAGGGTGCGCACCTCCGCGAGGTCCTCCCAGATGATGTGCAGCGCCCCGCAACCGAGCACCTCACCGCCGTCGGACTCCGCGATGCGGAACTCCGGGAGACCCTCGTAGTAGGCCACCGTCTCCTTCGCGATCAGGATGCGCTCCTCGGCGAGCGGCGCGACGAGCGACTTGATGGCGGGGACGTCCGCGGTACGTGCGGGACGGATGGTGAAGGGCAGCGTCATTCGACCCACTCTACAAACCACCGCCCCGCCCGTGCCTACAGGCCCAGCTCCGACGGGAGTTCGCGCTCCTCCCCGAGGACGTGGGAGGCGAGGAAGGCCTCGACGACCCCGTACCAGATCCGGGCGTGCTGGGGCTTGAGGATCCAGTGGTTCTCGTCCGGGAAGTACAGGAACCGGTGGGGCGTCCGGCCCTCGTCGTCGGCCGGGAGCTTCGACGCGGAGAGCAGCTCGTACCAGAGCCGCAGCCCCTCGCCGATCGGGACGCGGTAGTCCTTGTCCCCGTGGATGACGAGCATCGGTGTGCTGATGTTCGCCACGTGGTGGTGCGGGGAGTTCTCGCTCATCATCTCCGGCGTCATCTCCCGCTCCCAGTAGTACGCGACGTCGGTCGTGGGCCCGAACTGGTCCAGTGCCCACAGGCTCGCGTGCGTGACGATCGCCGCGAAGCGGTCGGTGTGCCCGGCGACCCAGTTCGCCATGTAGCCGCCGAAGCTGCCACCCATGGCGGCGACGCGGGTCCTGTCGATGTCGTCCCGTGCCATCAGGCCGTCGGTGGCGGCCATGAGGTCGGTGTAGGGGGCGCCGCCCCACTGGCCCCACCCGCGGTCCACCATGTGCTGGCCGTATCCCGTGGACAGCGCGGGATCAGGCAGGAGGACGGCGTAGCCCCGGGCTGCCATGATCCAGGGCGACCAGCGCCACGTCCAGGCGTTCCACGAACCGATGGGGCCGCCGTGGATCCACAGCAGCGCCGGGACCGGGGCGTCGGCCGAGGCGCCGTCGGGCAGCACGAGCCAGGACCTCACCGGCTGGCCGTCGTCCCCCGCCGACTCCACGCGTTCGAGCGAACCGGGGAGCTCGGGGCGTTCCGCCGGGTTGGGGAGCCGCTCGGTGGCTCCGGAGGCGAGGTCGATCCGGACGACCTCGGGCGGGAACAGGTAGGAGCTGCGGAGGGCGTACGCACTCCTGCCGTCCGGGGACACCCGGACGTCCGTGTAGGCCGCGCCATCCGCCGTCACACGGCGCACGGCACCGGTGGCGACGTCGATCACGAACACGGGGGCGGACCCGTCGTCATCCGCGGTGACCACGAGGGCCGAGCCGTCGGGCAGCCATGCGGCAGGAGACGGCCAGCGATCCCACTCCCCGGCGAGTTCGGAGGGATCGCCCCCCTCGAGGGGAAGCAGCAGCAGGCTCGTGCGGGGTGCGAGGTCGGCCCTGGTGCGCCGGTCCCTGATCACCGCGAGGTACCGGCCGTCCGGGCTCACGGGACCGGGCGCGTAGTCGTTCCCGCGGTCGTCCAGCAGGATGACGGATTCCTTCGTGGCGACGTCGACCCGCACGAGCACCGTGCGCTGGGAGCCGCGCTCCTCCGGCACCGTGAGGGAGGTGAAGAGCGCGGAACCGTCGGGGCTGAGGACGGGGTGGGCATCCCGGAGGCCGCCGCGCGCGGAGGGGACGAGGTCCGTGAGCGACCGGTCGCCGTCCTCGCCGAGGTCCTGCAGCCCGAAGTACCGCGGCTCCTCCGGCCCGAGGTCGGCGTCCCAGTACCGGACCGGATAGCCCGAGTGGAGGACCGCGGCGACGCCCGTCTCCTTGCGTGTCTTGCGGCGCTCGGCGTCGTCCTCCTCGTCCGCCGAACCGGCCAGGACGGCCGCGGTGACCACGACGACGTCGGCCGCCTCCGCGGTGGCCACCCCTGCCACACCGCCCTCGCGCGTCAGGAGCAGCGAGGCCTCACCGCCGGACGCGGGCAGGCGCCACAGGGCCGGGCGCTTCTCGCCGTCGGCGTCGTCCGGGTCGGGACGCGCCGAGGTGAAGAGCAGGTCCCCGCTCGGGAGGAACGCCGCGCCGGACTCGCCCTCGGAACTGCGGGTCAGACGGCGGGCGGGCTGCCCGCCGGTCGGGTCGACCTCCCACAGCGCCGTCTGGTACGCGGTCTTCTTGGGGTCGAGGGTGGCGACGGACGTGACGAGGCGGGTGCCCTCCCGGTTGAGGACGAGCCCGCCGAGGCGGGGCAGGGCGACGAAATCCTCGAGGGAGGAGAAGGGGGTGGTCATGCGTCATCTCTACCACCGCGGAGGGGCACCGTTCCACCTTTCGGGGGAATCCCGTTGCCGGGGGCACCGATTCTCCTGCTCCCGTGAAACGAGGGAACCCGCCCTGGTGACCAGGACGGGTTCCGTCGTAGCTCAGATGCTGCTGGTACTACTCCAGGACGGTGGCCTCGAGCGCGGCCGGAGCGTCCTCGATCTCCTTGGGGGCGCCGTGTCCCACGAAGGTGAAGCGTGCATCCACGCCCTCGCCCTCGACGTCCACGTCGACGCGCTCTCCCGACTTCAGCTCGCCGAAGAGGATCTTCTCCGAGAGCTGGTCCTCGATCTCGCGCTGGATGGTGCGGCGCAGCGGCCGCGCTCCCATCGCGGGATCGTAGCCGCGGGTCGCAAGGAGCACCTTGGCCGCGGGGGTGAGCTCGATCGTCATGCCCTTGTCCGCCATGCGGCGGCTGAGACGCTCGAGGAACAGGTCCACGATCTGGACGATCTCGTCCTGCGTGAGCTGCGGGAACACCACGGTGTCATCGACACGGTTGAGGAACTCGGGCCGGAAGTGCTGCTTGAGCTCCTCCTGCACCTTCGCCTTCATCCGGTTGTAGCTCGTCTGGGTGTCGGTGCCGGACTGGAAGCCCGTCATGACGCCCTTCGAGATGTCGCGGGTTCCGAGGTTGGTGGTCATGATGATCACCGTGTTCTTGAAGTCCACCATGCGGCCCTGGCTGTCCGTCAGGCGGCCGTCCTCGAGGATCTGCAGGAGCGAGTTGAAGAGGTCGGCGTGTGCCTTCTCCACCTCGTCGAACAGCACCACGGAGAACGGCTTGCGGCGGACCTTCTCGGTGAGCTGTCCGCCCTCCTCGTAGCCCACGTAGCCCGGAGGGGCACCGAAGAGCCGCGAGACGGTGTGCTTCTCGGAGTACTCGGACATGTCGAGGGTGATGAGGGCGTCCTCTTCACCGAACAGGAACTCGGCGAGTGCCTTGGCGAGCTCCGTCTTACCGACACCGGTGGGACCGGCGAAGATGAAGGAACCACCGGGACGCTTCGGGTCCTTGAGGCCGGCCCGCGTGCGGCGGATCGCCTGCGAGATCGCCTTAATGGCCTCGTTCTGTCCGATGACGCGCTTGTGCAGTTCTGCTTCCATGTTGAGCAGTCGCGAGGATTCCGCCTCGGTCAGCTTGAACACGGGGATGCCGGTCGAGTTGGCGAGCACCTCGGCGATGAGTTCCTCATCGACCTCCGCGATCTCGTCCAGCCCGCCGGACTTCCAGCGGCGCTCCTTGTCGCTGCGCTCGTCGTGGAGCTTCTGCTCCTTGTCGCGCAGCGCCGCAGCACCCTCGAAGTCCTGGGAGTCGATGGCCGACTCCTTCTCGCGCTTGACGTCCGCGATGCGCTCGTCGATCTCCTTGAGCTCCGGCGGCGCGGTCATCCGGCGGATGCGCAGGCGCGCTCCCGCCTCGTCGACGAGGTCGATCGCCTTGTCCGGCAGGAAGCGGTCCGAGATGTAGCGATCCGCCAGCGTCGCCGCGCTGGACAGGGCGCCGTCGGTGATCGAGACGCGGTGGTGCGCCTCGTAGCGGTCGCGCAGGCCCTTGAGGATCTCGATCGCGTGCGCCACGGAGGGCTCGGCGACCTGGATCGGCTGGAAACGGCGCTCCAGCGCGGCGTCCTTCTCGATGTGCTTGCGGTACTCGTCCAGGGTGGTGGCACCGATGGTCTGGAGTTCACCGCGGGCGAGCATGGGCTTCAGGATCGACGCTGCATCGATGGCGCCCTCGGCGGCACCTGCGCCGACGAGGGTGTGGATCTCATCGATGAACAGGATGATGTCGCCACGGGTGCGGATCTCCTTGAGGACCTTCTTCAGGCGCTCCTCGAAGTCACCGCGGTAGCGGGAGCCTGCGACGAGGGACCCGAGGTCCAGCGTGTACAGCTGCTTGTCCTTGATGGTCTCAGGGACGTCGCCGCGCACGATCGCCTGGGCCAGGCCTTCGACGACGGCGGTCTTGCCTACCCCGGGCTCACCGATCAGGACAGGGTTGTTCTTGGTGCGGCGGGAGAGGACCTGCATGACGCGTTCCATCTCCTTCTCGCGCCCGATGACGGGATCGAGTTTCGACTCACGCGCCGCCTGCGTCAGGTTCCGGCCGAACTGGTCCAGCACGACGGAGCCCGCGGGAGTGCCCTCCTGCTGGGGGCCGCCGGTCGCTGCCGGCTCCTTGCCCTGGTAGCCGGACAGCAGCTGGATGACCTGCTGGCGGACACGGTTGAGGTCTGCGCCGAGCTTCACGAGGACCTGCGCGGCGACGCCCTCACCCTCGCGGATGAGACCGAGCAGGATGTGCTCGGTACCGATGTAGTTGTGGCCGAGCTGGAGTGCTTCCCGCAGGGAGAGCTCCAGTACCTTCTTGGCCCGGGGGGTGAAGGGGATGTGGCCGGACGGGGCCTGCTGGCCCTGCCCGATGATCTCCTGAACCTGTTCCCTCACGGCACCCAGCGAGATGCTGAGCGACTCCAGGGCCTTTGCGGCAACACCCTCGCCCTCGTGGATCAGGCCAAGCAGGATGTGCTCGGTGCCGATGTAATTGTGGTTGAGCATGCGGGCCTCTTCCTGGGCCAGCACAACAACTCGACGGGCACGATCTGTAAATCTCTCAAACATGAGACACACACTCCTAGCTAACGCGTATTTCGATGCTACGGGTACGGGATGTGCTTTGGGTGCGTGTTCGCCACAGGCGAGATAACGCCGAAGGGCTTCCCCTCCGGCGCCGCCCGGGGGTGGTCAGCGCTGTGCGGCGCGGTATGCCTCGACGATTTCGCTGTTGACACGGCCGCGGGAGGAGACGTTGTAGCCGTTCTCCTTGGCCCACTCGCGGATCTGCGCGGCTTCCTGGTTGCGGGCCGGGGCCGGGGCGCTGGGGCGCTGCTGCTTCGAGGAGTTGCTGCGGCGGGCTGCGCCGACGTATTCGGCGAGGGCGGAGCGGAGTTCCGAGGCGTGCTCCTCGGAGAGGTCGATCTCGTATTGCACGCCGTCGAGGCCGAAGCGCACCGTCTCGTCGGCTTCTTCGCCGTCGATGTCGTCGATGAGAATGATCTTTACCTTCTGCGCCACAATGCTCTCCTAATTGGTTCCTCGATATCAATGCCCCCTGAAATGAGTATGGGCCACTATTCAATCGAGGTCAAAGAAGGGCATTTCTATCCGGGGTCGATTTCCTGGTCGTCATTCTTTTCCCGCGTCGCCTCGCGGTTCCGCGCGTCCTCGGCGTCCTGCATTTCCTCCGCGCGCGCCATGGCCTCGCGCTCCGCGCGGTCCGCATTGAATATGGCCTTGATCACGAAGTAGAAAATCACCGCCAAGCAGGCTGATGGTAGGAGGACCGCAACATATTCCACGGCTACTGCCCCGCTTCGGGCTTGAGAATGGGGAAGAGGATGGACTCGCGAATTCCGACGTTCGTGAAAAGCATCACGAGGCGGTCGATTCCGAGTCCGATACCGCCCATGGGAGGCGCTCCGTATTCGAGTGCCCGGAGGAAGTCCTCGTCCAATTGCATGGCTTCGTCGTCACCGGCGGCCGCCTGGCGGGACTGCTGGGTCAGGCGCTCGCGCTGGATGACGGGGTCGATGAGCTCGGAGAAGGCGGTGCCGCGCTCCATGCCTCCGATGATGAGGTCCCAGGCTTCGATCAGTCGCGGATCGTCGCGGTGCGGCCGAGCCAGCGGCTGGGCGGAGGGCGGGTAGTCGTAGACGAACGTCGGCTGGATGAGCGTGGGTTCCACGATCTCCGAGAACAGCTCGAGCACCACCTTCTCGGCACCCCAGGCCGGGTCGAGCGAGACCTCGTGACGCTCCGCGATCGAGTGGAGGTCCTCGAGGCTCGTCTCCGGGGTGACGTCCTGCCCCACGGCGGCGGACAGCCCCGGGTAGACACCGAGCCACGCCCATTCACCGTTGAGGTCGATGGTGCCCTTCGCGGTCTCGATCGTGCGCGAGCCCAGGAGATCGGCGCACGCGAGGATCATCTCCTTCATGCGGTCCGCCATGACGAACTGGTCGGCGTAGGCCTCGTAGCACTCGAGCATGGTGAATTCGGGGCTGTGGGTGGAGTCGACCCCCTCGTTGCGGAAGATGCGCCCGATCTCGTACACGCGGTCGATCCCGCCGACGACGGCCCGCTTCAGGTACAGCTCCAGGGCGATCCGGAGGGTCATCTTCTGGTCGAACGCGTTGAGGTGCGTCTCGAAGGGACGGGCCGTCGCACCGCCGTGGATCAGCTGCAGGATCGGCGTCTCCACCTCGATGTAGTCGCGGCGGTTCAGTGTCTCGCGGAGGGTGCGGGTGATCGCGGCGCGCGTGCGGACCATCTGGCGGGCTTCCTCGCGCACCATCAGGTCGACGTAGCGCTGGCGCACGCGCGTCTCCTCGTTGACGCCCGCGTGCAGGGTGGGCAGCGGCCGGAGGGCCTTCGACGCCATGGTCCAGGAGTCGGCCATCACGGAGAGTTCCCCGCGGCGGGAGCTGATGACCTCGCCGTGCACCTGCACGTGGTCGCCGAGGTCCACGAGCGACTTCCACTCGGCGAGGCTGTCGGCGCCGATCTCGGCGAGGCTGAGCATGACCTGGAGCCGCGTGCCGTTCCCCTCCTGCAGCGTGGCGAAGCACAGCTTCCCCGAGTTGCGGATGAAGACCACACGGCCCACGACGGCGACCTGCCGGCCGCTCGACTCCCCCGTTTCGAGGTCCGCGAACTGCTCCCGGACCTCCGCGAGCGAGTGTGTCCGCTCCGGCTTGACCGGATACGGCTCCGTCCCGGCGTCGAGCAGGGCTGCGCGCTTCTGCAGCCGGAAGCGCATTTGCTCGTTGAGGTCGTCCGCGGGGAGGGTTTCGTCGTGAGTCACGGAAGACAAGTTTACGGCCCCCTGCCGGGCCCGCGGTGTCGGCCGGCGGCGGTGTGGGTCAGGCCACAACGGGCAGGACGGTGTTGTCGATCAGGCGGACCGCACCCACCCGTGCCGCGACCACGGCGAGCGCTTCTGCTGCCCGGTCCTCCCCCCGGGGCGTGAACGACACCGGGTCGACGACGTCGAGGTAGTCGAGGTCCACCAGGTCCTCGGCGGACACCTGGGCGCGGGCTCCCGGGAGGTCGAGGGGTTCGCCGCGGGCGGCACGGTCGCGCAGGGCGCCCAGCACCCTCGACAGCACGAGGGCCGCACGCCGCTCCTCGGGGCCGAGGAACCGGTTCCGGCTCGAGAGGGCCAGCCCGTCGGCGTCGCGGACGATCGGGACGCCCTCGATGCGCACCGGCATGTTGAGGTCGAGCACCATGCGGCGGACGAGCGCGAGCTGTTGGGCGTCCTTCTCGCCGAAGTACGCACGGTAGTCCGCCGTCGTCGCGGGCAGCCCGAGGTTGAGGAGCTTGGACACCACCGTCAGCATGCCGTCGAAGTGCCCGGGCCGCGACGCGCCCTCGAACACGGTGCCCATCAGGCCCGCGCCCACCCGGACCAGCGGCTCTCCGCCCGGGTACATGTCCTCCACCGAGGGGGCGAAGACGACGTCCACCCCGCATCCGCCCAGGAGCCGGAGGTCGTCGTCGAGCGTCCGCGGGTAGCGGTCGAGGTCGGCGGCGTCGCCGAACTGCAGGGGGTTCACGAAGATCGAGGCGACGACGACGTCGTTCGCGGAGCGCGCGGTCCTCGCGAGCGAGGCGTGGCCCGCGTGGAGGCCTCCCATGGTGGGCACGAGGCCCAGCGACGGCGGCCCTTCCGCCGCTCCCCGCCGGACCGCTGCCCGCTCGAGCAGTCGGGTCGTCGCCGCGCGGAGGTCCGCCGGGGTGGAGACGAGGAGGGGGGTTGCCGGGCGGTGGAGGCCGGTCGAGGTCACGGGGTGGTCCTTCATGGGTCGGGGCGGGCGCGGGAGGCGCAGGGGTGCTGGTGGGGGTGCTGGGCAGGGGTGCTGGACGGGGAAGCCGGTCCCGGGATCAGGACGGGGCGCCGGGGGCCCCGTCCTGCGGGCCGGGCGGTCCCGCGGTGCCGGGGGCGTCGGCGAGCGCGGTGAGGATGGCCTCGGCCTGCGCCGGCGTGAGGACGCCCCGCTCGAGCGCTCGCAGCGCCGTGGCGCGTGCCATCCCGAGGTAGGCCTGGCGGGTGTCGGGGGCGTCGTGCGCCTCGAGGGCGGCCCGGTGCGCGCGGACCGTCTCGGCGTCACCCCGTGCCACCGGCCCCGTCAGCGCACCTTCCCCCGAGGACAGGGCGTTCTCGAGCGATGCCTTCATGAGCGGCCCCAGCATCCGGTCGGGGTGCTGCACGCCGAGGTCGGCGAGGAGCTGCGCGGACTGCGCGGCGATCGTGACGAGGTGGTTCGAGGCGTGGGCGAGGGCCGCGTGGTACAGCGCCCGCGACTCCTCCTCGATCACCACGGGCTCGCCGCCCATCTCCACGACGAGCGCCTGCGCGATCGGCAGCACCGCGGACGGGGCGGTGATCCCGAACATGCTGTCCGGCAGGCGTCCGAGGTCCAGGCTCAGTCCCGTGAACGTCATGGCGGGGTGGATGGCCAGGGGGATGGCCCCCGCCGCGCGTGCCGGGGCGAGCACTGCGGTGCCGTGGCGGCCGGAGGTGTGCACCACGAGTTGCCCGGCCTGCCACGCGTGGAGCTGGGCCAGGCCCTCGACCAGCGTCGGCAGGGCGTCGTCCGGCACCGCCAGCAGCACGAGTTCGGCGCGTTCGATGATGTCCGGGACCTCGAGGACCGGCACTCCCGGCAGGAGGTTCTCGGCACGTTCGCGGCTCGCCTCGGACACTGCGGAGACACCGACGACGGCGTGCCCCGCGGATCGGAGGGCCGCGCCGAGGACGGCGCCGACCTTTCCGGCGCCGACGATGCCCACTCCGAGCCTGCCGGGTCGGCGGGACGCTTCAGCGCTGGTCATCTACGGGTTCCTCCCTGTGGGCGGCTGCGGGTACGTACACCGGCGCCTCGGGCAGGACGTCCGGGACGGGACCCTGCGCGGAGGGCTCCGCCGGGCGGGTCTTCATCCACTGCTCGGGCCCGCTGCGCCGCCGGGCCTCCGCTGCCCGCACCGCCTGGCCGTGGAACAGCTCCTCTGCGGCGGCGGAGTCGACCAGGGAGACGCGCGGGGTGACAGGGCCCGGGGTCGTCTGGAACTGCAGGTTCGACACCCGGAAACGGCGGTCGATCGGGCCCTGCTCGATCGACAGCGACTGGGTCCGCTCGTGCGGCACGACGACGAGTTGCCGCCACAGCACGCCCGAGCGCAGGAGGAGGGCCGTGCGCGTCACGGCGAAGCCGTTGCGCCGCCATGCGAGGGGTGCGAGCCATCGTGCGCGGCGCGGCGTGGTGGTGAAGCCCTCCTCGCCGTCGCGGCCCGTCATCCCGGCCGAGAAGATCTCGACTGGACGGGGTGTCCCGGGATCGGGCAGGACGAGGGCCAGGATCTGCAGCACCTCGTCACGGGTGCCGACGGGGAGCAGGGTTGTGCGTGCCTGCCCCTCGTTGGACGCGGACAGCCCGTACCCCGCCACGTTCCCCGTGACGCGGTACCACCCCTTCAGACGCCACAGCGGGGACTGCACGATGCCCAGTGCCTGCACCCGGCCGGGCGGAACGGTCTGCGCGCGGGTGTCCAGCAGGCCGTAGCGCAGGCGGATACCGTCGGGCGAGGTGGCTGCGCGGAAGTTGTAGCCCGTGTTCAGCGCGGACCAGTAGGAGCCCCCGACGCCGATGAGGACGGGGATGAACGACGTCGCGATGATGGGCGTGCGGAACACCACGCCGAGGGTGACGACGACGGCGGCCGCCACGACCAGTGCGATCGTCGTCCCGGACAGGACCGCGGCACCGAGGACGCGGGCGGATGGGATCACCACGACCTCACGTTCGGGGGCTTCGAGGGCCTCCTCCGGGTGCTCCGGGTCCGTGACGCCCGCTGCACGCGCGAGGATGGTGGCGCGCAGCTTCCTCGCGTCGTCGAGCTTCAGGAACGCGAGGCGTACCGCGGATTCCCCCGCGTCGGCCACCTCGAACTTGAGCTCGGCGAGCCCGAAGATCCGGGCGAGGAAGGGCTGGACGATGTCGATGGCCTGGACCCTGTCCAGGCGTGCCTGCCGCTGCTGCCGGAACACGACGCCGGAGTGCACGCGCACGTGCTCGGCGGTCACCTGGTACCGCGTGAAGTACCAGGAGACGAAGAAAGCGGCCGCGATGACGAGGACCACGCCGAGCACGACCCCTGCGGCCAGGAGGAGGCCGACACCCTCGGGCAGGGGGCTGCGCCCCCTCGTCCCGGCGTCGAAGAGCCCCTCGAACCAGTCCCTGCCCACGAAGTAGAGGATGGCTGCCAGCGCGATCCAGCCGCGCACGAGCGGGGAGATGAAATGGACCCGCTGCCAGGCATCCCCGGGGTGGAGGTCGACGGGGCCCGGTTGTCCTGCTCCCTCGCCCCCCTCGGGTCCGGGAGCCGCCGGGAGCCCGCCGGACGGTTCGTGCGCGGTCACAGCCCGGCCAGCCGAGCTTCTCCCCGCGCGGACAACTGCTCGCGCAGCCTCGTGCCCTCCTCGGTGGGCAGACCGGGAAGGGAGGCGTTGGTGGCGGGGGACGCGGTATGGAGCTTCAGCGTGCAGATCCCGAAGGCGCGCTCGAGGGGCCCGACGGAGACGTCGACGTACTGCATGCGGCCGTACGGCACCACCAGGGTGCGCTGGAAGAAGACACCCGAGCGCAGGAGGAGGTCCTCGTCGCGCTCCGCGTAGCCGATCGCCGCGACCTGGCGCGGGAGCAGGAGGCCCCGCCAGAGGGCGATGACCAGCACGACGGCGGGCAGCCCGGCTGCCACCCCCAGGGGCGGGAAGGATTCCCAGACGCCCGTGAGGCGGAGGACCAGCGGGATGCTGCACAGGACCACCCAGACCAGGGACCCGATGAGCCAGCCGAGCAGCCGGACGCGCAGGTACTTCGGCGACACCCGGGCCCACCGGAGTCCGGAGGGGTCGATCGGTTCCCTAGGCATATTCCCCCTCGGTGTGGCCCGGAGCGCCCGTGCCGTCGTCGTCCGGAGGAAGTTTGCAGAAGTCCTCGACCACCAATCCCACCATAATCATCAGGGTCCCGCCCACCATGAGTGCCACGGATCCCCAGAGGGGTGCGGTGGTGGAGCGGACCGACAACAGGGTCAGCTGGTCTACGAAGATGCCCGCGTGCCAGCCGAGGCTCAGCGCGCCCGCGTAGGCGCAGGCCTGGGCGAGGACGAGGGTGCGGGTGGCGAGGATCGGGTCGAGGGGCCGGTCCCGCTTGCCGTTGCGCCACCGAAGGACGCGGCTCCCGAACACCAGGGTGATGGCGATGATCACGGCGGTGGTGACGAGGGACGTCAGCGGCAGGGTCGGCGTGCCGTAGCCGTTGCGGGTCGCGAGCCAGTTGACCAGCCAGCCGGCGAGTCCGGCCACCAGGCCTACCAGGGCCAGCCAGCGGAACCGAAGGGTGTTCACGGCGTCCTAGACTTCCTCGAAGGGCACCAGGCCGGCGATGTCCTCGGCTTCCGAGGCCAGCTCGGCCACGGGGCGGCCTGCCAGTTCGGCTCCCGCATCCATCCAGGCCCAGGGCTGCAGCACGAAGGCGCGCGACGCCGCGCGGGGGTGCGGGATCGTCAGGGACTCGTCGTCGGACGTCCAGGTCCCGTAGGTGATGATGTCCACGTCGAGCGTGCGGGGCCCCCAGCGCACCGTGCGCTTGCGGTGGTGCTTGTCCTCCACGGCCTGGCAGTGGGCGAGGAGCTCGTACGGGCCGAGGTCCGTCTCCACCTCCACCACCATGTTCAGGTAGTCGGGCTGCTCCGGGCCTCCCACGGGCTTCGTCCGCACCACGGGCGAGACCGCATGGAGGCGCACGTGCTCCGATTCCACGAGGTCGGCGACGGCCAGCATCAGGGTGTCGCTGCTGGCACCGAGGTTGCTGCCCAGCGCGAGCACGGACCGCACGGTGCTCACGCCCGGCTCCGGCGCAGGGTCACGGCGACGTCGCCGAACGGCACCGCGATGGGGGCCTTCGGCTTGTGGACGGTGACGTCGACGGCGGCGACCGGGAAGGAGCCCAGGACCGCGGCGGCGATGGTCTCGGCGAGGGCTTCGATGAGGTCGAAGGGTGCGCCCCCGATGATGCCGTGGACCAGTTCGGCGACCTCGCCGTAGTGCGCGGTGCGGGCGAGGTCGTCGCTGGTCCCCGCGGGCTGCAGATCCAGGTGGAGCACGAGGTCCACGACGAAGGGCTGCCCGTCGCGGCGCTCGTGGTCGAAGACGCCGTGGTAGCCCTTGGCGGTGATACCCGCCAGCTCCACCGTGTCGAGCAGGCCCGAGGGGGAACCGGTGCGGCCCGGCGCGGGGTGTCCGCTCACCGTCGCGGGCCTATGGCAGCGGCGACCTTGACGGCGTCGAGCGTCGCGGCAGGGTCATGGACCCGCACGCCCCAGGCGCCTGCCGCCGCGGCCAGGCCGGCGACGGCGAGCGAGGCGTAGTCGCGCTCGGCCGGCGCGGCGGCCTTTCCGGCCGAGGTCAGGAGCGTGCCGAGGAACCGCTTGCGGGACGCGCCGACGAGCACGCGGTGGCCGAGCGCGGTGAAGGCGTCGAGGTCCCGGAGGATCGCCCAGTTGTGCTCGTCCCTCTTCGCGAAGCCGAGTCCCGGATCGAGGATGATCTGGTCGGCGGCGACCCCCGCGGCGACGAAGCGGTCCCGCAGGTCGACGAGTTCCGCCGCCACCTCGGAGACGACGTCGTCGTAGTGCGCCAGGCCGTCCATGGTCGCCGCGGTCCCCCGGCGGTGCGTCAGGATGTACGGGACGCGGCGCTCGGCGACGAGGGCCGGCATGGCGGGATCGTACTCCGCCCCCGAGATGTCGTTGATGATGGCCGCCCCGGCGTCGAGGGCCTGCCGGGCGGTCTCGGCGTGCATGGTGTCGATGCTGACGAGGGCCCCTGCCTTCACGAGTGCCCCCACGACGGGAAGCACCCGGGTCAGCTCCTCCTCGACCGGCACCTGCCGGGCGTTGGGGCGCGTGGACTCACCGCCGACGTCGATGATGTCCGCGCCGCCGTAGTGCATCCGCAGGCCGTGGCCGATCGCGTCGTCGGTGGTGGCGTACCTGCCGCCGTCACTGAAGGAGTCGGGGGTGACGTTCAGGATCCCCAGCACGACGGCGCGGTCCGCGGGCAGGTCCCCGACGGCCTTGGCCACGCGGACGGGCCGGATCACCGGCAGCGGCGAGGTCGACGGCCCTGTTCCGGGCGCTGCGGCGAGAGAATCCATAGGGGTGTCCTACCTTCCGAGTATGAGGCTCATGGCCTCGGCACGCGTCGCCGTCTCGCGGATCTGGCCGCGGACGGCGGACGTGACGGTCTTCGCGCCGGGCTTCCTGATCCCGCGCATCGACATGCACATGTGTTCGCATTCGATGACGACGATCGCGCCCTTGGGTTTCAGGTGTTCCATCATCGCATCGACGATCTGCGTCGTCAGCCGTTCCTGGACCTGGGGGCGCCGCGCATAGACCTCGACGAGGCGCGCGAGCTTGCTCAGGCCGGTGACCCGGCCGTCCTCGGACGGGATGTAGCCGACATGGGCGGTTCCGTGGAACGGCACGAGGTGGTGCTCGCACGTGGAGTAGAACGGGATGTCCTTCACCAGCACGAGTTCCTGGTGGTTCAGGTCGAAGGAGGTCGAGAGGACGTCCCCCGCGTCCTGGTGCAGGCCGGCGAACATCTCCGCGTACGCCTTCGCCACGCGCCTCGGGGTGTCGAGCAGGCCGTCACGGTCGGGGTCCTCCCCGATCGCCGCGAGGATCTCCCGGACCGCCCGCTGGATGCGGTCCTGGTCCACGGGCGATCCGACAGCCACCAGGGCGGCTTCCACCACCTCGTCGTCGAAATCAGTCACGGGTCATCTCCCTCTGCTCGGGCACTGCTCACCGACGGCCCTGTCGCTGCCGGTGTGTCGCTGCGGGACTAGCTGTCCCGGCCGTCCCTGGGGCCGTCGCCCGATTCCGGCGACGGCAGCTCCGAGCCCTGGACGTCGAAGTCGCTGGGGATGTTCGCGTCGGCGATCTGGTCCTGCGGGGCGACGGACTCGGGGGCGGGCCGGCCGCTCTCGAGGGCCTCGGCGCGTTCCTTCGGGGAGGTGACCGGCGGGAGCGAGTGCACGGGGCGGGTCTGCTTCGACAGCCACACCTCGCGCAGGTCGCGCTTGCGGACGGTCGTGAAGACCTCCGCGATCTCGGCCTGGTTCAGCGTCTCGCGCTCGAGCAGTTCGAGGGCGAGACGGTCCAGCACGTCCCGGTTCTCGGTGAGGATCTGGTAGGCCTCGTCGTGGGCGTTGTCGATCAGGCGGCGGACCTCCTCGTCGACCACGAGGGCGATCCGGTCGGAGTAGTCGCGGTCGCTGCCCATGTCGCGGCCGAGGAACGGCTCGCCGGCACCCTGTCCGAGCTTCACGGCGCCGATGCGCTCGCTCATGCCGTACTGGGTGACCATCTTGCGCGCGGTCCCGGTGGCCTTCTCGATGTCGTTGGAGGCGCCGGTGGAGGGATCGTGGAACACGATCTCCTCGGCGACCCGGCCGCCCATGGCGTAGGCGAGCTGGTCGAGCAGTTCGTTCCTCGTCACCGAGTACTTGTCGTCGCTCGGCATGACCATGGTGTACCCGAGGGCGCGGCCGCGCGGCAGGATGGTCACCTTCGTCACCGGGTCCGTGTTGCGCAGCGCTGCCGCCACCAGGGCGTGGCCGCCCTCGTGGTACGCGGTGATCTTCCGCTCCAGCTCCTTCATCACCCGGCTGCGCTTCTGCGGTCCGGCGATGACGCGGTCGATCGCCTCGTCGAGTGCGCGGTCGTCGATGAGCTGCGCGTTCGAACGCGCCGTGAGGAGCGCGGCCTCGTTGAGCACGTTCGCGAGGTCGGCGCCGGTGAAGCCGGGGGTCTTCTTCGCGACGGCCTTGAGATCGACACCGGAGGTCATGGGCTTGCCCTTGGCGTGCACGCTGAGGATGTGCTCGCGGCCCTTCATGTCGGGGGCCTCCACACCGATCTGGCGGTCGAACCGCCCGGGTCGCAGGAGCGCCGGGTCGAGGACGTCCGGACGGTTGGTCGCGGCGATGAGGATCACGTTCGTGGTGGCGTCGAAGCCGTCCATCTCGACCAGGAGCTGGTTGAGGGTCTGCTCGCGCTCGTCGTTGCCGCCACCGATGCCGGCGCCGCGGTGGCGGCCGACGGCGTCGATCTCGTCCACGAAGATGATGGCGGGCGAGTTGTTCTTGGCCTGCTCGAACAGGTCCCGGACACGGGAGGCGCCGACACCGACGAACATCTCGACGAAGTCGGAGCCGGAGATGGAGTAGAAGGGGACCCCGGCCTCGCCGGCGACTGCCCGGGCGAGGAGGGTCTTGCCGGTGCCCGGAGGGCCGTACAGGAGGACGCCCTTGGGGATCTTGGCGCCGAGGGCCTGGAACTTGGCGGGTTCCTGCAGGAACTCCTTGATCTCGAGGAGCTCCTCGACCGCCTCGTCGGCGCCGGCGACGTCGTTGAACGTCACCTGGGGCATGTCCTTGGAGATGAGCTTGGCCTTGGACTTGCCGAACTGCATCACCTTGGAGCCGCCGCCCTGCATGCGGCTGAGCAGGAACCAGAAGATGACGCCGAGGATCAGGATGGGGAAGATCAGGCCGGCGAGGCTGAGCAGCCAGTTGCTCTCGGCGGGCTGGTCGGTGAAGCCGTCCGTGTCCGAGGTGTTGATGGCGTCGACCACGCTCTCGGCGCGGGCGGTGCTGTAGTAGAACTGGACACTCTTGCCCATGTCCTCGTAGTCCTCGCGCAGCGTGAGATCCACGCGCTGCTCGCCGTCGTAGATCTTGGCCTGCGAGACCTGGTCATCCCGGAGGAGCTGGAGCCCGACGTTGGTGTCGACGCGTGAGCTGCCCGTGCCGAAAAGACTCGGGAGGACCAGCAGGAGCGCCACGACTGCCAGGACGATCCAGAGGACGGGCCCCTTGAAGAGATTCTTGAATTTCATACGTCTCAGGGCGGCAAGCCCTGTCCCTCCTGCTGATGCAAGTAACAATGTGCGGGCGCACTGCTGTGCCGGTGCCCTTTAAGCACCTCAACATATACACCGTCTGCGATTCACCACGCGCGGATTGCGCCGATAGTTCCCTCTTGGCGTAGTACGGGCATGCAGCGGGGGAACGTCCTATTCGTAGACGTGGGGCGCCAGCGTGCCGATGAAATCGAGGTTGCGGTACTTCTCCGCGAAGTCGAGTCCGTACCCGACGACGAATTCATTGGGGATGTCGTAGCCCACGTATTTGACGTCGATATCGACCTTCGCGGCGTCGGGCTTGCGCAGGAGCGTGCAGATCTCGACGGACGCGGGGCCGCGGGACAGGAGGTTCGCCTTGAGCCAGGACAGGGTCAGGCCGGAGTCGATGATGTCCTCGGCGATCAGGACGTGCTTGCCCATGAGGTCCGTCTCGAGGTCCTTGAGGATGCGCACGACGCCGGACGACTGGGTCCCCGAGCCGTACGACGAGACCGCCATCCAGTCCATCGTGATGTGGGAGTGAAGAGCGCGGGCGAGGTCTGCCATCACCATGACCGCACCCTTGAGGACACCCACGAGGAGGATGTCCCGGCCCTGGTAGTCGGCATCGATCTGCTCCGCCAGTTCGTTGATCCGCTGCTGGATCTCCTCCCTGGTGTAGAGGACGTGCTTGAGATCTGACTGGACGTCGTTGGAATCCACCGATTACTCCTGGGTCGGACGACGCGACTGCTTCACGCCGGGGCCACTGTTGCTAAGGACAAGATTGCCATAGCTTGGTTCCCCCCGGAGAACCGCGCGCCCCCGCACCTGCCGGTGGACGCTCACCTTGCCGCCCAGTTGCACGGGTCCGGCCGAGCCCTTCCTGTCCAGCAGCGACTCGGCGGCCCGGAGCCGCTCGAAGCTCGGCTGGAAGGCTCCGAGCTCGAGGGCGGCGAGGGCGAGGACCCGCTGCCTCAGCGCCGCGGGCAGCACCTTCAGGCCCTCCTCCGGCAGCAGCAGGGTCCCGTCGTCCCCCTCGACCCTCAGGGCGGCGTACGCCTCGGAGCTCAGGTGTTCGAGGTGGTCGGCATCCTGCCCGAGGATGCGGGCGGTTCGCGCGAGCGCGGAGGCGATGCCGGGGCCGAGCTGCTCCTCGAGGAACGGCAGGACCTCGCCGCGCACCCGCGACCGGGCGAAGGCCGGGTCGCGGTTGGTGGGGTCGTGCCACGGGTCGAGCCCGTAGAAGTCGCAGATGGCCTCGGTGTCGGCGCGGCGCAGCTCGAGGAACGGACGCACGTAGAGTCCGCGGCGTGGCGGCATGCCGGCGAGCGACCGCGTGCCGGACCCGCGGGCCAGGCCGAGGAGCACCTGTTCCGCCTGGTCGTCGAGCGTGTGCCCGAGCAGGACCGCCGATGCCCCGAGCCGCTCCGCGGCGTCGTCCAGCGCGGCATAGCGGGCGCTCCGCGCCGCGGCCTCCGGGCCCATGCCCTCCCGGTCCACGGCGACGCGGTGCACCTCCACCGGGTCGAGGCCCAGCTCCCGTGCCGTTCGGGCGGCCTCCGCTGCGGTGGCGGCACTGCCGGGCTGAAGGGCGTGGTCGACGACGACGGCGCCGACTCGGCACTGCCCGGTCCGCGCGAGATGCACCGCCACGGCCGCGAGTGCGAGCGAGTCCGGGCCCCCGCTGCAGGCGACGAGGACGAGGGGCAGGCCGGTCGGATCCGAGGCATGGTCCCCGGCGGGCGGGCCGGCCGCCTCGCGCGCGGCGGGGGCCGTCGTGTCGCCGGTCCCGTGGCGCTGCTGTACCGGATCGGCCAGGAGCCCCTCGAGGCTCGCTGCGAGCAGGTTGCGCGCGGTGCCGACCGCGGGAAGCAGGCGCGGGCGCCTAGCCACGGCGCAGGCTCATCCTGTCGATCCATTCGTCGGGGGCGTGGATCTCGCGCTCGGTGGGCAGGTGCTCCGCGGAGTCCCAGACCGCGTTGAAGCCGTCCATGCCGGTCTGGCTGACGACGCGGCGGACGAACTTGGCTCCGTCGCTGTACTGGCGCATCTTGGCGTCCAGCCCCAGGAGCTGCCGGATGACCTTCTCGAGCGGGCCCCGGGACTTGCCGCGGGCGTTGAAGCGGCGGCGGATGGTCTTGACCGACGGGACGATGCTCCCGTCGACGCCGTCCATCACCACGTTCGCGTGTCCCTCGAGGAGGCTCATGACGGCGGTGAGGTGCGACAGGCGCGCTTTGTCGTCCGGGTCCTGCAGGATCGACAGCACCCCGATGTCCTGCTGGGGCGGGCCGTCCGGCGTCGTGCCCTCGCCACGGGCACGCGCCCTGCCGGCCGCGATGTTCTTCACGGCCGCGCCGAGTCGCTCCGAGAGGGAATCCGCCTTCTCCATGAGGCCCGAGGTGAGCTGCCCGATGGAGCTGGTCATGTGGTCCTTCAGCCAGGGCGCGGCGGCGAACTGCACGCGGTGCGTCTGTTCGTGGAGGCACACCCAGAGGCGGAAGTCGGACGGATCCACGTTCAGTTCCCGCTCCACCGAGATGATGTTGGGCGCCACCAGCATGAGCCGCCCGCCCTGCCCGTTGCGGGAGGGCACGAACGGATCGTACTGGCCGAGCACCTTGCTCGAGAGGAAGGCGAGGATGGCTCCGAGCTGTGCCCCGGTGACGGTTCCTCCGAGGGCCAGGGACGCGGACTTCAGGACGTCGGGGCGCGATGCCGCGAGCTGGTCCAGGGCCGGTTCCATCAGGGTCCGGAAGCTCTGCGAGTTGGCCCTGGACCACGAGGCGCGGTCCACGATGAGCAGCTCGGAGTCCCGGAGGTCCCGTGCGGCGTCGAGCCTCGAGATGGTGTGGACGTGGCCTACCGATGCGTCCGCGAGCTCGCGCATGTTCTGGACGGCGCGTGCGATCTCCGCCGGCTTCATGGTGGGCCCCGCGGGCGTGAGGGAGGCCGCGGTCGAGGCCGCGAGGTCCCAGTTGACCAGCTGTGGGCGGGGTGCTGCGGGCTCGTTCATGGGCCTATTCGATCACATCCTCCTCCCGGCAGGGCCCAGGGATCGGGCGGAGGCCGTGCTTCATCTGCTGGTGAGCGGGCTAGCGGCAGCCGCATCCCGCCAGGAGGGCGGCCGCCCGGTCCGCAGCGTCCCGCGCTTCTGCCGTGGTGCCCTCCAGTCCTGCGGCGAGGAAGGAGAACACGAGCAGGCGCCCGTCGGCGGTGACGACGTGGCCGGTGAGGCCGGTGACGGCGTTGAGCGTCCCGGTCTTCGCACGCACGGTTCCCGCGCCACCGGCCGCGGGCCCGTCGTCGGCGGTGAACCGCGTCGCCAGGGTCCCGGTGAGGCCCGCGATGGGCAGGGAGCGGGCGACGGCGGCGAGCCCGGGCTCGTCCGACGTCGTGGTCCCGCGGACGAGCTCCGCGAGCTGGGCCGGCGAGACGGCGTTGCGGACGGACAGTCCGGCGGCGTCGCCGATGCTGAGCCCCTCCTCGGGAACTCCCAGCCGGGCAGCGGCGGCGGCGAGGGTGTCGGTGGCGCCACCGAAGGACGCGGGCCTCCCGCTCTCGGCGGCGGCGACGCGCGCCAGGGCCTCGGCCAGGTAGTTGTCGGAGACCTCCAGCATGTGGCGCATCTGGTCGGCGAGCGGCGCCGAGTCGACGGCCGCCAGGGATTCCGCCCCCTCGGGGGCCGGCCTGCGCTGCACGTCGGGACGGACGGTGATGCCGCGTTCGGCGGCGGCCGGAACGAGGGCGGCGGCGAAGGTCCGGGCGGCGTCGAGGGCTGCATCCTGCGAGCGCGGGCCCTCGGAACGCCCCTCCTCGAGCCACGCCGAATTGACGGCGAGCGCGTACAGCGGCGCGACCTCACCGGACTCCACGTCCCCCTCCGCCCAGGTGGGGCTGAGGGTGCCGCCCTCGAAGAAGGTGTCGTCGAGGTAGACGGTGTAGGGCCCGGACCCGCCCGGCAGGGCGGCGGCAGTCCCGGCGGCGAGCGTCCCGAGGCCGGCGCGCCCGACCACGGCGCCTGGATCGGACAGCCCGGAACCGAGGAGGACGTCACCGCCCCCGCGCAGGTAGAGCGCTCCGGGGGCGTCCTCTGAGGTGAGGACGGATGTCGCCAGCGTCTGCCCGGGCCGCGCGTAGGTCATGGCCGCGACGGCGGTGAACAGCTTGATGTTCGATGCGGGAGGCTGCAGGCGGTCGGCATCCCTGGCATAGAGGACCCGCCCGTTCGCGGAGTCGACGACGGTGCCCGCGAAGCTGCCCGCGCCGGGGATCTGCAGCGCCTCGTCGAGCTGCGGGCCCAGCACCGCCGGGTCCGGCGCGGGCGCCGAGACGGAGAGGGGTGTGACGACGTCGGGCACGGCGACGGCCGTCGGCGGGACCTGCAGCCGAGGGGGAACGGGAGGCGGGACGGACGGCTGCGGATCGACCACGGCCAGGACGGCCGGCGTGAGGTGCGTGGCCAGGGGAACCGCGGCCGCCACCGTCACCAGGACCAGGAGGAGGCCCCCCAGCAGGCGGAGCGGGCGCATGGTGTCCTTTCGCAAGGCGTTGCGGAGCAGCACTGAAACCACGAGGAAATGCTCTGGTACCGGGGGCCGACCGATATGTTAGGGCTGACGATTAAACAGTAGACCGGCAGCGCGCCTCCCGCGGGAGCCGCTGCCGGTCTACTGCCCCACCCATCCCCAGGAGTTGCCATGAAGCTCGACGTCACCATCGAGATCCCGAAGGGCTCACGCGTCAAGTACGAGATCGACCACGACACCCACCGGCTGCGCCTCGACCGCGTCCTGTTCACGGCCATGCAGTACCCCACGCACTACGGCTACTTCGAGAACACGCTCGGCGAGGACGGCGACCCGCTGGACGCGCTGGTCCTGCTGCAGGACTTCGACCTCATCCCGGGCGTCCTCGTCGAGTCGCGCCCCATCGGCGTGTTCAACATGACCGACGACGGAGGCGGAGACGCCAAGGTCCTGTGCGTGCCCGTCGATCCCCGCTTCGACCACATCCAGGAACTGTCGGACGTCTCGGACTTCCTGCTCGACGAGATCAAGCACTTCTTCACGAAGTACAAGGACCTCGAGCCGGGCAAATGGGTGGAAGCCGCCGACTGGGCGGGCCGCGAGGAGGCCGAGGCCGAGGTCGAGGCGTCGCTCAAGCGCTTCCAGGAGATCGGCGAGGGCAGCGCGCAGGACGAGCCGCAGGGCCGCAGTGTCGACGTCGAGGCGAGGAACGCCACGGAGACCCCCGAGGGCCGCTAGGAACACCGGTAGCACCAGCGCCATCAGGAGTTCCCGGACGCCCGCAGGGCGGGTGCCGGGAGCTCCTGCAGGTGCGGGGGAAGGATCCGGCGGGGTGCCTGCGGGCGGAGCGGGCTCCAGCGCTCCGGCACAGAGCGCCACGGGGTCGGCACGAACCGGCGCGGGAATCAACGCAAAGAGGTTGATTCGTCCGTCCGGCGTCCATACTGATGCCATGCACTACGTCCTGACCATCAACCAGCGCGATTCGCGCGAGGTCGGCGACCTCGTGGACGACCTGCTGAAAGTGCTCCGGCACCTCCCGGCCGCGGTCCCGTTCCAGCGCTCGGTCGGCGACGAGGTGCAGGGCGTCGTCGATTCGGCGTCCGTCGCCGTGGAGGCGGCGCTGAGGGCCATCCGCTCCCGGCGCTGGCACGTGGGCATCGGGGTCGGCGGCCTCACCCCGCCCGTCCCCGAGCGCCTCGTGGACGCGGAGGGCTACGGGCTCGTCTACGCGCGGCGCGCCGTCGACCGGGCCCGGAAGACCGGCGAGCGGATACCCCTGGCGGTGGAAGGCCCCGACGGTGAGATCGCGGCCGAGGCCGAAGCGGTCCTCCGGCTGCTCGGGCAGATCGTCTACACGCGCACCGACGCCGAGTGGGCCGTCCTGGACCTGCTGACCCCCGGCGCCCGCGGCCAGCAGAAGTACATCGCGCAGGAACTGGGTATCACTCCGCAGGCCGTCAGCCGCGCGGTCGTTCGGTCCCACTGGATGGAGGAGTGGGCCACCCGCCCCGCTGCGGCGCGCCTGCTCGACCTCACGTACGGCCCGGCGTCGCTCCCCGAGGCGAGCCTCGCGTACTGAGCCGGATCCCGGCGCGGTCAGACGAGGGAGCGCAGTACCTTCGCGGCGCCGTCGTCGTACACGCTTCCCGTGACCTCCGATGCGGCGGACCGGACCTCGTCCGGGGCCTGCCCCATGGCGACACCGCGGCCGGCCCACTGCAGCATCTCGACGTCGTTCCGCCCGTCGCCCACGGCGACGGTGAGGCTCGGAGCCGTCCCGAGACGCTGCCGGAGGGCTTCGAGGGCGCTGGCCTTCGTGACGCCGGACGCGGCGATGTCCAGCCATGCGGTCCAGCCCACGGAATAGGTCACGCCGTGCAGTCCGATCGACGCGACGGCCTCACCGAACTCCTCGGCCGAGCTGTCGGTGCTGAAGACGACGACGCGCACGGCGCGGCTCTCGACCATCTCCTCGAAGTCCACGCTCTGGGCCTCGGAACCGAAACTCGCGTCCTGGAAGCTCTCCGTGGACAGGAACCTGCCGCGATCGTCCTCCAGGGCGTACTTCGCGGCGGGCAGCCGTTCGCGGAGCGCGGTGAGTGCTGGCTTCGGATCGAAGGTGACGCGCTCGAGGACCTCGAAGCCCTCGGGCAGCGCATCGTCGATCCGAAGGGTGACTCCCCCGTTGGAGCACACGGCGTAGCCGCCCCTGATGCCGAGGAGCCGGATCACGGGCAGCGTGGCCCCGAGGGACCTGCCCGTGGCGATGATGACGTCGTGCCCGGCTTCGATGACGGCCTGTGCGGCGTCGCGCACCTCCTCCGTCATCGACCCCTCGTGATCCACGAGGGTGCCGTCGACGTCGAGGGCGATGAGGTGACGCTTTCTGTTCTCCTGCTGGTCATCGATGCCAGCATTGATCAAAGTGCTCATGGTTCAGTGAACCAGACCTCACCGAGTTCCCGGTAGGGGCGGCGCCTACAGTACCGGAAGGATTTCCAGTCCGTTAAGATACGGCCGCAGCGCAGCGGGCACGGTCACGGAGCCGTCCGGGTTCTGGTGGTGCTCGAGGATGGCGACGATCCAGCGCGTGGTCGCCAGCGTGCCGTTCAGCGTGGCGACGGCCCGCGTGCCCTTCTGGCCCTCCCCCTCCTGGCGCTCCCGGATGTTCAGGCGCCGGGCCTGGAAGGTGGTGCAGTTCGACGTCGAGGTCAGTTCGCGGTAGTCGCCCTGCGTCGGGACCCACGCCTCGCAGTCGAACTTGCGCGCGGCGGACATCCCGAGGTCGCCGGCGGCGGTGTCGATGACGCGGTAGGGCAGCTCGACCTTCGCCAGCATCTCCTCCTCCCACGCGAGCAGTCGCTCGTGCTCCGCGGCGGCATCCTCGACGGTGGTGTAGGTGAACATCTCCACCTTGTTGAACTGGTGGACGCGGATGATCCCGCGGGTGTCCTTGCCGTGCGACCCCGCCTCACGGCGGTAGCAGGAGGACCAGCCCGCGTACCGCACGGGCCCTGCGGCGAGGTCGATGATCTCGTCCGAGTGGTATCCGGCGAGCGCTACCTCGGAGGTTCCGACGAGGTACAGGTCGTCCTCCGCGAGCCGGTAGATCTCGGCGTCGTGCGCGATGTCGAAGCCGGTGCCCTGCATGGTCTCGGGGCGCACGAGGGTAGGGGTGATCATCGGCGTGAAGCCGGCCCTGATCGCCTGGTCGAGGGCCATCTGCAGCAGGGCGATCTCGAGGCGGGCGCCGACTCCCTTGAGGAAGTAGAAGCGGGATCCGGAGACCTTCGCGCCGCGCTCCATGTCGATCGCGCCGATCAGTTCGCCGATCTCGAGGTGGTCGCGGGGCTCGAAGCCCTCGGCGGCGAAGTCCCGGGGCGTGCCGACCTTCCGGAGGACCACGTAGTCGTCCTCGCCGCCCTCGGGCACGCCCTCCTGCACGAGGTTCGGCAGCTTGCGCAGGAGGGTCTCCTGCTCGGCCTTGGCGTCCTCGGAGGCGGCCGCGGCGGCCTTGACGGCGGCGGCCAGTTCCTTGACCTCGGCCAAGAGGGCCTGCTTCTCCTCGCCCTTGGCCTGCGCCACCTTCTTGCCGAAGGCGTTCTGCTCGGCGCGGAGCGTCTCGTACGCGGTGACGGACTCCCGGCGCTTCGTGTCCGCCGCGAGGACGGCGTCGATGAGCGATTCGTCCGCCCTGCGTGCGCGCTGCGATGCTCGGAACTGCTCGGGGTTTCGGCGGAGGTCGTTGACGTCAATCACACGGCCAAGCCTACCGAAACCCCGGGGCACGGCAGCCCCGGCCCGCAGGCGGGCTATTGTGGGTGACCATGCGCCGCAAACTGCTCGCCGGAACCGCTGCGGCGTCCGCGGCCGCCGCGTCCCTCCAGTCGTACTGGTCGGTCCGGCGCCTGCAGCAGACCCGTACGCCCACCGCCTCCGTCCATGAACCGGTTCCCGTCGCCGAGGGTCCCCAGCGCGTCGCGCTCGTCCTCAATCCGACCAAGCTGCAGGCCGATCTCACGCGTGTCCTCGTCGAGCAGGCGTGCGCGGACGCCGGCTGGGAGCCGCCGCTCGTCCTCGAGACGACCATCGAGGACCCCGGGAGCGGTCAGGCCTCCCAGGCGCTGCACGCCGGGGCCGACGTCGTCATCGCCGCGGGCGGCGACGGGACCGTGCGGGCCGTGGCGGAGGCCCTCGCGCACCAGCCCGCCGCCCTCGGACTGCTGCCGCTCGGCACCGGGAACCTGCTGGTGCGGAACCTCGGACTGCCGTACAACGACATCGCCGGCTGCCTCCGGCTGGCCCTGCACGGCTCCGAGCGGCGGATCGACATGGCCCGCATCACACTGCGCAACGACCGCACCTCGGTGATCTCCGAATACCCGTTCCTGGTCATGGGTGGCATCGGTTTCGACGCGAACGTGATGGCCGACGCGAAGCAGGACCTCAAGGACAAGCTCGGCTGGCTCGCCTACAGCGAGGCCGGCGTGCGGCACCTGCCCGGCAGGCGGCGGCGCATCTCGATCAGCCTCGACGGCCAGCCCCCGCAGAGCAGGAAGGTCCGCAGCCTCCTGGTGGCCAACTGCGGGAAGCTGCCGGCGGGTGTCGACTTCGTGCCCGACGCGATGATCGACGACGGCTCCCTCGACGTGGTGGTGCTCAGTCCCCGCAGCCTCCTGGGCTGGACGTGGATGGCCGCGAAGATCCTCCTGCGCCACCGGGGGACGATACCCGTCATCAGCTACTACCGGGCTCGGGAGGTCACGGTCTGGTCCGCGGACCCGATCGACACCCAGCTCGACGGCGACCCCTCGGGAGCGGTCACCTCACTGACCGCCCGGGTGGACCCGGGCGCACTGATGGTCCGGGTGCCGGCGTCGGCTCCCGGACCATCAGGGCCTCCGCTGCCGATCCCCGACTGGCACAGGAGCTGGCAGCAGGGCCTGGATCGGATGCGGCGGGGTTCCCGGCGCTGACCCCGGCGCTCCGCCCGCGCCGACCCGGCACCTTCCCGCCCGGGGTCCTACCGGTCGCGGTCGGTGTACTCGCCCTGGCCCTCGGGCTCGTCGATGAGCGGCTTGTCCTTGTCGGTGTATTCGCCCTCTTCCTCGGGGGCCTGCGAGGAGGTGTAGCCCCCGGATGCCCCGGCCGGCTCGGTGCTGGTGTACTGGCCCTCTTCCTCGGCGGCGTCCACGTCCACCGACGTGTCGCGGTCGGCGCGGCCGGCCTGCTCGTTGATGAGGGCCTGCTCCTCGGCGAAACGGACGTCGTTACCCTGGTCGCCGATGTCGCCCCGCCAGTTCGGATCGGACGTCGAGCCGTCACCCTCGTTGGGGTTCACGATGTGTCCTCCATGAGCGTTCTCGGTCATGATGCTTCCTTTCGTCGGAGGATGCGCTCCTCGTTGGGCGCCCGCTGCCAGCGTACTGACGAACGGGAAAGTTGAACATGCGGGTCGTCAGTCGCGGAGGAGTTCCTGCACGGCCTTCTCGGAGGCGGAATACGTGGTGATCGGGATGACCTCCCCGCTCATGAAGCGGTCCACGAGCCGGGGGTCCACGTAGGAGCTCCGGGCGACGGAGGGGGTGTTGCCCAGGTGGTCGGCGACAGCCTTCATGGTGGCGCTGACGGCCTTCTGGCGCGCCGTGCGGCTCGTCGCCTTCAGGTCCTCCTTCGCCAGGGCCATCGCCGCGACGACGGTCGCCTGCCAGGTCCGGAAGTCCTTCGCGGTGAAGGGCCCGCCGGTGACCTGCCGCAGGAACTCGTTGAGCTGCGAACCGTCCACGTGGTGCCACTTGCCGTCCTCCGACTGGTAGGCGAGCACGGTGTCGGCGTCCTCGCGCTCCATCATGGGTCGCAGGGCATGGGCGAGGTCCTCGTCCTCCAGGCGCGTGTCCCAGTGCTGACCGCTCTTGCCGGGGAAGTCGAAGATGACGAGGTCCCCCTCGATGGTGCAGTGCTCCACGAGGAGCGTGGTCACGCCGAAGGACCCGTTCTCCTCCGCGTACTGCGCCGACCCGATCCTCAGCGCACCCGAGTCGACGATCCGCAGTGCCGCCGCGAAGGCGCGTTCACGGTGGACGCCGTCGCTGCGCAGGTGCTGCGTGATGACGCGGCGGGCACTCGGCAGCTTCGCACCGAAGTCCAGGGCGCGGTCGAATTTCTCCCGGTCCTTCTGCTCACGCCAGGCGGGGTGGTACATGTACTGGCGCCGCCCGGCGTCATCCGTGCCCATCGCCTGGACGTGTCCGTTCGGATAGGGCGCGATCCACACGTCCTTCCACGCCGGCGGGATCACGAGGTCCCGGATGCGCTCGATCTGCTCACGGTCCTGCAGCAGTTCCCCGTTCGGCGCGCGATAGCTGAAACCCTTGCCGTGGCGACGACGGGTGATACCGGGCCTGCGCGTATTGCTGCGGCGCAATCGAGCCATCGTGGAACCAGCCTTCGTAGGGGACCTTCGATAGTAAGCCTACTGTGCTTTCGGCCCTCCCCGTATAGCCCCGCTACCGGCCCCGAAGGATGTCGCCGAGCCAGGCGTCGGCTGCGCCGAAGGCGTCGTCGGACGTGTGCCGCTCGACGGCGGGCGTACGGCGGTCGGCGCGCGCGTAGGACCCGAGGAACCTCAGCCCCGGGCTGATGCGGTGCAGGCCCTTGAGGGCATCGGCGACGCGGGCGTCCTCGACGTGGCCATCGGCGTCCACGCTGAAGAAGTAGTCGCCCAGGAACTGGCCGGTGGGCCGGGACTCGATGCGGCTGAGGTTCACGCCCCGGGCCGCGAACTGGTCGAGGATCTGCATCAGCGCGCCCGGGTGGTCCTCCGGCAGCGGGATCACGAGGGTGGTCTTGTCCGCTCCGGTGCGCGGCGGCAGGGCATCCGGCCGGCCCACGAGCACGAAGCGGGTCACGGCGTCGGTGACGTCCCCGATGTCGGTCGCGAGGACCGTCAGCCCGAGGCGCCCGGCCACGAGGGGCGAGCAGATCGCGGAGTCATAGCTGCCCTCGCCGTCGACCAGCCCGTAGGCCGCGGCCGCGGTCGACGACGTCGGGAAGTATTCCGCATCGCGTACGTTGGTGTCCACCCACGTGCGGCACTGCGCCCAGGCGTGGCCGTGCGTCCCGATCCTGCGGACGGCCTCGAGCGTGGTGCCGGGCCGGACGGCGAGCACGAAGGTGATCGGCACGAGCTCCTCGCGCAGGATCCGCAGCGGCGCCCCCACCGCGATGGCGTCCAGGGTCGCGCTCACCCCGCCCTCGACCGAGTTCTCGATCGGCACCATCGCGGCATCGACGGATCCGGACCGGACGGCATCGAGGGCGGCACCCACCGTCGACGCCGGGACGCGCCGTGCGGACTCGGCTCCCGGCACCTGCAGCAGCGCAGCCTCCGTGAAGGTCCCCTCCGGCCCCAGGTAGGCATAGGAGGAAGTGGTGGCACCGCTCACAGGACGGTGGGCTCGCTGCCCGTCTCGGAGACCATCGGCTTTCCGGCCTCGAGCCAGGCACCCATGCCGCCGCTCACGTTGATGGCCGTGTAGCCGTTGCCCTCGAGCCACTCCGCAGCCCGTTGGGACCTGCCGCCGCTGCGGCAGATCACGTGCAGGTCCTCGTCCGGGTCCAGCTCGCCGAGGCGGGCGGGAAGCTGGTCGAGGGGGATGTGCAGCGCGCCGTCGGCGTGGCCCGCCTCCCATTCGTAGTCCTCGCGGACGTCGAGGAGCCGCGCGTCGTCGGGCACGGCAGTCACCGGTACGTTCTGGAGTTCGCTCATGTGCCTACCTTTTCACGCGCCGGCCGGGCACCGCCATTGCTACGGGCCCATCCGGGACCGCGCTGCGGCATAGTGGTCCTTGTCGTCTTCCGAGGGGCCTCCGGCGCAGCGGGTCCCGTAACTGCCCGCCTCCGACTGGGAGTCCCCATGGCCGAACTGCACGAACTCTCCGCCCTCACCCTTCGGGACGCGCTGGCGCGCGGGGCGGTCGGCGCCCGCGAGGTCACCGAGTACTTCCTCCAGCGGGTCGACACCCTCAACCCGGACCTCGGCTCGTTCCTCACAGTCACCCACGACGACGCGCTCCGGGCCGCCGACCACGCCGACCGGCTGCGCGCCTCCGGGGTGGCCCTCGGCCCGCTCCACGGCGTGCCCCTCGCGCACAAGGACCTCACCGACGTCGCCGGCGTGAGGACGACGCTGGGCACGGCGGCCCTGGATCACGCCGTGGCCGAGAAGGACGCCCCGCTCGCCGCGGTGCTGCGGCGCGCGGGGGCCATCAGCCTCGGCAAGACGCAGGTCCCCGAGTTCGGTCTGAGCTGCTACAGCGAGAACCGCATCGCCCCGCCCGCCCGCAACCCCCTCGACCGGCGGCTCAGCCCGGCCGGCTCGTCGGGCGGCAGCGCCGCGGCCGTGGCCGCGCGGATGATCCCGTTCGCACCGGGGACCGACGGCGGCGGATCCATCCGCATCCCGGCGGCCGCGACGGGGCTGGTGGGCCTCAAACCGAACCGCGGCCGCGTCCCGTCGGGTTCCGGGCAGGCCGACCTCGGCCAGTTCGTCGTCGCCGGCCCGCTCGCCCACTCGGCCGTCGACGCCGGACTGCTCCTCGACGCCCTCGTCCGGGAGCCGAACTACCGCCCCACGAGTGCGGCGTCACGCTACCAGGGCTCCTTCACCGAGGCCGCCCTCCGCGCCGAGGGGCACTTCCGCATCGGCGTCAGCACGGCGTCGCCCTTCTCCGGCGCACTGGACATCAGCTTGGACGGCGCCGCGACCGACGCGTTCTCCGCCGGCATCCAGGTGCTGCAGCGGGCGGGCCACGACGTGGTCGAGGCGGACCTGACGTACGACCGCCGCTACCACGACGCGTTCCAGCTCGTCTGGACGGCGGGACTCGCCACCGCGCCGATCCCGGACGAGCGCGAGGACCGGCTGACCGACATCACACGGGTGCTGCGCCGGAGGGCGATGGGACGCACCGCGGCACAGCTCGCCGCGGCCGTCGACGTCCTGCGGCAGTTCGAGCAGGACACCATCGAGCAGTATTCCCGCTACGACATGGTCCTGACCCCGGCGGTGGCCATGACGCCGCGTCCCCTCGGCTGGTACACGGACGCCGACGGCGACACCGACTACCTCCGGCAGTGCCAGTACTCCCCCTACACGTCCATGGTGAACGTCTGCGGACTGCCGGCCGTGACCGTCCCCACGCTGCGCCTCCCGGATGGCCTGTCGATGAGCGTGCAGCTCATCGGCCGCCCCGGGGAGGAAGCGCAGCTCCTCGCGGTGACAGCCCAGATCGAGGCCCTCCGGCAGTAGCGGCAGGGCACACTGGCAGGAGGCAGGGCGACCCTGTTGCGTGCGGGTTCCCGATCGCACAGAATGCTACCCACCGGTAACTTCCCTACCGTGCTTGTGCTGCAGGACATCGAAGATCAAAGGAGATCGCGTGTCGAACCTCGCCAACAACCTCGTGGCCACCGCAACGAGGAGCCCCTCGGCCGTGGCCATCAAGCTCGACGACGTCGAGGTGACCTTCGGGGCGCTCGAGGTGCTCAGCCAGAAGGTGGCGACGCTCCTCGCGGAACTGGGCGTCCGGCACGGTGACCGCATCGCCCTCATCATGCCCAATATTCCGCAGATGGCATTCATCTACTACGGCGTCCTGCGGGCCGGCGCCGTCGTCGTGCCGCTGAACCCGCTCCTCAAGGGACGCGAGGTCGCCTACCACCTCACCGACTCGGGGGCGAGGGTCGTCTTCGCTTGGGAGGGCATCCTCGCCGAGGCGGAGGCGGGCGCCGATGCCTCGGGCGCCGAGACGGGGACCGACGTTCAGGTGGTGACCGTCGACAGCGGCGCCTTTATGCAGCGCGTCTCGGCCGCCGAGCCGACGCCGGGCGTCGTGGAACTCGACGCCGAGGACACCGCCGTCGTGCTGTACACCTCCGGCACCACCGGGCGGCCCAAGGGAGCCACGCTCTCCCACGCCAACCTGTCCCGCAACACCGAGATCTCCCGGGACCTGATGGGGACCGCGGAGGGCGAGGTGCTCTTCGGCGGGTTGCCGTTCTTCCACATCTTCGGGCAGACCTGCGCCCTCAACGCGGCCGTCCTGACCGGCGCCACCGTGACGCTGCTGCCACGCTTCGAGCCGGGCAAGGCGCTGGAGATCATCGCGCGGGACCGTGTCACCGTCTTCGAGGGCGTGCCCACCATGTACATCGCGATGCTGCGCCACCCGGACGTCACCTCCACCGACCTGTCCTCGGTCCGCGTGGCCGTCTCGGGCGGCTCCGCGCTGCCCGTCGAGGTCCTGCACGAGTTCGAGCGCGTCTTCGGCGCGGACCTCCTGGAGGGGTACGGCCTCTCCGAGACGTCGCCGATCGTCAGCTTCAACCGCGTGGGCCACCTCCGCAAGCCCGGCTCCATCGGCACGCCCGTGGACGGCGTCGAGGTGCGCATGCTGGACCCCGAGGGCCACGAGGTGCCGCAGGGCGAGGTCGGCGAACTCGCCGTCCGCGGCCACTGCGTCATGAAGGGCTACTGGGAGAACCCGGAGGCCACGGCAGCGGCCATCCCCGACGGCTGGTTCCGCACCGGGGACCTCGCGCGGGTGGACGAGGACGGCCTGCTGTACATCGTGGACCGCAAGAAGGACATCATCCTCCGCGGTGGCTACAACGTGTACCCGCGGGAAGTGGAGGAGGTGCTGTACGAGCACCCCGCCGTGGCGGAGGCGGCCGTGATCGGTGTACCGGACGAGCTGCACGGCGAGGAGATCGTCGCGGTCATCGGGCTCAAGGCCGAGCACGCCCCGGCCGACGACGCAGCCCGGGAGCAACTCGCGACCGAGATCGCCGACTTCGCGAAGGACCGCGTCGCCGCCTACAAGTACCCGCGCCGCGTGGTGCTGGTCGATGCCCTGCCGAAGGGGCCGACGGGCAAGATCCTGAAGCGCGAGATCAGGGTCTAGCCGTTCGGCCGCCTGTCCCCTGGCCGCGGCGTCCGCCGAAGACGCCGTAGACCTGCGCGGCGGCGTCCTCCATCAGCGCGGCCGCGCCCCCGATCAGCTCCTCGAGCGCCATGGGCCCGGTGGCGATGGAGAACGCCGCCGCCAGTCCGGCGTCCTGGACCTGGGCCGCGCTCAGCTGCACGCGCCCCGCGATGGCGACGACGGCACAGGTGGCGGGGGCGTTCTCGACCACGGCCTGCACCACCTTGCCGCCCAGGGACTGCGAGTCGAAGGACCCCTCCCCGGTCAGGACGAGGTCCGCGTCCGCCAGCGCAGCGGCCAGCCCGACGGCGTCGGCCACCAGGGCCGATCCGGGGACGATCTCCGCGCCGAGGAACGGCACGAGCACGGCAGGCAGGCCGCCTGCAGCGCCGGTCCCGGGCACCTCCAGGACGTCGACGCCGGTCTGCGCGGACACGACGCGGGCGAGGTGCGCCAGGCCCGCATCGAGGACCGCGACGTCGTCCGGTGTCGCCCCCTTCTGCGGACCGAAGACCGCCGCCGCACCTCGGGGGCCGCAGAGGGGATTGTCGACGTCGACCGCGATGCGCCAGCGCACCCCGCGCGCGCGGGGATGCAGATGGGCGGTGTCGATCGTCCTGAGGGCCGCGAGGCTTCCGCCGCCCGGGGGCAGAGGGTCCCCGCCGGCATCGAGGAAACGGGCGCCGAGCGCCGAGAGCAGGCCGGTTCCGCCGTCCGTCGTCGCGGATCCGCCGATGCAGAGGAGGATCTCCTCCGCGCCGTCGTCGAGCAGCTGCGTCGCGATCTCGCCCACGCCGTAGCTGGTGGCCGTGAGTGCATCGAGGGGAAGGTCGGCGACGAGGGGCAGGCCGTTGGCCTCCGCCGCCTCGAGGACGCCCCGCACCGGAGGCCCGCCCGCGCCGTCCTGGGGCGCGGAGATGCCGTAGCGCGCGGTCCGGGCACGGCCCGCCGCGTCGTGGCACCGGGTGGTCCGGGGTTCAGCGCTCCAGGCCGCGAGGAGCGCGTCGAGCGTGCCCTCACCACCGTCGGCGAGTGGGGCCAGCACGACGCGCGGCGCGGGATGGCCGAGCCGGGCCGCGGCACCCGTGACGCCGGCAGCCATGGCGAGGGCAGCCTCCGCTGCGGGAAGGCTGCCCTTGAGGGAGTCGGGGGCGATGACGATCCTGAGGGGGCGCGGGGCCGCGGTCGTGGTCACCCGTCCACCCTAGCGGGCAGTCCTGCCCCGGGACCCGCCCGGGTCAGGGACCTGACCGGACGGGTCGGGTGCGGGTCAGTCGGCCGGGCCGCTGCCGTTGTCCGCCTCGAAGTCGGGAGCGATCTCCTCCTCGGTTCCCGGGCCGCCGTAGCCGCCCGCCATCTGCTCCTCGAGCTTGCCGGCCTCCTCCGCGCCCTTCTCCTCGGGATCGCCGCTCGGGTTTCCGCTGGGGTTCTCGCTCATGGTGCCGCCTTCCGGAATGCCTGTGCCCCCTGGCTGGGTGCTGATACTCAGCTTACTGATCATCCGGGTGCGGGCAACCGTACCCGAGGACCGGCCCCCGACGGGGACGGGACGGACCGGCCCGGGGTAGCGGGTGTAATCGGGCGCATTCTTTGGCATGCTGGGGCCATGGCTAACCGAGCGGGCACTGTAGCCCTCCCCAGCGACCTCGTAGACGTGACCAGACTGCTCGACGCGTATTTCGACGTCGAGCCCGACCTGGGGGATCCCGCGCAGCGCGTGGCCTTCGGAACGTCGGGGCACCGCGGGTCGTCGCTGAAGTCGTCCTTCAACGAAGGGCACATCGCGGCGATCACGCAGGCGATCGTCGAGTACCGTGCCGGGCAGGGCATCACCGGCCCCCTCTTCATGGGCAAGGACACCCACGCGCTGTCCGAGCCGGCACAGAACACCGCCCTCGAGGTCCTCGCGGCCAACAGGGTGACGGTCCTCGTCGACGCCCGGGGCGCGTACACGCCCACCCCCGCCGTGTCGCACGCGATCCTCACGTACAACGCCGTCAAGGTGGAGCAGGCCGACGGCATCGTCATCACGCCGTCGCACAATCCCCCGGGCGACGGCGGCTTCAAGTACAACCCCCCGCACGGCGGCCCTGCCGACTCGGACGCCACGAACTGGATCGCGAACCGTGCCAACGAACTGCTCGAGGGCGGTCTCCGCGACGTCCGGCGGATGCCCATCGCGCAGGCCCGGACGGCCGAGGGGATCGGCTCCTACGACTTCCTCCAGAACTACGTGGACGACCTCCCGTCGGTGCTCGACCTGGACGCCATCCGCTCCGCGAACGTCCACATCGGCGCGGACCCGATGGGCGGCGCGTCGGTGGACTACTGGGGTGCCATCGGCGAGCGCCACAACCTGAACCTGACCGTGGTCAACCCCACGGTCGACCCGCAGTGGGCCTTCATGACCCTCGACTGGGACGAGAAGATCCGCATGGACTGCTCCTCGCCCTCGGCCATGGCATCACTGATCGGGAAGGCATCGCAGTTCGACATCGCGACGGGCAACGACGCCGACGCCGACCGCCACGGGATCGTGACACCGGACGCGGGCCTGATGAACCCCAACCACTACCTCGCCGTCGCGATCCAGTACCTCTACGCCCACCGTCCCAACTGGCGCGCCGACGCCGTGATCGGCAAGACCCTGGTGTCGTCGTCGATCATCGACCGCGTCGCCCTCGACCTCGGCCGCGTGCTGCAGGAGGTCCCCGTGGGCTTCAAGTGGTTCGTGCCCGGCCTGCTGACCGGCGACCTCGCCTTCGGCGGCGAGGAGTCCGCGGGTGCGTCCTTCCTGCGCCACGACGGCACACCCTGGAGCACGGACAAGGACGGCATCCTGCTGGCCCTGCTGGCCTCGGAGATCACCGCCGTCACCGGGAAGACCCCGTCGCAGCACTATCTCGGGCTGACGGAGCGGTTCGGCGCACCCGTCTACGCGCGGATCGACGCCGCGGCGACCCGCGAGCAGAAGGCCGCACTCGGGAAGCTCTCGCCGTCGGACGTCACCGCCACGACCCTCGCCGGCGAGGAGATCACCGCCCGGCTGACGGAGGCACCGGGCAACGGCGCCCCCGTCGGCGGGCTGAAGGTCACCACGGAGAACGCCTGGTTCGCGGCACGGCCCTCGGGCACGGAGGACGTCTACAAGATCTACGCCGAGTCCTTCCGCGGCGAGGAGCACCTCAAGCAGGTGCAGGCCGAGGCAAAGGCACTGGTGGACGGCGTCATCAGCTGACCCCGCTCAGAGGAGCCTGCGCAGCAGCCTCCTCTTGATCGGGCCGAAGGGTGGGTACGCGAGGCGCAGCGTGTCCACCCTGGTCGGCTTGGAGAACACCGGCTGCACGTGGCTGAACGTCTCGAAGGACTGCCGGCCGTGGTAGCTGCCCGTGCCGCTCGCGCCGACGCCGCCGAAGGGCAGCCCGGGGACCGCGAGCTGGATGGTGCACACGTTGTGGGCCAGCCCGCCCGCCTGCACCCGGTCCGTGAAGGTCCGCAGGTGCTCGTCCCGATCGCTGAACAGGTATGCGGCCAGCGGATGGGGCCGCGCGCCGATGAACCGGATGGCCTCCTCCAGGTCCGCGACCTCGAGGATCGGCAGGAGCGGACCGAAGATCTCCTCCTGCATGAGCGCCGACCCGGGGTCGACGTGGCGCAGGATGGTCGGCTCGATGTAGCGTTCCGCGCGCTCGTGCCGGCCGCCGGAGACCACGGTGCCGCCGTCCATCAGGCCCACGAGACGGTCGAAGTGGTGCTCGTTGATGATCCGGCCGTAGTCACCCGAGGTCCTCGGATCGCTGCCGTAGAAGTCCCGGACGGCGGCCGCGAGCGCCTCGGCGAGGATCGGCGCGGCGGCCGGCGTGGTCAGGACGTAGTCGGGCGCCACGCACGTCTGGGCGGCGTTCAGGAATTTGCCGTGGATGATGCGGCGGGCCGCGGCGCGCAGATCCCCGCCGACGACGACGGCCGGGGACTTGCCGCCCAGCTCGAGCGTCACCGGCGTCAGGTGCTCGGCCGCCGCCTTCATCACGATCTTCCCCACGCGCTCACCGCCCGTGTAGAACACGTGGTCGAACGGCTGCGCGAGCAGGTCGGTGCTCACCTCGGCTCCCCCTTCGACGACCGCGACGGCCTCCTGGTCCAGGTACTCCGGCACGAGGCGTGCGAGCACCCGGGAGGTCGCGGGCGCGAGCTCGCTGGGTTTCAGCACGGCCGCGTTGCCCGCCGCCAGCGCGCCGACGAGCGGCGCCAGCACGAGATTCAGCGGATAGTTCCAGGGCCCGATGATCAGCACGACGCCGAGGGGCCGGGCCTGCGACCAGGCGCGGCCCGGCTGCAGCGCGCCGGGAACGGCGATCCTCTCCGGCGCCATCCAGCGGTCCAGGTGCTTGAGGGCGTAGCGCGCTTCCGCCCGGACCACGACGACCTCGGAGAGGAAGCCCTCCGTCCGGCTCTTGCCGAGGTCCTCCTCCAGGGCGCCCGTCAGCTCGTCCTCGCGTTCGGCCAGCAGCCGCAGGAGGGCGCGGAGCTGGTCCCGGCGCCACGCCGCGGTCCGGGTGGCCCCGGAATCGAAATACCGGCGCTGGTCCGCCAGCAGTGCCGCCGCAGCGCTCATCGGTCGTCCTTCCCGTGCGTCCCAGCGCCACTGGGGCGCCCTGTGAAGTGGTCCATGGAGCTGTACACCCGGAAGACCTTGTCGGCGACGACGTCCCAGGCGGGCTGCGGAAGGAGGTTGCGGAGCGTTCCGGCGAGCTGCACGGTCCAGGGGAGCTGGACGCGCGCCTTTCCGGCGAGCAGCGCGCGCCAGGCCTTGTCCACCACGTAGTCCGGCTCCATCAGAGGGGTCAGCAGGGGTCCGCGCGCCCCCTCGAACATGCCGGTCTTGATGTAGCTGGGGATGAGGGTCGTCACGGCGATGGGGTGACCCGCCGACGCCAGTTCGAGGCGCAGGGAATCGCTCCAGCCGATCACGGCCCACTTCGATGCCGCATACACACTCATCCGCGGGACGGACAGCGTCCCGGATGCCGACGCCACATTGAGGATCCGGGCGGGAGTGGCACGCTCCATCATGGCCGGCAGGAAGGCGCGGGTGACGTGCATCGGCCCACCGGTGTTCACCCGCAGGGTGAGGTCGATGTCCGCATGGTGGTCGTGCTCCCAGAAGTACTTCCCCCGCACGATCCCGGCATTGTTGACCAGCACGTCCGGCACGCCGACGTCGTTCAGGACCGCACCTGCCGTGGCCTGGATGGACTCGACCGATGCCACGTCGACCACGTAGCTGTGGACGGCCGCCGTGCTCGAGGCCAGACCCGCGACGACGTCCTCGAGGGCGCGTGCGTCGACATCCCACAGCACGACGGCGGCGGCTCCCTCCCTGGCGGCACGTTCGGCATAGAGCCTGCCCATGCCCATGCCTGCGCCCGTGACCAGCACGGTGCGTCCTCGAACCGTGAATACCATCGTGGAACCCTTTCCCTCGCGGACAAGCAACGTAACATCCCGGGTCCGTGCTGCGGATAGGATTCTCGAAACCCCCCCGACTCCCCTGGAAGGCATACGCATGAGTGCACGAGGCATCGGATGGACCCTCCACGGGGATGGCAGGAACGTGCGGCCGGGCGGATTCGTCGCCCCCGAGGAACGGCTCAGCTGGCCTCGGACCATCGGCATCGGGGCGCAGCACGTCGTGGCGATGTTCGGCGCGACGTTCCTGGTGCCGCTCATCACCGGGTTCCCGCCGTCGACCACCCTGCTGTTCTCCGGGATCGGGACGATCCTGTTCCTCGTCATCACCGCAGGGAAGGTGCCGAGCTACCTCGGTTCGAGCTTCGCCTTCATCGCGCCGATCGCCGCCGCCCAGTCGCAGCACGGAGCAGCGGGAGCCCTCGGCGGCATCATCATGGCCGGGGCCGCACTGGCGATCATCGGGTTCATCGTCCACACCGCGGGTGCCCGGTGGATCCAGGTCGCGATGCCCCCGGTCGTGACCGGCGCCATCGTCGCCCTGATCGGCCTCAACCTCGCGCCGACCGCCAAGACGAGTTTCGAGCAGGCTCCCCTCACCGCACTGGTCACGGTGATAGCGATCCTGCTCGTCACTGTGCTGTTCAAGGGCATCCTGGGGCGGCTGTCCATCCTCGTGGGCGTCCTCGCCGGGTACGCCGTCGCGATGGTCCGCGGCGAGGTGGACTTCGCGGCCATTCGGGACGCCGCCTGGATCGGCCTTCCCGACTTCACCGCACCCGAGTTCCACCTGTCCGTCGTCGGGCTCTTCATCCCCGTGGTCCTCGTGCTCGTGGCGGAGAACATCGGCCACGTGAAATCGGTGGCCACGATGACCGACAGGGACCTGGACCCGCTCACCGGCCGGGCCCTGATGGCCGACGGCCTGGCGACGATGATCGCCGGTGCCGGCGGAGGCTCGGGCACCACGACCTACGCCGAGAACATCGGGGTCATGGCAGCGTCACGCGTCTACTCGACGGCTGCCTACTGGGTGGCCGGCATCGTCGCGATCCTCCTGAGCCTCTTCCCGAAGTTCGGTGCGCTCATCGCCACCGTTCCCGCGGGTGTCCTCGGCGGGGCCGGGGTGGTCCTCTACGGCATGATCGGCATCCTGGGCGTCCGGATCTGGGTGCAGAACCAGGTGAACTTCTCGAACCCGATCAACCTGTCGACGGCGGGGGTGGCGCTGGTCATCGGCATCGCGGACTTCACGTGGACCGTCGGTGACCTGGCCTTCGCGGGGATCGCCCTCGGGACGGCTGCAGCCCTTCTCATCTTCCACGGCATGACGGCCATCGCCCGGGTCCGTGGCAGCGAGCATGTCGCCGGTCCTGGAGAGCTGGAGGCCCGCGACTCCGGCAGCAGGCCCTCGAAGCTCGGCTGACGCGTGCGCGGTGGAAGAATGCACTCCATGCCCCGCTACGACGTGACCCGCGCCCCCGACGCCCCATGAGCAACCCCCGCGAGGTGTGGGCCTCCCCCGAGTGGCGGCAGCAGGCGGAGCAGTGGATCGACCTGGTGCTGGAGACCTTCGGCGTTGCCCGGACCGGACCGGTGGAGCAGCCGCGCATCCGCTTCTGGTCCACGCAGCTGACCGTTCCCACCGACCACGGCACCCTGTGGTTCAAGGAGAACAACCTCGGCCAGCTCGCGGAGGCGTCCATCCTGTCGCTCCTCGGCGAACTCGCACCGGACCACGTCGCCGCCCCCCTGGCCATCGAACCATCCCGGGGCTGGATGCTCACCGCGGACCACGGCGCCACCCTCGACAGCCTGGGCTCCGCGGACGGGCTCGTATGGGCACGCATCATGGAGAACTTCGCCGACCTGCAGCAGATCGTCGCACCGCACGGTGAGCGCCTGTCCCAGGCCGGGCTCGTCCTCATGAATCCGGAGGTGGCAGCGAACTTCGTGGAGAACCAGCTGCTGCTGCACACGGGGCTGCCGGCCGAGCACCCCCTGTACCTGTCCGCCGAGGCGGCGGACGACATCGTCCGCCGTCTGCCGGCCATCGAGGAGGCCGTGGAGGTCCTGCGCGGCACGGCGGTCCCGCTCTCGCTCGACCACAACGACCTGCACGCCAGGAACTGCTTCCTGCCCGCGACGAGCACCGAGCCGCTGCGGTTCTTCGACTTCGCGGACTCCTACTGGGCACACCCCTTCAGCGTGCTGCTCGTGCCGATCACGCAGATGCGCGAGCAGTGGAACACGACGTCGGACGACCCCAGGATCCAGTCGGTGGTCACCGCCTACCTCGATCGATGGACCGGCTACGCCCCGATGCCGGAACTGCGGGCAGCCCTCGAACCCGCCCTGCGGCTGGCGGGGGTGCATCGGTACGGCTCGTGGCTGCGCCTCCTGGTCTACGCCGACGACGAGTCGATGCGCGCCTACGCCCCGGCAGCCCTGCACTACCTCAGGACGCTGACGGACCCCGTCCTCGGCTAGGGCCGGCCGGCGGCGTCCGGAAGCGCCGCATGAAGTACGGACGAACGGTCCTTGACGGGCCGCAGTGCGGCGTGCAACTGTTCTACAACGATGTAGACAACGATGTAAATCTGCAGGGTCCCAGCCCTCCCCTCCCGAAAGGTCTCCGTGATAATGACGTCACGCAGCATGTTCCGGTCGCGCTCCGCGTCGATCGCCGCCGTCCTCGCCCTCGCCCTCATGGGCGCGGCACTGCCCGCGACCGCAGAACCGAAGGCCCAGTCCGCCCTTTCGCAGCAGTCGGCCGCGAGCAGCCTAGATGACCTGGTGGGCGGCAAGTCGGTGGTCGGCGAGACGAGCCCCATCCACGACCCGGCCCTCATCATCGACGACGACGGCACCTGGTACGTCTACTCCACCGGGCTCCTGGCCCGCGAGAACGGCGGCACCATCCAGATCTGGTCCTCACACGACGAAGGCACCACGTGGGAGTACACCGGCACGGTGTGGGACGAGATCCCCGCCTGGATCGACGAGCGCTACTCGGACGGAGCGCTCCCCGAGAACCTCTGGGCACCCGAGATCTACGAGAACGACGGCACCTACTACCTCTACTACTCGGCCTCGCGCTTCGGCACCGACAACTCCCTCACCGCGCTCGCGACCAACACGACGCTCGATCCCGACGATCCGGAGTACGAGTGGGTGGACCAGGGTCTCGTCGTCGAATCGCCCGTCACGGGCCTTGATCCGAACAATCCCGGTAAGACCTTCAACGCCATCGACGCCGGCATCATCGAGGACGCGGACGGCAAGCCCTACATGTCCATCGGCTCCTTCTGGTACGGCATCTTCCTGGTGCCCCTCGAATGGCCCAGCGGCAAGCCGGTGGAGGACTGGCAGTCGCAAACCGTCAACATCGCGGACCGCTTCGTCCCGGGCAACCCCATCGAGGCGCCCTACATCATCCACCGCGACGGCTACTACTACCTGTTCACCTCGTTCGACTTCTGCTGCCGCGGGGCGGACTCCACGTACAAGATCGCGGTCGGCCGCTCGCAGTCCATCACCGGCCCGTACCTGGACAAGGAGGGCCGCGACATGTTCGGCGGCGGCGGATCGATCCTCCTCGAATCCCACGGCGCGATGAACGGCGTCGGCGGCCAGTCCGTCTTCGGCGACTACCTCGCGTTCCACTTCTACGACCGGTCCAACGCGTACGCCCCGACGCTCGGCCTGCAGAAGATGGGCTGGGAGGACGGCTGGCCCACGGTCGACCAGTCCGTCGAACTCCCGGCGCTCGTCGCCGCACCCCGGCCGGCCACGGCCCGCGAAGGACACAAGGCGCACTTCACGGCGAGCGCCACCGGTACTCCCGAACCCGTGGCCGTCTGGGAGAGCTCGGACGACGGCGGCGCCACCTGGCAGCCTGCCGATGTCACCCAGCGGGCCGAGCGGAACGGCGGCACGTACACGTCGGTGGCGGAGCTGAAGAAGGCGCAGGCATCTCAGGACGGGCGCCTGTTCCGCGCCACGTTCTCGAACCCCCACGGCTCGGTGACGACGGATCCCGTGGAGCTGACCGTCGAGCCGAAGCCCGGCAAGGGCCGCAGCTAGCTGATTCCACGCGGCGCCCGCAGGACGGGGGCCGCCCACCAGACTCGGTGCACCATCGGAGGCGCGATACCCCGATGGTGCACCGATACCGAGGGAACCCGGTTGCGGGAGTGGCCGCAACCGGGTTTCCGCATGCCCGGGGCCGCGCCCGGGCATGCCTGCTGACCCCTGTCCGGCTCCTCCCTGACGCGGGCCGGCCTACCCGTCGCGGGCACCGCGCTGCGGCCACGCGGACCGCGCGGTCATGCAGTCGGCGAGGACGTCGGCGGCGTCGGAGACGAGCCCGTCGACGCCGAGGTCCAGCAGCCGGTCCATCTCGGCACGCTCGTTGATGGTCCAGACGTGCACCTGGAGCCCCGCCGACCGGCAGGACCGCAGGAAGCGACGCGTCACCACCCGAACACCCCGGTAGGTCTCGGGAACCTGCAGCGCCTGGACGCCGGCGAGCCGGGCGGCCGACCCCGCCAGCCCGAGCGGCGCGAGCAGCTTCAGCAGGGCATTGACCGCCATACCGGCAGAGGACGCCGTCGGCCTCTCGAGCAGCCGCAGCACCGCGCGCCGCCGGCGGTCCGAGAAGGACGCGACGAGCACGCGGTCGTGGGCGGACAGGCGGTTGACGAGGTCCGCGAAGGGGCGCACGCAGTCGTCGCCCTTGACGTCGATGTTCAGGCGCAGGTCCGGCCAGCGCAGCAGGAGTGCCTCGAGCGTCGGGATACCCCCGTGGCCGCCCACGGACAGCCCGCCCAGGTCTGAGGCGGAGCGCCCGGCAACCGGGCCGTGCGCGTCGGTCACGCGGTCGAGGTCCTCGTCATGGAACACCATCACGACGCCGTCGCCCGACGCCCGGACGTCGATCTCGAGGTACCGGAAGCCCAGCTCCACGGCGCGTTCGAAGGCTGCCATCGTGTTCTCGCCGCCGCCGGGTGCGAAGCCCCGGTGGGCCAGCGCGAGCGGGAGGAGTCCGGGCCGGGTCCCGCGGTTGTCGAGGTAGGGGTAGCGCCCGGGATCAGCCCGTGCGGAGCGCCGCAAGGCGTTCCTCCAGGACCTGCGCCACGCCGTCCTCGTCGAAGGGCGGCGCCACGAGGTTCGCGGCGGCGAGCGCGTCGGGGTGTCCCGACGCCATGGCGTACCCGTGGCCCGCCCAGTCGAGCATCTGGACGTCGTTGGGCATGTCACCGAAGGCGACGACGTCGGCGGCGTCGATGCCGCGTTCCGCGGCGTACCGGGCGAGCGTGACCGACTTGTTGATGTGCGGCACGGCCATCTCGAGGAGCGCGATGGTCGGGGCCGAGTGCGTGGTCGAGACGAGGTGCGCGACGGCGGGCCGCACGGCTGCGAGGAACTCGTCCGGCGAGATCTCCCGCTCCCGCGCCAGGAACTTCACCACGTCCTCGCCGGGCAGGGACTCCTCGAAGGGCTCCGCGGTGATGCCGCCGAGGAGCTCGGAGGTGGCGGAGTCCGCGAATCCGGACTCGATCTTGAAGCCCGACACCGTCTCGGCGGCGAACGTGGCTGCAGGGAAGAGACCGCGGATGATGTCACGCGCGGCGTAGACGTCCTCCGGCTTCAGGAGCTTCGCGTCGAGGATACGGTCCGACTCGAGGTCGTACGTCAGGGCACCGTTGGAGCAGATGACCGTCCCGGTGTGGCCGAGCTGGTCCCGGAGCGGCTGGAGCCAGCGCGGTGGGCGGCCGGTCACGAAGACGACGTCAACACCGGCGTCGATGCATGCGCGGAACGCCTGGATGGTGCGGTCGCTCATCTTGCCGTCGTTTCCCACGACGGTCCCGTCCATGTCGCTCGCCACGAGGCGCATCGGAAACTCCTTCAGGTCCTGGACCTCCACCCTACCGGCGGCCGCGGCCTCCGTCGGCCGGAGCGTGCGGAGCATGGGTGTGTTCCTACTGCTCGAAAGTCCCGATCAGCCGGGCGCGGCCGAGGGTGTGCGAGAAGAGGGCGAAGCCGAGGTAGGCGGGCGACGCATCGGCCGGGATGCCGAGCGACTCGACGTCCACCGCGTGCACCACGACGTGGTAGTGGTGCGGACCGTGGCCCTCGGGAGGAGCGGCACCGACGAAGCCGGCGAATCCGGCATCGTTCCGCAGTTGTACGGCACCCTCGGGCAGCAGGCTCCCGTCGGTCCCCGCCCCCGCGGGCAGGGACGTGGTGGTTCCGGGCAGGTCGGCCACGGCCCAGTGCCAGAAACCGCTCGCGGTCGGCGCATCGGGGTCGTAGACGGTCACCGCGAAGCTCTTGGTGCCCTCGGGGAAGCCGCTCCAGGTGAGCTGCGGGGACTCGTCCCTGCCGCCGGCCCCCATGATCCCGGACACCTGCGCGGAATCGAGGGGCGCGTTGTCGGTGATGCTCTCGCTGGTGAGTTCGAACGCGGGGACCTGCGGAAGGTCCTCGTACGGATCGCGGGTCATGGCTGTGCTCCTCTGGTCGTCATCCCTGGTGGTCACGGATCCCGGTCAGGCGCGTACCATCTCGTTCCGCGTGGGCGGATTGGCACCGGCACGGGACACCGTGATGGCTGCCGCCCGGGCCGCGTACTGCAGCATCCCGGTCAGCTGCCCGAGGTTGATTCGGAGCAGCTCGTCGCGGCGATGGGCGCCGTCGAGCTCGAGGTCCACGAGCGCGCCCACCAGGGCCGCCATGAACGAGTCGCCGGCACCCACCGTGTCCACCACGCTGGTCGGCGGCGCCGGGACGGACACCTCGCCGGCGCGGCATACCCCCCACGGCCCCTTGGAGCCACGGGTCACGACGACGACGGCGGCGCCGGCGTCCAGCCAGGCGCGGGCCGACTTCTCGGGGCTGCGGTCCGGGTAGAGCCACTCGAGGTCCTCGTCGGATGCCTTCACGACGTCGGCCAGGGCCACGAACTTCTCCGCCTGCCCGCGCGCGAACGCCCGGTCGCGGATGATGGTGGGCCTGCAGTTGGGATCGTAGGTCACCGTCACGAGGGGGTGGGCGGCGCGGACGAGGGACAGCACGTCGTCGGCTCCCGGTGCGAGCATCGTGGCGATCGACCCGGTGTGCAGGAGGGTGGTCCCGTCGAGGAGTTCCTCCGTGCGTCCGGCGAGGCCGGGGAGGTCCCAGACGAGCTGGAACTCATAGGCCGCCCCACCCGCGGGGTCGAGGCGGGCTGTCGCGACGCTGGTGGGCGCGCTGTCCGGCTCGACCGGGAAGGGCACGGAGTTGTCGCGGAGGTGCCGCTGGATCATCCGGCCGTAGTCGTCGTCGCCGTAGCGTCCGACGAACTGCGCCGGATGGCCGAGGCGTGCGAGCCCCACGGCCACATTCATGGGGCTCCCGCCCACGTGGGCGCGCATGGACGCGGTGTCGCTGACCACTTCGTCGACAAGGGTTTCCCCGATTACGGTGAGCACTCTTTCAACGTACCAGCCCCCGCGCGGGGGAAGCCCGGGGTTTCGGCCCTCCACACCTGAGAGGTCACTGGGAGTGTCCGAGCGCCTCCCCCGCCGCGGGTGGTTCCTGGGAGACACTTGTATCTCCCCTCCTCCCGGACCTGCACGCCTCGTGCGGGTCGAGTCCCCAGGACGCCCATGCCCTCTCTGACTGCACCACGCCCGGCCTCCCGCCCGGCCTCCGCCCGTAACCCGCTGTCCCGCGGGGTGCGGCTCTGGCGTGCCCTCACCACGCACGGTCCCTCCTCGAACCGCAATGCCCGCAACCTGCTGATCACCACGACCTTCGCGCTGGTGGCCATCGGCCTCCTGATGGTGCTGTCCGCGTCCTCGGTCGAACTCGTCGCTGCCGGGAAGTCGCCCTTCGACACCTTCTACAAGCAGCTCATGTGGATGGGCATCGGCAGCGCCGCGCTCGTCGTCTGCGCGTTCATCCCCCTTCGGACGTACCGGAGGCTGGCCTGGCTGATCCTGCTGGGTTCCTTCGTGTTCTCCCTGCTGGTGTTCACCCCACTCGGCGTGGAGGTGCAGGGCAACAGGAACTGGATCGGCATCGGATCCCTCACCGCCCAGCCGTCGGAGTTCCTCAAACTCAGCATCATCCTCTGGGGCGGTGCGGTCCTCACCCGGAAGGCGAAGCTGCTGGGCAACTGGAAGCACCTGTTCGTCCCGGTCGCGCCGGGTGCCATGGTCGCCGTCGGCCTCGTCGTCGCAGGCAAGGACCTGGGCACCGCCATGGTCCTGGCCCTCATCGCCGTCTCCCTGTTCTTCTTCGCCGGCGCCAGTCCGAAGCTGTTCCTCGGGGGCCTCGCCGTCGGCGTCGTCGGCACCACCCTCGCCGTCGTGTCGAGCCCCAACCGCATGCTGCGGATCTCGGCCTGGCTCGATCCGGCGGCCGAGGGCACCGCCGAAGGACTCGGCTACCAGAGCGCCCAGGCCCTCTACGGGCTCGCGGGCGGCGGGGTCTTCGGCGTCGGGGTGGGCCAGAGCCGGCAGAAGGTCAACTGGATCCCGGAGGCGCACAACGACTTCGTGTTCGCGATCCTGGGCGAGGAGCTCGGACTGGTGGGCGCGCTGCTCGTGATCGTGCTCTTCGCCGTCCTGGCGTTCTCGATCTACCGGATCTCCACGCTGTCGAAGGATCTCTACGTCACGTACGTCTGCGGCGGCATCCTCGTGTGGATCATCGGGCAGGCCATCCTGAACATCGCCGTCGTCACCGGCATGATCCCCGTCATCGGCGTCCCCCTACCCTTCATCTCCTACGGCGGGTCCTCCATGGTGGCCGTCCTCGCCGCCGTGGGGGTCCTGATCTCCTGCTCGCGGGCCACCGACCGGGACCTCCCGGCGGGCGCTCCGGCCTGACCACCGGTCCTGGCGGTCAGGCCTGGCTGCCAGTCCCAGCCGTCTGTCCTGGCCGGTCCGTCCTGCCCGTCAGTCCTGACCGGTGCTGTTGCCCAACCCGTCGAGGTGCCGGCCCAGGAGGGCGAGCTCGCTCCGCAGGGTGTTCGTGTAGCCGATCCGTGCGGTCACGACGACGTTGTCCGCGCCCTGGTGCTCGTAGAGCCCGGCGATCAGGCTCCGAAGGCGGGCGGTTCCCTCGATGGCGCCGTAGGGCAGCCGGAGGCCGGTGAGTTCCGCCAGGACGTCCTCACGCCGGCCCGAGAACGCCAGGACCTCGTCGACGGACAGCGAGCGCACGCAGGTCTCCGCCAGGTTGTGGGCGCAGTGCGTCTCGTGAGCGTTCATCCACAGCTCGGCGCCGAATTCCTCGATGCGCATCGGCAGGTCCTCTCAGGGCAGTGTCGGGACGTCGGGACGTCGGGACGTCGGGACGTCGGGACGTCGGGACGTGGAACGTCGGGAACAGGCACAGCAGACGGGTGCGGACCCTACTCGGAATCCGTCCCGACCACGGGGGACTTCGCGGGCAGGGGATGCCCCCGGAACCGCCGGACGCTGTACGCGATCAGGGCGAGGGCGATGACCGAGGACACGATGAGGCTGACCCCCGTTCCGGTGCCGCCGAAGAGCCACCACCTGTCCTCGAGGAACCACCAGGACGGCACGGCGGGCTGCAGGATCCACGCCACGCCGAGGCCCATGATGACCAGGGCACTACAGCAGCTGACGGCGATCCGCGGGATCGTCTTCACCCCGAGCGCGGCGGCATGAAAGGCATTCGCCTTCAGCGGCGCCAGGTACCGGCGAGCCCAGTGGTACTGCTGGGACAGGACGGCGAGCCCTGCGGCGAGCATCAGGAGCCCCGGGCCGGGCAGCACGAGGGCGGCGATTCCGAGCACCACGAGGGTCCACCCGATCACCTCGATGCCGGTGCGGCGAATCCACCCCCGGATCCGCTCTCTCGCTGCCATGCTCACAGGATGACACAGGAAGCTGGGCACGCACGAAGCTCAGCAGGCTGGGTACCGCGCCCGGGACCGCTGCGGGACGAGAGGGAACAAATACCGATATACATGCGTTTGCATGGACATACCGGCCCAGGTGGACCGGAACCATCCGAGGAGGACAGCGTGACTGCACAAACCGAAGGTCTCCACCACGTCACCGCGATCGCCGGCGACCCCCAGAGGAACATCGACTTCTACATCAAAGGACTGGGCCTGCGCCTCGTCAAGAAGACCGTGAACTTCGACGACCCAGGCACCTATCACCTGTACTACGGAGACGAGTCCGGCCGTCCCGGCTCGCTGCTGACGTTCTTCCCCTGGCAGGGCATCCGCAGGGGGCGCGTGGGCAGCGGCCAGTCCACCACCACGGCCTTCTCCGTGCCCCAGGGCACCCTCGGGTGGTGGCAGGAGCACTTCAAGGCCCTCGGCGTGGAGTCCAGCATCTCCCGCGCCTCCTCCGAGGAGGAGCGCCTCTCGCTACGCGACCCCGACGGCCTGCAGATCGACCTCGTCGCGTCCTCCATCTCGGACCCCCGCAACCCGTGGGACTCCGCCTCCGTCCCCGCCCAGTACGCCGTCCGCGGCCAGCACTCCTCCGTGCTGACCGTCCAGGACCCCACCCGGACCCTCGAGACCCTCACGCATGACCTCGGCATGACGGTCCTCGCCGAGAAGGACGGCCGTTACCGCCTGAGCACGCACAGCGGCGAGCCCGGGACCGTCGTCGACGTCGTCACGGACTCCCGCGGCGAGCGAGGCCTCGTGGCCGGGGGCACCGTGCACCACATCGCCTTCCGCGTGCCCGACCAGGCGACGCAGGAGGTGTGGCGCCAGGAACTGGCCGAGCGCGGGTACGGCGTCACAGCGATCCTCGACCGCCAGTACTTCACCTCCATCTACTTCCGTGAGCCCGGTGGAACGCTCCTGGAGATCGCGACGGACACCCCGGGCTTCGACATCGACGAGCCGCTGCTGGAACTGGGCCGCTCCCTGAAGCTGCCACCGTGGCTCGAGCCGAACCGCGAGGCCATCGCGCACTCGGTCGCCAAGATCGACCTGCCCGGCGAGAACAATCCCGCCCTCCAGGCATTCTTCAGGAGCTGACATGACCACTACGCACGAGTGGCCCCACCTGTTCGACGCGGGAGCAGCGGGCACCCCGGTACTCCTGCTCCTCCACGGCACGGGCGGCTCCGAGCACGACCTCCTGCCGCTCGCCGACCGCCTCGCCCCGGGCGCCGGCTACCTCGCACCCCGCGGGCCGGTGCAGGAACACGGCATGAACCGCTGGTTCCGCCGCTTCGGTGAGGGCGTGTTCGACGTCGACGACGTCTCCCGCCGGGCGGGTGAGCTCGCCGGGTTCGTCGACTGGGCGCGAGCGCACTACGGCATCGCCGACCGTCCGCTCGTCGCGGTCGGTTTCTCGAACGGCGCGAACATCGCGCTCGCCGCCGCCCTGCTCCACCCCGGAGCCGTGGCGAACGCGGTCGCCTTCTCCGGCATGTACCCGCTGGAGGGGCGGACGATCGAGGCCGACCTGTCCGGCACGGCCGTCGCCCTGTTCAATGGGAGATCCGATGCCATGGCCCCGATCGACAGCGTGGTCCGCGTCGGTTCGATCCTCGAGAGCCGTGGCGCCGAAGTAACCCGGAACGTCCGCGAGGGCGGTCACGGAATCCACCCCGGCGAGATCGACGGCGCAGCCGCCTGGATCGCCTCTACCCGGAAGGTTCGAAATGACTGACATTTCTCCAGGATCCAGCGATCTCGGCGCGAAAGCGGCGACCCTCGCGAGCCTCCACGCAGCTCCCGAGATCCTCCAGCTCATCAACGTGTGGGACGTCATCAGCGCGAAGACCGTCGCCGACATCCCCGGCACGAAGGCCCTCGCCACCGCGAGCCACTCGATCGCCGCGTCGCTCGGCTACGAGGACGGCGAGAACATCCCCGTGGAGGAGATGATCGCCGCCGTGGGGCGCATCGCCGCAGCGACGAGCCTCCCCGTCTCCGCCGACCTCGAATCCGGTTACGGTGATCCCGAGGACACCGTCCGCCGGGCGATCGGCGTGGGCATCGTCGGAGCGAACATCGAGGACCAGATGCGACCCCTGGCCGACGCCGCGGCCCAGATGGAATCAGCACTCAGGGCCGGCGGGTCCGAGGGCATCGACTTCGTGCTCAACGCCCGCACGGACGCCTTCGTGAAGGCCGGCGACCGTGACCCCGCGGACGTCCTGGCCGACGCCGTCGAGCGCGGCAAGACCTACCTGGCCGTCGGTGCCACGAGTGTCTTCGTTCCCGGCCTGCTCGACGAGCACGCTGTGACCACCCTCGTGGAGGCCTTCGGTCCGCAGCGCCTCAGCGTCATCAATGTTCCCGGCAGCCTTCCACCGTCCCGACTACAGGAGCTCGGCGTCGCCCGCATCTCCTACGGACCGTGGACCCAGCGCGTCGCCCTGACCGCGCTGGCCGACTCCGCGCGTGAATTGCTCGCCGGCGGCGCACTGCCCGAGGGGACACTCCCCCTCAACTAGGAGTCGCGGTGCAGCGGACCCCGGTTAGCCCCTACGGGCGGCCGGGGTCCGCTGTGTCGGCGGCCGCCCCCAAGAGCGCCACGACGGTGTCCCACGCCGCGGAACCGGGGGCGATGACGGCGAAGTGATCACCGGGGACGAGGGAGAGCTCCGCCGTCCCGCCCGCCGCGGTCGCCGCCCGGACATAGCCCTCCGACTGGCTGACGGGCACCGTGGTGTCCTCCGTCCCGTGCACCGCGTAGACGGGAACATCGAGCGGGACGGCCGTCATCGGATCCGCGAGCGCGTACCGTTCGGGGTCCCCGGGCACACCCAGCAGGTTCTCGACGGCGCCGTCGCTCAGGCCCAGGTCGCGTGCCTCGCGGAGGTTCAGCAGACCGGCCTGGCTGACGACGGCCGTCAGCGGCACGCCCGGCATTCCGGCTCCCGGCGCACCGGGCGGCAGCCCGGCCCGCCCCGCCGCCCACACGGCCAGGTGGCCGCCGGCGGAATGTCCCAGGGCCGTCGTCGTGCCGAGCCCGAACCCGTGCTCCCGAGCCGCGACGGCGAGGTGGTCGATGCCCGCGGCGACGTCGTCGAAGGTCGCGGGCCAACCGCCACCGTTCCCGGCGCGCCGGTACTCCAGGTTCCAGCACACGTAGCCGCGCCCCGCGAGGTCCTGCGCGAGCGGCTCGCCGAGCTCCGCGCCATAGGTGGACCTCCAGTAGCCCCCGTGGATGATGACGACGACGCCGCGCACCGGCCCGTCGGCACCCGGCAGGTAGAGGTCCGCGAACTGGCTCGGATCCTCTCCATAGCTGTAGCGCCGCGCGGGAACGGAGGGAGCATCGGCGGCGCCGGAGGCGGCTCCAGCGCCGGAGGGGGCCCGTGCGCCGGGCCGTACACCGCAGGCAGCCAGGACGGCCGTGCCGACGGCGGCCGCCAGGGCGAGGACGGCGCGCCGGCCGGGGTATCCACGATTCACAGGGGAAGCGTAACGGTCACCCGGGTTGGCTACGATGAAGTCTCTCCTTGGAAAGGCACGGCACATGGGAACGTGGGACGATCTCGACGAGCGGTTGAGGCCTGCCGTCGAGGCGCACACGAGGGAGTACGAGCGCGTGCGGCCGGCTCTCGACCGCGTGACCACGGCCATGCGCGACAGCATCTCGGCGATCTTCGACGGCACCGACCTCAAACCCCTCTTCGTCACGGCCCGCACCAAGACGGTCGAATCGTTCCGTGACAAGGCCTCGCGCACCCTGCCCTCCCCGGAGGCCGGCGCGCCGCCCGTGCTCGTCTTCCCCGACCCGATGCGCAACCTCACCGATCTGGTGGGGGTCCGCATCATCACCACGCTCCCGCACGAGGTGGACCTCGCGGCGGACCTGCTCAAGCGCCAGCGCAACGAGTTCGACTGCCGCGGCGACCGCGAGAAGGACATCGGGTCCATCGAGTCGGGCACGTACGGCTACTCCAGCCGCCACCTCATCATGCGCACCATCCACAACGACGTCGTCCGTGCGTTCCAGCAGGCCGTCGACCCCGACACCAAGGCTGCCGGGAGTTACCTCTTCGAGGTGCAGGTGCGGACGGTGCTGGCCCACGCCTGGTCGGAGATCGAGCACGACATCCGGTTCAAGGCGTCCAACCCGAAGGCCTGGAGCCCCTACTTCGACCGGCAGTTCACCGGGACGGCGGCCATGCTCGAGACTGTGGAATCGGCGTTCGCCGAACTGCACGAGCGGTACGAGACCGTCACGGGGTTCTGGGACGAGGAGGGCGAAGGCAGTGCCCCCCTGACCCCGAACCGCATCCGGGACATCTGGCAGACGCTCCTGCCGCACGTCGACCGGAAGTCGGACGACAACTGGGGGTGGGCCGCAGAACTCCTCGCGGCCCACGGCCTGAGGACGACCCTCGAACTGGTGTCCCTCCTGCAGGCGGACACCATCACCACCGTCCGCAAGGCACTGGACCACCGGTACTCCCCGGGCCCGGATCGGCTCCTCGACGACATGCTGCTCTGGCACTACGGCGAACGGCACATCGACCTCACCGCCGAGCCGCGGGACTCCGAGGGCACCCCGCGGAGGGACAGCCTCCAGCGCCGGTACCGGCAGATGGAGATTTACCGGGCCCAGCACCCCGGCACCTAGCGGGACCTTACCGCGGAAGGCCCGGCCGTGGCGGAGGAAGAGCCCGACGAGCCCGGCGGGCACGACGGGTAGAGTGGGACGAGGTGAGCCGGGAAGTCTGGTCGGCATGTTCTCTCGTCGACCCCGATTCCAGCAGGAGCCTCCCATGGCCGAAGAAACACCCCACCACTCACCCACACCCACCGCCGCACCTACCCCCGCACCCAGATCCGGGATTCTGGGCCGTGGCACCTATTCGGAGGTCCTGCGGATCGGCGAGATCCTCCGCAAGGAGACCGTCGGCGGGATCCTCCTCGTCGTCGCCGCAGCAATCGCGCTGGTCTGGGCTAATTCCCCTGCCGCAAACAGCTACTTCGCGTTGCGGGACTTCCGTGTCGGGTACGAGCCGTGGCATCTGGAACTCAGCCTCGGCGCGTGGGCGGCGGACGGGCTCCTCGCTGTCTTCTTCTTCCTCGTCGGCCTGGAACTCAAACGCGAATTCGTCGCCGGGGACCTGCGCAACTTCACCCAGGCAGTCGTACCGGTCGCCGCGGCCTTCGGTGGCGTCGCCGTACCGGCCCTCCTCTACACGGGAATCAACCTCGCCAGCCCGGAGACCCTGCAGGGCTGGGCGACACCGACGGCCACGGACATCGCCTTCGCTGTCGCCGTCCTCGCGATCGTCGGATCCCACCTCCCCAGCGCGCTGCGGATCTTCCTGCTCACCCTCGCGGTGGTCGACGACCTGCTGGCGATCACCATCATCGCTGTCTTCTACTCGGATGATCTGCACCTCGCCCCGCTGCTGCTGGCGCTGATTCCGCTGGGCTTGTTCACGGTCCTCGCCCAGAAGTACCGGCGCTTCTTCGGACTCAAACCCGCCGCCGCCTGGTTCATCCTGCTCCCGATCGGCTTCGCGGTCTGGGCGCTCGTGCATGCCGGAGGCATCCATGCCACGGTCGCAGGGGTCCTGCTCGGCTTCGCCGTTCCGGTCATCCGCAGCCAAGCGAGCGGAGGACCGGATGCAGGGCCGGGACTGTCCGAGATCTTCGAACACCGCTTCCGACCCCTCTCGGCTGGCTTCGCGGTCCCCGTGTTCGCGTTCTTCTCCGCCGGCGTCGCCGTCGGGGGGTGGAACGGATTCCTGTCAGCACTCTCCGACCCGGTGACACTGGGCATCATCGCCGGCCTCGTCGCCGGCAAACCTATCGGCATCGTGGGCACCACCTGGCTGCTCACCAAACTCACCCGCGTCAACCTCGATGCATCGCTGAAGTGGGTGGACCTGATCGGGGTCGCCCTGCTGGCAGGCATCGGCTTCACGGTGTCCCTGCTCATCGCCGACCTGAGCTTCGGTGACGGGGGGACGACGAACGATCATGCCAAAGTAGGGATCCTCACCGCGTCCCTGACCGCGGCTCTCCTGTCCTCGATCATCCTGCGCAGCCGCAACAGGCACTACCGGACCATCGAAGCCGAAGAAAGCATCGACACCGACGACGACGGCACCCCGGACGTCTACCAGCACCGATCCTGACAGGACCTTGTCCGCCTGCGAGAGCGGCGGCCGCCCGGTACCTCAGGAGACGAACCGGCTAGCCGTCCTGCGCGGTGCCCGCCCGGTACTTGCCCGCGCGCCGCGCCAGGCGGTCCGCCGCGGGAAGCCCCTGAACGCGGGCCAGTTCGTATTCGATGGCGACGGCCATCCGCTCGCAGAAGGCCCGCCCCTCCTCCGCGGCGTCGGGCCGCTCGTCGACCACGTGGTCGACGACGCCCCGCCCGACGAGGGCCGCGACCTTGACGCCCTGGGACTCGGCCATCTCGGCGGCCCGGTCCACCGTCCGGTGAACGATCGCGCTCGCCCCCTCGGGGGGCAGCGGTGAGAGCCATGCGTGCTCCGCGGCGATCGTGCTGTCGGCCGGCAGCAGCGCGAGGGCCCCGCCGCCCGCACCCTGTCCGAGCAGCACGGAGACGGACGGCGACGCGAGCCCGATGAGGTCGTGCAGGGAACGGGCGATCTCACCGGCCAGCCCACCCTCCTCCGCTTCCTTCGACAGGTCCGCGCCGGCGGTGTCGATGACGGTGAGTAGCGGCAGGCCGAGCTCCTCGGCGAGCTTCATGCCACGGCGCGCTTCCCGGAGCGACGCCGGCCCCATGACCGAATCACCCGGCTGGCGCGGCCGCTGATGGCCGAGCACGATGCACGGCTGCTCGCCGAAGCGCGCCAGGGCGAGCAGCAGCCCCGGGTCCTTCTCTCCCTGGCCCGTGCCGTTGAGCGGCAGCACGTCCCGTGCGCCGTAGGCGAGCAGGCGCCGGAGGTCCGGGCGCCTGCGGTTGCGGGAGATGAGGATCGACGTCCAGGCATCGGCGGTGCCGGGCCGCACGGACGCCGTCGACGGCGCCGGAGGCGTTCCCGACGGCTCGGCGACCAGGACGGTCAGGGCCCTGTCGACGATCCCCGCCAGGTGCTCCGGCGGCACGACGGCGTCGATCAGGCCCTTGTCGAACAGGTTCTCGGCGGTCTGGACGCCGGTCGGGAACGGCGCGCCGTACAGCGCCTCGTAGACGCGGGGGCCTAGGAACCCGAGCAGCGCCCCGGGCTCGGCTACGGTCACATGGCCCAGGGAGCCCCAGGACGCCATGACGCCGCCCGTGGTGGGGTGCCGCAGGTAGACCAGGTAGGGCAGGCCGGCCTGCCGGTGGGCCCGCACCGCCCCGGTGATGTCGACCATCGACAGGAACGCGGGTGTTCCCTCCTGCATGCGCGTACCGCCGGACGCCGGTCCGGCCAGGAGGGGCAGGCGCTCCCGGGTGGCCCGGTGGATCGCCGCGGTGATCCGGCCGGCGGCGGCACTGCCGATCGATCCGGCGAGGAACGTGAATTCCGAGACAATCACGGCGACGCGCCGGCCGTGGATGGAGCCCTCGCCCGTCAGGACGGACTCGTCCACCCCGCTCTTCTCCCGGGCCCGCCGCAACTCCTCCTGGTAGGACGACGATGCGGAGGCGGGGATCGGGATCGGGCTGTCCCAGGAGCTGAACGACCCGGCGTCGAGCACGGCGTCGATGAGTTCCCGGGCCGTCAGGTGCCGCACACGGGCCTCCGCGCTCACGCCCGGGCACCGCCTGCGGGTTCGGCGAGCCAGGCGCGGATCGCGTCACCGTCGCCGTCGAGCAGGGGCGGCGCCGTATGGCTGGTGAGCGTGGTCTCGGCGGAACCGTCGAAGAAGCGCAGCGGCGGGCCGGGCAGCGCGATGTCCCCGAGGACCGGGTGCTGGACGGTGAGCAGCAGGCCCTGCGAGTGCACCTGCTCCCACGCGTACACCTCGTCGAGGGTCCGGACCTTGCCCGCGGGGATGCCGGCCTCGTTGAGCTTCGCGAGCAGGGGCTCCGCCTCGTAGGCGGAGAACGCGTCCTCGACGACACCGATCAGCAGGTCCCGGTTCCGCACCCGGTCCGCGTTCGTGGCGAACTCGGGCCGGTCCGCGGGTATCCCGAAGGCCGAGGTGAAGGTGGCCCACAGCTTCTCGCTGCCCACGCTGATCTGGACCTTGCCGCCCCGGCAGTTGAACAGGCCGTACGGGGCGATCGAGGGGTGGTGGTTGCCCTGGGCCTGCGGCACCTCGCCGGCGACCGTGGTCCGCGTGCCCTGGAAGGCGTGGACGCCGATGATGGCCGCGAGCAGGGACGTGCGCACCACCTGTCCCCTGCCCGTGCGCTCCCGTTCGAGCAGGGCGGCGACCGCACCGTAGGCCCCGTACATGCCGGACAGCAGGTCGGCGATCGGGACGCCGACGCGCTGGGGGTTGTCCGGATCCGGGCCGGTGACGGACATGAGGCCCGCCTCGCCCTGGACGATCTGGTCGTAGCCGCTGCGCTTCGCCTCGGGTCCGTCGTGGCCGAAGCCGGTGATGGAGAGGATGACCAGCCCGGGATTGAGCTCGAGCATCGCGTCCGTGGAGAAACCGAGCCTGTCGAGGACCCCGGTCCGGAAGTTCTCGACGACCACGTCGGCGCGGCGCAGCAGTTCCGCGAGGACGGCCCTGCCGTCGTCGCTCTTGAGATCCAGGGCGATCGACTCCTTGTTCCTGTTGCAGGACAGGAAGTAGGTGGCCTGGCGGTCGTCCTCGGGGCCGACGAAGGGCGGGCCCCATCCGCGGGTGTCGTCACCGGTGCCCGGCGTCTCGACCTTGATCACGCGGGCACCGAGGTCGCCGAGCATCATACCGGCGTGCGGTCCGGCGAGGGCCCGGCTGAGGTCCACGACGAGGCGGCCCGCCAGTGGACCCCCGCGCGTCGCGGTGTCGGTGGTCTGCGCGGTGGTCTGCGCGGTGGTCTGCGCGGTGGTCTGCGCGGTGGTCTCGGCGCTCATGCGTCCTCCGGTGGTTCTGTCGGGGTCGGTCGGATCGGCGGGGTCGCCGGGAGGGTCAGAGCCAGCCGGGCACCACGAGGGCGAGCCAGGCGATGACGGGGCCGGCAGCCACGACGATGGCTCCGTAGCCGAGGATCTGCCGGTAGAAGCGGTCCTTGTCCGTGCCCTCGGGCGCGTTCGCCAGGACGAGTGCGCCGTTGGTGGAGAAGGGCGAGACGTCCACGATCGTCGACGAGACCGCGAGGGCGCAGACCACGCCGACGGCGCCCACGGCACCGGTCTCGAGGAACGGGATGGCCAGCGGGATCAGCGCCGCGAGGATCGCGGTGGATGAGGCGAAGGCGGAGACGACCGCACCGATGTAGCAGATGAGCAGCGCGGCGAGCAGGGGCATGCCGAGGCCGGCGACGCCGTTGGAGACGTACTCGATGGTGCCGACGGCCTGGAGGACACCGACGAAGGTGAGCATGCCGCAGATGAGGAGCACCGTGGACCAGGCGATCTTGTTGACGGCACCGCTCTGGGCCTTCGGCGAGATCAGCGCGAGGATCACGGCGACGGTGATGGCGACGAACCCGACGTCGACCTTGAATCCGAGGGCGATCACGGCGAGCGCGATCAAGCCGAGGATGGTGGCTGTCTGCGAGATGCGGTCCTCACGGGACCTCACGGCGTCGACGCCGTCACCGGCCGGATCGCGGGGTCCGTAGGTTCCGCTGCCGGTCCCCTTGTAGGCGACGTCGGCCCTGCGGGCTCCGGGGCTGACGCTCATGCGGGCCTCGGCCGCTTCCTCGACGAAGTGGGAGATGCGCGAGGACAGGAGCGTGCGTCCACCCAGGACGACGAAGAGCACGACGGCGATCAGCAGGTTGAAGATGAAGCTCGACAGGAATACGGCGAGGGGGCTCGATTCGAAGCCGGACTCCCCGACGATGTCGTTGACGATGACGCCGTACACGGCGATGGGCGAGAAACCGCCCGCCTGCGCACCGTGGACCACCATCATGCCCATGAGCAGCGGGGAGATCTTGTGGCGTGCGGCGAAACCGAGCGCGACGGGCGCCATGATGGCCACGGCTGCGGGGCCGAGCGCGCCGACGGCGGTGATGACGGCGGTGATCAGGAACATGACCCACGGGATGAGGGCCACGCGGTTGCGGACCAGCTTCACCGCACCCCGGACCAGCAGGTCGATGGTGCCGTTGTTCTGCGCGATGGCGAACAGGTAGGTCACCCCGACGAGGGTGAGGAACAGTCCCCCGGGGAATTCGGCGATGATGTCGTCGGTCTCCATCCCGAGGAAGACGGCACCGAGCAGGAAGGCCCCCACGAAGGCGAGGGCGCCCATATTGATGGGCAGCAGGGTGGCTATCAGGAACATCGCCGCAAGGATGATGATCGAGAGGAGTGGAGCGGACATCGTTATCCTCCAACGGGCTACGGAAAAGTGTGCTGGTCCTGTGACGTGAGTTACAGGACCACTGGCCTAGCCTGTAGGAGACTGGGTGTCCCTGTCAAACGTTCACCGATAGCATGGGCGCACCACTACATGGGGAGAGCCAGGATGACCGACGCCGCTGATCCGCAACCCTTGGGCCGCCTTGCGCGTCCGCGCCTGTACGAACAGCTCGTCGAGCAGCTGCTGGGCTACATCGAGTCGGCCCGGCTGCGCCCCGGCGACCTCCTCCCGGCCGAACGCGACCTCGCCGAGCGCCTCGGCGTCTCCCGGGCGACCCTCGCGCAGGCGCTCGTCGCCCTCGAGGTCCTCGGCGTCATCGACGTCCAGCACGGCACCGGCGCAGTCCTGCGCCACCGCGCGAGCGTCGCCAGCGTGATCAAGGGATTGCGTGAGCACCGGAGCCGCCTCCCGGACATCGTCGAGGCACGCAGCACCCTCGAGGTGAAGCTCGCGGCACTGGCGGCCGAGCGGCACACGGAGGAGGACCTCGCCGCGATCGCCACGGCGCTCGAGGTGATGAAGTCCGAGATCGACGACGGCGACCGCGGCGCCCACGGTGACGAGCTGTTCCACCAGGCCGTGACCGCAGCCGCCCACTCGCCCGTGATGGCGCAGCTCATGGCGTTCATCGGCGAGATGATCCTGGAGACCCGCCTCGAGTCCCTTGCCCAGCCCGGCAGGCCGGAGCAGTCCCTCGAATCGCACCGGGCCATCGCGCAGGCCATCCAGGCGCAGGACTCCGCCGCAGCAGCGGAAGCGATGCAGCGCCACATCGAGCTCGTCTCGGACGTCGCACTCCTCAAGTAGGGGGCTCCTCGCGCCCGGGGGGAGCCCGGTCGCCCGGACCAGATCCGCGGCGCACACCCGGACGCTCCACCGCTGGTGAAGGAGGACGATGAACGGCAGGAAGCTGCAGGACTGCGCGGCGGCGCGTGCCCAGGAGCTGCCCGGATCGGAACTGACCCATCCGTTCGGCGAGGACTGGGATGTGTACAAGGTGCGCGGGAAGGTCTTCCTGCTGCAGACCGCCACCCGGGGCGAACCGATCGTGGTCCTCAAGGCCTCACCGTCGGATGCGCGGATGCTCCGCGAGGCCCATGACGACATCACGCCGGGCTATCACATGAACAAGCGGCACTGGATCACCCTGCACCCGGACGGGCCGCTCGATGCCGAGCTCGTCGAGGACCTCGTCACGGAGTCCTACCTCCAGGTCGTCGAGAACCTCCCGAAGAACCAGCGACCCGTCGACCCGGACACGTTCGGGCAGCACCCCTGACCCTCGGGGCGTCCGGCCGGGAACGCCGGCCTCACGGGGCGTCGTCGGGTGAGGACTCGTCGAGGGTCCAGCCGGTGATCGACTCGAGGTCCTTCCCCGCGTCGCGTGTGTACTGCCAGGCCCGCTGCCGCTGGTCCTGCAGGTCCTGCCGGAGCCGCGCCTCGGTCGCGCCGAGGGCGGGCACGCGGTCGATCACGTCCATGGCGAGCTGGAAGCGGTCGATCTGGTTCAGCATCGCCATGTCGAACGGCGTGGTCGTGGTGCCCTCCTCCTTGTAGCCCCGCACGTGGAGGTTCGCGTGGTTGGTCCTGCGGTACGTCAGCCGGTGGATGAGCCACGGATAGCCGTGGTAGGCGAACACCACCGGTTTGGTGGTGGTGAACAGCGTGTCGAAATCCCGGGCGGACAGGCCGTGCGGGTGCTCCGTCACATCCTGCAGGCGCATGAGGTCCACGACGTTCACCACGCGGACCTTCAGCCCGGGGATGCCGGCCTTCAGAAGGCCCGCCGCTGCCACGGCCTCGAGCGTCGGGACGTCACCCGCACAGCCGAGGACGACGTCGGGCTCCGTCCCGGGCTCTTCGGAGCCCGCGAACCCGAAGATACCGATGCCGCGCCTGACGTGCAGGTGCGCCTCCTCCGGTCCCAGCCAGGTCGGCGTGGGCTGCTTGCCTGTCACGATCACGTTGACGGTGTCCCGCGTCTGCAGGCAGTGTTCTGTCACCGCGAGCATCGTGTTGGCATCCGGCGGCAGGTAGACCCGGACGACGTCCGCCTTCTTGTTGACCACGTGGTCGATGAACCCGGGGTCCTGGTGCGAGAACCCGTTGTGGTCCTGCTGCCAGACGTGGCTCGACAGCATGTAGTTGAATGAGGCGATGGGCCGGCGCCAGGACAGAGCGCGGTGCACCTTGAGCCACTTCGCGAACTGGTTGAACATCGAGTCGACGATGTGCACGAACGCCTCGTAGCAGTTGAAGACCCCGTGACGTCCGGTCAGCAGGTACCCCTCGAGCCAGCCCTGGCAGAGGTGTTCGCTGAGGACCTCCAGCACGCGCCCCGACCGGGCGAGATGCTCGTCGACGTCCTCGATGCGCGGCTGCCAAACCTTGTCCGTCACCTCGTAGACGGCGGACAGCCGGTTCGACGCCGTCTCGTCGGGACCGAACAGGCGGAAGGTGGAGGGATTGCGCTCGATGACGTCGCGCAGATACCCGCCCACCGTGGCCATCGGACTCACCTTCTCCGCCCCGGGGCGCGACACCTCGACGGCATGGTCCGCGTAGGACGGCAGCACGAGGTCGCGGAGGAGCCGGCCGCCGTTGGCGTACGGCGTCGCGCTCATGCGGAGGTCACCGTCGGGGGCAAGGGCAGCGATCTCCGGCCGCAGCTCGCCCGTGGCGGTGAACAGCGACGCCGGGTCGTAGGAGCGCATCCACTCCTCGAGCTGGTGCAGGTGCTCCTCGTTGCTGTCGACCCCGGAGAGCGGCACCTGGTGGGACCGCCAGGTCCCCTCGACGGGCTTGCCGTCCACCACGGCCGGGCCGGTCCAGCCCTTGGGCGAGCGCAGCACGATCATGGGCCATCGGGCGGCAGCAGCATCCGCGCCGGCCGGCGACATGCGGGCCTTCTCCTGGATGGCGTGGATGTCGCCGATGCACGCATCGAGGACGGCGGCGAAGTTCCTGTGTGCCGCCTCCGTCGCCGTGGGATCCGAGACGGTGACGAAGTGCGGGTCGTACCCGTAGCCGTACATCAGCTGCCGCAGCTGCTCCTCCGGCATCCGCGCGAGCACCGTGGGATTCGCGATCTTGTAGCCGTTGAGATGCAGGATCGGCAGCACGGCGCCGTCCACGGCCGGGTCGACGAAACTGGTGGAGTGCCAGCTGGTGGCCAGCGGTCCGGTCTCCGCCTCGCCGTCACCCACCACCGCTGCGGCGATCAGCGACGGGTTGTCGAAGACGGCACCGTAGGCGTGGGCGAGGGTGTATCCCAGTTCGCCGCCCTCGTGGATGGAGCCGGGTGTTTCCGGCGCTGCATGCGAAGGGATGCCGCCGGGGTAGCTGAACTGCCGGAACAGGGCGTTGAGCCCCGCCGCATCCCTGCCGATGGAGGGGTAGACCTCCGAATACGTGCCCTCCAGCCAGGCGTTGGCCACGTTGGCGGGTCCGCCGTGACCGGGCCCGGTGACGAACAGCATCTCCTGCTTCCGCTCGGAGATGACCCGGTTCAGATGGGCATAGACGAAGTTGAGGCCGGGCGTGGTCCCCCAGTGGCCCAGGAGGCGCGCCTTCACGTCCTCGCGCACCAGGGGCCGCATCAGGAGGGCGTTGTCCTTCAGGTAGATCTGGCCCACCGAGAGATAGTTGGCGGCACGCCACCACGCGTCGAGCCGCTGGACGTCGAGAACGGTCATCTATTCCTCCTGGGTAATACGAATGGCGGGTACGTCAGAATTCGACGACGACGTCCGAGGGCGTCTTGTCGGGTCTCCACCCCCGCCACACGGGATGCCGGAGGCGCCCGGAGCCCGTGTGCTCGCTGTACTGGACCTCTCCCACGAGGGCGGGCCGGACCCAGTGGGCGTCGGACGCGTCGGCTCCCGGGACGTCGTCGAGCGGCGCCGTCTTCCGCGCCAGCTTCTTGAGCCGGGCGCCCACCTCGGCGAGGTCCCGCTCGGTGAGGCCGGATCCGACGCGTCCCACGTAGCGCAGGTCGACGCCGTCGGGAACGGCCACGAGCAGTGAGCCGACCTTCGCCGCACGGTTGCCCTTGCCCGGCCGCCACCCCACCACGACGACCTCCTGCGTGTGCAGGTGCTTGATCTTCACCCACGACGCCGACCGCGTCCCGGGCTGGTAGTCGCTCGAGAGCCGCTTGGCCATGATGCCTTCGAGACCCAGCTGCCTGCTCGCCTCCACGGCCTCCTCGAGCGTCGCGTCGAGGGCAGGGGGCACCTGGACGTGGCCGTCCTCCGCCTCGTCGACCGCCTTCTCGAGGAGTTCCCGCCGCTGGCAGTACTCCAGGCCGGTGAGGTCGTTGCCGTCGAGTTCCAGCAGGTCGAAGAGCATGAGGCGCACGGGCGTCTTCTGCCGGGCCGCGTCGATCTCCGACCGGTGCGTCAGCTTCATGCGCGTCTGAAGGAGGCTGAAGTCGGGGCGGCCCTTCGCGTTGAGGGCCACGATCTCGCCGTCGAGCACGGCGCTGTCGGCGCTGAGGAACTGTCCGAGGTCGCCGAGCTCCGGGTAGGTGCGCGTGGTGTCGATGCCGTTGCGGCTGACCAGGGTGACGGCGCCGTCCCGGACGACGGCGATGCAGCGTACGCCGTCCCACTTCATCTCGTACGCCCACTCGTCCGGCGCGGGGATGGCCTGCTCGGACCCGAGCGTGGCGAGCATGGGGCGGACGACGTCTGGCGCGGCAGGGCGGGCCCGTCCGTCCGCCGGGCCCGGCGGGGAGGTCCGCCGGGAATCAGGCGGGGAATCAGGAGCAGCCGGACCATCGCCGCCGTTCGGGGAGGCGCCGTCCTGCGAGGCGCCGTCCGCGGGGGCGCCATTCGGGGAGGCGCCATTCGCGGTGGCCGGCGCGGAACCTGCAGGATCACCGCGGCGGCCCGGTTCGGCGTCCACCTCGGCGGGCTGGTCCTTCATGAGGTGGATCAGCCAGTTGCTCTTGCCGTTCGGCCCGCCCCCGGTATTGATGAGCGCGTACCGTCGGACCGCGGTGCCGCCGCGGGCCAGGCCGCCGTCGGGCCTCCCGTGGAGCGTGCAGATGACTTCCTTGCCGTCCCGCCACTTCTCCAGTTCGTAGGTGCCGGAATCCCAGAGGTACACCTCACCGGCTCCGTATTCACCCTTGGGAATAGTTCCGGCGAAGGATCCGTAATCGAGGGGATGGTCCTCCGTCTGGACCGCGAGGTGGTTCCTGCTCGGTGTCAGCGGCGGGCCCTTCGGGATGGCCCACGAGACGAGGACGCCGTCGCGCTCGAGCCGGAAATCGTAGTGCAGGCGCCGGGCGTGGTGCTCCTGGATGACGAAGCTGTTGCCACCCGGCGGGCCCACGGTCTCGGGAACAGGCTCCGGCGTGCGGGATGCGTCCCGCATGGCCCGGTAGGTGGACAGCCGGTCCGGCGCGTTCCGTGCCGCATCGGTGGGAGGGGCGGTCGGCGCCGCCGGGGCGAGGATGTCCCCTCTGGACTCGATGCGCCGCATCATCTCCCGGTAGTCGAGGTGCCCGAGGTCGGCGTCGTCGAGCTCCTCCCACGTGCGCGGCGCCGCGACCGTCGGCTCGAAGCGCCCACGGAGGGAGTACGGGCTCACGGTGGTCTTGTTGACGTGGTTCTGGCTCCAGTCGACCAGCACCCTGCCCGAGCGCAGCGCCTTCTTCATGTCGCTGACCGCCAGGTCGGGATGGTCGGCCTCGAGGGCGCGGGCCAGTTCGTGGGCGACGGCGGAGACCTGCTCCGAGGTCTGCCGGCCGTCGAGCGCGCAGTAGAGGTGGATACCCTTCGACCCGCTGGTGACGGGGAACGGTTCGAGTCCCATGCCCTGCAGGATGGGCCGGGCGAGCCGGGCCACCTCGGCACATTCCGCGAGCGCGGCGCCCTTGCCGGGGTCGAGGTCCAGCACGAGGCGGTCAGGATTCGCCTTCGCACCGTCGGCGTCGAAGCGCCACTGCGGCACGTGGATCTCGATCGCGGCGATCTGCCCGAGCCAGGTGAGCGTCGCCAGGTCGTTGACCAGGGGATAGACGTTCACGTGGTCCTTGTGCTGGATCGCGTTCCGCGGCACCCAGTCCGGCGCGTTGTCGTCGATGTTCTTCTGGAAGAACATCTCGCCCGGCGCCTCCGGCGTGCCGACGCCATGGACCCAGCGTTTGCGCGTGACCGGGCGTTGCGCCGCGTGCCGGATCAGGTGTGGCGCCACCGCCGCGTAATAGGCGAGGACGTCCGCCTTGGTGGTCCCCGTCGCCGGATACAGCACCTTGTCCAGGTTGGACAGCCGTAGGGTGCGCCCGTCCACGGTAACGGTCTGCTGCCGTGAGCTGCGGGGAGGGGCCATGTCCTCCAGTCTTGACCGGATGGCGGCGGTATTCCAGTACCAATCAGCCGGCGTACCGCGCGGCCGGGAGCCGGTGGACCCTAGTCGGCGAACTGCTCGCGGTAGCGGTTGACATAGATGTCCCACAGGGCCGGGTCCTGGCCGAGGTTGCGCTTGTTCAGGAAATCGTCGAGCCCGGCGATGGTGAGGTGCCAGCCGGCGGCCATGGTCGCCGAATGCCGCGGGCTGCCCGGCGTCAGGAACAGCACGAGCTGCGTGCCGTTGTCCCCCGTCCGCGTCAATTCCCAGCGCAGGCTGTCCTTCTCCCAGGTGTAGGCGAGGACCGAGGGCCGTTCGACCTCCAGCACGACGCCGCGGAGGGGCTTCTGGTCGGCGTAGCGGAAGAGGATCTCCTCGTCCCTGCGCGGCTCGAACTCCATCTCGCAGGGGAACCAGTACTTCAGCTTGTCCGCCTCGGTCAGGTGCTTCCACAGCACGGTCGGCGGGAACGCGAACTGGAACTCCAGGCGCAGCACGGTGCCGCCGTCGTCGCTGGTTGTCTTGCTGACGATGGGCTCTACGGTCTCGGAAGTCACGCCTCAAGTCTAGGGGTGGGCGGCCGGGATCCTCTGGCCCGGTAAGCCTGCTTGGTGTTCACTTGACCCATGAGAGCCATCTGGAAGGGTGCGGTCGCGTTCGGCCTGGTCAATGTGCCGGTCAAGGTCTACAGCGCCACGGAGGACCACGACATCGCCCTCCACCAGGTGCACGACAAGGACGGCGGCCGTATCCGGTACCAGCGGCGCTGCGAGGTGTGTGACGAGGTCGTGGACTTCAAGCACATCGACAAGGCGTACGACGACGGCGAGCACACGGTCGTCCTGACGGAGGAGGACCTCTCGTCCCTGCCGGTCGAGAGGAGCCGGGAGATCGAGGTGGTCGAGTTCGTGCCGAGCGACCAGATCGACCCGATCATGTTCGACCGCGCCTACTTCCTCGAGCCGGACAGCACCTCGACCAAGGCCTATGTCCTGCTAAGGCGCACGCTCGAGGAGACGGACCGGACCGCGATCGTGCAGTTCTCCCTCCGCCAGAAGAGCCGCCTCGCCGCGCTGCGGGTACGCGGGGAGGTCCTCATGCTCCAGACGCTGCTGTGGGATGACGAGGTCCGGGAGGCCTCCTTCCCCGCACTCGAGGAGAAGGTCCGTATCTCCGCGAAGGAGAAGCAGATGTCGGCGGCGCTCGTGGACTCCTTCTCCACGGACTTCGATCCGGAGAACTTCACGGACGACTACCAGGTGCAGCTGCGCACCCTGATCGACGCCAAGATCGAGAAGGGCGACACCATCAACACCGAGGAGACCTTCGGCGCGAACAAGGACGAGGACGACGACGACAACGTCCTGGACCTCATGGAAGCCCTCCGCCGCAGTGTCGAGAAGAACCGCGAGAAGAAGGCCGACGCCAAGAAGGCCTCCGGGACCTCCAGGAAGAAGGGCGCATGAGATTCTTCACCGACAGCCTTGGCCGTCAGACCATCGTGCAGAAACCGAACGCACCGATCCTCGGCTGGGCGCTGCTCGGCGCCGCCTCCTTCATGGCCCTCGAGGAGAGGAACCGCGAGCGCCTGCGCCTGGCGAGTTCCGTCTCCCTGGCCGTCTGGGCGGTTCTCGAGGTCGTCTCCGGTAGAAGCGGTTTCCGGCGCAGCGCCGGTGCGCTGACATTGTCCTGGCTTTCACGGAAGACCTGAGACCCGGACCGAGACCCACGGACTGACGCTCCCGGCCATCGGGACGTCTCCGGGATCCTGGAGCCGTCCTAGACCAGGGAGCTGAAGAACTCCGCCTTGGCCGTCGGACCCGCCACGATGATCTCGTCGTCGTCGTAGAGCGTGGTCTGCGCCGTCGTGTAGTCCCACTCGCCTCCCTTGCGCTTCACGGCGACCACGGTGACGCCGTACTTCGCGCGCAGGCCCGTGGTGCCGAGCTCGCGGTTCCAGTACTCACGCGGCGGGCGGGTCTTCACCATCGCGAAGTTGTCCTCGAACTCCACGTAGTCGAGCATCGTGCCGCGCACCAGGTGGGCCACGCGCTTGCCCATGTCGTGCTCGGGCCGGATCACCCGCTCCACGCCGAGCTGCGAGAGGATCTGGGCGTGCGCCTCACTGATGGCCTTCGCCCAGATGGTGGGCCGCTCGAAGCGCAGCAGGATCGACGTCGTGAGGATGCTCGCCTCCAGGTCGGTGCCGATGCCCACCACCACACGGTCGAACTCGGGCAGGGATAGCTGCCGCAGCGCCTCTTCCTTGGTGGTGTCGGCACGCACCACGTGCGTGAGGAGGCCGTTGTAGGACTGGACGACGTCCTCGTCGTTGTCGATGCCGAGCACCTCGGTCCCCGCCTCCTCGAGTTCGAGGGCCAGGGCGGCGCCGAACCGGCCGAGACCGATGACGGCGACGGTGTCGGCGACCGCGGCCGCCTCGCCGGACTTGGGGGAGAACAGGCGTTGCCTAGCCAATGAGGGGCCTTTCCTTCGGGTATTCGTAGTACAGGGGTCGAGGACGGAGCGCGAGTGCGGAGGCGAGGGTCACCGGGCCGAGGCGCCCGGCGAACATCATGAGGATCAGGACGGCCTGGCCCGCGGGCGGGATGCCGGCCGTGATGCCGGTGGAGAGTCCCACGGTGGCGAAGGCCGAGACGACCTCGAAGAGAACGCGGTCCAGGCCGAAGTCCGTGATGAGCAGGAGGAACATCGTGGCACCGAGAACGAGGCCGACGGCGAGGAGCACGATCGAGATGGCGTGCCGGTGTGCCGAGCGGGGCAGGCGCTTGCCGAAGATGTTGACGGCGTTGCCGCCGCTGATCTCCGTGTAGAGGATGAAGACCAGGACGCCGATCGTGGTGATCTTCAGGCCGCCGGCTGTTCCGGCAGGACCGCCGCCGATGAACATGAGCACGTCCGTGGCCAGCAGCGTGACGGGGTGGACGTCGGCGAAGTCCACGCTGTTGAAGCCCGCGGTCCGAGCCATCGCGGACTGGAAGAACCCGGCGAGGATCCTCTCCCCCGGCCTCAGCGTGCCGAGGGTCGCCGGGTTGGACCACTCGACGGCGGTGATGAAGGCGGTGCCTGCGGTGAGCAGGAGGACGGTGCCGCTCAGCACGAGCTTGGTGTTCATGTGCCACTTGTGCGGGTACCGGAAGTGGCGCCGCAGTTCGAACAGGACGGGGAAGCCCAGCCCGCCGATGATGACGGCCGCGCTGATCGGCAGGCAGATCCACGGATCGCCGACATAGCCGATCAGGTTGTCACTGAAGAGGGCGAAGCCTGCGTTGTTGAAGGACGACACCGAGTGGAAGATCCCCAGCCATGCGGCTTCTCCCGGGCCGTAGCCGTAGGCGAGGAAGAAGCGCGCCCCCAGCAGGACCGCGGTTGCGGCCTCCACGACCAGCGTGATGCGCAGGACGCCGAGGAGCACGTTGCGGACGTCGCCGAATCCCTCGCTCTTGGTCTCGACCGCCGTCAGGATCCGGGAGCGCAGACCCAGGCGACGGGCGAGCAGGACCCCGAGGAGCGATGCGAAGGACATGATGCCGAAACCGCCGACCTGGATCAGGGCGAGGATGATGACGTGGCCTTCACCGGTCCAGTAGCGGGGGGTGTCGACGACGACCAGCCCTGTCACGCAGACCGCGGAGGTCGCCGTGAACAGGGCCTCGAGGAAGGTCGCACTGCCCGGTCCGGCCTTCGATGTCGGGATCATCAGCAGTGCGGTGCCGACGAGGATCGCCGCCGCGAAGCCGAGCACGATCACCTGGGCGGGATGCCTGGGGCTGTGGCGCGCCACCCAGGCCCGGAGGGTCCTCAGCGAGCCGCGCAGGACTGCTGCGGCCGGCACCGGCTCCCGGGAGGTTCTCCTGCTCGGCCTCACGGGAATGCTCGACCTCCAGGGGACGGGTGGCAGGGGTGCAGCCGGTCGGCCCCACCTACCCATTCAAGCGGACACCGGGCGGCCCGGCGACGTCTTTACGCTTCCTTGATGCCGCGCTGCTCCAGTCTCACGCCGCGAGGACGCGGGGCAGGTCGGTGAGCGAGGCCACCTCGTGGTCCGGAGGCGTCATGGCGGGCGGGTACGGAACCGCGTCACGGTTCAGCCAGGCGGTGCGGAGGCCGGCGTGGGCGGCGCCGTCGATGTCCCAGGGGTGGACGGCGACCAGCACGACGTCGCCCGCCTGCCGCTGCAGCGCCTCGACCGCATAGGCATAGGCCTGGGGCGCGGGCTTCCACCGCGGGGCGTCCTCGACCGACAGCACCGTGTCGACGGAGAGGCCGGCCCGCTCCAGCAGGCCCTCCGCTGTCGCCCGGGAGCCGTTGGTGAGCGCTGCGGTACCGAAGCCTCCCCCGGTGAGCGCGCGGATCCCCTCGGGCACGTCCGGGTGCACCGGAAGCTCCTGGAGGGCGTCCATCACGTGCGCGACGGCGGCGTCGGCGTCCCGGTTGAGGACCTGACCCGCGAGCACCGCATGCAGTGCCCCCTCGGCGACCGCACGGAAGGCCGGGTTCTGTCCGGCGGCGGTCAGCGCGAAGCCGTCCCGGAGGACCGAGGCGAACCAGAGTGCGGAGAGTTGCGGAGGTACTCCGATCTCCTCGAAGTGCTGGGACATGAGCCCCATGTCCGAGAGCGTCCCGTTGACGTCGAACAGCACCAGTGGGACTGCCATTACTGGCGGTACCCCTCCACCTGGGGAATGGGACGGGCGTCGGCCTCTGCAGGGTCCTCGCCGGCGTCGGCCTTCGCCCGGCGCTGGCGGAGCAGGTCCCAGCACTGGTCGAGGTCCTCCTCGACCCGCTTCAGCCGGGCCGCGTGGTCCTGGTGCTCCGCTCCGGCTCCGGCGTCCTGGGGCTGCTCGCGGAGTTCGTGTTCCTCCTGCACGAGTGCCTGGATGCGCTGCAGGATGTCCTGGTTGTTCATGGTGCGGTCCCTTCGTCGTGGCGATGCCCGCGGAAGCCCGGAATCGGTCCCGGACCGGTCACAATGCTCAGCAGGCTTTCCTTCAGGCTACTGAGACGGGACACCGATGACCAGCGCAGCACCCGAGGTGGAGGACGTCGCGCGGGAGGGGAATTTGGTGCGGCGCCCGGATGGCCTAAGCTGTTGGAGAACCAATTGCCTGTGTAGCTCAGTCTGGTAGAGCATCCGCTTCACACGCGGAAGGCCCGGGGATCGAGGCCCCGCGCAGGCACGAGGATCGGCTGGTGACAGCACCACGAGGAAGGCCCGTACCGCTTGGTACGGGCCTTCTTTTCTGTGCACGCCGTTCGTTCTGAGCGAACAAAATTCGTTAGCACTCCCTAGGGTCGAGTGCTAACATTTTTCGTAGTTGAGCGAGGGGCGCTCAACCCTGAAGAACCCACCTGCCGGTGGCATCTGTGAAGGAGATGTTTCCAGTGGCCATGAAGTTTGATCCGTTCCGCGAGCTGGACCGCGTTGCCGGCGCTCTTCTGGAGAGCCGTCCGGGACTCCGTCTCATGCCGATGGACCTCTACCGCGAGAAGGACCACTACGTCCTAGCCGCGGACCTTCCGGGCATCGATCCCGGATCGGTCGACATCGACGTCGACGGCCAGCTCCTGACCATCCGCGCGGAGCGCACGCTGCGCAGCGCGGAGGGCGTCAAGTGGCTGACCCGGGAGCGCGAGAGCGGCTCGTTCCTGCGCCAGCTCAACCTGGGCCAGGGTGTCGACACGGAGGGAATCTCCGCACGCTACGAGAACGGTGTCCTCAGCGTGATGATCCCCGTCATCGAGCGCGCGAAGCCCCGCAAGATCGAGATCGTGAGCGGTGACTCCCCAGTCGAGTCCACGGCCGTCGAAGCCCCTGCATCCGACGCCGGACGCCAGGGAGCCGTCGAGGCCTGATCCCTTCTGACAGCAACCCCCGGGCGCCCGCCCGGGGGTTGCTGTCCTTAATACCTCCCCGACTCCCCACCAAGCCGCCGCGGCACCCTCACTTTTTCCTTGCACACTCCTGACCCGGGTGCAAAGGATGGGGTATGGACTTCACACCGAGCAAGGCAATCGTCACCGGCTCCGATTCGGGTATCGGGCGGGCCACCGCCATCGCCCTCGCAGCCGCCGGATGCGACGTCGGCGTCACCTGGCACTCGGACTCGGAGGGCGCCGAGGAGACCGCGCGCCTCGTCCGCGAGAAGGGCGTCCGCGCCGCTGTAGCCCAGCTGGACACCACGGACGCCCCGGCGTGCGGGGATGTCATCGACCAGCTCGCACAGGAGCTCGGCGGACTCGACGTCTTCGTCAACAACGCGGGCGTCAACGGCGGGACCCTGTTCCTCGAGACGGACTGGGACACCTGGCGCGGCACCCTGGGCGCGAACCTCGACGGCGCCTTCGTCTGCATCCAGCGTGCCGCCCGCCACATGATCGACGGCGGCCGGGGCGGGCGGATCATCGCGGTCACCAGCGTGCACCAGGAGCAGCCGCGCGTCGGCTCGGCCGCCTATGACGCCTCCAAGCACGGGCTCGGCGGCCTGGTGAGGACCATCGCGCTCGAGCTCGCCGACCGGGGGATCACCGCCAACGCCGTGCTGCCCGGCGAGATCAACACCCCGATGAACGATTCCGAGGACCAGGATCCGCACAGCATGGACCGCCCCGGCATCCCCCTGGGCCGCCCGGGCGCCCCGGAGGAGATCGCCGACGTCGTCGCCTTCCTCGCATCCGGCGCGTCCAGCTACGTCAACGGCGCCTCGTTCGTGGTGGACGGCGGGATGCTCCTCATGGGGCCGCAGGCAGGTTCGCACCTCACGAGCGGGGACTGGCGCACCCTCTGATCCCCGGATCCGGCCCGCCCCCACCCTTCAACGCACGTTCAGAGGGCGTTCAGGCGGCAGGGCTAGCGTGGGGATCCCGAACTCCTGCGAAAGGCCCGCCATGAACGCATCCCCCTCCCCCGTCAGCGATTTCGAATCCCAGGACTGGTCGGGCTTCCGGCGCGGCGAAAACGTGACCCTCCAGCACCCGGCAGGGACGCAGCTCCGCGGCGTGCTGGACATGAGGACCGATGATGCCTCAGTGCTGTGGATCCTCCTGAACGACGGCGGCGGCCGCCGGCTCGTGCACCGGTCGGACGGGTACCGCCTGCGCCGCGGGTGACCGGACCGCAATCAGCACGTCCATCCGCCGTCCACCTTGGGTTCACCTTTTCGCCACCTGTAACGTTGCTCCGGTGAGAATCCGAGCCACCCTGTCCCTGTCCCTCGCCGCCCTCCTCGGCCTGACCGCCTGCGGTTCCGACTACCCGCTGGGCGCGGAGCAGGAAGCCGCGGCGCAGCGCGGGGACACGAGCCTGCAGGGAGCGGTGACCGCGGCGGGATCCTCGGCCCAGGGCCCGGCGATGGACGCCTGGCGTGCGGGCTTCGCCACGCTCTATCCGCGGGCCCAGGTGCAGTACTCGCCCGACGGCTCCGGAGCCGGGCGCGGGGCCCTGCTGGCCGGAGCCGTGGGATTCGCGGGCTCCGATGCCTACCTCAGCGACGAGGAACTCGCCGAGTCCACGGAGGTGTGCGGGCCGGGAGGTGCCTTCAACATCCCGGCCTACGTCTCGCCCATCAGCGTGGCGTTCAACCTCCCGGGCATCCCGGAACTGAAGCTCGACGCCGCCACCGTGGCCCGCATCTTCCGGGGCGACATCGCCCTGTGGAACGACCCCGCCATCGCGGCGCAGAACGACGGCGTCGACCTCCCGGCCCTGCCGGTCTCGGCCGTCAGCCGGTCCGACGATTCGGGGACCACCGAGAACTTCACGGACTACCTGCACGCGGTGGTTCCCGAGATCTGGACCGAGGAGCCCGACGGAACGTGGCCGGAGGGCCTCGAGAACGAGAACGCCAAGGGCAACGCCGGGGTGGTGAGCACCGTGGCCGGTACCGTCGGTGCGGTGACCTATGCCGACGACTCGGCGGTGGGCGACCCCCTCGGCCGCGCGGCCCTGAAGGTCGGCGAGGACTATGTGCCGGTCAGCTCGGAGGCGGCGGCTGCCGCCGTCGACCTCGCCACCCGCGTGCCGGGACGCGAGGACTACGACATCGCACTGGAGCTGGACCGGACCACGGGTGAGCCCGGCGTCTACCCTCTGGTCCTGGTGTCCTACCACGTCTACTGCGCGCGCTACGAGAACGAGGCGAGCGCCGACGTCATCCGGGCCTTCGGAACCTACGCCGTCAGCGCGGAAGGCCAGGCCGAGGCCGCAGAGGCCGCGAAGAGCTCGCCCATCCCGCCCGAGCTGTCCCGGCAGGCGGCCGAGTCGATCGCATCGATCGAGGTCGGGGACATCCCCTAGGACAGCGAAGAGGCGGACCCCCTGGGGATCCGCCTCCTGTCACCGCAGCGCCGTCAGCCGATGCGCGGACCGCCCGAATCGGGGTCGTTCGTGGAGGTGTCCGGCAGCGTGCTGTTCGCGGGTGTCGCGTCGGTGGTGCCACCGGTCGGCGGTGCCTCGACGTTCCCGCGCCAGGCGCCGGTCTCCCCGCCGCTCTTCTCGATGAACTGCTTGAACCTCTTGAGGTCGCCCTTCACCTGCGCGGCGTCCGCGTGCACGACGGCGCCGATCTTCTCGGTGAACGTCTCGGGGTGCCAGTCGATCTGCACCATGAGCCGCGTGGTGTTCTCGTCGAGGCGGTGGAAGGTGACCACGCCGGCATGCGATTCGCCGTCGGTGCTCTTCCAGGCGACACGCTCGTCCGGGTGCTGCTCGGTGATCTCGGCGTCGAACTCGCGCTTCACGCCACCGATGCTCGTCACCCAGTGGGTGGTGGTGTCCGAGGTCTGCGTGATGGACTCGACGCCGCCCATGAACTGCGGGAAGCTCTCGAATTGGGTCCACTGGTTGTAGGCCGTACTGACCGGTACTGCTACGTCGATAGATTCCTGTACTGAAGCCAAAACGGTTCCTCCTTCGTAGAGACTCCGGCGCCGTCCGCTCCCGTTCGGAGATGCGGAACGACAAAACCGTAAGTCCCCTTAGCGTATGCAGATCCGTTGGATTTGGCCAACGCGCAGGGCTAGTGTGAAAGGAGTCCCCCGGCGAGGATCGGCGCGTCCGGTGCCCTGCCGGGAGGAGAAAATCTCTCTAGCACTGGAGGATTAATGAAGGCTTCACCCACCCTCACGGACAACATGCAGGCCGTCCTGGTCGATCTGATCGAACTGCATCTGCAGGGCAAGCAGGCCCACTGGAACGTGGTCGGCAAGAACTTCCGCGATCTCCACCTGCAGCTGGACGAGATCATCGACGACGCCCGCCTCTTCGCGGACGAGATGGCCGAGCGCATGCGCGCACTGCACGCCGTCCCGGACGGCCGCAGCGTCGCCGTCGCCGAGGGCACCAAGATCGATCCCTTCCCCGCCGGCCTCGTCTCCACCAAGGACACCGTGGGTCTCGTGGTCCGCATGCTGAACGCCACCGTGAAGACCATGCGCGACGTGCATGACCAGATCGACGAGGAAGATCCCACCACCGCGGACCTGCTGCACGGGTTCATCGCGAAGCTGGAGCAGTACGCGTGGATGGTGGACGCGGAGAACATGGAACCGACGGCCGAGGTCGTCACCCCCGTCGGCACGGAGCACGCCACCGTCTGACGGGTCGAACCGACCGGAGAGGGGACGGGAGGCAGGCGCCTCCCGTCCCCTCGGGCCATCGTCCATCCAGCATGACCTCTCCTACTGTGTAGGCTGGCTAATGGTCTAGCAGAAGGCCGAACACAGACACCCTGGGTTTGTGTATCGGTTCCGGAGGTATCCGGACGCCCTGCCGGCGCGATGCACCCGACGCCCGGTGGTTGAACGAAACAGGATCCAGTACACATGGCCGACCAGGTTGCCGGGCAGACCACCGCGGACTACCTCCAGGACCTCCTCCTCGATACGGACGACGTAGAGGAGTTCCTCACCGAATTCGCCCGCTTCGCCGCTGCCCGCCTGTTCGAACAGCCCGGGGAGACGCTGTGCGGCATCACCCTCCTGCGCAACAAACGGGCAGGCACCGTGGCCAGCAGCAACGAGGCTGCCCGGAAGCTCGACGAACTGCAGTACCTCTTCTCCGAGGGCCCGTGCCTCACCGCCTGTGAGGAGCAGCGCACGGTGCACGTTGCCGACGTCAGCACCGATGAACGCTGGAGGGGCTATCTCTCCAGCACTGCCGAGCACGGTGTGAGCTCGATCCTGGCCGTGCCGTTCTCGCTCGAAGCCGGAGCCCGTGCCGCACTGAACGTCTACTCGACGGAGAAGGGCGGCTTCGATCCCACGATCATCGCCACCGCGGAGACCTTCGTCGCACAGACCTCCAAGGCCCTGATGCTCTCGGTCCGGCTGGCCCAGCACAGTGAATCGGTCACGAACCTCAAAGCTGCTATGACGTCGAGGACCGCCATCGACATCGCGATCGGGATCATCATGGCGCAGAACCGCTGCAGCCAGGTGGAGGCCCTCACCATCCTGAAGTCGGTGTCCAACAGCCGCAACGAGAAGGTCCGCGACATCGCCGCCTCCGTGGTGGCATCCATCGGGCAGGCCGGGCCCGAGACGCACTTCGACCCCTGAGATCCGGCTGCCGGTAGCAGGCAGGGCGCCCCGCCGGGAGCGGATGCCGGTGCCGATCCTCCCGTTGCGTGCGGACGGCGGCGGGTGCGACGGTGGGAGGACCGACAGGACGGAGACAGCGAGCATGCAGCAGCGATTCGACGGGAAGGTCGCCGTCGTCACGGGAGCCGGTTCCGGCATCGGTGAAGCGACGGCACGGCGCTTCGTCGCCGAAGGGGCGAGGGTGGTCCTGACCGATTCGGTTCCCGACAAGATCGACGCAGTCGTCGCTTCCCTGCCGGAGGGACGGGCGGCGGCGGTACCTGCGGACTCCTCCGACTTCGGGCAGGTGGAGGTCATGGTGCAGGAGACCGTCGGGCGGTACGGGCGCCTCGACATCCTCGTCAACAACGCCGGCACCATCACCCAGGGAACCGTTCAGGACACCAGCGTGGACGACTGGCACCGCGTGATCGAGACGGACCTCTCCGGCGTGTTCTACGGCACCAAGGCGGCCCTCGGGCGCGGCGGCCTGCCGGAGGAGGTGGCCGCCGCCATCCTCTTCCTCGCAAGCGAGGACGCGCGCTTCATCACCGGCGTCGTCCTTCCCGTGGACGGCGGGACGATGGCGAGCAACGGCCAGCCGGCACAGGCCTGAACCACGGCGGTGAAGTACCGCCGGTGAAGTACCGCCGGTGAGGTACCGCCGGTGAAGTACCGCTGGTGAAGTACCGCTGGTGAAGTACCGCTAGAGCAGTGCTGCGAGGGAGCGGCCCACGGTACGGCCCGTGAAGATGCAGCCACCGAGGAAAGTCCCTTCGAGGGCGTTGTACCCGTGCGCGCCTCCCCCGCCGAAACCGGCGGCCTCCCCGGCGGCGTAGAGCCCGCGGATCGGGTTCCCCGCCGTGTCGAAGGCCCTCTTTGTCAGGTCCGTCTGGATGCCGCCGAGGGTCTTCCTTGTGATGACATGCAGCTTCACGGCGATCAGGGGCCCCGCGGCGGGATCGAGGATCTTGTGGGGACTCGCCGTCCGCGTGAGCCTGTCCCCGAGGAACCTGCGGGAATTGTGGATGCCCATGACCTGCAGGTCCTTGGAATAGGGGTTGTCCAGCTCCGCGTCGCGTTGCCGGATCTGCCGCTCGATGAGGTCGCGATCCAGCAGGGCGGTGTCGGTGAGGGCGTTCATCCCGGCCACGAGGCCGGTCAGGCCGTCGGCGACGACGAAGTCCTCGCCGTTCTTCTTGAACGCCTCGACGGGCGGCGGCGCACCCCGCCCGAGCCTGCTCCTCAGCAGCAGTCCCACGTCCCGGTTCGTGAGGTCGGGGTTCTGCTCCGACCCCGACAGCGCGAACTCCTTCTCGATCATCTTCTGGGTCAGGATGAACCACGAATGGTCGTACTGCGCGATGTCGGGGGTGTTCCGGAGGATCGTCAGCGTGCCGATGGTGTCGTATCCGGGCAGGCCCGGGGCGGGCAGGCGCCGCCCGAGCGCATCGAGCCACAGGGAGGACGGACCGGGCAGGATCCGGATGCCGTGCTGCGGCCAGACCGGGTCCCAGTTCCGCACGCCCTCCGTGTAGTGCCACATCCGGTCGCGGTTGACGAGCCGGACTCCGGCAGCGGCGGCGATGTCCAGCATCCTGCCGTCCACGTGCTGCGGGACGCCGGTGATCATGCCCGACGGCGGTGTGCCGAGGCGTGCGGGCCACCACCGGCGGACCTGCTCATGGTTGCCGCCGATCCCGCCGCTGGCGATCACCACGGCCTGCGCCCGCAGCTCGAAGCCGCCGACCGCCTGCCGGCTCGAAGGGACCCCGCGCCCGGCGTCGTCCGCAGCCAGGACCGTCCCGTGCACGCCGGTGACGGTGTCCCCGTCCAGGATGAGTCCGTCGACCTGGTGGCGGAAGAAGAAGGTCAGGGAGCCTTCCTCCGCGGCCGCCCGGGCCCTGTCGGCGAAGGGCTCCGAGATGCCCGTCCCCGTGCCCCACGGCACGTGGAACCGGGGGACGGAGTTGCCGTGCCCGGCCGCCGTACCGCTGCCGCGCTCGGCCCACCCCACCAGGGGCGTGAACCTCACGCCCTGCTCCTCGAGCCACGGGCGCTTGTCCCCGGCGGCGAACTCGACGTAGGCCCGGCCCCACTGCGCCGCCCATTCGTCCTCGGGCAGGTACCCGTCGAGGCGGTCCCACGCCGCCGATCCCTGCCAGTCCTGCCAGGCGAGGTCGAAGGAGTCCCGGACACGGAGGCGCCGCTGCATGGGCGTGTCGACCAGGAAGAGGCCGCCGAAGGACCAGAACGCCTGCCCGCCGAGGTTCCGGGCGTTCTCCTGCTCCACGATGGCGACCTTTTTGCCCGCACGGATGAGCTCGTTGCCGGCAACGAGACCGGCGAGTCCCGCACCGATGATGAGAACGTCAGCGTCCATGAAGTGCTCTCCGAAGATGGATGGGGCGTCAGCGCCGTTTTCCGCGCGAACCGGAAGGACGTGCCGCCTTCCCGGGCGGCGAGGGCTTCCTGTTCTCCTTCTGCCCCTTCGCTTCCCCAGCGGCGGCCTTCTTCGCGGCCGCCTTCTGCGATGCGCTCTTCTTGGGCGCCTCGCGCTGGGAGGGCTGCCGGGAACTCTGGGCCGTGCGTCCGCGGACGATGCCGATGAACTCCTCGACGTCATCGGACTCGTCCTCCATCCGCCAGGCGATACCGATCGTCGTCGTCGGCAGGCCCGGGACGGGACGGTGTACGGCGTCCTTCCGCGCATGGAGGCGTGCGAGGGACATCGGCAGGACGACCACACCCGCGCCGGACGCGGCCACCTCGACGGCCGTCTTCGGGCCGCCGCACTCCGCGACGTCGAGCAGGCCCTCGAGTTCCTCGAGCGGGACGTCGTCGTAGAGCGACAGCTCGTTGTCCCGTGACATCACCGCCACGGGCTGTTCCTCGTAGAGGGGAATCAGGTGGAGCCCTGCGCGGTCCACCGGGAGCCGGACGAAGACGACGTCGTCGGAGCCGTCCCGCAGTGCCGCCAGGGCGTCGTCGTCATGCTGCCGGAGCTCGAGGGGCACCTCCGGGTGGCGTTCGCGCCACCGCGCCACCCACTTGCCCGGCGTCACGCCCGGCACGAAGCCGACGGACAGGGTTCTGGGCTGGTCGGTGGGCACCTGATCACAGTAGCGCCTGTCCGGAACCGTTGAGCCGGAACCGTTGAGCCGTGACCGTTAAGCTTGGACAATGACTCCCGCGAAAACTCCCCAGACACTGAAACCCGCCACCGCGGCCAAGAAACTGGGAATCTACCTGCCCGCAGCTCCCCAGGACTTCCAGGAGACCGAGCTGACGCGCGCCGAGTTCAACGAACTGCAGCAGACCCCGCCGGAGTGGCTCGCCGACCTGCGCCGCAACGGCCCGCACCCGCGCCCCGTCGTCGCGCAGAAGCTCGGGATCTCCATCAGCGGATTGGCGCGCGGAGGCGTCACGGATCCCCTGACCAGCGAGCAGATCACCGCTCTGCTGCAGGATCCGCCCGCCTGGCTGGTGGCGGAGCGTGCCACGCAGGCCGCCGTCCGCGCCGAGGCCGCGCGGGTGAAGGAACGCGAGGCCGCACGCAAGACACCGGACGCCTGACACCCGGGAAACGACGGCGGCAGGTGCAGCGCTGCGCCTGCCGGCGGGCACGATCCGGGGCCGCACCTACCAGAAAAAGGCCGCATTCCAGCGGCATTCAAGCCGCACCGCGTTGATTGACTTAATCGAACACGTATTCGAATATTGACGAGTGACGCCTCCAGCTGCCGGCCCTTCCCTCGGACGGGAGCCTTCCTCCTCCGGCGAGACGGTCCCGGAACCCGCCGGTCGCCGCGGAACCTCACCAGCCGACGTCACCCTCGGCCTCCAGGCCCGCATCAACAGCATGCAGGCCAGCACCCTCGATTCGCGCAGGCTGCCCACGGTCCCGGCCCTCGCCCGGATCCTGCCCGGCGGCGGCCTCCAGTCCGGGGGCTCCTACACGGTCCGGAACTCTCCGGCCCTCGCCATGGCCCTCCTCGCCGGTCCTTCCTCGGCAGGTCTGTGGTGCAGCGTCATCGGCGTGCCGGACTTCGGCGTGGAAGCGGCACAGGGCTTCGGGATCAACCTCCAACGCCTCATCCTGATCCCCGATCCCGGATCCCAATGGCTCACCGTCACGGCAGCCCTCGTGGATGTCGTCCCGGTCATCCTGACCCGTGCCCCGGAGCACCTGGCGCCCACCGAATGGGCCCGGCTCAAGGCACGGCTGCGCCAGCGTGGTGCCGCACTGATCACCCTCGGCGCCTGGAAGCAGAGCGATTCCACGCTCGGGGTGGCCGAGAGCGCCTGGGAGGGCCTCGGTGCAGGAACGGGCCACCTGACAGCGCGCCGCATGAAGATCACCGCGACGCAGCCCTCCGGACGGCTCCGCCACGCCTACGTGGGACTGGCGGACCTGCAGGCCACCGCCCCTGGAACAGCGTCCCAGGGAGCCCTCCTGCCCGAGGGACTCCAGCCCGGCACCGCTCCCGGCAACGCTTCCACCGCCCTGTTCGGACCACGGCTGGCGAGATCCTCGTGACGTCCCTGCCCGCACCCGCGGAGCCCGCCACCAGGATCCTGATGCTCTGGTGCCCGGACTGGCCCATCACCGCCGCGCTGCGCGAACACGCACTGCCCGCCGACACGGCGCTCGTCCTGGTGGACCGCGGCGAGGTCTTCGCCTGCTCTCCCGCAGCACGGCAGGACGGCGTGAAGAGGGGCCTGCGCATCCGGGAGGCACAGGCCCGCAGCACGGGGCTCGTGTCCCTGCCCTACGATCCCTCGCTCGATGAACGCACCTTCGAACCCGTGACCGCGGCCGTGGAGACCATTCTGCCCGGCGTCCAGGTTCTCCGGCCGGGGCTGTGCGCCCTCAAGGTCAAGGGACCTGCGCGCTACTACGGCAGCGAGGGCAGGGCCGCGGACGTCATCTTCCGGACCCTCGCGGCCATCGGCCTCACCGATGTGCGCATCGGTATCGCCGACGGCCCGTTCGCCGCCGAGCAGGCAGCCAGGGCCACGGACCAGGATCCCGACGCCGACCGGCTGGTCGTCATCCCACCCGGCCGCTCGCCGTGGTTCCTCGGCAGCTACCCCCTGGAAGTCCTCGAACAGCCCCGGCTCACCGTGCTGCTCAAGCGCCTCGGCATCCGTTCCCTCGGTGATTTCGCGGCACTCAAGGCCTCCGACGTCCGTAACCGCTTCGGCATCGAGGGCGCCCTCGCGCACCGCCAGGCGAGCGGACTCGACCACCGGGACGTCGTCGCCCGGAAACCGCCGCCCCACCTCGACACGGCAACGGACTTCGAGCCGCCCCTCGCCCGCATCGACCAGCTCGCGTTCGCCTTCCGCACACCCGCGGGCGAATTCGTCGACACCCTGCGGGCGGCAGGGCTGGTGTGCACAGCACTGCACGTCTCGCTGCACACGGAGTCGGGCGAGGTGTCCGAGCGCCGGTGGCAGCACCCACGCTGGTTCGACGCCGACGACATCGTGGACCGCGTGCGGTGGCAGCTCCAGGGCACCTCTGCCTCCGATCACGGTCTCACCTCCGGCATCACGCGGGTCCACGTGGCGCCCGACATCGTCGAGGACCTCAGCGATCATGCGGACGGTCTCTGGGGAACGGGCCCGGACGAGGGCATCCACCACGGCCTGGCCCGCGTGCAGAGCATGCTGGGCCACGGCGCCGTCCTCACCGCGATCATCGCCGGCGGGCGGCTCCTCGCGGACCGCCGCGTCGTCATCCCCTGGGGGGATCCGTCGCCTGCGAAGGCGCCCGGAAAGGACCGCGACCAGCCCTGGCCCGGCCGCCTGCCCGGCCCGGCGCCGGCCACCGTGTTCGCCAACCCCGTGCCCGCCACCGTCGTCGACTCCCGCGGCAATCCGGTCGACGTGGATCCCCGCGGCCTCCTGAGCGCCGACCCCGCCTTCTTTCGTGCGGGGCCCGACGACGGCCGGAGGCCCGTGCACTCCTGGGCCGGTCCCTGGCCGATCAACGAGCGGTGGTGGGACCCCACGGGACGCGTGCTCAACCGCTTCCAGCTCGTGGACCAGTCCGGATCGGCCTGGCTGCTGCTCCTCGAGAACCATGCCTGGTGGGTGGAGGCCGGCTACGACTGACACCCGTGCCCGGCAGCTCGGCCGGCACCCGCACTGACAATTCCAGGACATCCAGACAGGGAGGGACGCCATGGGCTGGAACAATCCGCCGATCCCGTGGTCGGACTTCGAACGGAACCTGTCCGGTTCCACCCGGCCCGGGGCACCACCCCCCGGCGCCGACGGCGGGGACAGCCCCGCCTGGTCGCGGAAACGCCAGCCCTACACCCCTCCGGCGGCCGCTCCGGCCCCCGAGGGGCCCGTGGTGCCCTACGCGGAACTCCACGTCCACTCCAACTTCAGCTTCCTCGACGGTGCATCCAGTCCCGAGCACCTCGCCGAGGAGGCCCAGCGCCTCGGTCTCACCGGCATGGCGCTCACCGACCACGACGGACTGTACGGAGTGGTCCACTTCGCGGAAGCCGCCGAGAAGTACCCCGGCTTCTCGACGATGTACGGCACCGAGCTCTCCCTCGGTCTGTCCAGACCGCAGAACGGTGAAGCCGACCCGGAGGGCCGGCACCTCCTCGTCATCGCCCGGGGATCGGCGGGCTACCATCGGTTGTCCACGGCCATCACCGAAGCCCAGCTCGACGCCGATGCGGAGAAGGGCAAACCCCGCTACGACCTCGAGAGCCTCTCCGGGCACGCCCAGGGCCAGTGGATGATCCTCTCGGGCTGCCGGAAGGGGACGGTGCGCTCGGCACTCGTCGCGGACGGGGCATCCGCCGCCGAGGCGGAGCTCCGCACGCTCGTCGAGCTGTTCGGCAGGGATTCGGTCGCCGTCGAACTCATCGACCAGGGCAACCCCCTGGACACCGCGCACAATGACGCCCTGGCCGCCGTCGCCGCACGCCTCGCGCTGCCGACCGTGGCCACCAACAACGTGCACTACGCGACCCCGAAGCAGCATCGGCTCGCCTCCGCCCTGGCCGCGGTCCGGGCCCGCAGGAGCCTGGACCAGATGGATGGCTGGCTTCCCGCCGCGGGAGCCGCCCACCTGCGCAGCGGTGCCGAGATGGCGCGGCGGTTCCGGGACTATCCCGGAGCCGTGGAGCGCACCGTGGACCTCGCCGCAGATCTCTCCTTCACCCTCCGCAGCGTCCGCCCCGGCCTGCCGAACCTCGACCTGCCGGAAGGCCACACGCAGATGAGCTACCTCCGCGAGCTCGTCTGGCAGGGGGCGGACAAGCTCTACGGCGGCCGGACCGATGTGCGCGAGCGCATCGAACGTGAACTGGAGGTGATCGAGAGCAAGAACTTCCCGGGGTACTTCCTGATCGTCCACGACCTCGTGCACTACGCGCGGCGCAACGGGATCCTGTGCCAGGGACGGGGATCCGCGGCCAACTCGGCGGTCTGCTACCTGCTGGAGATCACCGCCGTGGACTCCATCAAGTACCAGCTTCCCTTCGAGCGGTTCCTCTCCAGCATGCGCGACGAGGAACCGGACATCGACGTGGACTTCGACTCGGACCGGCGTGAGGAGGTCATCCAGTACGTCTACCGCAAGTACGGGCGTTTCAATGCGGCGCAGGTCGCCAACGTCATCACCTACCGGCCCAAGTTCGCGGTGCGCGACATGGCGAAGGCCCTGGGCCACAGCCCGGGCCAGCAGGACGCCTGGTCGCGGCAGATCGAGCGGTGGGGCGGGCTCGTCTCCAGCAGCGACCACGACATCCCCGCCTCCGTGGTCGAATTGGCCCAGGAGGTCCTGAAGTTCCCGCGGCATCTGGGCATCCACTCGGGCGGCATGGTGCTGACGGACCGGCCCGTCGGGGAAGTATGCCCGATCGAGCATGGGCGGATGGACGGTAGGACGGTCCTCCAGTGGGACAAGGACGACTGCGCCTGGATGGGGCTGGTGAAGTTCGACCTGCTGGGCCTCGGCATCCTCGCCGCCATCCAGTACAACTTCGACCTCGTGGAACGGCACTTCGGGGAGAAGTGGGAGCTGCACACCATCCCGAAGGAGGAGCAGGGCGTGTACGACATGCTGTGCTTCGCCGATTCGGTGGGCGTCTTCCAGGTGGAGAGCCGCGCCCAGATGGGCATGCTCCCCCGGCTGCAGCCCCGCCAGTTCTACGACCTCGTCATCGAGGTGGCCCTCGTACGGCCCGGACCCATCCAGGGCGGAGCCGTGCACCCCTACATCAAACGGAAGATGGGCGAGGAGGAGGTCCGGTACCTCCACCCCGACCTGAAGCCGGTCCTCGAGCGGACCCTCGGCGTACCGCTCTTCCAGGAGCAGCTCATGCAGATGGCCATGGTGGTGGGCGGCTGCACCGGTGCGGACGCAGACCTGCTGCGCCGGGCCATGGGATCCAAGCGGGGTGAGGAGCGGATCGATTCGCTGAAGGCCAAGCTGTACCAGGGGATGGAGGCCAACGGGATCACCGGCGAGGTGGCCGACACCATCTACAACAAGATCCATGCGTTCGCGAACTTCGGGTTCGCGGAGAGCCACTCGATCAGCTTCGCGCTGCTGGTCTACGTCAGCGCCTGGCTGAGGCTGCACTATCCCGGCGCGTTCCTCGCAGCCCTGCTGCGCGCCCAGCCCATGGGGTTCTACTCACCGCAGACCCTCGTGGCGGACGCCCGGCGGCACGGCGCCATCGTCCTGCGGCCCGACATCCTGCACTCCGGGGTCCACGCCGACCTCGAACCACTCGAGGGCTACGACCCTCCCGCCGATCCCCGGCGCCGCGCCACGGGGATGGACTGCTGCATCGAGGACGAGCAGCCGCCGGTGGGCTACTTCGACCAGGACACCCCCTTCGATTCGACACCCCACCGCCGCGACGGCAACTATGCGGTGCGGCTCGGGCTCGCCAGTGTCGAATCGCTCGGGACAAAGCTCGCGGAGAGGATCGTCGCCGAGCGGGAACGGAACGGACCCTACGAGGACATGCCGGACCTGGCGCGGCGGACGGGCGTCAATGCCGGGCAGCTCGAGGCGCTGGCGGCGGCGGGCGCCTTCGACTCGATGGGACTGAGCAGGCGGGAAGCGCTGTGGAATGCCGGGCCCGCGTCCACCGAGCGCGAGGGCCAGATCAAGGGGACCGCCGTGTACATCCAGCCGCCGCTGATGCCCGAACTCTCGGACATCGACAAGGTCGGGTCCGACCTGTGGTCCACCGGGATCACCCCGGACGACCATCCGGTACGCCACGCCAGGAGCAGACTGGAACGCCGTGGGGCACTGACGGCGCTGGACCTGAGGACGGCGGAGTCCGGCCGGCGGGTCGAGGTGGGCGGAGTCGTGACGCACCGGCAGAGACCGGCGACGGCCAGCGGCATCACGTTCATGAACCTGGAGGACGAGACGGGACTGGTGAACGTCATCTGCTCGGTGGGGGTCTGGCAGCGCTACCGCCGCGTGGCGCGGGAGGCGAGCAGCGTGATCGTGCGGGGCGTCCTCGAACGGTCCTCCGAGGGAATCGTGAACCTCGTGGCGGACCGCATCGAGGTCCTCCACCTGAAGGCCACCACCAGGTCCCGCGATTTCCGCTGACACGACCGGACGGCGAGGCGCGGAACCGGGGCGCGGCTGGTCCAGGCCGGGTTCCCCGGGGAACCGGGCAGACGACGAAGGGCCCCCGCTGGGCGGAGGCCCTTCGTCGTCGTGCACTGTGCGCGAGGGGGGATTTGAACCCCCACACCCTTTCGGATACTGGCACCTGAAGCCAGCGCGTCTGCCGTTCCGCCACTCGCGCATTTCGAGATTCCAACTCCGTGCGCCAGGCGCAGGCGTTGTGAACAGCAGAAATAAGCATAGCGGAGCATCACCGCAATTACCTAAACGCGGGTTCCGGCGGTCCGATGGCGCCCTGGGGCAGGCTGCCGCCACCGGCGATCGTTAGGACAAAGTAATCCTGGGAATGCCCCCTTGGAGCTCATTTCCAGAGGCTCCCAGTAGTATCGGAGGGAACATGCCCGGCCGGACATTGCCGTCTCCAGGACCGGGAGAAGCCCTGCAGCATCCCGCTGGCGGGGCCCGAAACCACAGTGGGACAGGGGAGGAGGCGGACGATGGGCATTCTCGACAACGTGGAGCGCGGACTCGAAAAGCTGGTCCGGAGCGCCTTCACCACGGGCTCGCGCTCACAGGTGCAGCCCCTCGAGATCGCCACTGCCCTCCGCAAGGAGCTGGACAACCGCTCGCTCGTCCTCTCGCAGGGCCGGACGCTCGCACCCAATGTCTTCACGGCCCGCCTCTCCGATTCCGACTTCGAGCTCGCCCAGCACTGGGGATCCGCCCTGGCCGAGGAGCTCTGCGACGTGGTCATCGCCCACGTCAACAGCCAGCAGTACAGCCTGCAGGGGCCGGTGCGCGTGTCCTTCGAACACGATCCCGAGCTGAAGGCGGGTGTGTTCGAGATCGATTCGTCGATCGAGAAGCAGGTTGCCGCGCGCCGCCCTGCCGGCCCGGTAGCGCCCGCAGCACCGCGCAGCCAGCCCACGCGCTACCAGCCGGTCCTCGAGATCGACGGCCGGCGCTATTCGATCCATTCCGGGTCCATCATCCTCGGCCGCTCATCGGAGGCGGACATCCCCGTCGACGACACCGGGGTCTCGCGGCGGCATCTGGAGATCCGCATGGAGGACGGCAGGATCTACGCGGTCGACCTCGGGTCGACCAACGGCAGCTTCGTGAACGGGCAGCGCGTCCACGGGCAGGCCGAGCTGACGGACGGCTCCATGATCACCATGGGGCGCTCACGCCTGACCTTCCGCCTGGTGCCCACACAGGACGGGGGCCAGCGATGAGCGAGGCCGGAGAACTGACCGTCACGATCCTGCGCTTCGGCTTCCTGATCCTGCTGTGGATCCTCGTGCTCAGCACCGTCGGGGCGCTGCGCCGCGATCTCCTGGTGGGTAGCCGCACCAAGGCCGGTACGGCCAGCCCGCGCAACAGACCCGATGCCCACGAAGAGCCCGCACCGGTGCGGGCAGCCGCCCGACGACTGGTGGTCACGGAGGGCCCCCTGTCCGGGACCTCACTGGACCTCGCGGCGAGTCCGGTCCTCCTCGGTCGCGCCCAGGAGGCCACCCTCGTGCTCGAGGACGACTACGCCTCCGGCCGCCACGCACGGCTGTTCCCGCAGGGCAGCCGCTGGTTCATCGAGGATCTGGGCTCGACGAACGGGACCTACCTCGGCGGTACCCAGCTCACGCGTGCCCTGCCCGTCGAACCGGGCATCCCCATCCGGATCGGTAAGACGGTCATCGAATTGAGGCCGTAGGCGTGCGGCTCGTCCTGAGGTTCGCTGCCCGCTCCGACGTGGGCATGGTGCGGGCGAAGAATGACGACTCCGCCTACGTGGGCCGGTACCTCGCCGTCGTCGCCGACGGCATGGGCGGACACGCGGGCGGCAACGTCGCCTCCGCCTCCACCGTCCTGGACCTGGTCCATCTCGATCACAGCGGGCACGGCGGCCATGCTGCCACCCACCTGGCGGACGAGATCCAGACCGCGAACTCACTGCTCTCCGAACTCGTCGGAACCAACCCGCAGCTGGCGGGCATGGGCACCACGGTGACGGCCCTCCTGCTGGAGGAGTCGAAGCTGCAGCTCGCACACATCGGTGACTCACGTGCCTATCGGCTGAAGAACGGCGTCTTCGAGCAGATCACCACGGACCACACCTTCGTGCAGCGCCTCATCGACGAGGGCCGGCTCACTCCCGAGGAAGCGGAGGTCCACCCGCACAAGAACGTGCTGATGCGTGTCCTCGGCGACGTCGACGCGAGTCCGGAACTGGATCTCGACTCCTTCGACGCCGAGCCCGGTGAGCGCTGGCTGCTGTGCTCGGACGGCCTCAATGCGGTCCTGAACGAGCGCGTGGTGGAGCAGGTCATGCGCGAGACGACGGACATCCGGGCGTGCGTCGACACCCTCGTCGACCTGACCCTCGCCGGGGGCTCGCCGGACAACATCACCATCGTCGTCGTCGAGGTCGTGGAAGCGGACGACGACGACGCACCGCCGCCGTCCATCCCCCCTGCCTGGCAGGCAGCGGGCGAACGGGACGGACCGAGCGCGAACGGGGCGGACGCCGTCTCGCACCAGGTCGACGACAACGGCGACCTTCCCGGCACCGCCATCCGCGCCGACGTCATCCGCGAGGACCTGCTGACAAGGCCTCACATGCTGGTGGGGTCGGCGGCCCTGGCGACCGAGACCGGACAGATCCCCATCGTGACGCAGCGGTCCACCGAGCGGCGCGCGGCGATGATGCTGACCCACAAGGGCGACAGCCAGCCGGCCGACCCCGATGCCGGGGACGAGAGGCCCACGCGCAGGCGGCGCTGGCTCGTGCCCGCATTCCTGTCGCTCATGGGCCTCATCCTGATCGCCGTCCTGGGCCTGGGCTACACCTGGACGCAGACGCGCTACTACGTCGCCGAAGCGGACCACCGCGTGGCGATCTACACGGGCGTGCCCCAGAAGGTCGGGCCCATCAGCCTGAGTGAGCTGTACGAGACCACGGACATCCCCGTCTCGAACCTGCCCGAGTACCAGCGCTCCCAGCTCGTGGACACCCTTCCCGCCGCCAGCCTCGACGAGGCCCAGCGCATCGTGGGGAACCTTCGCAGCGAACTGCGGGCGGTCTCCTGCGATCCCGGAACGGGGGCGACCTCCTCGCCGAGCCCCTCCGTCCGCAGCACTCCCAGCCCCACGTCCCGCCCCACGTCCGGCAGCACGCCGAGCCCCAGCAGTTCCGCGTCCCCCGTGCCGCGGACCTCGGCCGCGGCGGGCGTTCCCTCCGCACGTGCGACCCCCTCACCGGGTCCCCGCACGACAGCGGGTCCGAGTGCTTCCGCTCCACCGGGTGCGTCCGCGACGTCCAGCGCCTCGTCCGGTGCGGATCCGACCCCCGCCCCCAGTCCTTCGTCCCCTGCCACCGACTGTGGAGGTGCAGCAAATGAGTGATGTCCTGACGGTCCCCCGGTCGCGGCGCAACATCGAGTTCGTCCTGCTGCTGCTCGCCCTCGCCGTGGCGATGAGTGCCAACTACCTGGCGGGCACAGGCCGCGAGGAGCCCTTCGCCGACCACTTCTGGTTCCAGGCGACCACCCTCGGAGGGATGGGCCTTCTCATCCACGTCATCCTGCGCTTCCGGGCGAAGTATGCGGATCCGGTGATACTCCCCATCGTCGTCGCGCTGAACGGGATCGGCCTGGCGATGATCCACCGTCTCGACCTGTCGGCCATCCTGGTCAATCCCGACTATCCGCCCGTGGCACCACAGCAGGTCACGTGGACGGCCGTGGCGATCGGAGCGGCGGCGGTCCTCCTGATCGTCCTGCGCGACCACCGGATCCTCCTCCGCTTCACCTACATCTCGCTGATCGTCAGCGCCCTCCTGCTCCTGCTTCCCCTCACGCCGCTCGGTCTCGAGATCAACGGGGCGCGCATCTGGATCTCGGTGGGCATCGGCACCTTCCAGCCGGGGGAGATCGCGAAGATCACGCTCGCAATATTCTTTGCGGGGTATCTGTCGACGAACCGCGACCTCATCCTGCTGGCGGGCAAGAAGATCGGCCCGCTGCAACTGCCCCGCTTCCGGGACCTGGCACCGATGGCCGCTGCCTGGCTGGTCAGCATCGGAGTCCTGATCTTCCAGCGCGACCTCGGGTCGTCGATCCTCTTCTTCGGCCTCTTCATGGTGATGATCTACGTGGCGACGAGCCGGGTCAGCTGGGTGCTGATCGGCCTGGCGATGATCGGCGTCGGCGTCTTCGTCGCCCTGGAACTGTTCAGCCATGTGGCACTGCGCTTCGACTCCTGGATCAACGCCTTCGCGCCCGAGGTGTACAACAGGGCACCCGGCGGCAGCGCGCAGGTGGTGCAGGGACTGTTCGGCCTGGCCAATGGTGGCCTCGTGGGAACGGGACTGGGCGAAGGCCGGCCCGACCTCGTGACCTATGCCAACAGCGACATGATCATTGCGGCGCTGGGCGAGGAACTCGGACTGATCGGCGTCGTCGCCATCGTGATGCTCTACGTGATCCTCGTATCGCGGGGCATCCGGGCGGCGCTGGGGACCAAGGACGGTTTCGGCAAGCTCCTCGCCTGCGGCCTCTCCTTCACCATCGCGCTGCAGTGCTTCGTGGTGATCGGGGGAATCACGCGCCTGATCCCCCTCACGGGACTGACCACGCCGTTCATGTCCGCCGGTGGATCGTCGCTGCTGGCGAACTGGCTGATCGTGGCCCTGATCCTGCTCATCTCGGAGACCGCGCGTCGACCGGCGCCGACAGCCCCCATGAAGGACTCGTTCCCCGAAGCGCTCGGCATGAACGGTAAACCCGTGAAGAAGAGGACCGCGAAGGAGGCCACCCGATGAACCAGGCCATCCGCAGTGCGTGGGTCGTCGCCATCGGCATGTTCGCCCTCGTCCTCGGCTCCCTCACCTACGTGCAGTTCTTCCAGGCACAGGCACTGAATGCGAACCCCTGGAACAGTCGACAGCTGTTCCAGGACTTCGGCCGGCAGCGCGGGGCGATCCTCGTGGACGGCCGGGCCATCGCGGAGTCCGTGCCGTCGCAGGACCAGTTCAACTACCAGCGCGTGTACAACGAACCCGAACTGTATGCACACCTGACGGGGTACTACTCCCTGTCGCTGGGATCCACCCAGCTCGAGGACAGGGAATCGGACATCCTCTCCGGCACCAGCAGCTCGCTGTTCTACGACCGGGTCGTCGGACTCTTCTCAGGCGTCGACTCGGAGGGCGCGTCCGTGGAGCTGACCATCGATCCCGAGATCCAGCAGCTCGCCTCGGACCTCATCCCCGACGATCAGCGGGGTTCGATCGTGGTCATGGAGCCCTCGACGGGCAACATCCTCGCGATGGTCTCGAAGCCGACCTACGATCCCAACCTCCTGTCCGGGCATGACACGGGCGTCATCGAGGAGAACGTCGCCGCGCTCTCCGAACAGCCAGGCCTCTCCATCTACTCGAATCCCGCGACGGAGTCCCTGGTGGCCCCGGGCTCCGTCTTCAAGCTCATCGACGCAGCAGCCGCACTCGAGTCGGGCAAGTACGACGCCGACTCGGTGATCCCGAACCCGCCGGCGCTCGAGTTCCCCGGCATCGAGTACTCCCTGCCGAACTACGTCACGGGAGGATGCATCAGCAGGACGACGGCGGACCTGGAGTTCGCGCTCGAGCAGTCCTGCAACACACCCTTCGCGCAGATCGCCCTGGACCTCGGTGAGGAAGCCATCCAGGAGCAGGCGGCGAAATTCGGGTTCGGCGAGGAGCTGTCCATCCCCACCCGGGTCATCGCGAGTTCCTTCCCGTCGGACCTGACCGATCCCGAGCTCGCGCAGTCCGCGGTCGGGCAGTTCGACACGCGCGTGACGCCGCTCCAGATGGCCATGGTGACCTCGGCCATCGCCAATGACGGGCAGCAGATGAAACCCCAGCTCGTGAAGTCGATCCGGGCGGCGGACCTCCAGCTGATCGAGTCCCCCCAGCCCGAGGTGCTGCGCGAGTCGGTCAGTCCGGAGACGGCGAACCAGCTCACCGACTGGATGGTCAACGTGGTGGACAACGGTACGGCGACCGGCGCCCAGGTGCCGGGCGTCGAGGTCGCCGGCAAGACAGGAACGGCTGAGGTCTCCGAGACCGGCGACAATGCCTGGTTCACGGGTTTCGCCCCCGCCGACGATCCGCAGGTAGCGATCTCCATCGTGATGGAGAACGTGGACATCCCCACCGGTCAGCAATTGACCTCACCCAGTGCCAAGCGACTTATAGAGGCGGTGTTGAACAGATGAGGCCCACGTCAGGAATCACCCTGGGCGGCAGGTTCGAACTGACCGAGCGCATCGCGATCGGCGGTATGGGCGAGGTCTGGAAGGCGCGGGACCAGATCCTGGGCCGGATCGTGGCGATCAAGATCCTCAAGGAGGAGTATTCGGGCGACCCGGCGTTCCTGAACCGCTTCCGCGCGGAGGCGCGCCACACGGCGCTGCTCAACCACGAGGGGATCGCCAACGTCTTCGACTACGGCGAGGAGGGCGGTTCCGCCTACCTCGTCATGGAGCTCGTCCCCGGGCAGCCCCTGTCCGCCGTGATCGAGAAGGAGCAGGTGCTCTCGCCCGACCGGACGCTCTCGATCATGGGCCAGACCGCCCTCGCCCTCGCCGTGGCACACCGGCAGGGACTCGTCCACCGCGACGTGAAGCCGGGCAACATCCTCGTGATGCCCGACGGCCGGGTCAAGATCACCGATTTCGGCATCGCCCGGTTGGCCGATCAGGTGCCGCTCACGGCCACGGGCCAGGTCATGGGAACGGCCCAGTACCTCGCGCCCGAGCAGGCCACAGGCCAGCCGGCCACGGGGTCCTCCGACATCTACGCGCTGGGCGTCATCGGATACGAGCTCCTCGCCGGGCGCCGCCCGTTCTCCGGCGAGTCCCAGATCGCGATCGCCCTCGCCCAGGTCAACGACGCCCCGCCACCCCTGCCCGAGACCATCCCGCGCCCCGTACGCGCGCTGGTCGGATCCATGCTCGCCAAGGATCCTGCCGACAGGCCGCGGGACGCTGAGAGCCTCGCGCGCGCTGTCGACGCCATCCGTGCGGGCAACATCCGGGCCGCGGAAGCAGCGGTGCCCGGGATGCTCGCCTTCGGGACGGGCGCGGACGCGGCGACGACCGCCGTTCCCCGCCAGGACACCCAGGCGACGACGGCGGTCCCCGCACCGAAGACATCCGCCCTTCCCAGGGTCGCGGCACCCGCCGCCGGTGCCGCCGCCGGGATCGCGGCCTCCCGGGACTGGTCGGAGGAGGACATCGACGCCACCGAGCCTTCCCAGCCGTACCGCCGCGAGGAGGATCGGCGGAGCCCCTGGCTGATCCCGCTCATCGTCCTGCTCCTGCTCGCACTGGCTGCCATCGCCTTCCTGATCTTCCAGCCGCTGCTGACCGGAGACGATGCCGACAACGTTCCGGCCGCATCGAGTACCCCGGCCAGCGCGACGCCCTCTCCGTCCGACACCCCCAGCCCATCGCCCTCCACCACCTCCTCGTCCCCGTCCCCGTCCCCGTCGCCGACGCCGTCACCCACCACCGCCGAGGCTGACGAAGGCACTGTCATCTCGCCGGCCGAATACCTTGGTCTTCCCCTGGAAGAGGCCCGAGCAAAGCTGATTGCGCTCGATTTCGGAGTAAACGTGGTGGAACGGTCTTCCGAGAAGGAACCGGGAACCGTCATCGACATCAACCCGAGTGGGGCGCAACCACCCGGAACTACGATCACACTGACCGCATCAACCGGTCCCGAGCAGGTCACCGTGCCCGCGGGTCTGCAGGGACAGGATGCCGCCGAGGTCGAGCGGATCCTCGTGGAGCTCGGGTTGCGACCCCTGAATGTGGGTTCCGAGGAGTCGGACCAGCCCGAGGGGACCGTACTTCGTGTCGATCCCGGGCCGGGTGCAGTACTTGCGCCGGGAACCCAGGTGAACTACGTCGTGTCCTCGGGCCCGCCCGCCACCGAGGCGCCGACCAGTCCGTCGGAGCCGACCCCCGCGTCGGAGCCCACGGGGACGGCGACCTCCGGGTCATGATCCGCCCGCAGCGCACGTGCCGGAAGGGCCCGGAGTGATGACCGCGGAGCGCGTCCTGAACGGACGGTACGAGGTTCGTGAACTGATCGGCCGTGGAGGCATGGCCGATGTACACCTCGGACGCGACCTCCTGCTCGGGCGGTCAGTGGCGATCAAGGTGCTGCGCCAGGACCTTGCCCGCGATCCCCTCTTCCAGTCGCGGTTCCGGCGTGAAGCCCAGGCCGTGGCGGGCCTCAACAACCCCAATATCGTCGCGGTCTACGACACCGGGGAGGAAGAGATCCCGGACAGGCCACAGCACGAGGTCAGGGTCCCGTTCATCGTGATGGAGTACGTCGAGGGACGCACGCTGCGTGACCACGTCAAGGCCGGGGACCTGACACCCGAGGACAGCGTGACCTACCTCGCCGGGGTCCTGGACGCGCTGGCTTACAGCCACAAGGCCGGCATCGTCCACCGGGACATCAAGCCGGCCAACGTGATGATCACCCCGGACGGCGCCGTCAAGGTCATGGACTTCGGCATCGCCCGCGCCCTGGCGGACTCGCAGGCCACCATGACACAGACCCAGGCGGTCCTGGGCACGGCGCAGTACCTCTCACCCGAGCAGGCCCGCGGGGAGACGGTGGACGCCCGCAGCGACCTGTATTCGGCGGGATGCCTCCTGTTCGAACTGCTCACGGGCCGCCCGCCGTTCATCGGGGACAGTCCGGTGTCCGTGGCCTACCAGCACGTGAGGGAAGAACCTCCCATCGCCAGCACCCTCGCTCCGGCCGTCACGCCCGCCCTGGACTCCGTCCTCGCCAGGGCGCTGCGGAAGGACCGCGAACACCGGTTCCAGGACGCAGCGTCCTTCCGTCGGGCCCTGCTCGACGCTGCCCGCGGTGTCGTCCTCGCGGACGCCGCAGGGGCACCCACCGAGGCGATGGACGTCACCGCGCCCCGGACGCGTGCAGCGTCGGTCGGTGCGACAGCGATTGGCACCACGTACCATTCGCAGGCCCACACCGGAGGCCGGCTGGCGGCGGACCAGTCCCTTCCCTCCGGACAGGAGGACGACGACGGTCGTCTGGACCTCCTGGGGAACGGCACCGAGCGGGACCGGCAGCACGACCAGCACCGGAGATCGTCCCGTGCTGCCTGGCTCACGGTCTTCCTCGTGGCGGTGCTGCTCGTCCTCGCCGGAGGCTATGTGGTCCTGGACAACCTCCCGGACAGCCGGCCGGTCCAGGAGGTGGCGACCGTCGACGTTCCCGATGTGGTGTCCATGACCGAGGCGGATGCGACCGATGCGATCGTGGACGCCGGGCTGGTCCCCTCCACGGACGAGGAGTACAACGCGTCGGTGGAGGCCGGAGACGTCATCAGTTCCGACCCTTCGGCGGGAGCATCCGTGGAGACGGAGTCCCGCGTGAACATCACCGTCTCGCTGGGCCCCGCCAACGTGGTGCTACCCGACGAGCTCTCGGGACTCACGGAGTCCTCGGCGCGGGACGCGCTGGAGGACCTCGGGCTGAAAGGCGGCGAGGTCACGGAGGAGACCAGCGCCGAGGTCGCGGAAGGCCGGGTCATCACGACCAATCCCCAGGCGGGGCAGTCCGTGCCCGTCGGCACGTCGGTGGACCTGGTGCTGTCCAACGGCAAGGTGACCGTGCCGCTGCTCACCGACCTGACCGTCCTGCAGGCCGAGGCATTGCTGGCCGATCCCGCCGTCCAACTGCCGTTCTCCGTCCGCGAGGTCGAGAACAGCGTGGTGACACCGGGGATCGTGACGGCGCAGTCGTCGCCCGCACGGTCGCAGGTGGATCAGGGAACGGAGATCGTGCTCTCGGTGGCGAAGGCACCCACGCAGCCACCGGTGCAGGAGCCCACCCAGGAGCCGTCCCCGGAACCCACGCAGGAGACCGCCCCGGAACCCAAGCCGGAACCCTCCCGGACACCGGGCGGCCGGCCCGCCGAGGGGACGGGGAACCAGCCCACGCCGGGACCCACGAAAGGGAACAGCTAGCGCGCGATGAGCGGGCTGAGTCCTGCCGCCTTGGCTGCAGCACCCGTGAGGCCGAGCGATTCGAGCCAGTTTCCCAGCATCTGGTAGCCGCCCTCCGTCAGGACCGACTCGGGATGGAACTGGACGCCGCACAGGGGCGCGGTCTTGTGCTCGAGGCCCATGATGATGCCACTGGCGGTGCGTGCGGTGACCGTGAGGTCGGCTGGAATGTCATCGCTCACGGCTGCGAGCGAGTGGTACCGCGTGGCCGTGACCGGCGACGGCAACCCGGCGAAGACGCTTGTCGCATCGTGTTCCACCAGGGAGGTCTTGCCGTGCATGAGTTCGGGTGCGTGCGTCACCCGTCCGCCATAGGCCTCCGCCAGCGCCTGGTGTCCGAGGCAGACTCCGAGCATGGGCTTCGCATGCTCGCCGCACCACCGGATGAGGTCGATGCACACGCCGGCCTCGGCCGGCGTGCCCGGGCCGGGGGAGATCAGCACGCCGTCGCGCGATGCGGCCATGTCCTCGGCCTCCGCGAGGGTCATGTCGTCGTTACGGACCACGGTCGTCTCGGCGCCGAGTTCCTGCAGGTAACCGACCAGGGTGTAGACGAAGCTGTCGTAGTTGTCGACGACGAGGATTCGGGTGGTGTCAGCCATGAGCTAGGGGGAACCAATCGTTGAATCTGTGAGCGGGTTGAACTGGGAGAACCAGGGGAACACGAAGACCGTGAGCACCGCGACGGCCGCGAGCACGAGGAGCACCGAGAGGAGAACGCGCATCCACAGGGGACCGGGGAGGGTCCGGAAGATCCATCCGTACATCGTGGCTATCCCTGTCCTGCGGCGCGGGCTACCTGCTCCGCGATCTCGGGCGGCGGACCGGCATCCACAGGACGCCAGGACTCCATCACCGAATAAGCAATAATACGCTCCTGCGCACCGAAGCGCGGATTGCAGCTGGTCAGCGTCAGGATCCTGTCGACGGGTTCCGCGGCCGGCTGCGTGGGCACCGGTGCGATCACGTCCACGCGGTCGGGGAGGACGATCTCGGTGTTGCGGAACACGTACGTGTAGAACCCGTCGCGGGTCTGGACGTAGATGCGGTCGCCCGGGACGAGCGTGTGGATCTGGTCGAGGACCTGGCCGTGGGTCTGTCGGTGGCCGGCCAGCGCGAAATTTCCCACCTCGCCGGGAGCTCCGGTTCCCGGGTAGTGCCCGAGACCGAGGTTGTCGAGGACATCGGTCCCGACGCCCGCCGTGACCGGCCGGGAGTAGCTCTCACCGAACCGGGGGATGTAGACCACCGCGAAGGTCCCGACCAGCTCGCTCTGCGGAAGGACGGCGGGTTCGCCGAACTCCTCCGGCGCAGCGGACCCGGTTCCTCCGGGCGGCGAGGAGGGAACCGGCTCCGCCCGAACGGGCGGTACGTCCGAGAAGAACTCCTCGAGGGCGTGGTCCTGCTTAATCCCGGAATCGATGTTCGTCCACCACAGCTCCCAGCCCACGAAGAGCAGGAGGACGACGCCGACCGTGATGAGCAGTTCGCCGAGGACCTGCGCGACGAGCTGGACGGGGGTACGACGGCGTCGCTGCGGCCGTGCCTGCACTGCGGCATGGCCGGGTGCGGCGTCGATGGTTGACCGGGCCACTGCCGCTCCTGCCGCTGGGGATGCACCGGTATCGGGCGGTTCTTGGCTAGAATCGTTCCCAGAACCGCCCGCCGGATGGTGTTCTTCCTTCAGGATAACCTGCGGGTCTGGACGCACCGGGGCGCCCCGCGAGACCACCGGCGCAGCTGATCCGCAGTTGCGCCCCGTCGAGGAGAATCCGTGCCCGAGTCGAAGCCCCGCAAGAGAGCCAGCACCGCTGCGCCCGCCGTCAAGTCCTCGCAGCCCAAGCCGAACCCGGTCTGGTACAAGCCCGTGATGTTCGGGCTCATGATCATCGGCCTGCTGTGGATCATCACCTTCTACATCTCGATGTCCACCCTTCCGGTGGCGGCCTGGGGGTCCTGGAACATCCTGGTCGGGTTCGGCATCGCGATCGTCGGCTTCCTGATGACCACACGCTGGCGGTAGTTCCCCCGTTCCACCGGGGCGGTCGAAGGACCTGTCCCCACTGTGCACACGGTGTGCAGAAAGTTATCCACAGATGTGCACAGTTCTGTTGATCATCCGCTCGAGGGCCTGAGATCCCGGGCCCTGCTTATCCACAGGTGTGGAATTACATGTGTGTAAGTTATCCCCCGTGTGGATAAGGGGTGTGGATAACGCAGCTGAGGGCCGGTTCGAGCGAACCGGCCCTCAGTGTCTTCCTCGTCCTAGACCAGGAGGAGCGAGACCCCCAGGAACGTCAGCACAGCCAGCAGCACGACGATCCCGCCGAGTCCGAGCCACTGCAGGCGGGCCTGACGGGCACCCCGGGGTGCGTAGGCGATGACCGCTGCGCAGGCGGCTCCGGCCAGCAGGCCGCCGAGGTGGGCCTGCCAGGCGATCCCCGGCACCACGAAGCCCAGGACCGCGTTGATGGCGACCAGGACGATGATCTGCCGCACATCACCCCCACGCTTGCGCTGGATGATGAAGAGGGCCCCGAACAGACCGAAGACGGCGCCGGATGCACCGACCACGTACTGGAGGGGTCCGCTCAGCAGCAGCACGCCGACGGATCCGCCGACCGCCGAGATCAGGTACAGCGCCAGGAACCTCGCCCGTCCCATCGCCGGTTCGAGCACCTTCCCCAGGATGTAGAGGGCGTACATGTTGAACGCGATGTGCAGGACCGAGTTGGGCGCATGGAGGAAGGCCGCGGTGAGCATGCGCCACGGCTCGGCCGGGATGGCTCCGCCCACGCCGGCGGTGAACACCGGAGCGTAGGAGAAGGTCCGGGTGAGCCCGGGGATCACGAGCTGGAGCAGGAACACCACCACGCAGATCCCGATCAGGGCCGTGGTGACGAGAGGGGTGCCCCCGCGTGCGACGCCGCCGAAAGCATTCTTCCGGACCGGGGTGCGGGCCGCCTGCTCACGCACGCAGTCCACGCACTGGAATCCGACGGCGGCCGGCCGCTGGCAGTCTCCGCAGGCCGGGCGGCCGCACCGCTGGCACCTCACATAGCTGATGCGGTCGGGGTGCCTCGGGCAGACGGGGGCCTGCTGGCTGCCGGCGTCGGGCGCGGGGGCACCGTAGGACATTCGGTTAGAGCTGTTCCACGGTGATGCTCTCGATGACGACGTCGTCGAGGGGCTTGTCCCTCATGTCCGTGGCAATCGCGTTCAGCTTGTCGACGACCTTGCGGGACTCCTCGTCGGTGACGTCACCGAAGATGGTGTGCTTGCCCTGCAGCCAGGTCGTGGGCACCGAGGTGATGAAGAACTGCGATCCGTTGGTGCCGCGTCCGCCCTGGGTTCCGGCATTGGCCATGGCGAGCTTGTAGGGCTCGTTGAAGGTGAGGTCCGGGTTGATCTCGTCGTCGAACTTGTAGCCCGGTCCGCCGATACCCTGGCCCAGCGGGTCCCCGCCCTGGATCATGAAGTCCTTGATGATGCGGTGGAAGATCGTCCCGTTGTAGAGGGGAGCGTTGCTCTTCTCGCCCGTCTGCGGGTGGGTCCAGGTGATCTCGCCGGTTGCCAGGCCCACGAAGTTCTTCACGGTCTTCGGCGCGTGGTTGCCGAAGAGGTTCACCTCGATATTGCCCTGGTTGGTGGAAATGGTCGCTTTTGCTGTTGGGATAGCAGTCATTCGCCCATTCTTCCACGCAGCCTCCGACAATAAGCTGGAGGAGTGCCATTCCGCGGACAGTGAAACGGCCTTTCGACGGGATCCTGGAGCGCACACCGATAGCACCCCCTGTCCATGCAACGTAGGCTGATCAAAACGAGTAACCACCCCCTGGAGGTTTTTGTGAAGAAGAATGCACGCGTCACCCACGATCTCGAGGAGACCGCCGCCATCGGAGCGGCCTTCGTCGCTGGAGTAGCAGCAGCGCGCGCCTGGGCATCTCCCCATGTCGATGCCGCCTACGGCTGGGCGAAGCCCCGGTGGGAGAAGGGCGTCGAAACCGCCCGGCCGGCCCTGCAGGACACCGTCCGCAGGACCACCGAGGGCATCGCGGGCGGCATCGCCGTCGTCACCCCCCGGATCCAGTCCGGGATCGAGAGTGTGGGCCCGCGCATCACGCACGTCATCGACGAGACGACCCCGAAGATCCAGGGCACCCTCGACAAGGCGACGCCGGCACTGAACTCCGCCAAGGGCAAGGTCGTCGACGACTACCTGCCGGCCCTGTCCAACAGGCTCGGCGAGGCAGCGGACACGGCGGCCCGTTCCCTCGCTGCAGCCTCCGTGCCCCCTCTGGTCGAGAAGGTCGTGACCAGGGCGACCGGCGACAAGAAGGCCATCACGAACGCCCAGAAGCGCCTGGTCGCCGCGACGATGCAGGCCTCGAAGGACCTCAAGAGGAACCAGGCACGCAGGTCCGGCAAGGGCTGGCTGATCGTCGGCATCATCGCGTCCGCTCTCGTCGCCGGTGTCGCTGCGTGGAGGGCCTCCAAGCCCGTGGAGGATCCCTGGAAGACGCCCGCACCCGTGAACGCCACACCTGCTCCCGTCGCGGCGGACAAGGCCCAGGAAGCCAAGGACGTCGTCGCCGAGATCAAGAAAGCCGCCGAGCGGTCAGCAGCCTCCTCCGATGACGCGGCGGCGACCAGCGGGACGGTCGCAGGCACCACCTCGCCGCTGGCGGCGGGCGACGCGGACGCCGGCGAACCCGCGAAGCACGTGGCTACGCCGACGGACGAGCCGAAAGCCTGACACTTCGAGAAGCGAAAAGCCCCCGGCGTCCTGCCGGGGGCTTTTTCATGCCGTCATCGTAATATGCTCAAGGAGGAATATCAGTCGCCGCCGAGGGCGGGAGGTATGGTAGCGGCCTGCTCGGCCAGGAGCCGTTGGCGCTCCATCCGTCGTTGCTGGCCGCGGACCACCACGGCGAGGCCGGCGAGGATGAGGACCAGCCCGCCATAGGTTGCAGCGGGCAGTTGCTCGCCGAGGAAGACGGCCGCGAGGATCGCGGCACCGGGAATCTCCAGCAGGATGATCATGGATACGACCAGCGGGCTCATCACCGCGAGCAGGTGGTTGAACACCGAGTGGCCCATGATCTGCGCCAGAAGGGTCACGGCGAGGATGCCCGCCCAGGCCACGGGAGTAAATCCGACGATCGGTTGGCCCGTGGCTGCGCAGAGGACTCCGAGGAAAACTGCACAGACTCCGTAGCAGAGCGTCGTGTAGGTCCCGGTGGACATCGTCCGCCGGGCAGCGGCTCCCGCCATCTGGTAGATGCCCGCCAGCGCCCCACCGGCCAGCGCGAGCAGATCCCCGAGGAGCGCGTTCCGGGAGAGTGAGAGGTCGAATCCGGTGATGATCACGACGCCGATGAAGGCGATACCCAGACCGGCCACCACCGCGCGCTGTGGCCGGGACCCCAGCAGGGCGTTGAACAACGCGATCCATGCCACCTGCAGGCAGACGAGGGCGGTGGCGGCTGCCACCGAGGTGAGCTTGAGAGCGGTGATGAAGCAGGCGAAGTGCAACGCCAGGGCTCCAGCTGCGAGGGCGAGCCGCCGGTAGTCCGCTGGGCGCAGGGCTGCGAACTCGGCCCGCTTGGAGACGAAGGCCGGGCCGCCCATGAGGACGGCTCCGAGCAGATTCCGCCAGAACGCGATGGCGAGGACCGGGGCGGCTGTCGCTGCCATGATCGGCCCGGACGCCGAGACCCCGATCACGCCCAGGATCGAGAGGAAGATAGTCACCCGGCAACCCTATGGCACGCCGTCAGTACCGCCGGATGCCGGTCGGCTCGGGCCGCTTAAAGCAGGAAGTCCCGGCCGATGGCCGGGACTTCCTCTCGGTGGAGGCACGGGGACTCGAACCCCGAACCCCCTGCTTGCAAAGCAGGTGCGCTACCAATTGCGCCATGCCCCCGAAATGAGCCTCATCCAGTATACCTGCGCCGGACGATGTTCCTTGCTAGGCGACGTCGTCCGTCGCGTTGCTCCAGACGCTCTTGCTTTTCTCTGAATCCTGCCACCGCTTGTAGACGAGGACACTTGCTGCAGCCGCTGCCGCAAGAAGCAACTTCTTCACACCAGTCTCCTAGCAGTTCCCTGCAGTAGTGGATCCGTGGGCGTACCAGGACTTGAACCTGGGACCTCTTCGTTATCAGCGAAGCGCTCTAACCGCCTGAGCTATACGCCCCGATACCTCTTCGGGCCGAGATACGACTTTACAGTAGTGTCTCGGCATTCTTCAAATCGCCCTCCGGCGCCGAAGAGGCCGGTGTCCTAATCGTCGGTCAGCGTGACGCCGATTCCGCCGACCAGGGTGGAGGAGATGTTGTAGAGCACCGCCGAGAGCATGGCCAGGGCGGTCAGGAGCACCACGTTGACCACGGCGATGATCGTGGCGAAGGAGAGGACCTGGGGCAGCGACGCGAACTGTCGAAGATCGAAGCCACCGTTCTCGGATCCGGCGATCTCCCGGAGGAGCTCGTTGACGCCGTCGAAGATCCCGGTGAGGTCCAGGACCGTCCAGATCACGAAGGACGCAACGACGGTGACGATGCCGAGCGCGACCGACAGGAGGAACGACATCTTGAGCACGGACCACGGATCGACCTTGCTGACGAGCAGGCGCGCCTTCCGGGCCTTCGCCTTCGGTGCCGGCTTGATCAGTCCCGGTCGCTGCGCAGGACGCGCGGTCTGCGCGCCGGGGCCCGTGGGCCGCTGCGCGGGACGTGCGGGGGCATTCACGCGCGGAGGGGTCCCGGGCGCCCGCATTTGGCCGCTGGACGCTCGCGGGTTGGTGTTGGCCGAGCTCACTCGCTACCTCCATGTTCCGGCGACTCAGCGTCAGGCTCAGCCGTTTCCTCTGTCGACAACCGTACTTCATCGGCTGTGAACTCTGCTGGTGCGTCCTCGGGCGTGACCGTGTCGATGACGTCCACGTCCGGGCTGGCCTCGGAAGGATCGTCGATCAGCCCCTCCTCGACGGCAACACTCCGCTCACTGTTGCGGGCCACGGCGATGATCCGGTCCGTCTTGTCCGGCTTGGCGAAGATGACACCCATCGTGTCGCGTCCCTTCGCCGGCACGCCGGCCACGGCCGAGCGGACGACCTTCCCGCCTCCCATGACCACCAGGACCTCGTCCTCTTCCTGCACCACGAGGGCGCCGACCAGGTCGCCCCGCTCCTCGGCCAGCTTGGCGACCTTGATACCGAGGCCACCGCGGCCCTGCACCCGGTACTCGTCGACCTTGGTCCGCTTCGCGAAACCACCCTCGGTGACGATGAAGACATAGGAGTCGTCGGTGACGACGCTGCCGGCCAGCAGTTCGTCGTCCTCGCGGAACTTCATGCCGGTCACCCCCGACGTCGCACGTCCCATCGGCCGCAGGGCGTCGTCGTCGGCCGTGAAGCGCAGCGACTGTCCCTTGCGCGAGACGAGCATGATGTCGTCATCGCTGGACACGAGCTGCGCGGAGACGAGCTCGTCGTTGTCCCGCAGGTTGATCGCGATCACGCCGGCAGTCCGGTTGGTGTCATAGTCCTCGAGGCGCGTCTTCTTCACCAGTCCGCGCTTCGTGGCCAGGACCAGGTAGGGAGACTGCTGGTAGTCGCGCAGGTCGAGCACCTGGGCAATCCTCTCGTCGGGCTGGAAGGCCAGGAGGTTGGCGACGTGCTGCCCCTTGGCGTCACGGGCGGCCTCGACCAGTTCGTACGCCTTCGCCCGGTAGACCCGACCCAAATTCGTGAAGAACAGCAGCCAGTGGTGGGTGGTGGTGACGAAGAAGTGCTCGACGACGTCGTCCCCGCGCAGCTGCGCTCCCTTGATGCCCTTGCCGCCGCGTGCCTGCTGGCGGTAGTTGTCGCTGCGGGTGCGCTTGACGTACCCGCCGCGGGTGATGGTCACGACCATCTCCTCCTCGGGGATCAGGTCCTCCATGCTCATGTCACCGTCGTAGCCCATGAGGATCTCGGTCCGCCGATCGTCACCGAACTTGGCGACGATCTCCGCGAGCTCCGTGCTGACGATGCCGCGCTGCACGTCCTCGGAGGCGAGGATCCGGTTGAACTCGGTGATCATGGATTCCAGCTCGGCGTGGCGGTCCTGGATCTTCTGCCGCTCGAGCGCCGCCAGACGCCGCAGCTGCATGTTGAGGATCGCCGTCGCCTGCAGTTCGTCGATGGACAGCAGCCCCATCAGTCCGTCACGGGCCTGCTCCGTGGTGGAGGAGGCACGGATCAGGGCGATGACCTCGTCGAGGGCGTCGAGCGCCTTCAGCAGACCGCGGAGGATGTGGGCCTCCTCCTCCGCCTTACGCAGCCGGTACCGCGTCCGGCGGACGATGACCTCGAGCTGGTGGGTCACCCAGTGCCGGATGAACGCATCGAGGCTCAGCGTGCGGGGAACGTCGTCGACGATCGCCAGCATGTTGGCGCTGAAGTTGTCCTGCAGCTGGGTGTGCTTGTACAGGTTGTTGAGGACCACCTTCGCGACGGCGTCGCGCTTCAGCACGATCACCAGGCGCTGGCCGGTCCGGCCAGAGGTCTCGTCCCTCAGGTCCGCGATGCCACTGATCTTGCCGTCCTTGACCAGTTCGGCGATCTTGATGGCGAGGTTGTCCGGGTTCGCCTGGTACGGAAGCTCGGTGACGACGAGGCAGGTGCGGTTCTGGATCTCCTCGACATTGACGACGGCGCGCATCGTGATGGAGCCGCGACCCGTCCGGTAGGCGTCCTCGATGCCCTTGTGGCCGAGGATCTGCGCGCCGGTCGGGAAGTCGGGTCCCTTGATACGGGCGATCAGTGCTTCGAGCAGTTCTTCCTTCGAGGCTTCCGGGTTCTCGAGGTACCACTGGACGCCGTCGGCCACCTCGCGCAGGTTGTGCGGCGGGATGTTGGTGGCCATACCGACGGCGATGCCGGAGGACCCGTTGACGAGCAGGTTCGGGAAGCGCGACGGCAGGATCGTCGGTTCCTGGTTCTTGCCGTCGTAGTTGTCCTGGAAATCGACGGTCTCCTCGTCGATGTCCCGCACCATCTCCATGGCGAGCGGAGCCATCTTCGTCTCGGTGTACCGGGGGGCGGCCGCGCCGTCGTTCCCGGGCGAACCGAAGTTCCCCTGTCCCAGGGCCAGGGGGTAGCGCATCGTCCAGTCCTGGATCAGGCGGACCAGGGCGTCGTAGATCGCGGAGTCGCCGTGTGGGTGGTACTGGCCCATGACCTCGCCGACCACGCGGGCACACTTGTTGAACGAGCGGTCCGGCCGGTAGCCGCCGTCGAACATGGCGTAGAGGACGCGCCGGTGCACGGGCTTGAGGCCATCGCGCACGTCGGGCAGCGCCCGGCCGACGATCACCGCCATCGCGTAGTCCAGGTAGGACCGCTGCATCTCCGTCTGCAGGTCCACCTGCTCGACGCGGTCCGTCAGGACCTCACCCTCGATGGGCTCGTCGGGTCCGTTGCCGGTGATGTCGTCACTCATGAATCAGTTCCGTTCGTGAAAGGTTCTCGACCACACAGGAGACGCGGTCGCTGGCCGGTGCCCGGCATCGTGTGCAGGCGCCCGGTCGGACGTCCTCCCTCTCCCTCGCAAGCTCGGGCAGGGACCCTCGGTCCGCTCTTGTTCCGTTGCGCCGGCACGATGCCGGTAGCCGGCACTCAGATGTCGAGGAAACGCACATCCTTGGCGTTCTGCTGGATGAAGTTGCGCCGGGACTCGACGTCCTCACCCATGAGCACCGAGAACACCTGGTCGGCCGCGGCCGCGTCGTCCATGGTGACCTGGAGCAGGGTGCGGTGGTCCGGATCCATGGTGGTCTCCCACAGTTCCGTGTAGTCCATCTCGCCCAGACCCTTGTACCGCTGGATGCCGTTGTCCTTGGGCAGCCGCTGGTTGTTGGCGAGGCCGATCCGGATGACCTCGTCACGCTCGCGGTCGCTGAACACATAGTCGTGCTTCGCGTTGGACCACTTGATCCGGTACAGCGGCGGCTGCGCAAGGTAGACGAAGCCGTTCTCGATCAGCGGCCGCATGTAGCGGAACAGCAGTGTGAGCAGCAGGGTCGTGATGTGCTGGCCGTCCACGTCCGCGTCGGCCATGAGCACGATCTTGTGGTACCGGGCCTTCTCGACGTTGAAGTCCTCGCCGATCCCCGCGCCGAACGCGGTGATCATGGCCTGGACCTCGCTGTTGCCGAGGGCCCGGTCCAGGCGCGCGCGCTCCACGTTCAGGATCTTGCCGCGTAGGGGCAGGATGGCCTGCGTCTCGGGGTTGCGGCCCCGGACCGCCGAACCGCCGGCCGAGTCGCCCTCCACGATGTAGATCTCCGACCGCGCCGGGTCCTTGGACTGGCAGTCCTTGAGCTTGCCCGGCATGCCGCCGGACTCGAGCAGGCCCTTGCGGCGCGTGGACTCACGCGCCTTGCGGGCGGCGAGGCGCGCCTGCGATGCCTGGATCGACTTGCGGATGACGTCGCGGGCGGGGCCCGGGTTGCGCTCGAGCCAGTCGCCCAGCTGGTCGGTGACGACGCGCTGCACGAACCCCTTGACCTCCGAATTGCCGAGCTTCGTCTTCGTCTGGCCCTCGAACTGCGGCTCGGAGAGCTTCACGGAGATGACGGCGGTCAGACCTTCGCGGATGTCGTCACCCGTGAGGTTGTCGTCCTTCTCCTTGATGATGTTCTTCTCGCGCGCGTACTTGTTGATCAGGGTGGTCATGGCCGCGCGGAAGCCCTCTTCGTGCGTTCCGCCCTCATGCGTGTTGATCATGTTGGCGTACGTGTGCACGCTCTCGGAGTAGGCCGAGGTCCACTGCAGCGCGATCTCGACGGACATGGTGCGGTCCGGGGTCTCCGTCTCGAAGACGATGACATCGGGGTGCACCACGTCGACGCGCTTGGAGGAGTTGAGGTGGTGGACGTAGTCCACGAGGCCGTTCTCGTAGAGGTACTCGACCTCGCGGTGCCGAGGCGTGGAATCCTCGCCGGTCTCGACGGTGACCTCGTCCTCGACCTCGTCGACGTGCTCGTCCGTGAAGGTGATGCGCAGTCCCTTGTTGAGGAACGCGGTCTGCTGGAACCGTGCGCGGAGGGTCTCGAAGTCGAACTGCGTGCTCTCGAAGATCGAGTCGTCGGGATAGAACGTCTGGGTGGTGCCGGTCTCGGAGGTCTCCTCGCCCTTCCTCAGCTCGCCGACGGGCTTGCCGCCGTCGGCGAAGGACTGGCGCCACACGTGACCCTGGCGTCGCACTTCCGTCTCGACCCGCTTGGACAGTGCGTTGACGACCGAGATGCCGACGCCGTGCAGGCCGCCCGACACCGCGTACCCACCGCCGCCGAACTTGCCGCCGGCGTGGAGGATTGTCATGACGACCTCGACGGTCGGCCGCCCCTCGGTGGGGTGCATGTCGACGGGGATCCCGCGGCCGTTGTCCACGACCTTGACACCGCCGTCGGCCTGGAGCGTGATCTCGATGTGGTCGCAGTAACCCGCCATCGCCTCATCGACCGAGTTGTCCACGACTTCGTACACAAGATGGTGAAGACCCCGGGGTCCGGTGGACCCGATGTACATTCCCGGACGCTTCCGGACCGCTTCCAGGCCCTCCAGCACCGTGATCTCGTTGGCACCGTATGCGTGTTCGGTGGCCGCCTCCAGGATCGGGGATTCGCCTTCGCCGATCAACACATCACTTGCATTCAACTCGTTCTCGTGTGCCACAGGCGTAGACGGCTCCTCAGCTGGATGGACCAAAACAATCTCGATCCATTCTACCCTGCGGAGGGCTACAATCCCGCACGAACACCCCTTCACCGGCCAATAAAGCGGCGTCAGAGCCGATAGGGGGTCCTTCCATGAGGACGGATACGCCGGGCGGACCCCCGATTGGCCTACAGGCCGTCCAGCGGCCCTGCCCTCCGGCTCATCCGTACGTGTCGCGTGGACCGCGTCCCTTGACGGAACGGCCACCCTTGCGCCAACTCGGTGCGGCAGGTCCGACGACGGACAGCCGGGTCACCACGCCCGCCCCCAGCTCGGCCTCGAACCGCTGCAGCACCTGCGGAGTGATGAGGCGGAGCTGGGTGGCCCAGGCGGTCGAGTCGCACCTCACCAGGACCGTGTCGGCGTCGAAACTCTCCGGCACGCAGTGCGCCGCGATGTCCGCCCCGACGATCTCGTCCCAGCGGGACAGTACCGACCCGATCGCCACCGGCGACTTCCAGCCGCGTTCCGCGAGCATCCTCGAGAAGACGTTGCCGACACCCTCCGGGTCCCGCCCGCCGTAGGTGGGTTCGGGTGAGTACCGGCGGCGAGGCGCCTTCGCCGTCCGCTTCGATGCCGTCTCCCGGGGAGTTCCCCTGGCCTGGGAGGCGCTGCGCAATCTGTTGAGGAGGGCCTGCGGAGCGTCCTGCTCGGGGAAGTCCTCCATGCCGGGACGTTCCACCCCGCCTTCTCCGCCGCGGTTCCTGCCGGCGCGGTTCCGTCCGTCGTCCGGCCCGTCCGTCCCGGGTCCTGTGGCACCGGCGGTCGCTTCACCGGATGGTCCCCCGTCCTGCCCGTGCTCCTCCGGCGTCGGTGTCTCAGACATCCGCTTCTCCGGCATCGACGTCTCCGGCATCCAGGCGTTCCTCCGCCGCACCCGCGACATCGGCTGGGCGGACATCGGCTCCTCCAGCACCGTTGATCCCACCCGGGACGACACGGATCTGCCGGCCGAGGAGGGCCTCGGGGATGTCGTCCCCGACAGCGGCGGTGACCAGCACCTGCTCCGCGGGGGCGACGATCGCGGCGAGGCGCGTACGCCGTTGCGCGTCGAGTTCGGCGAAGACGTCATCGAGGATCAGCACGGGATTCCCGCCGGGGGTGGAGTCCTCCTCGAGCGACAGGTAGTAGGAAGCGAGCCGGAGCGCCAGGGCCATGGACCAGGTCTCCCCATGGGAGGCATACCCCTTCGCCGGGACTGCACCCAGCAGGAGGGCGAGGTCGTCACGGTGCGGTCCCACGAGGGAGATGCCGCGCTCGAGTTCCTTCTTCCGGTGGCGCAGGAGGCTCGCGATGAACAGTTCCGTCAACTCCGGAAGGGCGAGATCCTGCAGTCCCTCCCCGGAAGCACGGGGCATGGCCCCGCCGTCGTCGTCGGTTCGAAGGTCCGGGGACGACGAGACGCTGGAGACGTAGGCGATGTCCGCCGCCTTCGAGCCGTCCGTCAGTTCCTTGTACGCGCGCTGCACGTGGGGACGCAGCTGGTCGGTGAGGATGAGGCGGGCCGAGAGCAGCCGTGCGCCGGCCTCGGCCAGGTGCTGATCCCACACATCGAGGGTCGAATCGTGCGCCGTCGAGAACCTGCCGGCTGCCCGCGCGGACTTCAGCAGTGCGTTGCGTTGCTTGAGGACACGCTCGTAGTCGGCGCGCAACGCCGACTGGTGCGGCAGGAGCGACACCATCACCTCGTCCAGGTACCGACGCCGTCCCGAGGGGTCACCCTTGACCAGGGCAAGGTCCTCGGGCGCGAAGAGGACGGTCTTCAGGATGCCGGCAGCATCCCTCGCCCGTACGGGGTTCGACCTGTTGATCCGGGCACGGTTGGCTGCATCGGCATTGATCTCGACCTCGACGCTCGTGCGCTGCGCTCCCCGGACGAACCTGCCCCGGATGATCGCTCGCTCCTCGCCGAAGGAGATCAGGGGCTTGTCGGTGCTGACGCGGTGGGACGACAGGGTCGCGAGGTACCCGATCGCCTCGACGATGTTCGTCTTCCCCACCCCGTTCGGCCCGACGAAGACCGTGATACCGGGCTCGATCGCGGTATCGAGTTGCCCGTAGCTCCGGAACCCGGTGAGCGAGAGGTGCTCAACGTACACCGGTCACCACTTACTTCTCCCGGGCCGGTTTCACTGCATGGCCGCCGAACTGGTTGCGAAGTGCCGCCACCATCTTCATCGACGGAGAATCGTCCTGGCGCGAGGCGAAACGGGCGAACAGGGCCGCCGTGATCGCCGGGGCCGGCACCGAATTGGCGATCGCTTCCTCGACGGTCCACCGGCCCTCGCCGGAATCCTCGACGTAGCCCGCGATCTTCGACAGTCCGGGGTCCTCCTGCAGCGCCTTGACGACGAGGTCCAGCAGCCAGGAACGGACGACTGTTCCCTTCTGCCAGGCGGCGAAGGTTCCGTGGACGTCCTTGACGATGTCCTTGGCCTCGAGGAGTTCGTAGCCCTCGGCATAGGACTGCATGAGTCCGTACTCGATGCCGTTGTGCACCATCTTGGCGTAGTGGCCCGCCCCGACGTCACCCACGTGCACGAAGCTCTCGGCGCGCTCGCCCTCCGGGCGGAGTGCGTCGAAGACCGGCATCGCGAGGTCGACGTCCTCGGAACTGCCGCCGGCCATCAGGCCGTAGCCGTTCTCGAGTCCCCAGACTCCGCCGGAGACGCCGCAGTCGAGAAATCGGATGCCCTTCTGGGCCAGCAGGGTGGCGTGGATCTGGTCGTCGGTGAACTTGGAGTTGCCTCCGTCGATCACCAAATCGCCTTGGGCGAGGACTTCGGAGAGGTCCTTCACGACGGCGTCTGTGACCTGGCCCGCCGGCACCATCACCCAGACGATGCGCGGAGCCGGAAGCGCGGCGACCAGTTCGTCGAGACTCGACACATCGGTGCGCTCGGGGTTGCGGTCGAAACCGGTGACCTCGATGCCGTTCCGGCGGAGCCGCTCCCTCATGTTGAATCCCATTTTTCCGAGTCCAATGAGGCCGATGTGCATGCGCTTCTCTTTCTGACGATGGGTCCGGCGGCGGTCCGGCCGGCCGGGTGTACCTGCCGCGGGGGCTACTGGTTGGGAAGCCGCACGGGCATCAGCAGGTACTTGTAGTCTTCCCTGTCCTCGCCCGACGCGTCATCCTGCGCCGACATCACCGCGGGCTTGGGAGGTGAGGTGAAGGAGAACCGGACGTACGGGCTGCTGAAGGCTCCGAGCCCTTCGCTCAGGTAATGCGGGTTGAAGGCGACCGTGATGTCGTCGCCGTCCAGCGTCGCCTCGATGGCTTCGGAGGCCTGGGCGTCCTCACCCGTACCCGCATCGAGGGTCACCTGTCCCTCGGTGAAGGCCAGACGCACGGGAGTGTTCCGTTCGGCGACGAGCGACACACGGCGAACGGCCTCGACGAGCGTGCTCGTCTGGACGGTGGCATGGATCGGGGTGTTCTCGGGGAAGAGCGACCGGATCTTGGGGTAGTCACCGTCCACGAGCAGCGACGTGGTGCGGCGCCCACCCGATTCGAAACCGATCAGCTCGGAATCGTCCGAGAACGCGATGTTCAGGTCTCCTGCGCCGCCGAGCGTCTTCGCGACCTCGTTGAGCGTCTTGGCTTTGACCAGTGCGCTGGTCGAGATTCCCGGCGTCGACGGTTTCCATGAGACCTCGCGCAGGGCGAGCCGGTACCGGTCGGTGGCGAGCAGGGTGATCAGGTCATCCTCGATCTCCATGCGGACACCGGTCAGGATCGGCAGGGTGTCGTCACGGCTCGCGGCGATGATGACCTGCGAGACGGCCTGGGAGAAGGCCTCACCGTCGACGACGCCACTGACCGCGGGGAGTTTGGGCAGCTCCGGGTACTCGCCCTCGGGCATTGTCGCGAGGTTGAAGCGGCTGTTGCGGCACGTCAGGGTCACTTTCGATCCATCAGTGGCTACCTCGACCGGGGCGGAGGGAAGACTGCGGCAGATGTCGGCGAGCAGGCGGCCGGACACGAGGATGGTGCCTTCCTCCAGAACGTCCGCCGCGATCTCGAGGCGCGCGGAGATCTCGTAGTCGAAGCTTGCAAGGCTCAGTGAACCGCCCTCGGCCCGGATGAGCAGTCCGGCAAGGACCGGTACGGGCGGACGGGGTGACAGGGAACGGGCGGTCCAGGACACAGCCTCCGCAAGTACATCCCGCTCGACTCTGAATTTCACGGAGCAGTGCCGCCTTCCAAAAAAACAGCCACCGGCGAAGCCGGCGGATGGTGGGTCGCATGTCATGCACGGAGATGCCCGGGCACGGGGAACTACAACCCTACTGGGGAACAGCTTAGCCCGATAGCGGAGCTGCGAAGCAGGTCCGGGGAGGCGGGGGGACGGGTCGGACGGAACGTGGAATGTTATTTGACGAACTTTTGAAGTTTAAGGTTCGTAGTGTTAATAACTGCTGTGGATTCTGTGGATAAGTCCGCTGGTCGGCGCGCTTCCGCGGATCTGCCCTGTGGACAAGGTGTGCGTTCGGACGACGGCCGCCTGCAGGCGGTTGTGGGGAAAATCCTTGTCATTCCGCGGATCCACAGGCTGCAGGGGGTTTTTCCTCAGGTTGGGTGCCGATGTTCCCCCAGTTATCCACAGCTGTGTCCACACCTGTTAATTACACCGGTGAAACACAGGGGCTGTCAGGCTTCGCGCTGCTTGTGTTTGATGCGGTTGGTCAGTTCGGTGACCTGGTTGAAGATCGCGCGCCTCTCGGCCATGAGCTCGCGGATCTTCCGGTCCGCGTGGATGACGGTGGTGTGGTCGCGGCCGCCGAGTTCCTGCCCGATCTTCGGGAGGGACATGTCGGTGAGCTCCCGGCACAGGTACATGGCGATCTGCCGGGCGGTGACGAGCGTCCTCGTGCGCGACTTGCTGCACAGCTCTTCCATGCTGATCTGGAAGTAGTCCGCGGTCTGCGCCATGATCACGGTGGATGTGATCTCCTGCGCTCCGTCGTCGGAGATCAGGTCCTTCAGCACGATCTCCGCCAGGTTCACGTCGACCGTCTGGCGATTGAGGCTGGCGAAGGCGGTGACCCTGATCAGCGCCCCCTCCAGTTCCCGGATGTTGGTCGCGATCTTCGAGGCGATGTACTCGAGGACGTCGTCCGGTGCGCTCAGGCTGTCGCTGATCGCCTTCTTGCGGAGGATCGCGATGCGGGTCTCCAGTTCGGGCGGCTGGATGTCCGTCAGGAGGCCCCACTCGAACCGGGACCGCATGCGCTCCTCGAACCCGATCAGCTGCTTGGGCGGCATGTCGGAGGTGATGACCACCTGCTTGTTGTGGTTGTGCAGCGCATTGAAGGTGTGGAAGAACTCCTCCATGGTCCGGTCCTTGCCGGACAGGAACTGGATGTCGTCGATCAGCAGGATGTCGACGTTGCGGTAGGTCTGCTTGAAGCTCGAGCCCTCGTCGTCGCGGATCGAGTTGATGAAGTCGTTGGTGAACTCCTCGGAGTTCACGTACCGGACGCGGATCCCGGTGTAGAGATGCCGGGCGTAGTGACCGATGGCGTGCAGCAGGTGGGTCTTGCCGAGTCCCGAGTCACCGTAGATGAAAAGGGGGTTGTAGGCCTTCGCCGGTGCTTCGGCCACCGCGACCGCAGCTGCATGGGCGAAACGGTTCGAGGACCCGATGACGAAGGTGTCGAAGATGTACTTGGGATTGAGCCGGCCGAACTCGTGGGAGTTGCTGGGCGGGGTAGGGGAAGGCTTGGCCTCTCCCTTGGGCTCCGGCGAGACCTGCTCGGGTTCCTGCTCGGGGGCTTCCTCCGCCACAGGGGTCAGTTCGGGGTCGATCACGAAGGCGCACTGGATGTCCTCGCGGAACACGTCGCGCAGGGCCTCGTCCAGGGCGGACTTGAGCTGGGTCTGCAGGACTTCGCGCGTCAGTTCGTTCGGGACAGCGATGAGCATGGTCGTTCCGATGAGGCCCTGGGCCTGTGCCAGCACCATGAATCCGCGCTGGCGCGGAGTGACGCGATCGTCCTGCTCGAGGGTCCGGATGACTTTACGCCAGGAACTCCCGACGTCGTTTACCTCATCTGTTCCCACAAGAACCCCTCATTAGCTGTGCTGCCCACGCTCGAAAAGGTCCGTTCTCCACAGAGTTGTACACAAGCCGTGGATAAACGGACCAGAGCCAAGAGTAGAGGATGGGAACTACAGAAGATAGCGGGCTGGCGCGGCAGGACGGGGGCTGGGAGAGGTCCCACCCGGTCCCTCCGGCGATGCGTGTAGTGTGATTCGAGCGCCGGTTGTCCACAGGCCCGTGGAAAAGTAGCCCACAGGCCGGCGACGGCGAGTTTGACGCCCCTCCGCCGCGTCCCCTAACGTTATGTAGTCCAACATGTCTGCATTTCGCATGCCATCACAGATGTTTCCGGGTACTAAGAGGCCTCGGGATGTGACAGCTCCAACGCGAATGTCGGATGTACACCTTCATCGCGTCAGTCTGTTCTTCCCCCTTGTTGCAATGGGCCGGACGCATCTCAAGATCGTTCTGGAGTAACTACAGTGAGCAAGCGGACTTTTCAGCCGAATAACCGCCGTCGTGCCAAGAAGCACGGTTTCCGCCTTCGCATGCGCACCCGCGCTGGTCGTGCCATCCTGTCGGCGCGCCGCGGCAAGGGCCGTACCGAACTCTCGGCATAAGCGGTTCCTCCCACGCCATGCGTCCTTCGGGTGATCGCGCCGGCACGGGGTTCCTTCCCTCAGCAATGAACAGGAACCCGCAGTGCTTCCGATGATCCACAGGGTGCGAACGGCAGCGGATTTTGCACGTACCGTACGTTCCGGTGCCCGGTCAGGGCGCCGGAACGTCGTGCTATACGGGTCCAGGACATCGGACTCCGCGCCCTCCCGGGTCGGCTTCATCGTCGGCAAGAACGTAGGGAACGCTGTCACCCGCAACCTCGTTAAACGGAGGCTTCGCCATGCTTCGGCGGAGTGGGTCGCTGCGCACCCCTCCGGGTACGACGTCGTCGTCCGCGCGCTCCCACCGGCCGCGGACAGCGACTGGCCGGCCCTGCAGAAGGACTTCACGAGCTGCCTGGCCGCGGTTGCCCGCAGGTTGGAGCGCTCCGACGCACCGGAAAGGGAAGGCAGAGTATCGTGAGCAGCGTCGCTGTCCGTGTGCCGGCCTTCCTCATGGGGTTGCCCCGACTGGCCGTGATCGGGTTCCTGATCGCGTACCGCAAGGTCGTCTCCCCGCTGTACGGGCAGGTGTGCCGGTTCTACCCCAGCTGTTCGGCCTATGCGCTCGAGGCGGTGACGGTCCATGGGGTCGTTCGTGGTTCGTGGCTCGCGGCTCGGCGGCTGGTCCGGTGCCATCCCTGGAACGACGGCGGCGTGGACCACGTGCCGCCCGGATCCAGGGACTTCCCGGCAGGGAAAGTCCCCTCGATTGTTGTGTTGAACCATCCGGTGATCCCGGGCGATGACGAAAGCCGCTCCGCGGCTTGAGGAGCTAACTGATTATGGGTTTTTTTGATACGATCCTGGCGCCGTTCCGATGGCTCGTGTCGTGGATCATGTTCATGTTCCACGAGGGCTTCACGTTCCTCGGGATGGACCCCGCCTCCGGCTGGACCTGGGTCCTGTCGATCGTCGGCCTCGTCGTCGTCATCCGCGCCGCCCTGATTCCCGTCTTCGTCAAGCAGATCAAGGCTCAGCGTGGGATGCAGGCGCTGCAGCCGGACCTCCGGAAGCTGCAGCAGAAGTACAAGGGCAAGACGGACCAGCTCTCGCGCCAGGCCATGACGCAGGAACAGATGGCCCTGTACAAGAAGCACGGCACCAATCCCTTCGCGGCCTGCCTTCCGATCATCATCCAGATGCCCTTCTTCTTCGCACTGTTCACGGTGCTCAACGGCATCTCCCGGGCCAGCGAGGAAGGGGCGACGATCGGGGCGCTCTCCCCGGAATCGGTGCGCCAGTTCGACAACGCGACGATCCTCGGTGCTCCTCTCTCCTCGACCTTCCTCGGCAGCTTCGGCGCCGGCGGGAACATCAGCGTCATCATCCTCTCCCTGCTGATGATCATCGCGATGACGGCCTCGCAGTTCATCACGCAGAAGCAGATCATGGCGAAGAACATGTCCGAGGAGGCCATGCAGAGCCCCTTCATGCGTCAGCAGAAGATCATGCTCTACATCCTTCCCCTGGTGTTCGGCGTCGGTGGCATCAACTTCCCGATCGGCGTCCTCGTGTACTGGACCACCACCAACCTGTGGACCATGGTGCAGCAGTTCTACGTCATCCGCCGCATGCCCACGCCCGGGTCCCCGGCAGCGAAGGCACTGGCGGAAAGGCGCGCCAAGAAGGGCCTGCCCATGGTTCCGCTCCTCGGTGAGCGGAAGACCGAGCCGGCGATCGAAGCGGTTCCAGAGCCCCGGGGCCAGCGCGTCCAGCCCCAGCGCAAGAAGAGGAAGAAGCGATGACGGTAGACAACGAAGAGCAGACGCCCGAAATCAGCACCCCCGAGATCAGCACCCACGAGCCCGACACCTCCGAGCCCAGCATCTCCGAGCCCAGCGACGATGGTGAGGCGGGCACGGGGAGCAGCAAGGCGGCGAGGCTGGATGAAGAAGGCGACGTCGCCGCCGACTACCTCGAGGAACTCCTCGATATCGCGGACATCGATGGAGACATCGATATCGAGGTCCGCAGTGGGCGAACGTATATCTCGATCGTCTCCGAGGACGCATCCGACTCCGGGCTCAGCTCGCTCGTCGGACGTGACGGAGAGGTGCTCGAGGCACTGCAGGAGCTCACCCGCCTGAGCGTACTGACAGCGACGGACACACGATCGCGGCTGGTGCTCGACGTCGACGGCTATCGTGACCGTCGCGGGCGCGAGCTGGCAAAGATTGCCCAGGACGCCGTCGACACCGTCAAGGAATCGGGCGAGGACGTGGCATTGCCTCCGATGTCCGCCTACGAGCGGAAGATCGTCCACGACGTGGTCGCAGACCTGGGCTTCCTGAGTGAGTCCGAGGGCGAGGGTCCGTCGCGGCACATCGTTGTTTCCCCGAGTGATGACTGAAATTCCGTCCTCGACTGCCAGTGCTCCGCCGGAGCCGACGACTGAGGAACTGGCTGCCGCAACCACCGTGTTCGGTGACCGGATCGGCCTTGCCCGCGGGTTCGTCGGTCACCTGGCGACCAGCGGCATCGAGCGGGGCCTGCTCGGACCCCGGGAGGTCCCCCGACTGTGGGGACGGCATGTTCTGAACTGCGCCGTCGTCTCCGAACTCATGAGGCGGGACGCAACGGTCGTCGATGTGGGCAGCGGCGCCGGGCTCCCGGGACTGGCGGTCGCCATCGCCCGGCCCGACCTGCAGCTGCTTCTTGTCGAGCCCCTGGAGCGCAGGGTCATCTGGTTGAACGAAGTGGTCGACGACCTCGCATTGCCGAATGTATCGGTGCATCGGGCCCGCGCGGAACAGGTGGTGGGAGGGGTCCGAGGAGACTACGTGACGGCGCGCGCCGTCTCGGCTCTCACCACCCTTGCCGGCTGGACCATTCCCCTGGCGAAACCGGGAGGGGAAGTACTGGCCATCAAGGGTCGCAGCGCCGCCGAGGAGATCGAGAAGGCGCGCAAGCTCATCCGGAAGCTGGGCGGCGGGACGGCGGAGATCCTCACCGCCGGTGCTGGTGTCCTCGAAGAACCGACCACTGTGGTCCGTATTCCGGTCGGCGCTGCCTGAGCCGTCCGGCCAATGGACGCAGCTCCGTCGTCCCAATCCTCCCGCCACTTCCGGCTACCCTTGTAGATAACGACGTCTGGCATGTGAGAGTGAGTTACTGAGTGACCATCAAGGACGCCCCCGCGAAAAAGTCCGAGTCCCTTCTGGTGCCCCGACGGCCTATCGCAGACGGCCTAAGTGCAAGACAACCCACAGAGGTTGCGGATCCGACGGTCGGCGTTGTTTCACGTGAAACAACGGCAGCTGCTTCCGACGCAGTGGAAGCCCCCGCCGCGAAGAAGACGGGCAAGGGTAGGAGTGTCATCGATGCGATGGACGACTCGTCACCGCTCGGCCGTGAACTCGCGAGGGAAGCCAAACGCCGTGAGAAGTTGTCCGGCAAGGAGCTTCCGAAACCGAAGAACACCCGGATCATGACCATCAGCAACCAGAAGGGTGGCGTGGGGAAGACGACGACGACGGTCAACATCGCCGCTGCCCTCGCCACTGCCGGGCTGCAGGTGCTTGTCATCGACATCGACCCGCAGGGCAACGCCTCGACGGCGCTCAACATCGACCACCATGCCGACGTCGATTCGATCTACGACGTACTCATCGATGATGTCCCCCTCGCTGACGTCGTGGCGCCCTGTCCGGATGTTCCGAACCTGATCTGTGCGCCCGCGACGATCCACCTGGCCGGCGCCGAGATCGAACTCGTATCACTGGTCGCCCGCGAGCAGCGGCTCCGCCGGGCGATCGACGTGTATGCGAAGCAGCGCGAAGAGAAGGGAGAGCCGCGCCTGGACTTCGTGTTCATCGACTGCCCGCCGAGCCTCGGTCTCCTGACGGTCAACGCCTTCGTCGCTGCGAAGGAAGTTCTCATCCCGATCCAGTGCGAGTACTACGCGCTCGAGGGATTGAGCCAGCTGCTGAAGAACATCGAGATGATCCAGAAGCACCTGAATTCGGACCTCACCGTTTCCACCATTCTGCTGACGATGTATGACGGCAGGACGAACCTCGCTGCGCAGGTGGCCGCCGAGGTGCGCGAGCACTTCCCCCAGCAGGTGCTGAAAGCCGTCGTGCCCCGGTCCGTCCGCATCTCGGAAGCGCCCAGTTACCAGCAGACGGTCATGACGTACGATCCCTCCTCGAGCGGTGCCCTCTCCTACCAGGAAGCGGCAGCTGAAATAGCTTCCCGGCCATAGCGGCCGGGCGTATCGGTCCTGGCGGACCCGGAAGATGTAGCGGTGGAGCGTGCTCCACACTCTGGAAGGAAGAACATGGCGGAAAAGCGGCGCGGTCTCGGCCGAGGGCTGGGAGCGCTGATCCCCAGTGCTCCCGCTGAGGAGATCCCCGAGCAGACGCGGCCTGAAGCCGAGGTCGCCAAGCCGGACCGGTCGGGGAACAGTGCTTCCGAGGTGTCGCGAAAGGCAGGCGGAAGGCCCGTGGATCTCTTCTTCGAGCGGGTCACCGAGGAGGACGTGGCGGAGCAGCCGCGTTCCTACTCTTCCGCGCTGAGGAGCGGTATCAACAGGAACGTGCTCGAGGCTCAAACCAAACGCGTTGCCAAATCAGGATCCGGGCGCAAGAGTTCGCCTAATGACGGACCGAAGAGCGGCACAGCCAAGGAAGAGACTGCGCCACTCCCCGCAGAGGGCCTGACAGTCGATCATGCCACCGGTGTCACTGACGCGGTTTCTGTGAACAAGGAGACCGTCGAGCCACGGTCTGTCGAGGACGACGGGGCACGGGCCGACACGCCTGTAAGCGTCGCAACCGCGGGTGCTCCGGATGAGGATCGCTCTGTCCAGGGTGCATCCGTAGCGGATTCGGACCCTGGCGTTTCACGTCAAACGGCGGCCGCCCCCGCATCGTCGGGCAGCGCGCCAATCTCGGAGGGTCTCGTGGAGGTGCCGGGGGCCACCTTTGCAGACCTGCCCCTCGAGAGCATCCATCCGAACCGGAAGCAGCCCCGCGTCGAGTTCAACGAGGACGAGCTCGCCGAACTCGTCCACTCGATCCGCGAGATCGGCGTGCTCCAGCCGGTTGTCGTCCGACCCTCCCAGGAACATGGGGGCGCTCCCTACGAGCTCGTCATGGGCGAACGGAGGTGGCGGGCGTCCCGGGAAGCGGGGATGGAAACCATCCCCGCGATCATCCGCTCGACACTCGACGACGACCTGCTGCGGGACGCCCTGCTCGAGAACCTCCACCGGAGCGCCCTCAATCCTCTGGAGGAAGCTGCAGCGTACCAGCAGCTGCTGGACGACTTCGGATGCTCGCATGACGAGCTGGCAGGGCGTCTCGGGCGTTCCCGTCCTCAGATCTCCAATACTCTTCGCCTGATGAAGCTCCCGCCACTGGTTCAGCGCCGGGTGGCTGCCGGTGTCATCTCCGCCGGTCACGCACGGGCGCTCCTGGGCCTGAGTGACGCGGCCGACATGGAGAAGCTGGCGCAGAGGATCGTGGCCGAAGGTCTATCGGTTCGCTCGACGGAGGAGATCGTCGCCCTGAGCGGTGGTCTCCGGAGGGCGACGAAGTCCGCCGCCCCTCGCGACGGCGTGCGGCACGAGCGGCTCGACTACCTCGCTACGTCGCTGTCCGATCGTCTCGACACCAATGTCAAGATCACTCTCGGCGCCAAGAAGGGTCGTGTCAGCATCGAATTTGCGAGCGTGGACGATTTGAACCGGATCATCGGTGTCCTCTCGCCGAAGGCTGACTAGCCGCGAGTTTCGGTCATCCCGGCCAGGCCTGGTTTCACGTGAAACCAGGCCCGGCTTTTTATTGTGACCCCTGCAGGCCTGCGCCCTGTCGCTATCATGCACCCCGGCCCTGGGTGTCCGCTCCGACGCACTGCTGCGCCCGGTACGGGTCACAACAGCGAGTTGAGGGCTGCGCCGAGTACGGTGCGGGTATCAGGATTGGCAGCTGCGAGGCGCGATCGGCCCGTGAAAAGCCCTATCCGGAAAGTCGGGCGAGTCCAATGTTTCACGTGAAACTCGGTCAGAATCCCGTGGTCGGGTCAGGGGGGGCGGCGAGTATGACGCTCGTGTACTCTTGAGCCCGTTCCGGCTTTGACCGGTGACTGCACTACGCTTCAGCTCGTTCGATTGCGGCGATTGACGCGGATTGGCCGCCCGCGCGCTCTGTTGTGGCAGCATCCCTCCTCAAGGTTCGCAGACGCAGCAACACGTCTTACTGGGATGCGATGGTGGCTTTGGGTGGGCGCGTCCCTTCGTGCCGATGTTCGTGCCAGTGAGGCAATTCTCCGACCGACTGGTGATTGCGGGCCCATGGTTTCGACCGCAGATACTGGCGGAGGAACTAGACAAGTTTCGTCTGCCGTGGTCAACAGGACGCTGCGGGGCTTCATCCAGGTTTTCGGTGCGGGTTCCACGTGAAACATTGGCTGCAATCGGCCCGGTCCTACGCGACGGCCGCGTCGGCGCCTCTCGGTACACGGACTAGAAGACGCTATCAATGTTGCCGTTCTATCAGTGTGGATCAGTCGTAGCGCTACTGAGCCTCCTGTGTTTCATCGTCAAACCCGCTCCCCCCTTCCGGGCTGAGCGGCTTACTCTGGTGCTCCGACCGGCACAGCTATTGGGCAAGGGGCACCGCGAGCAATAGGGCGAAGAGCGGCTCCTCCCGCGATGTTCCGGACTCCCTGCGGTTCTGGTTCTCACCCTCGTGCCGCTATTCGACGGGGGATCCATCCCGTGCTGGGCGCCGTTATGTCCGGGGTCTCGAGACATTATCGAAGCTTGCGGAGCGTCAACATTTGATTTGAGCTCCTAGATGTGAGCGGGCGGTGAGGAGGAGTCTGGAGAGTGCGGGCCGCAGCTGCCGGGAACGTCACGAAGCGGACCGCGGTCTTGGAACGAGTAGTAGCCGGCAGGAGCCCCCGCGGAAGCGCCATGCTGAGCCAGGAACACGAGTGCCGTGGTGCCGCCCTGCCCTGGCGCACTCGTGCCATCGCGACGCGGGGATGCTTCGCCGCAGTAGCGCGAATCCCACCAGACCCTGGTGTCGCTGACGGGGACTGCCGAGCCTGCGGGGAAGAGAGAGGATGCAGCAGGTTCCGGACTTCCCGATCCGAGTGGTGCAGATGCGTTAGGCAGGAAGACGTTTCACGTGAAACAACGGTCGCCAAGACAGTGGGAGCGGGTCCGGATCGTCACTCCTCCGGATGGAACCGTACTCGTCTTCAATGCTCGGCGGCATCGTGGCAGGCCGGGCACCTCTAGTTGATCCCGCGTGTCGCACAGAGTGAGCACAGAAGTGGTAGTCACCTCTCCTCTGCTTTCGGGGTCGCCTGACTCCTAACCCTGCGCTTCGCCAGCATCCCTCGCGGGCTTCCCTGATATTTCCTCCACCGGTACACGGCCGGGCCACTTTGCAGTGGCGACTGCGGCTACTGCACTGTCGCCCGCTCTTAGGACGGCGTAGGCCACGCCGGACATTCAGAACGAGCGTCTTGCGCAGGTCGCAGCGAGAGTCGACATCCGGTCCTGTTTCACGTGAAACGGCCGAAGGGCTCACTGCATACTCGACCGTAGGGCTACGAAGGCTGGTAGGCGCAACGCACTTCCGTGGGCACACCGTCGCTTCATCCGGGCCGGTGGTTCAATCAGTGCTAATCAAGCACCAACGCAGAAGGACCCGACGGAATCCGTCGGGTCCTTCTGCGTCAAACGAGGATCAGTTGATGAACGCGGCGAACTCCTGCTCGAGCACCTGCTTCGGCTTCGCTCCGATGGAGGTTGCCGCTACCTCACCGCCCTGGAAGACGTACACGGCGGGAATCGAGGTGATGCCGTACTTGGCCGCAATGGCGGGGTTGTCATCGACGTTGACCTTCACGACATCAACCTTTTCGGCGTGCTCCGCAGCGATGTCGTCCAGGATCGGCGACAGCATGCGGCAGGGTCCGCACCACTCGGCCCAGAAATCGACGATGACGGGCTTGCTGGCTTTCAGGACGTCGGCGTCGAATGACGCGTCCGTCACATCCTTTGCGTTGCTCATTGCAATACTCCTTGTGGTTGATGGATCAGAAGGACGCGGTCTCGGAAACAGCCTCGGCCGGCGGGGTAGGAACGCGTGCCGCGGTCTGCGAGGGGCTGATGGTGTCGGCCAGGTAATGCTCGACGTCCAGCGCGGCAACACAGCCGCTTCCCGACGCCGTGATCGCCTGTCGGTAGGTCGGATCGATGACATCGCCGGCAGCGAAGACACCGGGGAGCGAGGTCTTGGATGTGCGACCCAGTACTGCAATGGTTCCCTCGCTGGTGAGCTCGAGCTGGTCCTTGACCAGGTCGACGCGAGGATCATTACCAATGGCAACGAAGATGCCGGTGACGTCGAGGTCGCTCCTGGTGCCGTCGACGGTGCTCGCCAGCTTCACGCCGGTGACCTTGTCGGTACCGTGAATGCCTACCACTTCCGAGTTCCAGAGAAAGCGGATCTTCTCGTGGGCGAAAGCACGGTCCTGCATGATCTTGGAAGCACGCAGGGTGTCGCGACGGTGGATGACAGTGACGGAGCGGGCGAACTTCGTCAGGAAGAGGGCTTCCTCCATCGCCGAGTCACCGCCGCCGACCACCGCAATGTCCTGGTCCCGGAAAAAGAAACCATCACACGTTGCACACCAGCTGACGCCGTGGCCCGAGAGGCGCTTCTCGTCCTCGAGCCCGATCTCCCGGTACTCGGATCCTGTCGAGATGATGACGGCGCGGGCGAGGAATTCCTCACCCGTCGCGATGGTGAGCTTCTTGATCTCACCGGACAGCTCGGCGGACACGACATCCTCGAAGAGGATCTCGGTACCGAAGCGCCGCGCCTGCTTCTCGAACTGCTCCATGAGGTCGGGGCCCATGACGCCTTCCGGGAACCCGGGGAAGTTCTCGACGTCGGTGGTGTTCATCAGCTCACCGCCGGCCTTCACCGAGCTCGCGATCATGACGGGTTTGAGGTTCGCCCGTGCGGTGTAGACCGCGGCCGTGTAACCGGAGGGTCCTGACCCGACGATGATCACGTCGTGGACCTTCAGTTCGCTGCCCGAGGTATCTGCGGTGGGGGTGTCCAGTTGGACATCGGTTTGGGTTGTCACGTTCTCGAAAGACCTTTCTGTCTTCTCATACGCTGATACGGCCGAGTCGGGCTTATCCGCGGACACTTCCACAACGGAACCGCACGTGGACTTATTCCGTCCCGGCACATCCGCGCCCCGCTTCCGGGGCCCTTGGCTGCCGCTGAGCTGGCGCTTCGCGGCTAGGTGACGCTGATCTCCGCGATGCGAAGGCCGAACGGGTACTGTGCGTCGATGTTCGAGAGCCTGGGGAGCTGCGTGAAGTCGACGATGACGTAACGCGCCGTCCGGGCGCCGTCCGGGCCGTCCGGGATCGGAAGGGTCATCGTGGGCGCGGTGAAGCCGCCCTGCGCGATCTGCTCCGCCCCCTCCACGGTCGGCTCGTCATTGACGAGCACCGAGAAACTGCCGCCGGCACCGTTGAGCTGGGCGATGGACACCTCCGAGATGGTCGATTCCTGTTCGAGCTCGACGACGAGGGCGAGGCTGGTGGCGAGGCCACCGAAGGTGTCACTGGCATAGACCTGGTTGCCCCAGAACGACGCGGTGTTGCCGTCGATGATCAAGGGCAGGTTCACGTCGTTCGCTGCATCGAGGGCCTGGTTGTCAGGGACGACACGCGAGATTCCTGTGATGACAGGCGCTACGGCTTCGGCTGTCGGCTCGGCTGCGGCCGTCGTCGGTGCCGTGGTTGCATCCTCCGCTGAGGGGTCACCGGTGGCCTGCCGGGTCTCGCTGTCGGCGACGGGGGTCCCGCCGAAGAGGGACCCGAGTTGCGTGGCTACAAGAACGACGGCGACCACCAGCACGATGGAGAGAATTGCGCCCACGAGGATACGGGTGAAATTGCGGCCCCTGCTGTCGTCATCGTCCTGCTCGAAGTCATCAGGGCCGTCGACCGCGGAGGAATCGTCATCGCCGTAGTCGGACACCGGGAAACGCGAGGCGGCCCGCTCTGGGTGCCGGGACACCGCTGCGGAGGCAGCCGCGGCTCCGGCCCCTGCCGCTCCGACGATGACGGCTCCTGTCGCGGCCGCCGGTCCTCCCTGGTTTGCGGCGTCGTGCTCGCGCGGCTCGTCGCGCGACTGGAGATGTGACTCGTCCCGCGGCTCGTCGCGCGGCTGGACGTCCGGCTGCGCATCCGGCTGCACAGACGACTCACCGAGCGAGCCGGCAGATGCAGCAGATGTACCCGAGGGTCGCTGGCTGGGCGGCGGCGGAACGAGGTGGGAGTGCTGGCGGACGGGGACCGACTCGGCTGCGGCGGGAGGAACATCGGAGGCGTCGACCCGCTGCTCGTCCGGCTGGTCGTCCCTGGAGCCTCGCCGTCCCAATCGTCGTGCCAGTCCGGCGAAGCGGGAGGCCCGGTGCTCCCGCCCGTCGTCGTACTCCTCGTACTCCTCGTACTGGTCGTCGTAGGTCTCCGGTTCCGTCGAGCGCGGCCCGCCGAAGATCTCGGAACCGAGGGTATCGGTGAAGAACGGCTCGATGTACGGAGCCTCGGGTGCCGGAGCATCCTGCTGCACGATCAGGTCGAGCATGTCGGCGGCCGGGGCGCGGTTGGTCACCAGGTAGGTATCGGATTCGCTGATGCCGAGATCGAGGACCTGGATGTTCCCGGTCCTGTCACCCGTCGCCAGATCGCGCGCGCTCGCGGCCACCTGGGAGGCATTGCCGGCTGATGCGACGAGAATGCTGACCGGCCGGTTGAGCACCTGGTCCACGCCGTCGAGCACGAGGTCCTTCTCAGCAGATGCCAGTACGTAGGCGGTCACCTTGTAGCGGCCGCCCAGCACTGAACCGACGTCTACTGCTTCTGGCACGTGTTCCTCCCGGCGAACCCTGGCTGATTTCTCTCCATGCTACCGGTCGGTCAGGCCATAACCGGGCTGGTGGGTCAGGCGCCGCTCCGTCGGAATCTCGCGAGCAGGGGCTTCACGAACTCGTCGAGTTCGGTGATCCGGAGCAGTTTCAGCATGCCCAGGTACACGGCGGACATGGTGATTCCACCGATCGCGAGCACGAGAACGGCATCGAGCTTGGACTGCCAGAGGAAGCCGTCGGCGTCGTATCCGCCGAACGCCCAGCACAGCGCCGTTCCGGCGATCGCTGCCACGATGCCGGCGATGGTGAGCCGTACGTGGACGTCGAAGACGTGCCCTGCACCGTACGGACCGATCTTCCGGGTCAGGACGATGTGGCTGACGACGACGGCGATCGCGTTGCCGAGCGAGTACGAGACGGCCAGCATCGGCACGATCAGCCCCGGTTCGAACGTGCCGGCGGCGAGAGCGAGCATCACGCCGACGACGGACAGGATCAACTGGATCCGAAGGGGCGAGCGAACGTCCTCACTCGCGTAGAAGACGCGGTTCAGGAAGAAGCTCGCGCTGAGGAAGGGGGCTCCGACGGCGAGGATCGCGATGATGACACCGTTGATCGCGGCGCTCTCCGCGGATTCACTGAACAGCATGCCCAACGGGCCGGCGAACGTGAGCAGGGCGGCTGCGCCGAAGACGGTTGCGACACCGATGATCCGCAGGCCCTGGGAGAGGGTAGCCCGGACCGCAGCGAGGTTGTTGTCCGCGTGCGCCGAGGACAACTGGTTGAACATGACCGTCGCCAGGGACAACGCGATGACGGAGTGCGGCAGCTGGTACACCATCGCGCCGAACTCCAGGTTCGTGAGGCCCGCGATCTGCACGGGCGGGTCCTGTGCGAGGAGCCGGGGGCGAGCTTCGGAGGCGATGGTCGCGACGCGCTGGTTCAGGAGGTACAGACCGTTGCCGATGAGCATGGTGACGATGGTGACGGACGCGAGCTTTCCCGTGCGCCCGAGTCCCGTTCCGCGCACACCGAACTTGGGCCGGAGCCCGAGGTGGAGGCGCTTGAGGGGGAGGAACAGCACGAGGGCCTGGATGACGATGCCCAGGGTCGTCCCGCCGGCCAGCAGCATCGTCTGCCCCGACGTCCACGTCTCGGGGCTGTGCCGTTCCGCCTGCTCACTCCCCATGAGCAGGATGAATGCCGTGAGGAAGGCGATGGACACGACGTTATTGACGACCGGCGCCCACATGTACGGACCGAAGGACCCGTTGGCGTTCAGGATCTGGCCGGTCACGGCGTACATGCCGTAGAAGAAGATCTGCGGCAGGCACCAGTACGCGAAGGCCGTGGTGAGGGCGAGGTTCGCGCCCGTGACACTCGTCGTCAGGCTGACGATGACAGGCGCTGCGAGCGTCACGAGCACCGTCAGCACGAGCAGGCCGGCGGCAGCCAGCGTGAGCAGTCGGCTGACGTAGTCCGCTCCCCGGTCGGGCTGCCTGCTGGCGCGGATGATCTGCGGCACCAGGACGGCGTTGAAGACACCGCCTGCGAGCATGAGGTAGAGGAAATTCGGCAGGTTGTTCGCGGACGTGAAGAGATCCGAGACCTGCCCCGTCGCCCCGATCGCGGTCGCGAGCAGCGCCACGCGGACCAGGCCGAGGATCCGCGAGACCAGGGTCCCTGCAGCCATGATCGCACTTGAGCGGGCGGTGGAGCCGCTCCGGGGGGCAGAAGGGTCGTGAGCCGGCCCGCCCTGCTGGGGGACGGAGGTCGTGTTCGTTTCAGACATCGCTACCCATCGTCCCACGGGTCGTCAGCAGCGTGCGGCGCGCGAGGCGCGGGGACGTCAGAGGTGCTCGGGCAGGACCTCACGCGCGAGGTCCGCGATGCGGCGTTCATTGGGGAAGGACAGGCGGCGGCCCAGCTCCTGCAGCGGCACCCAGGCGACGTCGACGGCCTCGTGGTCCGGATCGTTCTCGATCGTCAGGTACCCGCCCGTGGCGATGAGCAGGAAGTGGTGGACCGTCTTGTGCACGCGGTGGCCGCTGACGGTGAACCAGTAGTCGATGCTCCCGAGGGCGGAGACGATCCTGCCCTCGATCCCGGTCTCCTCGGCGATCTCGCGGACAGCGGCTTCCTCGCTGTTCTCGGAGCCTTCCGGGTGGCCCTTCGGCAGGCACCACTCGAGGCGGCCGCCACGGTTCAGCCGGGCGATGATGGCGACGTCGAGCGTCTCCCTGGTGGCGTCCACGACGATCCCGCCGGCGGACACCTCCTCCACCGTGGGTAGCTGGTGCTGGACGGCAGGCATACCCGTGGTTCCCATTGACACTGTCAACGGGGTGCGCTTTGGAGCACTTGGAACGGGTCGGTCCATGCAGACCACTCTAACGATCTTTAAGGAGCCGCGATGACGGCGCGACCGGCCACCCACCCACCCGTACAGCATCGGTTCGGGCCGGTGCGCGGTGTGGGAAACCGGGGCGGATCTGGCACCCTTAAGGGACTATGGCGCACCTGCTGGACACCTCGACCCTTACCGCACCCCTCCCTCCCGTGGTCCTCGAGGTCGGCGAACTCTTCGATGCCGCGGGCCATGAGCTCTCCCTGGTCGGCGGGCCGGTGCGTGACCTGTTCCTCGGCAGGGTGTCTCCGGACCTGGACTTCACCACGAGCGCCGACCCCGACCAGACGCTCGCCGTCATCAAGCGCTGGGCGGATGCCTACTGGGAGATCGGGCGCGCCTTCGGTACCATCGGGCTGCGCAAGGACGGCTTCCAGATCGAGATCACCACGTACCGCGCGGAGGCGTACGACCCCACCTCCAGGAATCCGACGGTCGCCTTCGGGACGAGCCTCGAGGACGACCTCCTGCGGCGCGACTTCACCATCAACGCGATGGCGCTGAGGCTGCCGTCCCTCGAACTCGTCGATCCGTTCGGCGGAGTCCGGGACCTCCACGCGGGCCTGCTGCGCACGCCCGGCACGCCGTCGTCGTCCTTCTCCGACGACCCGCTGCGCATGATGCGCGCCGCGCGCTTCGTGTCCCAGCTGGGCGTGACGGTAGCCCCCGAGGTGTCGGAGGCCATGACGTCCATGGCGGAGAGGATCTCGATCATCTCGGCCGAACGCGTCCGCGACGAGCTGACCAAGCTCATCCAGGGCGCGGCGCCCGACGCCGGTATCGACCTGATGGTGGACAGCGGGCTCGCCGACCACGTGCTGCCTGAGGTCGCGGCGCTGCGCCTCGAGACGGACGAACACCACCGCCACAAGGACGTCTACCAGCACTCGCTGACCGTCCTGCGGCAGGCCTGCGCCCTCGAGACGGACGATGACGGTCCCGTGCCGGCGCCCGACGTCGTCCTCCGGTTCGCCGCGCTCCTGCACGACATCGGCAAGCCCGCGACGCGGAAGTTCGAACTCGGAGGTGCGGTGAGCTTCCGCCACCACGACGCCGTCGGCGCGAAGCTCGTGACCCGGAGGTTGCGGGCCCTGAGGTTCGACAACGACACCATCAAGTCCATCGCACGCCTCGTGGAACTGCACATGCGTTTCTACGGATACGGCGAAGCCGGCTGGAGCGACTCGGCGGTGCGGCGGTACGTGAACGACGCCGGGCCCCTGCTGGAGCGGCTGCACCGCCTCACGCGCTCCGACGTCACCACCCGGAACCGGCGCAAGGCCGAGCGCCTCGCCTTCGCCTACGACGACCTCGAGGAGAGGATCGCCGCACTCGCCGAGCAGGAGGAGCTGGCGTCCATCCGGCCCGACCTCGACGGGGAACAGATCATGGCGCTCCTCGGCATCCGGCCCGGTCCTGTGGTGGGACGCGCCTACAGGTTCCTCCTGGAGGAACGGATGGACCACGGCCCGCACAAGCCCGCCGACGCCGAGACCAAGCTCCGCCACTGGTGGAGCGAGCAGCCCGAATCCCAGGAGAACCCATGAAGCCCATGACAGGTGCAGCAGCACCGGACCTCACCCCGGCCGGGACGCCGCTGCCCAGGCTGTGGCTCCTGCGGCACGGCGAGACGGAATGGTCCCGCGACGGGCGCTACACGGGTCTGACGGACCTCCCGCTCACAGAGCACGGCGAGAAGCAGGTGCTGGCCGCCCGCGAGCACCTCGAGGGCGTGGACTTCGACCTCGTGATGACGTCGCCCCTGCAGCGTGCGGTCCGTACGGCCGAACTGGCGGGATTTCCCGACGCGGAAGTATTACCGCACGCGCATGAATGGGACTACGGCGACAACGAGGGCCTAAACAGCGCCACGGTGCGCGAGGAGAATCCCGGGTACCTGATCTGGAACGACGGCGCCCCCAATGGAGAGACGCTGGACCAGGTCTCCGAGCGGGCGGACCGCATCATCGCCCGCGTGCAGGCCGGGTGCGGCACCCCCGCCGACCGCGATCCGGACGCCAGGCCCATCGAGAACGCCCTGCTCGTGGCCCACGGCCATTTCCTGCGGATCGTCGCCGCCCGGTGGCTGCAGTTCGGCGGTATCGAGGGCCGGCACTTCGTCCTCGGCACGGCTGCGGTCTGTGCGCTCGGGTGGGACAAGCGCACGCCCGCCCTCGTGCACTGGAACCTCTAGCCGGGCCGGGAAGACCGCACCCGGAATGAGGCACGCGAACGGGGCGTTATACGGTCGTGAGGGCTGGACCGGCCCTTCCCTGGAGCCGGTCGGAAGGGAGCTGGTGTGTCCGCCGTCCGGCGCGTAGCCATGCTGTCCCTGCACACCTCCCCGCTCGAGCAGCCCGGGAGGGGTGACGCCGGCGGGATGAACGTGTACGTCCGGAGCACCGCGCTCGAGCTGGCCGGCGTCGGTATCGAGGTCGAGATCTTCACGCGGGAGTCCGGTGAAGGCAGGCCGCCCCGCGAGGTGGTCGGTGAGGGCGTCGTGGTGCATCACCTCGATGCGGGTCCGCCCCGGCCCCTCCCGAAGGAAGCCCTTCCCGGACTGGCCGGGACCTTCGCCGATGCGATCACCGACGTCGCGGACCTGCTCGCGGACGGACACTTCGACGTCCTGCACTCCCACTACTGGGTCTCCGGCATCGTCGGCCTGACCCTCAGCAGGGAGATGAACCTGCCCCTCGTCCATTCCATGCACACCATGGCGAAGGTCAAGAACCTGCACATGAAGGCCCTCGCCGCGCCCGAACCAACCGACCGGATCGCCGGCGAGCAGGACATCGTCGACGGCGCGGCCCGTGTCATCGCCAACACCCGCACCGAGGCCGCCGAACTCGTCAGCCTGTACGGTGCGTCCCGCGACCGGGTCGACGTCGTTGCCCCCGGGGTGGACCTGTCGACCTTCCACCCCGGCGACCGCGGTGCCGCCCGTGCCGCCCTCGCCTTCTCCCCGGACGAGTTCCACGTGGTGTTCGCCGGCAGGATCCAGAAACTCAAGGGACCCCAGGTGCTGGTCGCGGCGGCCGCCGAAATCCGCCGCCGCCGCCCGGACATCCCGCTCGCCGTGAGCATCCTCGGTTCAGGGAGTGGCTCGGAGGCGCTCGCACTGCAGCCCCTCATCGACCACTTCGGCCTCACGGACGAGGTGCGCCTCTACCCACCCGTCACGGCGGTCCACCTGGCGCAGTGGTTCCGCTCGGCAGACGCCGTGGTCATGCCGTCCTACAGCGAGTCCTTCGGGCTCGTGGCACTCGAAGCGCAGGCGTGCGGGACACCGGTCGTCGCAGCCAACGTCGGCGGTCTCCCGCAGGCCGTCAGCGACGGGCGGAGCGGGATCCTGGTGAACGGGCACACCGGTGCGGCCTGGGCCGACGCCCTCGAGCGCCTGTACGACGACGCGCACCTGCGGGAGACACTCGGCCGCGGGGCCGCCGTCCACGCGCTCGCCTTCGGCTGGCAGCGCACGGCGCTGCTGACCGCGCAGAGCTACCGCACCGCCGTCGAGCGTTTTCCCGCAGCGACGGCGCGCTGAAGCGGGCTGGGCACGCCGCCTAGGATGGAAGCGTGAATCCCACCGAGCTCGCCGAATACCTCGACTCCGTCCGTATCACCGGCCGCGTGGCCACGCCCCGGCAGGACAACCTGAGACACATGCGCCTCTTCCTCGAGGGCGATGAGAACCTCGAATTCGGCGTCAGGCGCACGCGCGAGTGGACGTTCGACGACGTCTTCGACCTCATGCACCAGCGCACGGGGACGAGCGCCAACCGCAGCCACACCCAGGGCCAGGACACGATCGACGCCGGGAAGTGCGTCGCGGCTCTCGATCGCTTCGCGGACCGGCTGGGCGCCTCGGCTCTCCGCGGCGAACGGATCCTCTTCGCGACGGGTCACCCCGCCGGGCTCCTCCCCGTCCATGCAGCCTTCGCGCGGTCCGCAGCGGCCGCGGGCGCGACCGTGGTGGAGGTGCCGGAGGGGCGGCGCTTCGGAGCCGGTGACATCCGCCAGGTCTTCGGCGTCCTCGTCTGGCACCAGCACGGCGGGCTCATGCACACGCACCTGCCCGAACCGATGCGGCTCAGCCTCGACACGCTCGCCCGTGAGGGACGCGCCATGCCGGACCTCGTCGTGGCGGATCACGGTTGGGCGGGACAGGCCGCGAGCTCGGGCTTCCCGACCATCGGCTTCGCCGACTGCAACGATCCCGGGCTGTTCGTCTCCGAAGCACAAGGACAGGTCGAGGTCGCCGTTCCCCTGGACGACAACGTCCCTCCCGGGCTGTACGGACCGCTCATCGACTACGTCCTGGAGCGGGCCGGCCTACCCCCGGTCGAGGCTCCGGCCGCTGACAGGTCCGTGTCATGAGTGACCTCGAGATCGCACGTGCCGCGGCCATCCGGCCCATCGAGGACATCGCCGATGCCGCAGGGATTCCCCGCGAGGCGCTCGAACCCTACGGCCGTTTCAAGGCGAAGATCGATCCCCGCCTCCTGCCCGACGGCGGGACGCCGGGGAAGGTGGTCCTGGTCAGCGCCATGAGCCCCACTCCTGCCGGAGAGGGTAAATCGACCTGCACCGTGGGGCTCGCCGATTCCCTCGCCCGCGCGGGGCAGCGGGTGATGATCGCGCTCCGCGAGCCGTCCCTCGGTCCGGTGCTCGGCATGAAGGGCGGTGCGACGGGTGGCGGGTACTCGCAGGTGCTGCCCATGGACGAGATCAACCTGCACTTCACCGGCGACTTCCACGCGATCACGTCGGCCAACAACGCGCTCGCCGCACTGATCGACAACCACATCCACCAGGGCAACGAGCTCGGCATCGATCCGCGGCGCATCACCCTGAAGCGGGTGCTCGACGTCAATGACAGGGCCCTCCGCGAGGTGGTCATCGGGCTCGGCGGTCCGGCCCAGGGAACCCCCCGGCAGGACGGGTTCGACATCACGGTGGCCTCCGAGATCATGGCCGTCTTCTGCCTGGCCCGGGACCTCGCCGACCTGAAGGAACGCCTCGGGGACATCACCTTCGGCTACACGTACGACCGCACACCCCTCACCGTCCGCGAGCTGCAGGTCGAGGGCGCGCTGGCCCTGCTGCTCAGGGACGCCATCAAGCCGAACCTGGTGCAGAGCATCGCGGGCACGCCGGCGCTCGTCCACGGCGGGCCCTTCGCCAATATCGCCCACGGCTGCAACTCCGTGATCGCGACCCGGACCGCCCGGCGCCTGGCGGACATCGTGGTGACCGAGGCGGGATTCGGGGCGGACCTCGGCGCGGAGAAGTTCCTGGACATCAAGGCGCGCGCCGCGGGCCTCGCGCCCGACGCCGTGGTCATCGTCGCGACGATCCGCGCCCTCAAGATGCACGGCGGTGTCGCGAAGGCCGACCTCGCGGCCCCCGCCCTGGACGCCCTGCGGGACGGAACAGCCAACCTCCTGCGGCACGTCCGCAACATCGAGAAGTTCGGCATCACCCCCGTCGTCGCCATCAACAGGTTCCGTACGGATTCGCAGGAGGAACTCCACTGGATGCTGGGATGGTGCGCCGCCGAGGGCATCGAGGCAGCCGTCGCCGACGTCTGGGGCCAGGGCGGTGGGGGACCGGGTGGCGACGACCTCGCGGCGAAGGTGCTTGCGGCCCTGGACCGGCCGGTCAGCTTCTCGCCCCTCTACTCCCTCGACCTCCCGATCGAGGACAAGATCCGCACCATCGTGCAGGAGATCTACGGAGCCGACGGCGTCGAGTTCTCGGTCCGCGCGCTGCGACGGCTGAAGGAGATCGATGCCAACGGGTGGTCCGGACTGCCCGTGTGCATGGCCAAGACCCAGTATTCCTTCTCGGACGACCCGACCCTGCTCGGTGCTCCGAAGGGTTTCACCGTCCACGTCCGCGACCTCATCCCGAAGACGGGTGCGGGCTTCATCGTCGCACTCACCGGTTCGGTCATGACGATGCCGGGGCTGCCGCCGGAGCCCGCGGCCCTGCGGATGGACGTGGACAGCGACGGGAACGCCGTCGGGCTGTTCTAGGCCTGTGGAGGTCCTTCAGGACAATCAGAGCAGGCCGGGCAGACGCGGAGGGGCCGGACGGCAGTGCCGTCCGGCCCCTCGCCACGATGCCTAGCGGTCGAGGTCGCCGCGGATGAAGGCTTCGACCTTCTCGAAGGCGATGTCGTCTGCGTACTGCTCCGGCGGGGACTTCATGAAGTAGCTGGAGGCGGAGAGGATGGGGCCGCCGATGCCGCGGTCGAGGGCGATCTTCGCGGCACGGATTGCATCGATGATGACGCCTGCGGAGTTCGGTGAGTCCCAGACCTCGAGCTTGTACTCAAGGGAGACGGGGGCGTCGCCGAAGTTGCGGCCCTCGAGGCGCACGAACGCCCACTTGCGGTCGTCGAGCCAGGCGACGTAGTCGGAGGGGCCGATGTGCACGTCGTCGGCGTGCAGGTCCGCCTTGACGTTGGATGTCACGGCCTGGGTCTTGGAGATCTTCTTGGACTCGAGGCGGTCGCGCTCGAGCATATTCTTGAAGTCCATGTTGCCGCCGACGTTCAGCTGGTACGTGCGGTCGAGCGTGACCCCGCGGTCCTCGAACAGCTTGGCCATGACGCGGTGCGTGATCGTGGCACCGATCTGGCTCTTGATGTCGTCGCCGACGATGGGGACACCGGCCTCGGTGAACTTGTCGGCCCATTCCTTGGTGCCGGCGATGAAGACCGGGAGCGCGTTGACGAAGGCGACGCCGGCGTCGATGGCGCACTGGGCGTAGTACTTCGCGGCGTGCTCGGAGCCCACGGGCAGGTAGCAGACCAGGACGTCGGCCTTGGTGGCCTTGAGCTGTCCGACGATGTCGACGGGCTCCTCGTCGGACTCCACGATGGTCTCGCGGTAGTACTTGCCCAGGCCGTCGAGGGTGTGGCCGCGCTGGACGATGACGCCGGTCGGCGGGACGTCGGCGATCTTGATGGTGTTGTTCTCGCTGGCTCCGATGGCTTCGGCGAGGTCGTGGCCGACCTTCTTGCCGTCGACGTCGAATGCGGCCACGAACTGCACGTCGCCCACGTGGTACTTGCCGAACTCGACGTGCATCAGGCCGGGGACGGTGCTGGACGGGTCGGCGTCCCGGTAGTAGTGCACGCCCTGCACCAGCGATGCGGCGCAGTTGCCGACTCCAATAATTGCCACGCGAATGGGGTTCTGTCCCACAGTTCTCCTCGAAAGCCAGTTGAATGTGCCCGGCCGTCGTCGCCCGGGCGCGGTCGGCAGGAAATGCCAGTCTACGTTCAGTTTCCAACGCGCACGGATGCCGGGCCATTCCTTGCCCCCACGCTCTCCCTCGTCAAGCGGGCGCGCGTCCAGGGCCGGCGACGGTCTCAACGGTGCCCTCCCCGGCTACGCTCGGGGGATGACGTCGGGTACGGGGACACGCGGACCGTACCGCATCAGCATCCCCAGCCGCTCCGATCCCCTCCTCCGTCTCGGCGCCGAGCGGGTCGGAGGCCCGGTGGGCCGGCACGCGGACCCCGGACGGATCGCCCCACGATGGTTCACCGTGGAGAGGGTGCTGATCCTCCTCACGGTGTGCGCCGCCATCCTGGCCGTCCTGCTCAAGAACCCTTGCCGGGTGGAGGGATGGTCCTCTCCCGACTACTTCTACCGAGCGTGCTACTCGGACTGGGCGGAGCTCTACCAGAGCCGCGGTCTCGGCGAGGGGGTCCTGCCTTTCGTCACGCCCGGAGTGCTCTTCGAATATCCGGTGCTGCTCGGACTGCTGGCGTCCGCTACGGCGGTCGTCGTGGACCTGGTGGCCGGCGGCGCGCCTGCCGACGCGAAGGCCCTCCTGTACTTCGACGTGAATGCAGTGCTGATCACCGGCGTCTGGGTCCTGACGGTGCTGGCCACGCTCCGGCTCGCGAGCCGCCGTCCCTGGGATGCCGCCATCGTGGCGGCAGCCCCGGTCATCATCCTGTCCGGCACCATCAACTGGGACCTGTGGGCGGTACTGCTCGCGACGTCGGGCATGCTGGCCTTCGCCCGCAACCGGCCGGTCGTCGCAGGGGTCCTGTGGGGACTGGGCACGGCCGTGAAGCTCTACCCCGTCCTGCTGCTCGGTGCGGTCCTGGTGCTGGCTCTGCGGACAGGCCGGTTCCGGCCCTTCCTCCTCACGCTGGCGGGTACCGCGGGAGCATGGCTCGCCGTGAATCTCCCCTTTATGCTCCGAGATATGGCGGGATGGACATACTTCCTCACCTTCTCGGAATCGCGCGACGCCGGCTTCTCGTCGGGGTGGTACGTCTACAACGCCGTCGCCCGCCAGCTCGGCGCCGCGACACTTCCTCCCACGGTCATCACTGCAGGCGCCACCGCCCTCTTCGCACTCTCCTGCGTCGGCGTCGCAACCCTCACCCTGCTGGCCGGGCGGCGTCCCCGCCTGGCCCAGATCGCACTGCTGATCGTGGGCGCCTTCATCCTCTGCAACAAGGTCTACTCGCCGCAGTACGCGCTCTGGCTCGTGCCGCTGGTTGCGCTCGCCATCCCGCGATGGCGCGTGGTGCTCGTCTGGCAGCTCGTCGAAGCCCTGCACTGGGCGGCCATCTGGCTGTATCTCGGGGGCCGGACGAGCGGCGGCGCGGCCGAGCACAACCTGGGCCTCGGTCCCTATGCCTGGGCCGTCCTCGCTCATATTCTGGTGACGGCATATGTTATGGCGGCCGTCGTGGCGGAGATCCTCGCGCCGCAGCACGACGTGGTGCGGCGTATCGGCATCGACGATCCGCAGGGTGGCCCGTTCGACCGGGCACCTGACCGGCATACTCCCCGGGCAGGACGGCCCGTCCACCCGCGTGGGCTTCCGGCCCGGTCTGCTCCGATAGGCTGGCAGGACCGCGGGGACACCGCCCCCGTTCCGGTAGCCCAGGGCTCCGGAGCGGAGCACGACGGGCCGGTACGCGGCGGTTCATCGACCCGACCAGTGGAAGACCATCAGTGAGCGCAGCACCCCTGACCTACAGCAGGCTGGACAAGAGCGGTTTCGACGCCCTTGCCGACGGGCATCCCGACGTGGTGATCCCCCTCGAGCAGACGCCCTCCTGGGTCGAGTTCGAGCAGACCCTCGGGCGCAGGCCCCTGGGTATCTGGTCCTACACGGATGCCGCCGGCCGGCTCGTGGCCACCGCCGCCTACATCCACGTGGTGCGGCGCTTCCGCGAGTCCGTGGTGGTGGTGAACGGGCCCGTCTGGTTCGCCGACCGGACGCCCGCGGCCGAGCGCGCGCTCATGGAGACCGTGCGGCATCAGTTCCGCGAGGATCCGTCGGTCGATCCGCTCTACGTCCGCATGCAGGTGGCCACCCTCCAGGCACCCGCGACCGGTCCGATCGAGCATGGCTGGTACGAGCGGGAGATCGTGGTCGACCTGACCCCGTCCGAGGCGGATCTGCTCAAGAGCTTCCGGCCGAATGCCCGCAACAGTATTCGTCGCGCGCAGCGCAACGGTGTCGAGGTCAAGCACATTCCGCGGACGGAATGGAAGGATGTCTTCGCGACCCAGCTGTTCCCGATCATGCAGGAGACGGCCGAGCGCGACGGCTTCCAGTCCTTCGATTCGTCCTACTACGAGACGCTGCTGACCGTGCTGGGTGACCACCTCCGTCTCCTTGTCGCCTACCGCGACGGAGTGCCGCTGAGCTGGCTGATCACCACGGAGTACCGCGGCTACTCCGTGTACTACTTCGCGGGCAGCACCCATGAGGCGCGCAGCACCTTCGCCCCGTACCTGCTCCTGTGGGAGGCGTTCAAAGTCCTCAAGGAAGCCGGCAACACGGCGTGCGGCCTGACGGGCATCGTGAGCGACAACTATCCGGGCCTCGCCAACGTCACGACCTTCAAGAAGAATTTCTCGAAGAACGTCGTCGTGGTGCCCACCACCTACGACATCCCCCTGCGTCCTGTCCGCTATGCCGCCGTCGCGTCGCTGCTCACCGCGCGCCGTACTGCGCCATCGGCGGCGCGCGCCGTACTGCGTCGCGCTGCCGTCCTGGGTCGCAGGAGCAGGCGGGAACCCGTCAGCACCCCGGACACCTGACGCCGGGCGGGGTGCCCGCCCGGCAGGAGAGGAAGCCATGCCAGATGTCGAAGTCGTCGGAGCCGGTCCCAACGGACTCGCGGCCGCCGTCGTCATGGCCCGTGCGGGCCTCTCCGTCCGCGTCCATGAGGCAGCACCCACGCTCGGGGGCGGGTCCCGTTCCCTCGAACTCATGGAGAAGGGCCACCTCCACGACTTCTGCTCCGCGGTCCACCCCATGGCCCTCGCCTCGCCGTTCTTCCGCGCCTTCGAACTGAGCCGGCGGATCGGTTTCGCGGTCCCCGAGGTGTCCTTCGCACATCCGCTCGACGGCGGCAGGGCGGGCGTGGCCTACCGCAGCATGGAGAAGACGGTGGAGGGGCTCGGAGTCGACGGTGAGGCGTACCGCAGGCTCCTGCAGCCGCTCAGCGACCGCGAGCAGGCGATCCTCGCGTTCACGCTGAATTCCGTGCTGCGGTTCCCGAAGAAGCCGGAGGCCGCCCTGCGCTTCGCCCTCGCGGTCCTCGATCAGGGACTGCCCCTGTGGAACCGCCGTTTCCGGACGGACGAGGCGCGTGCCCTCACCACCGGGGTCATGGCACACCCCGTGGGGACCCTGCCGTCGCTCGCCGGGGCGGGAGCCGGCCTGACCCTGAACCTCCTCGCGCACACCGTCGGGTGGCCCATTCCCGTCGGAGGATCCCAGTCGATCGCGGACGCCCTGGCCCTCGACCTCCGCCGGCACGGTGGCGAGGTGGTGACCAACAGCCGGATCGAGACCCTGGCCGAGGTCTCCGATGCGCGGGTGGTGCTCCTCGACGTCGCACCGAAGACGTTCCGCGCCATGTCGAGGGGCCGGCTGCCGGCAGCCTACGAGCTGGCGCTCTCCGCCTTCACCTACGGGAACGCCTCCTGCAAGGTGGACTTCATCCTCTCCGCACCCGTGCCGTGGACGCACCCCGAGCTGCACAGGGCGGGCACAGCCCACCTCGGTGGGACGCGGGAGGAGATCGCCGCGGGCGAGAAGCAGGTGAACCAGGGCAGGCACCCCGACAGCCCGTACGTGCTGGTGTCGCAGCCGTCGTCGTTCGATCCGACCCGCGCACCGGAGGGGCGGCACACTCTCTGGACCTATTGCCACGTGCCGCGCGGCTCCACGCGGGACATGGCCGAGGCCGTGACGGCCCAGATCGAGCGGTTCGCCCCCGGCTTCCGCGACGTCGTGGTCCGACGCCACACGACGACGGCGAGCGAGCTCGAGGTGTACAACGCGAACTACGTGGGCGGCGACTTCAGCAGCGGCGCCGTGAACCTGCGACAGATCATCGCCCGTCCCGTACCGTCCCTGCAGCCGTGGGCCACGCCGATCAAGGGTGTCTACCTCTGCTCCCAGTCCACGCCCCCCGGCCCCGGCGTGCACGGCATGGCCGGGCTGAACGCGGCCAGGCTGGCGCTGAAGCGGGAATTCGGCCTGCCCGTGCCGGCCCTCGGGCTCTGAGAGGGCATTCCACGAGGAGAAGCACCCGGTAAGTTAGGTTATGCTTGCCTTGCCCTGCTGACAGGGACCTTCCTCCGCACGAAAGCCTCTGCATGTTCGCCAATTACCTGATCGGCCTGCGCGAGGGCCTAGAAGCCGCCCTCGTGGTGGTCATCCTCGTGGCGTACCTCGTGAAGATCCAGCGCCGGGACCTGTTGCCCGGGATCTGGCTCGGAGTGTCGCTGGCCGCCGCGCTGTCTCTCGGCTTCGGTGCACTGCTCACGTACGGCACCTATGGGCTGACGTTCGAGGCGCAGGAAGCCATCGGAGGCGCGCTGTCCATTCTCGCCGTCGGCCTCGTCACCTGGATGGTGTTCTGGATGGCCAGGACGGCGAAGAACCTGCGGGGGGAACTGCACGGCCAGGTCGACCGCCACCTGGCTGCCGGAGGCAAGGGCCTCGTCGTCGTCGCATTCCTCGCCGTCGGGCGTGAAGGACTGGAGACCGCCCTGTTCATCTGGTCCGCCGTCCAGGCCACGGGCCAGACCACGCAGCCGATCCTCGGAGCCTCGCTGGGACTCGCCTCCGCCGTCGTGCTCGGCTGGCTGTTCTACCGGGGCATGCTCAGCATCAACCTCTCGAAGTTCTTCACCTGGACCGGCGGCATGCTGATCGTCGTGGCGGCCGGAGTGCTGTCCTACGGCGTCCACGACCTCCAGGAAGCGGGCATCCTGCCCGGTCTCAACAGTCTTCTGTTCGACGTCAGTGCGGCAGTCCCTCCGTCGAGCTGGTACGGCACGCTCCTCAAGGGCACCGTAAACTTCTCGCCCGCCACCACCTGGTTCGAGGGCATCGCCTGGCTGCTCTACCTCCTTCCCACCATGACCCTGTTCATCCGGCGGAGCATGCGGCGGACGCCCGCTCCTGCCGCTGCACAGCACCCCGTTCCCCAAGGAGCCCATTGATCACCGCACGCCTTCCGCAACCGGCCGCCATCGTCGCTGCCTGCGGCATCCTCTTCGTGACCGCCTGCACGCCGAACGCCCCCGCCGGAACGGCTGCCGGCGGGACGGGCGAACTGAGCGTCACGAGCACAGCGGAGGACTGCTCCGTCTCGGCCGTCACCGCGGAGAGCGGTCCGCTGACCTTCACCATCACGAACTCGGGGGACCAGGTCACGGAGTTCTACCTCCTGGCGGAGGACGGGCTGCGCATCGTCTCCGAGGTCGAGAACATCGGCCCGGGCATCAGCCGCGACCTCGTCGTCAACGCCACCCCGGGTTCCTACTACACCGTCTGCAAGCCCGGCATGGTGGGCGACGGCGTGGGCCGGGCCGCCTTCACCGTGACGGACTCGGGGACCGCCGTCGAGCCGACCGGGGACGAGCAGGCGCAGATCGACGCCGCGCTGACCAACTACAAGGCCTACGTCAAGGACCAGGTGGACCAGCTGCTGACGGGCACCAAGGACTTCGCAGCCGCCTACGTGGCGGGGAACGACGACGAGGCACGCCGGCTCTACCCCACCACGCGCATGCACTTCGAGCGCGTGGAACCGGTGGCCGAGAGCTTCGGCGACCTCGATCCGAAGCTGGACAACCGCGAGGCGGACCTCGCCGAGGGCGAGAAGTGGACCGGCTGGCACCGCATCGAGAAGGACCTCTGGCCGCCGGCCGATGCCGGGTACGTACCCCTGACGCAGGCCGAGCGCGAGGCCGTCGCGGCCCAGCTCGTCAAGGACACCACCACGCTGCACTCCAGCATCCAGGGCATCGAACTGTCCCTCGACCAGCTCGCCAACGGTGCGATCGGGCTGATGGACGAGGTGGCCAACGGCAAGGTCACCGGCGAGGAGGAGATCTGGTCGGGCACCGACCTCTGGGACTTCCAGGGCAACGTCGAGGGCGCCCGTGTCCTCGCCGATGGTGTGCGGGGCCTGCTCGAGGCCAGGGACCCGGAGCTCGCAGCGACGCTCGACGCCGATTTCACCTCCCTCTCGACGGAACTCGACAAGCACCGCACGAGTGCGCCCGACGCCGCCCAGCGCGACATCGCCTACGTCTCCTACGGCGACCTGGCCTCCGAGGACGTGAAGGCGCTGTCGGACCGCGTCAACGCCCTCAGCGAACCACTCTCGCGGATCACCGCGGCACTGCTGGGCTAGCAGCCATGGCAGCAGGTGCGTTCCGGATCTCACGCCGCAGGGCGCTGTCCCTCGCCGGGGTCAGTGCCGCCGCGGGAGTCGGGGCGGGTGTCGCCGCAGGGCGTTCCGCGACCGACGCCTCGGCGGTCCCCGCCGACCCCGCCGCACTGAAGTACCCGTTCTACGGGGAGCACCAGGCGGGGATCACGACGCCCGCGCAGGACCGCCTGCACTTCGCCGTGTTCGATGTGGACGACATCCCGCGCGAGGAGCTCATCAGCCTCCTCCGGGACTGGACGGTCGCCGCTGCCCGCATGAGCCAGGGCGGGAGCGCGGGGCAGTTCGCGCCCGACTCCGGCCCGTACGAGGCGCCGCCCGAGGACACGGGCGAGGCGATGGACCTGGGCCCCACGGGACTCACCATCACGTTCGGCTTCGGCCCGACGCTCTTCACGGCGGCCGACGGCACCGACCGGTTCGGCATCGCCGCCCGGCGCCCCCGTGCCCTGGTCGATCTGCCCCGGTTCTCGGGGGACATGCTGGACGAGCGCATCAGCGGAGGCGACCTCTGTATCCAGGCGTGTGCCGACGATCCGCAGGTCGCCGTCCATGCCGTCCGGAACCTGTCCCGCATCGCCTTCGGACGGGCTTCGCTGCGCTACTCGCAGCTCGGCTTCGGCCGCACCTCGAGCACCAGCACCGCCCAGGTGACGCCCCGCAACCTCTTCGGCTTCAAGGACGGCACGGCCAACCTCAAGGCCGAGGACCCGGCAGCCGTCGACGAGCACGTGTGGGTCGCCGGCAGCGACGACCAGGCCTGGATGGCAGGCGGTTCGTACCTGGTGTCCCGGAAGATCCGCATGAACATCGAGCCGTGGGACCGCACGCGCCTCTCCGAGCAGGAACGCGCCATCGGCCGGACCAAGGGCCAGGGCGCACCCCTGTCCGGCGGCGACGAGTTCACGGCCCCCGACTTCTCGATGCCCGGCAGCGGCGGGAAACCCATCATCGCGGAACAGGCCCACGTTCGGCTGGCGCACCCCGATACCAATGGCGGTGTCCGCATGCTCCGGCGCGGCTACAACTTCGTGGACGGCAACGACGACCTCGGGCGCCTCGACGCGGGCCTGTTCTTCCTCTGCTTCCAGCGCGACCCCGAGCGCTCCTTCATCCCCGTGCAGACCCGGCTGGCGGGGTCGGACCTGCTCAACGAGTACACCCGCCACGTGGGGTCCGCGATCTTCGCTGTTCCCGGTGGCGCGGCCGAGGGAAGCTACGTCGGGGCGCGGCTCTTCGAGTCCTGACCCGATGCCCTGACCCGCCCGGTCATCGTCCCGCCAGGACGACGGATCATCCCGACGGCGGGAACGACGCCGCCTCAGTCCTTCGGCTGCAGGACGCGCCGGGCGGCCTCGACGGCCGAGGCGCGATGGGCGGACAGCGGCGTATCGGCCGCGTTCTCATGGGCGACCAGGGGTGCCTGGACCCATGCCTGCGCGATGCTGAAGAGGATCGGCAGGAGTTCCTCCGGCGCCCACGACCGGTCGACGTGGCCCAGGTCCTGCGCCTTCCGGAGGGCGTCCAGCTTGACGTCGGGCCGGGCTCCCATGCCGGGCAGGTCGTAGTCGACACCCTCGAGCCGGGCCCAGGTGAGCATCCGAAGGATGTCGGGGTGTTCATGCGTGTGATCGAAGAGGCGGCCCACGAAGGCCGGTACGTCGGCGGGATCGAGGGCCACGGCGGCGTGGAACTCGGCCGCGTTCACGTCGAGCACGGCCTGGAACAGGGCGGCCTTGTCGGTGAAGTGCGCGTAGAGGCGCTCCTTGCTGGCACTGGCCGCCTTCGCGATCCGGTCGATGCGCGCTCCCGCGAGCCCGTAGGCGGCGAATTCGCCCCGGGCGGCCAGGAGGATGCGGGAACGTACGTCCGTCGTCGAGGGCATTCCACGAGTATACCCAAACGAACTAGTTCGTTTGACTTTGCCGCGCACCCGCCCCTACCCTCGGAACGACACCATTTCTGAGGAGCACCATGACCACCCACCCTTCGGGTCCTTCCGTCGCGCCTACCGTGGACGACACCCCGGCGAAGGCCCCCGCGAACCGCTGGCTCGTGCTGGCCATCGTCGCGCTGGCCCAGCTCACCGTCGTGCTCGACGGGACCATCGTGAACATCGCCCTGCCCCAGGCCCAGGCCGAACTCGGCATGTCCGACAGCGACCGCAGCTGGGTCGTCACGCTCTACGCCCTGACCTTCGGCGCGCTCCTCCTCCTCGGCGGGCGCATCGCCGACTTCTGGGGCCGGAAGCGCTCCTTCCTCGTCGGCATGGGCGGCTTCGCCCTCGCCTCGGGCATCGGCGGCCTCGCGGCGTCGGGGGACGTGCTCCTGCTCGCCCGCGGGCTCCAGGGCGTGTTCGCCGCACTGCTGGCGCCGGCCGCGCTCGCCATCCTCTCGGTCACGTTCCCCGGCGGCAAGGACCGCGTGCGGGCCTTCGCGGTGTACGGCACGATCGCCGGCGGCGGAGCGGCCATCGGCCTCCTGCTGGGCGGCGTCCTGACCGAGTACTTCAGCTGGCACTGGTGCCTCCTCGTGAACGTGCCCATCGCCGTCGTGGCCATCGCCGTCGGGCTCCGCGTGCTCCGCGAGAGCCGCGCCGAGGGAAGCACCCGCTACGACGTCCCCGGAGCCCTGCTCGTGAGCCTCGGCCTCGCCTCCGTGGTGTACGGGTTCTCGCGTGCCGAAGCCGGCTGGGGGCGTGCCGACACCCTGGGCTTCCTGGCCGTCGGCGTGGTGCTGCTGGCCCTGTTCCTCCTCGTCGAGGCTCGCGCGGCACACCCCCTGCTGCCGCTGCGCATCATCACCGACCGGGTACGGGCCGGCGCGTACCTGACCTCCATCGCGGTGGGTGCCGCGCTGCTCGGCGCGCTGCTCTACCTGACGCTGTATTTCCAGATCGTCCTCGGCATGAGCCCGCTGGTCTCCGGGCTCGCGTCCCTGCCCATGACGGCGGCCATCATGGTGTCCGCCGGCGTCGTCACGCGCCTCCTGCCGACCGTGGGACCCCGCATCCTCATGACGGTCGGCCCGCTGGTCGCCGCGGCGGGCCTGCTGCTGCTCAGCCGCATCACCGGCGGTTCCTACGCCCTCGAGGTGCTGCCCGCGCAGATCCTGCTCGGCATGGGCCTTGCGCTCATCTTCGTGCCGCTGCAGAACGTCGCACTCCTCGGCATCGCACCCCGTGATTCCGGTGTCGCCAGCGCTGCCGTCTCCGCGACCCAGCAGATCGGCGGATCCATCGGGACGGCGGTCTTCACCGCGCTCTACGCGGCGGCCGCTGCAACCGGCACGCCCGAGGGCTCGGCAGGTGGACTGCAGTCGCTGGTGGACGGGTACTCCGTGGTGTTCGTGGCCGCCGCGGCGGCCCTCGCACTCGCATCGCCCATCTCGTGGTTCCTGGTCGACGTCGCGCGGGACGAATTCACGACATCGGACGAGGCGGTCCACCTGGGCTAGGAACCGTCCCGGGGCGGATCCGGTGGCCCGTGCAGCACCCACGCGGTCGGAGACCCCGCTGCCCGCCAGGAAGTCCACCGGGCCGGCAGGTGCGACAGCATCAGCCCGTTGGGCCGGCCGCCGGGAGGGCCACCCGGTGGCGGCCCGGCCAGAAAATCGGGAGAACGGCCGCGACGCTCCCGGGTCGTTGCTCCATCATCTGGCAGTGTGGGAGCCATGACATCCGACCCCGATTCGCGTGTTGCACTCGTCATCGAAGATGACGCCGACGTGCGGCAGTTGCTGGTCATGACACTGGGCATGAACGGCTTCACCACTCTCGAGGCCGAGAACGGACGGCAGGGCGTCGCGCTCGTGCGGGAACGCCAGCCCGACCTCGTGACCCTCGATCTCAACCTCCCGGACATCGACGGAGTGGAGGTCTGCCGTCAGATCCGGCCGCTGACCGATGCCTACGTCATCATGATCACGGCGCGGCAGGACGAGATCGACCGGTTGATCGGCCTCGAGATCGGCGCCGATGACTTCGTGGTCAAGCCCTTCAGTCCGCGTGAGGTCGGTGCGCGCGTGAACGCGATGTTCCGCCGTCCGCGGAGTACCGTCCGCAGCGTGTCGCAGCCTCTGCTGGTGGCCGGACCTGAGGCGGTAGAAGCGCCGCAGGTGGCACCCACGACGACGGTGGCCCCGCCGGAACAGGTGGAGGGATTGCTGACCCATGGGCCGATCAGCATCGATACCGAGGGCCGGATCGCGATGCTCGACGGCGTCGAGCTCCCACTGACCCGGATCGAGTTCGACCTCCTGGCCACGCTCGTGTCCGGCCCGCGCCGGGTCTGGCAGCGGGAGACCCTGCTCGCCCGCATCTGGGGTGACGGCTGGGTCAACGACCAGCACCTCGTCGAGGTGCACATCCGGAACCTGCGGAAGAAGCTGAACGAGGACACGAAGGCGCCGCGGTTCATCCGCACCGTGCGCGGTGTCGGCTACCGGATGATGCCGCCCAGCGCGGACTGAAATTCCGTTCCGAGGCGCTGCAACCGCAGGGCGAGCGCGGGGTGTTCCGAGGGCTCATCGAGGAGTTCCAGGGCTGAGGACGAGGCCTCCACGAGCCGGAGCGCTCCCACCATCGAGGCGCTCGCCTTGAGGCTGAGGAGTGCGACGACGGCGGCGTCAGCGTCGTGCGCGGCCAAGGCGGCCTCGATCAAGCGGATCCGCTGCGGAAGCATCTCCCCGAACAGCTCGGCGAACCGGACCGCGCACTCCTGGCTGGAGAGCTCCGTCCCCAGGTCATCGAGGATCCGCGGGTCGAGCACGGGAAGCTGCACATCGGTCCTGTCGGTTGCGGTCTGACCCTGCTGACGTACGCCCGGAGATCCGGAGGGAAGGCCGATCGTCGTCACGCCTGCTCCTTGTGCTGCCGGTAATTCCTGCTGATCCGATCCCGTCCGGCGGAATGCGGCGGTGGAAGCTGCCTGCCGGCCCCGGTGGACGGTCCGGGGCCGGCAGGAAGATCACGGAGTGCTTGCTCCTGACCTCCAGTCTGGTCGGCGCCGCTCAATGGCGCCGTAGCCGAAGGGCGAAAGAAAACCGAAGAAAGAGCGAAGGCTGCTCGGCCCGTTCCGTCACTGCGATGGGCGGTGGGTACGCCGACTCCTAGGCAGCGGCTGCTCCGCGCGCCACGGAGGTGGCGTCCCGGGTGGTGGTGCGGATGCGGTAGAGGCTGGAAGTGGCGGCGATGTAGAGGGTGCGGCCGTCGTCGCCGCCGAAGCACAGGTTGCCGATCTTCTCCGGCACCGCGATGCGCAGGATCCGCTCCCCGGAGGGCGCGAAGACCTGGACGGCATCCAGGCTCGAGCTCCAGACGTTGCCGTGCTCGTCGACGCGGATCCCGTCCGGCAACCCGGGCGAGACCTCCGTGAAGACCCTGCCGTTCTTGGCATGCCGGCCTCCATAGACGTCGTAGGCGTGGATCGCGTGCCCCACCGGCCGGTCGGGGTCCATCTCGCCGCTCGCCGGGGACAGTGAGGAGTCCGTGACGTAGAGGGTTTTCTCGTCCGGGGAGAACGCGAGCCCGTTGGGGGCTTCGACATCCATCACCACGGGCAGGATCGAGCCGTCGCCCGGATCGAAACGGAACACGTACCGGTCCCCGTACTCCTCCTCGCCTGCGTGCCCTTCCTCGGGACGCATGATCCCGTACGACGGGTCGCTGAACCAGATGGTGCCGTCGGACTTCACGACGACGTCGTTGGGTGAGTTCAGCCGTACGTCACCGAACCGGTCGACCAGCGTGTGCGGCGCCGGGCCCGCCCCCGGCCGCACAGCGTTGTCACGCTGAAGGGCGCGGCGGCCGTGGGAGCACTCGACGACGTTCCCGTCGAGGTCGAGGGTACGTCCGTTAGTGAACTCGGCATCGTCGTCGAAGACCGTAAGGTCCCCCGTTTCCTCACTGAATTCGACGATCCGGTTGCTGTGGATGTCACTGAAGCGGACACAGCGGCGCTGCGGCAGCCATACCGGTCCTTCCGCCCAGACAGCGCCGGTGGCGACCTGCTGGAGCGCAGAGCCTTGCTCGAGAAGAGGTGATGTCGTCGTCATGGGGAAACCCTAGGCGAGCATCTCCCGGACCATCGGGATGACCTTCGTGCCGTAGAGCTCGATGCTGTGCATGAGCTTCTCGTGCGGCAGGGGGCCGGCGCTGTACTTCATGTCGAAGCGGTCGATCCCGAGGGTCTGCGCCGTCGCCGCGATCTTCCGCGCGACCGTCTCCGGGGATCCGACGTAGAGGGAGCCGAAGTCCGCCTCCTGGTCGAACTCGGCGCGCGTCGTCGGGCCCCAGCCGCGCTCGCGGCCGATGCGGTCGCGCATGATCCGGTTGTCCGGCCACAGCTCCTCGCGGGCCTGCTCGTCGGAGTCGGCGATGTAGCCGGGAGAGTGGACGCCGATGGGCAGCGGGGGCTGGCCGAGCTGCGTCAGCGCCCGGTGGTACAGGTCCACGTAGGGGGCGAAGCGCGCAGGGTCGCCGCCGATGATCGCGAGCATGAGGGGCATGCCGTAGCGGGCGGCCCGCACCACGGATTCGGGACTGCCGCCGACGCCGATCCAGGTCTTCAGGCGGCCGCCCTCGGTCTTGGGGTACACCTCGTGGTTGTCCAGGCCGGGGCGGGTGGTACCGGACCAGGTGACCGGGCCCTCCTTGATCAGCTCGGAGAAGAGGTCGAGCTTCTCCTCGAAGAGGCGCTCGTAGTCGGAGAGGTCGTAGCCGAAGAGCGGGAAGGATTCCGTGAAGGACCCGCGGCCCAGGATGACCTCGGCGCGGCCGTTGGAGGCGGCGTCGAGTGTGGCGAACCGCTGGTACACGCGCACCGGGTCGTCCGAGCTGAGGACGGTCACGGCCGAGCCGAGGCGGATGCGCTTCGTCTGCCCTGCGATGGCGGCGAGGACGGTCTCGGGTGCGGAGACGGCGAAATCGTCCCGGTGGTGCTCACCGACGCCGATGAAGTCGACCCCGACCTCGTCGGCGAGGACGGCCTCGGCGATCACATTGCGGATGACCTGCGGGTAGGGGACGGGATTGCCGTCCTGCCCGCGCGTGACATCACCGAAGGTGTCGAGTCCGAGTTCCAGTTCGCGTGCCATGGTGTCGCTCCCGTGCTTGGTGTTCCGACCCGCGTCGGGCCTGCTAGGAGAACCGACCCGCCGTCGGGGTTATTCCATGCAAAGGTATGAATGTGGTCCATCCGCCGTCGGACTACCCCCGCCGTCCGCAGTTCTGCCGGACCTCCGCAGCGCGGTCGGCGCGATCGATGCTCGCGGGGTCGGTGAGGTCGACGCCCGCCCGCGCCGCTGCGGCCCGCGCCGCCGGGCTCTTCAGGTCCGGCGCGACGAATTTCTTCGGTGTGATCCTCGCGTCCTCCGCCGCGTAGCCCTGTTGCTGCTGCGTGAGCGCGGGAGCGGACAGCTCGGCGGACTGCACGGTCGCCTGCGTGACACTGACGAGGCTTCCGGTGAGGGTCGGGCTGAGCAGCGGCACGTATCCCGAGGCGTGCCCGGTCCTGTTGGGATGGTAGGACTCCGACGTCGGACTCGAGAGCCCGTTGAGCCATTCGACGTTGTCGCACACCGCATGTCCCACGAAGGGGACGGTGGGGTTGCCGAAGGTGAAGCCGGCAGCGGCTGCCGCCGTCGCCGTCGTGCGATTGAGGAGGTCCGCGGTCGCGTTCAGCCGCGCTTCCTCGGTGGGCGAGAACCAGGTGCCCGCATTGCAGTCCTCCCCGTTGAAGAGCCGCGGGTACCCGGCGATCGTCACGGAGGCCTGCGGCGCACGCGCCCGGATCTGCGCGTACAGCGACGCGAGGCTGGCCGGCAGCTGGTTGACGATGAAGGCCTGGGAGCGGTCGATGGCCGCGTTGCAGTTGCTCATCCAGGCCGGCTTCGCGCACTCCGTGAGGACGGGCACGAAGGAGGCGTCATTCCCGCCGACGCTCAGCGAGACGTAGGACGTCGTGGGGGACAGGGCGCCGAGCTGCGTCGCGACGACGTCGGGGACCGTCGCCCCCGAGCAGGCGCGGAAGTTGAGGGCGTAGCCCTTGGCGCTCGCGATGAGCGAGGGATACGCGTAGACGGAGCGTTGGCAGGAGGTCCCGTCCGCGAGGTACGAGCGCGTTCCCGTGCCCGAGGAGTAGGAGTCGCCGAGGGCGACGTAGGACGCACTCGCCGCGCTTGCAGGCGCGGGCACCATGACGGCGGCTACCAGCGCCAGGGCGGCGGCGGCCGAGCGGAGGCGGGGAATCGGCATTGAGACTCCAGGTGCTCGAGAGGCGTGTGGCTCCACGGTAGTCCCGCTGTCCCGCGCGCGACAGGACCCCGTGAGAGGTTTCCGCAACCCTTCCCCGGTGCCGGTGCAGGCGCTATCGTCCCGCCTCGGGCACGGCTATCTTTGCCTCCGATCCGCCCGGCGCGGTAAGCTGTGTGGCGGCTCACAGGCCGCACACCCCAACTGAATATGCCACTGATCTGCAGCGGGAGAGTCCTGCCGTCGACACAAAACCGGCAGGCGCCGTAGGAGCAAATCCTCCCCAGGAATCTCTCAGGCCCAGTACCGCTGCGGATAGGCAACTCTGGAAAGCAGCATCGGGCACGCCCGGCGCTCACCGACGGTGCAAGCAGGCGCGGAGCCCTGCGGAAACTCTCAGGTCCCACACAGAGCGGGGAGGAACCCGACCAGGCACGCGCCACCGCGCTTCCTTCTGACGTACGGAGTTCCCCATGACCGCCTCGCTCGACTCCCGACCCGGCACCGCACAGGATGCCGCATCCGGCGCCGCATCCACCTTCGCCGACCGCCACATCGGCCCGCGTACCCCCGATGCTGCCCGCATGCTCGAGGTCCTCGGCTACCCGAGCCTGGAGAAGCTCGTGGACATGGCGGTTCCCGCCAGCATCCGCCTGGACCGTGCGCTGGACCTGCCGGCGGCCCTCAGCGAGACCGAGGTGCTGGCGCAGCTCCGGCGCATCGCGGGCCGCAACCGGACCGCCGTCCAGATGATCGGCCAGGGCTACTTCGACACCGTCACGCCGCCGGTGATCCGCCGCAACGTGCTGGAGTCGCCCGCCTGGTACACGGCCTACACGCCCTACCAGCCGGAGATCTCCCAGGGCCGGCTCGAGGCCCTCCTGAACTTCCAGACGATGGTGCAGGACCTCACCGCCCTCGACATCGCGAACGCCTCGCTGCTCGACGAAGCCTCCGCCGTCGCCGAGGCCGTCCTCCTGATGCGCCGCTCCGGCAAGAACAAGGGCCGCACTGTGATCGACGCCGACGCCCTCCCGCAGACGGTCGCCGTCGTGCGCGGCCGCGCCGAGGCGCTCGGGTTCGACGTCGAGATCGCCGATCTCTCGGCCGGCCTGCCCGACGGCGACATCAACGGCGTCGTCCTGCAGCAGCCCGGCGCCTCGGGCGCGCTGCGCAACCACGCAGCCGTCATCAGCGCGGCCAAGGAGCGCGGTGCACTCGTCACGGTCGCCGCCGATCTCCTGTCCCTGACGCTCATCACGGCTCCGGGCGAGCAGGGCGCGGACATCGCCGTCGGCTCCGCCCAGCGTTTCGGCGTGCCCCTCTTCTTCGGTGGCCCCCACGCGGCATACATGGCGGTGCGCAAGGGCCTCGAGCGTATGCTGCCGGGCCGCCTCGTGGGTGTCTCCAAGGATGCCGACGGCGCACCCGCCTACCGCCTGGCACTGCAGACCCGCGAGCAGCACATCCGCCGCGAGAAGGCCACGAGCAACATCTGCACCGCACAGGCGCTGCTGGCGATCGTCGCCTCCATGTACGCCGTGTACCACGGTCCCGAGGGGCTGACGGCGATCGCGCGCACCACCCACCAGCGCGCCGTCGCCCTGGCCGCCGCCCTCGAGGGCTCCGATGCCGCCGTCGTGCACGAGGCGTTCTTCGACACCCTCCTGGTCCGCGTGCCGGGCAAGGCCGCCGAGTACGCCGACAAGGCCGAGGCGCAGGGCTACAACCTCCGCCGCGTCGACGCCGACCACCTCGGCATCTCCTGCGACGAGACGACGACTCCCGAGCACATCGCCGCTGTCGCGGCGGTCTTCGGCGGCACCACCGGAGGATCCGCGGCCGGCCGGGACAGGATCCCCGCGGACCTGCACCGGACGTCCGATTTCCTGACGCACCCGGTCTTCTCGCTGCACCGCTCGGAGACAGCGATGCTCCGCTACCTGCGCAGGCTCTCGGACAAGGACCTCGCGCTGGACCGCACCATGATCCCGCTGGGCTCCTGCACCATGAAGCTCAACGCGACCGTCGAGATGGAATCCATCTCCTGGCCCGAGTTCGCCTCGATCCACCCCTTCGCCCCCGAGCACCAGACCGAGGGCTGGCGCGAGCTGATCACGGACCTCGAGGAGCGCCTCGCCGAAATCACCGGCTACGCCCGCGTGTCCCTGCAGCCCAACGCCGGGTCCCAGGGCGAGCTGGCGGGCCTGCTCGCCATCCGCGGCTACCACCGCTCGCGGGGCGACGAGAACCGTACCGTCTGCCTGATCCCGTCCTCCGCGCACGGCACGAACGCGGCCTCCGCGGTCCTCGCCGGGATGAAGGTCGTGGTGGTCGGTACCGCCGCGAACGGCAACATCGACCACGACGACCTGCTCGCCAAGATCGAGCAGCACGCGGAGAACCTCTCCGCCATCATGATCACCTACCCCTCGACGCACGGCGTGTTCGAGGAGGACGTCCGCTGGGTCTGCGAGAAGGTGCACGACGCCGGCGGCCAGGTCTACATCGACGGCGCCAACCTCAACGCCCTCGTGGGCCTCGCGCAGCCTGGCGAGTTCGGCGGCGACGTCTCCCACCTGAACCTGCACAAGACCTTCTGCATCCCGCACGGCGGCGGGGGACCCGGCGTCGGTCCCGTGGCCGTGGCCGCGCACCTCGCCCCGTTCCTGCCCGGGGACGCCAACCGGGACATCGCGACCGACGGCGGACCGGATGCCGCGGGCGGCACGCCCGTCTCCGGGTCAATGTACGGGTCGGCCGGTGTCCTGCCCATCTCCTGGGCCTACATCGCGCTCATGGGGGCGGAAGGGCTCACCAGCGCGACGGCGCATGCGCTGCTCGCCGCCAACTACGTCGCCGCGCGCCTGACAAAGCACTTCCCCGTGCTCTACACGGGCGTCCAGGGCCTTGTCGCGCACGAATGCATCCTGGACCTCCGCCCGCTGACGGCCGCGACCGGCGTCACCGCGGAGGACGTCGCCAAGCGCCTCATCGACTACGGCTTCCACGCCCCCACGCTGTCCTTCCCCGTGGCGGGCACGCTGATGGTCGAGCCGACGGAATCCGAGGACCTGGCCGAACTGGATCGCTTCATCTCGGCGATGATCGCGATCAAGGGCGAGATCGACCGCGTGGCGGCCGGTGAGTTCAGCATCGAGGAGAGCCCGCTGCGCCAGGCGCCCCACACCGCGCAGGTCCTCGTCCGGGACGAGTGGACGCAGTCCTACCCCCGCGAGCTCGCGGCGTACCCGCTGCGTTCCCTGCGCTCCGACAAGTACTTCCCGCCGGTGCGCAGGATCGACGGCGCCCACGGCGACCGCAACCTCATCTGCTCCTGCCCGCCCATCGAAGCCTTCGAAGACTAGGAACCCCCACGTGAGCGAGCAGAGCAAACACACCGCCCTGTACACCCAGCACCAGGCGCACGGCGCGTCCTTCACGGACTTCGGCGGCTGGCAGATGCCCCTGAAATACCGCAGCGAGCTGGAGGAACACCACACCGTCCGGAACGCCGCGGGCCTCTTCGACCTGTCACACATGGGCGAGGTCCTCGTGAGCGGACCGCAGGCAGCGCAGTTCCTGAACTACGCCCTGGTCAGCGACCTCGCGGTTCTCACCGTGGGCAAGGCCAAGTACTCGCTGATCTGCAACGCCGAGGGCGGCGTGATCGACGACCTCATCACGTACCGCCTCGCCGAGGACTCCTTCCTCGTGGTGCCCAACGCCTCCAACGCGCCCGCCGTCGCCGAGGAACTGCGCCTCCGTGCCAAGGGCTTCGACGTCGCCGTGGAGGACCAGTCGGAAGCCACTGCCCTCGTCGCGGTGCAGGGACCGACGGCCGAAGCCGTCCTCCTCGACCTCGCGCGCCCGGAGGACGCCGGCATCATCCGGGAGCTGAAGTACTACGCCGCGGTGGAGCTCGAGCTCGCCGGTCTTCCCGTGCTGCTCGCCCGGACGGGCTACACCGGTGAGGACGGCTTCGAGATCTTCATCGGCAGCAACCTGGCGGTGCGCCTCTGGGACGCCGCCCTGCAGGCCGGGGGCCCGCACGGGCTGCTGCCCTGTGGTCTCGCAGCGCGCGACTCGCTGCGGCTCGAGGCCGGGATGCCCCTGTACGGGCATGAGCTCGGCCTCGACACCGACCCCTTCGAGGCCGGCCTCGGGCCCGTGGTCAGCACCAGGAAGGCCGAGGACTTCGTGGGACGCTCCGTGCTCGAGCCGCTGAAGGCCGTCGAGCCGGTGCGGCGCCTGGTCGGTCTCCGGGCCGTCGGACGACGGTCCGCACGCGCCGGGTACGACGTCGTCGCCGACGGCAGGACCGTCGGCACCGTGACGTCCGGCCTGCCGAGCCCCACCCTGGGCTACCCGGTGGCACTCGCCTACGTCGAGGCGGCGTTCGCCGCCGTCGGCACCGAGGTCCAGGTGGACCTCCGCGGACGACCCGAAGCGTTCACGGTGATCGCCACGCCGTTCTACAAGCGCGCGAAGCCCGCCGGGATGTCCCAGTGACGATCAGCGCCTTCGACCTGTTCAAGATCGGCATCGGGCCCTCGAGCTCCCACACGGGCGGACCGATGACGGCGGCCTACCTCTTCACGGAAGTGCTGCGCACCGGGAGCCTGCTGGCCGACGTGCAGCGCGTGCAGGTGGACCTCTTCGGATCGCTGGGGTCCACCGGTCACGGGCACGGCACGGTCAAGGCCGTGCTGCTCGGGCTCGAGGGAGAGCAGCCGCACCTGGTCGATCCGACGTCCGCGGACGCCCGCATCACCCGCATCGGCGAGGTCGGGTCGCTGAACCTCGCAGGTGGGCACCCGATTCCCTTCCAGCCCGAGACGGACGTGGTCCTGCACCGCCGGAAGCGCCTCGACTACCACACCAATGGTATGCGCTTCTCGGCATATTCCGCCGCGGGGGAAGTCATTCGGACAAGGGAATACTTCTCGGTCGGTGGTGGATTCGTGCTCGACGAGGACCAGATCGGCTCGGAGACGGCGGCCGTCAAGCCCGTACCGGTGTCCCACCCCTTCGGCACCGCCGACCAGTTGCTGGATATCTGCCGGACCACAGGGTGGTCCTTCTCCGACGTCGTCCTGGCCAACGAACTGTCCTGGCGCACCGAGGACGAGGTGCGCGCGGGGCTGCTCGAGATCTGGGGTGTCATGCAGGACACCATCCGGCGCGGGACGACGACGGGCGGGATCCTGCCCGGCGGGCTGAAGGTCCGGCGCCGGGCGGAACGGCAGCGGCAGCTGCTGGAGAAGGCCGACGACCCGGACGACCGCCTCGGCACGATGGAGTGGGTCACCCTCTTCGCCCTGGCCGTGAACGAGGAGAACGCAGCGGGCGGGCGCGTGGTGACCGCGCCGACCAACGGGGCTGCGGGCATCATCCCCGCGGTCCTGAAGTACTACGTGGACTTCGTCCCGGGCGCCGACGACGACGGCGTCGTCCGGTTCCTGCTCGCCGCCACGGCGATCGGCTCGCTCTTCAAGAAGAACGCGTCGATCTCCGGGGCCGAGGTGGGCTGCCAGGGGGAGGTGGGCTCCGCCTGCGCCATGGCCGCCGGAGCGCTGGCCGAGGTCCTGGGCGGGACCCCGGAGCAGGTCGAGAACGCCGCGGAGATCGGGATCGAACACAACCTCGGGCTGACCTGCGACCCCGTGGGTGGGCTTGTCCAGATCCCCTGCATCGAGCGGAACGCCGTCGGCGCGATGAAGGCCATCACCGCGGCACGCATGGCCGTGCGCGGTGACGGCCAGCACCACGTCTCGCTCGACGTCGCCATCAAGACCATGCGGGACACCGGAGCGGACATGATGGACAAGTACAAGGAGACCGCGCGCGGCGGGCTCGCCCTGAACGTGGTGGAGTGCTGACGGCGCGTGGCTGAGCTGCCGGTCAGGATAGAAGTGATCCCGGGGGATGGCCTGGTGGAGCGGCTCCGCGCGCATGTGCCCGCGCCCGCCGTCGTGACCGTCACCTGCCTCCCGCACCATGGCCCACGCCAGGCCGTGGGCGTGGCGGTGGACCTGGCCCGCGCCGGGTACACGGCCGTTCCGCACCTGGCGGCCCGGTCGGTGACCGGCCGGGCCGAGCTGGCCGGGTACGTGGCGCAGTGCACCGATGCGGGGATCACGGATGTGTTCGTGGTCGGAGGCGACGCAGCGGACGCGGCCGGACCCTACGCCTGGAGCGGCGCACTCATGGAGGACATCGCAGAGCTGTCCGGGGGGGTGCTCCGCATGGGCATCGCCGTATATCCGGAGGGGCACCCGGGAACGGCGGAGGAGGAGCTGGCGAGGACGCTGGCGGCCAAGCAGGAGCTGGCCTCCTGGTGCGTCACCCAGCTCTGCTTCTCCCCGGACATCCTCCGGGCCTTCCCCTCGAGGCTGCGGCTCGACGGCATCACCCTGCCCGTCTGGGCGGGCATCCCGGGTCCCGTGAGGATCTCCCGGCTGCTCCGCCTCGCCGGCCGGATCGGAGTGGGCCAGTCCCTCGGATTCCTGAAGCGCTCTGCCGGCGGTGCCGACGCGGGGTCCGTGGTGAGGCAGTTGCTCTCGTCGGCCTCCTACGATCCGGCACCGCTGGTGGATGCGCTGCACGGCGCCGGATACGAGGGACTGCACCTGTACAGCTTCAACGACCTCGCCGAGCTGGCCGCATCGGAACTGGCCGGGGCCCTCAGGCCCTGACCGCGACCCGCGGGAACCGGACCCCGTCCTGCTAGTTCGAGAAGTGCGTCTCCGCCGGTGCGGTGGTGATCCCACTGACGATGCGCTGCGCGATCTCGCGGACCTTCACGTTCTGGGCGTTCGAGGCCCGGCTCAGCATCGTGTACGCCTCGGCCTGCGTGCAGCGGTTCTGGCCCATGATGATCCCGATCGCGATGTCGATGGTGGTCCTCGACTCCATCGCGGCCAGGAGGTTCGACGAGGTGTTGGCGTGCTGCGACACGCGGAGGACCATCTGCAGTGCCTTCGCCGCCTGCGTGGCGAAGCCCTCCGCGAGGGCCTGCGCGCTGCTCGTGAAGGTGCTGGGGCTCGCGGCGTAGAAGTTCAGCGCAGCGCCGCCCTCGGGTCCGAGCACGAGGGGGACGCCCATCATGGCGAAGTACTCGTGACCGGCGACGGCCTCGAAGTATTCGGGCCACCGGCCGTCCGTGCGGACGTCGTCGACGATCACGGTGGAGCCCGTGCTGATCGCATGCAGGCACGGCCCGTCGCCGAAGCCGTACTGGATCTCGTCCAGGGCCCTCGCCTCGTCACTGCTGCACGCGACAGTGGTCGCGAGGCTCCGGTGGCGGTACGTGACGCCGCACTGCACCTCCACGGATCCACCGAGGATCCGTGCGGAAAGGCTCGCCAGGTCTTCCAGGAACTGGTCCACGTTCTCGTTGGTGAGCATGAGGTCCTGCAGTTCGGCCACAGCTGCAGCGTTCTGTTGTTCGGCGTTCACCCGGTCATCTTACGGGGCATAGTTAGCTTGTCTAGCAAACAGGTCCGAGAACGGGCCGGGAACCGGCACACGGAAGAACGGCCGCCCGGGGGACGGCCGTTCAGGAGATTCACGCGAGCCCGGGGCTCAGACGATCGCGGCCGCGGGCCTCTGGCGCTGGGGGGCGAGCTCTCCGACGATGCCGCGGAGCAGGCTGCGCAGCTCGAAGGACTCCAGGCCTTCGCCCACCATCAGCGTGCGTTCGATGTCCTCCGCCTTGGCGAGCGCTTCGACGCCGGCCGGGGTGATGGTGATGCGCTGGCTGCGACGGTCGATGCTGTCGCGGATGCGGGAGATGAACCCCTGCCGCTCGAGCTTCTCGATGGTCTTGCCGATCGTCTGTGCCTGCACGTGGACTGCGAGGGCCAGCTTGGCCCCGGTCATGGTGCCCTGGCGGGAGAGTACGCCGAGGGTGGTGTAGCCGGCATGGGTGATCCCGATGTCGAGCAGCCTTTCGTTCCACGCGTGGTCCACGAGACGGGCGGCGGTGGTGAGCAGGCGGCTGGTCGACCACTCTTCCAAGTCAGGCATGCGATGTTCCTTCAGAGGTTCTGGAACACCCGGCCGGTGCTGCTGCCAGCGCCGGCCGGGTGTCGTGTCTTTGCGGCCGGTCGCAACTACAGGGGGGACGGGACCAACCGCAATATGTCTACTATGCGCTTCAATCTTCAAGTTTTCCCGTCGCCCAGGCCGAAGCTTCGGGCAAGGAGGGCACGCCGGCGGGAACGGGGACCTTGCGGAACGCGATGATCCCGTCCGCGACGGCGCGGGCCGCGGAGTGCTGCACGACGTGCGGCTGACCCTCGATCTCGAGGAAGGAACCGAACCGCGCCCGCTCCGCCAGCTCCCTGCACCAGCGGCGCCGCGCCACCGGATCCCGCGCACCCCGCACCACCAGGACGGGGCACTGGACCCGCTCGACGGCGCGCTCCAGGGGGTACTCCATCATGGGCAGCAGCTGGCGCAGGTACCAGCGCATGCCCGTGCGGAAGTAGTCGGTGTAGACCGTGAAATTCGCCGACGGGCTTTCGCGGAACGTGTCGTGTCCGAGGGACGCCGCCTGCTGCAGGACGGTCCGGCGGTGCCTGTCCACGACAGGTCCGATGAGGACGATCCGTTCGGCGAGGGCCGGGAACTGCAGGGCGACCGCTGTGACGAATTGCACGCCCATGGAATGGCCCACGAGCGTGCAGGAGGAGATGCCCAGGGCGGCGAGCGCCTCGCCGATGAGCGCGGCGTGGTCCTCGACGCCGAGCTCCCTCCGCGGCTGCGGGTCCGGTCCGTACCCGGGCAGGTCGATCGAGTGCACGACGGCGTCCGCGGCGAGTTCGGCACGGAGGCGGTCGAGGTAGCGATGCGTCATGCCCAGTCCGTGGACGAGGACGTACGGGCTCCGGTCGGAGGTGTCGGGCCCCGGCGTCGTGAGCACGCGGACGGTCAGGCCGTCGACCTGCACGGTGCTGAGAAGAGTCGGTAGCATCCGGGCAGTCTACGGGTGCGGTGCGGGCGTTTCTCAAGATCCGATCAAGACAAGTCCGTGCCCGGGGCGCCAACGGACACCGATGTATGAAACCCTTGTTTCATGTCCGTTCCTCCGTCCCACCGCACGGCGCTGATCGTCGAGGACGATCCGGACATCCGCGAACTGCTCGCCACGACGCTGCGCATGAACGGCTTCACGATCGTCGAGGCCTCGTCGGGCCTGGAGGGCCTGGCGGCGTTGAAGGAACACCGGCCCGACCTGGTCACCCTCGACCTCAACCTGCCCGATCTCGACGGCGTCGAGGTGTGCCGGCAGTGCCGCGCCGTCAGCGATGCGTACATCGTGATGGTGACGGCACGGCAGGACGAGATCGACCGCCTGATCGGCCTCGAGATCGGCGCGGACGACTTCATCGGCAAGCCCTTCAGCCCCAGGGAGCTCTCCGCACGCGTGTCGGCGATGTTCCGCCGTCCCCGTACCGGTGCCGGCACCGGCGCCGTCCAGCCGCCGGAGCCCGGCGGCAACGCACTGCTGCGGCACAACGGCCTGGTCATGGACGTCGAGGGTCGCGTGGTCACGCTGGCCGGCCAGGAGCTCGCACTGACCCGCATCGAGTTCGACCTGCTGGAGACACTCCTGACGGGCGCCCAACGGGTGTGGACGCGCGAGGCGCTGCTGAACCGGGTATGGGGGGACGGCTGGAGCCAGGACCACCATCTCGTCGAGGTGCACATCCGCAACCTCCGCAAGAAGCTCGGAGAGGACATCAGCAACCCCCGTTTCATCCGCACGGTGCGCGGGGTGGGCTACCGCATGATGCCGGGCGACCAGCAGGACTGACCGGTCCCGCCGGTCCGTCGGCGGGTTTGTCCGTGGATGAAACACTGGATGCGTGGCTCATCTCGACGTATCCGGCATCGATTACTTCCTCTCCGACGGCAGGCAGCTGCTCAACGGCGTTGCGTTCAAGGTCGGCGACGGCCACAAGACGGCGCTGATCGGACCCAACGGCACAGGGAAGACCACCCTGCTGCGCATCATCGCCGGGGACCTCGCACCCGATGAGGGGGCGGTGAGCCGCTCGGGGACCATGGGGATCATGCGCCAGTTCGTCGGCCAGGTGCGCGACGACACGACCGTCCGCGACCTGCTCGTCTCGGCCGCGCCACCGGTGCTGGCCGCCGCGGCCAAGAGGATCGACGACGCCGAACTGGCCATGATGGAGGCCGACGACGAGCCCACGCAGATGCGCTACGCGCAGGCGATCGCGGACTGGGGCGATGCCGGCGGCTACGAGCTGGAGACCACGTGGGACGAGGTCACGATGGCCGCCCTCGGCGTCCCGTTCGACCGGGCGCAGTACCGGGCGGCGTCGTCGCTCTCGGGCGGCGAGCAGAAGCGGCTGGTGCTCGAAGCGCTGTTCTCCGGTCCTGACGAGTTCCTGCTCCTCGACGAGCCGGACAACTACCTCGACGTCCTGGGCAAGCGCTGGCTCGAGGCGAAGCTCCGCGAGTCGAAGAAATCCGTGCTGTTCGTCAGCCACGACCGTGAGCTGCTCGCCAACGCCGCAACGCGCATCGTGACGCTCGAGCCGGGGGCCCTGGGGGCGTCGTCCTGGACGCACGGCGGCGGTTTCGAGACCTACCTGAAGGCGCGCGAGGACCGGAACGCGCGGTTCGAGGAGCTGCGCAAGCGCTGGGACGAGGAGCACATCAAGCTCAAGGAACTCGTCAACATGTACAAGAACAAGGCCGCGTTCCGCTCGGACATGGCCAACCGCTACCACGCGGCACAGACCCGCCTCGCGAAGTTCCTGGAGGCGGGGCCGCCGGAAGCGATCCCGCTGGAGCAGAACGTGTCCATGCGGTTGCAGGGCGGACGGACCGCCAAGCGCGCCGTCGTGGCCCAGAAGCTCGAACTGACGGGTCTCATGAAGCCTTTCAGCACCGAGATCTGGTTCGGCGACCGTGTGGGAGTACTGGGGTCCAACGGCTCCGGCAAGTCGCACTTCCTGCGGCTGCTGGCCAGTGGTGGATCGGACCCGGACAAGGAGCACCTGCCTGTGTCCGACGTCGACATAGCCCCGGTTCCCCACGAGGGCTCCGTGAAGCTGGGTGCGCGCATCCGGCCGGGGTTCTTCGCGCAGACGCACGCGCGCCCCGACCTCCTCGGGCGCACGCTCGTCGACATCCTCCACCGGGGCGACGAGCACCGGTCCGGCCTGGGCCGCGAAGCAGCGTCCGCCGTCCTCGACCGCTACGGGCTGGCGGCACAGGCCGAGCAGCCCTACGACTCCCTGTCGGGCGGCCAGCAGGCCCGCCTGCAGATCCTCCTGCTGGAGCTGTCCGGTGCAACCCTGCTGCTGCTCGACGAGCCGACGGACAACCTCGACCTGCATTCGGCGGAGGCGCTCGAGCGCGCCATCGATGCCTTCGAGGGCACGGTCATGGCCGTGACGCACGACCGCTGGTTCGCCCGGAGTTTCGACCGGTTCCTCGTCTTCGGCTCCGACGGCAAGGTGTACGAGACGAAGGAACCCGTGTGGGACGAGAGCCGGGTCGTCCGCGCCCGCTGAAACGGCCTTCGTCCACAGGCCCTCCACAGGGTTATCCACAATCGTGGATAACCCTGCCTGCATCCGGTGCACCATCGGTTGCTGACGCACCCTCTGTAGGGTGGACGACGACGACTGCGGGCGCCACCACATCGCCGCACACGGGGGAATCATGGGGACTGGAACGGGTTCGGGCACGAGGGGACGGGTGATCTGGGGAGGCGTCGTCGCCGCGGTGGTACTGATCGCAGCCATGGTGACGATCAAGCTGGTCGACCAGTGGGTCTTCGGACCCGACAAGCAGGTCGAGGCCTACCTCGACGCCCTCGTGGCAGGTGACGCCGAGGCGTCCCGGAGCCTTCTCGGAAGAACCCCCGGCGACGGGCAGGACGCACTGCTGGCGAACGCCGTGTACGGCACGGCCGATCACCGCATCACGGCGTACGAGCTCCGCGACATCTCGGTGGACGACGACACCGCGACGGTGACCGCCCACCTGGCGCAGGACGGAAGCACCAGCACTCTCGAGTTCACCCTGACCCGGACCGGATCCACCGGCGTGTTCTTCGGCGACTGGCGCCTGGACGGGCCGGAACCCATCACCGACATCAGCATGGTGATCCCCGAGGACCTGCAGGCCATCGACGTCAACGGGGCCGACGTCGCCCTGCCTCCCGGAGACCCCGGTGCATACGCGGGCCTGCGCTCCGTGACCCTCCCGGCGCTTCCCGGGGAGTACGTCGTCTCACCGCCGGCGCCCTCCCGGTACCTGTCCTACGGGACCCGGCAGGTGGTCACGGTTCCGGTGGACGGGCCCGCACCGCGCGGAGTGCTGGTGAAGCCTGCTGCCACCCCTGCAGTCATGGCCGACGCCGTCGCCGAGGTCACCGCGGCCCTCGACCGCTGCATCGCCTCTCCGGAAGCCTCTCCCAGCGGCTGCCCCAACCGGTCCTACCTCTTCGGGGATCCCGAGGATGTCCGCGATCCGCGCTGGACCCTGGTCCGAGAGCCCTCCTTCACGCTCGAGCAGTCCTACCAGCCCGGGGTGTACCGGCTCCGGTCCGACGACGGCGAGGCCACCTTCTCGTACGAGCGCAACGCCGAGTTCGACGGCGGGAAGCCCCCACGCTGGACGCACGTGGAGGACACCCAGCGGCTGTCCCTCGGTGCGACCGTGACGGTGACCGGGGAGCGCATCGAGGTGGCGCGGGACCCGGTGGTCCCGGGGCAGTAGCGCCTCGACGACCGGTGCCGTCTACCGCTCGCCGACGGCCCGACCAGACGTTACCTCGACGAAACCGGCCGGTGATGGACGGGAAATCCCGATTATGTTTAATGGTGGTAATTGCAGTTTCCCGATATGAACCATCAGGAGTGCCGATGTCCACCGAGATCAACTTCCGTTACCTCAGCGAGCCCGACATGGTCGAAGCCGGTGTAGGCGACGTCATACGCTGCACGGACGTGATGGAGGAGGCCCTCGTCCTCCTGCGCCAGGGCGACTACCGGATGGCGGGGGACAACGGCAACTCCCACGGGGCGATGATCACCTTCCCCGAGGACCCTGAGTTCGAGGGCATGCCGAAGGACGGCCCCGATCGCCGGTTCATGGCCATGCCCGCCTACCTCGGCGGCCGCTTCGGCACCTCCGGAGTCAAGTGGTACGGATCCAACGCGCAGAACCGCCTCAGTGGCCTGCCTCGATCGATCCATGTCTTCGTGCTGAACGACCGGGACACCGGCGCGCCCCTGGCCATCATGAGTGCCAATCTCCTCAGTGCCTACCGCACCGGAGCTGTACCCGGCGTCGGGGTCAAGCACCTCGCGAAGGCCGACGCGAAGGTCGCGGCCGTCGTCGGCCCGGGGGTCATCGCGCGATCGGTTCTCGAGACGACCCTGGCACTGCGCCCCTCGATCGACACGGTCCTGGTGAAGGGCCGCAGCGCCGCCAGCACGCAGGCATTCATGGAGTGGGCCAGGGACAAATTCTCACAGCTCACCACCATCGCATCGGCGGAGACCATCGAGGAGGCCATCGCCGACGCCGACATCGTCATGGCGACAACCACCACGGACGCCGCGGGTAGCGACGCGTTCCCCTATTTCCCGAAATCGGCCATCAAGCCCGGGGCCCTGCTGCTGCTTCCGGCTGCAGCCCGTTTCGACGACGACTTCCTCACGGGAGACGCGCGTCTCGTCATTGATGCCGAGGGTCTCTACCAGGCATGGCTCGAGGAATACGGGCCTACCGCCTACCAGATCCTGGGCATCCCTGGGTCCCACTGGTTCGGGCTGCTCGGCTCCGGGGAGATCGCCGCCTCGAAGATCGAGGAGATCGCCGACATCGCGACAGGCAAGCTTCCCGGTCGCCGGAACGACGACGAGATCATCCTCTATTCGGTGGGCGGGATGCCCGTGGAGGACGTCGCGTGGGCGACCGACCTGTACCGGGCCGCGGAGGAGAAGAACATCGGCACCGTCCTGAATCTCTGGAACACGCCGGCCCTCGCCTGACCTGGTGAGCCTGTCGGAACGCACCAGCCGTCCCACCAGGAGGATCGTGGACCTGGTGGGACGGCTGGTCGATGCGGATGGCTCATCGGCGGTATCGGGTCATGGTCAGGCGCTGAACGCCGGAACAACCTCCCTGACGAAGAGTTCCAGTGACTTCTTCTTCTCCTCGTGGCTCATCCCGTTATCGATCCAGTAGCTGAACTCGTCGACACCCAGCTCCTGGTAGTGCTTGATACGGCCCACCACCTCGTCAGGGGTGCCGATCATCGCCGACCTGTGCAGGCTCTCGGGCTCGAACTCCGGCCGGTCCGCGAACTTCTCCTCGGGTGAGGGGTCGAGGAATCCGTCGACGGGCGTCGTCTTGTTGCCTGCCCACGCGTCGAAGGACCTGTAGTAGCGGTTGATCGCGGCAGCCCCTGGGCGCCAGCCTTCGGGATCGTCGGCTGCGTGCACGTACGTATGACGCAGGCACATGACCTCGGGCCTGCGGGAACCCGGGAACTTGTCCATCGCGGCCCTGGTCTTGCCGGTCAGGTCGGCCACTTCGGCATCGTCCTTCATCAGGGGGGTGACCATGATGTTGAAACCGTTCTCCACGGCGAACTCGTGCGACTCGGGGGAGCGTGCCGCCACCCAGATGGGGATGGTGTCCTGTACCGGCTTCGGCACGCTGGTGGAGGTGGGGAACTGCCAGATCTTGCCGTCGTGGGCGTAGTCCCCCTGCCACAGGGCCTGCATCGCGGGGAGGAGCTCACGCAGGTGCTCCGCACCGGCCGCCGCGGGCATCCCGCCGGCAAGCCGGTCGAACTCGAACTGGTAGGCGCCGCGGGCTATGCCGAGCTCGAGTCGTCCGTTGCTGATGACGTCCACGAGAGCGGACTCCCCTGCTGCCCGGATCGGGTTCCAGAACGGGGCGATGAGCGTTCCAGCGCCGAGGCGGATGGTAGACGTCTTGGCGGCGAGGTACGCGAGTACGGGCATGGGGCTGGGGGACACCGTGTACTCCATGGCGTGGTGCTCGCCGGTCCAGACGGTCGAGAACCCGCCGTCCTCGGCGATCTGAACCAGCTCGACCAGGTCCTCCATCAGCTGATGGTGGCTGACGGCGGTGTCCCATCGTTCCATATGGGCGAAGAGTGAGAAACGCATTGTTGTTACCTCCTGTGGTGCGGTGCAAGCGATTGGGTGGTTCAGGTCGGCTCAGGACTGCTTCTCATCTCCGCGATCGTCCGATCCCCTCTGGACCAGTGCGTGAGCGGCACTTCACGGATGATGACGGTGGTGTTCTGCGGCAGGGCGCCGACCGTCTCCTCCGCGGCGCGGTGGAGGGCGGCCACGAGTGCACGGAGCTGGACGGGTGTACGGCCTTCGGCGATGGACACGTCGATGAGAGGCATGGAAGAAGCTCCTAACCGCGCATGACGAACGGGTCCGCGACGGGTTCCTCGTCCGTGTTGATCCATACGCTCTTCAGGCGCGTGTACTCGTGCATCGACTCGAGCCCGTGCTCGATGCCGACCCCGCTGTTCTTGAAACCCTGGCGCGGGGACATCGGCGACATCGCCCGGTAGGTGTTCACCCAGATCGTGCCGGCTTCCAGCTTCCGGCTCATCCGGTGGGCGCGGGCGAGGTTCTGGGTCCATACGCCGGCGGCGAGCCCGTAGTCGGTGTCGTTGGCGAGCCTCAGCACCTCGTCCTCGGTGTCGAAGGGCATGATGGCGGCGACGGGTCCGAAGATCTCCTCGCGCGTCACGCGCATGGTGTTGTCGACGTCGGTCAGTACCGTGGGCGCGTAGAAGTAGCCCGGCAGGTCGACCTCGGGGCGTCTGCCGCCGGTGAGCACCGTTGCGCCCTCGCTCACGCCGAGGTCGACGTAGGAGCTGACCTTGTCCCGCTGGTCGGCGAAGGCCAGGGGGCCGAGTTCGGTGGCGTCGAGCAGCGGGTCCCCGATGATGATGCTGCGCGCGCGTTCCGCGACCCGCTCCAGCAGCTCGTCGTAGACGGAGCGGTGTGCGAAGACCCGGCTGCCCGCGATGCAGGTCTGCCCGGCGGCGGCGAAGATCCCGGCCACCACGCCCATCGCCGCATTGGGGATGTTGGCGTCGTCGAAGACGATGTTCGGGCTCTTGCCGCCCAGCTCAAGGGTGCAGCCGATGAAGCGGGACGCCGCGGATGCCGCGATGCGCGCTCCCGTGGCGGTGGACCCGGTGAAGGAGATCTTCGCGAGTCCGGGGTGATCGACCAGCGGCGCTCCGGCCTCGACGCCGTACCCGGTGACCACGTTGACGACGCCGTCGGGGAACCCTGCCTCCGTGGCGAGCTCGGCGAGACGCAGAACGGTACGCGAGGTGTACTCGGACGGTTTGATGACCAGCGTATTGCCGGCCGCGAGAGCGGGGGCGAGTTTGGAGGTGGTCAGCGTGAGGGGGGAATTCCAGGGCGTGATCGCGCCGACCACACCGAGCGCCTCGCGCTGGGTGTAGTTGAACATGGAGACGGAGTTCGTGGGGACCTGGCTGCCCTGGACCTTGTCGGCCAGGCCTGCGTAATAGTACAGGTACTCCGGCAGGCTGGTCAGCTGGCCGCGCATCTCGCGCAGGAGCTTGCCGTTGTCCTCGGACTCCATTCGGGCCAGCGCATCGGCATTCTCCGCAACGAGGTCGCCGAGGCGCCGCAGCAGGTGACCGCGCCGGGTGGCGGAGAGGTCGCGCCACCGCGGATCGGTGAATGCGCGTTGAGCGGCCGTCACTGCGACATCGATGTCGGTGGAGGTTCCGCGAGCTGCGGTGTAGAGGACGTCGAGGGTTGCCGGGTTGGTGCTTTCGAAATACTCATTCCCGGCGGGTGGGACGTACTGCCCGCCGATGAAGTGGTTGTACTGCTCAGTCATGGTCTCCACTCGATTCGGTGATGAAGTGATGGATGATGCGTGCGAGTTCGGCCGGCTGCTCGACGGGGAGCATGTGGCGGGCGCCGGGGACGACGGCGGTCCCGGCACCCGGGATCGCCTCGCCGAGTCGGCGTGTCATGTCCGGCGTGGACCCGGGGTCGAGTTCCCCTGTGACTGCGAGGGAGGGGACGCCGATGCGGCCGAGCTGCGGGCCGATCTCGGCGTCGGCCGTGGCGAACACCCGGTAGGCATGGAGGTAGGACTCCACGTCGTTGCTCAGCAGCGTCCTGCGGGTCCTCTCGATCCTGTCCTCGCTCACGCCCTGACCGCCCGGATACCACCGGGCGATGGACCCCTCGACGCTGCTCGGGAAATCCGTGCGTGCACCGTCGAGCCGTGCCTGCACGCTGGTCCTTTCCGCCTCGGTGCGTCGGCAGACCGAACTCACACTGGTGAGCGATGCAACCAGGTCCGGCCGGTGAAGAGCCAGGTGCTGCGCGATGAGTGCACCCAACGAGAAACCGACCAGATGGGCGCGGCCGGGCAGGCGTTCCGCGACGTCCTGGGCGAGATCGCCCAGTGACACCGGGGCGGCCAGTGTCGCTTGGCCTCCATGACCGGGCAGGTCCAGCGCCAGGACGGGGCGGCCGGAGAGAACCGCCAGCTCCTCCTGCAGGGGCTCCCACATGGTCCGGTCCAGTCCCACCCCATGCAGCAGAACGATCGGGCGGAGCTGGGAGTCGGTCACTGCTCGCTGCTCAACGGGGCCAGGCGTTGCTGGGGGCGTCCCTGGGCCGCGGCGGCGAGAGCGATGACGATCTCTCCGGGATGCGGTGCGTCCGCCAGCCGGACCTCGATGCTCTGGTGGTGGGATCGGATGGTCGCATCGGTGACGTGCTTGAGGGGAATGTCGAACGTGACCCCGGCCGGCCCGCGCTTCTCCACAGCGGGCAGCAGGGTCGTGGCGGAGGCGGCGTCGCGGAAGTGGTTACCGAACTTGAGGGTGTGGATGAGTGCCGAGCCGTGCTCGATCTCACCGTCGAGGCCGACGATCGCGGCCTTGCCGAACGCCTCGACGGGTTCCCCGAGGGCTTCCACCACGCGGGCGGCCAGCAGCGCGCCGACGTCGGACGCGTTCGCATCGATGCCGGGGTTGAGGTCCTCGACGAAGCCCTGCCCGGCCCAGGGGTTGGCGATGACTGCTGCGACGACGGCGACGCGTGCTGCAGGCTCGACGGGCCGGCCGCCTTCGGTGAGGATCTCTTCGACCAGGGTGACGATCTTTCGGGTGTTCATGCGGAGGCTCCTTCGAGGATGGCGGATGTGACGGCGGGGTCGGTGAGTCGGTCCCCGATACGAGGATGTGGGCGGGATCCGGTGGATGCAGCAACGACGACGACGATCTCGTCGGCCCGGGGCCCGTCACTGACGCGGGCGGACATGGTCTGATAGTGGCTGCGAGTCGAGGCTTGATCCTTGTGCCACATGGGAACGACGAGTGCCTGGCCGGGTTCGGCCCGATCGTCGGCGAAGCAGATGATGGAGGACCCCTCGAGGAACTCACGGACCAGGTTGCCGAAATAGGGAGTGTGAATGAGTGCTGCGGCGTGCTCCATCTCGCCGGCGGTACCCACGATCGCTGCCTTGCCGAACGCTTCGATGCGGTCGGCACCGCCGAGGCCGTTCACCAGGCGGTCGGTCAGCGTCCGGGCCAGCTGTGGAGCGAGTTCCTCGGTCAGCCGACCGAGATCGGTCTCCGGACCGGTCCCGGCCCAGGGGTTGGACACGACCGCTGCGACGCTGGCGCGTCTGATCGGACAGGCAGGGCTCTGCCCGTTCTCGGTGAGGACTTCCTCCTGGTAGTAGACGATCTTCCGGATGTCGGCGCCGGGGGCGGTGAGGGCGGGAGTGGACATGTGCGGGGCCTTTCCGAGCAGGGGTGACGTCGACGGGGGGAGAGCCGGTGGCTACCGGGCAGCATTGCCGGGGCAACGGACGCCCTGGCGTCCGGTCTAGGAGGAAAGCGGACTGGGGGAGGTCCTGGCGTCGGTGAGGACTTCGCGGGCCGAGGCGTGGACGTGATTGCGCATGGCTGCCTCAGCTCCGAAATGGTCCTTGTCCCGGATCATGGCGAGCACCACTCGATGCTCGCCTGTGGAAGCCCGAATCCGGCCGGGGTGTTCGGCCGTGCGCAGCACGAGCCGGTGATAGGCCAGCTGGTTCATGAGCCGGTCATAGTGCTCCACCAGCTTCGAGTTCTCCGACCCGGTGATGATGGTGCGGTGGAACTCGTGCACGAGTTGTGCGTACCGTGTCGCGTCCTGTGCCTCCGTTACGCGGTCGGACTCCTCGATGTTGCGCTCGAGCACGTCCAGCTCCCGCACCGAGCCGCGGCGCGCCAGCAGGCCCGCGGCAAGGCCTTCCAGGCTCTCCTTCAACTGGAAGAGCTCGACGATCTCCCGTCGGGTGGGCTCCCGTATGAACGTGCCGACCTTGGGCCTGATCTCCACGAGTCCCTCGTGCTGCAGTTGCTTCAGCGTCTCCCGGATGGGCGTCCGGCTCACGTCGAATGCTTGCGCCAGAAAGACCTCCGAGAGTGGTGCGCCCGGAGAGAAGGTCCCACCCAGGACCAGTTCACGGACACGGTCGAGCAGGGAAGCCTCGCCCACGCTGGTGTCCGGTTCCTCAGAATTCAGAAGCTGTTGCATACAACAAACGCTAAGGCTCGGGATTCGGCCCGTCAAGGTGGCAGGGGTGGGTCACGGGGAAATACGCTGTTTACCCAGGGTTAATAACGAGTAGCGCCGTTGTATTGACGCGGCTATGTGACGTGGCTAACGTCTACTACCATGCAACAGACATTCGAAGAGACTCTTCATTCCACCTGGCAGGCTGCATGGGACCGCGGGGACGTGGCCGCTCTGGCTTCGATCGTCACGCCGGACTACGTCCGGGTCAGCCGCTCCAGCGGTAACGAGGCGACGCTATCCGATCTGCAGGACGAGATCGAGGCGACGCGTTCCGGCTTCCCGGACCTGACGACGACCATCGACTCGGTCGTCATCGACGGTGATACGGCCGCGATCTTCTGGACGAGCACGGGCACTCACACCGAGACCTTCCTGGGGGTGCCGGCGACGAACCGCCAGGTGCAGACCCGCGGGTGCAACCACCTGAACCTCGTGGACGGAAGGATCGCCCGGGAGGAAGTCACCTGGGACGGCTCGGAACTGCTGCACAGCCTCGGTGTCCGTCATCTCCGTGATGCGCCCTCCACGGGGGAGGACGTCACGATCGACGACCTCTCGGGCGAGCCCGACCCTCAGATCATGAAGACCTTCAACCGGCAGTTCATCACCGGCGTCACCGTGGTGACCACCCAGGACCAGGGCGCCCCCAAGGGGCTCGCGGTCAACGCCTACGCCTCCGTCTCGCTGGAACCACCCCTGGTCATGGTGTGCATCCAGAAGACCTCCTCCACGTATCCGGCATTGTTCGCGGCCACCCATCTGGGTATCAACATCCTGGGCACCGAACAGCGGGAAACCATCGCAACGTTCGCCTCCAAGTCCACCGACAAATTCGCGGAGGTGGACTGGCATGAAGGACCCAACGGCAGTCCACTGATCGACGGATCCCCGGCCTCGCTCGAGGCCGAGATCCGCGAACGGTTCCAGGCGAAGACACACACCGTCTTCATCTGCCGGGTCCGGCACGCGGAAGTCGTCGAAACAGCTCCGATCATCTACAAGGCCGGGCGCTTCTACGACAGCGACAACCTCACCCAGCTCTGATCCCCTCCGAGTAAGCCCGACCTCCCGCCAATGAAACCGGAGAAACCCGTGGTCCAGCAGATCAATCCACCACGTTCAACCCGTTCTTCCCTGCCTCACCCATCCCGGAGAGCGAAGCCGGGAGCGGTGCTCGTCGTCGCGATCGCGCTCATCGCGGCTTTCGTCCTCTGGGCCGCACTCTCCCCGGCTTCCCTGAACGCGGTCATGACGGCCAGCATCAACTGGGCGGCCGGCTCCGTCGGGTGGAGCTACCTGATCGTGACCCTGCTCAGCATCGGGCTGCTGCTCTACCTGGCTTTCAGCCGGTACGGCAGCATCCGACTGGGCTCCAACGACGCCCGTCCGGAATACAGTACGTGGGCCTGGCTGGCGATGATCCTCTCGGCGGTCATGGGCATCGGACTGGTGAGCTACGGCGTGGCCGAGCCCATCTCCCACTTCATGGCACCGCCCCATGCCCTGGCGGAACCGGAGACGATGAACGCCGCCGTGCTGGCCATGCAGTACAGCTTCTTCGACTGGGGCCTGCACGCCTGGGCTGTCTTCGGGGTCTTCGGGCTGGCGATCGGGTACTCGACCCACCGCAAGGGGCGCCCGGGACTGGTCTCACCGATGCTCCGACCCGTGCTCGGCAAGCTCGTCGACGGCTGGTTCGGGAAGGCCATCGACATCTTCGCCATCATCGCCACACTGTTCGGGACCACGACCTCCCTCGGTCTGGGCGCCTCGCAGATCGCCGAGGGCCTGAACCGCATCCTCGGACTGCCGACCAACCTGGCCGTCCAGATCGTCATCATCGCTGTAATCACCGTCCTGTTCACCCTCTCGGCCCTCTCCGGGGTGAACAAGGGGATCAAGTACATCAGCGAGATCACCATGGGCCTGTCTGCCCTCCTGGCGGTCTATGTCTTCGTGATGGGACCGACGAACTTCATCTCCAACCTGTTCTTCCGCTCCATCGGCCAGTACGCCAGCGACTTCTTCACGACCAGCCTGACCACTCCCTCCACGCCGGAGGACCTTCAGTGGATGCAGTGGTGGACCTACTTCATGATGGCCTGGTGGCTCAGCTGGGGCGCCTTCGTCGGGGTATTCCTCGCGAAGATCTCCAAGGGCCGCACCGTCCGGCAGTTCGTGGCCGGAGTGCTGCTGGTACCCAGCCTGGTGTTCTTCGCCTGGTTCACCATCTTCGGCGGCGCGGCCATCAAGATGGACATGGACGGAGCCGGCATCGGCGAGGCGACCACCGCCAACATCAACTCCGCCTTCTTCACGATGCTCGATCAGCTCCCGCTGTCGAATATCACGGCCGTGCTCACGGTACTGCTGGTCGCACTGTTCTTCATCTCCGGTGCGGACGCGAACACCTACGTCCTGAGCATGCTGTCGTCCCGGGGCACCCTGACCCCTTCCAAGCCCGTCCTCACACTGTGGGGGACCCTCACCGGGCTGTGCGCGGTGGTGCTCCTCGCAGCCGGCGGGCTCGCCGCCCTGCAGCAGGCCGCGATGCTCTCCGCCCTGCCCTTCACCATCATCGTCGCGCTCCTCGGCATCTCACTGATCCTCGAGCTGCGCAAGGACCCGGAGTTCGAACTGCTGCGCCACGCCCGACTCGACGACATCCGCCAGAGGGACATCCCCGAGGACCAGCGCTGAGATCGGTGGCGGGGCAGGAGCCGCACGGAGCCCTGCCCCGCCACCGGCTCCCCGACCCGGCATCACCGGGCGTTTCCCGTCCCCGATGAGCAACACGCCAACGAAGAGGCTGATACATGAGCAACACCAATCTGGTCCTGGACACCCCGACGGTCCAGAGGAGGATCGCCGAGGTGCTGGCGAGGACCCCCACCGGGCTCCTCATCGACGGACGGTGGCGGGAGGCCTCCGACGGAGGCACCTTCCCGGTGGAGAACCCCGCCACCGGCGAGGTGATAGCGACTCTGGCCTCTGCCACCCGGAAGGACGCAGAGGCGGCGATGGATGCTGCCGCGGCCGCCCAGGCAGCCTGGGCGCGAACGTCCTCCCGATCCCGGTCGGACATCCTGCGCCGGGCCTTCGACCTGGTGCAGGACCGCGCCGACGACCTGGCGCTGCTGATGACCCTTGAGATGGGCAAGCCCGAGAGCGAAGCTCTCGGCGAGGTGAGATACGGCGGCGAGTTCCTTCGCTGGTTCTCCGAGGAGGCCGTACGCGACTACGGGCGCTACTCCGAGGCACCCGAGGGCACCCTGCGCATGCTCGTCTCGCGCAAACCGGTCGGTCCATGCCTGCTCATCACCCCCTGGAACTTCCCCCTGGCCATGGCCACCCGCAAGATCGCTCCCGCCGTCGCCGCAGGCTGCACCATGGTGCTCAAGCCTGCACGCCTCACGCCCCTCACCTCGCAGTACTTCGCACAGATCATGATCGACGCCGGCCTCCCCGCCGGGGTTCTCAACGTGGTGTCCTCGGCATCCGCAGCGTCCGTCTCCGAACCGATCCTCGCCGATCCGCGCCTGCGGAAGGTGTCCTTCACCGGCTCTACGCCCGTCGGCAAACAGCTCATGAAGCTCGCGACGGACAACGTCCTGCGCACCTCGATGGAACTGGGCGGCAACGGCCCCCTCATCGTCTTCGAGGACGCGGACATCGACAAGGCCGTCACCGGCGCCATGGCAGCCAAGATGCGCAACATGGGCGAAGCCTGCACCGCGGCCAACCGCCTTCTGGTCCACGAATCCATCGCCGACGAATTCGTGTCCAGACTCGCCGGGAAGATGGCGGCGCTCACCGTGGGCAACGGGGTCGACGACGGCGTGGACGTGGGACCTCTCGTGGAGGCCAAGGCCCGGGACTCCGTCGAGGCACTCGTGAACGACGCCGTCGCGCGCGGTGCGGACGTCGTGGTCGGCGGTTCGCGCATCGACGGCCCGGGCTACTTCTTCCAGCCCACGCTCCTGACGAATGTCCCCCGGGACGCGCGGGTCGTACGGGAGGAGATCTTCGGACCGGTCGCACCCGTGGTGACCTTCGTCGACGAGGATGACGCCGTCGAGCTCGCCAATTCGACGGAGTACGGGCTCGCCTCCTACGTCTTCACCGAGGACATTCCCCGAGCACTGCGTGTCGGCGAGCGCATCGAGTTCGGCCTCATGGGCCTGAACGTCGGAGTCATCTCCAACGCGGCCGCGCCCTTCGGCGGGGTGAAGCAGTCCGGGATCGGTCGTGAGGGTGGCGCCGAAGGGATCGCCGAGTACACCACCACCCAGTACATCGGGATGGAGAGCCCGTGGGCCTAGGACGCCTTCACCAGCAGAATCCCCTCGCAGTGTCCCCGTCCTAGTTCTGGAGGAAAGTACAGAAGATGCAGTCACCGAGCACCGGAAGCCGATCCCTGGTCCGTCCTGACGATCGTGTCGTCGAAGGAGTCGTCACCCACGGAGACAAGCGGGGCCGGCTTCTCGGATTCCCTACTGCCAACATCCCCGGCGACACCGTCACGGTCGAGGACGGTGTGTGGGCAGGGACGGTGCAGCTCGATCCGCAGGACGACGGACCCGAGTTCACCGCGGCCATCTCCCTCGGCAGCCGGCCCACGTACTACGCGGAGGACGGAGTGCGGCTGATCGAGGCCTTTCTCCTCGACTTCGATGACCAGATCTACGGTCGGCGGGTCAGGGTGAGCTTTCTGCATCGCCTGCGCCCACAGTGGGGCTTCGAGAGCTCCACGCACCTCGTGGAACAGCTCCACCGGGACATAGCGGACGTGGAAGCCTGGGCACGGCAGCGGGAGCGGGTCTCGCAGGCAGCCCCCGCCTGCCCTCCGGGAGTCCTCAGCTACACCCGGGCCGCGTCATGGGCGGACCTCCCGGCGTGAACACCTCCGCCATCGGTACCCGTCCCCGGAATCGTTGCGGCAGATGGCCGACCACCCGTCGCAGGGGTCCCGACCCGGCGCCGGGACTCGCTCACGGGGCTGCGACGGCCAGGAACCGGATGGGTAGTTCGAGCAGTTCGAGCGGCCCATGGGGTCCTTCCCCGTCGAGGAGGAGGGAGTCCCCGGCCTCCATCGCATACTCGTACCGTCCGTGTCCGTAGACCATCCGGCCGGAGAGCATGTAGATGAACTCCGTTCCGGGATGCTGGAACAGGGGGAAGACGTCGGAGGCATTGGAGAGTGTGACGAGGGTCGGCTCCAACGCGCCGGGCCGTCCCTTGAGGGTTCCCAGGACGCGGTACTCGTGTCCGTGCTGCGTGCCGCTGCGGACGGTGACGCTGCCTTCGCCGCTCTTGGTGAAGGTGGCATCCCGATCGGTGTCCGCTCCGCGGAAGAGGGCTGTGACAGGGATGGTCAGGCCGTCCGCCAGTCGCTGCAGCGTCGTCAGTGAGCAGGAGGTGCTCGCCGTCTCGATCTTCGAGATCATGCCCTTGGACAGTCCGGTGCGGGCGGCGAGTTCCGCGGAGGAGAGATTCTGGGCCGTCCGGTAGTGCCTCACCTGCGTGCCGATGACCTGCTCGATCGTGCCGCCGACGTCGTCCCGGGCTTGTTCACTCATACAGGCCATCCTAGAGAGACCCGTGAAAGGATCCGGCTCATCGGGGGTCTCAGGAGAGCAGCCCGGCGAGCGCGTCGGCCAGTGCGACGGCGCCTGCTTCTGCATCGGCGTCGTCGACCGCTTCTTCGGGCGAGTGGGAGATGCCGGTGGGGTTCCGGACGAACAGCATGGCCGTGGGGAGGTGCGTGCCGAGGATCCCGGCATCGTGTCCGGCTCCGGTGTGCAGGACGGGCGCCGTGGGGAGCAGCGTCCGGAGGCGGTCCCTCAGCCCGCCGTCGAACTGCACGGTGGGGCTGAGGGATTCCAGGGTCAGGAGGGCGGTGCAGCCCTCCTCGGCTGCCTGGACGACGGCGCGGGCCTGGATGGCCTCGACGACGGCGGCGGTCACCGCGTCGTCGGGGTGGCGCACGTCGATCCAGAGGTCCACCCGGGAGGCGATGACGTTGGTTCCACCGGGGACCGGCTCCACCCGCCCCACGGTCGCGCGGGCGTCACTGTGGGACTTCGCGGTCTCCTGGATGCCGATGATCATCTTCGCCGCCGCGACCATCGGGTCCCGGCGGTCGGTCATCAGCGTGGTGCCGGCATGGTTGCCCTGGCCACTGATGCTGAGCTTCCAGCGGCCGTGCCCCAGGATCGACGACCCGATGGCGACCGGCCGGTCGAGGTCGATCAGCCCGCGCCCCTGCTCCACGTGGAGTTCCACGAAGACCCCCAGCTGCCCGAGGATCCCGTCGTCGGCGCCGATTCGCGTGGGATCCTGCCCGTTGGCCCTGGCGGCGTCGGCGTACGTGGTGCCGTCCCGGTCCCGGAGCTGCCGGGCCTTGTCCGCGTCGATGGCACCGGTGAGTAGGCGGGAGCCGAGGCAGGCGATACCGAACCGGGAGCCTTCCTCTTCCGGGAAGACCGCTATGACCAGGGGTCGCCGCGGCTCGAGTTCCCGGGCCCTGAGGATGTCGACGGCAACCAGGGCGGATGCCACCCCGAGGGGTCCGTCGTACTCCCCGCCACCGGGCACCGAGTCGAGGTGACTGCCGGTGACGACGGCGTCCTCCCTGAGGCCCGACGCCGTGTCCCACCAGGCCCAGATGATCCCGTTGGAATCGGTGCTCACCTCGAGACCCCGCGCTTCCGCCTGCTCGATGAACCAGGACCTCAGATCCATCTCCGCCGCGGAGAAGACGGGTCGGGAGAACCCTCCGCGCACCCTGTCCCGGCCCACGGTGGTGATGCTGTGCAGCAGTCCGGTGACGGTGGCAGGGGTGGTCGAAGAAGTGGCGAAGGGCACGATGGTGGTCCCGATTCTCGTGGTGGGGCAGCAGGTATCAGCTGCTGACATGCAGGGTGGGCCGGAAGAGCGTCGGGATGCTGCACGCACCCGTGGCCAGGTCGGCTGCCCACTGCCCGATGAGTGGTGCGAATTTCGCGCCGTGTCCGGAGCAGGGGGAGAGGACCGTCAGTCCGTCCACCCGGTCGATGATGAAGTCCTCGTCGGGGGTGTTGGTGAAGAGGCAGGTCGTCTCCGCGTAGGGCTCGGGGTCCAGGCCCGGCAGGTACCGCCGCACGTACTCCACGACCCGGAGCCGGTTGGCAGGATCGACGACGCCGTCCTGCCGTGCCGCGGACGGGAGAACCTTGCCCCCGTTGAATTCGGCGACCTTCTGGCCCGAGAACCCCGCGTCCCGCCCGCCGGGCAGCCCGTAGACCTGCATGTCCGCGGCCTTGTGGATGAAGGTCGGCCAGGGGCCGTCGTCGCGGTACCGGAAGTGGAAGGCCTGTTCCTGCCGCACGGCGATCTCCGGGAGGTCGGCGAGGAACCCCGCCGGCAGCGGGAGGCTCCCCAGCAGGTCCGGGAGCCAGCCGCCGGCGGCGACGACGACGTTCCCTGCCACGACCGACATGCCCGTGTCGGACAGGACACGGTAGGCGTGGCCCTCCCGTTCCACTCCGGTGACGGTCCAGCCGGTCCGCAGGTCCGCGCCGTGTTCCACGGCCAGGTCCACCATCGCGGTGACCGAGGTCTCCGCGTCCATCACCCCCGCTCCCGGGTGCCACAGGACAGGGGTGTCGAAGGCGATGGAGGGCCAGCGGGACCGGGCCTCGCCGGCGCTGAGGAGTTCGTGGTCGACGCCGGCCCCGGCGAGGATCCCCGCCAGCTGCTCGGGGTGCCGCCCGGAGCCGTAGTCCACGGCGCCGGTCGGGGTGATGAGCTGCTTCCCGCTTACGCGCTCGAGTTCGTCCCAGAGGGTCTTCGACTCCACGACCGCCCGCGTGTAGAAGGGATCCGGATAGGCGTAGCGGAAGATGCGCGCCGAGCCGTGCGAACTGCCACGGGAGGTTGCCGGAACGTCGCGTTCCAGGATGGTCACCGAGTGGCCGCGCGCGGCGAGCTGCCAGGCGGTGGCGGCACCGGCCAGCCCGGCGCCGACCACGACGAAGTCAGAAGAATCAGTCATGGAGGAACCCTAGCCTGCACCGGGAATCCAGCTGGTCCCTGCCAGGGGAACCCGTGCCATGGCCGAGGCCTCGATCGTGAGGGCCACGAGGTCCTCCGGTTCCAGGTTGTGCAGGTGCGACTTCCCGCAGGCCCGTGCGATGGTCTGGGCCTCCATGGTGAGGACGCGGAGGTAGTTGGCCAGGCGGCAGCCGGCGGCCACCGGGTCGAGCCGTGAGGCGAGGTCCGGGTCCTGGGTGGTGATGCCGGCGGGGTCACGGCCGTCCTGGAAGTCGTCGTAGAAGCCGGCGGCAGACCCCAGAGCGGAGTACTCGGCGGCATAGCGGGGATCGTTGTCCCCCAGGGCGATGAGTGCCGCCGTGCCGATCGCGACGGCGTCGGCGCCCAGGGCCATCGCCTTGGCGACGTCCGCGCCGGTGCGGATGCCACCGGAGACGATGAGCTGGACCTTCCGGTGGACGCCCAGTTCCTGCAGGGCCTGGACTGCCTGGGGAATGGCGGCGAGGGTGGGGATGCCCACGTTCTCGATGAAGACCTGCTGCGTCGCCGCGGTGCCTCCCTGCATGCCGTCGACCACCACGACGTCGGCGCCGGACTTCACGGCGAGCGCCGTGTCGTAGTACGGGCGCGAGGCGCCGATCTTGACGTAGATGGGTGTCTTCCAGTCGGTGATCTCACGCAGCTCACCGATCTTGATCTCCAGGTCGTCCGGTCCGGTCCAGTCCGGGTGGCGGCTGGCCGACCGCTGGTCGATGCCGACGGGCAGCGTCCGCATCCCGGCCACGCGCTCGGTGATCTTCTGGCCCAGCAGCATCCCGCCACCGCCGGGCTTGGCGCCCTGGCCCAGCACGATCTCGATGGCGTCGGCCTTGCGCAGGTCGTCCGGGTTCATGCCGTACCGGGACGGCAGGTACTGGTAGACCAGGTGCTTGGACTGGCCGCGCTCTTCCGGCGTCATGCCGCCGTCGCCCGTGGTGGTCGAGGTGCCCACCTCGCTCGCCCCGCGGCCGAGTGCCTCCTTGGCGTTGGCGGACAGTGCGCCGAAGCTCATGCCGGCGATGGTCACCGGGGTCTGCAGGTGCAGGGGCCTACTGGCGTGCCGGTCGCCGAGGACGACGTCGGTGTCGCACTTTTCGCGGTAGCCCTCCAGGGGGTAGCGCGACATGGACGCACCGAGGAAGAGCAGGTCGTCGAAGTGCGGGACCTTGCGCTTGGCGCCCCACCCGCGGATGTCGTAGACCCCGGTCGCAGCGGCGCGCTGGATGTCGGCGATGGTGGCGCGATCGAAGGTGGCCGATTCGCGCAGCCCGAGCTCGGCAATGTCCTGGACGGGAACCTGCGGGGGTACCTGTGCGGGAAGGCTTTGGGGGGCGGAGGTGATGGTCATCAAAGCATCCTTGTCAGTACGACGTCGAGTTGTCGACGTGGAAGTGGTAGAGGTTCCGGGCCGAGCCGTAGCGGCGGAATTCGGCGGGGTCCTCGGTCCGCCCGGCAGCCGCCAGCAGGCTCCCCAGTTCCTCGAGGTGTTCCGCGGCCATCGGCTTCTCGACGCAGTCCGAGCCGAGCGAGGCCACCGAGCCGCGGACGTAGAGGCGCGCCTCGTAGATGGAGTCGCCCAGGGCGTCGCCCGCGTCGCCACAGACCACCAGCCGGCCGGCCTGCGCCATGAACGCGGACATGTGGCCGATGTTCCCGCCGACCACGATGTCCACGCCCTTCATGGAGATGCCGCAGCGGGCGCCGGCATTGCCGTCGATGACCACCAGGCCACCGTGTCCGGTCGCAGCGGCCGACTGGGAGGCATCACCCGTCACATGGACCGTGCCCGACATGATGTTCTCGGCCAGGCCGACACCGGCGTTCCCGTTGATGGTCACGCTTCCCTTCTGGTGCATCCCGGCGGCGTAGTAGCCGGCGTGGCCCTCGATGGTGACGTCGACGTCCGCGTTGATCCCGACGGCGAGGCTGTGCTTCCCCCCGGGGCTGGTGACGGTCCAGGACTGGCCGTCGACGGCGTCGTGGAGCGCCTGGTTCAGCTCGCGGACGGGGCTCTCGTCGAGGTCGACTCCGATGCCTGCAGCGGCGGGGGACATGTCGACCTCGGGCGTTGTCAGAGTGACCATGTGTAGACCTTTCCGGGTTCGGGTTCGAAGATGCGGGCGCTCTCGATGCCGGGCAGGGCGGCCAGGGCGCGGTATTCGGAGGCCATGGCCACGTAGTCGTCGGTCTCGGCGATAATGGCCGGCTTGCAGGCGATGGGATCACGCACCACGGCCATGCTGTCCGCTGTGGTGACCACCAGGGTGTAGAACCCGTCGAGGACCTTGCCGAGGTTGACCAGGGACTCCTCCAGGGTGTCGCCCTGCTTCAACCGGGACGCGATGTACCGGGCGCCGACCTCGGTATCGTTCTCCGAATCGAACACTGCGCCCTCGCGCTTGAGCTCACGCCGGACCGTCGCATGGTTGGAGAAGGAGCCGTTGTGGACCAGGCACAGGTCGTCCGCCACGGAGAAGGGGTGCGAGCCGCCCGCCGTGACGGCGGACTCGGTGGCCATCCGGGTGTGGGAGAGCCCCTGGCTGCCTGCCATCGCGTCGAGTCCGTGGTCGGCCGCGATCTCCATCGGGTGGCCCACGCCTTTCATGACGGCCACGTGCTGTCCCCGGCCGATCATGGTGGAGGCCGGCAGTACCTCGTGGACGGCTTTCACCAGGAGGTCCGTGTCGACGGCGGCGCTCACCAGGGTGGTGTCACCCACCACCTGCACGGTTGCTGCGGCGTCGAGCGGGAGCATGCCGGCGATCTCCGCCGTGAGCTCTGCGGGTGCCAGGCCGTGGTCCCGGCCTAGGAGGCTCAGGGTGGACCGGCCCCTCGCGACGAGGTCCGGGGTGTCGTAGACGGCAAGGCCGGCGGAATCCGGTCCCCGGTCCACGATCTGGCACAGCATCGAGGACAGCATTCTGCCCATGGAGGGATGCAGCGAGGGGTTGCGCAGCTGCAGCGCGGCGATTCCGCACATAAGGGGGTCCTTTTCGAGAGAGTGGCGTGTTCCGGGCGGGGTGTCAGATCGAGGTCAGGTAGGTGCGGATCTCCCAGTCGCTCACCTGGTTGTGCCACTGGAGGAATTCCTCCTCCTTGGCGTCCGCGTAGTAGTCGCCGATCTCCTGGTCGCCGCTGAGGCTCGAGAGGATCACCGGATCCTTCCGGAGCGCCTCGACGGCATGGAGCAGGGTGGCCGGCAGGAGGTGCGCGTCCGGCTTGGACTCTCCCGGCCCTGATGGCAGACCGGGATCGGCCGACTTCTCCACGCCGTCGAGCCCCGCTGCGATGGCGGTGGCGATTGCCAGGTAGGGATTCGCCGACCCATCGCCGGAGCGCAGTTCGATCCGCCTGTTGTCCGGTACCCGGATCATGTGGGTGCGATCGTTGCCGCCGAAGGACGCCTTCCGGGGAGACCAGGTGGCGCCGGAGGAGCTGGTGGTGGCCCCGGTGCGCTTGTAGGAGTTGACCGTGGGTGCCAGGAAGGCCTGCAGGGCCGGCGCGTGGTCCAGGACGCCGCCGATGAAGGAGTAGGCGAGCTCCGACAGTCCGAGGCCACGGTCGTCATCCTCTCCGGGGAACAGTGCGTCGGCGCCGGACCAGAGTGAGAGATGGAAGTGCAGGCCGGTCCCGGTGCGGTCGGTGAACGGCTTCGGCATGAACGTTGCCGTCATCCCGCGCTGCTCGGCCAGGATGTTCAGGATGTACCGCAGGGAGATGACGCGGTCCGCCGTCGTCAGGGCGTCCGCGTAGTTGAAGTTCTGTTCGAACTGGCCGGCCGCGTCCTCGTGGTCGTTCGCGTAGTTGCCCCACCCCAGGCTGTTCATGGCCTCGGAGATCGAGGTCAGGTGGTCGTACATGCGGGTGACGCCGCGGGCGTCGTAGCAGGGCCGGGGCGCATCGTCGAGGGGATCGGCGGTGCTGAGGCTGCCGTCCGGGTTCTTCGCGACGAGGAAGTACTCGACCTCCGCGCCGATCTTCGCCTGCATCCCCTGGTTGGCGAGACGGGCCAGGATGTTCTGGAGGATGACCCGTGGCGCGTAGGGCCAGGGCTTGCCGTCGACGTGCGGGTCGCAGTGGATGATGGCGAGGCCCTTCTTGATGAACGGGACCGGGGTGAAGGAGGCCAGGTCCGGGACCGCGATGAGGTCCGGGTCCTGCGGCTTCTGGCCGATGAGGCCCGCGGCGTAGCCGGCGAAGCCCATCGCCCCGGCCTCCAGCTCGCCGGCGGCCTCGATGGGGACGAGCTTGGCGCAGGGCTTGCCAGTCATGTCCACGAAGGTCGCCAGCAGGAAGCGCACGTCGTGGGCCCTCGCGATGTCGGCGAGGGTGATACGCCGGGTCCCGAGCTGGGTGTCGGGGACCGTTGAGGGCTCGGGTGCCGCAAGACTTGTCATCGAACTATCCTGTCGATCAGCGTTGCATACTGTGAAACGGTGTTGAACTACAGTAGTCAGGACGATGTTGCCGGTGTGTTTCACGAGCGTAAAAACTGGGAGTGGGCGGGATGGAAATGGAATCGGGAGAGTCGACCGGCGCGGGTCGCCGCAGGATCGTCGACCCACTCCTGCTCGGGGGCACCCGCTGGGCGAACGGTGGCGGCGTGACCTACGAGGTTCTCAAGGCGCCTCCGGGCTCCGGCTACTCCGGCTTCGACTGGCGTCTGAGCGTCGCCGAGGTCGTACAGGACGGGGCGTTCTCCTCTCTGCCGGGAGTGGATCGGACCTTCGTGATGGGCTCCGGAGGACTGCTGCGGATGTCCATCGACGGGGAGAGCCGAGACCTGGAGCTGGGCGCGCTCGCAGTGTTCCCGGGCGAGGCCGACGTCCGCGTCGAGGTGTTGGAGGGGCCTACCCGGAACCTCAACCTGATGACCCGGCGTGCGGTGTGCGAGGGAGCCGTCGAGGTGCAGCGGGCCAGCGGCACATTGCGGGTCGGCGGGACCGGCGGGCCCACGGCCGTGGTCGTGCTGGCGGGGACCGTGCGGCTGGGCGGGGACGGGACGCTACGGCCCTTGCAGGTGTTGATTCCGGGCTCCGACGAGGAGGAGCTCTCCTGCGAGGACGCGCTGCTCGCTGCCGTCCATGTCCGGTTCCGTCCGCGGACCTGACCGCTCCGGTGGAGCTCCCTGCCGGGGCTGCGCCGCGGCCGTTTGTGGCGCACGGCGACCTCCGCCTACGGTTGCAGAGTGAAACCCGCCGTCCGAGCCGCCATGTTCGCCGCCTATGCCATCTTCGCGCTCAACGGCCTCGTCTTCGCCAGCTGGGCGGCCCGTATCCCCGCTGCAGCGGCCACCCTGGGGTTGGGCTCGGGCCAGATGGGGACACTCCTGCTCGTGGGTGCTATCGGATCGATGCTGTCCCTTCCCCTCGCAGGCATCGTCGCCGCCCGTTTCGGCACGGCCAACACGGTCCGTCTGGGCGGGACGGCCGCTGCGTTGGCTGCGAGCGCCGTCGCGCTGGGCCTGGTGAACGGTTCGGTGCCCGTGGTCGCCGTCGGACTGTTCCTCTTCGGGTGCGGGATCGCCCTGTGGGATGTGGCGCAGAACATCGAGGGAGCCCACGTCGAGCACCGGGTAGGGCGGACGATCATGCCGCGCTTCCACGCCGCGTTCAGCGGAGGGGCCTTCGTGGGCGCACTCGTCGGGGCGGGACTGTCGGCGATGGACGTGGGCCTGCCGGTCCATCTGGTCGCCGTCGCAGTGCTCAGCCTCGTCGTTTCGCTGTGGATACCTCGCTACTTCCTCCCACGGGGAGAGGAGCACCTCGTCGGGGCGCAGACGGGCGGAACCCGCACCAAGGGCATCGGTGCATGGGGTGAGCCCCGCACCCTGCTGATCGGCCTCGTGGTGCTCGGCGCAGCCCTGACCGAGGGCGCAGCGAACGACTGGGTAGCGAAGGCCAGCGTCGACGGCCTGGGCACCACGGAGAGTACCGGTGCGGTCATGTTCGCGGTCTTCGTCGCCGCGATGACGGCGCTGCGCTTCGTGGGCGGGGGCCTCATCGACCGTTTCGGCCGCGTCCGCGTCCTGCAGGCCAGCCTCGGGTCCTCGCTCGTGGGGCTCGTGGTCTTCGTCGTGGCACCGAACGTGCCGCTCGCCGCCGTCGGCGCGATCCTCTGGGGAGCGGGCGCAGCCCTCGGATTCCCCATGGGGATGTCCGCCGCCGCGGATGAGCCCGATCGTGCCGCCGCCCGCGTCTCGGTGGTCTCCACCATCGGGTACACCGCCTTCCTCGCGGGTCCGCCCCTCATCGGTTTCCTCGGCGACCTCGTGGGTATCCGGACAGCGCTGCTCGCGGTCGGAGTCGCCGTCCTCGCATCCTTCGTGGTCGCTCCGGCCGCCCGGGAGCGGGCGAAGGAGGCCCCCGAACCATTGCGGACAGGTTCTGACCGAAGCGCCTAGGAGACCCGGACCGGCGGTCCTACCCTTTCTGCATGGCGATCATCGAGGCAGAAGGTCTGAAGAAGACCTATTCGTCGAAGAGCGGGCCCGTCCACGCTCTCGACGGCATGAATCTTTCCGTTCCCCAGGGAACAGTCAAGGCCCTGCTGGGCCCGAACGGTGCAGGCAAGACCACCGTGGTGAAGATCCTGACCACCCTCATCCAACCGACGGCGGGTACCGCGCACATCGACGGCATCGACGTCCTGAGGAACCCCAAGGCAGCCCGCCGCATCATCGGCGTCTCCGGGCAGTACGCGGCGGTCGATGAAGGTCTCACCGGCCTCGAGAACCTCGAGATGGTGGGGAGGCTCTACCACCTGGGCGCCCGGGAATCGAAGCGCCGGGCGCAGGAGCTCATCGACCAGTTCGACCTGACGGAGGCAGGCAACCGCCCCGTCAAAGGGTTCTCCGGGGGTATGCGGCGCCGCATCGACCTCGCCGGGGCGCTGGTGATCAACCCGAAGATCCTGTTCCTGGACGAGCCGACCACGGGCCTGGACCCCCGGAGCCGCCTCGCCCTGTGGGGCATCATCAAGGACCTGGTCGACGCCGGCACCACGCTGCTCCTGACCACGCAGTACCTCGAGGAAGCGGACCAGCTCTCCGACGACATCGCGGTGATCGACGGCGGCAGGACCATCGCCGAGGGAACAGCGGATCAGCTGAAGGCGCAGATCGGCGGACACCGCGTGGTGGTGTCCCTCGTCGACGCCGCGGACGCCCCTGCAGCCCGTGAGATCCTCGGGCGGCACGGCGACGGTGAGCCGGGGATCGGCGACGACGGACGCACCGTGGAGGTAGCGGTCACGGACGGGCCGCGCGCCCTCCAGTACATCCTGTCGGAGCTCGGCGAGCGCGGCATCGCACTGCACGACGCCGGCATGCGGCGCCCGAGCCTCGACGACGTCTTCCTCACGCTCACGGGCCGCCACGCCGAGGAGACCGAAGACAAAGCAACGAAGGAGGTCGCAGCATGAGCATCCTGGCGCCGGAAGGCAGGCAACCGGAGAACCAGCGGTCCCGGCCCGAGGACGATGCCCGCTCCGCACCGCCGTCGGAGCTCGCCATGTGGTTCTCCGACGGATGGACGGTGACCAAGCGGAACCTGACCAAGCTCAAGCGCTCGCCGGACATGCTGGTCTTCGCCGTGCTGCAACCCATCATGTTCGTGCTGCTGTTCAGCCAGATCTACGGGGGTTCCATCCAGGTGGCGGGGACCGACTACACCCAGTACCTCATGGCGGGCATCTTCGCGCAGACGGTCATCTTCGGGTCCACCTTCTCGGGTTCCGCTATGGCACAGGACCTGAAGGACGGCATCATCGACCGCTTCCGCACCCTGCCCATGAGTTCGTCGGCAGTGCTGATCGGCCGCACCAACAGCGACCTGGTGCTCAACGCCCTGTCGGTGGTCATCATGATGACCACCGGCTTTGTGGTGGGCTGGCGCGTCAACGCTTCGATGAGCAGTTTCCTCGCCGGCCTCGGGCTCCTGCTGCTGTTCTCCTACGCGTTCAGCTGGGTCATGGCACTGCTCGGCATGTCTGTGAAGTCCCCCGAGGCCATCAACAACGCGTCCTTCATGATCCTGTTCCCGTTGACGTTCATCTCCAACGCCTTCGTGCAGTCGCAGACCCTGCCCAGCGCGCTCGAGACCTTCGCGAACTGGAATCCGGTGTCCGCGCTCGTCCAGGCGGCTCGCGAACTGTTCGGCAACGTGGGGTCGGAACCACTCCCGGACACCTGGCCCATGCAGAACGCAGTTCCGATGGTGCTGATCGGGGCCATCCTGATGCTGGTGGTCTTCGTGCCACTGTGCATCCGGAAGTTCGCATCGATCAGCACCCGCTAGGGCGGTGTCGTCCGAAAGACGTAGCGACTCCCGGGCGGTGATCATCCTTGGGGCCGGTGACCTTCACCGGCCCCAGGCCTAGTGTTGAGAACGGGCCCGCACCTGCGGTCCCGTTCTCAACAGTTGAAGGACGCACCATGATCGAGGCCCAAGCCCTCTCGAAGAGGTACGGTGCTAAGGCCGCCGTCGACGCCGTCTCATTCACAGTGCAGCCCGGCAGGGTCACGGGCTTCCTGGGTCCGAACGGCGCAGGCAAGTCCACCACCATGCGCATGATCATGGGCCTCGACAATCCGACGGCAGGGCACGTGACCGTCAATGGCCTGCCCTACGCCCAGCATCGGGCGCCGCTGCGCGAGGTGGGCGCCCTCCTGGATGCGAAAGCGGTCCACCCCAAGCGCTCCGCCTACAATCACCTCCGCGCGATGGCGGCGACCCATGGCATCCCCAACGGCCGGGTCAGGGACGTCATCGAACTGACGGGCCTCGGACCCGTGGCGAGGAAGCGGGTCGGCGGTTTTTCGCTCGGCATGGGCCAGCGGCTCGGGATCGCCGCAGCTCTCCTCGGGGATCCCCACACGGTCATCCTCGACGAGCCGGTCAACGGACTGGACCCCGAGGGCGTCCAGTGGGTGCGTCACCTGGCCAAGGGCCTCGCCGCCGAGGGCCGCACCGTCTTCCTGTCCTCGCACCTGATGTCGGAGATGGCGCTGACGGCCGACCACCTCATCGTCATCGGCCGCGGACGCATCATCGCGGACGCCCCGATCCAGTCCATCATCGACGGTCAGGGCAAGGCGCGGGTCCGGGTCCGCGCCGACCGGCCCCACGACCTCCTCGGGAGCCTCGCCGGGGACGGCGTCACCTCGCAGATCCTCGAACCGGAGCTGATCGAGATCACCGGCGTGGAACCGCGGCGGATCGCCGAGGTGGCCCTCCGCGAGCGCGTCCTCGTGTACGAGCTGACGCCGCTCCAGGTGTCCCTCGAGGACGCCTACATGGAACTGACCCAGACCGAAGTCGAGTACCAGTCGCACAGCCTGCCCAGCGGTAACCAGGGCGCTACACCAGTGGAAGGGCGCTGACCATGGCACCGTCATCAACACCGACGTCAACACCTGCACCCGCCCTGTCGGCGCCCTCACGGCAACGGCCGCGGCAGGACCGAGGCACCGGATCCGGTGTCACCTTCGGCCGGGTCCTGAAGTCCGAGTGGATCAAGGTCACCACGGTCCCCTCGACCGTCATCCTGATCGCCTGCACCGTCGTCGTGATGGTGGGCCTCGCGGCGCTATTCGCGTGGTCGCTGACGATCATGGCGCAGTCCATCGGTGACACGAACGCCCCGTCGGGGTTCCAGCCGCCGCCGGAGGGCCCGGACAGTGTGGCAGGCCAGGTGCTCACCGTGCCGTCGTCGGGCCTGGCCTTCGGGCAGTTGCTGATCGCGTCGCTCGCGGTGGTCCTGATCGCCAGCGAGTGGACGACCGGCATGATCCGCTCCACGATGATCGCCGTGCCCAAGCGCATCCCGGCCCTCCTGGCGAAGGCGGTCATCATCGCCGGAGTCGCCTTCCTCGTGGGATTCGGCAGCGCCCTGGTGTCCTACCTCGTCGCCCAGCCCATCCTCGCGGGCGAGGACCTCGGCTTCGCGCTCGGCGACGACGGCGTCCTGGCCAGCATCATCAACACCGGCACGTTTCTCGCACTCGTCGCCGTGATCTCCATGGCCATCGGGATCCTGCTGCGCAACACCGCCGGTGGCGTGGTCACCGCGGTCGGCATCTTCTTCGTGCTGCCGATCATCGTCCAGCTGATCTCGGGCTTGGCCGACTGGATCCCCAAGGCCGCCCGCTTCCTCCCCGCAGATGCCGGGAACCAGATGGTCGCGATCACGACCGCCGACGACGCCCTGACCCAGTGGGAAGGCGGCCTCGTGATGGGAGCCTGGGCACTTGTGCTCCTCGTCCTGGCACTGGTCGCCGCGAAGAAGCGGGATGTCTAGCACTCCCTGGCAACCGCCACCGGCGATGAGCGACGGACCTTTGGAGAAGGAGACCGCGGAACGGACGGCCGCGGTCTCCTTCAGTGAGCTCAATGCACGCCGGCTGGGTCCCATCCGGCGGTTCTTCCGCCGGCATCCGCGGGCCATGGACGCCGTCGTCATCCTCGCGTTCCTCATCGCGACCTTCCCCAACGCGCTGCTGATGATCATCGGAAGCGGCAGCTGGCTCGCCCTGCCCGCCGTGACCCTGGCTGCCGGGGCACTGGTGTTCCGTCGCGACCGGCCACTGCTCGTCCTGGCCTTTCTCGCACTCCTGGATCCACCGGCCAGCTTCCTCACGGAGGGCGCGGGCAGCGTCGGGGTCGGGACGATGATCGCCCTGTACACGGTTGCGGCGACCTACCCGCTGAAGAAGACCCTGATCGCGGCCGCCGCAGCCATGGTGCTGTCCGTCGGAGCGCTCTTCCTCATCCCGCCCGCGATGTTCGCCGAAGCCCCCGGGGTGGTCTGGCTCCTCAGCGGCTTCGTCGTCATGTTCCTCGCCGTGGCGGTGGGCGTCGGAGTCACGGTGCGGCGCGACCGCGAACACGAGAGCGAGTTGCGTGAGTGGGCGGCGCGGAACGCCGAGCTCGCCTCGGCGGGGGAGCGGAACCGCATCGCACGCGAGATGCACGACGTCGTCGCACACTCGCTCACGGTGATGGTCGCCCTCTCGGACGGCGCCGCCGTCGTGATGAAGCGGGACCCGGACCGCGCCGTCGCGGTGTTGCGTGAACTGTCGGGCGCCGGACGCACCGCCATCGCCGACATGCGGCGCGTCCTCGGGGTGCTTCGCGCGGAGGCCGGGGCGGACTCGCTCGACCCCCTGCCGGCATCGAGTTCGCTGGCGCAGCTCCTCGACGGCTTCCGCGCCGCGGGCCTGCCGTTGCGGGTGACCACCAGCGGGCCCCGACTGCCCGACGATCCCGCTTTCCAGCTCACGGTGTACCGGATCATGCAGGAGTCACTGACGAACGTCCTGCGCTACGGCAAGGGGGTTACGCTGGTCGACATCTCGATCGCCAGGACGGGTGACTCCGTGTCCCTGCGCGTCGCCGACGACGGCCGGGGCGCCATGGGTCCGGTGGTGTCGCTCGGATCGGGGCAGGGCATCGCGGGCATGCGGGAGCGCGCCGCCATCTATGCGGGCTCGGTCGAATGCGGCAGCCGTCCGTCGGGCGGCTGGATGGTCGACGTGCAGCTGACAGTGCCCGACGCCCACGGCGGGGCGGGCAACCAACGGGGGAAGGACAGAGATGACCATGCACAGCACGCCGGGCACGCAGGACGCGCCCATCAGGGTCCTGCTCGCTGACGACCAGCCACTGCTGCGGATGGGCTTCCGGCTCATCCTCGAGGGCGAGCCGGACCTGGTGATCGCCGGGGAGGCGTCGACGGGCAGTGAGGCAGTCCGCCTTGCCGCGGAACTGTCACCCGACGTGGTCCTCATGGATGTGCGGATGCCGCAGGGTGACGGGATCGAGGCCACGCGCCGGATCACAGCGTCGGGTTCGCCAGCGCGCATCATCATCCTGACCACCTTCGACCTCGACGAGTATGCGTTCGCAGGGCTGCAGGCGGGCGCCTCGGCGTTCCTGCTGAAGGATGTGGCACCCGAGGACCTGGTGCACGCGGTGCGGGTCGTGGCCAGTGGGGATGCCGTCGTCGCCCCGCGCGTCACCCAGCGGCTGCTGGAGACCTACGTCCGGTCGCTGCCGCCTGCGCACGCGGCGATGGTGCCGGACCGGCGGCTGGCCGGGCTGACCCCGAGGGAGCGCGAAGTCCTCGAAGCCATCGCCGAGGGTCTCTCCAATGCCGAACTCGCCGCCCGCTTCTTCCTCTCGGAGGCGACCATCAAGACGCACGTCCGCCGGATCCTCACGAAGCTGGACCTGCGCGACCGCGTGCAGGCCGTGGTGTACGCCTACGAGAACGGGATCGTGGTGCCGGGACCGGCGCACTGACACTCCCAAGCACCTGCGGCCGGGCAGGGCCGGCGCTGCGGTTCCTCGGGCAGGTCGTGCAGGGGCTTGTGGAGCGTGAGCGCCTGGCCCGTGTTGCAGCGCAGGCAGACAGCGAAGCGCCCCAGGAGAATCGTCTCCCGGGGCGCTTCGGGGTGTTGCGGTCGATCAGACGAGGCAACCGCCCAGGGCGATCGTGCCGTCGATGATGGCGATCTTGTCCAGTACAGCGGCGTACTGGGCCTGCAGTCCGGTCACCACTTTGTTCTGTGCGGCGACGGCGTCGCGATTGACCTTCTTGGCGCTCTCCAGCGCCCGCAGGGTCGTGGACTGGGCGACGATCTGCTTGTCGAGAGTGTTCAGATCCGCCTTGGCGGTGGTCAGCGCGGCCTCCTTGTCGCTGATCTGCTGGTTGAGCGTGTTCAGCGAGGTCTGCAGCGGGGTGAGCTGATCCTGCAGGGACGTAATCGCGTTCTCCGCGGCGGTGATCGAGGTGTTCAGTGTGCCGAGGGTCCCGACGAGCTTGGTGACTTCACCGTCGAGGCGCGAGACCTCGGCGGTCTGCTCGGTCACCGCGGTGGTGGCGGCCGTGAGGGTGGCCTGCAGGCCGGGCAGTGCGGCCTCGAGGGCCTTGAGCTCATCCTGCTTGGTGGTGATCTCGGCCTGGGCTGCGGTCAGGTCACCCGTCAGGCCCGGAAGCGCGGCCTCCAGGGCGGCGATCTCCGCCTTCTTCGCGGTAACGGCGGCGTTGGCGCTGGTGAGGGCGGTGTTCGCGGCAGCCTGCGCGGCCCTGGCGCCGGCCAGCGCCTCGGTGGCGCTGGTGACCTGCCCGTTGGCGCCCGCGAGGCTGGTCTGCAGGCCCGGGAGCTGCTGCTGGAGGTTGCTGCTCTCCTGCTGCTTGGCCGACAGCTGGGAGTTCAGCGTCGCCAGCTGGCCCTGGAGCTTGGTCAGGTCACCGTTCAGGGCGGCGATCAGCGCAGTCTTGTCCGCGGCGGCCTTCTCCGCGGCGGCGATCTCCGCCTTCTTCGCGGTGATCTGGGCGTTCAGCTCCTGCTTCCGCTTGTCCGCGTTGCCCTTGATCCCCGCGAGCTCGGCCTCGAGGGCGGCGAGCTGGGTCCGCAGCGCGGCAGCGTCGGCGACGGGCGTCGCAGTGGCGGCGGCGATTTCCTTCTGCTTCGCGGCGATCTCCGCGTTCTTGGTGCTGATGTCGCCCTGCAGTCCGGCGATCTCGGTCTGCAGTGTCGGCAGCTTGGCGTCGATGGCGCCGATCTGCTGCGTCAAGGTGGTCACGCTCTGCTGGGCCAGGCGCAGGTTCTCCTCGGCCTTGACGACCGCGGCGGTCGCGGCGGCGGCGTTGGTGTCCGCGGTCTTGGCAGCGGTCTCCAGCGCCGGCAGCGCGAGGCGGGCATCCGCCAGCTTCTTCTCCGCGGCGTCCACCAGTGCCTGCGCCACATCGCCCTGAGCGACCAGTCCGGCCAGTTCCTGGGTGGCGGTCCCAATCGCGGTCACCTGGGCATTGACCGTGTTCTGTGCCGTCGTTGCCGCGGCAGTCGCGCTGTCCAGGAGGGTCTTGGCGGCGGCCAAATCCGCTTCCTTGGTCGCCAGGCTCGCGACGACACCGGCCTTCTCCGTCTTCAATCCGGCCAGCTCGTTCTGCGCGGTGGTCAGCTGGGTCTGCAACGGAGCGATCTTGCCTTCCAGCGTGGTCTTCTGCCCCTGCAGCGTGGTCAGCTCGGTGTTCGCAGCCGCGATCGCGGCGGTCACGGTCGCCTTGTCGGCCTCGAGCTTGGTCAGCGACATCGTCGTCGTGTAGATCTGGCCGACCAGCGTGGCGAGCTCGGCGTCCAGCGCGGCGATCTCCTTCTCAGCCGCAGTGATCTGCGTCGTCAGGGTGTTCTGCGTTGTCACCAGCGCAGTCCGCTCAGCGGTCAACGTCGCGATCTGCGCGGCGTTCTGGCGCGCCGCAGCCTTCAGCAGGTTCGGCTGCACGTTCCCGCGGTGCGCGAGCTGGTTCGTCACACCGTTGCAGACACCCGATACGGGGGCGGACTCGGCCGACGCCTGCGGGGCGAGGACCAGCATGCTGGTCAGGACTCCCGGCAGTATGACTGCGCTTGCAACGCGACGGATAAGGACGGATTTCGCGTTGTTCTCGCGCACGGCTACTCCTGGAGACCTGAAGGTAATGTCGGGGTGACGCCCAGAAATCTACGGGTATTGGTTGCGCGGAGACACAGTATCCGTTACTCGACCTTTTCATCTGGTACTCGCTTTCCATCCCATTTCCTACGTGGTCCTGCGCGATCCTTGCAGTAAGGGGTATGGGTGGCCAGGCCACAGGCTCGGAACGGCATGGTGATCGGTCCTAACCACGGTCTGATTGAATCGGGGGATGAGCACTCCAGCGCACATCCAGGACCTCGGCGCCTACGTGGCGGCGTCCCCGTCGAGCTTCCATGCCGTGGCAGAGGCCGGACGGCGGCTCGCCGCCGCAGGATTCCGACGGCTGGCGGAGCAGGACGCCTGGGAGGGCGGGGCGGGTCGCTACTACGTCATCCGTGACGGCGCGCTGATCGCGTGGTCCGTCCCCGACGGCGCCGGCCCCACGACGGCGTTCCATATCCTCGGCGCCCACACCGATTCGCCGTCGTTCAAGCTCAAGCCCAAGCCCACCACGGGCAAGTACGGCTGGCTGCAGGCCGGCGTCGAGGTCTACGGCGGCCCGCTGCTGAATTCCTGGCTCGACCGGGAACTCGCGCTCGCAGGCCGTCTGACGCTGCACGACGGCAGCGAGCACCTGGTGTCCACCGGGCCGCTGCTGCGGTTCCCGCAGCTCGCCATCCACCTGGACCGCGCGGTGAACGACGGCTTGGCGCTGGACAAGCAGCGCCACATGAACCCGGTGTGGGGCCTCGGCGATCCCGCGGACGCGGACCTCCTTGGACTGCTCGCCGCACAAGCCAGTGTGGATCCGCGCGAGATCGGCGGGTTCGACGTCGTCGTCGCCGACACCCAGGAACCGCGCGTCTTCGGCGCAGAGGACGAGTTCTTCGCATCCGGACGCCTCGACAACCTCTCGTCCGTGCATGCCGGGCTCACGGCGCTGATCGGCGCTGCCGGGGGGCCTGTGGACGGGCCGATTGCTGTCCTCGCGGCCTTCGACCACGAGGAGGTGGGCAGCGGCTCCCGCTCCGGTGCCAGCGGACCCTTCCTCGAGGACATGCTGCTGCGCATCTCGCTCGGCCTCGGGGCCGGGACGGAGGAGCGCCTGCGCGCCCTGGCGTCGTCGTTCTGCGTATCGGCCGATGCCGGCCATGCCGTCCACCCCAACTACGCGGAGCGGCACGACCCCGTGAACCTGCCGGTGCTCAACGGCGGACCGCTGCTCAAGATCAACGCCAATCAGCGCTACACCACCGATGCGCCGGGTGCCGCCTTCTGGGCTGCGCTGTGCCGCAGCAGCGGCGTGCCCTACAAGGAGTTCGTCTCCAACAACGGGATGCCGTGCGGTTCCACCATCGGTCCGCTGACGGCCACGCGCCTCGGCATCCGCACGGTCGACGTCGGGACACCACTGCTGTCGATGCACTCGGCGCGTGAACTGTGCGGCGTCGAGGACCCCGGGCATCTCGCGACGGCCACGACCGCCTTCTTCCGCGGCGGGCAGTAGGCGCTGACCGGCGTCGTCCACACGAGTTCGCCGAGGGTCGATCGTCCGGTAACATTGATACGTCTGTGCCAGAGCCGGTCGGCGGTAAATACCGCGGACGGCGGCCGGACCAACGCTAAAGAACCTCCTGTTGCGGAAAGACCGCGACCGTTCAGCCCAGAGGAGGTGGGTTCACACATGCGTGCATATGAATTGATGGTAATCATCGACCCCGACGTCGAGGAACGCTCCATCGACCCAACACTCGAGAAGTTCCTGAATGTCGTCCGCAATGGCGGCGGCACCGTGGACAAGGTGGATATCTGGGGACGCCGGCGCCTTGCGTACGAGATCCAGAAGAAGACCGAGGGCATCTACGCCGTCGTCAACTTCACCGCGACCCCGGCCGTGGCTTCCGAGCTCGACCGCCAGCTGAGCCTCAACGAGACGATCATGCGCACCAAGATCATCCGCCCCGAGGAGCAGAAGGTTTCCGCCGAGTAACTTCGGCAGATCCCTCATCCATCCACCCCGCTCCGGCGGGTAGGAACTCAAGGAGGCACCATGGCAGGCGAAACAGTCATCACGGTGATCGGCAACCTCACCAACGACCCCGAATTGCGGTTCACGCCGTCGGGATCGGCGGTTGCCAACTTCACGATCGCGTCCACTCCTCGCACCTTCGATCGCCAGACCAATGACTGGAAGGACGGCGAAACGCTGTTCCTCCGCGCGTCGGTGTGGCGTGAGGCTGCGGAGAACGTTGCCGAGACTCTGACCAAGGGAACCCGCGTGGTTGCCCAGGGCCGACTCAAGTCACGTTCATACGACACCAAAGAGGGCGAGAAGCGCACCGTCATGGAGCTCGAGGTGGACGAGATCGGTCCATCCCTGCGCTATGCGTCGGCGAAGGTCACGCGTACCCAGCGCTCAGGCGGCGGGAACGGCGGCGGCTTCGGCGGCAACTCGGGTGGAAACTCCGGTGGCAATGGTTCGAACTCCGGTTCGGGCTGGGGCGGCGGACAGCCGGCCCAGCAGCCTGCGGAAGACCCCTGGGGTGCTCCCTCGGGTGGCAATTCGCAGGGCTGGGGCAACGGCGCCGACTCCGAGCCTCCCTTCTAGGTAGCAGGTTCCGTTCCCGGAACCCCTGCCGCAGTTCCGCAAGGAACTGGTACTTCCCATCCCGCAGAATCGTTCTGCGGGCTCCAACAGAAAAAGGAGCACCACGATGGCTAAGGCTGAACTCCGTAAGCCCAAACCAAAGTCCAACCCCTTGAAGGCCGCTGACGTCACCGTCATCGACTACAAGGACGTAGCCCTGCTGCGTAAGTTCATTTCCGATCGCGGAAAGATCCGTGCCCGTCGCGTCACCGGTGTGACAGTGCAGGAGCAGCGCAAGATCGCCCAGGCAATCAAGAACGCCCGCGAAGTTGCACTCCTGCCGTACTCCGGCGCTGGCCGCGGCTAAGGAAAGGGACACACACCATGTCGAAGCTCATTCTGACCCAGGAAGTCACCGGACTCGGTGCTGCAGGCGACGTCGTCGAGGTGAAGAACGGTTACGCACGTAACTACCTTCTGCCCCGCGGTTTCGCCCTCATGTGGAGCAAGGGTGGCGAGAAGCAGGTCGATTCGATCAAGGCTGCCCGCTCCGCCCGCGAGCACGCATCGCTCGAGGACGCCCAGCGCCAGGCCGCCGCACTCTCGGCGAAGCCCGTCACCCTGACTGTCAAGGCGGGTGGCTCCGGCCGCCTGTTCGGCACCGTCAAGGCCGACGACGTCGCGAAGGCCGTCGAGGCCGCAGGCCTCGGCAAGATCGACAAGCGCAAGGTCGAACTGCCGGCTCACATCAAGTCGGTCGGTTCGTACCAGGCCAACGTCCGTCTCCACGAGGACGTAGCAGCAGTCATCGACCTGGACGTCGTCGCCAGCTAGCAGCGAGGGGCCCCCGGCTCGCGAAGCGAGTTCGGGGTAGCGCTAGCAGCGAGATCAGGTTCACCAGGAAGCCTCCGCGGAAGCGGGGGCTTCCTGTGTTTAAGGCGTCGATGTCCCTCCGGGCCCCGTGCACGGCAACATTCCCGGGCTCGTACGCACGGGCAGCACACCCGCAGGTACATGTCCCGGAGCGACTTCTTCCGCGATCTCCGGGACGTCGTGGGTACCCGAAAGTGCATATCGCCTAGTCCTGCCCCCGCGCCCACGGTACTTCGGGCTGGAACCGTATGGAGGGGTGGGGATATGCGCCTCCCGGAAGCCGATGGAAGCGCCTTTTCGCCGGTTGTCAACAGAGCCCCTGTGGACGGAGGGGCGCCAAAATTAGTCTGCGTCCACAGCCCGGGGATAACGTTTCCGCAGGTCAGAGCACTGTTAGCGTCCGAACAGTTTGTTTGTCCACAGGCTTGTCCCCATCCTGTGCACAAGAGATGCCACGTAATCCACAGCTTATTCGCACTTACCCACACCCCCTGTTGGCACAGCGCTTTGTGCAGTACGTGAAGGGGTCTAGCGTTGCTGGAGATTCCCAATAGTGAGGGTGGAGAGTGATAGGCCTGTCCTGTCAGACCCGTCCCGGGTTTCCGGCGGATGCTTCGGCGACTGCCGCTTCGACAGCAGGAGAAAGGCCCTACAGTGTCCCTGGCACATGCAGATTCATCACCGGACACTCGTACCCCGGAATTCTCACGTACGCCTCCCCAGGACCTCGTCGCCGAGCAGTCCGTCCTGGGCGGGATGATGCTCTCCAAGGACGCCATCGCCGACTGTGTGGAGGTGCTGCGCGGCATCGACTTCTACCGGCCCGCGCACGAGAGCATCTACGAGGCCATCATCGACCTCTACGGCCGCGGGGAGCCTGCCGACGCCGTCACCGTCTCGGACGAGCTGACCAAGCGGGGGGAGATCTCGCGCATCGGTGGCCCCGCGTACCTCCACACGCTGATCCAGTCCGTCCCCACCGCGGCGAATGCCGGCTTCTACGCCGAGATCGTGCGCGAGCGCGCCGTCCTCCGCCGACTCGTCGACGCAGGCACGAAGATCGTCCAGCTCGGCTACTCCAACGACGGCGAGGTGGACGACCTCGTCAACGCGGCACAGGCCGAGGTGTATGCGGTCGCGGAGCGCCGCACGGCCGAGGACTACGTCGCGCTCAAGGACATCATCGAGGGCACCGTCGACGAGATCGAGTCGGCCGGCCACCGTGGCGAGGGCATGACCGGCGTCCCCACGGGATTCTACGAACTCGATGAGCTGACCCAGGGATTGCACGGTGGGCAGATGATCGTCGTCGCAGCGCGTCCCGCCATGGGTAAGTCCACCTTCGCCCTGGACTGGGCGCGTTCTGCAGCCATCAAGCACAACATGACCACCGTCTTCTTCTCGCTCGAGATGGGGCGCAACGAGATCGCGATGCGACTGCTGTCCGCCGAGGCCACCATCGGTCTGCAGGACCTCCGCAAGGGCACCATCAAGGACGAGCAGTGGGGCAAGATCGCCACGACGATGGGCCGCATGAACGACGCGCCCCTGTTCATCGACGACAGCCCGAACATGTCGCTCATGGAGATCCGTGCCAAGTGCCGGCGGCTCAAGCAGCGGCACGACCTCAAGCTCGTGGTGCTGGACTACCTCCAGCTGATGTCATCGGGCAAGCGCGTCGAATCCCGCCAGCAGGAAGTATCCGAGTTCTCGCGGGCACTCAAACTGCTGGCCAAGGAACTCAACGTGCCGGTCGTCGCGCTGTCACAGCTGAACCGAGGTTCCGAGCAGCGGACGGACAAGCGCCCGCAGGTCTCCGATCTCCGCGAGTCCGGCTCGATCGAGCAGGATGCCGACATGGTCATCCTGCTCCACCGCGACGACGTGTACGACAAGGAGTCGGCCCGTGCCGGCGAGGCCGACGTGATCGTGGCCAAGCACCGCAACGGGCCGACCAAGACCCTCGTGGTCGGTTTCCAGGGCCACTACTCGCGGTTCAACAACATGGCCGCGGACGGCGGGGGCTACTAGTCCTTCTTCGGCCCGAGTTCGTTGATGACCGTCTTCAGGCGGTCGCGCAGGTCCTCGGAGGCGAGGCCGTCCTCGGCCATCAATTCGTGCTCGATGTTCTTCGCCCGCTCCAGCGCCTTCAATCCTGCGGAGGTGATGGTGATGCGCTGGCTGCGGCGATCCGCTGTGTTGCGCAAGCGCGTCACGAGCCCTCGCTTCTCGAGGCGGTCCAGGGTCCGGCCAACGGTCTGGGCCTGGACGTGGACCAGTTGCGCCAGGCGCACTCCCGTGAGGGTGCCCTCCCGTTCGAGAACGCCGAGGGTCGTCAGGCCGGCGTGCGTGATGCCGATGCTCAGGAGCTTCTCGTTCCATGAGTGCTCGACGAGGCGGGCCGCGGTCGTGAGCAGGCGGCTGGTCGACCAATCGTTTAACTCCGGCACGATGGCGTGTCCTTCCTCGGTTGTACGCGGTGGATGCGCTTGTTTCTACTACTTACTCTAGACAATTTCGCCCGAAATAGACAGCAGGCTTATTATCATGTGAGTCCAGTGCGACGGCTTTTTCTGCTCTTCCCTGGGCGCGGGAGGCGGGGGCAGGGATTGGCCGACGGAGGACGACGAAGGGCCCGGAGCCATGCCCCGGGCCCTTCGTCGTTCACATCGTGCTTAGAGGTTCTTGCCTCGGCGGGTGTCATCCGTGAGATCGTTGCCACGACGGGTTTCATCCGCGCCTTCGACCTCGATCTCTTCCTTGCGGACCTCACCGCTGACCGTCTCGTTCGAGGTGACGGTCTGCTTGTCGAGGCGCACGCGCTCGACCGGGACGGCTTCCTTCTCGACGACGGGGCGCTCGGCGTGGAGAGTCACTTCGTGCTCCTCCTCGCTGATGGCCGGGCCGGCGTAGGCCTCGTCGCGGTTGGCCTCCGTGATGGGCTCGCGCTCGATGCGAACTTCCTCGTGGCTGACGGGAACGGTCGTGGTGACGTTCTCGGTCACGACGTACTTGCGCAGGCGGGCGCGGCCCACCTCGCGGCGTTCCGTACCGACGCGCAGCTGCTCTTCCGAGCGCGTCATGGCTTCGTCCGTGGTGGGTCCGGACGTGTCGTGGCCGACGGTGCCGCGGCCGGTCGTCGTCGAGTCGGTGTCCGTCAGGCCCGAGTGGCGGCCGGAGGTGGTGTCGATGTAGACATTGCGGTCACGCTGGCCGGCGAAGCCGGTGGTGCCGGTCGTCGTCGTGTCGGAGTAGGTGTCAGTGCCGCCGCCGATCTCGTAGTGGCGGTAGAGGCGATCCTCTTCCTCCGGGCTCAGGTTGCCGTCGGTCTCGATCCGAGGGGCGTCCTTCACCTGGTGCTTGGTGTACGGCACCCGGACGTCATGGCCTTCGACGTCGGCGCCCTGAAGGGGAATGAAGGACTCGGACGTGCCGAACAGGCCCGTCTTCGCCGTGACCCAGCTGGGCTCACCGGTCTGATCGTCGAGGTAGACCTGGCCGATGGAGCCGATCTTCTCTCCGTCAGAACCGAGGACGTTGCCGCCGTTGCCGAGCAGGGTATCGATGTGTTCCTGGGTAATCATTTCCTTCTCCTTCTGAGTAATCTCACTGCGAGGGGTGTGGAATTCTCGGCTGTAGGTCTCGCCGGGACCGGAGTCCCTGGCGAACCACCGGCCTCTAGAGTAAGCACACTTAGTAGTTAATTGGAAGCAGGCTTAGCGTTTATCTTCAAATTCGTGGCCCTGATCCGCGGTTCCAAGGGCGGAGACACCGCCCGCCGCGCGGCTTTGCCGCCCCGGAGTGCTTCCGTAGAATGGCGGGAAGGTCCAGCCACCGGCCGAACATCTGCAGGACGACCGCATCTATGCCCGGATTGGCATGTACTGCGTGGTCGCCCACGTCACCGGAAGGCGCCCATGCCAGCCGCACGTCCCCCTCACATCAATCACGTCATGATCGCTGCCGCGGACCTCGAGAACGCCGAGTTCGAGCGTGACCGGCTCGCGATGGCGTGTGGCGCCGCCATCCGGCTGGCCCTCGCCGACGGACACACCGTCGCCCAGATCGCCCAGGCGGCGGCCATGGCCGAGGGTGACGTGCGGCGCCTCGCGGAGGCCCTGCCGGACGCGCTGGCCGGGCCCGCGGACCTTATCGTCCTGCCAGGACTCGCAGGGGGCCACGGCACCGCCCTGATCGGCCCTCACCCGTCCCTGCTGGACATCGTGCCCTCCGAAGCGGATGTCACCGCACGCGAGGATCGTGTCCGGGATGCCCGCCGGGAGCCTGATGCCGCGCTCTGACGCTTCAGACGGGTCGGAGAGGGGCGGGGCGGCGCTGCTCATCATCGACATGCAGAACGCCTTCTTCGAGGACGAGGTCCTCGCCGGCGCACAGAAAGCCCTGGTGGACGCCTGCAACGCCCTGATCGACGCCGCACAGCGGGGGAGGACGCCGGTCCTGGTGGCGCGCACCGAACACCTCCCGGACCGCTCCACGTGGACCGTCTCCATGCTCGACGACGACCAGGGATTCATCTTCCGGGGGACGCATCAGGCGGACGCCGTCGAGGGCCTTCGGACCGAAGGGCTCGAGACCGTGACGAAGACCCGCGACAGCGCCTTCTTCGGCACGGACCTCGCGGAGCGCCTCCGGGGCCACGGCGTGGAGCGGCTCCTCCTTGCCGGCGTCTCCACGCACAACTGCGTGGCGCACACGGGCGCGGACGCTTTCGCGCACGACTTCCGTGTCAGCTACGTACTCGACGCGATCGGGAGCACCAATGCGCAGTACGCGGCGGCGATGCTCGAGATCCTCTCCGTGGAGTACCGGCAGGCGGTCATCAGCCGGTCGGAAGCGGAGGCCCTCCTCGCCTGACGGGCGACGCCTCGCCGCTCGCCCTGGCAGAACCGGTAACGACGGAAACCACCGGAACGAGTCCCGGTGGCTTCCGTCGTCTGTACCTCGGAGGTCAGCTCTGCTTGACGTTCGCCGTGGCGTCCTGGGCGCGGCCCTTGACGTGGCCGGCGGCCTGCTGACCCTCGTCCTTCACGGTCTGCACCGAGTCGACGGCGGATTCCTTGACGGACTGGACGGCGTCCTGCACCGGTTCCTTCACGTCCTCCACGATCTGCTTGGCGGCCTCTGTGACCTTTTCCTTCAGGGGCGCTGCCTGCTCCTTGAGCTGCGATGCGGCCTCCTGCTCCTTCTGGCTGGCAGGGATGACGGATGCAACGAGCAGGCCGGCGCCGAAGGCGATCAGTCCGGCGGCGAGCGGGTTGCCGGCCGCCTTGCTGGAAAGCTGGTGCGGGGCATTCTGGACGGCATGTCCCGCCTGCGCAGCCTTGTCCTTGGCGGTGCCGGCAGCCGACTGGGCGGTGCCCTTCCCGCTTCCGGCCGTGCTCCTGACGCTGTCCTTGACGTCTCCGGCCTTGCCGGTCACGGAGCCCTTGACGTCCTCGGCCTTACCCATGACGGAATCCTTGACGTCCTCGGCCTTGCCCATGACGGTCTCCTTCACGTTGCTGAAACTGGTCTTGACCTTCTCGGTCTGACGGTGCGCGATATTGGCGGGGTTCACCTTGTCTGCCACGGCGTCGACGTTGGTACCCAGTTCCTCGCGGGTGCGTTCGATATCTGCGCGGATCTCTTCTGGCGTCTGGCTCATCGTGTCTGCTCACCTGGTTTCAGTGTCGGCGGGATCTCTTTGACGGTCTCCGCTGTCTGTGGAAGACCCTTGACCTTCTTCATTTCCTTCTTGCCCTGGAGTGCCAGCACTGCGGCGATGATGCCCCAGAGGACCGCCACGATCAGGGCGGCCCAGCCGAGGGGCATGAGGGCGCCGAGACCCCACATCAGGGCGATGGACAGGAACAGGAGGACGAAGTGACCTCCGACCGCTGCGCCGGCGAACATGCCGGCGCCCTTGCCTGCGATTTTCGCCGATTCCGTGGCTTCGGCCTTCGCCAGAGCCACTTCCTGGCGCATGAGCTTGGAGAGGTCCTTCGTCACCTCCCCGAGGAGTTCGCCTACCGACGCGTTGGCGGAGCGCTGCTCGGCCTCCGTCGGCAGGGGGGCGGCGGCCTGGTGGGCACCGCCGGTGTATGCCTCAGCCATCAGCGCAGACTCCCGTCATTCGGCAGGGTGCCCACGGGCGGGGTTCCCGGCGGGATGGTGGGGTAGTCGTCCGTGGGGTCGACGAAAGCGGGGTTGGACCCTGCGACGTGCTGGCCGTGGGTCGTCTCACCGAAGCCTGCAGTAGCGGGGGTACCGGTGTAGAGGTCGGTTCCCGTCTCGGTGTAACCGGGGTAGGTTCCGGTCGCGGTGCCGGTCGATGCGAAGTTCCGGGCGGAACCGGACGTGTCGGACTCCCGGTTGCCGGTGAACCCACGCGTCAGGCGGCCGGCGACGAGTCCCGATCCCGCTGCAATGGCAAGGAATACTCCGGGCTTGCGGCGGGCGAAGGCCTTGACGTCCTCGAGGATGTCGGTGGCGTCGCGGCCCTCGAGCCAGGAAGCAGCCGAGTTGGTGCGCTGGGCGGCCTGCTGGACGACGCTGGACACCACGTGGTTGTCCGACTTCTCCGCGATGGACTTCAGCTCATCGGAAATGCTGCGGATACCTTCGGTGATCTTCTGCTGCTGCGTGCCGGCCTGGCTCTTGACCTCGGAGGTCACCGTGCCCAGCAGGTTCTTGGCCTGTGAGCCGGCTTCGGCAGCCACGCTCTTCGCCTCGGAGGCGGCGGTGCCGGCTACGTTCTTGGCTGCTTCCTTGCCTTCCTGGCCGACCTGCTGGGCCTGGTGCTTGGCAGCGGAAGTCTTCGATCCGGAGTTACCGCCGGTGGACCCGGTGGTGCCGAGCTCGTGGGCACCGAGGTCCGACGTGGACGATTCGGGACCTGTGGTGGAGGGAACCAGGGGATCCTGCGGCCAATTCTGCGTAGTCATGGTTCTTCCTAACGTTGATATTGCCGTTAACGCGGACGCTCCATCGTGTTCTCGATGTGATGGTCCGGCATCTCGTGCTGGACTTATCACTGAAGCTAAGCATGCTTACCTTAACTTTTGCAAGCTCTTTCGCAAGATCCCGCAACATCTAAATAAGTAGACTTAGTATCTTCCAAAAATCCTAGTGGCGCCCTTAGCGTCGAATCAAGAGGACCTCCGCGGCCGCTTCCAGGAGGAGCGGGTCCAAGCCTGCGAGGACCCAAGGTGGGAGGTAGCACCCTGTGTTTTTCCACAAGCAAGAGCTGCAGTACAAGGCCAGCCCGGACAAGCCCGACGCGATCTATGCGCGCAAGCTGCAGGAAGTCCTCGGCGGCCAGTACGGCGAGATCACCGTGGCCCTGCAGTACAGCTTCCAGGCCTGGAACGCCCACATCCCGGGCAAGTACCGTGACCTGCTCTTCGGGATCGGCGCCGAGGAGATGGGGCACGTCGAGATGCTGGCGACGATGATCGCGCAGCTGCTCGAGAAGGCGCCGCTCGGGATCACCGAGGACGCCGTACAGTCCGATCCCGCCATCGCCGCCGTGGTCGGTGGCACCGACCTCCAGCACGCCATCGTGGCCGGAGCAGGCGCCCGACCCGTGGACAGCATGGGCAACCCCTGGCAGGGCAGCTACGTGACAGCGAGCGGCAACCTGCTCGCGGACTTCACAGCCAATGCGAACGCCGAGATGCAGGGCAGGCTGCAGGTGGCCCGCCTGTACCACATGACGGATGACCACGGGGTCCGGGACATGCTGTCCTTCCTGCTGGCACGGGACACCATGCACCAGAACCAGTGGGTGGCGGCCGCCAGGGAGCTGCAGGAATCGAAGCTCGAGGAGATGCCCGTGCCGAGCAACTTCCCGCAGAAGAAGGAAGCCACGGAGGTCTCCTACCAGTACCTCAACTTCTCGGACGGCAAGGCGGCGGCCGAGGGTCGCTGGGCCTCCGGACCGAGCCCGGACGGGAAGGGTGAGTTCACCTACCACGAAGGCCCCACCACGAGTGCTCCCATGCCGGCGGTTACCCATCCGGACTCCCGTTTCTACGGCACCACGGAGATCCCGAACACCGTCGAGAAGATGGCCGGCACCGTGCAGGACAAGCTGAACCGCGAATAACCATCGCACTACCGAGGAGAAGGAGACTGTCATGACAAATACGAATGACCGCACGGTGGAGAGTGGCCGCACCACCCTGCAACGCGCTGCGCAGGCAGTGGGCATCGTCTTCCTGCTGGTTGGAATCCTGGGGTTCATTCCCGGAATCACCTCGAACTACAACACCATGATGTTCGCCGGACACCAGTCGGAGGCGATGCTGCTCGGGATCTTCCAGGTCTCGATCCTCCACAACATCGTCCACCTGCTGTTCGGCATCGCCGGCGTGGCCATGTCGAGGACGCAGTCGGGGGCGCGCTCGTACCTCCTCGGTGGCGGGATCATCTACGCCATCCTGTGGCTCTACGGACTGGTGATCGGCCAGGAGTCGTCGGCCAACTTCGTCCCGGTGAACACCGCGGACGACTGGCTGCACTTCCTGCTGGCGGTGGGCATGATCGGCCTGGCCCTCGCGCTCGGTCGCCGCGACCGCTCCGCCACGCGCCGCGTCTGACCCGGACACCCGCCCCGCGGGCGGGAGTCCGGTGTGCGGCACCGTGACTCCACGCCTGGAATCAGCACTACGGATACGGCACATCGAGTGCCGCACGACGCCGGATCGAGGGCACCTCCGGGTGTCCATCGGTCCGGCGTCGTCGTGAGCGGCCGTCCCGGCGACGGGCACCACGACGCACGAAAGCGAAGTACGCTTAGCATTGACGCCCCGGCCCCATGGGGCAGCCCTGTCGACAGAGAGGTCCTTGATGAAGCAGCCCTCCCCGCGCGGAGAAGTCAGCGCGCTAGTCCTGGCCATCATTGCCGGAACGATCGAGTCGCAGCAGGACGCGCTCGGGCGGCTCGGCGCGCTCGTCGAGGCCGCGCTCGCCGAGACGGCGGACATCCTGCACGACGACGACCTCCAGCTCGCGCTCTTCTGCCTGTACGAGTTGCACTACAGCGGAATCGATGGCGCGGGCGACGACTGGGAATGGAACCCGGACCTCCTTCGCGTACGGCAGCAGCTCGAGGTGGCCTTCGAGCGCAGGGTACGGGACGAAGTCGTCCTCGGTGACCTGCCGGAGGCGACAAGCGAGGCAGTGTGCGCGGAGCTGTTCCGCATGACCGGCGAGGATTCCGGTCCGAGCATGTCCCGTTACGTGGCGAAGTCCGCGACTAACGAGCAGGTCCGCGAGTTCCTCGTGCACAAGTCCATCTATCAGCTCAAGGAAGCCGACCCGCACACGTGGGCGATCCCGCGCCTGGCCGGCCGGTCCAAGGCAGCCCTCGTGGAGATCCAGGCCGACGAGTACGGGAACGGCCTGCCCGCGCGGATGCACTCCGCGCTCTTCGCCCGCACCATGCGTGAGCTCGGCATGGACGACGCGTACGGGGCCTACCTCGATGCCACTCCCGCCATCACACTGGCGGTGAACAACCTCATGTCGCTGTTCGGCCTCAACCGCCGGCTTCGAGGGGCCATCGTCGGACACCTGGCTGCCTACGAGATGACGTCGTCGCAGCCGAACCGCCTGTATTCGCGGGGCTTCAAGCGCCTCGGGTACGGCGAGGACGCGCTTGAGTACTTCGACGAACACGTCGAGGCCGACGCCGTCCACGAGCAGATCGCCGGGCGGGACATGGCCGGCGGACTCGTCGAATCCGATCCGCGGCTGCTGCAGGACGTCCTGTTCGGAGCGGCCGCCGGACTCGCCGTCGACACCCTCATGACCGTCCACATCATGGATGCCTGGGAGTCGGGCCGCTCCTCGCTGCGGGCCTCGGAATCGATGGCTTCGTGAGCGGGGCGTCCGATGTGTCCGAGCCGGCACCGGAGCGCCCGCTGAACTCCGGCAGGACCCCGGTGTCCGTCGTCGCGTGTCCCAACGGTCCGCTCCTCATCCGCGGCGACTTCGAACTCGTCGGTGCGGACGGCAAGGAGCTGCCGCGCACCCGGCGGACGGTGGCGCTCTGCCGGTGCGGCGCGTCCGTGCTGAAGCCCTACTGCGACGGCTCGCACAAGCTCACCGGGTTCAAGACCGAGCCCTGACAGCCGCCCGGCGTCCGCGGTGGAGGCCGTCCGTCGGGCATGCTGGACGGGAACGTGGGACGGAACGCCTGAACGGAGGCCACATGGCGGCAATGGACCTGAACAGTGATGTCGGAGAATCGTTCGGCAACTGGACGTTCGGGGACGACGCCCGCATCATCGAGTCGGTCTCCAGCGCCAATGTGGCCTGCGGGTTCCATGCCGGAGACCCGGCCGGGATCCGGGCCACGTGTGCGGCGGCCGCTTCGGCCGGGGTCACCGTCGGTGCGCACCCCGGCTACCGGGACCTGGCGGGCTTCGGCCGGCGGTTCATGGACGTCGACCCCTCCGAACTGACCGACGACGTGGTGTACCAGATCGGGGCACTGCAGGCCCTGGCACGCGCGGCAGGCACGGCGGTGAAGTACGTGAAGCCGCACGGCGCGCTGTACAACACGATCGCCGTGCATGAGAGCCAGGCCCGCGCCGTGGTGCAGGCGGTCCGCGAGGTGGATGACGCCCTGCCGCTCCTGGTGCTGCCGAACTCCGTCATCGAGGCGGAGGCGCGCTCTGCCGGGCTCCGCACCGTCGTCGAGGCCTTCGCGGACAGGGCCTACCTGCCCGATGGCGCGCTCGTCTCCCGGCGGGAGCCCGGCTCCGTGCTCAGGAACGAGTCCGACGTCGTCGAGCACGTGCTGCGCATCGCAGCGGAGCGGGAGGTGGTGGCGATCGACGGTTCCCGCATCCGCATCGACGCCGAGAGCATCTGCGTCCATGGGGACATGCCGGGCGCCGTCGCGATGGCGGCAGCGGTACGTCGTGCACTCACCTCCGCGGGCGTGACGGTCGGTGCCTTCGCCTGACACGGCCGGCCTCCGGCAGGCCGGCAGGACGCTGCGGCCCGTCGGGGACCGAGGACTGCTCATCGAACTGCCCGGCCTGCCGGAGGTGCTGAGCGTGCAGGCGCAGCTCCAGGAAGACCCGGTCGAGGGCCAGGTGGACGTGGTGGCGGCGGCCTGCACGGTCCTGGTCACGGTGCGGGAAGCCCGTCAGGTGAGGGCGCTCGCGGACCGCCTTCGTGCGATGGATCCGTCCCTGCCCGCCGAGCGGGACGACACGCTCGTCACCATCGACGTGCAGTACGTCGGTGCCGACCTCACCGAGGTGGCCCGGCTGACGGGCCTGAGCGAGGATGCTGTCATCACGGCCCACACGGCGACGCCATGGAGTGCGGCTTTCGGTGGTTTCGCCCCGGGTTTCGCCTACCTCACGGGTGGGGATCCCCGCCTGGAGGTGCCGCGGAGGCACTCGCCCCGCACGGCGGTCCCGGCAGGATCCGTTGCGCTCGCCGGCACCTTCTCGGCGGTGTACCCGCGCGAGTCGCCCGGCGGCTGGCAACTCATCGGCCGTACTGCCGCCGTTCTGTGGGACGCCCGCCGCGAGCAGCCTGCCCTCATCCGGCCCGGCAACCGCGTCCGGTTCGCTGCGGTCCGCGAACTGGTCGAGGTGGCGGCGGTGCCGGCCGGGACGGCTCCCGCCCCTCCATCCGGGCAGGGAGGCCTCACCGTCGTCGACCCCGGCCTCTACAGCACCCTGCAGGACCTCGGGAGGCCCGGCCGCATGGCACTCGGCGTCGCCGGGGCAGGGGCGCTGGATCGCGCCGCGCTCCGGCAGGCGAACAGGCTCGTGGGAAATGCCGCCGGCTCGGCGGTCATCGAGAGCCTCAACGGAGGACTTGCCCTCCGGGCCGGGGAGGACCAGGTACTCGCGGTGACCGGCGCTCACGTGGCGGTGACCATTGCCCTGCCCGACGGCAGCGAGCGCGAGGCGTCCCTCTGCACGCCCTTCCTGCTGCGCGACGGCGAGGTGCTGCGGCAGTCCCCTCCGGTGTCGGGCCTGCGTGCCTACACGGCAGTGCGGGGTGGCTTCGCCGCAGAGGAGGTGCTCGGCAGCCGGTCGACGGATTCGATGTCGGGACTCGGTCCTCCCCCCCTGGCGAGGGGGATGGCCCTGCCGGTAGGACCGCCGGAGCGGTCGACGGTGGGTTCCGCGGAAGTTCCGCGGCAGCCCGAGGCTCCGGAGATCCTGCGGGTGGTCCCGGGTCCCCGGGACGACTGGTTCGACGACGACGCGCTCGCCCGGCTGTGCGGAACGGACTGGACGGTCACGCCGCAGTCCAACCGGATCGGCCTGCGGCTCCACGGCCCGTCCCTGAGGCGTACTCGCGAAGGAGAACTGCCGAGTGAGGGTACGGTGCGCGGAGCCCTGCAGGTACCGCCGTCGGGCCTGCCGGTACTGTTCCTGGCCGACCATCCGGTCACGGGAGGCTATCCGGTGATCGCCGTCGTCGCCTCGGCGGATCTGGACCGTGCTGCACAACTGCCGCCGGGCGCCGTGGTCCGGTTCCGGACCTGACCTCCCGCGGTGGACCTGCCTGCGGTCCACCGGCCGCCGGGCCCTACGGACCTGGGACGACGGCGGCGGGCGACGGACGCGGGCGGCGTCGGTCGTTGGTGTGCCGTTGGTGTCAGTCGTCGGCCGGCACGAGGGCCCTGGTGACCGCGTCCCGCCGTGGCGCGGCCTCCGTGTCCCGACGGACCAGGACGGTGAGCAGCACCGCCACGACGCACAGGACGGCCGCCCCGAACCAGGCGATCGTGTACTCGCCCGTCGTGTCCCGGATGAGTCCCGCTCCCACGGCTGCGGCCGCCGCACCGAGCTGGTGCGCGGCGAACACCCAGCCGAACACGAGGGGCCCGTCGGCGCCGAACGCACTCCGGCAGAGGGCGACCGTCGGAGGTACCGTCGCCACCCAGTCCAGCCCGTAGATGACGATGAAGATCACCATCGGCGGCCGGACCGTCGCGGCCAGCAGCGCGGGCAGCACGAAGAGGCTCACGCCGCGGAAGAGGTAGTAGGCAGCGAGGAGCACCTTGGGGTTGTAGCGGTCGGTCAGCCAGCCGGAGGCGATGGTCCCCACGATGTCGAAGATCCCGACGACGGCGAGGAGCCCCGCGGCCGTCGTCGTCGGCATGCCGTGGTCGTGGGCGGACGGGATGAAGTGGGTGCCGATGAGGCCGTTCGTCGTCGCCCCGCAGATGGCGAAACCGAGGGCCAGCGCCCAGAACGTGCGGTGGTGGGACGCCGCGCGGAGCGCCCGCAGTGCCCGCACCGCGGCATTGGTCGAGCCGGCCGCTCGCGGTGCGGCGGGTTCCTCCGCCCCGTCGGCGCCCGGAGGCGCGCCGTAGGGGCGGACGCCGATGTCCGCAGGGGAGTCGTGTACCCAAAGGAGCACGAGGGGTATCACCACGAGTGCGCCCGCCGCGATGACCAGCGATGCCGTCCGCCAGTTCGCCGCCTCGACCAGTACGGCCATCACCGGGAGGAACACGAGCTGCCCTGCCGCACTGCCCGCGGTCAGGATCCCGACCACGAGGCCGCGACGGCGGACGAACCAGGTGGAGGCGATGGTCGCCGCGAAGACGAGGGCGATGCTTCCGGTCCCGATGCCGATCAGGATGCCCCACGTGAGGAGGATCTGCCAGGGTTCCCGGACGAAGACGGTCAGGGCGCTCCCGGCGCCGATGACCAGGAGGGCGAAGGAGGTGACCCTGCGGACGCCGAACCTCTCCATGAGGGCGGCGGCGAAGGGCGCAGTGAGCCCGAAGAGGACGAGGTTGATGCTGACGGCCAGGGACAGGATGCCGCGGGACCACCCGAACTCCTGCTCGAGGGGGACCATCAGCACGGACGGAGCGGCACGGAAGCCCGCTGCTCCGACGAGGGTCAGGAAGGCGACGGCGGCCACGATCCACGCCGGATGGATCCTCCGGCCCCGCCGCTCCCGGGTGGCGCGGCTCATTGCGAACCCGCGAGCTGGACCGGTCCGCCCGCGCGGGCGAAGCTCACCCACGTCGTCGTGTCGGCGGTGAGTTCCTCGCGGCAGGCGTCGCACCTGTCCGCGCTGGTGGTCCTGCGTCCGCAGGGTGAGTGGATGATCTGCATGTGCGCCGAGTCCGAGGGTGCACCGAGATGCTCCTCGGCGAAGTGGATCATGGCATTGAGGACCGGCAGCGTACCGTCGCCCTTCGGCGTCAGCACATACTCGTGGCGTGTCCTGCCGGATTCGTCGTGGTACGGCCTCCGGGCCAGCAGGCCGTGCGCGGTGAGGGCGGAGAGCCGCTTGCTGAGGACGCTGTCCGCGATGCCGGTGGAGGCCTTGATGTCCTCGAACCGGGCGTGGCCGAAGAAGACCTCGCGCAGGACGAGCAGGCTCCACGGATCGCCCAGGACCTCGAGTCCCCGAGCAAGGGGGCACTGGCTGTCGGACCAATCGGATCTCAGGGGCATGCGGGCGACCGTACGCTACTTTCTTCGGGAAAGCCAGAGGTGGACACGGGGCTGTCCCACCAGAAGCCCCGGCGGCCCCCGGGTGGCAGGTGAGACAACGTGCACATGGAGTTTCACGGACGGAAATGCGGCCGAAACCGCCGCTCCGTAGGGTAGGGAGCACAACACTTCTCCAGGAGGCGGCAATGCAGACGCTGAGGGTTCGACAGGTCCCCTGGGCCAATCCCGTAGCCACAGGGCTGCGGGAAGCGCTGCGTGCCGAGAACGAGCGGGGACGGGGGCCGAGCGCCCTTCCCGTGCGGGCCGACGACGGAGACGACATCGCGGTCTTCCTCATCGCCTACGAACTCGCCACGGGGCAGCCGGTCGGTTGCGGCGGCCTGCGGCTCCTCGGCCCCACGCACGCCGACATCGATTCCATCTACGTCCTGCCCTACGCCCGCTGGTCCGGGGTGTCCCAGATCATCACCGAGGAACTCACGTCCTGGGCGCGCGTGCACGGCATCACGGCCGTCGGCCCGGACGAAGCCCTCGCGCAGCTCAACGCCCTGCGGCTCTGAGGCGCTGAGCCGGCCGACCCGCCGGGCCGCCGTGCCCGCCCCCCCCGGAGTCCGGAGTTCGGGCGGCCCCCCGGAGTGCGAACTTCGGGCTGGACCGCGATTGCCGGGCGAAGCCGGGCGCACTGTATATAACGCCAGGGGAATAAGCAACAGCCCCACCACAAGGAAGCAGTGCGCCCCGTGCGGGACGCACTGCTTCAGGTTGTTCCTGCTCGCCGTCTCTCCGCTGACGTGTCCGGGCCGTTCGACGACCCGGATACGTCCTGCGGGAACTACTTGCGCGGTGCGCCGAGGTCCACGGGATCCTCGTCGGTCAGGTAGGCGAACTCGGAGTGGGCGGCGATGTCGATGCCGCGCAGCTCGTCCTCCTGCTCGATGCGGAGCCCGACGGTGCGCTGGATGACCTGTGCGATCACCCAGGTGACGACGAAGGAGTAGACCAGGACGGCCACGGTCGCGACGGTCTGGATGCCCAGCAGGCCGGCACCGCCGCCGTAGAACAGCCCGGCGACGCCGTTGGGGGCATCCTCGGTGGCGAAGAACCCGATGAGCAGGGTCCCCAGGATGCCGCCGATGAGGTGTACGCCGACGACGTCGAGCGAGTCGTCGAAGCCCAGCCGGAACTTCAGCTCGATCGCGAGTGAGCAGACGGCTCCGGCGATGGCGCCGATGGCCAGGGCTCCCATGGGGCTGACGGCTCCACAGGCCGGGGTGATGGCGACGAGCGCGGAGATCAGGCCCGAGGCGGCTCCCATGCTGGTGGCGGCCCCGTTGCGGATCCGTTCCACGAGGGCCCACGCGAGAAGGCCTGCAGCGGCGGCGACGGCGGTATTGAGGAAGACCACCGAGGCGGCCTGTCCCGCGGAGAGGGCGGAGCCTGCGTTGAAACCGAACCAGCCGACCCACAGGAGCCCGGCTCCCACGAGGACGAGGGGCCGGCTGTGCGGCTTGGCGTGGTCCACCTTCGGCCAGCCGTGGCTGCGCCCGAGCACGAGCGACAGGGCGAGCGCTGCGATACCGGCATTCATGTGCACTGCGAGACCACCGGCGAAGTCGATGGCGCCGAGGTTGTTCGCGATCCAGCCGCCGACCACCGAGCCGTCCTCCGAACTGAAGGCGAACACCCAGTGAGCGATCGGGAAGTAGACCAGGGTCGCCCAGACACCGGCGAAGATCATCCACGCGCCGAACTTCATGCGGCCCGCTGCAGCGCCGGCAACCAGCGCCGTGGTGACGCAGGCGAAAAAGAGCTGGAAGGCGGCGAACAGGATGGGCGGGATGGATGCATCCGGGTCCTCGGCCAGCAGCTGGCCCAGGCCGGCGTACTCGGCGACGTCACCGATCAGTCCGAAGCCGCCTACCGAGTTGCCGAAGGCCATCGAGTACCCGAAGAGCGCCCACAGCACGGCGACGAGGCTCGCCCCGCCGAAGCACATCATCATCATGTTGAGGATGCGGCGGGAGCCCACCATTCCTCCGTAGAACAGGGCCAGTGCCGGGATCATCAGACAGACGAGCGCGGCGCTGGCGAGAATCCAAGCGACGTTTCCAGAATCCATGGGAAGTCCATTTCCGTGACAGCGCTTTCGTGTGCCCGAGGGGACAGAGCCCGGGGTCGCACTGGGGGTGGGTGCGGAACCGGGATGGCACACCGCGCTGAGCAATGGTAGACAGCGGCACGTTTCGGTCCGCCGCGGGCGCGGTTAACTTTGTGTTACGCCTCGTCCCGGCCCTAGCCTCCCGCGACCGACTGGATGATCATCACGGTCGCACCTGGTGGAACCGGGGTTCCCAGCCCGTCCAGCCGGCGCACGTCCTCGCCGTCGATGTAGATGTTCACGTAGCGCCTCAGCGCACCGGTCTCCTCGCGGATGCGCTGGTCGAGCAGGGGGCGCCCCGCGCCGAGGTCGTCCAGTAGCGATGACACGTCGCCGTCGTCGGGCACGCTCATGCTGATCTCGCTGCGTCCGTCGACGTACGGGCGGAGGAGCGTGGGGATCAGGACGGTCACGGAGGCCATGGTGGACAGGCTCCTGGTCAGGCGGGAACGACGGCGGCACGCACCGAGAGCACGTCCGGCAGGTGGCTCGCCACTTCCCGGAAGGTGCGGCCCTCGTCGGCGCTCGCGTAGACGGTCCCCCCGCGCGTCCCGAAGTAGACGCCCGGGACCTCTGCCGTGTCGACGCAGGCCGCGTCACGCAGCACGGCGTTGTACTCAGCGCGCGGCAGTCCGGCGTCACTGGCCTGCCAGGTCGCACCGGCGTCGTCCGTCCTGTGCACCATGAGGTGCCCGTCGGGTGGGATCCGCTCACCGTCGGCCTTCAGCGGGATGACCCAGGCGGTGCTGCTGCGGTGGGGGTGGGTGAGCATCACGAAGCCGAAGTCGGCCGGCAGGCCCTCCGCGATGGACTGCCAGGAGTCGCCGCGGTCGTGGCTCGTGTACACGCCGTGGTGGTTCTGCGCGAACAGGCGGTCGGGGTCGACGGCGTCGCGGGCCACCTTGTGCACGCACTGGCCGAACTCCGGTGCAGGGTCCGGCAGGAAGTAGGCACTGATGCCGTGGTTACGGGGCTGCCAGGTACCCCCGCCGTCGTCGGACCGGTAGACGCCGCCCGTGCTCATGGCGACGTGGACGGTGTCATCCGCGGGACTCGGTAGGACCGTGTGTGCGGCTGCGCCGCCGAAACCGGCGCCCCACTCACTGCGGTGCGGGTGGTCCCAGAGGCCGCGGTTCAGTTCGAACGTCTCACCGTGGTCCGTGGACTTCCAGACGGAGATCGGCTGGCATCCCGCCCAGACCACTCCGGGCCGGCTCTCCGCATCGGGCTGGATCTGCCAGACCCGCTCGAGCGCAGCGCCGTCGTCCGCTCCGAAGCGGATACCGCCCTCCTGGGGTTCCGCCCAGGTCTCCCCGAGGTCGTCCGAATGCGCGATGCAGGGGCCGAAGTGCCAGGACATACGCCCGGCGAAGAGGCGGGTCCTGCCGCCCCGGGTGTCGATGCCGACGCTGGGAATCTCCTCCATGAGGAACTTGGGCTCCGACACCGTCCAGGTCTCCCGGTCGGTACTCGAAGCGAGCCACAGGCCCTTCTTCGTACCGATGGCGAGAAGGGTTGTTCCTGCTGCTGACATGGCTGCCCCCGTTGGCGTGTTCCGGTTTCCACCCCGGCCCGATGATGCAGATCACTTGGGACGATGCCACGCACCACCCGTTTTGTACAGGTGCCGCTACCCGCTTCTGTCCGCATGCATGAAATCACCAGCGGAGCCTGCCAGAGTTGGCGTATTCGATCGCTGGGGAGCGGATCACCCGTTCACCTGGAGGCACCGTTGCATCAGATCGTCCTCGGGAACGCCGCGCCCGCGCGGCCCTGTCCCGGTCCCGGCCACACTCCCGGCACCCGCCGGCATTGCGCCGGCAAGCATTGCATCGAAGTCCGCTCCGGCCTGCTCGTGCTCTGGTGGGCGCCCGGCTCGCTGCTCACTGTCGCCGACATCCTCGAGTCGTACGAGAGTATCCGCGAGCTGTCCGACGGCTACCTGCTGCCCCTCGTGATCCATCTGCAGGGCATGGTCGGGATCACTGCGAACGCCCGCACCGCGATCCTGGAGTGCGACCTCACCTCACGGGTAAGCTTTGTCGGCACGGGTCCCGTGGACCAGGTAATCGCCGCCTTCGTGGAACAGTCCCTCTCGGAATCCCGCTATTTCGAATGTCCCGCCAAGGCCGAGGCATGGGCACGCGAGGCCGGGGGTGGGGATTAGCGGTAGGGTTCCGTCCTTCTCCGGTCCGGAACGGAAGGAGGCGGGACCATTCCTGGTTCCCGCCTTCTTCCCCGACAGAACCATTACCGGACATATCGTCCGAAACGTCCGCCCAATTGGCTCGGAGGAGCCGGCGCGCGGTTAGCGGCTCTCGTTGTAGGCGTCGATGATCGACTGCGTGATGCGGCCGCGCGAACTCGGATTGAAGCCGTTCTCCTGGGCCCACTGGCGGATCTGCTGCGTGTCCTCGCGCTTCGACCGGGAGGAGGCTTTCGGGCTCGCTGCCGACTGCCGGCCGGCCCCCGCCTTGCGGCCCTTGTCCACGTAGGCGGAGAGGGCGGAACGCAGGGAATTTGCATTGTCCTGGGTGAGGTCGATCTCGTAATTCGTGCCGTCGAGTGCGAACCGCACTGTTTCCTGTGCCTCTTCGCCACTGAGGTCGTCGACCAATTGCACCTGTACGCGCTGTGCCATCACATTCTCCTGTGTCGTGCGAATGAATTCATCAGCCCCCGGTTCCCGACCTTATCCTGCAATCCCCGGAAAGTATCGGGATTTTCGGGAATGGGGACGGCCAGGGCTTTATCGACGCCGCTCGGCGCGGAAATCCTCCGTCGTGTGACCTGCTGTCGGCACCTGCAGCCATCGTGCGGGCGATGGAGCTAGTCCTTGGTGACCGTCCCGCGTTCATCGATGACCAGCGGCAGGCCGAATGCCTCGAACATCTCCGGGTACAGGAAGTTGTGGTGGCCCACGATCTGCTCGCCATCCGTCTCGATGACCTGGATCGCGAACGGTTCCCACAGGCCGGGTTCGACGAGGTGGTAATTGGCGAAACCACCCGCTCCGTTGATGGTCAGGGGGATGAGCCGCCCACCCTCGCAGACGCTGCCCTCGCCGAGGAACCAGGCACGCAGATCGGCCGGACCACGGAGCCAGAGGTCGAAGGGCGGCATGGAGAGGACGACGTCGTCCCGCAGGAGCGAGACGAGCACGTCCATGTCGTAGGACTCGAAAGCACGCAGGTACTTGGCGAGCAGGTCCTTGTGCGCCGGGTCCTCGAGGGGCATGGGCGCGGCGGGCTCCTGGTGGGCCATCGTTCTGCGCGCACGCTGGAGTGCGCTGTTGATCGAGGCCGTGGTGACCTCGAGCAGGGCGGCGACCTCCGCCGCCGACCAGCGCAGCACCTCACACAGGATCAGCGCGCTGCGCTGGAGTGGGGGCAGGTACTGCAGGGCGGCGATGAAGGCCAGGCGGATGGTATCGCGGGCCTCGGCGATCGCCGCCGGATCTCCCGAGGGGTCGATGACGCGCTCGTCGGGGATCGGCTGCACGAACACGCCTTCGGTGAGGGGCGCACCGAGCACGGCATCCGCGGTGCGGGTGGACGGACCGAGGTCCATGGGGCGGGCGCGGCGCTGCGGGCTGCGGAGCATGTCCACGCAGACGTTGTGCGCGATCCGGAAGAGCCAGGTCCGCAGGGAGGATTCGCCGGCGAACGTCTCGCGCCGCGACCAGGCCTTGATCATGGTCTCCTGCACGGCATCCTCGGCCTCGGACGCTGCACCGAGCATCCGGTAGCAGTACCCGGTCAACTCACGTCGGGAGGCTTCCAGGAGTCGTTCGAAGGGCTCCGTCTCCGCTTCCGTTCCGGGCAGGGATCTCCGGGGCGGAGTGGCGATCTCGGGCTGCATGCATCGAGCGTAGCGACGGCGGTCCCGGGGTGGGAGGAGGTGGCCCGAAAATTTCCTCCTCCGCCGATGATCGGACCGACCCCGCTCCGTCTATTGTGTGGAAAGCCGCCAACCGATACCGGGAGCACCCATGCGCAAACTCACAGCAGGCCTCTTCTCCTCCGTCGACGGAGTGGTCGAATCACCGCACCTCTGGCAGTTCGACAGCTTCGACGCGGAACTCGGCGCGGGAATGGGGGCGATGATCAGCCGGGTGGATACCGTCCTGCTGGGCCGCCACGGGTACGAGGAGTGGGCCGGCTACTGGCCCTCCGCCGAGTCCGCCGACCCCTTCGGCAGCTTCATCAACCCGGTACGGAAGTTCGTGGCCTCGCGCACGCTCAGCGGGGAGCTGGGCTGGACCAACGCGTCCCTCATGGACGCGCCCCTGGAGGAGTTCGTCCGGGCGCTGAAGCAGACCGAGGGCGGGGACATCGCGATCTGTGCCAGCATCTCGCTGGTGCGCCAGCTCCTGTTCGCAGGGCTGCTGGACTCACTCCTCCTGATGATCCACCCGGTGGTCGCGGGTTCGGGACGCCACCTCTTCGCGCCCACGGACCCGGTGACACGGCTGGAACTGCAGGAGACGACCACCACGAGCAAGGGCAACGTCCTGGCGTCCTACGGACTCCGCAGCGAAGATGGCTGAACCCTAGACTGCTGGTCATGGCCGTCCTCATCGATCCGCCGTCCTGGCCCGCACACGGAACCGTGTTCTCCCACCTGGTGTCGACGTCGTCACTCGAGGAACTCCACGCCTTCGCGGCGGCTGCGGGGATCCCGCACCGGGCCTTCGACGAGGACCATTACGACGTGCCGGCCCGGCGCTACCGGGAGCTGGTGGAGCAGGGCGCCCTCGAGGTCAGCGGGACCGAGCTTGTGCGGGCCCTGATCGCCAGCGGCCTCCGGGTCCCTGCCCGACGGCGGGGGCCGAAACTCCGCGCTGCCCTTCTGTCGCGGTGGGCGTCTATCCTGCCCGAGGATCCCGGCCTGGGCGGAGAGCTGCTGGATCGGTGGGGCGAACCCCACCGGAAGTACCACACCCCGGTGCACCTGCTCGCCGTCCTGGAGGCCCTGGACCAGCTCCTCGAACCCGCGGACGAGCCGCAGCGGATGGCCGTCCTCCTCTCCGCCTGGTTCCACGACGCCGTCTACGAGGGCGCGGCCGGGAAGGACGAACAGGCCTCCGCGGCGCTCGCCGTCGAGCGGTTGACGGGCCGCGTGGACAACGCCGTGGTAGGGGAGGTCGAGCGCCTCGTGCTCCTCACGGTGGGCCACGATCCTCGGTCCGGGGACAGGGCGGGGCAGCTCCTGTGCGACGCCGACCTCTCGGTTCTCGGCGGATCACCCGAGGACTACGCGCGCTACGCCGCAGCGGTACGCGCGGAATATTCGCATATTCCGGATGAAGCATTCACCGCTGGCCGGGTGAGTGTCCTGCGGCGGCTGATCGCGCTCGACCCGCTCTACCGCACCGAGCGCGCACGGGCGTTGTGGGCAGAGCGGGCCGGCAGCAATCTGGCGCAGGAACTCGCCTCGTTCGCCCGGCCCTGACGAGGAGGTATGGCTCCGGGTCCGCCGGATCGACGGACCCGGGGCGGTCATTTCCGGCCGAACTCCACGGAGTCCGTCACCCAGGCGTTGGCCTGGTCGCTCAGGGTGAAGCCCAGTCCGGGCCGGTTCGGGACGACCATCCGCCCCTGACGCGTTTCGAGGCGTTCGTTGAACAGGGGGTTGAGCCACTCGAAGTGCTCGACCCACGGTTCCCTCGGATAGGCGGCCGCCAGGTGCAGGTGGATCTCCATGGCGAAGTGGGGAGCGAGCTGCAGTCCCGCCTGGTCGGCCAGTGCGGCCAGACGGAGGAAGGGCGTGATGCCCCCGATCCGCGGTGCGTCGGGCTGGATGATGTCGACGGACCGATGGGTGATGAGATCGATGTGTTCGCTGACGCTGGACAGCATCTCACCCGTTGCGATGGAGGTGTCCAGAGCCTGCGCGAGCTGGGCATGCCCTTCGGCGTCGTAGGCGTCGAGGGGCTCCTCGATCCATACGAGGTTGAACTGTTCCAGCGTGCGGCCCATCCGCATGGCTGTGGGCCGGTCCCATTGCTGGTTGGCGTCCACCATGAAGGGGACGTCAGCGCCCAGGTGTTCCCGGACAGCAGCGACCCGCGCCAGGTCGACGCGGGAATCGGGGTGGCCCACCTTGATCTTGATGCCTCCGATCCCGTCGGCGAGCGACTGGGTGGCGCGGGCCTTCACTTCCTCGATGGACGCCTGGAGGAATCCACCCGACGTGTTGTACGTCTGCACGGAGTCGCGGTACGAGCCCAGCAACTTCGCCAGGGGAAGGCCCGCCCGCTTGGCTTTCAGGTCGTAGAGGGCTATATCCAGCGCTGCGATGGCCTGGGTTGCGACTCCACTGCGTCCCACCGACGCGCCGGCCCACAGCAGTTTCTGGTACACGCGGCCGATGTCGTTGGGGTCCTCGCCCAGCAGGTTGTCGGCGATCTCCCGTGCGTGCGCGTACTGGGCCGGTCCGCCTGCGCGCTTCGAGTAGCTGAACCCGATCCCGGAGTGGCCGTCCTCCGTGGTGATCTCCGCGAAGAGGAAGACGATCTCGGTCATGGGCCGTTGCCTGCCGGTCAGGACCTTCGCATCACTGATGGGTGTGTCCAGCGGAAGTGTCAGGGTCGACAGCTTGACGTGGCGGATCCGATCGGTTGCCGCGTCGGTGCCGGCCGGGATGGCTGCAGGACTGGTCAGAGTAGTACCGGAATTCATGTGAGCATCCTTCGTCTGGGGTCGGGAGGTCAGATCGGTCATCGGACGAGGCAGGGCCTCTTCGGGTCGAAGGTCCAGTCCGGCACGAGGTACTGCATGGCGGCAGCGTCGTCGCGGGAACCGAGCCCGTGTTCCAGGTACAGCTCGTGTGCCGCCTGGAGCGCATCGCGGTCCAGGTCGATGCCGAGGCCCGGCCGCTGGGGGACCGTGATGAACCCACCCTCGATGGCGAGGGGCTTCTTGGTGAGGGGCTGCCCGTCCTGCCAGATCCAGTGCGTGTCCAGTGCCGTGATGTTCCCCGGAGCAGCCGCCCCGACATGCGTGAACATGGCAAGGGAGATGTCGAAGTGGTTGTTGGAGTGGGACCCCCAGGTCAGGCCGAAGTCGTTGCAGAGCTGCGCCACGCGGACAGAGCCCTGCATGGTCCAGAAGTGCGGGTCGGCGAGGGGGATGTCCACCGCGTTGGAGCGGATGGCGTGTGCCATCTGGCGCCAGTCGGTGGCGACCATGTTGGTGGCGGTAGGGAGCCCCGTGGCTCGCTTGAACTCGGCCATGGTCTCCCTGCCCGAGAATCCTCCTTCCGCCCCGCAGGGGTCCTCCGCATAGGCGAGGACGCCGTGCAGTTCCGAGCAGAGCTCGATGGCGTCCTTGAGGAGCCAGCCGCCGTTGGGGTCGAGCGTGATCCGGGCTTCCGGGAAGCGGGCGGCCAGCGCCTTGACGGCCTCTACCTCCTCCGCTCCCGGGAGCACCCCGCCCTTGAGCTTGAAGTCCTGGAACCCGTACCTCTCCTGGGCGGCTTCCGCGAGGGCGACGATGGCTTCGGGGGTCATGGCCTCGTCCCGGCGGAGGCGTCCCCAGGCGTCCGAGGTGTCATCGCCGCTGAGGTAGGGCAGGTCCGTGCTGGTGCGGTCGCCGACGTAGAAGAGGTAGCCGAGCATCTGGACCCGGTCGCGCTGCTGCCCTTCGCCCAGGAGTTCCGCGACGGGGACCTCGAGGTGCTGGCCCATCAGGTCCAGGAGCGCCGATTCGATGGCGGTCACCGCGTGGATCGTCGTGCGGAGGTCGAACGTCTGGGAGCCCCGGCCGCCGGCGTCGCGGTCGGCGAAGCGCTCGGACACCTGGCGCAGCAGCTGGCGGTAGAGCGCGATGGGCCGGCCGACCAGCAGGTCACCGGCTTCCTGGATCGTCGAGCGGATGGCTTCGCCTCCGGGGACCTCACCCAGGCCGGTATTGCCGGTCGAGTCGGTGATGATGGCGATGTTGCGGGTGAAGTAGGGCCCGTGGGCGCCACTGAGGTTCAGGAGCATGCTGTCGTGTCCGGCGACAGGGACGACGTCGACGGAGGCGATGGTCGGTGTGGAGGAGGTCACTGGTTCTCCTCCGCACTGACGACGGTGCCGTCGACGCGGCGGTTGAGCTTCCAGGGGTTGGCGTCCTGCAGCGGCGCCGGGAGCAGCTCGTCGGGGATGTTCTGGTAGCTGACCGGGCGCTGGAACCGCAGGATGGCCAGCGATCCGACCGAGGTGGAGCGGGAGTCCGAGGTGGCGGGGTAGGGGCCGCCGTGGACCATGGCGTGGCCCACTTCGACGCCCGTCGGCCAGCTGTTGAACAGGATCCGCCCGACCCTGCGCTCCAGGACCGGCAGCAGGGGTGCGATCGCGGTGGTGTCGGACGGGGTCGCGTGGATCGTCGCGGTGAGCTGGCCCTCGAGTGCCTCAGCGGAGGCGAGGAGCTCGTCCTCGCTGCCGTAGCGGACGAAGATCCCGGCGGCACCGAAGACTTCCTCCTGAAGTCTGATGTTGTCCCGAAAGGTGTCCGTGGTGGTGCTGAACAGGACCGCGCCGGGGGCGTTCTCCGTGGGGCCGGGCCGGCCTTCCGCGACGACGTCGACGTCGGATTCGTTGCGCAACTTCGACACTCCTGCCGCGCATGCCTCGGCGATGCCACGGGTGAGCATGGTGGAGCCCTGGGTTTGCCGGAGTGCCTCGGACGCCACCGCGACGAACCGGTCTCCCTGGGTGCCGACCGGAACGAAGACCAGGCCGGGGTTGGTGCAGAACTGACCGGCGCCCATGGTGAGCGAGCCGACGAGGCCGGAGGCGAGGGTGTCGACGTCGTCGCTGATGGCTCCGGGGAAGACGAAGACCGGGTTGATCGAGGACATCTCCGCATAGACGGGGATCGGTTCGGGCCGGGCTGCGGCGGTCGCCATGATGGCGGTGCCGCCGCTGCGGGAGCCCGTGAAGCCGACGGCCTTGATGTGCGGGTCGGCGACGAGGGCCTGGCCGATGGAGGAGCCGGCACCGAAGACGAGCGAGAACACTCCAGCGGGCAGTCCGGATTCCTCGACGGCCCGCGTGATGGCGTGGCCGACGAGTTCCGCGGTGCCGGGGTGCGCGTTGTGGGCCTTGACGATGACGGGGCAACCGGCGGCGAGGGCCGACGCCGTATCTCCTCCCCCCGTGGAGAACGCGAGGGGGAAGTTGCTCGCGCCGAAGACCGCGACGGGACCGAGTCCGATGTGGCGCTGGCGGATGTCCAGTCGGGGTAGGGGAGCACGTTCGGGGAGGGCGGGGTCGATCCGGGCCTGCACGTGATCACCCTGGCGGACGACGCCTGCGAAGAGGCGCATCTGGCCAACTGTTCGGGCTCGTTCGCCGTCGATGCGCGCAGCGGGCAGACCGGTCTCGAGGACGGCCCGCTCGGTGAGCTCGGCGCCGAGGGCGTCGATGTTGTCGGCGATGCGCTCCAGGAAAGCGGCACGTTCGGCAGGTGTCGTCGCGCGATAGGTGTCGAAGGCGGCAGCCGCTGCGGCGGTCGCCTCGGCGAGCTGGTCCCCGTCGATCAGGGTGACGGCCGGTTCGAGCTTCTCATTGGTGGCCGGGTTGACGGCGTGCGTGACGCCGGCGGATCCCCGGACCGCGCGCCCGGCGATGAGCGACTGCCCGGTGACGGTGGGGCTGAACGTGGTGGTCATGTCGGGACTCCTAGCTGATCTTCTTGATCAGGGTGGACAGTTCGAACTGGTCGGCTTCGGTCAGGTTCTGCAGGGGCGGACGCACGAGGCCGCCGTTGCGGCCCACCGCATCGAGTCCACCCTTGATGATGCTCACGCCGTATCCCTTCACCCGGTCGCGGATGTCCAGGTAGGGGATGACGAAGTCGTTGAGCTTCTCGTAGACCGCCGTGCTGTCCTGGGCGATGACGTCGCGGTAGAAACCGAGGGCGAACTCGGGGACGAAGTTGAACATCGCGGACGAGTAGGTGCTGACGCCGAGCTGCAGCAGGGGCAGCGCGAAGGTCTCCGCGGTGGGCAGGCCACCGATGTAGGTGAGGCGCTCGCCCACCCGGGCGTAGATGCGGGTCATCTGCTCGATGTTGCCGATGCCGTCCTTGAACCCGATCAGGTTCGGGTTCCGGTCGGCCAGGACGGCGACCGAATGGTCGTTGAGCACGGCGTTGGCACGGCTGTAGACGATGACTCCCAGCGAGGTTGCCGCGCAGACAGCGCTCACGTGCTCGATCAGGCCTTCCTGGTCCGCCTCGGTCAGGTAGGGGGGCATGAGGAGGATCCCGTCGGCTCCCGCGTCCTCGGCGGCGCGGACGTGCTCGATGGCGGAGAACGTTCCACCGGTGGCCGACGCGATGACGGGCACCTTGCCGCCGATCTCGTCCACGGCGACGCGGACGACCCGGTCCATCTCGGCCGTCGTGAGTGAGAAGCCCTCGCCCGTACCGCCGGCGGCGAACAGGCCAGCGACGTCGAAGTCGGACTGCCATGCCAGGTGGTCGCGGTACCGGCCCTCGTCGAACTGCAACTCCTCGTCGAAGTGCGTGACGGGGAAGGAGAGGAGGCCCGACTTGATGCGTTGCGCCAGCTCGGAGGGATTCAGGTGAGCCACGGGGAGACCCTTCGGTAGAGGTGGCGCGACCGTCGGGAGCGCCAGAGAGGTTCGATAGAACCCAGCGTATGAACCGCGGCGATACGTGTCTAAGACTGTTTTAGAATGGATCGATACCTTCCCGGTATCGCCCGTCCTAGTCGTGGCGCTCGGTGATGGCGTCGAGGACGCGGTGCAGGGCGGGGTTCTTGGATTCCTTGAGCCAGATGGCGAAGAGCTCGACGGGATCCGATCCGAAGCCGTCGAGGTCGCAGTACTGCACGCCGTCGATGCCGAGGACCGTGGTCGAGTGGGGCACCAGGGCGATGCCGCGGTGGGCTGCCACCAGCGACACCATCGTGAGGATCTGGGCCACCGTATGGACGTAGTGCAGCTGGCCGGCCGGGGCCAGGCGGACGATGAGGTCGTAGAAATACTTCGCCTGGGTGGGGGAGTGCATGATGAGCGCTTCGCCCCTCAGGTCCTCGATCGTCAGGGGGCGCCCGACGTAGGCGAGGCGGTGGCCGTGCGGCACCGCTGCGACGAGGGGCTCGCGGTACAGCAACCGGGATCCGAAGACGTCCTCGTCGAAGGGGGGACGGGCGAGCCCCAGGTCGATGTCCCCGTCCCGGAGGGCGTCGATCTGCTCACGCGTGACCATCTCCCGCAGCTCGAGGTCGACTTCGGGCAGCTCGCTGGAGATCTCGTTGAGCAGGGCGCCCAGGATGCCGAAGGTCGACGCCGCCGTGAAACCGAGCCGGATGGATCCCGCCGATCCCCTCGAGATGCGCCGGGCCAGGTCCGGGGCGCTCTCGGCAAGCGCCAGGAGCCGCTGCGCCTCCCCGAGGAACGCGGTGCCGGCGGCCGTGAGGGTGACGCCACGACTGTCCCGCTCGAACAGCTGGACTGCGATCGCCTTTTCCAGCTTCTGGATCTGCCGGCTCAGCGGGGGCTGGGTCATGCGCAGGCGTTCGGCGGCCCTGCCGAAGTGCAGTTCTTCGGCCACCGCGACGAATCCGCGTAACTGATCGAGGGAGTACATGATGCACAGAGGGTATCAGCTCATACTTTATTGGGCTTAGACATGCATGACGAGCATTTCTAAGCTTTCTGTACAGGCTCAGGGTGAGCGTCATCACAGACGGTCACTCCTAGACCTCCATCAAAGGAGATTCTCATGTTTTCCACGAAGTTCGCCCGTCGCTCAGCGTCGACCATGGGTGTAGCAGCTGTCCTGGCACTGACCCTCTCCGCCTGCGGTGGCAATGTCGCCACTTCCGGCGGAAGCGACGACGGAAGCGACTTCCCCTCCGGTCCGGTGACACTGACCATCGGACAGGATCCCGGAGGCAGCACCGACCTGATCGGTCGGGCCATCGCCGAGAACGCCTCGGACCCCCTCGGCGTTCCGATTCCCGTGGTCAACAAGCCCGGTGCGAATGGCGCACTGGCCACGCAGGAAGTCGCCAACGCGAAGCCGGACGGGCAGACCCTGATCCTGCTCAACGCGTCCCTGATCGCCATCACGCCCCTGGCCGTGAGCGAGGACGAAGCGGTGAGCCTCGATGACCTCGAAATCATCAGCGGTATTTCACAGGACGACTACGTGCTGGTGGCCAATGCCGAGTCCGAGTACAAGACCGTCGAGGACATCGTGGCAGCGGGCAAGTCGTTCAACTTCGCCACCACGGGCGTCGGCACGGGTAGTCAGCTGGCGCAGGCGCTGCTCTTCAAGCAGGCAGGTGTCGACGGAACCGATGTTCCCTTCGACGGCGGTTCTCCGGCCATGACGGCGATCCTCGGGAACCAGGTCGACTTCGCCACCATCCAGCTGGGCGAGGCGATGCCGCAGATCGACGCCGGCACCCTGAGGCCGATCGTGACGTTCTCCGAGGAGCGCAACCAGTACCTTCCGGACGTGCCCACCGCCCTCGAGGCAGGGTACGACGTCCCCGTGTCGCAGTACCGTGCCATCGCGGCGCCCAAGGGCACCCCGGAGCCGGCGCTGGAGAAGCTCCGCGAAGCCGTTTCGGCCGCGTTCGAGAGCGAGGAGTACAAGGAGTTCAACGAGGAGAACCTCTTTACTCCGCACGAGATCGATGGTGAGCAGGTCACCGAGGAGTGGACGGCCAACGCTGCCAAGTACAAGGAGCTCGTGGAGAAGTACGAGATCGACCTCGGCGGCGAGAAGTGACATCGTCGCCTGACGCGGACCGCCGGGCAACCGGCGGTTCGCACGCCCTCCACCCGGAGCCCGAACACCAGGCTCCCGACCACGGGCACCATCTCGTCGACGACCTGACGCCGGAGGACCTCGCCGCGCAGTGGGAGCAGGAGAAACCCCCCGCCGCCGGACCAGGGGCGAACATCGCCTCCGCGATCGTCGTCACCGCCATCGGGGCCGCCGGCACCCTCGGCTCACTGAAAATGGGGCTGGGGTCCCCTGCCGACCCGGAACCGGGCCTGTGGCCCTTTCTGATCAGCGTCCTGCTGATGGTCCTCGGCATAGCCCTCGCCCTGTTCGGACGGAACGTCCTGGACGCGGAGAAGTTCTCCCGCTCCAGCCTCCAGGTTGCGGCCGGCCTCGTCAGCCTCGTCGTCTTCACCCTCCTGATCGGACGCATCGGCTTCGAGATCCCGGCACTGCTCCTGAACGTGGTCTGGCTGCGCTTCCTGGGCCGGGAGACCTGGCGGATGACAGCCGTGCTGAGCGTGGGCATCACCGTCGCGTTCTACCTGCTCTTCGTCTCCGCACTCAACGTGCCCATCCCGCATCTGTTCTAGGGAACCCCCATGGAATTTTTTGAACCGGTACTGAACGGTTTCGGCGTCGTCCTCGAGCCGACGAACCTCCTGTACTGCCTGCTCGGCGTCGTCATCGGCATGCTGATTGGCGTCCTGCCCGGCCTCGGCCCGGCGGCGACCATCGCGATCCTGTTGCCGTTGACCTACGGCATCGAACCCGTCACTGCGATCATCATGCTCTCCGGCATCTTCTACGGCGCCCAGTACGGCGGCACCATCACCTCCGTCCTGCTCCGGCTCCCCGGCGAAGCATCCTCCGTGGTCACCGTCTTCGACGGCTACGCGCTGACCAAGCAGGGCCGGGCAGGGACCGCACTCGGGGTAGCCGCCATCGGATCTTTCGTCGGCGGCACCGTGGCCATCGTCGGACTGACGTTCCTGGCTCCCCTCGTCGCCGGCTTCGCCCTGGACTTCGGCCCGCCGGAGTACACGGCCCTGGCCCTGCTCGGTATCCTCCTGGTCGCCACCGTCAGCAACGGTGGCCGGCTCAAATCGCTCATCGCAGCCGCCATCGGCCTCCTGCTCGCCACCGTGGGCCGCGACGGCTTCACCGGCGAGGCGCGATTCACGCTCGGAAGCCTGGAACTCGCCGACGGGCTCGACTTCGTGCCGATCGCCATGGGCATCTTCGGGCTCGGCGAGATTCTCTACAACCTCGAGGAACGCCACAACACGGTCTCCGCCCCCGCGAAGGTGGCGAATGTCTGGCCCTCCCGCAAGGACCTGAAGCAGGCATCCGGGGCCATCGGCCGCGGGTCCGTGCTCGGATTCTTCCTGGGCATCCTCCCCGGCGGCGGCGCCACCCTCTCATCCCTGGCGGCCTACGCGATGGAGAAGAAGCGGGCCAAGGACCCGTCACGCTTCGGAAAGGGCGCCATCGAAGGCGTCGCCGGACCCGAGACCGCGAACAACGCGGCAGCGACGTCGTCCTTCATCCCCCTGCTCACGCTGGGTATCCCGGCGAACGCGACCATGGCCATCATCTTCGGTGCCCTGCTCATCCAGGGCGTCACGCCGGGCCCACAACTCGTGCAGAACGACCCGGAACTCTTCTGGGGCGTCGTCAACTCGATGTACATCGGCAACATCCTGCTGCTGATCATGAGCATCCCCCTCGTCGGTATCTTCGTGCGGATCCTCCGGGTCCGCCCCGCGATCCTCGCCCCGGTCACCGTGCTCATCACCCTCATCGGCGTGTACACGATCAACAACAGCATCTTCGACATCTGGCTGGTCATCTTCTTCGGCGTGGTCGGGTACCTGATGAAGAAGTTCGGATTCGAACCCGGACCGCTCGTCCTGGCGTTCGTCCTCGGGGCACTGCTCGAGGAGAGCCTCCGTCGGTCGCTCCTCCTCTTCGGTGGCGACGCGACCCAGTTCGCCGGCCGGCCCATCACCGCCGTCCTCCTCCTCGTCTTTCTCGTCGTCATCCTCCTTCCGGTCCTCCAGAAGGCTCGGAAGAACCGGGCGGCCAAGGCCACGACCATCCCCACCAAGCACAAGGAATCGGTATGAGCATCCTCATCGGCTATGTCCCCACTCCCGAGGGAGAGGCCGCCCTCGAAGCCGGCCTGAAGGAGGCGCAGCTCAGGGACACCAACGCCGTCATCCTCAACTCGCCCCGCAAGGGAGCCCCCGTGGATCCCGTCCTCGTACCGGAGGACCAGGTCGCCGAACTGGTCCGACGGGCCAGGGCCGCCGGCGTGGAGGCGGTCGTCCGGCAGCCCGGGCACACGGATGACCTCACCGACGAGTTCATCGGACTCGCCGAAGAGATCGACGCCTCCCTCATCGTCATCGGGCTGCGGAAGCGGAGCCAGGTCGGGAAATTCATCATGGGCAGCCATGCCCAGCGGATCCTGCTCCAGGTCGACCGACCCGTCCTCGCCGTCAAGGCGACGAGTGATTCCGCACGCTGACGGTACCTGCCGGCACCAACCGGCACCATGAACTCCGGGGCCATCCTGAAAACCGATAGCGCGGCAGGATGGCCCCGGTTCTTTTCCCGGATCCAGCAGGGGTCTAGCATCGGCGCATGGGCTCGGTCGATGACGTGATCGACGCCGTCGCGCCGTCGCTCGGTGGTTTCTCCCTGTCGAGGGGGACCATCCGGTTCTCGGCGGCACCCGCTGCCCGACGCCGTTGTGCGGGAGATAGTACGTCGAAGGAGCCTCGAGATCACCGGCTGAGCGGACCTGTGCCTGCATCGAGGACGGAAGCCGGCGTCCCCTGGACCGGAACGGCCGCCATCCCCGGTGCTCCCGGTCACGGTTGGGCGCCGATTCCGGCAGCGGCGCTCCCTGCTGCCGCCAGGGGTCGATCATGGGAGCATGACATGGCCGGCCGGACGGGGCATGGCCGCCCTTGCGGCGGTCGTCCTCGCTGCCTGCGCGACACCGGGATACCCCGGTGCCGAGCCCGTCCCCGTTCCCGAGCCCGGCGTCGCCCCGCAGGCCGAGCCTGCGTCCGCCGAGCCGGCCTCCGCCTCGGCACCCGCGGCCCGGGCCGCCGAGGGCGAACTGATCGGACAGGGTACCGTGCTGCAGGTCGGAGACGCCCTGCCCCGGTTCTGCCTGGGTGGTGTGATGGAGTCCTATCCGCCGCAGTGCAGCGGACCTCCGATCGGCAACTGGGACTGGGCACTCGCCGGGCAGTCCGAGACGGCATCCGGCGTCACCTGGGGCGCCTACGCGGTGACGGGCACGTGGGACGGCACGATCTTCACGAGGACCGGTGCGCCGGTCCCGCTGTCCCTCTACGACGCCCTGCCTTTCGAGGATCCCCGCCTTCACGAGGGGAGGCGGGGCCCGGCGAGCCGGCAGGAGCTCGAACGCATCCAGCAGGAGATCTTCTCCGGGGTCGGGGACGATCTGCCGCTCAGCGCAGTGCCGGGTGACGGGTACCTCACGGTCACGGTGGTGTACGACGACGGCTCCCTCCAGGAGCGTTGGGACGCGGACTACGGCGTCGGCGTCGTCGTCGTACTGTCCGCTCTGCGTCCGCTGGCATGAACGGGAATACCCGCTGATTGCCGGCTCGTCCAGTCGGAGAAAAGTCCTGCAGAGGGTGCAGTGCTGCTGCCAGAATGAAGAGAACAAGGGTTCCCGGCACGCGCCGGTGCTTCCCCGGGCAGTCAGGAAGCCGGCCGCCGGGGATACCTTGCCGCGCTGCCCGCCGGGTGGCGGCTACCGAGCGGCTTCCTGCCCCCGTCCGGGCCGCCCAAAGGAATCCGCCAATGCAAGGCTTGCTCACCTATACCGCGATGAGGCACGCGGACCTGCCCCTGATGCTCGTCTGGGACCACTTCCTGAACATGGGAGGGTCCATCGGACAGTTCGAGGTCGATGCCTACCTCCACGGGATGATGACCCTCCCCGACGCCGACCGGGACTGCGTGGCGCAGGCCGTGAACGAACTCCTCGACGACCGCGCCAGGGTGGGCCCCCGCGCCTGCTGCCGCGCCCCGTACAGCGGCGCCGCGGCTGGCGGGTCGGGGAGCGTTTCCACCTTCAGCACCTGCACCGCAGCAGGCCATGGCCGTCCCGCGGCCGTCACGAGGCCGGACGGTCCGTCCGGGACCGCAGCGTGCCGGGTCCAACAACCGCAGCTGCCCGCCCGTCGGGCGGTGCGCCGGGAGCGGTGACGCGGGCTTGTCCCGTCCGGAGCCGCTGCCGGTTTCTCGGGCGTGCCCGGATCATGCCGGACGACGCCCGATCACCACCGTCGCACCCTCGTCCTCGAGGGTCCGGGACCATGCCTGGAAGCCCCCCTCCCGGAGGAGCCGGAGGCACTCCTGCTCCTGGTCCTCTCCCACCTCGAACAGGATGTGCCCACCCGGGACCAGCCAGTCGGGTGCCTCGCGTACCACCCTGCGCTGCACCTCCAGTCCGTCCTCCCCGCCGTCGAGGCTGATCAGGGGCTCGTGCACCCTCGCCTCGGCCGGAAGGGTCTGCACGCGCGCGGAGGGTACGTACGGCGTGTTGCAGAGCAGCGTGTCCACCGTCCCCTTGAGGGACACGGGTAACGGGTCGAACAGATCGCCCTCGTAGAGCTCCGCGTGGAGGCCGGCGACGTTGTGCCGCGCCAGGGCGACGGCGGCCCCGGAGATGTCCGAGGCGTGCAGCCGCAGGTCCTGCACGACGTCCGCGAGCGCCACTCCGAGCGCTCCGCAGCCGCAGCAGAGGTCCAGCACGGTCGAGCCCGCCGTCGTCAGGTCCGCGGCGCAGGCGACGAGGAATGCCGACCTCTGGCGCGGTACGAACACTCCTGGCCCCACCTCGAGCCTCAGCCCGCGGAAATCCACCCAGCCCAGGATGTGTTCGAGCGGAAACCCGTCGACGCGGCTCTCGAGCATCGCAGCCAGGGCCTCATCCGTGGCGCCGCTCGCGGCGAGCAGGCGGGCCTCGTCCTCGGCGAACACGCAGCCCGCGGCACGGAGCCGTACCGCCAGCTCCGCCTCCGTGAGGCGGAGGGCGGCAGGAGGGCCCTGCTGGTGGTGCGGCATCGAACGGCCCTTCGGCGGAGGCGGCGTGGCACCACGAGGATAGCGGCGATCAGGTATCCGTGTCGCTGTGGGCCATGGCCACCGGCTTGGACTCCACACTCCCGCGTTCACGCAGGTACACGGACGCCCCGATCATCAGGGCGATGACCATGAATTCGCTCTGCCAGTTCTGGAAGGACTCGAACCAGAACCGCGACGTGCCCGTCGCCCGTCAGCAGGAAGCCGGCGAGCGTCACGCCGGGCTCGCCGTGGGACAGTTGCTCCTCCCTCCTCCAGGACGGCGGGTGCGGCGGCAGGCGGGCTGCGGATAGCCTGAGCAGCATGGAACGCGTTGCGGTGATCTCCGATCTCCACGGGAACGTCACAGCCTTCACGGCCGTGCTGGAGGATCTCCGGCACCGTGGCATCAGCACCGTCTACAACCTCGGCGACGTCGCGGGCAAGGGGCCCCGAGGTTCCGAGTGCGTGCGCCTGAGCCGCCTGCACTGCGTCGTCACGGTGCGCGGCAACTGGGACGATTTCCTGCCCGGTGAGGCACCCGAGTGGCGCGACGACGCCGGCTGGTGGTGGCACAACGAGTTGACGCCCGAGGACCGCCGCTGGCTGCAGTCACTCCCGCTCTCCCATGACATCGTGCTGAGCGGGCGGCGCATCCGGATGTTCCATGCATCGGCGAAGAGCGTCTACCACCGCGTGCACGCGCGGCACACCGACGACGACTTCGAGGGGATGTTCGCGATGACGGAACTGACCGGGAACGGGCCCCGGCCGGACACGGTCTGCTACGGCGACATCCACGACGCGTTCGTCTCGACCTACGGCGGCCGTACGCTCGTCAACGTCGGGAGCGTCGGCAACCCGCTGGACGAGCCGCAGGCGTCCTATGTGATTCTCGAGGGGGAGCCGGAGGGCGGCCGGTCGGCGCCTTTCGGCATCCAGTTCGTGCGCGTGCCCTACGACATCGAGGCGGAGATCGCTGTCGCCGCGGCGCTCGGGATGCCGGCCCTCGAACCCTACGCGATCGAACTCCGCACCGCCGTCTACCGCGGACAGCATGCCGCGCTCGGGCTGCGTCTGGAGCCGTGAGGCGGACTGTCGGTCGGAAGCCGGCTGCTTCACCCCTGACCGACGGCCCCATGTCCGTGCAAGCACCTCGATGTATTCAACGTCGGTCCGCGGACGGGCCCGGGCCATCTGCTGCGTGCCTCCAGTGTGCGCCGTGCTCCTCACGCCCCGTGCTGAGCTGCCTCGAGATCGCCTCGGCTGACAGTCGACCGTCCGGGGTGGGGACGTCGGCAACGATCACCGGGGAGCCTGCGGAATTCGGTAATATTTCCTTGACCGTTTAGCAGCAGGCGGTTCACCACCTTCCCTTGCCCGGCATCGCGCGTGGCTGAAAAGGGTTGACGCAAAGGTTTTCCCGTTGGTTGATCACGCAAGAGACAGGGGCCCGGCGGTTCCGGGCCTGCTCCAGGACATGGTCCTCGACAGCGACGATGTCGAGGACTTCCTGACGAAACTGGTGAAGATCGCGGGTTCCACCCTGTCGGCCGAGGACGACGAGGTCCTGTGCGGGGTCACCCTGCTGCGGGCACGGACGAAGACGACGGTCGCGACCAACGGCATCGACGCGCAGAAGATGGACGAGGTCCAGTACGAGTACGACGACGGACCGTGCCTGCGCGCGGCCCGCAGGGGCGTCATCCACTACGTCAGTGATTTCGACACCGAGGAGCGTTTCCCCGAATACAGCAGGGCGATCAGCGGGCACGGCATCAAGTCCGCCCTGGGCGTTCCGATCCCGCTCGAGGGCGAGGCGACGGCGGCACTGAACTTCTACTCGCCCCTGAAGGATGCATTCAGCGAGGAGGCGATCGACGCCGCGCAGAGGTTCGCCGAGGAGGCATCGGTGTCGCTCCGCCTGGCGGTGCGCATCGCCAAACTGACGGATTCGAGCGCTGACATGCGTGCCGCCATGGAGAGCAGGACCACCATCGACCTGGCGGTGGGGGTGATCATGGGGCAGAACAGGTGCTCGCAGGACAAGGCGATGTCGATCCTCAAGGCGGCCTCCAGCGCGAGGAACATCAAGCTCCGGGACGTGGCGGCCTCCGTCCTGCAGTCACTCGGCCACGGGCCCGCGAAGACGCATTTCGAGTAGGGCGGACTCGGAGGGAACGGGGAGCGATGAACGAAGGACACCGGCGCGAACTCACCGCCGACGCGTTGCGGCGGGCCTGCCTGTCCGTCGCCGAAACGTGGATCCAGTACTTCGCGTTGGGCGGGTCCCGGTCGCAGGTGGAGATCGAGGCGTACCTCCGCGGAGAGGCGGAGCTTCCACCCCTCGAGTGCGAACTCCTCGCCGAAGCGGCCCGCGAAGCGTCCGGGGAGGGCGCGGATGCGGGCGGCCGGCCCGGGACGGAGCTGTCATCCGAGCCGGCGGCGGACATCTTCCGTCAGCTGGGCGCCGCCGGCTCCGTGCTCCTCGACCCGGAGACCGCAGAGGACGAGCGGCTCCGGTCGCTGGCGCAGCTCCACCTCCTGGACACCCCTCCCGAGGACCGGTTCGACCGGATCACCCGGCGGGCTGCGGAACGGTTCGGGTGTGAACTGGCGACTCTCGCGCTGATCGCGGACGATCGCCAGTTCATCAAGTCGGCGGTGGGGGAGGCGGACCAGGACCTCGAGCGGACCAAGGCCTTCTGCAACGCGACCATCCGTTCCTGCGGCCCGCTGGTCATGACGGACACGACGCAGGACGGGCGCTTCCGGTTCCACCCCTTCGTCGCCGGGGAGCCCCACATCCGCTTCTATGCAAGCTACCCGCTCCGCGGCCCGGGCGGCTGGCTGATCGGGACCCTGTGCGTCATGTCGACCTCCCCCCGCCCGTTCACGGACCAGGATCTCCTGGACCTCGAGCTCCTCGCGCACGAGATGCAGCACGAGGTGTTCCCGGGCTGGAAGGCGTGGAACATCCTCTGAACGTCCCGTCAGCCTTCCGCGGGGGGTCGGTCCGCGAGCCGCACGTCCACGGTCTCCGTCTCCGCACCACGGCGGGTCTCGACGGTGACCGTCTCGCCCGGGTCGCGCTGCCGCAGCGCCGCGAGAAGATCCTCGGGCGCCGACAGGTCCTCGTCACCGATCCGGGTGATGATGTCACCCGGCCGGATCCCGGCGTCGTCCGCCGGTCCGCCCTGCGACACCGACAGGACCACCACACCCGTGGTGTCCTCGAGGTTCAGCTGCTGGGCGATCTGCGGCGTGATGGCCCCCGGGGTCAGCCCCATGAACGCGTGTTCCGCCGTGCCGTCCTCGCGCAGTTCCTCGGCCACCTCCGTGGCGGTGGGAGCCGGGATCGCGAAGCCGAGCGCCACGGCGCCCTGGGAGGGCGGGATATACGCCTCACTGATGCCGATGATCTCGCCGCGGCCGTTCACGACGGCGCCGCCGGAGTTGCCCGGGCTGATCGCGGCGTCGGTCTGGATGAGGTCCACGAGCGACTGGCTCGTCGACGCGGACCCCGGGATCTCGCGGTGCAGGCCGGAGATGATGCCCGAGGTCGCGGTGTTCTCGAAACCGAGGGGTGATCCGATGACGACGGCGAGTTCGCCGATCCGCGGCAGGCCGGACTGGAAGGTCGCCGCGGGGAGATCGGTGCGGTCGGCGCGCACGAGCGCCAGGTCGGAGACGGCGTCGGTGGCCTCGACCGTCCCTGACACCCGCTGTCCGTCGGCGAAGGCGACCTCCACGTCCTCGTTGCCCCTGATCACGTGCTCATTGGTGAGGATGAGGCCGTCCTCGGTGTAGATCACGCCACTGCCGAGGCCGTCCTCCGTGAAGATGGTGACCACCGAGGGCTGCACTGTCTCGACGATATCGGGGATGCTCATGTCCACCTGCTGTCCGCCCGACTCCGTCCCACCCGCCGACGATCCGCCCGACTCTGTCCCGCCCGACTCCGTCCCGCCCGACGAGCCGTCCGGGGTGCCCTGCACCTGGGCCGGGGCATCCGACGCCGAGTCGGTGGTGCCGCCGTCGGTGCACCCGGTGACGGCGAGCAGCAGGGCGAGGGTCAGCGGGACTGCTGCGGTCCGGGTGCTGGCATTCGGCATCATGCGGTGGTCCTCCTCTATACGTCCCCGTCGATGGGCAGCGGGCCGGGCGCGACGTCCGCGTCACGCTGTGCCCGCTCCTGGTTACGACCGTACGAAGGGCATCGCCCGGTGGACAAGAAGGAAATAGGGAGCAGCGGGACTGGACAGGAGAGGAACTTCCTCCCAGGCATCCTGCGGCGGCATGCCGTTCCGGGCATGTCTACGAGTGGCCGTCGGCGTCCCGGTCGGGGCGGCGCAGGGGATGCTCGCGCCACGCATCCCGTTCCGAGGGGGCTGGGCCGTAGCCGGGGCGCAACAGCGGCTCGTCGGGATCGTCCTCGGGATTGCGCTTCCGCGGGGCACCGTGCCGGTGGGTGAGCCAATAGCCCCGGCCGATGCAGGCTGCCGCGGCAAGGATGATGAGGAGGCCGATCACCAGGAGCAGGGGTGCAGCCGCCGGCGCCTGCGTGCCGGTGGACTCGGCACGGGCGAAATCGGACACTGCCTGGGGGACGAAGAGCGTGCTGAGGAACAGCAGGACCAGTCCTGCCAGGTACTGCCTGGTGCCGAGCTTCATGACTCCCCTGGTGTCCGTGCGGCCGGTTCGGGTTCCTCCAGCTTAGGCCCTGCCGCCGCCCCGCCTAGGCTGGACCGGTGCACGAGACACTTCCCGGCAACCGCCTGCTCAGCCGCAGTATCCTCCGCCTCGCCGTGCCCGCACTGGGCGCCCTCATCGCCGAGCCGCTCTTCCTGCTCGCCGACTCGGCGATCGTCGGGCACCTCGGAGTGGCCGAGCTCGCTGGCGTAGGGCTCGCCTCCACGGTGCTGCAGACCGCCGTCGGGCTCATGGTCTTCCTCGCCTACTCGACGACTCCCGCCGTCGCACGCCTCCTCGGAGCGGGCCGCCTGCCGGACGCGCTCGCGGCAGGGCGCGACGGCGTGGGCCTCGCCGTCGTGCTCGGAGTCCTGCTGTCCGCCCTCGGCTGGGCCACGGCTCCCCGGCTCGCCTCCCTGATGGGTGCCGACGGTGCGGTGCACGCGTTCGCCGTCGACTACCTGCGCTGGTCCATGCCCGGCCTCACCGCCATGCTCGTGGTGCTCGCCGCAACGGGTGTGCTGCGAGGGCTGCAGGACACCCGCACACCGCTCGTCGTCGCGGGTGCGGGGTTCGGCGTCAATATCGTCCTGAACTACGTGCTCGTGTACGGCGCCGGGATGTCGGTGGCAGGCTCCGCCCTCGGGACGAGTCTCGCCCAGTGGGGCATGGCGGCCGTGTACGTGGTCCTGATCGTGCGGGCCGCACGGAGGGAACGGGTGCCCCTGCGGCCCTCCCTCCGCGGCATCCGCACCACGGCGGGCGTGGGCTCGTGGCTCATGCTGCGCACCCTGTCCCTGCGGGTGGCGATCCTCGCCACCGTGTTCGTCGCGACGTCGCAGGGATCCCTCAGCCTCGCCTCGCACCAGCTGGTCATGACCGTCTTCACCTTCCTCGCCTTCGCACTCGACGCCCTCGCCATCGCCGCGCAGGCGCTCATCGGCAAGGAACTCGGCTCGGGGAACCGGCCCCTGGCCCACGCGCTGACGCGGCGGATGATCGCCTGGGGGGTGGGGTTCGGCGTAATCACCGGAGGCCTGCTGGCGGCCGTGGCACCGTTCCTGGGCTGGATCTTCACTCCGGATCCCGCCGTGCAGGCAGCCTTCGCCGCCGGGCTCTGGGTGCTGGCCGCGGCCCAGCCGGTCTGCGGGTTCGTCTTCGTGCTCGACGGCGTCCTCATCGGCGCCGGTGACGCCCGCTACCTGGCCGTCGCCGGTGTCGTGAACCTCGTGGCCTACCTGCCGCTGCTGGTCCTCGTCGCCCGGGCGGACCTCACGGGCGCGGAGGGGATCGTATGGCTGTGGCTCGCCTTCGGTGTCGGTTACATGCTGGCCAGGGCCGCCACCCTTGGGTGGCGTGTGCGGGACGACCGGTGGATGGTGACCGGTGCGACGCGCGGCGGGGCCGCGGGCGCCGCATAGCCGTCGTGTCTCGACCGGTGGCGCAATCCCCGTGCGGGCGGGACGATTGTCATGAGGGGCCGCTGTCATGAGGGGCCGCTGTCATGAGGGGCCGCAGAACGGCGTCCAGGAGGACCGGAGGCAGGGAATGTCCGAGACGGTGGAGCAGCTGCTGGCAGAACTGTCCGCGCTCGAGGATCCCCGGATGCGCGCGGTGAACGAGAAGCACGGCGACGACCACGGCGTGAACCTGTCGGCCCTGCGCGCGCTGGCCCGGCGGCTGAAGACCCAGCAGGAGCTGGCCCGCGACCTCTGGGCCACGGGCCAGACGCCCGCGCGGCTGCTGTCGCTGCTGATCTGCCGGCCGAAGGATTTCGGGCACGACGAGCTGGACACGATGCTGCGCGAGGCCCGCGTCCCGAAGGTGCACGACTGGCTCGTGAACTATGTCGTGAAGAAGAGCCCGCACGCCGAGCAGCTCCGGGTCGAGTGGAGGGCGGACGCGGATCCCGTGGTGGCGAGCGCGGGATGGGCGCTGACGAGCGAACGGGTGGTGAAGAACCCGCAGGGCCTCGACCTCGACGGCCTGCTGGACGAGATCGAGGCGGAGATGAAGGAGGCCCCCGACCGGCTGCAGTGGGCCATGAACACCACGCTGGCGCAGATCGGGATCGAGCACGCCGGCCACCGGGAGCGGGCCCTCGCGATCGGGGAGCGACTGGAGGTCCTCAAGGACTACCCCACTCCACCGAACTGCACGTCCCCGTTCGCCCCGCTGTGGATCGGCGAGATGGTGGGCCGGCGGCAATCCTGAGGCAGCGGATCCGTTCTGCTACACGAGGGGGAACCGGGCGAGGAATTAAGTTAGGCTTTCCTTGCCAAATTCCCACCGGGGTCGCCGTACTGCCCCTCGCCGAGAAGAGCCCCGATGCACCCTCGCCCCCTGATCGCCGCCACCGCAGGGCTCACCGTCCTCTCGGCCGCACTGACCGGCTGCGGCATCATCGGCGGACAGTCGGCCGATCTCCAGATCTACTCCGCCCGCCACTACGACCTCGAGGGCGCGTTCGGGCAGTTCACCGACGAGACGGGGATCACCGTGGAGTTCATCAGCGGTGATGACGCCGAACTCCTCGAACGTCTGAAGGCCGAGGGAGCGGACACGCCGGCCGACATCTTCCTGACCGTGGACGCCGGCAACCTCTGGAACGCGGCCCGGCAGGGCGAACTGGCCGAGCTCGACTCGCCGGTGCTCGACGACGCCGTACCCGAGGACCTCCGAGACCCGCAGGGCCAGTGGTACGGACTGGCCATGCGCGCCCGCACGGTCACCTACAACCCGGATGCCGTGGATCCCGCCGAGTTCGACGCCACCGAGACGTATGCCGGACTGGCCGACCCGAAGTGGAAGGGACGGCTGTGCATGCGTGACGCCACCTCCGCCTACACCCAGTCCCTCGTCGCGAGCCTGATCGACCTCCACGGCCGGGAGGAGGCACTGAAGATCGTTCAGGGCTGGGTTGCCAATGACGTGGAGATCATGGGCAACGACGTCCTGCTGCTCGAGGCCATCGATGCCGGATCCTGTGACGTGGGCATCAACAACCACTACTACCTCGCCCGGACGCTCGCGGAGAACCCGGACCTGAACGTGGACCTGTTCTGGGCGAGCCAGGCGGGGGCCGGAACCCACGTGAACATCTCCGGTGCCGGCGTCGTCGAGGGCTCGGACAACGCCGAGGACGCGCAGCGGCTCATCGAATGGCTCGCCACCGACGGGCAGAACCCCTTCGTGGACGGGAACCACGAGTACCCGGTCAACCCCGCGGCGGAACCGGAACCGCTGATCGCGGAATTCGGCGATTTCAAGCGCATGCCGCTGAACGCGGAGGCCTACGGTGACCTCAACGCCGAGGCCGTCGATCTGCTCGCAGAGGCCGGATACAAGTGACCGGCACGGGGGTCCTCGCCGAGGCGAGGACCCCGACGCGTGGGCGTACGTCCGGGGCCGGCCGCCCGGCGTGGTCCGCCTTCGTCGTCGTCGTGGCACTGCTCGTCGCCACGCCCGTCCTGGCCGTCGTGCTCGACGGCGTCGGCAGCGTGGGGGACACCGCCCCGCCGCGGGGGATCCTCGCGATGGTGCTCACCACCCTGGCCCTGATGGTGGGCGTGGCAGCGGGCACACTCCTGGTGGGTGGCGGGCTGGCATGGCTGGTGACCGCGTACCGTTTTCCGCTGCGGAACGTGCTGGTGTGGCTGCTCGTCCTGCCCCTCGCCGTGCCCGCCTACATCCTCGGCTTCGTCTTCCTCTCGGTCTTCGACGTCTCGGGACCGGTGCAGTCGGCCCTGCGCGCCGTGCTGGGCCCCGACGTCTGGGTACCCGAGGTGCGCTCCTTGCCGGCCGCGGTGCTGGTGATGTCCCTGTCCCTGTACCCCTATGTCTACCTCCTGGTGCGTGCGGCGCTGATCGAGCAGTCCGCCGGCACCTACGATGCGGCACGTACCCTGGGTGCCGGGCGGGGGCGCACGCTGCGCCGGGTGCTGCTCCCGCTGGCCCGGCCGTCACTGGCGGCGGGGCTGTCCCTGGTGATGATGGAGACCCTGACCGACTTCGCGACGGTGCAGTACTTCAACGTCCAGACCGTCTCCGTGGGCGTCTACCTCGTCTGGAAGGGCACGTTCGACTTCCATGCCGCGACGCAGCTGGCGGTCCTGGTGCTGCTGTTCGCCGTGGCCGTCCTGACCGGTGAGCGGGCGCTGCGCGGCCGTGCACGGTACCACCAGCAGGGCGGACGGGGACAGGGCCTGCAGCCCGAGCGGCTCCGCGGCGCGCGCGGCTGTGCGGCGAGCGCGCTGTGCATCGCGGCTCTCGCCGCGGGCTTCCTGATCCCCGTGCTGCAACTGCTCGTCTGGGCGGTCGGCGAGGCAGGGAAGTCCGGCGTCCTGACGGACCCCCGTTTCGGCGAGTACCTGCTCAGCACCCTGCTCGTCGCGTCGGTCACCGCCCTGGCCTGCGTGGTGCTCTCCGTGGCGGTGGGCCACGCGGGGCGCATCAGCGGCGGGCGGATCGCCGCCTCCGCGGCGCAGCTGACCACCTTCGGCTACGCGGTCCCGGGCGCCGTCGTGGGCATCGGGGTCCTGATCGCGTTCGCGGCGGTCGATACCGCCCTCGAACGCGCGGGCGTCCCGGGCGGCACGGGGATCCTCGTGACCGGGTCGGTCCTCGGCATCCTCTACGCCTACGTGATCCGATTCCTCGCCCCCGCCTACCAGGCGGTGGACGCAAGCCTCGCGAAGATACCCCCGACCGTCACGTTCGCGGCCCTGAGCCTCGGCGCGGCTCCGCGGCGGATCCTGACCCGCGTCCATGCCCCCCTTGCCCGGCCCGGGGTGGCCGTGGCCCTGATGCTGGTGATGATCGATGCCGTGAAGGAGTTGCCCATCGTGCTGCTGCTGCGGCCCTTCGGCTTCACGACCGCGTCCGTGTGGGTCTACGAACTCGCCCGCGAGAACTTCTGGGAGAAGGCGTCGTTGCCCGCGCTGGTCATCGTCACCGCCGCGATCCTGCCCGTCGTCGTCCTCGTCCGCCAGGCCCGCCGGGCCGAGACCCGCGGGAGGGCGGGCGCATGACTCCCTCGACGACGGAAGCCCGGCCCCCCGCCGACGGCGTCCCTGCCGCCCTGTCGCTGGAGGGGGTGACCAGGCACTACGGCCGGTCCGTGGGCGTGGACGCACTGGACCTGACGGTTACGGCCGGCGAACTCGTGACCCTGATCGGCCCGTCGGGCTGCGGCAAGTCGACGACCCTCCGTCTGGCCGTGGGACTGGAACGGCCGGACGCCGGCATCATCCGGGTCGCAGGCAAGGTGATGGCCGACGGGCGCCGCTTCGTGGAACCCGAGCAACGCAGGGTGGGACTGGTGTTCCAGGACCACGCCCTCTTCCCGCACCTGACCGTGGCCCGCAACGTGGAGTTCGGCCTCGACCGGCTGGGCCGGAGCGAACGACGGACGCGGGTGGGTGAGGTCCTGGACCTCGTGCAGCTGTCCCACCTCGCGCACCGGTATCCCCACGAGTTGTCCGGCGGCGAGCAGCAGAGGGTGGCCCTGGCCCGTGCGCTGGCGCCCCGGCCCACCGTCGTGCTCCTCGACGAGCCTTTCTCCAGCCTGGACGAGTCCCTGCGCGCGCAGGTACGCCGCGACACCGTCGCGACCCTGCGCGAGACCGGCACCACGGGAGTGCTCGTGACCCATGACCAGACCGAGGCCCTGTCCGTGGGCAGCCGCGTCGTCGTCATGCGCAACGGTGTGATCGAACAGGCCGATACGCCGGAGAAGGTGTTCGAGCAGCCCGCGACCCGTTTCGTCGCCTCCTTCATGGGCGATGCCGACTTCCTCCCGGCGCACGTGCACCGGGCCCTGCTGACCTGCGAGATCGGGATCGTCTCGACGGTCCCGGGCTGGGCTAACAGCGACCTGGACGTCGACGTCGTGCTGCGGCCGCACGAGGTGGCGTTGCAGCCGGACCCGAACGCCTCCGCACGTGTCAGCGCGGTCGAGTACCACGGCGCGTTCGTTCTCCACCATGTCCGGCTGGCCTCCGGCCGGACCCTGCGTTCGTGGCAGCCCCACACCGTACGCCACCCGGTGGGAACGGCGGTCGCCGTCTCCGTCACCCCAGGCACCACCCCCACGCTGCTCCTGGGCGACCAGGCCATCACGTCCCCGCCGGCGAGCAGCTCGCTGGCAGGGCCATCGTCCGAACCCCTTCCGCTACGTCAGGTTTCCCCCTTGTCGACTCCTTCCGGGACGGCAGCGCCGTGACCGCGCAGCCCGAACTCGCCCAGATCGCCTTCACCGACCTCGCCCGCCACGGCGGGCGCCCCGCCGTCATCACCGACGACGGCGTTCTCACGTACCGCGAGCTCGCCGGGCGGGTCGACGATTTCGCCGCCCGTCTGGGCACGGAGCGCCGGCTGGTGCTGCTGGCCGCCCGCAACGCCCTGGACTCCCTCGTGGGATACCTGGCCGCGCTGTCGGCCGGCCATCCCCTGCTCCTGGTGCCGGCGGACAAGCCGGCAGCACTGGAATCCCTCGTGTCGGCCTACGACCCCGACGTGGTGCTGCGCCCCGGTGAGGGCGTCCCGGTCCTCGAGGAACGCCGTCCCGGGTCGCGGCACGAGCTGCATCCCGACCTTGCCCTGCTGCTCAGCACCTCGGGGTCCACCGGCTCCCCGAAGCTCGTGCGGCTCTCGCACGCCAACCTCACGGCGAATGCCGCTTCCATCGCCGAGTACCTCCGTATCGAACCGGAGGACCGTGCCGCGACAACCCTGCCCCTGCACTACTGCTACGGCCTGTCCGTGGTCAACAGCCACCTGCTGCGCGGGGCCGGGCTGGTCCTCACAGACCTCTCGGTCGTCGACCCCTGCTTCTGGGACCTCTTCCGGGACAGCCGGGCGACGTCCTTCGCGGCCGTCCCCTACACCTTCGACCTGCTGGAGCGCGTGGGCTTCGAGGACACGGACCTGCCGCACCTGCGCTACGTCACCCAGGCGGGCGGCAGGCTGGCGCCCGAGAAAGTGCGCTACTGGGCCGGAGCCGGACGGCGCCGCGGCTGGGACCTGTTCGTCATGTACGGGGCCACGGAGGCGACCGCCCGCATGGCCTACCTGCCGCCGGACCTCGCCGCCGAGCATCCGGGGGCCATCGGGGTGCCGGTCCCGGGCGGTGCCTTCCGCATCGAGCCGGTGGAGGACCTGAACGACGGGGAACTGGTCTACAGCGGTCCCAACGTCATGCTCGGCTATGCCGAACGGCCCGCCGACCTCGCCCTGGGCCGGGAGATCCATGAACTGCGCACGGGCGACCTCGCCCGCCGGAACGCCGACGGACTCTACGAAGTCGTGGGGCGCCGCAGCCGGTTCGTGAAGCTCGCGGGCCTGCGCATCGACCTCGGGCAGGTCGAGCGCATCCTGGCGGAACTGGGCGTTCCGGCGGGGGCCGCCGGATCCGACGACGGCCTCGTCGTCGCCGTCGAGGGCGAGCATGACTCCTCGCTCCTGACCAAGGTCCTTGCCGGCAGCGTAGGCCTGCCGCGTGCGGTGATCGAGATGCATCCCGTGGAGCACCTGCCACGGCTGGCCACCGGCAAGGTCGACTACCCGGCCGTGCGCCGGCTGGCCGCGCAGGCACCCCCTGCCGCCCCGGAATCCCGGAGCGGTGAGCGCGATGACGTGCGGCGCATCTTCGCGGAGGCGCTGGACCGGACCGACATCGACGGCGGCGACACCTTCGTCTCCCTCGACGGTGATTCCCTCTCCTATGTGGCCGTGTCGGTGCGGCTGGAACAGGTGATCGGACGGCTTCCGGCCGACTGGCACCTGCTGTCCGTGCGTGAGCTGGAGCGCCGCCGGAAGCCCCGGCGTCGCGTCGTGTCCTTCCTGGAGACGTCGATCGTGCTGCGCGCCGTGGCGATCGTGTGCATCGTGGCGACGCACGTGCATCTCTTCCACTTCCAGACGGCCCACCTCCTCTTCGCCGTGGCGGGGTACAACTTCGCGCGGTTCCAGCTGGGCGGCGAACGCGTTCCGCGGCTGCGCCGCCACCTGCGCAGCCTGACCCGGATCGTGGTGCCCTGCGTGGCGTTCATCGCGGTGGCCTACCTGCTCACCGACGACTACAGCGTCGCGAACGTCTTCCTGCTCAACGGCATGGTGGGACCGCAGGAACTCACGACCCAGTGGCACTTCTGGTTCGTGGAGATGCTGACCTACATCCTCATCGGCGTGACGGCACTTCTGGCCGTGCCGTGGGCCGACCGGCTCCAGCGCCTGGCTCCCTTCGGCTTCGCACTGGGTTTGGTGGCGGTGGGGCTGATCAGCCGCTACGACATCGTGGACCCGGGGCTGCCGAAGCCGGCGCCCGTGTTCTGGCTCTTCGCCCTGGGCTGGGCCCTCGCCTGCGCCCGGACCGGCCTGCACCGGTGGACGGTCTCGGTGCTGACGCTACTCAGTGTTCCCGGCTTCTCCAGCAGCGCCACCAGTACCGTCCACGAGGTCACCGTCGCCACCGGCATCCTGCTGCTCATCTGGGTGCCGGCGCTGCCGGTGCCGACGGTCCTGCGCCGCGGAGTGGGTTGGCTGGCCGCGGCGTCCCTGTACATCTACCTCACCCACTGGCTCGTCTATCCGGTACTGCTCGCGCTCAGCCCGGTCCTGGCCGTGGGAGGTTCGCTCGTGGTGGGCGTTGCCTACTGGGCGCTGTGCAGCTGGCTGCCCGCCGCTATTGCGCGCCGGCGGCGGTCGGTGGTCCCGGCGGGTTCACCCGTTCCACCCGCGGTCCGGGCCAGGGGGCGGAGGGCTGAACTGGACATGATCCCCCGGCTCCCGTACTCCGTCCAGGAGGGCCCCTGATGGCTGCTGCATCGCCTGTCCCCGGCGCCGGCGAGGCCCAGCTTTCCGTATGGAAGCCCTTCCTGGTCCGCGCCGTGGTGAGCGCAGTCTTCGGGCTCGTCACCATCTTCTGGCGCGACCCGTCGACGCCGGTGATGTCCTTCGCCGGCGGGCTGTATCTCCTGCTGAACGGCGGGGCCTACCTGTGGACGCACCGCAGGACGCACTGGGGTCCCCGGTTCAGGTTGCTGACCGAGATCGGCGGTGGCCTGCTCCTCGGCGCGGGCATCGCCAGCCTCGTCTTCCGCGATGACCGCAGTTTCGCCTTCGCGGGTGCCGTCGCACTGGCCGTCGCCGGTGCTGCCGAGCTGGTACGGGGGCTCACGGTCCGCGGCCACGTCGCCGCCCGGGACCTCATCACGGCTGGAGTCGTCGGCCTGGCCACGGGCGCCATCCTCCCGTTCGTCGAGGAACTCGGCGCGCATGCCCTGCTCGGCGTGACAGGTGGAGGTGCGCTGCTGACCGCCGTCGTCCTCTGTATCGCCGCCCTCGGCTACCGGCACGATTCAGCCTTCAGCGCACCATCCGTTTCCGGCGCCGAGGGCGAGCCGGACCCCGTAAACTAGAGCCTCTACGTCTCGTAGAAATCTCGCACCACCGGAAGGAGTGCCCGTGGCCAAGCGCCAGCCGGGGAAGCCCACGCAGGGACGATTCCGCCACGGCATCAAGGCACCGCTCGTCTTCTCCGCGGTTCTGGCCGTGGTGGCCGGGGTCGCGACGTCGATCTTCGCCACCGGCGGCGGCAGCAAGGAACTGCGCGTCGACCTGGGCCTGACGGCTGCGGGTATCGCGTTCATCGCCTCGCTCGTCATCTGCGCCATGCTCATGATGGCCGAGACGCCGAACTCGGAGCACCTGAGCAAGGGTTCCGGCATCAACCGCTCGTCCGCCAGGCCGGACCGGCAGGCACCGCCCGCACAGTCCGCCGCGGAGCCCGGGTCCGACGCCGCCCAGCGGGGGACCGGCGAGGAGCCCCGCTACGGGGAGCGCCTGCCGAAGCAGGACACCTGACCCGCACGCCCTCTTGACGCTACTGCTAGCCTCCCCTCATGCAGGATGACGTAGCAGGATTCATCAGCACCTTCGGCACTCTGGTCCGCCTCGCGCAGGAAGCGCAGCCCTCCACCGCGCGCGGCAGGGAACTCCTCGACACCCTCAGCGCCCATCTGGGTGCGGAAGCGGGCAGCGTCCCCGTCGTCGTGGAGGACGTGTCGGGCAGCCGCTACGTCGACGCGGACATCATCCTCGTGTCCCTCACGGGGCCCGACGGGCGGCTCGTCGGCATCGGGGGCGGGGACCAGCGCCACCACATGTCGCTGAGCGACATGCTCCAGCAGTCCGCGCTGTATCCGAACTTCCCGCTGGCGCAGCCGGATTACGCGAACCTGCCGGTCGCGCCGGACCGGCAACGGCAGACGGTGGCACTCGGCCTCCGGCTCTTCCGCCGCGCTGGCGTGCCCATCGCGCTCCTGCAGCGCAAGGCGGATCCGCGGTACGGACGGCAATCCGCCTCCCTCGAGGTGCTCTGCCCGGACCCCGCGGTGACCGCCGACTTCCTCGCGGAGTTCCGGCGGCGGATGCAGAGCGAGAGTGTCCTGAAGGGCCAGATCCTGTCCTTCACAATGGAGGACTTCGGCCCGAGCAGCGCCGGCGTGACGTTCCACGCGCGACCTACCCTGACGGCCGACGACGTCATCCTTCCCGAGGGGCTCCTGGCGAGGGTCACGGAGCATGCTCTCGGCATCGCAGCCCACCGCCAAGCGCTGGTGGCGGCCGGCCAGCACCTCAAGCGCGGCATCCTCCTGTACGGTCCGCCGGGCACGGGCAAGACCCACACCGTCCGCTTCCTGCTGAGCGCGAGTACGGGAACGACGGCGATCCTGCTGTCCGGCGGCACCCTCGCCCACGTGGGGGAGGCGGCCCGGATGGCACGCGCCCTGCAGCCGTCGATCGTGGTGCTCGAGGATTGCGACCTGATTGCCGAGGACCGCAGCTTCGGTCACGGCCCCCAGCCGCTGCTGTTCGAGGTGCTGGATGCGATGGACGGGCTCGACGACGACGCCGACGTCACCTTCGTCCTCACCACCAATCGCGTCGACATGCTCGAGCGCGCGCTCGCACAACGCCCGGGCCGCGTGGACCTGGCCGTCGAGGTGCCCCTGCCTGCCGAGCACGAGCGGGCGGAGCTGCTGCGGCTCTACGCCCGGAACCTCCCGTTCAGCCCCGGGGTCATCGGCTCTGCCGCAGCGCACATCGAGGGCACGACGGCGTCCTTCACGCGGGAGCTGGTGCGGCGCGCGGTCCTCGCCGCCGCACTGCAGGGCGTCCCGGTGGAGGACGACCATCTCCTCGCGGCAGTGGACGAGCTCATGGCGGACGCGGCGTCGCTGACGAGGAGCCTGCTCGGCAGCAACTATCCCGCCTCGGAGGATGGCTTCTCCGAAGGGCAGGAAACACTCCCCGCAGGTCCGGGACTGGCGCCGTACTCCGGCATCTACCTGCCGGAGTACGGGTCCGCATTTCCCGCATCCTCGGAGGAGCAGGTACAACAGGGCCTCGCCGATGGGGGCTATTCGGAGGACGGCTTCCAGGGGGACGGCGTGGAGGGCATCGACCGGGCGGAGGGCCCGGACTAGTTCCGTCGGACTCCCACGGAACCACCGCGGCAGGTGAGGGAGCCCATGCCTTGCACGCTGTCCGCAACAGGTACATCCTGAGCTCCACGAACACACCGCCGTCGGAGGAAGAATGGGCCCGGACCCGGATGCTGAAGCTGTCGCCGAACGCATCCTGAATGCGGCGCGCGGCACGATCGACATACTCGCCATCCACCTCGGCGACCGGCTCGGTTGGTACCGGAGCCTTGCGAGGGAGGGGCCTGCGTCGTCGTCCGAGCTGGCGCAGCGCACCGGCACGTCCGAGCGCTATGTTCGCGAGTGGCTCGAGCAACAGGCCATCACGGGCCTGCTCACGGTCACGGGGGACGACAGCCGTCGTTTCACCCTGCCGCCGGGCTCGGCCGAAGTCCTCACCGACACGGGCAGCCTCAACTATCTCGCACCGCTGGCTCGGATGCTCGCCGGTGCGGCCGTCCAGCTTCCGGCGTTGCAGCGTTCCTACCGGACGGGCACCGGGGTCTCGTGGTCCGAGTTCGGCGCTGATGCCCGAGAGTCCCAGGCCGACATGAATCGGCCATGGTTCGAGTCGAGACTGGCCGATGCGTTGGGCGGAGCGCCGTCGCTGATGGCCCGACTGCAGGCGGAAGGAACCAGGATCGCCGACATCGGGTGTGGCGCCGGTTGGTCGACGATCGCGCTTGCCCGGATGTTTCCGAGGGCGCGGGTGCACGGATTCGATATCGACACCGAGTCGATAGGGCTCGCACGGACCAATGCGACCGTCACGGGAAGTGCTGCCGGTTTCGAGCACGCCGATGCGACGGAACTGCCCTCGGATCGGTTCGACGCGATCTTCGCCTTCGAGTGCGTCCATGACATGCCCTACCCGGTCAAGGTGCTGGCGGCAGCGCGACGAGCGCTCCGGCAGGACGGCACCGTGGTTGTCATGGACGAGGCCGAGGCCGAATCCTTCGCTCCTCCGGGCGATGAGCTGGAACGGCTCATGTATGGCTTCAGTCTGCTGATCTGCCTGCCCGACGGGATGGCGCACCCCGACAGCGCCGGTACCGGCACCGTCATGCGACCGGACACGCTCCGCCGGTACGCTCTGGACGCAGGATTCACCGACGTCAGGATCCTGCCGATCGAGGACTTCGGGTTCTTCCGCTTCTACGAGCTGGTGCCCTAGCGGTACCGTGTCTCGTCCACGGCGGCGTCGCCGCGTGGCCCGTACTGCTGCTGCATGCGTGGGGCGAGTCACGAAAGATCGGCTCGTGCCACTACACCGCTGCAACTGGCCGACCCACCCCATGCGTGGAAAAGGATGAAGACCTCCTGGTGATCGGCATGCAATCACCGGGAGGTCTTCATCCTTTCGCCGTGCAGCCGGCGCTCCGGCTCAGGACACCTAGCGGCCGTTCCGGCGCTTGCTGTAGACGTCGAACGCGACGGCGAGCAGGAGCACCAGGCCCTTGATGACCTGCTGCCAGGCCGCGTCGACCGAGAGGATGGACAGCCCCTGGTTGAGGACGCCCATGACCAGGCCGCCGATCACTGCGCCGACGACCGTCCCGACGCCGCCCTGCACCGCGGCTCCACCGATGAAGACGGCGGCGATGGCGTCGAGTTCGAAGCTTCCGCCGGCGGATGCCACGGCGCTGCCCGCACGGGCCGTGCTGACCACGCCGGCAAGGCCGGCGAGGAAGCCCATGTTCACGAAGATGAAGAAGTTGACCCACTTCGTCTTCACCCCGGACATCATGGCCGCGTAGAGGTTTCCTCCCATGGCATAGACGTGCCGCCCGAACACCGTGCGCGAGAGCAGGAACGAATAGAGCAGCACGAGGGTCGCGAGGATGACGAGGATGATCGGTGTGCCCCGGTTGTACGCGAGCAGGTAGCACAGGTACATGATGGCGACGACGGCGATCGCGATCTTGAGGACGAAGGACACGGTGCGCTCGCGGGGCAGGTTCAGGCGGCGCAGGTCGGCGCGTCCCTTGAGCTGCTGGACCACCAGGGCCAGCGACGCCAGGGCGCCGATGCCGAGCGTGATGAGATCCGGGGTGCCGGTGGCGGGAAGCGTGCCGGAGCCGATGGAGTTGAAGGCCCGCGGCAGTCCGCTGATGGTTCCGCCGGTCAGCAGGACGAGGGCGACGCCGCGGAAGACGAGCATGCCCGCGAGTGTGACGATGAAGGCCGGTATGCCCACGAAGGCGACCCAGAAGCCCTGCCACGCGCCGATCAGTGCGCCGACGAGGAGTGACAACGCGACGGCGGCACCCCACGGGAGCCCCCAGCTGTTCATCGACAGTGCAGCGACCGCACCGACCGTCGCGACGATCGATCCCACCGACAGGTCGATGTGGCCGGCGATGATGACGATCACCATCCCGATGGCGAGGATGAGCACGTAGGCGTTCTGCTGGATCAGGTTGCTCACGTTGCCGGGGTACAGCAGGCGGCCGCCGGTGAGGACCTGGAACAGCAGGATGATGACGGCGAGGGCGGCGAGGATGCCGTACTGGCGCATGTCGACCCCGCGCCGCTTCTTCTTTGCGAGCTCCGGCCGTGGCGGGACGGGCGCGGTGGCCTGCTCGGGTGTGGTGGTGGTCATGGGGCCTGTGCTCCTTGGATCCGGGCGGCGGTCATGTGGCGCATGAGTTCCTCCTGGCTGGCATGGGCGCGGTCCAGCTCGCCGGTGAGCTTGCCTTCCGCGATGGTGTAGATGCGGTCCGAGAGGCCGATCAGTTCGGGCAACTCGCTGGAGATGACGATCACCGCTTTGCCCTGGGCCGCCATCTCGTTGATGATTCCGTAGATCTCGTACTTGGCGCCGACGTCGATTCCCCGCGTCGGTTCATCGAGGATCAGCACGTCGGGCCCCGAGTAGATCCACTTGCTGAGCACGACTTTCTGCTGGTTCCCGCCGGACAGGTTGCCCACCACGGCGGAGACGCTCGGCGTCTTGATGTTCATCTGCTTGCGGTACTCGTCCGCGACGGCGTACTCCCTGTTCCGGTCGATGATGCCGAGCTTGGCGAGCTTGCCGAGGGCAGCGGCCGAGACGTTGACCGTGATGCTGCCGATCAGGTTCAGGCCGTAGCGCTTGCGGTCCTCGGTCACATAGGCGATCCCGTTCCGGATCGCCTCGCCGACGGTCCGCGTCTGGATCTCCCTGCCGTCCTTGTAGACCCGCCCGGAGATCCCGCTCCCGTAGGAGCGTCCGAAGATGCTCATCGCCAGTTCCGTCCGGCCGGCTCCCATGAGCCCGGCGAAGCCGACGATCTCCCCGGCGCGCACGGAGAACGACGCGCGGTCGACGACGACCCTCTCCACGTCGATGGGGTGGTGCACGGTCCATTCCTCGACCCGGAACTTCTCCTCGCCGATGTCCGGTTCCCGCGGCGGGAACTGATGGTCCAGCGGCCGCCCTACCATGGCGCGGATGATGCGGGTCTCGATGTCGTCGCTGTCCGTGACCCGGAAGGATTCGATGGTCTGCCCGTCACGGATGACGGTGACCGTATCGGCGATGGCGCGGATCTCCTTCAGCTTGTGGGAGATGATGATCGACGTGATGCCCTGGGTGCGCAGCTGCTCGATCAGGCCCAGCAGGTGGGCGGAGTCGTCGTCGTTCAGGGCTGCGGTCGGTTCGTCGAGGATGAGGAGCTTGACCTCCTTCGACAGCGCCTTCGCGATCTCGACGAGTTGCTGCTTGCCCACTCCCAGCTCGAGGACCTTCGTCGCGGGATTCTCCTGCAGCCCCACGCGCGCGAGGAGTTCGGCGGCCATGAGGTTCGTCTTGTTCCAGTCGATCACCCCGCCGCGCTGGACTTCGTTGCCCAGGAAGATGTTCTCTGCAATGGACAGGTAGGGGCTGAGGGCCAGTTCCTGGTGGATGATGACGACGCCGTCGCGCTCGCTGTCGTTGATGGAGCTGTAGGCGACCGGCCGTCCGTCGAGCGTGATGGTCCCGTCGAAGCTGCCGTGCGGATAGACGCCGCTGAGCACCTTCATCAGGGTGGACTTCCCTGCCCCGTTCTCGCCGCAGATCGCGTGGACCTCGCCGCGCTCCACGCTCACCGAGACACCGTCGAGGGCCCTGATGCCGCTGAACTCCTTGACGATTCCGTCCATCTCGAGGATTACGTCACTCATGCTGTTCTCGCTTCGCTGGAGGGGAAGAGCGGGGCACGGCCATGGCCGCACCCCGCTCCCGGAGGTCAGAGACCGATGTCTGCTGCCTTGACGAAGCCGGACTCCACGAGCTTCGGCTCGACGTCGTCCTTCGTGACCACCACGGGATCCAGGAGGTAGGACGGGACGACCTTGCTGCCGTTGTCGTAGGTCTCGGTGTCATTGACCTCGACCTCGTCGCCGGCGACGATCGCCGTGATCATCGACTCGACCTGGCTCCCGAGTTCGCGGGTGTCCTTCCAGACGGTCATGGACTGCTGGTCTCCCAGGATGGCCTTGACGTTGGCGACGTCCGCGTCCTGCCCGGTGATGAGGGGCCAGTCGGTGCCGGGCTTGTAGCCTGCGGCGTCGAGGGAGGCCTCGATGCCCAGCGCGAGGCTGTCGTTCGGGGACAGGACGACGTCGACCTTGTCGCCGCCGGTGTAGAAGGACTGCAGGCGGTTGTCCATCTCGGCCTGGGCATCATCCGAGCCCCAGCCGAGGATTCCGATGGCCTTCCAGCCGTCGTTGTCGGCGGGGGACTTCCCGGAGGGGACGACCAGCTTGCCGGACTCGACGTAGGGCAGCAGGACGTCCCAGGCGCCGGCGAAGAAGAACGCGGCGTTGTTGTCATCGGGGCTGCCGGCGAAGGGCTCGAGGTTGAAGGGGCCCTTGCCGTCGGCGAGGCCGAGCTTCTCCTCGATGAACTGGCCCTGGAGCTGGCCGACCTTGTAGTTGTCGAACGTGGCGTAGTAGTCCACGGCTTCTGTGCCGTTGATCAGCCGGTCGTAGGCGATGACCTTGACGTCCTGGGATGCGGCGTCCTCGAGCGCGGGGCCGAGCGTCTGGCCGTCGATCGCTGCGACGACGAGGATCTTCGCTCCGCCCGCCACCTGGTTCTGGATCTGGCTGATCTGCTGGTCCGTCTTGTTGTCGGCGTATTGGAGGTCGACGGTGCAGTCGGCCGCCTCGAGCTTCTCCTTGAGTCCCTCGCCGTCGTTGATCCAGCGCTCGAGGCTTCGGGTGGGCATGGAGATACCGACGTTGCAGGTGGTGGTGGCGTCGTCGCCCTCGGCTTCGGGGGCGGTCGATCCTGCCGGCGCACAGGCCGACATTCCCGCTGCGACACCGACTGCCAGCAGGAAGGCCGAGACATTCTTGATCGTGGTCATGGGTAGTGCCTTTGAAAAGGACCCGACCGATGGGGGTGTGCAGAGGAACGAGCCGGCGATGACGGCGGGTCGCCTCTGGTGTCCCTTCCGGCTGGATCGAGCTGAAACAACGCTGTAGCGCCCGGTCGACGTTGCCATCGACAATATGTAGGCGAAGACAACATATCCACTGACAAGCGTTTCATCAAGACTTCAGGAGAACGTTATCGAAGTGATACGTTTCCGTGCCTACGCGCTCCGGGCCCTCCGGGCGCGGTATGCCTTCACGTGGGTCCGGTTGGCGCAGTTGCCGGTGTCGCAGAAGCGCCGCGACCGGTTGCGGCTCAGATCCAGCACCACGCCGTCGCAGTCCTCGGCCGCGCAGGAGTGGAGGCGGTCGAGCTCGTGTCCGCGGATCACGTCGGCAAGGGCCATGGCGGCCTCCGTGGCCATGCGCTCCTCGAGGGGAGCCTCGGGCGCGGTGGCGTGGAGGTGCCAGTCCCACTCGTCGTGCCGGACGAGCTGGGGGAGTGCGTTGGTGCGGCGAAGGATCGCGTTCACCAGCCCGACGGCGTCGTCCTCCTCCGCGAACCAGATCACCTCGAGCTCGTCACGCAGGGCACGGACCGCCTGGAGTTCGGCCTCCGTGTGCGTCCGGGAACCGGAGAAGCGCTGCTCGGCGAGGAAGCGGTCGAGCCCCTCGAGGGTGTCGAGCGGGTCGGCGTCCTCCCTGGCGGTGTTGATGAGTGCGGCGGCTGACGCGAGCGCCACTTCCGTGTCATAGGTGAAAGACATGTTGACTCCTGACATCGCGCACCTCTAGTGTCACGACCATAACTACTTGTCACCCATGACACCAATCATCGATCCGAAGGAGTGGACGTGACCCTGCGCCCCGCCGCCGGCCTCTGGATGGCACTCGTCTCGGCAGCCACGTTCGGCGTCTCGGGCCCGTTCGCCAAGTCCCTCCTCGAGATCGGCTGGAGCCCCGGTGCCGCTGTCGGCCTCCGGATCGGAGGAGCGGCCCTCGTGCTGCTCGTCCCGGTGCTGATCGCCATGCGCGGACGCTGGGCCACGCTCCGCGGCAATGCGCTGACCATCGCCATCTACGGCACCACCGCCATCGCCCTGTGCCAGCTGTTCTACTTCAACGCCGTCCAGCGCATGTCCGTCGGAGTCTCGCTCCTGCTCGAGTACCTGGCGCCCGTGCTGCTCGTCGGCTTCCTGTGGCTGCGCTCGCGGAAGGCGCCGCAGACCCTCACGATCGTCGGGGCCGTCACGGCCATCCTCGGACTCCTGCTGGTCCTGGACCTCACCGGCGACACCCGGCTCGACCCGGTCGGCATCCTCTTCGGGATCGCCGCCGCCGTGTGCCTCGTCGTGTACTTCCTCATGTCCGCGCGGGTGGACGAATCGCTCCCTCCGCTCGTGATGGCCGGCGGGGGAATGGTGGTCGCGGCCGCGAGCATCCTGGTCCTCGGGCTGACGGGGATCATGCCGTTCCGGTTCGTGTTCGCGGACGTCTCGCTGGCCGGAGGCACCTACAGCTGGATCGTGCCCGTCGCCGTTCTGGTCCTCGTGGCGACGGTGGCGGCGTACGTGAGCGGTATCCTCGCCGCCCAGCGCCTCGGGTCCAAGGTGGCGAGCTTCGTGGCGCTCACCGAGGTGATGTTCGCCGTGCTCGCGGCATGGCTGATCCTCGGCGAGCTGCCCGGTGCCCTGCAGCTGCTCGGCGGACTCCTGATCGTCGCAGGCGTGGTGTGCGTGCGGCTGGACGAGCTCCGCAGCGCCGAAGCCCCCCGGGCAGCCGTGCTGGACCAGCCCAATCCCGTGGAGCCGCTGCCGAGGCCCTGACGGCGGCTGTGGTGTCCGGCGCGCCGCCGCTGCCTCATACCCGCATGGCGTCCGTCCGCGAAGCGCGCTCGGCGCCGGCCAGAGCGGAGCTGCCCAGGTCGCTTCCCGCGAGCGGCTGTCCGGCCGCGAGCGCCTCGGTCCATGCCCCGGTTGTGGAGACCTTGGCCCAGTTGGAGTTCAGAAGGGCCATCAGCGTCTCGTGCACGGCCTGTGCGGGTGCGAAGCCCGCCTCGTTGGCGAGGTTGATGGCGCCGGTGCCGTCCGACAGGACCTCCGTGCTGATGCCGAGGAACTCCGCCTCGACGGAGGAGGCAAGGATGCAGTTGTTCGTCATGTAACCGACCAGGGTGACCGTGTCGATTTGCTGCCCTCCCAGCCAGTCGGCGAGATCGGTGCCGGCATACACGGAGCCGTACTGCTTGGTGAGCAACTTCCAGCTCTCTGCCTTGCGCTGCTCCACCTCGGGGTGGAGTGCGAACTCAGGGGACCCCGGATCGAAGACGGGAGCGCCTTCTCCCGCACTGTGCTGGACGGCGACGACGGGGATGCCTGCAGCGGTGGCGGCGTCGATCGCCCGCACGATGTTCGGCAGCGACTCGGTGTGCGGCGGGTACTGGATCTCCAGCGGGCCGTCGAAGTACTGCTGCTGGACGTCGACGATGACGAGTGCGCGACGGGGTGCGGTCATGAGGGGTTCTCCTTGGCTTCCGGTGCCGTCCGGTGACAGCATTCCTTCATTCTTCGCCCCGCCGCCGTCCTGTGGGAGTGGCACGACTGCTGACCTACGATGGATTTGCGCCAACATGTCATCGGCCCCGGGAGCCCTGGTCGGGACGCGGTCCCCGTGCCGGACAGGCGCTCGACGGCAGCGCTTCAGTGATCGGAGGATCCGTGCACATCGCCATCTACGCCTTCGACGGCGTGCCGATGTTCCATCTCGCGGTGCCGCAGATGGTCTTCGACGAGGTCAGGCGGCAGGGGTACGAGCAGTGGACGACGACCCTGTTCTCGGACAGGGCGGGGGCTGTCCGGACCGCGGAGGGCTACCTCATCGGCGGCGTCGCGGGACCGCGGGTCTCCGGTGATGCCGACATCGTCGTCGTGCCCTCGTGGTTCGAGGACGGAAGGGTCGCCGGGGACGGACTGCAGGATGTCCTGAGGGCAGCCCACGAGCGGGGTGCGACGATCGCGGGGCTCTGCATGGGCGCTCTTCCCGTTGCTGACACCGGGTTGCTCGACGGGCGGCGGGCGGTCACGCATTGGAAGGTCGTGGATGCCCTGGCGGAGCGGCGTCCGGACGTCCGGACGGACGCATCCGTCCTGTACATCGATCACGGGGACGTCATCACGTCGGCCGGGACCGCTTCGGCCATCGACGCCTGCCTGCACCTGGTGCGCAGGCATCTCGGCGCGGCGGCGACCAACTCGGTGTCGCGTGCGCTTGTCGTGGCACCGCACCGCGAAGGGGGCCAGGCCCAGTACATCGAGCGTCCCCTTCCACCCCAGCGTCGCGAGCACCCGATCTCGGCCGTGGTCGAGTGGGCACTCCAGAACCTCGCCGAGCCGCTGACCATCGAACAGTTGGCGGCACGGGCGCATCTGAGTCGGCGTACCTTCGTCCGGACCTTCCGTGCGAGCACGGGGACAACCCCTGCGTCATGGGTGCGCAGCAGGAGGCTCGACGAGAGTCGCAGGCTGCTCGAGGAGACGAACCTGCCGATGGACCGGGTCGCTGCGGCCAGCGGGTTCGCCAGCGCTGTCACGATGCGGCAGAACTTCGCGGCAGCGTTCAGGACCACGCCCACGGAATACCGACGGCGTTTCGAGGCTCTTCCCTCACCCGGCGCTCCGGGAGGTTAGATGCCGGCGTGCGTCGTCCCGGGCGGATTTGGACGAAGACAGGGCAGGGCTGGTACCCCCGGGGGGTATGCGCTATGCTTATACCCAGTGGGGGTATAGGACGGCGCCGGCGGAATTCCAAGCCGCCGCCGGATACGGCACCAGCTGAAGGAGAAGGAAGAATGAGCGAGCACCTGCATTCCGCCCATCACGATCACCACGGCCAGGACGGAGGGCCGTCGGCGACCTCCTGGTCGATGGCCGCTACAGCCACCCTGCACTGCCTGACCGGATGTGCCATCGGTGAGGTCCTGGGCATGGTGATCGGCACCAGCCTCGGCCTGCACGACCTGGTGACGGTCGTCCTGTCCGTCGCACTGGCGTTCGTCTTCGGCTACGCACTCACGATGCGCGGAGTTCTCCGTGCCGGGGTGCCCTGGCGCAGCGCACTGAAGGTAGCCCTCGCGGCGGACACCATCTCCATCGCGGTGATGGAGATCATCGACAACACCGCGATGCTCACCATCCCGGGCGCCATGGACGCCGGCATCGCCTCTGTCCTGTTCTGGATGTCCCTTGCCGCCTCGCTGGTCCTGGCCTTCCTGATCACCACCCCCGTGAACCGGTGGCTGATCAGCCGCGGCAAGGGCCACGCCGTCGTCCACCAGTACCACCACTGATCCATCGCACGGGCGGTCACTGCCGGTGCATCGACCAGTCAAGGACGTGCCCCGAGCGCTCGTAGGGGTCACCGCTCGCTGTGCCCTACCGGGCCCTCCGCGTGAAGACCATATGCAGCACTCCGCGCGGAGAAGGGGTCGCCTCGATCTCGAAGCGGTCTTCGAGTCCTTCGAGCCCATCCCAGAGCCGTTCGCCCCGGCCCAGGACGATCGGCACCACGACGATGTGCATGGAGTCGATCAGGTCCGCCGCGAGGAACTGTCGGATGGTGCTGACGCCGCCACCGATCCGGATGTCGAGGTCGCCCGCCAGGGCGCGCGCCTGCTCGAGCGCGGACCCTGGATCGGCGTCGACGAAGTGAAAGGTCGTCCCGCCCTCCATCTCGAGTACCGGCCGAGGATGGTGGGTCAGCACCACGACAGGGGTGTGGAAGACGGGGTTGTCGCCCCACCAGCCCTTCCATTCCTCGTCCTCCCAGGGGCCGCGATGAGGACCGAACTTGTTGCGCCCCATGATCTCCGCGCCGATCCCGGGCGCCCACCCGCGGGCGAACGCCTCGTCGACGCCCGAGGATCCTTCCGACTCCCCGGGGATGCCCATCTCGCGGAAGGTGCGCGTCCCGAAAGCCCACTCCATCAGCCGCGAGCCCGCGTGGCCGAAGGGGGCGTCGAGTTGCTGGCCCTCGCCGGTGCCGAAGCCGTCGAGGGAGACCGAGAAGTTGTGCACGCGGACGAGGGACATGTCATCTCCTGATGTGCTTGCCGTTCGAACACCGTACGGTGCCCGAACCCTGCGCTCAAGACCGACGACGAAAGAACGGGAGCGGACGGCGCTGGGTAGTGTGGCGACGGTGAGCGAAATCCGCATCGGTACCTCCGGATGGAGTTACGACCACTGGAACGGCATCTGCTATCCGCAGGGCACGCCGTCAGCGAAGCGGTTGGACCACTATGCGGCCCGATTCGACACCGTGGAGCTGAACGCCAGTTTTTACCGCTGGCCGCGCGATACGACCTTCGCCGGCTGGCACCGTCGTCTTCCCCCCGGGTTCGCGCTGTCCGTGAAGGCGCCGCGCGGGCTGACGCACGGCAAGAAGCTGTACGCGCCGGAGGTCTGGATCGAGCGGATCGCCCGCTGCTGGCATGAGCTGGGCGACCGGCGAGCCGTCCTGCTCGTCCAACTCCCGCCGACTCTGGAGCGCGACGACGCCCGCCTGGACTACTTCCTGTCCCGTGTGCCGTGGTGGATCCGGGTGGCCGTCGAGTTCCGCCATCGGAGCTGGGACGACGACGCCGTCTACGAGCTGCTCGGGCGACACCAGGCTGCATACTGCGTGATGAGCGGCGCCGGCCTGCCGTGCATCCTGAGGACGACGGCGCCCTTCGTGTACGTGCGGCTGCACGGGCCGGACCACGAGCATCTGTACGCGGGCTCGTACTCCGATGCGGACCTGCGCTGGTGGGCGGAGCGGATCCTGGAGTGGCACCGTTCCGGCCAGGACGTCTACGTGTATTTCAACAACGACGGCGGCGGCCACGCCGTGCGGAACGCGGAAACACTCCGGGGACTGGTCCACGCGGCCGGCCTGCCTGGCTGATCCGCCGGAGTGCGGGCCGCCGGAACGGGAACCGCCCGGTCGCTCAGAGGTTGCCCAGTTCCTGCCACACCTCCAGGACGACGGCCTTGGCGTACTGCTCCGCACGGTCTTCGTCGCGGTCCAGAATGGCGCGGGCGATGGCCTCATGGTTGTCGAACGCATCGGGGACCGGGTCTGCCGGACTCAGGCCGAGGTCGGTCCGGCCCGCCAGCACCTCCGTGACGATTCCGTGCAGGGACGCGATCATGTCATTGCCGCTTGCTGCGAGCAGCAAGGCGTGGAACGCGATGTCGGCCTCCAGATAGGGCGGCTCATGGCCCCGGCCCGCCTCTCCGAGGACGCGCAGGCGACTGGCGAGTTCGAGCAGCTCTATTCCTACTTCCGCCGTCGCCCGGCGCGCGGCGAGGCGGGCGGCCGTCGGTTCGAGGGCGAGCCGCATCTCGGTCAGCCGGTGGAGCTGGGCGTGCCGTTCCGCTCCCGTCAACCGCCAGCGAATCAGCTGGGGATCCAGGACGCTCCACGACGTGGCGGGGAGCACGGTCACACCGACGCGCCGCCGTGACTCGACCATGCCCATCGATTCGAGAATCCGGACGACCTCGCGGATCACCGTCCGGGAGACCCCGGCCTCGTCCTCCAGCCGGGCGAGCGTGATCACGCTGCCGGGCGGTCGGACGCCCTGGACGATCTCCGTGCCGAGACGTTCGAGGATGGAATTGTGCAGCACCGGAGCGGGCGACAAGTTGGGCATGCTGCGACTCAAAGGTGTTATCTTTCTTGCTGTAAGTGTGATCTTTGTGACACACTATCGCTCCAAGCGCAAAACCGCCCCACGGGGGGCTGAACATCAACGGAGAGTTCTGTGGAAGATTGGACCCAAACACTGGGGGCTGGACCCCTGCTGGGCATCGCGGCGGGCGCGATCGCCCTGATCCTCGTCCTGGTCATTAGATTCAAGGTGCACGCGTTCCTCACGCTGGTCCTCGTCTCGCTCGTGACCGCGTTCGCAGCGGGCATCCCCGCCAGCGGGATCGTCACCACGCTGGTGACCAGCTTCGGCACCACCCTCGGTTCCGTCGCACTGCTGATCGGGCTCGGGGCGATGCTCGGGAAGATGATCGAGCACAGCGGCGGGGCTAGAGTCCTCGCGGACAAGCTCGTCGACGTCTTCGGCGAACGGCGTGCGCCGTTCGCACTCGGCCTCGCATCGTTGATCATGGGCTTCCCGATCTTCTTCGATGCCGGCTTGATCGTCATGCTGCCCATCATCTTCGCCGTCGCCCGGCGCATGGGTGGCACCAACGTGCTGCTGTACGGCATCCCCGCCGCCACCGCCTTCTCGGTCATGCACGTCTTCGTGCCGCCGCACCCCGGTCCAGTTGCCGCGACCGAGCTCTACGGCGCGAACCTCGGACTGGTGCTCCTGGTCGGCCTGCTGATCGCCTTCCCGGTCTGGTACGTCACGGGTTACCTGTGGGGCAAGTTCGTCGCCACCAAGTACATCCTTCCGGTGCCGGCACTGTTCGGTGCAATCGATGAGGACCAGCCGCTCAACCCGCCCAAGTTCTCCACCGTCGTCGGGATGCTGCTGCTGCCGCTCGTGCTCATCTTCATGAACACCGGCCTGGACTTCCTCGACGCCGCGGGCGTCGTCGACGCCGAGCAGCAGACCTGGGTGCAGGTCCTGACCGTCATCGGCTCATCGCCTGTGGCACTGCTCATCTCCGTGCTCGTCGCGACCGCTGTCCTGGGTCACCGGCGCGGTGAGAACGGCACGGCCCTGGAGAAGGTGCTCGACTCCGCGCTGGGCCCGGTCTGCTCCGTCATCCTCATCACCGGTGCCGGCGGCATGTTCGGCGGCGTCCTGCGTGCTTCCGGTATCGGCGACGCGCTCTCGGACTCCCTCGCCTCCATCGGCCTGCCGATCATCCTGGCCGCGTACATCATCGCCGTCATCCTCCGTGTCGCGCAGGGCTCGGCAACCGTGGCACTCGTCACCACCGCCGGACTCATGGCCCCCGCCGTGGTCGCCGGCGGGTTCAGCCCCCTCGAGATCGTCGCCATTACGCTCGCCAGCGCGGCCGGGTCCGTGTTCGCCAGCCACGTCAACGACTCCGGCTTCTGGCTCGTCGGCCGGCTGATGGGCATGGACGTGAAGACCACGCTGAAGACCTGGACCGTCCAGCAGTCGCTCGAATCCGTGGCCGGATTCGGGCTGACGCTCCTCGTCTTCTGGCTCGGCTGATGGCGCCCGGCACATTCGACATCACGGGCCGGCTGGCACTGGTCACCGGCTCCTCCCGAGGCCTGGGGTACGCCCTCGCCATGGGTCTGGCCCAGGCCGGCGCCCGCGTGGTGGTGCACGGGCGCGACGCGGAGGCTGTGGCGAAGGCCGCCGCCGGCATCGGTGACGCGACCGGCACGGTCCCGGCCACCACGACGTTCGACGTCACGGATGCCGACGCGGCCGCTGAGGGTATCGCGGCGCTCGTCGCGGACCACGGGGTGCCGGACATCCTCGTCAACAATGCCGGTATCCAGCGGCGCGCGCCGTTCAACGACTTCGACCCGGCCGACTGGGACGACATGGTCACGACGAACCTGTCGAGCGTCTTCTACGTCTCCCGGCAGGTCACCCGGCGGATGGCGGAGCGGGGTTCGGGCAAGGTCATCAACATCGGCTCGGTCCAGTCGATGCTTGCCCGGCAGACCATCGCGCCGTACTCCGCGACCAAGGGCGGCGTAATCATGCTGACCAAGGGCATGGCGGCCGACCTCGCCCGGTTCAACATCCAGGTCAACGCGATCTCTCCGGGGTACTTCGCGACCGAGATGAACCGGGCGCTGGTCGAGGACGAGGCCTTCAACACCTGGGTCATCAACCGCACCCCCGCCCAGCGGTGGGGGAAGTTCGAGGAGCTCATCGGGACCCTCATCTACCTGGCCTCCGACGCATCGACGTTCGTGTCCGGCCAGAACATCTTCGTCGACGGCGGGATGACCTCCGTCGTCTGACGCCATCGCCGGCGGCCGCGGTCGCCAGGCGACTGAAAGGGAAGGCATTACATGAAAGCGCTCGTCATCAACGGGAAGCTCGATCTCGTCGAGACCGAGCTTCCGACGCCGGAGCCCGGTCCAGGGCAGGTCCGGCTCCGGATGGCCTTCGGCGGCGTCTGCGGGTCCGACCTCCACTACTACAACGAGGGCGCCAACGGAGAGTACGTCGTCCGCGAACCGCTCGTTCCGGGTCACGAAGTGTCCGGCACCGTGGACCTGGACCCTTCCGGCGACCTCGCTCCGGGCACCCCGGTGACCGTGCACCCCGCCACCTTCGGACATCCCGAGCCCGGCATCGAGGACCGCCGCCACCTGTGGCCCGGGGGCGCCTACCTCGGCAGCGCGTCCACCTGGCCGCACACGCAGGGTGGGATGAGCGAATTCCTTCTCGTCGACAAGGACATGGTGCGCCCCCTCCCCGCCGGCCTGTCGCTGCGGCGGGCGGCCCTCGCCGAACCGCTCGCCGTGGCACTGCACGGGATCACGGTCGCCGGAGGAGTCCGGGGCAAGCGGGTGCTGGTCTCGGGATCGGGGCCGATCGGTCTCCTCGCCACGGCCGCCTGCATCGCGGAGGGCGCGGCCGAGGTCACGGCCACCGATGTGCTGCCCGGACCCCTGGAACGCGCCCGACGGCTCGGAGCCCATTCCACCGTCCGAATCGGCACCGATGAACTGCCGGCCCTGGCGTTCGACGTCGTGCTCGAGTGCTCCGGCGTTCCCGCAGCCGTCAGCGCTGCCCTGGTGGCCGCGCGCCGGGCGGCCGTCGTCGTCCAGGTGGGGATGGTCCCCAACGAACCCCGGGGCATCAACCTCGCCCCGCTGATCTCCAAGGAGCTCCAGCTCCGCGGGGCCTTCCGGTTCGACGACGAGATCGACCACGCCATCGAACTGCTCCTCGACACACCGGGTATCGAGGACGTCATCACCCATGAGCTGCCGGCCGACCAGGCGCTCGAGGCCTTCGCCGTCGCCAAGGACTCCGAGGCCTCCGGCAAGGTCGTCATCTCCCTGTGGACCGGCGATCGATGACCACTCCTGCACCCGGCAGCTCCCGCACGGGTACCGCGCCGGTCGTGATCGGCGTCGACCTCGGTACGACCAATACCAAGGCGGTGGCCTTCCGCACGGACGGCACACTCGAGGCGTCCCATTCGGTGGGCTACCCCCTGGAGGAGCCCCACCCGGGGCATGCTGTCCAGGACCCGCTGCTCATCCTGGCCGCGGCGATCGAGTCGGTGCGTGAGGTCGTGCACCAGGTGGGCGCCCACCGCGTCGCCGGGCTCTCCTTCAGCTCGGCGATGCACAGCGTCATCGGGCTGTCCCCGACCGGGAAACCCCTGACCGAGGTCATCACCTGGGCCGACACGCGGTCCCGCGTCCAGGCCGAGCGGCTGCGCGCCTCGGTCGGCGGGCTAGCCCTGCACCGGCGTACGGGGACACCCGTGCACCCGATGTCGCCCCTGCCCAAGCTCGTGTGGTTCCGCGAGCAGGAGCCGAAGCTGTGCGAGGGCGTCGGGTTCTGGGTCGGCATCAAGGAATTCGTGCTCCTGAACATGTGCGGCGCGCTGGTCGTGGACCACTCCATCGCTTCAGCGACCGGCCTGATGAACATGGGCACGCTGTCGTGGGACGAGGAGGCCCTCGCGATCGCCGGCATCCTGCCCGAGCAGTTGCCGGAGATCGTCCCCACCACCGCAGTGCTGCCCGCGCTGACCGACGATACCGCCGCCGCAGTCGGCCTGCCCCCGGCGACGCCCGTGGTCGTCGGTGCGGCGGATGGTCCCCTCGCCAACCTGGGGGTCGGCGCGGTGCGCCCCGGCGTCGCGGCGTGCTCGATCGGCACCAGCGGGGCCCTACGCGTGGCGGTCGAGCGCCCGGCGGTCGACCCGCTCGGCGGGGTGTTCTGCTACGCGCTCACCTCCACCCGCTGGGTGGTCGGTGGCGCGATCAACAACGGCGGAGTGGTGCTCGGGTGGGCGGGCGATGCACTCGCCCCGGACCTGGCCGAGCCCCCCGAGGAAGAACTGCTGGCCCTGGCAGCGCGAGTGGCCCCCGGATCGGGAGGACTGCTGATGCTGCCGTACCTCCTCAGCGAGCGGGCTCCCCACTGGAGCTCGCTGCCGCGCGGCGCCTACGTCGGCCTCACTCGTGCCCACCGCCGGGAGCATCTGGTACGGGCTGCACTCGAGGGAGTCAGCCTGCAGTTGGCCCTGGTGCTGCATTCCATGCGGTCCGCCGGACTCGAGGTCAACAGCATCCGGGCCACCGGGGGCGTCATGCGCAGCCCACTCTGGCGCCAGATCCTCGCTGACACGTTCGGGATGCCGATCGACTTCGCCCACGGGCAGGAGGGCTCGGGATTCGGTGCGGCCCTGCTCGGGATGGAGGCCCTCGGCCTCATCGAATCGATCGATGTCGTCGCCGACATGATCGAGATCGAGGAGACCGTGCGGCCGCAACCGGCCGCGGCGGCGGTGTACGCGTCGCTGCTGCCGGTCTTCGCCGAGCTGTATGACGCCCTCGTGCCCACCTTCACGTCGCTGCGCCGGCTCGCCCCGTCGCTCCCCATCGACCTCGACCTCGACGCAGGCGGGCCGGCCGGGGGCGCCTCCGCGGTGTGAACCTGCGGCGGCGGCTTCCGGACCTACTTGCCGAAGCTGCGCAGCCGCAGTGAGTTGGCGACGACGAGCACGGAGCTCGCCGCCATGGCCGCCCCGGCCAGCATCGGGTTGAGCAGGCCCAGTGCCGCGACGGGGATGCCGACGGCGTTGTAGAAGAATGCCCAGAACAGGTTGCCCTTGATGGTGCCCAGCGTGCGGCGCGAGAGCTCGATGGCCTGGGCCACCTGCTCCAGGCTGTTGCCCATCACGGTGAGATCGGCCGCCTCGATGGCGACGTCGGTGCCCGAGCCCATCGCGATGCCGAGGTCCGCCTGAGCCAGGGCCGCGGCGTCATTGACGCCGTCACCCGCCATGGCCACGGTCGCCCCGGCGGCCTGCAGCTCCCGGATGGCGTCGACCTTGCCCGCCGGGGTGACGCCTGCGCGGACGTCCGCGGCGTCGATCCCGACGGTCGCTGCCACCTGCAGGGCGACCGCAAGGTTGTCGCCCGTGAGCAGGACGGGCCGCAGGCCGAGGCGGCGCAGGCGGCCGATGGCGGCGGCCGAACCGTCCTTGACGGTATCGGACAGCGTGATGAATCCCGCGACGTCGTCATCGACGGCGACCCATACCGCCGTCGTGCCCGCGTCTTCCGCGGCGCCGAGGGCGGCTGCCTGCGTCTCCGTGGGACGGATGCCGTTCCGGTCGAGCCAGCCGGTCCGCCCGGCCGTGACGACGACATCCCCGACGGTCGCGCGGACGCCGCCTCCGGGGGCGCTCGAGAAGTCGTGGACTTCCGGGAGTCTGCCGTTCCCGGCGGCGTGCCGGGCGATGGCCTGGGCGATCGGGTGCTCGCTCGCGGCCTCGACGGCTCCGGCGAGGCGCAGGAGGTCGGTGACCGAGGTCGAGGACAGGACGACGACGTCGTCGACGGCCATGGTGCCGGTGGTGACCGTACCGGTCTTGTCCAGCACGATGGTGTCCACGGTCCGGGTGTCCTCGAGGACCTGGGGCCCGCGGATGAGGATGCCGAGCTGGGCGCCGCGGCCGGTACCCGTCAGCAGCGCTGTCGGTGTCGCGAGGCCGAGGGCGCACGGGCAGGCGATCACCAGGACGGTGACGGATGAGGTGAAGGCCGCGTCGAGGTCGCCGGTGAGCACGAGCCACAGGACGAAGGTCACCATAGCGAGAACGAGGACCACCGGGACGAAGACCGCACTGATGCGGTCCGCGAGCCGTGCGATCCGCGCCTTGCCGCTCTGCGCCTGGCTGACGAGGCGGCCCATGGAGGACAGGACCGTATCGGCGCCGACGCGGGTGGCCCTCACCACGAGCCTGCCGGACGTGTTGATCGTGGCGCCCGTGACGACGTCTCCCGGAGTCACCTCGACCGGGATGCTCTCACCCGTCAGCAGGGCGGTGTCGACGGCGCTCGCGCCCTCGGTGACGACGCCGTCGGTCGCGATCTTCTCGCCCGGGCGGACGACGAACTCGTCGCCGGGGATCAGCGCAGTGGCGGGAAGTGTGACCTCCGTGCGCTCGCCGTCGACGGTGCGCAGCACGTGGGCCTCCTTGGCGCCGAGGTCCAGGAGCGACTTCAGGGCATCCCCGGCGCGGTGCTTGGCGGACGCCTCGAGGAAGCGGCCGAGCAGCAGGAACGTCACGACGACGGAGGCCACCTCGAAGTAGAGGGAGTGCTCTGTCATGTCCATGCCGGCCATGCCCGCGTGCCGGGTCATGGCCGGATCCGCGAAGAGCTGCCAGGCCGAGAAGAGGAAGGCCGCCGTGACCCCGATCGAGACGAGGGTATCCATGGTGGAGGACAGGTGGCGCGCGTTGATGGCGGCGGCCCGGTGGAACGGCCAGGCCGACCAGGTCACCACCGGCAGCGACAGCGCGAAGACCACCCAGCCCCAGTCCGGGAACTGGAGGGCGGGAACCATGGAGATCAGCAGCACCGGCACGGACAGGATGGCGGCCAGGACCAGGCGGGCTCCGAGGAGCGACGGCGTGACCTCGTGATCGGCCATTCCCGCGGAGTCCGGATGCACCACGGAGGCGCCGTAGCCGGTCGCCACGACGGTGTCGATCAGGTCCTGGTCACTCACGGACGCGGGGACCCGGACGACGGCGCTCTCCAGCGGGAGGTTGACGCTCGCCTCCACGCCGTCGAGCTTGCCGAGCTTCCGCTCGACGCGTGCCACGCAGGAGGCGCACGTCATGCCCTGGATGGAGAGCTCGACGACGCGCTGCTCCTGCTCCGTGCCCTGCACCGGAATCTGCTGGGTCGCCATGTCAGGAACCGGCGGGCACCACGCTGTAGCCGGCCTCGGCGACGGCTTCGTCGATCGACGCGGCGTCCAGCGGAGCGGAGGACGAGATGGTGGCCGTGGAGGTGCCGCCGTTGACGAGGTCGACGTCGACGTTCTCGACGCCGGGGAGCTCCGACAGTTCATTCTTCACGGCGCTGACGCAGTGGCCGCAGGTCATTCCGGTGATGCTGATCGTGGTGGTGCTCATGGTGTCCTCCTGGGGGATCGGATAGGGGTGTAACTGGATGGGTTCTGCTAGCGCAGGAGCCGGCCGATCGCCGCCGTCGCCTCCTGGACCTTCTCCTGCACGGCGTCGCTGCTGCCGGAGTCCTGGGCTTCCTGAGCCGCTCCGACGACACAGTGCGAGATGTGCTCCTCGAGCAGGCCCATCGACACGGCGTGGAGAGCCTTGTTGACGGCCGCTACCTGCGTGAGGATGTCGATGCAGTACTGGTCCTCATCGACCATGCGCGCGATGCCACGCACCTGGCCTTCGATACGGCGCAACCTCTTGAGGTATGCGTCCTTGTCCGCGGTGTAGCCGTGCGGTGTCGGGTTCTGGGTGCCGGTGGTCATGAATTCGCTCCTCGTATCGTCTTCAATATACCCTTAGGGGGTATAACTGGCCAGCCCCCGATACTATTCCCTGCGCTCCCCGCGTCGAGGAAACGCCCAGCGGAGTCCCGTACCGTGGCTGACCGGAACATCTCCGACCCAAGGACGTCCATGACCCTCTCGCTGTCGGGCTGGCAGAAGCGAGTCCTCCTGCTCCTCGCCGGAATCGCCGTACTCGCCCTCTTCGCGCTGGCCTTCACGGCTGGGCGCGTCTCCGCAGGTCCCTCCTCTCCCAGTACCACCAGTGCGGACGCGGGGTTCGCCCGCGACATGCAGGTGCACCACAACCAGGCCGTCGAGATGTCCATGATCGTGCGCGACAACGTGACCGATGAGACGCTCCGCTCGATCGCCTACGACATCGCCCTCACGCAGCAGCAGCAGGCCGGGCAGATGTATGCCTGGCTCGAGGAATGGAACCTCAGCCAGAGCAGTTCCCAGCCGCGCATGGAGTGGATGGCCGGTTCCGGCGACCATGCCGGAATGGACATGGGATCCGGGAACGACGGCGCCGCCTCGATGCTCGGTCCCGACGGGCTCATGCCCGGCATGGCCACGGAGGAGCAGCTCGACGAACTCCGCGCGGCCCGCGGCGATGACGCGGAGCGGCTCTACCTCACCCTCATGATCCGACACCACACGGCGGGCGTGGAGATGGCCGAGGCCGGCGCGGAACTGGCGGAGACCGACCAGGTGCGCTCGCTGGCCACGAAGATCCAGTCGGGCCAGCAGGCCGAGATCACCCTCATGCAGACCATGCTCGACGCCCTGTAGGGCGCTCCCAGCCCGCGCCGGTTAAGGGACCGGCAGGCCTCGCCGGTACATTGGGTTCCGGCGCTATCCGATCCACGGTGACCGCCCCAGTCACCCCAGCACCGAAGGACACCTCGTTGAACAAGAAACGGTCTCAGGAGAACCAGGACCGCCAAGCGCGCCTGGCCGCCATCCAAGCCCAGCAGCGGGCGGGCGAGCGGAAGCGCAACGCCCTGATCTTCGGTGGCATCGGCGCGGTCATCCTGGCGATCATTATCGCGGTGACCCTGGTGATCGTGAACCAGGTCCAGGCCAACCGCGAGCGGGAGGACGCCGCGGCCCAGCCGATCGAGGGCGTCCAGGAGTACCCCGATGTGACGTTCGACCACGTCGACACACCTGTGAAGTACGAGCAGTCGCCTCCCGTCGGAGGGGATCATGCTCCTATCTGGACCAACTGCGGCGTCTACACCGAGGCCCTGCCCAACGAGAACTCCGTCCACTCCATGGAGCACGGTGCCGTCTGGATCACCTACAACCCGGACATCGGCCAGGGAGAGATCGACAAGCTGACCGAGCTCGTGGGGAAACGCGCCTACGTGCTGCTCAGCCCGTACCCGGACCTCGACTCGCCGGTCGCTGCCAGCGCCTGGGGCCTGCAGCTGAAGGTGGAGTCCGCCGACGACGCGCGGCTCGCCACCTTCCTCGACAAGTACATCCAGGGCGAGCAGACGCGCGAGCCCGGCGCTGCCTGCTCCGGCGGCCTGACTCCTGCAGGACGCGCCTCCTAGTTCTCCGGCACGCGCGCGGCCGCAGCGCGCCCGCAGGCGCCTGCGCCGTCGTCGTTCGGTCCGGACTCGGTCCGATCCGGCTACCGGACGGGGGCTCAGGATGTTTCTTTCCCGCGGGCCCGGCATACGGGTAGCGTGGCAAACAACGGGCCACGTGCCGGCGGCCCCGACACCAGCAGAAGGTGGATAGCAGTGGCTGACGACCAGATACTCGGTGAAGTCTCCCTGCCCGGGATGCTGCAGGACATGGTGCTGGAGAGCTCTGATGTGAACGAGTTCCTCGACGGGCTGGCGAAGCTCGCCGCGGATGCCCTGTCGTCCGAGGGCAGCGAGGTGTTCTGCGGGGTCACCCTCCTGCGGCCGCGCGCCAAGGGAAGCGTGGCGAGCAGCAGTGAGCAGGCGCAGTCGATGGACGAGGTCCAGTACCAGTTCGACGACGGCCCGTGCCTCCGCGCAGCCCGCGAGGGCCAGGTCTACGTCGTGGCCGACTTCCGCAGCGAATCCCGTTTCGGGGACTACACGAGGGCCATCGCCGAGCACGGGATCCGCTCGGCGCTCGGTGTCCCGATTCCACTCGACGGGCTCGCCGCAGCCGGTCTGAATCTGTATTCGACGCAGCCGAATGCCTTCGATGAGGCGGTCATCGCTGCCGCAGTGGACCTTGCCCGGGAAGCTTCGAAATCCCTGCGCATGGCCGTGCGGGTCGCCCATCTCGCCGACACCGGGGAACAGCTCCGGTCCGCGATGAACTCGCGCACCACGATCGACGTCGCGGCCGGCATCATCATGGGGCAGAACCGGTGCAGTCACGACACCGCGATGACGATCCTCAAGGCTGCGTCCAGCGGGCGGAACATCAAGCTCGCGGACATCGCCGCAGCGGTCGTCACGTCGATCGGCCAGGAGCTTCCCGAAACCCACTTCGACGCGTGATCGGCCAGATGATCAGCGCTTCGACCGACGCGGTCACCCCTGCAGCGACGCCTGTCGTCGTCGTGGACGTCGATGTCCTGGAGCGCAATATCAACGCCATGGCCTCGTTCGCGCAGGTCCGGGGACTCTCCCTACGGCCGCATGCCAAGACCCACAAGATCCCCGGGATCGCGCACCGGCAGGTGGCGGCCGGCGCCGTCGGACTGACGGTCGCGACGATCGGTGAGGCGGAGGTCTTCGCCGCCCACGGGATCACGGACATCTTCATCGGATACCCGCTGTGGGTCGACGAGCGGGCGGCCGGGCGGCTCCTCGCGCTCGCCGACGTCGCGCGGGTGACGGTGGGCGTCGATTCCGCCGAGGGTGCGCAGCAGGTGGCCCGCAGCCTCGGAGCTGCAGCTTCACGCATCGCGGTGCGGGTCGAGATCGACAGCGGCCACCACCGTAGCGGCGTGCTGCCGCTCCAGGCTGCCGGCGTCGCCCGGGCCGCGGCGTCAGCGGGCCTGTCCGTCACCGGGGTGTTCACGTTCCCGGGCCACAGCTACGGACCGGGGGCGGCAGCGCCCGCCGTTGCTGACGAGAACGCGGCCCTGTCTGCGGCCGCTGCTTCCCTGCAGGACGCCGGCTTCACCGAGCTCGAGATCAGTGGGGGTTCGACGCCGTCGGCCCTGTCCTCCTCGGCCGGTACCCTGACCGAACTGCGCCCGGGCGTCTACGTGTTCGGGGACGCCCAGCAGTGGGAACTCGGCCACTGCAGGCCGGAGGACATCGCGCTGACCGTCGAGAGCACGGTCGTCAGCCGTCGGCACGGAGCGGCGGGTGAGCCCCGTTTCATCGTGGACGCCGGCAGCAAGGTCCTGGGCACCGACCGCGCGGCGTGGGCCACAGGGTACGGGCGGCTCCTGGACCACCCGGACGCGCGCATCGTGGCGCTCTCCGAGCACCACGCCACCGTCGAGTGGCCGTCGGGGCAGGACCTGCCACCGCTGGGCGCGCGGCTGCGGGTCGTGCCCAACCACGTGTGCCTGACGATCAACCTCGTGGACGAGGTGCACGCGGTGCGCGGCGGCGTCGTAGAGGAGCGCTGGGCCGTCGCGGCACGGGGCCGGAACAGCTAGGGCCGTTAGGATCGCGCCGTGAAGCTTCTTCTTACCTCGGCAGGCGTCACCAATCCGACGATCCTCAGGGCGCTCGAAGACCTTCTCGGCAAGCGGATCAGCGCGTCCACCGCACTGTGCATCCCCACCGCCCAATACGGTCACCCCTGGATCGGCCCCGGCATCGGGGCGTGGGAATTCATCAGTGGAAGATCCGAGAACCCCATGGTCGACCTGGGATGGAAATCCGTCGGCGTGCTGGAACTGACCGCGCTGCCGAGCATCGATGAAGAGCGGTGGAAGCCACTCGTGCTCGAAACCGATGTGCTGCTGGCGGCGGGCGGGGACGCCCTCTACCTCAACCACTGGATGCAGCAGTCGGGGCTGGCCGATATGTTCCCGTCGCTGACACGGACTGTATGGGTCGGGATGAGCGCGGGCAGCATGGTGATGACTCCGCAGATCGGTCGAGAGTTCGTCGGCTGGAAGCCTCCGACGGGTGATGACAGTGCACTGGGAGTGGTCTCCTTCTCGATCTGCCCGCACCTCACGCCCGAGGGCGCACCGGGTAACTCCCTCGCTGCAGCAGAGAAGTGGGCCGCCGGTATACGCCACCCGTCCTACGCCATCGACGACCAGACCGCGATCAGCGTGATCGATGATGCGGTGGACGTCCTCACAGAGGGCCTCTGGCGGTACTTCCCACGGCAGACAGAATGGCGCTCCTCACCAGAGGGGAGCGGAGGAGTCGGGCCGACGCCCTAGGGGTCGTCCCCATCAGCGAGCGGCTCGGGGGCGGTCCGTGCTACTGGGGACAGCGGTAGTCGTAATCGAGTCCGGCCGACACATACTGCGTCACTGTTACCGTGCTGGTGGGCGTCAGGCCAGGCAGAGAGCAGTCCGACTTCGCTCCGCGCAGGGTCCTGGCACCTGCAAGCCAGCTCGGCAGCCCCATGAGGGGGCTGGTGGCTGGCACTGTCCCGGCGATAACTCCCCACTGATAGCCGGTCGAGTAGATCCCGACACCGGCGCCCATGGATATGGCGGTGATGCTCTTGAAGTAGGCGACCATCCCTTCAAGGTCCGCCCGGTTCAGGGCTGTGTCGGTCTGCCAGCTATTGCCCGTCTCCACGTCCAGCCACCAGAAATACGAGCCGGGGCTCACTACGCCTCGATCTTTAGCGTCCTGATAGGCCCTGACGTATCCGTACATGTAAGAGCATGCGCGGTCGACGGCACGTGCGCATGTCCCATAGGGATTGGAAACCACCACGCCCTCATAGGTGTTGGACGACGGCCACCAGGAGCCCGCATGGCCTGGGTTGGCCGTGTTCACGTACAACGCGATCTTGGACTGTGCCCCGGTAGAGCTAAGGGCCCACTTGAGTTGATCCCCCAGGCAGGGGTTGGTGTTGTTGGCCAGTCCGCCGTTCACGCCCACGATCGCGAACCCTGTCGAACTGGGAAGGGTCTTGCCGCACTGGGGCCAGGAAACGTCGTTTCCCACCACGTCCGTGGTACTGGGTGACGGGGCCGCTGCCACCGGAGCCATTCCTGTCACCGTCAGTCCCAGAAGGGCCAGGAACGTGCACGCCATTTTCATCCCGAAACGAGCCATGCCCGATGGTACGTCCGTTTCCGGGATGAAACTCCGGTGAGTTCTAGCGCTTAGTCGATCGTCCGTCAGGTGCGCTCCTGGCTGCTGTCCGACCAGTGAGAAGGACTGTCGAGGTCGGGGGGCAGGCGTGTGCTCGTGTTGCCTCGGGCGGCGTTGAGTTGGGCCTGGGTCAGATAGAGGGCTCTGGACAGGTCGGCCCCTTCGAAACGTGCATCTCTGAGGTCGGCGCCGAGGAGGTCTGCACCCGATAGGTCGGAGCCCCGGAGATCGGCGGCGATGAGGTAGGCACCTCGAAGGTTCGCCCCGCACAGTGAGCGGGACCGTAACTTCTTGCCCATGAGGTCGGCCCCGGGAGTGAACGCCACCTCCAGATGGTCGTCCCCGGTGGCGAGATAGGACGCTCTCACTTCTTCGCTGACGTCCATCAGCACGGACCGAACTCGGGCGTGCAGATCGCCGAGGTCCAGGGAGAGGACCTGCTGCGTGTCGGTCATCGCACGGTCGATGGTTCGTCTGAGCTGGTCGATCTGGTACGAGGTGTCCGGGTCGAAGGTCCTGGTGTCGGCTTCTACCAGGTACCAGAGCATCTCGTGGAGCTGCCGGACGATCTCGAACACCGGGAACATCTGTTGCGCTGTCTCTGGGCTCGCTTTCCAGCTGATTCCTCCGAAGAGGTTCTGGGAGACGTTCTGCCCGGCTCCTAAGCAGTCGAAGACGGTGCATCCTCGAAAGCCTCGCGGCCGCAAGCTGTCATGGATGGTGCAGGAGAAGTCGGGCGCCAGGTTCTGGCAGGGAGTCCCCGCCGGTTTGTCGACGGCGAAGTCGATTGTGCGGGAGAAGCCGAGGGCCGTGCAGCAGAGCGCGAAGCAGTTGCTGCAGTCAGGGCGCAACCACTCCCTGTTCAGAGCAGGGACGGAGGGCGCGGTGACGTTCTTCGAGGTGGAGGGCATGGGATCTTCTCTGGGTCGGTTCGGTGGGAGGCCGGGAGCGGGGAACTCGCGAGGGAGTTCCCCGGACGGCACACGGGATCACCGCTTCCGAGGGAAGCGCGCGGGAACCGCTGCATCGACTCTGGATCACAGAGAAAGGAAGAATGTCACTGCGCCCAAAATAGCACCCTGAAGTACCTGCCCGTAGGCCAAGCCCTCAGTGCCCCTGGTGTCGATAGGTTCAGGTGTCGAAGATGTCGTTCAGCGTGACCGTGGTCAGCCCGCGGTCTGTGATGAGTTGTTCGAGTTGGGGGAATACCCGTGTGACCGGGAGGAAGTTCACGTGTCCGATCACGATGTGGGCGGGCAGGAACCATTGGTGGGCGAGGTCGAGGATTTCCTGGTCGGTCCGAAGTGCCGAATCGGCCAGGGACCCGTACCACATGACGGGGGAGGTGTAGCCGATCGAGGCCGCCGCCGCATCGGTCCGTTCGTCCCTGTATCCGTACGGGGGCCGGTAGTACGGGCGGGGATCAGTGCCGAACGTGGAGACGATGAAGTCGTGGTTCCGTTGCAACTCGGCGATGATCTCCGCGTCGCTGAGGGCGGTGAGGTCGGCGTGGGACCACGTGTGGTTGCCGAGCTGGACCTGGCCGGAGGCTACAAGCGGTGCGAGCAGTTCTGCGTGCTCGGACCACCCGGGGTAGGAGCCGTTGAGGAAGAAGGTCAGCCGGGTACCGCTTGTGCGAGCGAAGTCGAGATAGCGCCGGACGACCTCGCTGTCGGATCCGTCGTCGACTGTCCACGCAAGAAGCTGCTCGGACGTGGGCAGACCCGTGATGACACCAGCCGGTAGCGGAACCTTCTGCACAGCAGGTGGCACGGGTGATGGAACCGGTGTCGCTGCCGGCGGTGCCGGGGGAGGGACTGACGTAGGAACCGGGGAACCGGTGGGCGCTGCCGTGCGTAAAGCCTCTGTGGCGATACGGGCGGGCTGTCTGCAACCGGCAAGCCCAAATACGACGCCGCCGGCCACGATTGCACTGATGAACGTTCGGCGCTCCAAGCCAAGACCCTTCCCCCAGATGACACCCCGCCGGCGCAGGGCACAACCGCGGCGCGTCAATGGAAGCGAAGCGCCGCGGTGCTCCGCAGGCAAGGATTGAGACACCGATCACCAGGACCGGCATTTGCAGCCTACAACCCCGCGCCGAAGCGCGGTCGCACGACCAGCTCCTGGGACTGCCTCCGGTGGCGAACCGGACGGCAGAAAGGCGGAATGACCCTGCTCAGTGCGAGGGCGCTTACTGGCGGTCCCCTTGTCACACTGGGTGCATGAGTATCCGACTTGTACCGATGACCGCGGAACGGTTCCCGGAATGGCTCGACCGGAGCCGGACCGAATTCATAGCAGATCTCGTCGCCACCGGTGAATCACCGGAAGCTGCCCATCGCCAGGCCCTGGACGCACTGGACGGCGTCTTCCCTGCTGGTCCGACCGCCGCCAATGCCGTGTTCGACGTCGTCGACAACGCCGGGACAGCGGTCGGTTATCTCTGGATCGCCCAGGGCGAGCCGGATGACGAGGCGTCATGGTGGGTGTGGGATGTAGCGATCGAGTTAGGGCATCAAGGCAAAGGCATCGGCCGGGCAGCGATGCTGCTTGCAGAAGAGTACGCACGATCACAGGGAGCCCGCTCCCTTGGGCTCAACGTCTTCGGGTTCAACACCACCGCTCGAGGGCTGTATGAATCCCTGGGCTACGAGGTCACCAGTGTGAGGATGAGGAAAAGGCTCTAGTAGCCAGTCCGAAAGGTGATCGATGTGCCGAGGGGTATCTGGCAGACGTCAGAACGTTCTCGTCACAGCTCACGCCGCATGAGTACTCGCGGGAACCCGTTGAGAACCGAGTCGGTCATGGCGACTCTGGTGAACCCGCCCCGCTCGAACAGCGCACGAGTGCCCACGTAAGCCATGGTGAGGTCCACCTTCTCGCCGTGGTTGTCGACCGGGTAGCCCTCGATCACCGGTGCCCCATGATCGCGCGCAAATTGAACAGCGCCGGCGAGCAAGTGGTGGGAGACACCCTTGCCGCGGTGGCCCGGCCGTACCCTGATGCACCAGACCGACCACACGTCACGGTCGTCCACCTGCGGGATCTTCCGGTTCCGGGCGAAGCTGGTGTCGGCGCGCGGATGCACTCCTGCCCACCCCACAACCTCGTCACCGTCGTACGCGAGCACCCCCGGCGGAGGGGACTGCGCGGCCAGCTCCCGCACGAGAGCCCCGCGCTCCGGCCCGCGCAGGGTGAGGTTCAGCTTCGACGGGATGCGGTAGCTGAGGCACCAGCACACATTTGCATCAGGCCGCTTCGGCCCCAGTATCACCGCGATGTCAGCGAACATCGTTGCGGGACGGACTTCGATCGCCATGGCGCCACACTACCGCTGCCTGCGCCGGCGCGAACTGGCTCCGGTCACCCCAGGACCGGTGGAAGAGCACGGATCAGCCGGACGAGATGGCGGCGGCTGTAAGGCCGAACCGCCCGACGCGCCTGGTCCCTACTGGTCGACGGCGGCGCCGATCGGCTCGAGGATGACGTCGGGGAAGTCCTTCTTGAAGTGCCCCACCTTCCACTTGTCACCGAAGACGGCCACGATCTCGCCGTCGGACCGGAACATGATCTCGCCACCGCGGAAGGTCTGGGGCACGCCCTGGCTCTCGGGCGCCACCCGCATCGCGAGCGTGTAGGACAGGTTGTCGAGCGACGTCGGCGCGTTGAACTCGGTGCCGAGCCGCTCGGCAGCGACCTCGAACTGCAGGGCTCCGACGGCGGCGAGCACGGGCGCCTGGTCACCTCGGAGGTCCGAGCGCAGCACCTGCACCACGCCCTCGTGCTCGAGCTGCTCGATGCCACGGCGGAACTGCTTGTACCGTCCGGGATCCTTGGCGCGTGCGACGGCGAACAGCTCGGGTGAGAAGCGCGGGATGTCCGGGAACTGCACGGGCTGCTCGGCGAACAGGCTGTCACCCACGCGGAGGCTCGTCGCGTTGACGAGGCCGACGACGTCGCCCGGCCAGGCGGTGTCCACCACTTCGCGGCTGCGGCCGAGGACACGGTGCGCGTACTTCGTGGCGAACGGCTTGCCGGTGCGCTGGTTGGTGATGACCATGCCGCGCTCGAACGTACCCGAGCAGATGCGGAGGTAGGCGATGTGATCGCGGTGCGCGCTGTCCTGGCCGGCCTGCACCTTGAACACGAAGCCGGACATCGGCGCGTCGATGGGCCTCGGCTCGTCCTCCTTCGAGGGGCGCGGGCTCGGGGAGGGAGCAACATCCACGAGGATGTCGAGGAGCTGCGAGACGCCGAAGTTCTTTGCCGCAGCCGCGAAGAGGACCGGCGTCTGGCGTGCCGCCTCGAATTCCTCCCGGTCGAACGAGCCGTTCGAGGACTCCACGAGGCCGGCTTCCTCGCGCGCGTCCAGCCAGGCGCCGGCGTCACGAGAGTCGAGGGCATCGATGTCGACCTCCGTCTCCTCGGCGGCATGCGCTCCCGCCTCGACGGCCTCGAGCGCGATGGCCCGCCGCGCCCGCAGGTCCAGCAGGCCCTGGAAGTCACCTGCGATCCCGGCCGGCCAGGTCAACGGGACCGGTGTCATTCCGGTGCGCTCGCCGACGTCGTCGATCAGGCCGAGGGCGTCCAGGCCCGGCCGGTCCCACTTGTTGATCACCGTGATGATGGGGATGTTGCGCTGCTTGCAGACGGCCAGCAGTTTCACGGTCTGGGGCTCGAACCCCTTCGCTGCATCGATCAGCATGACGGCGGAATCGACGGCGGCGAGGACACGGTAGGTGTCCTCGGAGAAGTCGGCGTGGCCCGGGGTGTCGACGACGTTGAGGATGGTGTCGCGATAGGTCAGCTGGAGTGCGGCCGAGCTGATCGAGATGCCGCGCTCCTGCTCGATGCCCATCCAGTCGGACACGGTGGCATGGCGGCTCGACTTGCCGTGGGTGACACCGGCGTCCTGGATGGCGCGGGCGAGGAGGGCCAGGGCTTCCGTGAGGGTGGACTTCCCGGCGTCAGGGTGGGAGATGACGGCGAAGGTACGACGGCGTCCGGCCTCGCGGCGGACGGCGTCGGCGTCGAGGACGGGGGATTCGGTTGACAGGACCACACCTCCATTGTCCCCGATCCCGGAGCGGCACCTCGCGGGCGGGCCCGGTGTTCGCTGTGCGCGTGGGGCCCGGGGTCTACCCTAGGAGGCAGATCACTGCACACGGCTACTGGGAGGACGTGGAGTCATGACCGATCAGGCATCCGGACGACGGACGGCGCGGGGCTCGGAGCACGCCGAACTGCTCTCGCAGTACGGGCTGGGCATGGCCCTGGGCGAAGCGGGCTCCGTCGGGTCCATGCCGCGGCCTGCCGCTCCCGCGAACGCCCCCGCCGCCCTGCAGAACCTCGTGGCCCTGGCCGTCCAGCTCTGCAACGCCCGGTACGGCGCCATCAACGTGATCACGGAGGACGAGTTCCACCAGATCGCCGCCCAGGGACTCGAACCCCTCATGTGCGCCCGGGAGGATTCGCTGTGCGGGCAGGTCCTCAAGTACGGCCACACCGTGGTGGTCGCGGACTGCACCGAGGACCCTCGCTTCCGTGCGAATCCCTTCGTCGACGGCCGCTTCGGCGCCGTCCGTTTCTACGCCACCACCCCGCTCCTGACGAAGGACGGCGTGCCGCTCGGCACCCTCTGCATCTTCGACGAGAAGCCCGGGAACCTCACAGACCAGCAGGCCGCGGGGCTCGAGACGCTGGCCGCGCAGGTCGTCGACGTCCTCGACCTCCAGCTGCGCACCCGTCAGCTGGACGCCACGGTGTCCGAGCTGCAGCGCAGCAACGAACTGCTGGGCGAATTCGCCGGCCGGATCAGCCATGACCTCCGGGGACCGCTGACCAACGTCGTCGGCCTCGCGGAGCTCGCCGAGGACGAGCCGGCGCTCCAGGAGGGTCCGGCGGGCACGTACTTCAAGCGCATCGGAGCGAGCGCCCTCCGGATGTCCTCCATGGTCGAGAACCTGCTCGGCTACTCGCGCGTGGGCGGCGCGGCGCACCTCGAGGCCGTCTCCCTCGCCGAAGCCGTCGTGGCCGCCGTCGACGATTTGGGACACCACGTCGACGGCGTACAGATCACGGTCGGGGACTTCCACGGCCACGCCGACCGCGAGCAGCTCCGAGTCCTCATCCAGAACCTGGTGGCCAACGCCGTGGCCTACGCGCGTCCGGGCGTCCCGCCGGAAGTGCACATCACGGGCACCGGCATCGCGGAGTTCTGGCGCCTCGACGTCGCCGACAATGGGAAAGGCATCCCACCCGAGGAGTACGACCGCGTGCTCGAGCCGCTGGTGCGGCTCGGGCGTGAGGGCGATCCGTCCGGTACCGGGATAGGGCTGGCGACGTGCGTGCGCATCGCCCAGGCGCACGGCGGGCGCCTCGCCTTCGACCAGACTCCCGGGGGTGGGCTCACCGTGCGGGTCTGGTTCGGGTCGAGCCCGACCTGACGGTCTTCGCCGGGGCGACGCGCCCTCCGGTACGGGAGCGGGTCGTCGAATATGACGCGCCGGGTCACGGTCGTTTTGACCCTGTTCGATCCTGTCGCCTAGCGTTCCCAGAAGAATCAAGAGTTCCAGCCATAGGCCCTGGCCGGTTGGACAGCAACCCTCTCCCGTAGTGGGGTGCTCCAGGTGAAGATTCGGCCGCCGGGATACTCCGGACGGCAAGTACGGCGATTCCCGCGGTGCTTCTCCGAAGCCCTGCCGGAGAACGCCCGCAGCATCCAGTGAGCGAGCATGTCAGTCCAGTAGAAACACGTCCGAGCAGCCTGAGCTGTCCGTCAGTACCGCTGCGTGACTGCTGTCTGCTTCCGTCCCGATTCCCCTGTCGCTGAGCCGTCCGCTCAGCAGGTACCCGTCCGAAGGAAAGAAAATATGATCAACTCCCGCAAGCTCCTGGCAGCCGCCGTCGTCCCGTTCCTCGCCTTCACCGTTGCCTGTGGCTCCTCGGAGGCCTCCGAGGGAGGCAATGAGACCGTCCGCCTGGGAGTCGTGGGTGCAAGCGACCCGGAGTGGGCTGTGCTGACCGACGCGGCCGCCGAGGAAGGCATCGACCTCGAGGTCGTCGACTTCGCCGAATACACGCAGCCCAACCCTGCGCTGACGGAAGGCGAGCTGGACCTCAACCAGTTCCAGCACCTCGTCTACCTCGCCCGCTACAACGTCTCCAGCGGCGAGGACCTCACCCCCGTAGGATCGACCGCCATCTACCCGCTGGGTCTCTACTCCACGAAGTACAAGTCGGTGGAGGAGATCCCCGAGGGGTCCACCGTCGCCGTGCCGAACGATGAGAGCAACCTCGCGCGCGGCCTGCTCGTCCTCCAGTCGGCCGGCCTGGTCACCCTCAAGGACGGCGGCAGCGCCTTCTCCACCATCGATGACGTCGACGAGGCGGAATCCAAGGTGACCGTCACGACCCTCGAGGCATCACTGACGCCGACCTCCCTTCCGGACGTCGCCGCTGCGATCATCAACAACGACTTCGTGCAGGACGCCGGCCTGAACTTCGACGACGCCATAGCCAAGGATGACCCGACCGATCCGGCCGCCGCTGCCTACGTCAACATCTTCGCCTCACGCGCCGGTGAGGAGAACAACGAGACCTACCAGAAGCTGGTGAGCATCTACCAGGAGAACCAGGAGGTCCTCGACGCCGTGCAGGAGACCTCGGGCGGAACCGCTGAGTTCCTGAAGGTGCCGGTGGACGAGCTGAAGACGTCGCTCGACACCGTCGAGGAAGACACCCGCGCCCAGGGCTGATCAGCCGTCTCTCCCGCGTGTGGCCGGTCGGTGATCCTGACCGGCCACACGCATCCCCTCAGCTAGGAACACGATGCCACTCATCTCACTGCGGAACGTCACGAAGAGCTTCCCCCCGGGGCGCCGCGGCGAACCGCTCGTCCATGCCATCGACAACGTCAGCCTCGACATCGAGGCGGGGGAGATCTACGGCATCATCGGGTACTCCGGGGCGGGCAAAAGCACCCTCGTCCGTCTGATCAACGCCCTCGAGAAGGCGTCCAGCGGCGACATCATCGTCGACGGGCACCAGGTCACGAACGTCCCGGACCGCCAGCTACGCACACTGCGCCTGGACATCGGCATGATCTTCCAGCAGTTCAACCTCTTCAGCGCCAAGACGGTCTGGAACAACGTGGCCTACCCCCTGCGGGTCGCCGGCAGGACCAGGGACGAGATCCAGGCCCGCGTGACCGAACTCCTCGACTTCGTGGGACTCGCGGACAAGGCGTCGAACTACCCGGAGCAGCTCTCCGGCGGCCAGAAGCAGCGCGTCGGCATCGCCCGCGCCCTGGCGACCTCACCCAAGATCCTCCTCGCGGACGAGGCCACCTCGGCCCTCGATCCCGAGACCACCCATGAGGTACTCCGCCTCCTGCGCCGGGTCAATGAGGAACTCGGCATCACCATCGTGGTCATCACGCATGAGATGGACGTCATCCAGACACTCGCCACCAAAGTAGCGGTGATGGACAGTGGGCGGATCGTGGAGCAGGGCGACGTCTTCGACGTGTTCTCCAACCCCCGTGAAGCATCGTCGCAACGGTTCGTCTCCACCGTGGTCCGCGGCATCCCCGCACCTGATGAACTGGCAGCACTACGGGAGAGGCACCGAGGGCGGATCGTCACCTTCTCCTTCCGCGACGGCGACTCCTCGCAGGCATCCGTGTTCCTCGAACTGGCCGCTGCCGGCATCGAATTCGAACTGATCTACGGCGGCATCAACGACATCCGGGGCCGCGCCTTCGGGCATCTCACCCTCGCGCTCACCGGAGCGGACAGCGTCATCGACGCGACCCTGCACCACATGGCCGGCCGTATCACCGTGAAGGAACTCGCCTGATGGAAGACCTCATTCCCCTGACGCCCCAACTGTGGGAAGCCACCTACGAGACCCTGTACATCGTGGGCCTCAGTCTCCTCTTCGGAGGTCTCGGAGGGCTCCTGCTGGGCATCGGTCTCTACACCACCAGGGCCGGCAGCATCCTCGGTAACCGGGCCGTGTTCGGCACCCTGAACATCATCGTGAACATCTTCCGGCCGATCCCGTTCATCATCTTCCTCGCCGCAGCGCAACCTCTCGCCCGCGCCGTCACGGGAACCGGCATCGGCAACAGTGCCATCATCTTCACCCTGTCCCTCGCGGCAGCATTCGGCATCAGCCGCATCGTCGAGCAGAACCTGCTGACCGTCCAGCCCGGGGTCATCGAGGCTGCGCGCTCGGTCGGCGCAGGACGACTGCGCATCATCCTGACGATCCTCATCCCCGAGGCTCTCGGCCCGCTGATCCTCGGATTCACCTTCATCTTCGTGGCCCTCGTCGACATGTCGGCCGTGGCCGGATATGTCGGCGGCGGCGGTCTGGGTAACTTCGCGATCCAGTACGGCTACCGGCAGTTCAACCCCGTCGTCACCTGGGCGGCGGTCATCGTGATCATCCTGCTCGTCCAGGCCGTCCAACTGCTCGGCAACGTCCTGGCGCGCAAGGTGCTCCGCCGCTAGCCCGTTCGGATCCGGCCTCGAACGGCCGACGCCGGATGGTCGACGCGATGGCGGGACCATCCGCCGGCCCGCTCGGTCATCCGGGCGGGCCGTCCGCGTTGTTCATCGTGTGCGGTTGGCGGCGGACCTGCTGACCGGCAGGAGGAAGCCGGCCGCCACCAGCCAGAGGAGCCCGCCGAACCGCCCGAGGGGAAGCAGGAACTGGACCGGCTCGATGGTCATCGAGAGGAAGCTCAGTTCGGACAGCGCAGCGATCACGAGGCCCGTCCATGCGAGCCACCGCGGCAGGAAGCCGAGGACGAGTGCCGGAACGGCAATGCCCGCGACGAGGAGCCCCAGGCCGACCACATACCCCACCCCGCCGGAGATGAACGCGAGCAACGACAGCGCATGGGTGAGGGGGACATCGGTGGTGATCTCCGGACGGCTGAGCACCCAGCTCACGAATGCCGAGAGCATGAGGAAACCGGCTGCCGTGATGCCGCCGAACAGTCCTATGCCCGGTCCGGCGACCCGGACGCCGAGGCGTAGCTGCCGGGCGTAGACGGTGGCCGCGTAGATACCCAGCGGAACGGCTGATCCGAACTGCATCATGCTGGCGAGCCGCACGGCTCCGGGGTTCTCCTGGAAGTACGCGGCGACCTGCGCCGACGGGGAGAACGGGGAGACGAACGGATGGCCTCCGGTGAGGATCGTGCTCATCACCAGGCCCCCGAGGGTGAGGCCGAGGCTCACGACCGCCAGGATGCCCAGCGGGGGTCCGCCGGAACGGACAGTGCGGCTGGTGCGAGGAAGCGCGGTGTCGGTCATGATGACTCCTCGAAAGAGTTGTATAACAAGACGAATGATTCGCTGGTTGAATCGTTCTGTCAAGGAGTAATCTGGGTCCATGGACTCCGCCGGCCCGCAGCCGAAACGCACTGCTTTCCTGCTCTCACAGCTCGGGGCCGTGGCATCGTCGCGCTTCGCCGAGCGCACGCGGGAGATCGGCCTCACGCCGACGGAGGCGGGCGTGCTTCGTCTGGTCGGTCGCTCGCCGGGGCTGAGCCAGCGGGTCCTGGCCGACCGGCTGGGGGCTGTTCCCAGCCGTGTGGTGTCGCTCATCGACTCGCTGCAGGCCCGCGGTCTGGTCGAGCGGGAACGCAGCAGGGCCGATCGCCGCAATTACGAACTCCGCCTGACTCCGGAGGGTGGCAAGGTGCTGCGCCGGCTGCGCGAGATCGCCGAAGCGCACGAGGCCGAATTCGTCGCTCCACTCACCGGCGAGCAGTCTGCCCAGCTCGGACACCTGCTCGCCCAGCTCGCGGGCGCCAACACCCTCGACCCGGACCTCCATGGAGATCCGGGTCGAGGGGATGTCGACGGGGGCTCGAACCGGTCGTCCCACCGCCCTTGATCGATGGCGGGTCGGCCGGCCTGGCGCTCCCTGTCACAGGACTAGTTGCCGCCGGGCTGGATCCCATCCTCGATCCAGGGGTAGCCCGTCGCCAGGGGGGCGCCGTCGTCGTGCTGGGAGAGCCATGCGACAGCGGCAGCGTGGTAGCGGTGGAATCCCTTGTAGTCGGCGAGTTCGGGGTCGAGGGATGCGAGGGCCCGATGCAGTCGTTTGGCCCAGTCGGGAGCATGGTCCACCAGCTCGGCCAGGCTGACGAGGTACGTGCGGACCGGGAACACCATGCCGTTGGAGCGGGGAAGGCGATGCAGGGGCTGCAGCTCGATGCGTAGGTACACCATCTCTCCTGCGTTCTCCGGGGTGACCGTCGCCCGGTCCGGCGCCCACTCCGGGAGTGTCTCCACCGAGGTCTCGAGTCGCGGGTGGACGGTGAGGGACCAGTTGACCCGCCGGACGGGATGACCGGGCTTCATGCGGAGCAGGAACTTCAGCGCCCTGTCCAGGATCCCCATCTCGTGCAGTTTCGGCACGGGACCATGGAACTCGGCGAAGTTCATGCCCATGTTGAATTGGAGGGAGTAGTCCGCGCGCTGGGTCGTCATACCGGCACCGATGACCAGCGTGTTGTCCTTCTCCTCGAGGACGACGAACTCGCCCTGCGCCTGTCGCGTCGCGTACTCCATGGGGTCCATCGGCAGGGTGGTCGGATCGCCGAAGGTGAACACGTCGTCGATGCCGAGCGGCCGGTTCTGCCACCGCCACTCGTTCCCGTTCTTGGTGAGCGTGAAGTGTTCCGGGAAGTCCCTGGCGTACGACTCGAAGATGAGTTCCAGGAGGTCCCATTGTGCTTCCATCATGTGCGGGAGCGCGATGTAGTGGACTCCCGGCATCTCCCTGAGCATCTGGGCGCGGTGCGCACACTCCGACACGTAGTGCTCATCGATGTCGAAGGCAGCCATCAGGGCACCGTCACCTGCCGGGACGTGGGGTTCGAGGTTCATCGAGTACATGTACTCGTCGTCCGGGAACGGGAAGGGAAGGCGTCGCACGGCCTCGCGGGAGTTCCGGAAGAGGTACTCGCCCTCCGGTGTGTAGGTCTCGATCGGCGTGGATTCGACTGACTCGGGGGTCGCGGTCATGGAGGTCTCCTTAGGCATTGATGACGAGTTTCGTACAGGTGGCCCGCGAGACACAGGGCATGATGAGCTTGTTGGTGCACCGCTCCGACTCGGTCAGCCAGTCATCCCGGTGGTCGATGGTGCCTTCGAGTTCCAGGACTTCGATCTCGCACTCGCCGCAGGCGCCTCCCCGGCAGAGGTAGGGCAGCTTGTGGCCCGCCTCCTCGGCGGCCTCCAGCAGCGACTGTTCAGGGGACACCTCGATGACTGCTCCGGACCGCGCCAGGGTGACGGAGAATGGATCTCCCGTCGATCCCAGGTCCTCGAACCGTTCGAAGTGGATGTTCGAGTCCGACCACCCGAGGGTGTGGGCGGCGTCGATGACGTCGTCGACCATCCGTGCGGGTCCGCAGACATAGGTATGCGTTCCGAGTGGCCGTCCGGCCAGGATGTCGGACGCGACCAGCCGCGAACCGTCGCCGTCCCCATACACCGTCACCGCCTCGCCGTAGCGGTGCTGGAGCTCACGGCCGAGTGCCGCATGCTCCGGGCCGCGAACAGCCAGGTGGAGTTCGAACGAGCTTCCCTTGAGGCTCAGTTCGTCCAGTTGCGAAAAGATCGGAGTGACACCGACGCCGCCAGCGATTAAGAGGTGATGGCGGGCGTGCTTGGAGATGGGGAAGAGGTTCGCCGGGATGGTGGCACCGAGAAGGTCACCCTCGCGCACGTTCTCGTGCATCGCGATCGACCCGCGGTTCCCTCCGTCCACCCTGCGGACAGCGATCTGGTACTCGCTGGTGTCGTAGGGCGAACTCATGAGGGAGTACGCGTTGCGCCGGGTCCCTCCCTCGCACGGGATCAGGACCGCGATGTGGCTGCCCCCCGAGAAGGGGGGAAGCCACGATCCGTCGGCCGCGGTGAAGGTGTACCGGTTGATCTCGGGCGTTACCGCCTCGACACGCTTCACCCTGAGTTGCAGGGCGCCGTGGTGTGCCTCGCTCATGTGTCCAACTCCTCGTTGTCCGGCAGTTCGCCGGGTACTTCGCCGTCCGCCTTGACTCCCTGGAACGCAGCGAGCCGTCCGGAGTAGTGGTCCCGGACGATCAGGTGGCGTTCGCACCCGGGGCACTGGAAAATCCGCTTCGTCACGTTCTCGGAGTAGTGGCTGCAGTGCGCGCACCACACCCGCCGAACGAAGGACCCCGCATGTTCACGCAGTACTTCATCCCGGTTCATGCCGTAGGAGGTCGCAACCTGCATGGAGGTTCCGATAAATCCCTCCGACCCGGCAAGGTACAGGCGGGTTCCCATCCTCGCCGTCGCGAGAAGCGCGTCGAGGCCGCTCACGGCAGCGGCGTTGCTCGGGAATTCGATGAGGTCGAAGACATCGAAGGCCTGCAGCGCAGCCAGATGGTTGTGGCCGGTGAACGACTCGGTCGAGTACAGGACGGTGGTCGCGGCCAGCTGTTCCGGAGTCATGTCTCCGAGGAGGCGCAGGAGCGGCCCTCCGCCACTGCCCTGTGCGGCAGCGATGTGGACGAGGCCGTCCGCCATGGGTGCGAGCTCGTCATAGACGGGACGGCTCTTGATGCCGGTGATCAGCATGAGCGTGTTACCTCTCAACCTTCGCGCCGGCCGGAACGGCATCGGCTGCCGGGGCGTCGCCCTTGAGGTGCGGCTTCTTCCAGGCCATGTAGATCAGGCCGATCACGACGACGGAGACCGCGGAGATCAGGACGACGTAGTTGGCGAACCAGCCGTCCTCCGGTGTCCGGGGCCAGGCCATGTTGACCATGCCGAGCACGCCCCACACCAGGGCCGCGATGTTCACCGGGATGCCCCAGGCGCCCAGCTGGAAGGCCCCGTTGGGCTTCCAGCCGAGGATGCGCGCCCGGAGCGAGGCAAGGACGACCATCTGGAAGCCCATGTACATGCCCATCGCCGCGAAGGAGATGATCACCGTCAGGGCGTCGCTGGAGACCTTCGATCCGATCACGATGAGGGCCGGTACGAGTCCTGCAAGGAGCAGGGCGTACGGGGGTACGTGGCGCGATTCGCTGAAGGTGCTCAGGAGTTTGCTGCCCGGGAGGATGCCGTCACGGGCCATCGAGTAGGCGAGGCGCGAGGTGGCCGCCTGCAGGCTCAGCACGCAGGAGAGGAACGAGACCATGACGACGGCGAGAACCACCTTGAAGCCGATCGGGCCGAAGGCAGCGAGGAGGATGTTGCCGACGGGGTCCGTGTCGGTGCCGGAGATCACCGCGGCGAAATCGGGAACGGCGAGGATCAGGGACAGGCAGACGAACATCGCTGCGAAGCCACCGATGTAGATGGTCATCCTCATGGCCTTGGGGATGGTGCGGCCCGGGTTCGGGACCTCCTCGGCCACATCGCCGCAGGCTTCGAAGCCGTAGTACTGGAAGATGCCGATCAGGCCGGCCGCGGCGAACGCCACGAAGTAGTTGCTGCCTTCCCCTGCGCCGAATGCCTGGAACAGGACGCCGAGGTCGTGCTGCCGGGCGGTCAGCAGCAGCCAGCTTCCGACCGCCAGTGCACCGCCGAGTTCCGCCAGGAGGCCGATCATCGCCACGGTGTTCAGCACCTTTGTCCCGCCGAGGTTCAGAACTGTCGCGAGCGCTATGACCACAAGGCCCGAGATGATGATGGAGTCGACGGTGTTCTCCATGCCGACAAGGGTGCTCAGGAAGGGTCCGGCCCCGTAGGCAACGCTGGCGATGGTGGTCAGGAGCGCCACGAGGTAGACCCAGCCATTCATCCAGCCCCATTTGCGGCCCCAGAGCCTGCGGGACCAGGGATAGACCCCTCCGGCCACCGGGTACGCCGCGACGACTTCCCCGAAGACCGTGGCCACGAGGAGCTGACCGAGGCCGACGATCACGAGGGACCAGAACATCGGGGGTCCGGCGACGCCCAACGACGCCGCGAACAGTGAATAGACGGCTACGACCGGCGACAGGTAGGTGAAGCCGAGGGAGACGTTCCCCCAGAACGTCATCTCCCGCTTGAACTGCCTCTCGTAGGAGTAGCCGAGGCTGGCGAGATGCTCAGCGTCCTCGTCGGCCACGGACTGCTTGGCCGGTTCCGCACTATCTACACGCATCGGATTCCTTCTCTCGGGTCCCCGGGGGCTCATGTGAGCTGGACCACGTCGTAAAAACTGTAGTTTCAAATGTTTAAAACCGCAACGCGGGGCTAAAACTGCGTCCCTCGCCCGTCCTGTCCGCTGCTGGTTAGGGACAAGGGTGGCATAACCTATGTTTCCGTCGGATTTCGCGCATCGTCCGGTACGCTTCAGGGAAAGAGGGAGCGATCGTCGATGCCCCGGCTACAGTTAGTGCTGTCCTTCCACGCATGGAGTCTGTTCTTGGCACCCACCACCGCTTTTCAAGCGCATGTCTACCGATCGCTGCCGGAGACCGAGCGCTCCGAGGCCATCGTGAACAGGATCTCCAAGGCGATCTCGCTGGGCCTGCTGAAGGTCGGTGAGCGGCTTCCCTCGGAGACGGCCCTGTCGGAGATGTTCGGCGTCGCACCGTCCACCCTCCGGGAAGCCCTGTCCGAGCTCCGGGACCAGGGCATCGTCGCCACACGGCGGGGACGCAGCGGAGGGACGTTCATCCTCAAGCAACCCTTCACCTCGGCCGACGTGATGAAGAAGTGGTTTCGGGACACCTCCATCGCCGAGATCCGTGACGTCGGCGACGAGCATGCCGCGATCGCTGCCGCCACGGTGAGGCTCGCCTGCGAACGTGCGGAACCCCACGAGGTCGGCAGGCTCCTCGAGCTGGCCCGGGGCCTCGTCATGTCCGACAAGCCGGAAGCGCGCGCCCGTGCCGACAGCCGATTCCACATCGAGCTGGCGGTCCTGGCGCAGTCCCCGAGACTGACGAATGCGGAGATACGGCTGCAGGCGGAGATCGTCCAGGCGCTCTGGGCGCCCCTGCCCGTGACCCGCGATCCGGAACGGGTGGCGGCCGAACATCTCGCACTGGCGCGCGCCATCGCTGACGATGCAGCCGAGGACGCCCAGCGACTGGTGCTGGAGCACATCCGCCACGACGTCCATCATCTGGTGGATACCAAACTGTCCCTCGGGTATCCCGCGGACGAGCAGGAGCAGCAATGACGAATGCCCTTGCTGCCCAGGCCGCAACCGAGATCGCTGCCTGGATGAACGCACTCGGCGCCGATGTCCACGCCCTTGCGGCGCGGATGTCGACGCTGTGGGCGGACCGCCCCCGTCCCCTGAGCATCACCCCCGGGGACATCGGGAAGCTCGAGGGCCTGGCCCGGGAGTTCCTCGAGACGCATGGGTTCGTCGTCGGAGCGGGCGTCATCTTCGCCACGGAAGCTATCCGGAGCAGTGAGGGCGGCCTCGAGTGGTGGATCAAGCGCGAGCACAGCGTCGAGAAGCTGGAATTCGACCTGACACCGGGAGGGGAACGGTTCTACGACTACCAGAACATGCCCTTCTTCGCCTCGGCGAGCCGCACGGGTGAGCAGACGGCGTGGGGTCCGTATGTCGATTACCTGGGGTTCGACGAGTACATCCTCACGCACTCGGCGCCCATCCAGCTCGACGGGAAGTTCGCGGGAGTGGCCGGCTGCGACATACGAATCCGGAAGCTCGAAGAGATCTTCATGCCCGTCCTGCGGGCCATCCCCGGCGACGCCGCACTGCTCAACGGGAGCGGCCGTGTGGTCGTCGGGAATTCCGGGGCGTACCTGGTGGGGGAGCGGATTCGCACCGTCCCGGGCGACAAGGAGCTGATCCCGATCGACGTGCCGCATCTCGGCTTCTCACTGCTGACCGGCCGCTAGACACCCTCGCCGCTAGCGCGGCAGCCATAGTCTCGGCCCCGGTACAGCCGGGCCTCCTGTTCGTTGTACCCGCCGGATGGCCTCACGCCGACCCGGGCCTGCCCAAGCGGGGCGGGTTAGGATGCCGGATGGCGCAGTACAGGAAGATCGCTCCGCAGCGCGATGAAAGGTCCTTCCATGCATGACCCGCTCGACGTTCACGACCTCGTCTCGGACGAACTGCGGCAACTCGGCGAGACCGGCCATGACGTCACCCAGCTGTCCGGGCGCCTGGCCGATACCGAGAGGCACGACCGGCAGGGTCTGGAAAACCTCCTCGCCGAGCTGGCGGACCTTCCACGGACCGGCCCATGGGAGTACGAGGAACCCGACGCACTGCCCGACATCCTCGACAGCATGCCGGCCCCGCCGCGTCCGGCGGGCACGCCCGCCCCTGGCCCTGGATTGCACGACCGCATCCTGGGGGGATGGCTCGGACGCATCGCCGGCTGCAACCTCGGCAGGCCGATCGAGAGCGGGGACTACTGGACCAGCGACCGGATCCGCTCCTACCTCGAGCTGACCGGCTCCTACCCCCTGCGGGATTACGTCCCGGCGATGGACCCGATGCCCGAGGGCTACCGCCTGGAGGAGAACTGGGTGAACACCACGCGCGGGCGGGTCGCAGGATCGGACCGGGACGACGACATCGACTACACCATCCTCGCCCTGCACCTGCTCGAACGCCACGGGATGCATCTGGCAGCCGCCGACGTCGCCGCGACGTGGCTGGCCTACGTGCCCTACCTGCGGGTGTTCACCGCCGAACGCGCCGCCTACGTCAACCTCCTGACCAACGTCCCCATCGGGGCGGTCGCCAGCACCCGCAACCCCTACCGCGAATGGATCGGTGCCCTGATCCGCGGGGACGCCCACGGCTGGACGCAGCCCGGGCGCCCGGAGCAGGCGATTCTCACCGCGTACAACGATGCGAGCCTCTCCCACCGTGCCAACGGCCTCTACGGGGAGATGTGGGCCGCCGCGCTGCTGTCCTCTGCCGCCACCGCCGCGACCGTCACCGAAGCGTTCGAACGATCGCTGCACTACGTGCCGGCCCGCTCCCGGCTCGCCGAAGCCCTGCGCCGCGTACAGGACCTCCACCGCAGCGGCGCGACCTGGGACGAAGCGCTCTCCACCATCCAGCACCACTACGGGCACTACAGCTGGGTCCACACCGTCAACAATGCGGCTCTCATCACCGCCGGGCTCCTCTGGGGCGACGGCGACTACACCACCACGGTCGGCCTCACGGTCCAGGGCGGCTGGGACACCGACTCCAACGGAGCCACGGCAGGCGCCGTCGCCGGTACCGTCCTGGGCGCATCAGCCCTGCCGGAGCACTTCGTCGGACCCCTCCAGGACCGGACCCGCTCAGCAGTCTTCGGCTACGACAACTCCCGCATCTCCGACCTCGCCCACCGCACCATCGCGCTCGCCACGGTGAACGCCGCAGCGTGAGACCGCTACGACCACGATTCGTCCTACGACAGGTAGGACGGTGGCCCTGGCTCGGAGCGGTGAGCTGACGGGAGTGTTCAGAGGAGGGCGAGCGCTCGCAGCCCTCGGCGGAAAGCGTCAATTTCCTGGGAGGTAAGGGACGTAAGGGAAGTGTTGACGGTCTCCCCGAGCTCATTCTGAATGCGGCTGTGCTCGTTGGAACCGGTAGGCGTGGGGTGAAGGCAGATTTTCCGGCGGTCCGCGACATTCGGTCGACGTTCGACCAGCCCGGCGTTCTCGAGTCGATCCGTCACAGCGGTCATGCTCGCAGTGGAAAGGTCCAGGACGTCCGCGAGGACCTTGGGGCTGAAGGCCTCGACGCCGGCATCGGCCTCAACGATGAGTGCCAGGGCCCGGGCGGCAGTGACATTCATGCCGGCCTTCTCGGCCAGGTCTTTCTCGACACCCGCCAGGTAGATGGAACTCCGTCGCAGAAGATCCACCGTCGGCAGATCATCCGGCTCCGTCAGATACCTGCCTGTGCTTGATGTCATGACCCATGCCTACCACGAAGTCCCGATACTCCGAGCCGTCCGACTCCAGGACCGAGGTGGGTAAGCGGCACCGTCATTGATCCGTCAAGGATCTGCAAATGTAACGAGGACGTTTACCGGGGCTGGAGGCGGAACTAGGTTGAGGTCATCGGGCCCGTCTCAACATCATACGAAGCCGACGGGTGTCCCGGTTCCTGCTCCATCCAGTCCAAAAGCCCGCCAGCGGCGGGCTGTACAAGGAGGAAGACAGCGCCATGGCACAGAACCTGAATCAGCCCATCACCGATGACAGCATCAAGGTCCGGCAGCTCAGCCATTACCAGTTCAGCTGGGTGGCGGGAGAGCCGGGCCAGCCTGGCTCGTGGACCCTGCAGTTGGTCCTTGACCAGGGTGCATGGGAGGAGGTCCTCACCATCGACGCCGATGATGCCGACAACCTCCAGGACCTGCTCTCCTCGGCCGAGACGGTGTACTACGACGTGCAGCGACGGACCCTGATGTTCGGCACCACAGAAGCCGGTCACCACTGACGGCGAGCCCGCCTGGCACGTTCAGGTCCGGAAGGACAGTGCATCATCGCATCCTGTGTCAGGTGAGGGAGATGACCTCGTAGGTGTGGCCTGCCGCGCGCAGCCGCTCCACCAGGACGTTGCCGAGGGCAGTTGCCGGAGTCAGCGATCCCGCGGTGGGCGGCAGGCGGTCGCCGTCGAGGGCCAGGGAGAGCGCCGTCTCCCCGGCCATCACGGCGGTGGCGGCATATCCCGGATCGCCCGGCCCTGCTGCGACGGCCCGGTACCGCCGGCCGCTCTCCGTGGAAGCGGTCACCTGGGAACGGAACCAGCCCGAGCGCCGCGCGGCCTCGCTCCGGCCGGCACCGGGCGACGGAAGGACGCGGTCCAGTAGCTTTCTCGTGGGGGGTAGGGCCAGTGCGGCTCCGAACACCCGTAGGCCGAGCGCCGTCGCTCCGGCGACGACGGCGCCGGCGGGCCCCCGCCCCATCCCCATTACCTCGCCGTACCGCAGGGACCGGCCGTAGGCCCAACCCTGCAGGGCGTTGCTGCGGCGCACGATCCGCGTGTTCGCTGACGCCATGATGAAGGGCGCGGTCCACAGGCCGTCCTCCGACCGGCCGACCCACCCCAGGTCCGACGGCTGCCGGGTCGAGGGCTCCGCCGTCCGCTCCGGACTGAGGGAGTAGGGATCGCTCGCGAGCGATCGCAGGACAGGGTCCGACCGCATGCCGTCGAGCTGCCCACGCATCGACTCGATGGTGCCACCGCTGAATCCTCCTTTGGCCCGGGCGAGGAGCTGCACCTCGGTCAGTCCGCCCGCGCCGTCGGCCTCCGCGGCCTGATGGAGCAGGAGCACCGCGAGGTCCGACGGGACGGAGTCGTAGCCGCAGGCATGGACGATCCGTGCACCGGAGGTTCTTGCTGCGGCGTCGCAACGGTCGATGGCTTTCCCGACGAAGGACACCTCGCCCGTCAGGTCCCCGTAGTGGGTGCCGGCGCGGGCACACGCCTCGACGACGGGCAGTCCGTACTTCGCGTAGGGACCCACCGTGGTGAAGAGAACCCTGGTGCCCGCGGCCAGCGCAGCGAGCGAGTCGGGCTGATCCGAGTCGGCCTCGATGAGGTCCCAGTCGTGTGCGGCGGCGGGCAGCCTGGAGCGTACGGCCTCGAGTTTCTCCCTGGACCTCCCGGCGAGTCCCACGCGCAGGTCCGGCGGAGCGTTGTCCGCAAGATATTCGGCGATCAGTTCACCGACGAAGCCGGTTGCACCGAAGAGGACGAGGTCGTGGTCGCGCACTGGGGCCTGCATGCCAGCAGTCTTCCACGGCAGCGGCAGGACCGACGCCGAGAAGTGCCTACCTCCAGGGTCCTTGGTCGGGTTCTGCAACAGAAAGCTCCGAGGGTCTAGACATCAGGCATCGGTGCTCCACCGCGGCCCCAGCGTTCAAGCGCGCTGATCGCCTCGCGTAGGGCAAGCCCACGATCGGTCAGCGCGTAGGCCCTGGTGTTGTGCCGCAGGGGCAGGCGGGACAGCACCCCGGCAGCTTCGAGCTCACGCAGGCGGGTGGCGAGCATGTTCGTCGGCACTCCGAGGTCGCGTTGCAGGTCGCCGTAGCGTTGCGGCCCGTCGAGCAGCCGCTCCACGATCAGCAGCGCCCACCGCGCTCCGACGATGTCGAGGGCTGCGGCGAGGTCGCTCACGCGGTCGGATCGGTGTCCGGCTTCATCCAGAACGGCGAGTAGTGGTAACCGTCGGGGTCGTCGAACTGGCGCTGGTACATGAAGGGGTAGTCGTCGGTGTCACCGATCCGCCCACCCGCGGCGCCTGCGCGTTCAACGAGCTCGTCGACCGCTTCGCGGCTGCCGAGATCGAACGAGACCGTGACCTTCGAGGGTGTGCCGGGTCCGCCGACCAGCTCTTCGGCCCCACCGACGCTCGCGTACATCTCGCGGCTGCCGAGCATGACGTACTGCTCGGGCGCGATCGCGAAACACGACACATTGTGGTCGGACATCTCGGCGTTGAGGGTCCAGCCGAGGGCGGTGTAGAAGGTGGTGGCACGGTCGACGCTTTCGACCGGGCAGGTGATGAAGAGGCTCATGCGGTCATACTTGCAAAATGCAAGTGACGTGTCAAGACCCGGTGCTGCGCCCTGTGGTGGGCAGATGCGGGCAGCACAGTCCGGCCTGGACCAGAGCGCAGGCCTCAAGCGTGGCTCCCTGTTGTGGGATTACCCGTGGAATCACTTTCAGGATGACTCGATCCGCGTAATGGAAGTCTTTCAGGAAAGCACCGTCCTCTTGGTATCCCGCGGGCACCCGCTTGCCGGACGCGACGAAATCCGGATCAGCCTCGGTTCCGGTGCACCTCTGCGGCGCGTATTACTGGCCCAACGACAAGACAAGGTCTATGCCCCGGCTGAAATCGCATTCCACTCCACCCTGCTGGAAATCGCCCGAGAACGAGTCGGAGATTACCTGTAGCAACGCAGCGGATCATTTCACCGACGGACCCTCAGAGGGCGGCTCTTCGTGAACCCGATGAGGGGTGGGTTCAGTGGGCTTCGTTGTAGGCGTCGATGATCGACTGGGTGATCCTGCCGCGTGCGCTGGGGTTGTGGCCGTTGTCCTGGGCCCACTGGCGTATCTGCTGGGTGTTCTCGCGCTTGACCCGGCTCGATGACGTGGAGTTCGAGGAGGCCTGCTGCCCGCCCTGGTTCCTGCGGTCGGTCTTGGCTTTCCGGGCTCTGCCGACGTATTCAGCCAGTGCCGTGCGCAGCGCCTGGGCGTTGTCGGTGGTGAGGTCGATTTCGTAATCGGTGCCATCGATGCCGAACCGGACTGTTTCCTGGGCTTCTTCACCGTTGAGGTCATCAACAAGCTGCACCTGTACGCGCTGCGCCATTTTCTTCATACTCCTGAGTTATTCAAACCGAACCGATGAACCCCCAGGGCATGACTGTACCGCGCAATTCTGTAGCGCGCAGTCTGTCACCGGCGGATATCGGTCGTAGTTCACGTCGGGTTCTTATTTTGATCCTTGTCGGGGACCGGGGTCACCGAATTGGGCGATGTCCAACGTTCTCGGTGAATGATGAGCAACCCAGCCCTTCACGATGATGCATGCACATTGTGTCCGCAACTGCATCGGTTACTGCTGCAGCACCCGGAGAAGGAATTTCTTTGTCCGCTCGCGCATTTCGTCCACTCGGCGCCGGACGACGGCGGCGGGATCCGGGTGGATCTCGTTGGCGGGCGGCTCCCGTCGTCCATTGGAGGAGCAGCTGAAGTCGGCGCAGACGAGAGTTCCGACGAGCGGTCGTCGTCGGCCCGTCGACAGCTGCCCGGGTTCTCGTCTGCTGTAGGGTCCCTGTTTATGCCTGATGAACGAGAGCTAGGCCGGGAAGCCGAGGAGGAACCGCTTGCTGCCGTGTTGCAGGATGTGGTCCTCGACAGTGAGGACGTCAAGGATTTCCTGACGGGATTGACCGAAGTCGCTGCCGCTGCGTTCTCCGGGGCGCACGGTGAGGTGTTCTGCGGCGTCACCCTCCTTCGCCCCCATTCAAAAGTGACTGTTGCGAGCAGCAGCGAGAGGGCACGCCAGATGGACGAGGTCCAGTACGGCTTCGATGACGGACCCTGCTTACGCGCCGCACGTGAGGACTACACCGTCCATATCCGGGATTTCCTCACAGAGACCGAGTTCCCCGAGTACCGACACGCTATTGCCTCCTACGGTGTCCGTTCGGCGCTGGGGGTCCCTGTTCGGCTCGATGAAGGCGCAAGTGCCGGCCTGGACTTCTACTCCACGGAACCGGACGCGTTCGACGAGAAGGGCATTCTGGTGGCGGAGCGTATCGCCCGGGACGCTTCGAGGTCGCTGCGCCTGGCAGTCCGAATCGCGAAGTTAACTGATACCACGAGGAACCTCGAAGCGGCGATGAGTTCGCGCACCATGATTGACCTGGCTGCCGGTGCGATCATGGCGCAGAACAGGTGCAGTCATGAACGGGCTATGGACATCCTCCGCTCAGCGTCCTCGACCCGGAACATCAAGCTGCGGGACCTCGCGGCGAGCATCCTGGCATCCGTCGGACAGCCAGCACCTGTGAACACACACTTCGACTACTGATACTGGGCACCTTCGGCTTCCTAGACCGCGCATGTCCCGTTGGCGCCCGATTCCGAACTACTGCTGATCCAGTCCATTTCATGACTGGATTACACGTTGAGAGCCCCTCACCCAAGGGGTTTTTCCATGTTGGGGGACACCTCGGTGCCCGTCGGCGGGTGGTTCGGCAGCTCAGTAGCCCTCTGGCTTGGTGGCGATACCGTCCAGCCACAGGTGGTCTTTCGGGTCGCTGTGGGTGCTTCCCGTGCCGACGTGTCTGCCACCGATGCTGTCGCCCTTCCTGATGACGTGCACCATGGCCATACCGTGCCCTCGCCCAAGGCCGTATTCTTCCGACAGCCAGGTCAGAATGGGTCCTGCCTTGGTCTCAGGACCGATACCGCGCTGATGGGCGATCTCGATCAACTGGCGCGGGGTAAGCCCCGTCTTCTTCTCGACCGCATCGAGGTAGGCCTGGAACGACATGGATGTCTCCTCTCTTCCGGCCAGTGTGCCGCATCCCCTGGGAGCTCGCTAGCGTATAGCTAGCTACGCCAGCCCTCGTGAGGATTACTCGCGATTGACCCTCGTGCGGGCAGAAACCGGGTCCGGCCGGGGGGAGATGGGTGATGCGGTTCAGAACACTCCAGGTCCTGGGGTGCCCCCGATTGGCGTATCTACCCTGCGGTGCGTAATGTCGTCCATGCGCCGCGGGGTGGAGCAGTTCGGTAGCTCGCTGGGCTCATAACCCAGAGGTCACAGGTTCAAATCCTGTCCCCGCAACAAGAGGGCACCTACTCACGATCGTGGTGAGTAGGTGCCCGAACTTCATTAAGCCGGGGTCTGCTGCACGGATAGGTGGCATCTAGTGAGCGCTAGGCCGCCCTCCATACAGCTTGCCGGCCGTCCCTATGGTCGTCGGTGAGGTGGGACTACGCCTCACAGCTCCACGAACTGAATTTGCGAGAACTCGTCTTCGCCCACGACCGATTTGATCCAGGCAATCACCTCGGTCTGGTCGGTGCGGTACGCGAAGTCAGTGCCCCTGCAGTAGGCGTTCAGACCGAACGACGTGACGGCAACGATGACGTTGGACTCGAAGCCGCCGTAGAAGACGGGGCCGCCGGAGTCACCCGAGCAGGTGCCACCCCTGCCTTGTCCATTGCCGGTGGTCTGCAGGTTGAATCCGCCCGTAAGCGCGCTGTTCAAGTTGGTCAGCTTCGACTGGGCCATGAGCCGCTCGCGAAACGAGACGACCTCCACAGGGCTGCTGTAGCTGAGGCCATAGCCACTCGCCGTGAACGTGATGTCCTGGCGACCGCGCTGCGTTGCCAGGTGGTCGAGCGAACCGGCAACGGCAAGTGCGCCGTACTCCTCGAGTTCGATCGGCTGGTCCAGAATCACGATGCCGACGTCGTGCGTGTTCGGGAACCCGGCGAAGTCCTCGAAGCCGTAGTCGTAAAGCTCATCGGAGGTGGCGCACAGCTCACCGAGGGTGCCCTCGGCGCAGAACTCCGGGTAGCCGCTCACTGGGTCGAGCTCGTTCGCCGGATCGTAGTTCACGCCGGCGTCCTGCTGGAAGTACACGCGTGCGGTGACGGCGCCGGTGTCTTCGTCGGTGCAGTGCCCGGCGGTCAGGAATACGGTCGGGGTCAACAGTGATCCCGAACAGCGATGAGTGAACTCACCGCTCTCGTCATAGAACACGACGAGGCCAACGAAGGGATGCTCGTTGTCCTCGACGTAATTGCCGGTGATGGCGGAGGCAGGGGCCGCGGGCCCGAAAACAACCGCACAAAGAGCGAGTAACAGCACGAACGTCTTGCGCATGATGCCTCCCGGTAGCAAGGACGACGGTGTCTGGATGCGATCACCGTAAACCCAGTCGAGAGGTGGGTCAATGAGTGAGAACGAGGCTGGACGACCGTCTGGCATGGCGGGCCGTCGGCTCTCGTTTTCGGGGCTGCTACAAGCGCTCGAGAGCGTAGTCTTCCGTGCACGATGGTGTGGCTCTGACCTTGAACCTGGACCCTAACTTCTCATCGATTGCGTTTGGTCCGCCCTGGTTCGCGGTTCCTTGATCCACGAGGCTTAAGAACGATGTCGACGTTGTCGCTGCAGTGGAAAGCGCGACGATCACCTCGTCCCAGCGGGAGTACCCAAACAACTGTGCAGTCCTCGGCTAGAACGTCGACGACGGCTTCCTATGAAAAGTTCTTCCCGTCCTGGACTGTGACAGGATCTCGGGGCTGCAATTCCATCCAGTTCTTCCGCCCTACCCGGTAGGAAGAACTGATCGGGTAGAGATGAGCGTACGGTTTCACTCGCCGCATCAGAGTTTCCTCCCATCGCCGGTTCCGGTGGTTCTGTCGATGGCGCAGGCGGATCCCAGGAGGAGCAGGGAACCGAGGCAGAAGATCCCGGGCATGCCCAAGGGAACGGATGCCACCCCGAGGATGAGGGGCACTGTTGTTTGGGCGAAGCGGTTGGCCGTGAGCCGCAGGCCCAAGGCTGCTAGGGGTCTTGCCTGACTGATGGTGGAGCTGGCATCCCCAAGGTGCCAGCTCCACCATCAGTCGTGCGAGGTTCAGCCTTCGATCGCGGCGATCTCGTTGGGTACGCCAGGGAGTTCGTCCGAGGACGTGATCTCGCCGGTGGCGATGTCGACGGCGTGGAGCTTCCTCGCCGCGGGGTCGGTGATGTACGCGGTGCCTCCGACGACCTTGATGGCGGGGTGGGGATCCTGCCACTCGGCGGGGCCTTCCCAGGCATCGATCACGGGGGTGGAGTCGGTGATCTCGCCGGTCTCGGGGTCGATGCTGTGCAGGGCCCCGTCCGAAGCGATGATGAGGATCTCGTCGTCCGGTCCGCGGGCCACGTCGCGGAAGGTGTACTCGACGCCATCCGGGAGGTCGATGACCTCCATGGTTCTGGTCTCGGTGTCGATGAGCGTGAGCTGGTGCAGGAGGTAGCCCTCGAGGTCGGGATCGTCCTTGTAGTCGCCGGCGATGATGGGGCTGGTTTCGCTGACGTACGCGTTGCCCATGCGGCCGAATTCGTCCGGGGCGTCGATCTTGGTGATCTCGCCGTTGTCGTAGACGAGTGCGCCGTCGCTGCAGCCGAACACGACAACCTCGTTCATGGCCGTGCCCTCGCCGTGGACGGAGGGGCACTGGTCGTTCGTGGCGACCTCGTTGCCGTCGGCGTCGAGGACCTTGATGCCGGAGCGGCTCTCGGAGTTCCCGACTGTGGTGAGGAAGGTGCCGTCCTCGAGGACGATCGAGACACCGTGGTGGGCTTCCTCGCCTTCGATGACCTCGGTGACCGGGAGGCTGTCCGGGTCCTCGAGGAGGTCGTCGGTGGTGTAGATGGTGGTGTCGCTCGTGCCGTCCGCATAGAGGATGGTCTTGTCGCCGTGCTGCACCACGTGGCCCGCCGTGTCGGCCTCGAACCTGAGGTTGGTGAGCTTCGGTGCCGCCTGGTGGGACCCCGAGGAATCCGTCCACGTGCCGAGGTCGAGGACCTGGAAGCCCTCCGGGACGGTGACGAGGGCGTGGCGTCCGTCGCCCGCGGGGTTCAGGCGCGTGAAGCCGTCGATGGGCATGTCGCCCTCGAGTTCCATCGTGGTGCCGTCGAGGACCATGACGCCGCCGTCGTAGGTGAGGGCGACGCGGGGGGTGGGGGACGCAGCTGCTGCGGCCGAGGTGGTCGTTTCCGGTGCAGCTGTGGCGTTCGACGCCGGCTCCGGAGCGGAGCCACACGCCGTTACCAGCAGGGTGGAGGTGGCCACGGTCGCCGCGAGAGCGAGGTGGCGCCTGCGTTTCGTGGGCAGATTTGCTGTCATGATTTCCTTTTCTTCGTTCGGGGTCTCAGGGCGAGAGCCCGGTGGCGATGCGTTCGGCGTTGGTGCGCATCATGGTGAGGTACGTGTCTGCACCTTCACCGGGGTCTGTGAGGGATTCGGTGAACAGTTCGACGACGTCGACGTCGATGTTCGCGCCGTCGGCGAGGACCTGGACGAGCCGGTCGGGTTGGGAGGACTCGGCGAAAATCGTGGTCACCTGCGCCTCCTCGATGGCTGCGACGAGGTCGCGGAGGTCTGAGGCGCTGGGGGAGGCTAGGGTGGTACCGCCCGGGATGACGGCTCCGATGATCCGGAAATCGTATCGATCGGCGAGGTAACCGAAGACATGGTGGTTGGTGACGAGGTTCCGCCGGTCCGCCGGGATCGTCGCGAAGGCGTCGGTCATGGCCGCATCGAGCTCGGTGAGCTCTGACTCAAAGGTGGAGGATGAGGCTTCGATGGCGTCAGGGTCGATACCGTCCATCCCTGAGACCTGCTCCTGCAGAGCGTCGACGACGTCGGCCATCAGTGCCGGGTCGGTCCAGAAGTGCGGGTCCAGTGCGCCTTCGGATTCGCCTTCCGTGTAGGCGAGGGGTTCGATGATCTCGCCGGCGACGAGAAGGGGAACACCCTCTGACTGGGCGCTGTCGATGTGCTGCTGAAGTCCCTCCTCGAGGCCGAGGCCGTTGCTGACGATCAGGTCGGCTTCGCGCATCATGGCGCCGTCCTGTGCGGAGACCTCGAAGGAGTGCGGGTCGGCATCGGGTTGCATGAGGACGCGGACCTCGGCCTCGTCCCCGACGACGTTCTCGACGACGTCGCCGAGGATATTGGTGGTGACGACGATGAGCGGTCCGTCGCCCCCGGCTGCAGCGCAACCGGGGGCACTGATGAGTGCCATCGCGGCCAGAGCCGAAGCGACGTGCCGTCGTGTTCGGGTCATCGACCGACCTCCGCCAGATGCGCGGGGATGGTGTCGGTGTCGAAGGTGCGGGCGATCCGGGCATTGTCGGCGAAGTCGATCTCGACCAGGGTCTGCTCGGCAGGGGCGTTGAGGTAGGCCCGTTGCTGGTCGAGGGTCAGCTCGACCCCGGCCAGGAGTCCGGGGTCGGCGAGGGTTTGCGGCAGGAGCGGTTCGGTGGCGGTGATCGTTCCGCCGGTTTCGGCCGACATGACAAGCACACGGCCGTCGGCACCGAGGGCGACGACGTGTCCTTCCCGGTCATCCACCGCGGAAACCTGGAGCAGCGGGACCTCTGACGGGATGAACTGCCAGGTGCGTTCCCGGGTGTCCAGCAACCACGCGCCCTGCTCGCCCGCGACGGCGGCGACTGTAGGGCGGCCCTCCCGGGCCCGGAACTCCGTAGCCTTCGGGGCGTCCGCCGCTGCAGGGTAGGGGATGCGCTCGTACACGACCGTGTCGCCGTCGAGCGTTGCGAGCAGGGCGCCGTCATCGCACCCGATCACGGCGCCAACGGATGTGGTGATCGTGCCGCGGGCATCCACGCAGTCCGCGGTCGCACCGTCGATCGGTTCCCCGCCCCTGCCGTACGCCTGCACCGAAGCCGTCGTCGTTCCCTCGGTGCCGGGTCGGGTCAGGAGAGTGAGGTCCGAGAGGGGGACGAGCATCCCGGGGTGAGGCTCGACGGACAGCTCAGCGCGGACATCGAGCTCTCCCTTCGCGAGGGCGTCGTTGTCCAGCACGGTGCCTTTGCCGCTGTCCGGGAAGTAGACGGCCGTGGCAGAGGAGCCGGAGGAGACGACGGCTTCGCCTTCGCCCTCGACGGCGCCGATGATTCTGGGTTCTCCGTTGTAGTAGTGGAAGTGGTCCTCGTGGTCCCAGGTCCACATGCCGCTGTCGACGATCGTCATGGTGCCCGTGGTCGCAGAGGACGCGAAGAGGTACCTCCCGTCGGTCGAGGTGGCACTGACGTCCGGGACGTCGCCGACAGTGGTGGTCGTCTCGTCGGCCAGGTTGAGGAGGTCGATGTGTCCGTCGATGTCCAGGGTCATCAGGTGGAGCTGGGGTTCGGCGACTTCCGTGGAGCCCTCGAGTCTTCCGTGACCGTCGCCGATCTCGGCCGGAGCAGAGCTGGAAGCGGTGAAAGAGCCGCTCGCCGTGTCCGCGGCGGGCTCGGACGGATTGGCCGTGGAGCAGGAAGCGAGGGTCAGGGTAAGCAGGGGGAGGGAGAGCAGAAGGGTTTTAGGCGTTCGCACGAAGGGCTTTCTGTGGTGGATGTGCCGGTTCCGGACCGGCGGAACGATCGAGGGTCTCCAGGGGGCTGTCGGACGAGCTGACAGTGGATCTGTTGGCTGAGGTGGTGCGACGGCGGGTCATGCCGCGGATGATGTTCGACACGGCGGCGCAGGTGATGGCGGCGAGGGCGATCGATGCGCCGGCCGCGGTCCCGTAGTGCCAGGAGGTCAGGAGCCCGAGGAGAACCGAGAAGGCGCCGATGAGGGTCGCGAGGCCCATGGTCGTCGGGATACGGGTGGTCCATGCCGCGGCGGCAACAGCGGGCGCCAGGAGCAGCCCGATGACCAGCAGCGCACCGACCGCCTGATAGGACGCGACGACGGCCAGGGTCACCAGGCCCACAAGCAGCACCTGGGCCAGGCGTGGCCGCAGGCCCATGACATGAGCGACGCGGCGGTCGAAGGCGAGGGCGACGAAGGAACGGTGGAAACCCGCGGCGATCAGCACCGTAAGGATCAGTGCGCCCACAAGGAGCTGGACTTCACCTGACCCGACGGAAAGGACGTCACCGAAGAGGATGGCGGTGGCGTCCGTGGCGAAGCTGCGGGAGTGGGAGATGATGATGACCCCCGCGGCGAGCATGCCGACGAAGAACAGACCGATGCTCGTGTCATGGGAGAGGCGGCCCCGCCGAGCGAGGAAACTGACGCCGAGACTCATCAGCACGGCACTGAAGGCTGCCCCCACAATGACGGGCACGCCGGCAAGCGTCGCGAGGGCGACGCCGGGCAGCATGCCGTGCGCCATCGCCTCCCCGAGGAAAGCCATCCCACGGATCACGACCCAGGTCCCGACGACGGCGCAGATAGCGGCACACAGCGAGCCGCCGACGAGGGCTCGCAGCATGAAGTCGGTGGAGAAGGGATCCAGGAACAGGTGCACCGGGCAACCCTAAACTTAAATGAGTATCGTTCTCAACGTGATAGTTTCGAGGGATGTTATCGGCTCGATGCGTCTCCTTCCCGCCTCAGCAGCATTCCGGCAGATCCAGCCTGCCCCTATCCAACTCGGGCGAAGGTAGGAGTGAGCCTCTGGTGCTGACGGACGTATGGTTCGATCACGATGGAGTCGATGTCCTGTGCGGCGTCAGTGTGTCGATCCAACCTGGTGCCGTCACAGTCATCGCCGGACCTAACGGGGCGGGGAAATCCACGCTGCTGGCAGTGCTGGCCGGGGTGCTGGCACCCCGCCGTGGAGCGGTATCGACGCCCAGGAACGCGCGCAGGGCTCTTGTCGTCCAGCGCAGCGAGGTGTCCGACCGGATGCCGCTCACCGTTCGCGACGTCGTGACCATGGGTCGCTGGTCCACAGCGGGTATGCTTCGACGCCTACACGCCGAGGATCGCCGCATCATCGACGAGTGCATCGACCTCGTCGGTTTGGCCGGTCACCAGAGCCGGCCCCTTGATGCCCTCTCGGGAGGGCAGCGACAACGTGCCTTCCTGGCTCAAGGACTAGCGCAGCGCGCGGACATCGTCCTTCTCGATGAGCCCACCACCGGCCTGGATGCCACCACTCGGGCCCTCGTGGCAGACGTTCTGATCGCGGAGCAGGCACGAGGAGCAACCGTTGTCTGCGTGTCACACGACGACACAACCCTCGCCGCAGCCGACCACATCATCACCCTCGACGCTGGCCGCATCCCACCTGACCCCAGCACGCCCGATACATCCCGCATGTCCGGTATCTCTGTTGCTTCATGCACAGCCCGAACAGACGAGGCCAAGAGTCATTGCTCTTGGGCGCTGACGAACAACGACAATTGCGATGGTGATGCAGAGGGGGTAAGCGGCGGTAGATGAAAGCCGATTGCGCCGCACCGCGCCGCGCCGAAGGATCCTTCGACGGACGAGCGGACGTCATGGTCGCTTCAGGCTACGAAGATGCAGAACGGATGACCGGCCGGATCGGCGTAGACGTATAACGGCTCGTTCGGGTCATCCGTACGATCGACGCGGAGCTCTGCCCCCAATGCCAGCGCCTGGGAATGGTGATACGCGAGTGTTTCCCGGTCGGGAACGGTCAGATCGAGGTGCATCTGCATCGGCACATCAGGCAAGGGCCATGTGGTCCGCTTCAAATGATCAACCTGCTGAAAAGCGAGCCTGCGGTTGCCCTGTCCATCAGTGAGAACGAGCCAATCGACATCATCAGGCACGCTCTCACCCGCGGGCTCGTCAGCGTGGGATACGGGCTGCGTTGGTTTCCTCGTGTGTGCGGCTGCAGCCGCGAGCTTCCTCTCATTAAAGGATCCTTCGATGAGAGGAAGCGGACACTTGCCTACCCATAGTCACCGCCTCACACTGGCAAGAGGTGGCCGGTAAGCAGCCCGGGGCAGAGTATGAGGAGCCGCAATGCCAGACGGTTCAGGCTTGCGAGGAGTATATGAAGGGATCATCTCTGCGGTCGGCGCTGGTGATGCCGTTGCGCTGGAGGGTTTGATCTCTGCTGATGTGGTCGACCACATGCCCGTGCCCGGTCAGCCCGAAGGGCGTGAGGGCTTCATTTTCTGGATGCACAGCATGCATGCTGCCTTTCCCGATATGACGGGAACCATCTCTGACACAGTGGTTGAAGGCGACAAGATCGCCGGCCGGGTGCTGTGGACCGGAACGCACACAGGGGAGTTCCTCGGTCTACCCGGTACCGGCAGGCCGGTAGCCCTTACCGCCATGCACCTTGTTCGGTTCAGGGACGGGGCGGCGGTTGAATGGTGGGGCGCCGCAGACCTTTTTGGCGCTGCAATGAGTTTGAATGCCCGCTTGGAGCCTCCTCCATAGGGAGACGATGTACTGGATCCCTCTCCTCGGGGTGTTGACGATGTCTTCTCCAACAACTCCACCCCTGGCCTGCACCTCACCGCCTACCTCCCTGAACGCGGCAGTTCCTCAGCCGGGGCTTCTCCAGCGGGCAGTTGGCGAGACCCTCGGTCGGACGGATTGTTGGAGGCAGTGGGCCGCGAGTGTTGAGGGCTTGGAGATGCGACTTTCTCCCCCATGCCACTCCTTGGCCGCGATGAGCTGAAGGATTGGTCCCGATGCCCCATGGGAGTGGATGGATGCAGCGAAAGACAGGGATGGGTTGCTCATCAGAGCCCCGATCTGTGCGAACGTGCAGAACCAGCAACGCTCGGAAAACCCGGGACGCGACCGTCAAAAGGGAAATTCAGCGCTCTCTGCGAAATGACACTGCCCACGGTACGCCGCCACACCTGACAGCTCCTTTAGTGCTACAGGCAACCTTTGTCGTCTCCTGGGCGCCACCCCAACCGCATGAGGACAGCGTCACGCTGACCACACCAGTGGTGGGTGCGGATACGGGCGTCTCCACTGTGCATTTTTTCGGGGCGTAGCCTCGTGGAAGGTGTTGCGATTGCAAGCTGATCACCGGGAGGAGGGAAAACGGATGAGTGAAGGATATGTCGCCACGTCGACGGTCTTGATCGAGGCGTCGACAAGCCGCGTGTGGGCGGTGTTGACCGATCCTGAGGCTATCAAGGAGTTCATGTTCGGCACGAACGTTGCCACCGAGTGGAAGGTTGGAGGCCCGATCCTCTGGCGCGGCGTGTGGGAAGGCGCGCCATATGAGGACAAAGGCACGATTCTCGCGTGTGCACACGGACGGCGGCTGGTGATGACCCACTACAGCCCGCTGAGCCGCCAGGAGGATAAGCCCGAGAACTACCACACGCTCACGTGGACCCTGGAAGGCACGACAGGCATGACGCAGCTGACGCTATCGCAGGACAACAACGCAAGCCCCGATGAAGCGCAGCACGCGAAAGGCATGTGGGACGCTCTCGTTGCGAGCGTGAAGACAATCGCCGAAAGGGTATGAACGATAGTCCCGGGCAGGGACCGGTCTGCAAGAAGCTTGATGGTTGGGATATCCGCATCTTGGCCGAGCAGGGGTTGAGAGGCCCTTTCGCTGTTAGAGCTCTGGATCCGGTCGGCGGCGCGTCCGCCCTTGGCTTCATTCACGATGTCACGGCTGAAGACCCTAGCCGAGGACGGTCATGTCAGCGAGTATGAGGGCAGACAGGCCACCGCTTCTCGGTGTTCTGAACCAGAGGAATCATGATGAGTGCAACGCACCTCCGCGGTTCAACTAACCCTCCATCAGCATCAGCAGCGACGCGACAGGAGCGCACCGGCCGGGACGGTCCCGGTCAGGGAAGAATTGTTCCCATAAGCACGGGGCTGTGGCGGCAGGGTGAGCGTCGCCAGGAGACAGAACGAAAACTCTCTCTTCACATCGCAAAGTACCGCCACACCCATCCCATAAGGCCCCGCCCCTAGTGCCAGCCCTCAAAAGGGGCTTCTCAGGTCTACTCGGGGACTGTCCGATGAACGGTGTGTGAGGGTCCGGCTTGATCGATGTGCGGTGGGATCTACCCGACTCTGGGGGGCCCATCGTTCCCGAGCTTTACGTCCTCGAGATCCTCGTGCGTAGGTCAGGTACTGGGGGTGGTAGGTGTCAGCGGACGATGAGGACGTTTGTTGGGGAGTGGTGAAGGACGGCGTGGACGGTGGATCCGAGGCGGGCACCGATGGTGTTGCGGCCTTTGGCGCCGAGGACGACGTAGGACGTGGTACGGGCATGATCGATGATCGCCCCTGGTACCGATACGGCCGTGATGGTTGCGTCGGCGATGGTGAGGCCGGTGTCAGCTGGAAGCAGATTCAGTGCCTGTTGGATGACGGGGTCACGCTCGGCCGAGGCGGCAGCGTCGTCAGTGTCCTGGACTGCCGGTTCGATGACTCTGTCGAGCATGTGTCGTCGGTGGGGGAGTGCGTGCAGGAGATGAAGGGGCTGGTGAAGCGTTGCAGCCAGGCGTGCGGCTGCCAGGACCGCGCGGTCGCTTTCAGGTGATCCATCCACGGCGGCGAGGATGATCTCGTGGGTGGGCTGGTCATTGCGGACGACCATGATGGCGCAGGAGGCGCTGGCCGCCAGGTGCAGGCTGACGGATCCTACGAGGAGGCCTGCGAAACCACCGAGCCCGCGGGTGCCGGTGACCAACAGGGATGCGTCTGCCGAAAGCCTGGTCAGAGTCTCTGCAGGGAAGCCGGTGAGAAGGCGTTTGCTGGCTTCGATGCCAGGTGCTGTGGTGAGGGCGAGCTCGAGACCTTCGGTGGCAGTTGTTTCCGCCTGGTGTTGCAGTCCGCTGTCCTTGACGCCTGTTACGGGGCCCAGGTTGTTCGTGAGCAGCGGCCACACCGAGCAGTGAACGACGATCAGGGGGTGTCCGGTCACTGATGCGTGCCGGGCTGCCCAGCGCACTGCCAGCTGGGATCCCTCCGAACCGTCGTATCCTACGATGATGGGTTTTGCGGGGGTGCTGGTGGTGTTCATGCTGGTACTCCTATGCCGGGTAGCTGCAGTGCCCATGTGAGATTTGACGTGCCGCGTCCGATAACAGCCAGGTACCCCCAGTGTGCACCCTGCTTGTTCACATCCCAGCAGGCCAGCCTTCCACGCCTCGGTGATCGGCGGGGTTCAGGGTCGAGTGGAACAGGCCCGCTTCCGGCAGGACCAACGGCAGGGCGCGAAACAGTACACCCGCGACACGGCAAGGACCTAGAGTCGGGTACGGGCTCGGTCCCTGACGAATCTTCGCCGGACGACGCGAAGTAAAACCCGTCGCCCATAACCCGAAGGAGAACGCTCGATGAACGACACAAGCATTTCCGCCAGCCGCACGATCGATGCACCGGCCGACGCCATCTTCACCTTCCTTTCCAACCCGGCCCACCACGCGGCCCTGGATGGTTCCGGGATGGTGCAGTCGGACAGCAAGTCCGACCGCATCACCGGCGTCGGCCAGACGTTCACCATGAACCAGAACTGGGACAAGATGGGCGGCGACTACCAGACGGACAACCACGTAGTGGGTTATGACGAGAACAAGCTGATCGCCTGGAAGACCGCGCCCGCGGGGGAGGAGCCTCCCGGTTGGGAATGGGTGTGGCGGTTCGAGACGGCCGGTCCCGGTTCAACCGAGGTGTCCGTCACGTACGACTGGTCCGGCGTCACCGACAAGGAGACCCTGAAGAAGCTGAGTTTCCCCGAAGTGTCCCAGGACGCCCTGGAGTCGACGCTGGCCAATCTTGCAGCGCAGGTGTCAGAAGCCTGAGCCCGCCCACTACGAGTAGTACGACGACGGCCGGTTCCCGACTCTTCAGGGGCCGGCCGCCGTCATCCTTGCACGCGGTCGCGACGGGGATGCCGAAGTGCACGTCCCTCCGCGGTAGGGGTTCGAAACAACACGCGGATACGGGCGGGAGCAGTGCCGGCGCTGGGAGCATTCATAGTCACCGTGTGGTCGCGATGCAGGTCAATTTCTCGGACGCCGTCCACAGGTCGGCCAGGCGAGTGGTGTCTTTCGCGGCAGCGGAGCTGTTGATGACCTGGGCACCACCGCGCATGTGGAACATGTGTTCCGGTCCGGTGAACGTGCCGCTCGGCAGGTCCTCCGTGATTGCGTAGAGCACCGGGAGGGCTCCCTGGTCGGGGCTCTGGCCGAGGACCGGGAGCAGAAGGTCCCACAGCCCTGGCTTCTCTCCGGTGGGCCTGTCGTAGATCGGAGTCACCACAAGCCCGGGGTGCGCTGCGATAGCTCGGACGGGCGAGCCTGCTTCCGACAGACGGCGCGCGAGCTCGAGGGTGAACATCAGGTTCGCCAGCTTCGAGTCCGCGTAGGCGCGACCACCGGCGTACGCGCGGCTGTGCCAGTTGAGGTCCTCCAGATTCAAGCGACCCATCCGCTCCGCTTGCGAGGACACGGTCACCACGCGCGAGGTGATCTGGGGCAGAAGAAGAGTTGTCAAAAGGAAGTGTCCAAGGTGGTTGGTGCCGAACTGGCTTTCGAACCCGTCCCTCGTGCGGTGCAGCGCCGACTCGGACACTCCGGCGTTATTGACCAGCACATCGATCTGCTCCGTCGACTCGTCAGCGAATCGGCGCACCGAGTCCAGATGTGCCAGATCAAGTTCCCGCACGACATGAAAGCCTGCTGCCCCGGGCAGATGCGCCGCTACTCTGCGGCCCTTGTCCGTGTTGCGGACGGCAAGAACTACGCGGGCACCTCGGGCAGCGACTGCGACCGCGGTGGCCTTGCCGATGCCGCTCGTCGCTCCAGTGATGAGAATGGTGCGGCCAGCCAGGTCGCCGGCGGAAGGTAGGTTCGTCATGACCGCAAATGTAGGCGCCGTATACATTGTTGTCAATGTCTACATTAGGTAGGCTCGAGAGGTGCCTACTCCCTATCACCATGGTTCGCTCCGCGAGGTCCTCATCGCTGAGGGTCGGCAGCTGCTGATGGAGGAGGGGCCTCAAGCAATCACGATACGGGGGCTCGCCAAGCGGGCCGGGGTCAGCCACAGCGCACCGTTACGCCATTTCAGAGACCGGGATGCGCTCTTGGACGTCATTGCAGCCGAAGGGTTCAATGAACTCACCACTGCCCTCAGTACAGCGCAGTACCATGAGGATTTCCGGGAGCGGCTGAGTGACTACGCGCACGCTCATGTTCGGTTCGCCCTCGAAAACGGGCCGCTGATGGAGCTGATGTTCGCGGGCACTCCGCGGTTGGCAGACTCGCCCGCAGCGCGGGCGGCCAGCAGATTCTTCATCCAGGGAGCCGAAATGCTCGGCGAGACTGGCCGTGGCAGGCCAGGCCCACTCCCGTTCCTCCTCGCCGGCACGCTAGAGGGAATCAGCTCACTGGCCCACACTGGCCGCCTCGCACCAGATCAAGTGGACGAAGTAATAGACACCGCTGTGACCGTGCTGCTCCCTGCGATCCAGGAGCAGCTGAACCAGCGGAATCAATGACGCTCACCGCCGCTCTGCCAGACAGGGAACAGAAGGTGCCGACGCAGCACTTCTACGATTCCCTGGGTCGGCGAAACCGGCCACCCTCATGCCCTCGTGCACTCGGGGCGGATATGAGCCGTGATGCAAAAGTAGCAGGCGCCCCCGTCCAGGGCGCCTGCTACTTCTACTCTTCCTGCTAACGCTGGGGCGTTCGCTCCCCAGGTTCCAATCGGTTAGCGGGTGGTTCCATCGGTGTCCGTGTCGATGCGTTCCTCACGGACCTGTTCGTTGACGGTGTGCTGTTCGGTGACGGTCTCCTTGTCGAGGCGGACACGCTCGACCGGGACGGCTTCCTTCTCGACGACGGGTCGTTCTGCGGTGAGGACCACTTCGTGTTCCTCCTCGCTGATCGCGGGACCGTCGTAGGCGTTGTCGCGGTTCGCGTCCGTGATGGGTTCGCGTTCCACCCGGACCTCCTCGTGGCTGACGGGAACCGTGGTGCTCACGTTCTCCGTCACGACATGCTTGCGCAGACGCGCCCGTCCGACCTCACGCTTCTCGGTGCCGACGCGCAGTTCTTCCTTCGACCGCGTCATGGCCTCGTCCGTGGTCGGGCCCGAGGTGTCATGACCGACAGCATCACGAGTGCCGGCAGTACCGGCAGTTGTGCCGGTCGTCGCCTGACCGGTCGTCTCCGTGTCCGTGGCGGTGCCGTGGACGCTGTAGTGCCGGTACAGCTCTTCCTCCTCTGTGGGACTGAGGTGGCCGTCGCGCTCCACGGAGGGTGCTGCCTTCACCAGGGCCTTGTCGTACGGCACGCGGAGGTCGTTACCGTCGATGGAGGCGTCCTGAAGGGGTACGAACGTCTCCTTGGTGCCGAACAATCCGGTGTTCACGGTCACCCAGCTGGGCTGACCGGTGGTGTCGTCGACGTAGAGTTCGCCGATGGAGCCGAGCTTCTCACCGTCGGTGGTGTAAACCGTTCCCTTACCCGTGGTGAGCTGGTCGAGGTTGTCATTGCTGATCATGATCTCTCCTTCGCTGTTGCCGGGCGTTCACTATCCAAGCCGCTGAGGGCTTCTCTCCACCCTAGGCACGAACGACACCTGATAGCAAGCAGGCTTACTGTCAGGTCGCGTCGGCTTCAGGTTTCCGACGCACGCCAGCTGTGCTGCTCCTGGTTATGTCTCCGCCCTACTTCCAAAGGAGCTATGCCTTTCGGCGTCGGGTGGCTGAGCGGGGTGGGGCCGCTCGAAGGTGTGCGCTGACGCGGCCGAGGATGCGCGCGAGATCGCCGGCGTCGTCGTCGCTGAGAGGAGCGAAGAGGAGGTTGCGGACGGCGCCGATGTGCCCGGGGAATACCGCCTGGAGGACGTCCCTGCCGGCATCGGTGATGGTCACGATGGTGCTGCGTTCATCGTCGGGTGAGGGAGAACGGGTGATCAGACCACGTTCCTCGAGCGATTGGGCCTGATAGGTCAGACCGCTGCGGCTGTAGACCACCCCATCGGCGAGGTCGGTCATGCGCAGGTGGCCGTCGGCGGCGTCGCCCAGGCGTGCCAGGAGCTGGAACTGGACGTAGCTCAGGGCGCCGACGTCGCGGAGCTGCTTTTCGACTGCGGGGCGCAGCAGGCTGCTGACCTCCGTGAAGGCGAAGTACGCGCTCAGTTGCGTCGGCGTCAGGGCAGCTGGCTGTTCAGTCATCACTCGATCATAAGGGGTTGCTTCGAAGTCGAAGTGGTGTAGGCTCTTCGTATCTGCTTCGAACTCGAAGCACTAGTCGAATCACCAGTCGAAGGGTAAGACCATGAAGGCAATCCAGTTCCAGGAAGTCGGCGGACCCGAGGTCCTCCAGTACCTCGAGATCGAGCAGCCTGTTCCGGCTGCGGGGGAGGTGCGGTTGCGTGTTGCGGCGTCGGCGTACAGCGCGGCGGACGGCGGCATGCGGGCCGGTTTCCTGCCGATTCCGATCACGCTGCCCCACGTACCCGGGTACGACGTCTCGGGTACCATCGACGCGGTCGGCGAGAGCGTCGACGGTTTCACGATCGGCGACCCGGTGATCGCCTTCCTACCGATGGAACGCGACGGCGGAGCGGCCGAGTATGTCGTAGCGCCCACGGATGCCGTTGTCGCAGCCCCGACGAGTATTCCGCTGACCGATGCTGCGGCGTTGCCGTCGGTGGCTTTGACGGCGTGGCAGGCATTGTTCGACGAGGGCGGACTTCAGGCGGGTCAGCGCGTGCTCATAGTCGGTGCCGGTGGCGTCGTGGGCAAGTACGCCATCCAGCTCGCGAAGCGGGCAGGCGTGCAGGTGGTCGCGACGGCCAGCCCGCGCAGCATCGAGGCCGTCCGCGCTGCCGGCGCGGACCAGATCATCGACCACACGGACACTGACCTGCTCGGCGCCCTGGAGGGGCAGGTCGACGTGCTGCTGAACCTCGCTCCGATCGATCCGGCACAATTCGCCGCGTACGTCGCCGCCGTGCTCGACGGCGGCGTGGTGGTTAGCACCACAGCGTTCATGGCCACCCCTGGCGACGACACCCGAGGTGTCCAGGCAAAGACGGTGTTCGTCCTGCGCAACCAGGGCCGCCTTGCGCAGCTGGTAGCCCTCGTCGACGACGGCGCGCTCACCGTCGAGGTGACCCGCAGGATCACACTCCCGGAACTGCCCGCCCTCCACGCCGAAGCCGGCGCCGGCCGCATCACCGGGAAAGTCATCATCACCCCGGCCTGAACCACCACAAGCACCAAAATCACCAGAGAAGAAGGCCTACCGACCCACTCCACTCCGCCAGGCCAACGCATATGGCGACCATTGATCGCCGACGATTGTGTGAATACTGTCCGGTGAACACGCGCTGCGCGTAGTAAGGGAGGGCAACCAGATGAGACAACTCCGATACTCCATCAACGTCACGCTCGATGGCTGCTGTCACCATGAGGCGGGGCTCCCTCCCAATGAGGAGTCGATGCGTTACTGGACCGCGGAGATGAAGCGAGCCGATGCCCTGTTATTCGGTCGGGTGACGTACGAGATGATGGAGTCGGCGTGGCGGCGGCCGGCCACGGGCGCGTGGCCCGCGTGGATGGGTGAATTGGAGATTCCGTTCGCCGAGGCCATCGATGGGGCGAAAAAGCACGTCGTGTCGAGCACGCTGAGCGGGGTCGATTGGAATGCCGAGCTCGTGGGAGGTGACCTGGGGCCAGCGGTTCAGCGGCTCAAGCAGGAGCCAGGCAAGAGCCTGTGGGTCGGCGGCGTGACGCTCCCCCTCGCGTTGGCCGATCTGGGACTGATCGACGAGTACGAATTCCTGGTGCAGCCGGTTCTTGCCGGACACGGGCCGACGTTACTCGCCGGTCTGCGCGAACACGTCCAGCTCGAGTTCGTGAACAGCCACCAGTTCCAATCGGGGGCAGTAGCCCTGCGATACCGGCCCACACCCGAAACAGGGTGAGGCAATTGTTACCTGCACCTCGAGGACGCCGCCAGCAGGTAAGCAGGCAACACGGCACCGACTGCCAACACCTGGCGACAGCCGGCGGCCGTGTCGCGCCTCGTTCTGTCTTATTCGTGGGTGGGTTCGCCGGTCACGCGGTGGTCCGCGTGGTTCATCCCTTCGAGGATGAGCCGGGTGAGGTGTCCGTCGATGATGCTGTAGATGACGTTGCGGGCGTCCTTGCGGGTCGAGACGAGCCCGGAGAGACGGAGTTTGGCCAGATGCTGGCTGACCGCGGTGCGGTTCGCCCCGGTCGCGGCGACCATCGTCCCGACGTCCGCGGGCCCCTGGGTGAGGATCCACAGGATGTGCAGGCGGGTGGGATCGGAAAGCATCCGGAAGGTCGACGCACCCGCTTCGAGGCGCTGAGCATCCGGCTCGACGGGGTGGACAAGGCTCGGCGCCACCTGACGGAACTGGTCGGTGTCCTCCTCGATCACCGGATGAAGGGCGGCGGCAGGACCCGTCGGCGGGTCAGCCGGTGCTGTGTTCATGATGTTCCTCGCCCCCCTTGTCGCCCGGCTCGTACCGGTACCTCAGACCGAACACCGATGTCCGCACGGTGTACTTCTTCTCCACATCACCGTTCAGGCCATCGTCCTGACCACTGTGCTGGTCACCGTCCGGGCCTCTGTCCTGGTCACGGTTCACGTTACTGCCCACGCCCACCACCACGCGTCGTTCCCCCTGGACGGGGAGCTGCTGGTGCCGGTGCTGCTGAGTCGCTGTGTGTATCGGTGCCGGCCCTGGCGGCAACATCGGTCCTGTCTGCACCAGCGCCTGTAGCTGAGGCTGCCGGTCGGGGAGCGGCCCAGAGCATCAGTGCTGTGATCGTGCCGATGAGGGCGAGTGCTCCGAGGACGATGGCGGCGACGCTCAGGCCGGCGGCGGCTCCGACCCACCCGGCGAGGGGGTAGGCGAGGAGGTAGCAGGCGTGGGAGAGGGAGAACTGGGCGGTGAACAGGTAGCTGCGCGTGTCATCGGTGGCAACCCGGCGAAGCAGGCGCGAGGACGGGGTGCTGATCATGGAGGTGCCGATGCCCAGGACGACCCAAAGCCCGAGGAAGAGCACCCACGAAGTGCCCGAGGGATCCGCACCGCTTTGCTCGGTGGAGGCAAGGAACGCCGCGGCGAGCAGTCCGACCGTCAGGACAGCGCCACCGAGGAGCATGAAGGTGCGGTCCGGTGTGCGTTCCAGGGCCCGTGGTGCAACGAACGCGATCAGCATCGACCCTGCCCCGTAGAACGCAAGAGCGATCGCGACGTCGGTGTTGGTTCCGCCGAACAGGTCCCGGGCGTAGACGACGGTGTTCACCAGCACGAGGGCCGTCGCCGTGGCGACGACGAGGTTCAGGGCCATCAGCCCGCGTAGGGATGGTTCGCGGAGGAAGATCCGGATGCCCAGGGTGGTGCGGTGCAGCAGGGAACCCTGTTGCTGGGCTGCGGGGACGGCCGGCAGGCGGGTGGCGAGGACCATTGCTGCGGAGACCAGGAATCCGGCCATCGTGCCGACGAAGAGGTTGTGGAAGCTCATCACCGTCAGCAGGGCCGCGGCGAGCAGCGGGCTTACCAGGGACTCGAGGTCGTAGGCGAGCCGGGACAGGGACAGGGCCTTGGTGTAGTCCTTCTCCTCCGGCAGGACCACGGGGATCAGCGCCTGGAACGCCGGGGTGAAGGTCGCGGACGCGGACTGCAGGATGAACACCAGCACGTAGATCTGCCACACCTGATCGATGAAGGGCAGGCTCAGGGCGATCGCCGCGCGCACCAGGTCCGCGCCGACGAGGACACCCTTTCGGGGCAGGCGCTCGACCAGGGCCGCCATCACCGGGGCGACGAACACGTAGGCGATCATCTTGATCGTCAGGGCCGTGCCGAGCACGGCGCCGGCCTGCCCGCCGGCCAGATCGAAGGCGAGCAGGCCCAGCGCGACCGTGAGGAGGCCGGTCCCGAGCAGGGCGACGACCTGCGCGGTGAAGAGATTGCGGTACGCCGAGTGGCGCAGTACAGAAAGCATGAGGAGAAGCCCGTCTCGTGCAGGAACAAGTTCCTTCACTATACGTGCATCATTACGCACGTACGAACACAACGGAGGCGATGAGGGATAGGGTTCGGCCCTGGGATGATCCGGGATGACCGGATGACGCGGGTTCGTCATATGTCGCCAGGGATGCGGTATGTGACGAAGCCGGCGACCTGGAACGTCATGCGGCGCCTTGTCGCCGCACGTTCTGCACCCCGGGCCGGAGCGCCGCTTACAGTGATCCCACCAACCATCACGAGCGGCCGAGAGATCTGGCTTGTTGACGCCGCAGCAACCATTCCACTGCCCTCCCCTCGGGAGAGCAGTGGAACCGGTGCTAATGCCAGAACCGATGGACATGCATCAGCGCACCCACCAGCGATCCCGGCACGCCGGGATCGCCGGTTTCCGGCACGCATCCTGGTGCACTCCCTCGGACCTACCGAGGAGCGGGGATGACATTGAAGAAACGGGCAGCGGTACCGCCGTCGCTGTCCTACGAGCTGTATCCGCCGGCCACCCCGGAAGCCGGGGAGGCCATACTGTGGACGATCGACGAACTCGGGGCCACCCATCCCGACTACGTCTCGGTGACCTACAGCGGCACGCCGGCGAGGCGCCGGGCCTCGATGGAGCTGATCGGGCACCTGACCAGCAACACCAGGCTGCGCCCGCTGGCCCACCTCTGTTGTGAGGGAGAGACACGGGCGAGCCTGGACCTGCTGGTACGGCAGCTCGTCGCACTGGGGGTGAGGGGCGTGCTGGCCCTGCGCGGAGACCTGCCGCAGGACCCGCAGGCACTGCGCGGCGAGCTTCCCTTCGCCCAGTTCCTGGTGGAACTGATCCGGGAGGTCGAGGCCCGGCACGTGGCCACCCTCGCCGGCGGTCGGCTGGCGGTGGGGGTGGCGGCCTACCCGAACCGACACCCGGAATCGCCGTCGTTCCTGCACGACGTCGAGGTGCTGGTCTCCAAGCAGCGCGCCGGTGCCGACTTCGCCATCACGCAGGTGTACTTCGATCCCGCCCAGTACGTCCGCCTGCTCACCGCGGCCCGGGCCGCGGGCGTCACCATCCCGATCATCCCCGGGGTGATGCCCCTGGGGAACATCCGCCGGCTCGAAAGGCTGGCCGGAATGACCGGCGTCCGTCCCGACCCTGTCCTGCTGCACCGCCTGGAGACCGCCTCGGGCGAGGCCGAACGCCGGCGGATCGGCGTGCGGGCAGCGGCCGTGCTGGCCCGGGCGGCGTTCGAGGCAGGGGCCCCGGGCGTGCACCTCTACACCTTCAACGACCATCGCGCGTCCATCGCGGTCATCGAGGAGATCGACCTGCCGGCGGCGCGCTCGCCGGTCGCCGTCCCGGCCTGAGCCTGCCCCCATTCCGAATTGCGACCTGACACACCTTCCAGAGGAGAACACCATGAGCACCGAGAACACCTTCCCCGCCGCCACGATCCTCGGCTACCCGCGCATCGGGCCCGGCCGGGAGCTGAAGAAGGCCGTCGAGGCCTACTGGGCAGGCCGTCTGGACGAGGCCGGACTGCAGCACGCTGCCGACCAGCTGCAGGACCGCACTGTCGCCCGACTCGTGGAACTGGGACTGGATCGCGGTGATTACTCCATCCCGGCCGACTTCGCGCTCTACGACCAGGTCCTGGACGCGACCGCGGCGCTGGGAGCGCTGCCGGCCCGGTTCGCCGACCTGGCCGGGGAGGACGGTTCCGTGGACACCGCCGGCTACTTCACGCTCGCCCGGGGCGACGGCGACCGCGCGCCGCTGGAGCTGACCAAGTGGTTCGACACCAACTACCACTACCTGGTGCCCGAGATCGGTCCGGGGACACCGTTCGCCGCGGTGGCGCACCGCCTGACCGCGATCGTCCGCCGGCAGCGCGAGCACGGCGCCGTGCTGCGCCCGGTGCTCGTGGGCCCCGTGACCTACCTGCTGCTGGCCAAGCCCGAGGACGGCGCACCCGCAGGTTTCGACCCGCTGGACCGGATCGACGATGCCGTGACGGCCTACGCGGGCATCCTCGCGTCGCTGGCGGAAGCGGGGGCCGAGTGGGTGCAGCTGGACGAGCCGGGCCTGGTCGGCGACCGCGGCGGCGAGCTGGCAGCACCGGGCGGGCTGGTGGAGCGGGTGTACCGGCAACTGGCCGGTACGGCGGGACGGCCGGCCCTGCTGGTCACCACCGGCTACGGCACCGCCGGCGATCCGGCGAGGCCGGGCCAGGCGCTCGCCGTGCTCGCCGCCGCGGGCATGGAGGCAGTCCATGCGGACCTGGTCCGGGGAGCCAGGCCCTCCACCGAGGCACTGCAGGCGCTGGGCGGCACCCGTCTGGTTGCCGGCGTCGTGGACGGCCGGAACGTGTGGCGCAACGACCTGCGGGTCTCGCTGGGGGCGCTGGAGGACCTGCAGCAGGAGACGGGAGCGGCGGTCACGACGGCGACGTCCACCTCCCTGCTGCACGTGCCGCACGACGTGCAGGCCGAGACGGGGCTGCCGGAGCACCTGCCGGCCTGGCTGGCCTTCGCGGACCAGAAGGTGCATGAGGCAGTGGTACTGGCGCGCGGCCTGACCGGGGGACGCCCGGCCGTCGCCGCGGAACTCCAGGAGGCGGAGGAGGCGCTGAACCTCCGGGCGCGGTTCGACGGCGTCGTGGTGGACCGGGTCCGGACGCGCACCGGCGGCCTGATCGAGGATGCCTTCACCCGCAGCCCTGCCGAGCGACGGGCAGCGGTGCAGCAGGAGCGGCTGGGGTTGCCGTTGCTGCCGACCACCACCATCGGGTCCTTCCCGCAGACCGGCGAGGTGCGCGCCGCCCGCGCCGCGGTCCGCAGCGGCAGCATCTCGCCGGCGGAGTACGAGCAGTTCCTGCGCCAGGAGATCGCGAACGTGGTGCGGTTGCAGGAGGGCCTCGGACTGGATGTGCTGGTGCACGGCGAGCCGGAGCGCAACGACATGGTCCAGTATTTCGCGGAGAACCTCGACGGCTTCGCCGCCACGGAGCAGGGGTGGGTGCAGTCCTACGGGTCGCGCTGCACACGTCCGTCCATCCTGTGGGGGGACGTGTCGCGTCCTCAGGCGTTCACGGTTCCGTGGATCAGCTTCGCGCAGTCGCTGACCGAGCGCCCGCTCAAGGGCATGCTCACCGGCCCGGTCACGATCCTCGCCTGGTCCTTCGTCCGCGACGACCAGCCGCTGGGCGAGACGGCCAACCAGGTGGCGCTGGCCCTGCGGGACGAGATCGCCGACCTCGAGGCCGCCGGTATCGCCATCGTCCAGGTGGACGAGCCCGCCCTCCGCGAACTGCTGCCGCTCCGCTCGGCCGACCACCGGGCATACCTGGACTGGTCCGTCCGTGCGTTCCGGCTCGCCACCGCCGGCGCCGGGGACGGGACCCAGATCCACACGCACCTGTGCTACTCGGAATTCGGTGAGGTCATCTCGGCCATCGACGGGCTGGACGCGGACGTCACGAGCATCGAGGCGGCCCGCTCCCGGCTCGAGGTCGTCACGGACCTGGCCCGCTTCGGCTACTCCCGCGGAATCGGCCCAGGCGTCTACGACATCCACTCACCGCGCGTGCCCTCCGAACAGGAGATCGCCGGTCTCATCGGCACGGCGCTGGCCGCCCTCCCGGCACAGCAGCTGTGGATCAACCCCGACTGCGGCCTGAAGACCCGCGGCTACGACGAAACGGTTCTCTCGCTGCGCAACCTCGTCGCCGCGACCAGGACTGCGCGCAAGAGCGTCCGCCTCTCGACGGCGGAGCAGGCCCTGGCGCGTTCCTGACGTCCCACAGGACCCGCAGGTCACCGCGGGTTCTGCCGTCGCCTCCGGGCAGGACCCTCCCGGTCCTGCCCGGGAACCCACCCGACCACGGAATAACCCGGGGCCGACTCCGCTGCCCCGGGTGGCGGGGCTCAGCTCCGCTGCCCCAGATTGCGGGGCTCAGCTCCGCCACCCGGGTGGCGGAGCTCTCGGCTCCGCCACCCCGGGGTCGGGGCTCAGCTTCGCTACTCCTGCGGGGCGGCCAGGTCCTTGGTGAACGCCAGGTGCAGAACGGTCTCCGGATCGGCGGCCAGGTCGAAGCCCGGGCGGTAGCCGGTGGCGAGGTAGAGATTCTTCGCCTCCGGCTGGCGCGGACCCGTGGTGAGGTAGATCCGGCGGTAGCCGCGACGCTCGGCCTCCGCCTCGAGTTCGGCCAGCACACGGCGGGCCAGGCCACGACGGCGGTGCTCGGCGTGGGTCCAGATCCGTTTGAGCTCGGCCGTCTGCTCGTCGTACCGGCGGAAGGCCCCACCGGCCACGGTCTGCCCCTCCTCCTGCAGGATCAGCAGCGCGCCGTGCGGGGCGGCGAATTCCTCCGCGGGGTAGCGGCGCATCTCCTTGCCGGCGCCACCGAACAGGGTCCCGTACCTGCTGTCGTATTCCTCGATCAGCCCGTCCACGAGCGGCTGCACGCGCGAATCCTCCAGCGGCAGGTGCAGCACCGTCAGTTCCGGGAGGGCCCCGAGGGGCAGCGAGTTCGTCATCAGGGATCCTTCGGGTCAGGTCAGGTCAGGTCAGGTCGGCTCAGGTTCGGTCAGGTCAGGGATGAGTGGAGCTGGGTGATGCTGGCGGCCAGCCGGGCGCTGGAGAAGCTCTCCGGAGCAGGATCGGGCAGTTCCGTCAGGTCCGTCAGGATCCTCCGCGCCAGGGTATCGCTGTCACGGAACGGGGCCGCGTTGCTGGAAGGGCGGGAGAACGCCCCGCCGTTCCAACCGGAAGCCGCGGGCCCGACGGCGTACAGGCCCCGCCGGGTGCTGCCGTCCGCGGCGACGAGCCGGGACGAGGAATCGACCAGCACCTTCCCGGTGCCGCCAGCCGTCGCCTCGCTGCCCGTGCGTTCCTCGGAACCGAGGCCCGATTCCGACAGTGACCGCAGCAGCGGGTTCGCAGAGCCGGCCAGGGACGGGCCGGGCAGCCGCGCCTCGATGAGCGCGCTCGCCGTCACGGTGGAGGGCACCTGCGGGGAGGACGCCGTGAAGAGTCCCAGTTGCTCGTCGGTGCCCACCTGCAGCTGGGGACCGAGGAACCTGACAAAGCCGGCCTCGTGCAGCGCCAGCAGTTCCTGCAGCCGGCGGGCCGGTGGGCCGGAGTCGACGTAGCTGAAAAACCCATGCCACCAGCCGCTGACCAGCGGGCGCGAGGCAGGTGTGAGCGCGTCCATCGGCACCAGCCGGCCCAGTTCGAAGTACACGTACAGCAGCCCCAGGAACAGCCCGAGGGTCTCCGAATTGGCACCGCCGTCGCGCAGCCGCAGGTCCTCGCGGATGTGGTCCGCCACGGTGTCCTGCACCTCCTCGAGGCCGTGGAAGTGCATCCCCGCCAGCGGGTGGTCGAGTTCCTCGAGTTCCAGCCGGTCCGCCGCGGCGGGGACGGCCTGGTCCACGAGTGTGCGCCGATCGTCCGAGTACCAGTCAGCGGCGTCGAAACGGGGCAGGAAGTCGGACCAGGGCAGCGCCACCCGCTCCGGGTGCCCGGTGAACAGCTCGCGGTAGTAGCCGAAGGCTGCGTCCTTGGCCAGCAGCGGCCACAGATGCTGCCGGAAATCCAGCCGGCCGTGCACCTCGAGCAGCGCGGCGACGGCGCCGGCGGTCAGGTAGCGCGGGGGACCGGCCGGTCCCCCGCGCAGCAGCGAACTGATCTTGGAGCGATACGGGACGCCCCGGCGGGACCCGGCCCACAGCACCGGTTCGTTCCCGGAGGCGATGTACCGGAGGGTGCCGCCGGGCGCGTCGACGAACTGGCCGCCGCGGCCTTCCATCAGCAGTACCACCAGGTCGATGAACGCCAGCCCCATGCCGGAGACGATGGCCTCCTGCCCGGGGCGCAGGGCGGAGAAGTCGACGTCGTTCGTGTAGGCCGGCGGCGCATGGAACAGGCCGTGCCGGGCGGCGAAGCCGGCATAGGCGACGGACCGGGGCTCCGGTTCCGAATCGGTATGGCCGACGGTCACCACCACGACGTCCGCGCGCAGCACGGCGCCCGACGCCAGCACCACGCGGTGACCGGCGCCGTCGGCCGCCACCTCCACGGCCTGGTCCCGGTGGACGGTCACCGGCACCTGCGGACCGAGGGCTCGAACGGCACGGGCGAAGAACCACTCGAGGTACAGGCTCTGCAGGCGGCGCGTGGGGAACGTCGTGGGGAGGAGGGCACGCAGCTGCCGGCGCAGGTCCTCATCCGGCACCTCCACGTCCGAAATGGTGCCGTCCACGACGCCCCGCGCCCAGTCGACGAGCCCGGGCCCCGCGACAGCAGGACCGGCGCACTGCACCGACTCGTCGGTGAACATGGTGACGTCGGCGGCCAGGGAATTGAGCATGAGCAGCGGGCTCTGGTCACGCCGCCAGATCCGGCCGGAGCCCGGCCGGTGCGGCTCCACGACGTGCACCGCCAGAGGGCCGGCAAAGAGCCCGGGCCGGTTGGCGGCGAGCCGTTCCAGGATCAGGGCCGCCCGCGGACCGCCGCCGATGATGACGACGGCGGCCTTCCGGCCATCGGGCGGTCCGCCCGGCACGCTGTCGATCGTCATGGTACTCCTTCCCGGGCAGCATTCGGGCCCGCGGTCCTGCCCATCCTAGGAGCCGGCGGGGAGCTGCCGCAGGGGGTCGGTAACCCGCCTTCACCGGCCGAAACATTACGCAATGAGAGGTCATGAACCGTCCTGGAAGGTCGCCCGGCGGACCCAATACGTCGCCGGTTTACTCCACGTGAACCCCGTTTTGGGGGCGCCGCCCTCCCTGTTCTAGGTTCAGGCCACCGGCCCGATTCCTTCGGATCCGGAAGCCGGCTGCACCGCCCAGGCAAGGCCGCAGGACGAGAGGGAGGTGGCGCATGAGTGCCGCAGCACCGAGAAGTGAGACCCGCCCGGAGACGACGGCCCCGGACGCTGCCCTGCCCCCGGCTTCGGCCCCGGACGCCGCCTCGGCCCCGGCCTCGGCTTCGGCACCGGACGCTGCCCTACCCCCGGCCCCGGACCCCACCGGGTCCGCCGGCCCTCCGCCGTCGGGCGGAACCGGTTCCCGCACCGCCCGCGACTACTCCGGGTATCCCGTGGTGGCCGCCCGCCACCCCTGGCGCTGGGCCGGCACGGCACTCGTGGCACTCTTCGTCGCTGCGGTCCTGTGGTCGCTGCTGACCAACCCGCGGTGGGAATGGGACGTCGTCGCGCAGTGGTTCACCGCCGAGTCCGTGCTCCGCGGCCTGGGCGAGACCCTGAAACTGACGGCCATCGCCGGAACCCTCGGCTTCGTCCTGGGCTTCATCCTGGCGCTGATGCGGCTGTCCTCCTCGCCGCTGCTGGTCTCGGTGTCCTGGACGTTCTCCTGGATCTTCCGCTCCGCACCGCTCCTGGTGCAGCTGCTGCTCTGGTACAACCTCGGCTACCTCTACGAGAAGGTCTCGCTGGGGATCCCGTTCACCGACGTGCGGTTCTTCGAGGTGCAGACCACCACGCTGATCAGCCAGTTCGCCGCCGCCATCCTGGGGCTGACGCTGAACCAGGCCGCCTATTCGTCGGAGATCATCCGCGGCGGCATCCTCGCCGTCGACCAGGGCCAGCTCGAGGCCGCTGCGGCACTCGGCATCCCCGCCTGGCGGCGGTCCACCCGGATCGTGCTGCCGCAGGCCATGCGGTCCATCCTGCCCACGGCTTTCAACGAGATCATCGGCCTGGTCAAGGGCACGTCGATCGTCTACGTGCTGGCCTACTCGGAGCTGTTCTACACCGTGCAGGTCATCTACAACCGCACCCAGCAGGTGCTGCCCCTGCTGCTGGTGGCCACCGTCTGGTACGTGGTGATCACCTCCGTGCTCAGCGTCTTCCAGTACTACATCGAGCGCCACTACTCCAAGGGTGCCGTGCGCACACTGCCCCCGACCCCGTTGCAGCGGGTCCGGCGCTTCTTCTCCACCCACGCCAAGACATCCGAGGTCGCACGATGAATTCGCCAGCCCTTCCGGCCGCCGCTGCAGCCGCCACCCGCGGACTCGTCGAGATCAGCGACGTGCACAAGTCCTTCGGCCAAATCGAGGTGCTGCGCGGTGTCTCGCTCACCGTCGAGCCGGGCGAGGTGGTGGTGATCCTCGGTCCCTCGGGGTCGGGCAAGTCCACCCTCCTGCGCACCATCAACCACCTGGAGAAGGTCGACGCCGGCCACATCTCCGTGGACGGCGAGCTGGTGGGGTACAAGGCACGCGGGGGCAAACTCCACGAGCTGCGGGAGAAGGAGATCCTGGCCCAGCGCACCCACATCGGCATGGTGTTCCAGAACTTCAACCTCTTCCCGCACCTGACCGCCGTCGAGAACATCATCGAAGCCCCGGTCTACGCCCAGCACCGCCCGCACGCCCAGGCACGGGCGCGGGCCCTGGAGCTGCTCGAACGCGTCGGTCTGTCGGACAAGGTCGACGTCTACCCGCGCCAGCTCTCGGGGGGTCAGCAGCAGCGCGTGGCGATCGCCCGGGCGTTGGCGCTGGATCCGAAGATCGTCCTGTTCGACGAGCCCACGTCCGCGCTCGACCCGGAACTGGTCGGTGAGGTGCTGGACGTGATCCGCAGCCTGGCGGATTCGGGCACGACGCTGATCGTCGTCACGCACGAGATGGGCTTCGCCCGCGACGTGGCCGACCGCGTGGTGTTCATGGACCAGGGGCAGATCGTCGAGGAGGGCACCCCGCTGCAGATCTTCGGCGCCCCGCAACACGAGCGCACCAAGGCCTTCCTCTCGAAGGTCATCGAACCGGCCTTCAACCTCTGAACTCCAAGAACCTCCCGAATCCCGTATTCCGTCCGCAAGCAAGGGGAACACCCATGAAATGTCTCGAGCCTCGCCGGCTTCCGGCACTGTCCGCCGCAGCCCTCGTCCTCCTGGCCCTGGCCGGCTGCGCCGACCCGGAAGCGGCAGCGTCCGGAACCGGTGAGTCCGCCGCGCCGGCCGAGAACGGCATCGTCTACAACCTGGCGCCGGAGCAGGACCGCGTCCGCGCGGAGAAGGATGACGACCTCGCCGCGCAGGTCCCGGCCGACATCGCCGAGGACGGCAAGCTGACCGTCGGGGTGAGCCCGTTCGCGGTCCCGCTGTCGGTCTACGCCACGGACGACAAGACCGTGATCGGCAACGAGACCGACATCGCCCAGCTGGTCGCCGACAAGCTCGGCCTCGAACTGGACCTGCAGGCCACCTCCTGGGAGAACTGGCCGCTGAAGACGCAGTCCGGGGACTTCGAAGCCGTGTTCTCCAATGTCGGCATCAACGGGGACCGCGTGCAGCTCTTCGATTTCGCCCCGTACCGTGCCGCGTTCATGGCCTTCGAAGCCCGCCAGGACTCCGACCTCACCGTCGCCGGGTCCGCGGACATCTCCGGCAAGAAGGTCGCCGTCGGCTCCGGCACCAACCAGGAGAAGATCCTGCTGGCCTGGAACAAGGAGCTCGAGGACGCCGGCAAGGCCCCCGCCGAACTGCAGTACTACGGCAGCGACGCGGACACTATCCTGGCGCTCTCCTCCGGCCGGCTGGACCTCAACCTCTCCCCGTACCCGAGCGCCACCTACCGGGAGAACACCCGGGACGACCTGAAGATCGTCGGCAAGGTCAACGCCGGCTGGCCGTCGGAGACCCTGGTCGCAGCCACCACGCTGCGCGACAACGGGCTGGCCGAGCCGCTCGCGGCGGCCATCAATTCCGCCATCGAGGACGGCAGCTACGCCGAGGTGCTGGAGCGCTGGGGCCTGGCCGACGAGGCCATCCCCGAATCGACCGTGGTGAACGCCGCGAACTTCGGCAAGTAGGACCGGCCATGAAATTCCAGGTCCTGGACATCATTCCTCACCTGAGGAACACGGTGACCGGGAGCGCCGCCGCCCACACCAGCAGGAGCAACCATGCCTAAGCACACTGAGATCCCGCCCTTCACCGCCGCCTGGGAGCAGTGGCACGCTGCGCACGAACGCCACCGCGCCCACCCGCACGGTTTCCTTGCCGTCACCCACCTGCACTGGCTGGGCAACACCTCCGTCCGGCTGGACGGTGCCCCCGGCGCGTGGAGCGTCGAGGACGACGCCGTGCGGATCGTCCTGGAGCCGGGTGAGAGCCTGCAGCGCGACGGGCAGGAGCTGAACACGGAGGCCGGCACTGCGATCCTCCTCGGCCCCATCGAGGAGCGGGGCGGGATCGACCTCGTCGCAGGCGACTCGGTGATCGAGGTTGCAAAGCGTGGCGGGGAGTACATCGTCAGGCCCCGCAGTCCGCACGCGGCCCTGCTGCGCGATTACCGCGGGACACCCGCCTACGCACCGAACACCGAGTTCTCCGTCACCGGCACCTTCGTGCCGTTCCCCGAACCCCGCCCCACCACGGTGGGCGCCGCCGTCGAAGGCATCCAGCACGTATACGAAGCGCCGGGCGAGATCCGCTTCGAGCTTGCCGGCCAGGAACTGACCCTGACGGCGTTCAACGGCTTCGCCCCCGGAGCGCTCCTCGTGCTGTTCACCGACCGCACGTCCGGCCGCACGACGTATGCCGCCAACCGCTCGCTGTCCGTGGTCCCGGCCGCGGACGGGTCCGTGCAGCTGGATTTCAACCGGGCCGTGAACCTGCCCTGCGCCTACACGGACCTCGCAACCTGCCCGCTGCCACCCGCGGAGAACCGGCTGCCGGTGGCCGTCGAAGCCGGCGAGAAGATCCCCTACGAGCGTCAGGACCAGCAGTGAGCGCAATCGACGACCGCACCGCGACAGCAGCCAGGGCCGGGTTCCTGGCCATCGAGCTCGACGGAGCCGGATGGGACGGAACGGAGTTCGGACGTACTGAAGGCTTTGCAAGCCTGGCTGAAGCCGTTCTCGCCGCAGAATCCGCAGGATTCCACGTGGCCACCTTCGCCGACGCACCGCGTGCCGGCCGTGCAAACGCCCTGCAGCGCGCTGCCTACGCCGGACCGGTCACGCGGACCATCGCGCTGGTTCCCGAGGTGGACACCGTCTACACCGAGCCGTTCCACGTCTCCACGCAGCTGGCCAGCCTCGACTACGTCTCCGGTGGCCGTGCCGGGTGGATCGCAACGGCAGCGGAATTCCCCGAGACGGCAGCTGCCGTGGGCCGCGAGAACGTGAGCGGCACCGACCTGGCGCAGGAGGCTGCCGCCTCGATCGAAGTCTCCCGCCGCATGTGGGACTCGTGGGAGGACGACTCCGTGATCCGCGATGTCGCCACGGGCCGGTACATCGATGCGGACAAGCTGCACTACGTCGACTACGAGACCCCGGCGGGCTTCGGCGCCCCCTACTCCGTCAAGGGCCCGTCCATCATCCCCCGACCGCTGCAGGGACAGCTGCCCATCCTTGCTCCCGCCTCCATCGTGGGTACGGGGCAGGTCCTGGCGGACGCCGTCGATGCCGTGCTCGTCTCCGCTCCGACGCCAGAATTGCTGATCGCGGAGATCTGGGACGTCCGGCACCGACTGGGAGCAGCAGTGGCGATCGTCGGCGAGCTCGACGTCGTCCTGGACGCCCGAGGTCAGACCGCCGGAGAACGGGCCACCGGTCCGGCGAGCGGCCGCGCACGGTACGTCGGTTCTGCAGCCGGCCTCGTGGACTTCCTCGAACCGCTCCTGGCGGAAGCCGACGGCGTCCGTCTGCACCCGGCGTCGCTCGCCGTGGAACTGGACGAACTCGCCCGGTGGGTCCTGCCCGAACTGAGGCGCCGCGGCGCACTCCGCGCACCGCTCCAGGACAGCACCTTCCGTGACCTGCTGGGACTTCCACGCCCGGCCAGCCGCTACGCCCACCCGTCCACCACCGCCGGAAACTAGGGGATCCCATGCCACAGCACAGCAGCGCCTTCACTCCATCGGGCACGCTACAGCTCGGTGTCTTCTTCCAGGGAGTCAACTCCGGCACGATCTGGAAGGCGGCCGAATCCGGCTCCCAGACCGACTTCGAGTCCTTCCGCCGCATAGCGCAGACGGCCGAGCGCGGACTGTTCGCCGCGTTCTTCCTCGGCGAAGGACTCCGCCTGAGGGAACACCTCGGCAGGCCCCACGCCCTGGACGTCGTGGGCAGGCCGGACGCGCAGACCATGCTCGCCGCGCTGGCCTCGGTCACCACCCACATCGGGCTCGCGGCTACCCAGAACACGACCTACAACGACCCGGCGGACCTGGCCCATCGCCTGTCCTCGCTGGACCTGATCTCCGGCGGCCGTGCCGCCTGGAACATGGTGACGACCGACAACGCCTGGACCGGGGAGAACTTCCGCCGCGGCGGCTACCTGGACCACGCCGACCGCTACGTCCATGCCGAGGCGTTCGTGCGGACGGCCAAGGCCATCTGGGACTCCTGGTCCCCGGACGCCATCGCCGGGACGGCCGGGAACCGGCCGGCGGACGGAGCAGCGGACGGAGCGGTACGCCGCGTGCACCACGAGGGACAGCACTACACCGTGGACTACACCCCTCGGCTGCCGCGCAGCCCGCAGCACCACCCGGTGCTGTTCCAGGCGGGGGATTCCCCTGCCGGGCGGGACTTCGCGGCGCGGCAGGCCGATGTCATCTTCTCCGCCCACCCCCAGTTCGACGCCGCCGTGGCCTTCCGCGCCGACATCGTCGAGCGCACGCTCCACGCAGGGCGTCCCGCCGACGCCGTGAAGATCATGCCCGCCAGCGAATTCATCCTGGCCCCGACCAGCGCGGAGGCAGCGGAGAAGAAGGCCTGGGTCCGCGAACTTCAGATCGGGCCGCAGCAGGCCATCGCCTACCTCGAGCAGTTCTGGGGTCGGCAGCTGGACGGCTGGGATCCGGACGGTCCACTGCCGGACATCGACCCGGCGGTCGAGGAGACCTCGGAGACCCGGGGCAGCGGCTTCCACGGGGCCAAGGCCGGAGAACTGACCGCGCAGTGGCGCCAGGAGGCTGCGGAGAAGGGGCAGACCATCCTGCAGTTCGTCCGCGCGAAAGCCGCGCGGTCGGACGCCTCCTTCGTGGGCTCGTACTCGGAGGTGGCCGACACGCTGGCCGCCTACGCGCGCGTCGGCGCCGTGGACGGCTTCAACATCTCCCCCTGGCTGATCCCCACCGGCCTCGACGACATCGTCAACCACCTGGTCCCCGAACTGCAGGAACGCGGGGTCTACCCCACGGAGTACCGGGGGACCACCCTGCGCGAGAACCTGGGCCTCGCGGTCCCGGAGCGTGCCGCAGCCGGGGAACCAGCCGTCCGCTGACCCACCCACCCGTCCAGCACCACCCACCCGTCCAGACAGACCGGAAGGCCTGCACCATGAACAGCACCGCTTCCTCACCCCGCCGCTCCCGGCCCCATGCACTGCTCGGCGTCACCCTGCTCGGCCCGGCACTGCTCGGCCTGGCCGGTTGCGCGGATCCCGGCTCGGCGGCGGAACCGGCGGACGCCGCGTCCTCGGCGTCCTCCGCTTCCTCCGCAGACGAATTCAACCTCTCGCCGGAGCAGGACCGGTTCACCTCCGATGCCTCCGCCGACGCGCAGGCCCTGGTGCCGGAGGAGGTCAGCGCGGACGGCAAGCTCAGTGTGGCCGTGAGCCCCTTCGCCGCCCCGCTGGCGCTCTACGCGACCGACAACACGACCGCGATCGGCAACGAGGTGGACATCGCCTACGCGCTCGCCGAGTCACTGGGCCTGGAGGCCGAGGTGATCCCGGTGGCCTGGGCCGACTGGCCGCTCGGCGTGGAGTCCGGCAAGTACGAGGCCGTGATCAGCAACGTAACGGTCACCGAGGAGCGCAAGCAGAAGTTCGACTTCGCCAGCTACCGCAATGACCTGCTCGGCTTCTACGCTCCGTCCGATTCCCCGGTCAGCGAGATCAAGGAGGCGAAGGACGTTGCGGGCCTTCGCGTGATCGTGGGCTCCGGGACGAACCAGGAGAAGATCCTGCTGGAGTGGGACGCCGAGAACACGAAGAACGGGCTGGAGCCGGTCGACTTCCAGTACTACGACGACGACTCGGCGTCCACGCTGGCCCTGCAGTCCGGCCGGGCTGACGTGTCCTTCGGTCCGAACGCCACGGGCGCCTACAAGGCCCGGGCCGATGGTGAAACCAAGTTGGTGGGCCTGGTCGACGGCGGTTGGCCGAAGAAGGCCAACATCGCCGTGGCCACGAAGAAGGGCAACGGCTTCGCCGCGGCCGCGCAGTCGGGGCTGAACCACCTGATCGACAACGGCACCTATGGCAAGATCCTGGACCGCTGGGGCCTGACCACCGAGGCGATCGACAAGTCCGAGCTGAACCCGCCCGGACTGGGTTCCTGAGTCCCTGCCGGCCAGGAGGAAGGGTGGTCCTGCATCAACTGCAGAGCCACCCTTTCCTCACCCCGCTGATGGACGGGACACCTCCGGGTTGGTTGACTGGATCCCCAGCGGGATCCCCCGGACCGACGAGGCGTCGAGGGACCCGGACCCACGAGTATCAGCGAGGTACCGATGAACGATGCTCCCTCGACGCTCCGGGCCGCCGTCGTCCAGTTCGAAGCCGTCCCTGATGACGTGGCCGCCAATCTGGAGACCGTCCGGAACCTGTCCCGCCGGGCGGCCGCCGACGGTGTGCAGATCATCGTGTTCCCGGAGCTGTGCCTGCTGGGGTACTGGCACCTGACCCGACAGCCCGCGCACCGCCTGCGGGAACTCGCCCAGCGCCGCGACGGTGCCGCCGTCACCGAGGTGCAGCGGCTGGCCGGCGAGCTGGGGCTGGGGATCGGCGTGGGATTCCTCGAGGCGGAGGGGGACCGCCTCTACAATTCCTACGCCGTGTGCCTGCCGGACGGCAGCGTGCACGTGCACCGCAAGCTCCATGCGTTCGAGCACGAAGCGATCTCCAGCGGGGACTCGTACACCGTCTTCGACACGCCCTGGGGTGTGCGGATGGGAATACTCATCTGCTGGGACAACAACCTCGTCGAGAACGTACGGGCCGTCGCGCTCCTGGGGGCCACCGTTCTTCTCGCGCCCCATCAGACCGGCGGCACACGATCGATGAGTCCCCACGGCATGCGCCCGCTCCCACGGTCCCTCTGGGACAACCGCCATCAGGATCCGGAAGCGCTCGAGGCAGCGGTCAACGGGCCCTCCGGGCGCGGGTGGCTGATGCGCTGGCTGCCGTCCCGCGCCCACGACAACGGCCTGTTCGTCCTGTTCAGCAACGGTATCGGGCCCGACGATGACGAGATCCGGACCGGGAACGCCATGATCCTCGACCCCTACGGCCGCATCATCGCCGAGACGCCGGTCGCGGACACCGCCGTCGTCACGGCCGACCTGGATCTGGAGCTGCTGCCCCTCGCCACCGGCCGGCGCTGGCTCCTGGGGCGCCGCCCGGAGCTGTACTCGATCTTGACGCAGCCCTCGGGCCTGGAGAGGGATGCCAGGACCGCCCGCCACTCCGCTTCGCCGGTGCCGATGTCCTTCCAGGTGAAAGACCCGCGGGACTGAGGGCACGGGACTGAGCCGCGGGACTGAACTGCCCTGACGGCGGGACGCAGCCGCGGCGCAGCTACGACGCCGCCCGGTAGAGCCACCGGCCGTCGGCGAGGACCGACGCGGTGTTCCAGGCGGCATCGAAGAGCACGAGGTCGGCTGCGAAGCCGGGCCGGACCCGGCCGAGGATCCCCGAGAGCCCGAGGACGCGCGCCGGCGTGAGGGTGAGGGCTTCGATGACCGCCACCGCGGGGACCCCGGCGGCGAGCGCATTCCTCAGTGCCGCGTCGAGCGTCAGCGTGGATCCGGCGAGTGAGCCGTTGCCCTGCAGCCTCGCGACCCGGTCCCGGACGTCGACGGTCAGCCCGCCCAGCACGTAGTGCCCGTCGGGTGCGGCGGCGGCGGCCATGGCGTCGGTGACCAGGACGATGCGGTGCGGGGCGAGGGTGAAGAGCATCGCGGCGACGGCGGGGTGGACGTGGTGCCCGTCGAGGATCACCTCGAGGCAGGCTCCCCCGACGAGGGCGGCACCGACCGGCCCGGGATCGCGGTGGTGCAGGCCGGGCATGCCGTTGAACGCGTGGGTCAGGAGGGTGGCGCCGGCGCGGAATGCGGAGAGGGACTGCTCGTACCCCGCCTCGGTGTGGCCGAGGGCAACGGTGACGCCCGCAGCGGTCATGCGGCCGATCGACTGCAGGGCGCCGGCGCGCTCCGGGTCGAGGGTGATCTGCCGCAGGGTGCCGCGGGCAGCCTCGAGCAGGCGGTCGACGCTGTCCGGGGAGGGATCGGTGAGGTAGTCCGCATTATGGGCGCCGCGCTTGCCGACGGACAGGAACGGCCCCTCGAGGTGGCTGCCGAGCAGCAGGGGGTGGGTCTCCGTCAGGTCGGCGATGCCGGACAGCGAGCGCTCCAGCTGCCCCAGGGGGTTGGAGACCAAACTCGCCACGGCGCGTGTGGTCCCGTGCGGATGGTGGGCGGCGAGCGACTGCAGCACCGCGTCGGGGCCGTCCTCGTGGCTGGAGCCACCGCCGCCATGCACGTGCAGGTCGATGAATCCGGGGGTGAGGACGTGCCCGGTGCCGTCGATCACGGTGTCCGCGGCGCGTCCCCGCCACCCCGTCCCTGTGCCGGTGGCCGTGATCGTCCTCCCCTCGGTCACCGCCCAGAAGTCGGGGGTCTCGCCGTCGGCGTCGATCTTCGTGGTGCTGTGGAACGCGACGGTACTCACGCGCGGATACCCTCGATCCGGTTCCTTTCCGTGTCGAGGTAGTACTCCCGCAGCGCGAGATGCTGCGCGGCCTCCTCGTCCAGGACGACGGTCGCGCGGCGGTGCAACTGCAGCACGGACCCCGGGCACATGCTGGTCAGTGGCCCCTCGAGTGCTGCGCGGACCGCCTCCGCCTTGGCCGAGCCCTGCGCGACGAGCAGCACCTCGGCGGCATCGAGGATCGTGCCGAGCCCCTGGGTGAGGCAGTGGCGGGGGACGTCGGCGGGGTCGGCGAAGAAGCGGGCGTTGTCCCTGCGGGTGGCTGCCATCAGTGTCTTCGGCCGGGTGCGCGAGGACAGGGAGGAACTCGGCTCGTTGAAGCCGATGTGCCCGTTCCGCCCTATGCCCAGCAGCTGCAGGTCCACACCCCCCGCTTCGGCCATCGCCGCCTCGTACCGCTCGCATTCGACGTTCAGATCGGCTGCGCAGCCGTCGGGGACATGGACGTTGGCCGGGTCGAGGCGGAGCCGGTCGGTCACTTCCTGCCGGATCACCGACCGGTAGCTCTGGGGATCGTCCGCCGGGAGGCCGACGTACTCGTCCAGCGCGAAGGCTTTCAGCCGGGCCAGGGCGGGGATCCACTGGTCTGCCAGAGCGCGGTAGATGGTCAGCGGAGAGGACCCGGTGGCGACGCCGAGCGTGTGGATCCTGCCGCTGCGCACGCCGTCGAGGATGACGCCGGCACCGAAGGCGCCGATGTCCTCGGCGCTGTCGAGGATGACGACACGCATCGTGGACTCCGATCTGTGCAGGGGATTGAGGACGTCAGGTGTGCTCCGGTGCCACGATGACCTTCGTTCCGCCGGCTTCGAACGCGGCTTTCTGCTCATCGGTGATACCGCTGTCGGTGATCAGGTTGGTGAAGCTGTAGCCGGTCATCGTGGCGAACGCGCGGGTGCCGATCTTCGAGGAGTCGGCGACGATGAAGGTCTCGGAGGCCCGCCGCGCCATGAGGGTGTTGACCTCCGCCTCCCCCTCGTCGCTGACGGTCGGTCCGATGTCCGGGTCGAGTCCGTTGACGCCGATGAACGCGAAGTCGAGGGCGACGCGCTGGAGGATCACGTCCGTGTAGGGCCCCACGAGCTCGTAGGACCGCGGGTTGACCACGCCGCCGGTCACCATGATGCGGATGTTCGGCCGGACCACGAGCTGGGCCGCGATGTTGATCGCGTTGGTGACCACGGTGAGGGCGGGCTTGCTGGACGGTTCCATCAGGTCCGGTCGCATGCCCAGGACCTGGGCGATCGCCGTACTGGTGGTCCCGCCGCACAGGCCCACCACGGCACCCTTCGGTACGAGCGTGCTGGCGACCCGCGCGATCGCCTGCTTCTGGAGCGTGTGGTCGTCGCGGCTGTACCGGGTGGGCAGGTCGTAGGCGACGGCCTCCATGGTCGCTCCGCCCCGCGTCCTCGTCAGCAGCCGCTGGGCGGCGAGGCTGTCGAGATCACGCCGGGCCGTGGCAGGGGAGACCGCGAGGCGGGTGACTATGTCGTCGACCAGGACCGTCCCCTCGGCCGCGAGGAGGTCGAGGATGGCGTTAAGTCTTTCGGTCTTTTCCACCTGCTCAACCTTAGGCGTTCGCTCGGGACGGGCGCAGGGCGAGAAGCGCGAGCAGGCGCGCCGCCTCTGCGGCAAGAGCGTCGCGCCCCGCCGCGACATAGGTGCGGGAGTCGACGAGGTCGGGCCGGGCCGTGAGCACCTCGCGCACCGCCCGCGTGAAGAACCCGTTGAGGTGGGTGGAGACGTTGATCTTCGTCATTCCCGCGCGGATGGCCTGGACGAGGACGTCGTCGGGCACCCCGGAGGAGCCGTGGAGCACCAGCGGTACGGGGACCGAGGACTTCAGGCGTGCGATCAGGTCCAGGTCCAGGGCAGCGCCGCGGTCCAGCATCGCGTGCGAGGATCCGACGGCGACCGCCAGGGCATCGACTCCGGTGGCTCCCAAAAAGGCAGCCGCCTCCTCGGGGTCCGTCCGTACTCCCGGGGCGTGGGCGCCGTCCTTGCCCCCGACCTTCCCGAGCTCGGCTTCCACGAAGACGCCCGCGGTATGGGCACGTTCGACGACCCGTGCGGTGGCGGCGACATTGTCCTCGAAGGGCAGGTGGGCGCCGTCGTACATCACCGATCCGAATCCGAGGTCGAACGCCTCGTACACCAGCCGCTCGTCCTCCGCGTGGTCCAGATGGAGGGCCACCGGAACCCGGGCAGCCCGGGCGACCGCAGCGGTACCTGCGGCGATCGGCTCGAGCGCGCCGTGGTAGGCGGCGCAGTTCTGCGAGATCTGGAGGATGACCGGGAGCCCGACGGCTTCCGCTCCTGCAACGATGGCCTCGGCCGTCTCGAGGTGCAGGACGTTGAAACTGCCGAGTCCGCCACCGGAGGCGACGGCCGCGTCGATCAGCGTGCGGGTGGGGGTCAGTCCCATGGGGCATCCTCGTCTGTGGGGCGTTCGACCGTCGATGGGGTTCGTGCCGGACCCGGGGGAGTGCCGAGGCGGCGCAGGACCACGGCGTCCGCCATGACGCGGTACTCCTCGTGGAGCACTCCGGCGGTCGGCATCAGGACGGCCGCGGCGGACCACGACGTCGCGGCGCGCAGGAGGTCCGGGACGCTGGTGGAACCCTGGGCGAGCAGAACTGCCACGGCGGCCACGGCGGCGTCGCCGGCGCCGGTCGGATTGCCGGCGAGCACCGTGGGGAAGCGGGCGTGCCAGCCCTCCCGGTCGTCGGCCGCGAAGGCGAGCATGCCCTCCTCGCCCTGGCTCACGAGGACGAGCCCGGCGCCGAGGGCCAGCAGCGCCCTGGCTCCCCGTTCCGGGTCGGTTTCGCCCGTGGTCTCGAGCAGTTCGTGGTGGTTCGGTTTCAGCACCGTGGCCCCCGCGCGGGCAGCGGCCAGCAGGGCGGGTCCGGACGTGTCGATGATCGTCGGCAGGCCTCCGCGCCGTGCCTCCTCGACCAGGCGCGCGTAGAAGTCCTGCGGGGCGTGAGGGGGAAGGCTGCCCGAGGCGGTCAGGCAGCCGGACTGCGGCAGCCGGTGCAGGACGGCGTCCGAGATCCGGCGCCACTCGTCGGCCGCGAGTTCCCCGCCCTCCTCGTTCAGGAGGGTCGCGGCGCCGGTGGCCCGGTCATGGATCGCGATGCTCCGCCGCGTGGGCGGGGTGACGTCCACCAGGGAGTGCGGGATGCCGCTTTCCGCGAGGTCGGCCCGGAGGAGGGCGCCCGGATCCCCGCCGACGGGGAGGACCGCGTGGACCCCGTACCCGCTCTGGTGGATCACGCGCGCGACGTTCAGGCCCTTGCCGCCTGCCTTCACCACAGGGGGTGCAACACGGTGGGAGTGGCCGGGGTGCAGGGCCGGCACGCTGTAGGTGGTGTCCAGCGCCGGATTCGGGGTGACGGTCAGGACCGGTGCCGGAGTCATCAGTGGACCGCCACGAGGTCCCGGGCGCGCAGGGCTGCGCCGATGAGGCCCGCATCCTGGCCGAGCAGGGACGTCGTCAGGCGCGGCAGCCGAAGGAACGAGATGTCCTCCTCGAGCCGCCGGCGCAGCGGCTCCAGGAGGGCCGGTCCCGCCTGCGCCAGTCCGCCGCCCAGGATCACCGTCTCGGTGCCGATCATGGCGACGAGCTGCCGGATGCTGAAGGCGAGGGCCTCCACGGCGTCGGACCAGATCTCGCGGGCGTCCTCGTCTCCGGCCTGGCCGGCCGCCAGGACCTCACGCGCGCCGGAGACGGCGCGACCGGTGCGCGAGGTGTAGCGGCGCGCGATGGCGCCGGCCGATCCGATGGTCTCCAGGCAGCCCGACGCGCCGCAGGGGCAGGGCAGCCCGCCCGGGACCTGCGCATGGCCGATCTCCCCTGCGTAGCCGCCCGCGCGGACGGGGCGCCCCCCGCTGAACACCGCGCCGGCGATTCCCGTCCCGATGATGAGCACGACGGCGTCGTCGGCGCCCAACCCCGCGCCCGCGCGCATCTCGGCGTCTCCCGCGGCGCTCACGTCGTGGCCGAAGGCGACAGGGAGCCCGGTGGCCTCGCTGACGCGGTCCCGGAACGGGTAGCGGTCCCAGCCGAAGTTGCTGGCGAAGAGCCCCACGCCGGCGGCGTCGTCCACGAGTCCCGGGACCACCAGGCCCAGGGCGCGGATTCCTGTGTCGGGGTATCGGGCGGTGTAGGTCCTGGCCAGCTCGACGACCTGCTCCACCACCACGTCACCCGGGTGTCGCTCGTCGTGGGCCGAGGGGACACGGGCGATTCCGTGGAGGCTGCCGTCCCGATCCATCACCGCGGATTTCGTGTCGGTGCCGCCGACGTCGACAGCCAGGACCGCGGGTCCGGGATCGGCCGGCCCCGCAGGCGCGGGGTGCGCGTTCGGGGGCATGGGCTCAGCTCTCGAGGACCACGGAGCGCGAGAGGTGGCGCGGGGCGTCGGGATCCAGGCTGCGGGAGCGGGCACGGTCCAGGGTGATCCTGTGGACGCGCGCGAGGTCCGCCAGCGGATGGGCGCCGGTGCTGACGTACAGGGCGCCGGTGGCCGCGACCTCCTCCCGCAGGCCGTCCGGCTCCTGGCCGAACACCCAGGTGACCCTGCCGGGCTGTGCGATGGCGATGGGGCCGTGCCGGTATTCCATGGCGGGGTAGGACTCCGTCCAGCCCTGCACTCCCTCGCGCATCTTGAGGGCGGCCTCGTGGGCGAGCCCGACGGTCCAGCCCGTGCCGAGGAAACTGAACTGGTCCGCGGCCAGCAACTCGTCCGGTGTGTCCGTCGTGACCGCAGTGCGTGCATCGGCGACGGCGGACCCGAGGTCCACGCCCACGGAGGTCAGCAGGTACACCAAAGCGGAGGTGGCGAAGCGGGTCTGGACGACGGACGACTCGTCCGCGTAGGGCAACCCGACGACGGCGTCGGCGAGGGCGACGGCAGGCGAGTCGACGTCCCCGAGGACCACGACGGTGGGCACCTTTCCCTTCAGCTCCGACAGCAGGGAGAGGATCTCACTGGTGGTGCCCGAACGCGTGATGGCGACGACGGCGTCGTACGCACGGGACGTGACGGCGGATGCCTCCGATGCCGCATACGCATCGGTCTCGCCGCTGCCGGAGGCTTCGCGGGCGGCGGCATAGGACTGCGCCATGAACCACGACGTCCCACACCCCACGACGGCGACCCTCCGGCCCGGGGCCGGAAGGAGCTGTTCCTGGTTCGCCTGGGCGATGGCGCGTTCCCAGCACTCCGGCTGCGAGGACAGCTCGCTGTCCATGTGCAGGCCGGGGACGGGGGCTGCGGTCGATGATTCGGGAAGCTGGGACACGGGGTTCTCCTGGAGGCCGGTTCGAATTGCTCCATGATTACCCATGAGCGAAGCAGCTGTCCAGAAATCATCTTCGATCACGGACGGGAGGTAGGGGGCGGACGCGGCACCCTGTGTTTCGGTCGTATTGCTTCTTCCCGGAATGCTTGACCTGAGACGTACGTCACGGCATGCTATGGAGGACAAACTGCTCGCTGCTGATTGCTTGGTCCTCCTACTGATCACATTCACTCACCAGCGGCCGGAGTCGGGACCTGCCGAGTCCGCGGTACCTCCCTGTTCTGGGACCCTCTCGAGAAGGAATCATGCAATGAAGAGCAAGCTGAGGATGGGCATGGTGGCGATGGCCGCCGTCGGGACACTCGCTGTGTCCTCCTGCGGTTTCGGCGGCGGCGCGTCGACCGAGTCGGAGGGTGGTGACACGACGATCAACATGCTGGTCCCCAGCTACTCCGACGACACCAAGGCCCTCTGGGAAGGCGTCATCGAGGACTTCGAGGCAGCCAACGACGGCGTGACGGTCAACCTGCAGATCGAATCCTGGGAGAACCTCGAATCGGTGCTCCAGACCAAGATCCAGGCGGGGGAGGCGCCCGACATCTACAACGGCGGCGCGTTCTCGGCCTTCGCCTCCGAGGGACTGCTCTATCCCGCCGAGGACATCGCGTCCGAGGACACCCTGGGCGATTTCCAGGAGTCGTTCGCGGAGAACGAGAGCTTCGACGGCACCCAGTACGGACTGCCTCTCCTGGCCTCCGCCCGTGCCCTGTTCTACAACCAGGACCTGTTCGATGCCGCAGGCGTCGAGGCTCCGCCCACCACCTGGGAGGAACTGCACGACGCCGCCCAGAAGATCACGGCGACGGGCACCCCCGGATACGGCATGCCGCTCGGTTCCGAGGAGGCGCAGGGCGAATCCCTCATCTGGTTCGCCGGCAACGGCGGCGGGTTCGGTGATGCGTCGAAGATCACGGTCGACACTCCCGAGAACCTCGAGGCCGCCGAGTTCATGAAGAAGATGATCACGGACGGCGTCACGCAGCCCGACCCCGGTGCCACGCAGCGTACGCCCATGATCAACGTGTTCCTGCAGGGCAAGATCGGCATGGTCTACGGCCTTCCGCAGACCGTCGGGCAGATCGAGGATGCCAACCCCGACCTGAACTACGGCGTCGCGAATGTCCCCACGAACACCGGGGAGCCCGCCACCCTCGGTGTCGCCGACCGCCTCATGGCCTTCAAGAACGACGAGACGAAGCAGGAAGCCATCACCTCGTTCATGGACTTCTTCTTCGCCGAGGACCAGTACGTGGACTGGGTGCAGAGCGAGGGCTTCCTCCCGACGACGAAGTCGGGATCCGAGGCCATGGCCTCCGACGAGACGCTGAAGCCGTTCCTCGAGATGCTGCCCAACGCGAAGTTCTACCCCACGTCCAACCCCGCGTGGAATGCCACCGATGGCGCCTTCAAGTCCCTCATGGGCCTGCTGGAGACACAGGAACCCGCATCCGTGCTCGAGCAGATCCAGGCAAAGGCCGACGCCGCGGCCTGAGGCACCAGCGGGAGGGGAGCCGGCGTGTCCTCGTCGGCTCCCCTCCTGTCCGAAGAGAACGGTCAGCACCCATGAGTACCTTCCAGCAGCCGCCCATCACGCGGATCCGTACGGCCCGCGGCCAGAACCGGGAAAGCCTCGTCGCTGCGCTTCCCTGGATCGGGCCGGTCCTGATCCTGATCTTCGGCGTCGTCCTGTTCCCCGCCGCCTACATGATCTACAACTCCACCCGGCGGATCAGCCAGGCGGGAACCAACATCGAGGGCGTCGGCTTCGCGAATTTCAGCAGGGTCCTGGCCGATCCCAACCTGCCCCGGATCCTCCTGAACACGCTGGTGTGGGTCGTGGTGGTCGTGACCGTCACCGTTCTCCTCTCGCTCGCGCTCGCGAGTTTCCTCAACAAGCCCTTCCCGGGGCGGACCCTGGTGCGCATGGCGGTCGTGGTCCCCTGGGCCGCGAGCGTGGTCATGACGACGACCGTCTTCTACTACGGCCTGGACCGCGACTACGGCATCATGAACACCTTCCTCGTCGACATCGGGGTGCTCGACAGCCCCTACGGCTTCACGAAGAACGTCGCGACCGCACTCGGCGCTGCCATCGTCGTCGGCATCTTCGTCTCCATCCCCTTCACCACCTACACCCTGCTCGCGGGGCTGCAGGCGGTGCCGGGGGACATCCTCGAAGCCGCGAAGATGGACGGCGCCGGGAGGGTGCGCACCTACTTCCTGGTGGTCCTGCCGCAGCTGCGCAGCGCGCTCGCCGTCGCCGTGCTCATCAACGTCATCAACGTCTTCAACAACCTGCCCATCCTGCGCATCATGACCGGCTCGATCCCCGGCTACAGCGCCGACACCCTCATGACCTACATCTTCAAGGTCCTCCAGTTCGACCGGCGCCTGGACCTCGCCAGTGCACTGAGCGTGATCAACTTCGCCATCGTGATCGTGATCGTGGCCGCGTACGTGAAGATCGTCAAGCCGATGAAGGAGGACTGACATGGCCATCGCGACACCCCAGACGGTTCCTGCGCAGGCGCCGGCGGACGGCCGCGCCAGGAAGTACGGTGCCGACGGAGCCACCGGCGGACGGATGGCGGCCCGCGTCGTCGTCGGGATACTGATCGCCATCGTCTTCCTCGTCCCGTACCTCATCATGCTCGTGGGGTCGCTGAAGACCCGGTCGGAGATCCTCGCGGTCCCGCCGCGCTACTTCCCACAGGACGGACTGCAGGCCGGCAACTACGCGACCATGTGGTCCACCCCCGAGACGCCGCTGACGTACAACCTCATCTCGACGGTGATCATCGCGGTGTTCGCCACCCTGCTCGTCCTGCTCGTCGCGACGCCCGCCGCCTACTACACGGCCCGCTTCAACTTCCCCGGCAAGTGGGCGTTCCTGTTCCTCGTCATCGTGACGCAGATGCTCCAGCCGGCCGTGCTGACGGCGGGGCTCTTCCGGCAGATGCTCGTGCTCGACCTCAACGACACCTGGCTCGCCATGATCCTGATCAACGCGGCCTTCAACCTGTCCTTCGCGCTCTGGATCATGCACAGCTTCTTCGCCGGGATCCCGAAGGAAGTGGACGAGGCAGCCCAGCTGGACGGGGCGAGCCGCCTGGCCGTGCTCTTCCGGATCAACCTGCCGCTCGTCTGGCCGGGTATCGTCACGGCCATCATCTTCACGTTCGTCGCCTCGTGGAACGAGTTCGCCGCCAGCCTGGTCATCATGTCCACCGCGGAGAACCAGCCGCTCTCCGTCGCCCTCACCAAGTTCATCGGTCAGTACGCGACGAGCTGGCAGTACGTCTTCGGGGTGTCGATCGTCGCGATCGTCCCGGTGATCCTCCTCTTCGCCCTCATCGAGAAGCGGCTCATCGGAGGGCTGACGGCAGGATCGGTGAAGTAGGTGGCGGCTGACGCGGTGCGGCGGCCTGCCGTCGAGATCGCCGTCACGTCACCCGCCGGGGCGCGTGCGGCGATCGCAGGGGGAGCGGACCGCGTCGAACTCTGCATCGCCCTCGAACTCGGCGGACTGACCCCCAGCGGGACGATGATCCAGGAGACGGTCGCAACCGGCATCCCGGTGCACGTGCTGATTCGCTGCAGGCCGGGCGGATTCGTCTACTCGTCCGAGGAGATCGGGTGGATGACCGATGAGGCTGCCGGCGCCGTACGCGGAGGCGCAGCGGGCGTGGTGGTCGGCGCCCTGACTGCGCACGGGCGGATCGACACTCCCTCGCTCGCGCGGATCACCGAGGGGGCCCGGGCCGTCGATGCCGGCACGGAGGTGACGTTCCACCGCGCCATCGATCAGCTCCGGGCTCCGGCTGAGCACCTCGACGACCTCGCCGCAGCGGGCGTCGACCGGGTCCTCACCTCCGGTGGCGCCCCCACCGTCGGTCAGGGACTGGCGACGATCGGGACCATGCTGGCGCGGGGAACAGGCCTCGAGATCCAGGCCGGGGGCGGCGTCACGCCCGACCAGCTGCGCCGCATCATCGCGGTCGGCGTGCACGGGGTGCACCTGTCGGCGAAGAAACCGGTACGGCAGGCCCTGGAGAACCGCGTGTCGGTCGGTTCCGCCGACCCGGGCGGCGCCTCCTACGGGACGGACGAGTCCCTGGTCCGGGAAGTGGTCCAGGAAGTGAACCGGGTAGTGCACGGCTGACCCGCCGCCCCTGGTCCGGGTGCGGAACCGCCGGTAGTGCGTCATCGACCGCCGGGGATCAGGATCGACCGCAGCCCGGAGCCTGCCGCCAGTTCGTCCAGCGCCTGTTGTGCATCACCCAGCGGGCGGACGGTGTCGATGAGTTCCTCCAGCGGCAGCTGCCCGGCGAGGTAGAGACGTGACAGGCGGGGGATGTCGACGTGCGCGACGCTGGACCCGTAGTTGCAGCCGAGGATCCGCTTGCCCTGGTCGGCGAGATCGAAGGGGTCGATGGAGGCCCGCGCACCGATGCGCGTCATCCCGACCAGCACCGCAGCCCCGCCGGGGGCCAGCAGCCCCGGCAGGGTCTCGATGACCTTCTCGTTGCCAATGGCCTCGAACGCGAAGTCCACCCCTCCGAGTTCCTCGCTGACGTAGGACGCGAGGTCCGTCGTCCGCGGGTCGACGGTGAGGGTTGCGCCCAGTTCTTCCGCCTTGGTGCGTTTGGCCTCGGACAGGTCGACGGCGATGATCGGGTACGCGCCGGCGAGCTTGAGGCCCATGATGACCGACAGGCCCACCCCGCCGCAGCCGATGACGACCGCCGACGATCCGGCCGGAACATCGGCGGTGTTGAGCACGGCGCCCACGCCGGTCGTCACCGAGCAGCCGAGCAGCGCCCCAACGGTGAACGGGACGTCCTTACCCACCTTCACGGCGGCCGTCTCAGGGACGACGACCTCGCTGGTGAAGGTCCCGAGCCCGAGATAGGGCCACAGGTCCTGCCCGTTCCCGTCGGAGAACGGCGTGCTCCCGTCCGGCAGTGTGTGGTCCAGGGCTGTGGTCCCGGTGCAGAGCCAGCCCCGGCCCGCCGCGCAGTTGACGCACTTCCTGCACGGGGCGAACCAGGACAGGACCACATGGTCCCCGGGCGCCAGGTCCGTGACGTCGGGCCCCGTCTCCTGCACCACGCCGGACGCCTCGTGGCCCAGGACCAGGGGGCGTTCCGTGGGCCAGTCCCCGTTGACGATGTGCAGATCGGAATGGCAGACCCCGGTGGCGCGGATCTCCACGCGGACCTGCCCGCGGTCCGGGGGCCGGACCTGGACGGGTTCGAGGGACGGTCCGGCCCCGGGCCGGAAGGTGAATGCGGAGGTGTCGGTCACGGGCTGTTCCTAGTCGGTGGTGATGGTCTTGGAGAGCGTCTCGTTGCTCTCCCGCAGGTGTGCTTCCTCGGCACCACGGTCGATGGTCCGGCTGAGCAGCAGGTAGGCCACGGACGTGGTCAGGAGGCCCACGAACCAGGCGATGTCCACGCCCCCGAGGGCCGTGGCCATGGGGCCCACGTAGCTCCAGTTCCCGACGGCCGGCAGCAGCATGAACGGAATCTCGGTCAGCAGGCCGATGGCGAAGGCCGCCAGCCCCTGCCAGCCCCAGGCCCCGTAGATGCCCTTCGGGGTGAACAGGTCGGTGATGGCGTAGTGGCCCTTCCGGACGAGGAAGAAGTCGACGAGGTTCGTGGCCGTCCACGGCACCAGGATGTAGAGCATCAGGGTCAGGGCCGAGAAGACGGTCGCGACCGCACCCGAGTTGATGGACGCGGCGATGGCGTACCAGGCGACGGCCAGAGCCAGGATGGTCACCACGCGCGCGGTCGTCCTCGGCTTGATGGGTCGGATCGAATCGATGGTCGTGAGCACCGTCAGCATCCCGCCGTAGGCGTTCATGCCCATGGTCGCCGTGAGCGCAAGCGCGGAGAGCAGGGCGGCCGCGTCCCCCAGGCGGGCAAAGACGGAGTTGCCCGCGGTCTGGAGCCCGACGAGCCCGTCCGTCGCACCCAGCGCGATCGACAGCCAGGCGCCGAGGATGATCAGCCAGATCGCCGAAGACGAGGCGCCGAAGAAGACCGCGGCGATCACCGACCGGGCACGGGTGGTGGTGGGCAGGTAGCGGGAGTAGTCAGAGACGTACGGGGCATACGTGATGTTGTAGGCAGCGCAGGCGGCGAACTGGGCCATGAAGGCCGGCCAGGAGAATCCGTACTCCCCGCCGCTCAACGACCCACCGGCAGCGCCGGTGATGACGCCGATGGTCAGGATCGTCATGATCGGCAGCGAGACGTACAGCAGGATGCGGAACGCCTTATGCAGCCAGTCGTGGCCGAAGATGGCCAGGACCACCCCGGCGAGGGTTGCCAGCACGGCGATCACGGTGGGGTTCCAGCCGAAGGAGCCGCTGAGGCCTTCGCTGAGAAGCACGGTGTCGGCGACGTTGAAGGCCATGTAGGTGAACAGCGTGGCCAGGAGCGGCACGATCACGCCGCGATAGCCGAACTGCGCCCGTGACTGGATCAGCTGGGGGAGGCCCATGGTCGGGCCCTGGGACGCGTGGAAGGCCATGAACACGGTGCCGACGGCGATGCCCAGGATGCTGGCGAGCACGGTCCAGCCGAAGGACAGTCCCAGGGAGGGGCCGATGAAGCCGATCGGGATGGAGAAGTACTGGAAGTTGCCCAGGAACCACAGGGGTGCCTGATGCCACAGCTTCCCGTGGCGTTCGTTCTCGGGGACCCAGTCGATCGAGCGGGCCTCGATCAGCGGGGGAGCCGGGGCGGAGGTCTGGTCGTTCGGAACGTGCGACATGGTCACCTTCGTCGGTAGGGGCTGGAAGGGCCGCCGTCGTCGCCGTGCTGGCGGCGGGCTGCAGGTCGGGGACGGCGCCTGCTCCCGGGAGGAACAGGCGTTGCCCCAGAATATGACGTGGTTCACACTTAACCAAATACTATTTGGTAACGCGATCCGGCATTCCTCGTGCTCGCTGGGGAAGGAGAATCCGGGTCTGCCATACTCGGAGAATGGCACGGCCACGCAAGCAACTGTTGTCGCGGGACATCATCCTCGAAGCCGCCCTGGAGCTCGTCGGCAGGCACCGCGACTTCACGATCACCGGGATCGCCCAGCACCTCGGCGTCAATCCCTCCTCGCTGTATCACCACATGATCGGGGGCAGGGACGAGATCATCGAAGCCCTCCGGGAGCGGATCTACCGCGAGATCGACCTCGGCGCGCTGGGTGGGGCGGACGCGAGCTGGCAGTCGAGGATCGAGTACTGGGTCCTGGCCTACCGGGAGGCCGTGGCCCGCTACCCTTCGGCGATCCCGCTGCTCCTGGGGCGCATGGTCGATGACGCGCCGACGCTGGCCCTGTACGAGGTCTTGGCATCGGCTCTCGTCGAGGCCGGCGTGCCGCGGGAGCAGCACCTGGCGGTGATCTCCATGCTCGACGCCCTGGTCTTCGGATCGGCTCTCGACGCTGCGTCCCCCGATCCGCTCTGGCTGTCCACCGCGGACGCGCATCCCGCACTGCACGGGGCCGGCGCCTCGGAGGCCGCCCCGGACCGCATCGGGGAAGGCCTGCGTCTGGGGATCCGGGCGGCGATCAGCTACCTGGAGGTCTCGCGGGCCGGGCTCGACCGAGTATGAGAATCGGGTACGGCATAGGAACGCGGGCCGCACTGTTTCTCCCAGATCGTCCGGATGTCTCCTAGCATCGCGCCCCGGCGCTCGTGGGGTTGGTTGTGGATCCTTGCGGGCGGCGCCCTGTTGACCCAGACCGCACTCAACCTCGTACGGCCCGTCACCACCTACAAGCTTCTGGCCCTCGACGCCGACACCACCACCATCGGCCTGGTGACTGCCGCCTACGCCCTCATCCCCCTGCTCAGTGCGTTGCCGCTCGGACGCCTCAGTGACAGGATGCGGCGGCTGAGCCGGCTGGTCGCCCTGGGAGCGGCCCTGCTCGGCCTGGGCTCCCTGGCGCTTGCGCTGTCCTCCAGCATCGCCCTCGTGGCAGGAGCCAATGCACTGCTGGGGTTCGGGCATCTGGTCTTCACCATCGCCGGTCAGACCCTGATCACCCGCCACGCCCGTCCCGGGCAGATGAACGCCGCCTTCGGATGGTTCACGGCGGCCTTCTCCGCCGGGCAACTCGCCGGCCCACTGATCGCAGGCCTCCTGCTGGGATCCAGCCTCGGAACGGTCTCCGCCGAGCGCTCCGCCAGCATCACGGTAGCCCTGTGGGTCGGTGCGTGCCTGTCGCTGCTGGCGGCTCCGGTCGTGCTGATCCGCACCGTCCGGCCACCCGGGAGCAAGACCCCTGCCGCCGGCACTCCCGGGGGTCCCGAACAGCCCGACGACGGACGCTCCCTGCCTGCCCGGGAACGGGCGACGCTCTCGGCGATCCTGGGCCGAACGGGTGTGCCGTCACACATGCTGGCATCCCTGTCGCTGCTGGCAATGCTGGACATCCTGACCGCCTTCCTTCCGCTTGCGGGGGAGGAGGCGGGCATCCCACCCGCCCAGATCGGGGTGCTGCTGGCCATCCGCGGGGCTGCTTCCATCCTGTCCCGATCCTGCCTGCCCTGGCTGTCCTCCCGACTGTCGTCGCGGGCGCTGCTGCTCGTCAGCCTGTACGGATCCGGAGTGGCCCTGATCTTCCCCCCGCTGACCGTCGGCCAGCCGTGGATCGTCGTACCGCTGCTGGTCGTCGGCGGGTTCTGCCTCGGTCTCGGGCAGCCGTTGACGATGACGCTCGTCTCCACCGCCGTCCCCGACGGGTGGCGGGGGACGGCTCTTGCCGTCCGGCTGACCGGCAACCGCGTAGGACAGGTCGTCATGCCGATCACCGCCGGTTTTCTCGCCGCCCCGCTGGGCGCGGCCGGCGCCATCTGGTTCAGCTGCGCGGTCCTCCTCGTCAGCGCGTGCGAGAAGACCGCCCGCCGCTAGGGGCGAGTCATCCGGCGTCCGATGCCGGCCGGAACATCCGAATGCACCCGGCGGGTCGGTACTCGCCGGGTGCATCCTGGTGTCCTAGTGGTCGGCGGTCGCCCGCGCCGGTCCGGCCTTCGCCTCGCCGCGCAGGCTCCACGCCGCCAGCACGGACGCCCCCACCATGAGCAGGGCTGCGATGCCGGAGGTGACCGTCACGCCGCTGTCGAAGGCGGCGAACGCCGAATCCCGCAGGAGCGCGGCGGAGGCCGGGCCGAGCTGCGTCCCGACCTCGACGGCACCGCCGAGGGTCTCCGTGGACGACTCCACCTGTGCGGAGGTGAGGCCCGCGGGGAGCATCAGGTTGCGCTGGTAGGAGGCGAGCAGGATGCTGCCCAGCACCGCGGTGCCGAGGACCGAGCCGACCTCGTAGGCCGTCTCCGAGACGGCGGAGGCGGCTCCGGCCTTGTCGGCCGGCACCGTGGACAGGATCAGGTCATTGGAGACCGTCTCCGACGCTCCCACGCCGATCCCGAGGATGACGAAGGCGACCAGGAGGAAGCCCGCGGATCCGCCCTCGCCGAGCAGGGCGATCATCGCGTAGGCAACGGCCGAGAAGAGCAGCGACACCGAGACGACGGCATGCGGTGGCAGCCGCCGGGCGAGCGGCACGACGCCGAGGCCGGCGACGATGGTCACCAGGAGGCCCGGCAGCAGCACGAGCCCGGCGTCGAGCGGGGTGTAGCCCAGGATCAGCTGCAGGTGCTGCGAGACGAAGAACAGGAACCCGACGAGCGAGAAGATCGCGAGGAGGTTCACGAGGACGGCTCCCGTGAAGGCTCGCACCGTGAACAGGCGGACGTCGAGCATCGGGTCGCGCCGCTGGAGCTGGCGCACGACGAACGCGGTGCCAGCGGCGAGGCCGATGAATGCCGCGGTCACCGAGACGAGCAGCGGGCCTCCCTTCGCCAGGTTCTTGATGGCGTAGACGACCGGCAGCATCGTCGCGATGGACAGCACGATGCTGGCGTAGTCCACGCGGCCCGGGTTCGAGTCCCTGGACTCGGGCACGACGGCCGGGGTCAGCGCGAGCATGAGGACGAGGACGGGCACTGCGAGGAGGAACACCGAGCCCCACCAGAAGTGCTCGAGCAGGACACCGCCGAGCAGGGGGCCGAGGGCGGCGCCGGCCGAGAATCCCGCGGCCCAGACCGCGATGGCGATCCGCCGCTGGTTCCGGTCGGCGAAGATGTTGCGGATCAGCGACAGGGTCGACGGCATGAGCATGGCACCGAACACACCGAGGCCGACGCGGGACGCGACGAGGAAGGCCGCGGTCGGGGCGAAGGCTGCCACCACGGAGAAGAGGGCGAAGCCGGCCGCGCCGATCATGAGCAGGCGCCGGCGGCCGAAGCGGTCGCCCAGGCTGCCCATCGCGACCAGGAGTCCCGCGAGGACGAGGGGGTAGCTGTCCACGATCCAGAGCAGTGTGGTGCCGCTCGTTGCGAAGTAGCGGGAGATCTCCGGCAGCGCGAAGCTCAGGACGGTGTTGTCGACCGAGACCAGCAGCACCGGCAGCATCAGCACGGCCAGGGAGAACCATTCGCGGCGGCCGGCAAGGGAGGGAGAGGAGGAGGGGGAAACGGCACGCGGGTTCACCCCGGTGCGTGCGGAGGTGGAGGGTGTGGTGGTCATCCATCCAAGCTATACCGTCCAGCCGGTACAGTACAACAAAAGTGACCGGTATCATCGAGGAGTGTCCAGTTCCCGTGAACGCATCCTCGACAGCTTCGAGCACGCGCTGATCCGCGACGGTGAGAGGGCCGCCACCATGGAGGCGGTCGCCGCCGCCGCCGACGTCTCCAAGGGCGGCCTGCTGTATCACTTCCCCTCCAAGGAGGCGCTGGTGGACGGGCTCGCGGACCGGCTCCGGGGACTGGCCGACAAGGACCGCGAGGCCATGACGTCGGCGCCGGACGGAGCGGCCCGCTACTACGTCCGCACCTCCGTGTTCGAGGACAGCGCCCTCGACCGGGCCCTCGTCTCGATGGCCCGTCTCGCCCAGCAGGGCCACCCCACGGCGAAGGCCTCCCTCGCCGGGATCCAGGAACGGTGGCTGGACGCCCTCGAGGCCCAGCTCGGTGATCGCACGACGGCGCGCGCCGTCAAGCTGCTGGGCGACGGGCTCTACTACGATGCCGCGTTCTTCGCCTCCGCCGGTGCCGGCCGGACCAGCAGCGAGGAGATCGAGGAACTGCTCGACGTCGTCGACCTGATCGTCTCCGCCCGCAGGGCCGCCGGCTCCTGACCGCCGCTCCAGCCATGCGTCCAGGAGGATCCGACCCTAGAGTGGGCCGTGCAGGAATACCCTGCACACCCAGCAACCACCGACCAGGGATGACGATGATCAAGGGTTTCAAGGACTTTATTCTCCGCGGCAATGTCGTCGAACTGGCCATCGCCGTCGTGATCGGCGGCGCCTTCACCGCCCTCGTGGGGGCCTTCACCGCGAACATCATCAACCCGATCATCGCGTCCGCGGGCGGCGTCGATGCCGCCGGGTTCGGTTTCCGCATCCGGCCGGGCAACGATGCCACCTTCGTCGACATCGGTGCCGTCATCACGGCGGCGGTCTCGTTCCTCATCACGGCGGCCGTGGTCTACTTCCTCTTCGTCGTCCCCCTGAACCACGCGCACCGGCGCCTCCACCACCGCACCGCTGCCCCGGAGCCGGCGGAGGAGCCGATTCCTGTGGATATCGCCCTGCTGACGGAGATGCGCGACCTGCTGAAGGACATGGCGGGTCGGGACGTCCGGCAATGAGGGGGCAGGAGGCGGCGGTGCGCGTCGCCCCTCCGGTTCCGGTCGCGGATGGGAGCGACGGATCCGCAGCACCGCTCCCGGGGAGGGTTCGATGAACGACGACGCTGCGCGCCGCCGCACCCAGCGCGCCGCGGCGGGTGCGCGGCTCGACCGCCTGGCCGGCGGGCTGCTGGACCGTGCCGGCGTCGGGCGCACCACGATGTTCGGGAGTGCTGCGATCTCCCTGAGTGGAAAGCTGTTCGCCCTGGTCGACAGGGAGGGCCGGCTCATGGTCAAGGTGCCCGCGGAACGCGCAGCGGACCTCGTCGCCCAGGGTGCTGCGGTTCCGGCGCGGATCGGACGAGGGACGGCCCGTGAATGGGTGAGCATCGCGCCGGAGGGGTCGGGGACCGAGGACCAGGACCGCGAGTGGACCGTGTTCCTGCTCGAGGCCTACGACTACGCCGTCCGGCTCCAGGTGGACAGCTCCGACGCCGCCCCGGCCTGAGTCCGTCCGCGGGATCTGCCGGTCGCGGCGACCGACGCTTCCGGGCCGGGTGCAGTGCGGGCGAGGGCTCGCGGCCGGCTGCGGGACGTCAGCGCCGCGTGTCCGCCAGGTCGGAAGTCGACGGCCCTTCGAGCAGCTTCCCGTCGGCCGTGAAACGCGAACCATGGAGCGGGCAGTCCCAGGACCGCTCGGCGTCGTTCCAGGCCAGGACGCCGCGCAGGTGCGGGCAGACGGCCGAGACGCGATGCTGGACGCCGTCGACCGTGCAGATCCCGACGGGCCGTGCACCCTCCCGGATGACGCGCCCCTCGCCCTCGCCGGGTGCTGAGGAGCCGGTCTTCGCGAGACCCGACAGCCACCCGGTCACCAGGCCCACGCCCACGACGGCGTTCGCCTGGGCGGTCTGGAGCGCGTCCGCAGGGCTGACCTTCGTCCGGTAGAGCGTCTGGGCCCACGGCATGTTGCCCCCGAGGATCTCGGAGGACAGAGCCAGTGACGCCGCGACGGCGTTCGTCATGCCCCACTTGTTGTAGCCCGTCGCCGCGTAGATGTGCCCGCCGCCGGCCGGGACCTTGCCGACGTAGGGCACGGCGGCGGCAGGGGCGTAGTCCTGGGCGGACCAGGCGTAGGCGGGCCGCGCCGTGGGGAAGTACTCCTGCGCCCAGCGCGTGAGGTCGTCCACCCGGCCCTGGGTGTTCGAGCTGTGCCCCACCCGGTGGCCGTTGCCGCCCGCGATCAGGTACTTGGTCCCGTCCACCGTCGCCGTGCGCAGGGAACGGGTGGGCGAATCGACGCTGAGGTACATGTCCTCGGGGACGTCGTCCTGCACGGTCAGGGCGACGCAGTACGAGCGCATGGGCTGCAGGACGGCGAAGTAGCCGCCCCGGTCCAGGATCGGGATGCCCGTGGCGAGCACCACGTTCGACGCCGTCACGGCACCAGCACTGGTCTTCAGCTCCACGCCCTCGGACCCGGTCTTCGCGACGCCCTCGACCCGGACGCCCTCGATCAGTGCACCGCCGTGCCGCCGGAGCTCCGACGCCAGGCCGGCCAACACCTCGAGCGGGTGGAACTGCGCCTGGTTCTTCAGGCGCAGCGTCTTGCGGACGGGGAAGGGAAGGTCGGCGGCAACGCCGAGTTCGGTGGCGAGGCCCGCCTCAGTGCATGCCTCGTGCTCGGCGACGAGCTTGCGGGCGCCGGTGTCGGTGGTCGCGTAGTTGACGGCGTCGCGCGTCTCGTAGCCAATCCCGTGCTCGTCGCAGAAGCGCAGGAGCCAGCTCTGGCCCTCGCGGTTGCCCAGAACGTAGGCACGGGCGAGTTCGGCGTCGTGGTGTTGCAGGATGGTCGAGATGCTGGTTCCCTGCAGGAGGGAGAGCTTCGCCGTGGTGTTGCCCGTGGTCACGGCTCCGGCGGTCCGGGCCTCGAGGACCGCCACACGGTGGCCCGCCCGTGCCAGCAGGAGCGCCGTCGTCAGGCCCGTCAGTCCCGCTCCCACCACCACGGAGTCGTACGCGGCGCCGTCCTGCAGGGTGTCGGACGGAATGTGCGGAGCGGTGTCGAGCCAGAGCGATCTCATGGTGGTCCCTTCGCGAGCCGATCGGTCTTCCCACGGAACCACTAAGCATGCTTACAGTCAAGCGGTCCGAGGGCCTGTCGGAGGCGGGCGATAGGGTTGCCCGCGACGACCATTCCCTTCAGGAAGGCACCCTCCGTGCACGTCCAGCTCGTCCTCCCGCAGCAGCTGTTCGAGGAGCACCTCGAGGCGTCCCCGGACACGCACTTCGTGTTCCTCGAGGACGACCTCCTGTTCCGCAGCCTCCGGTTCCACCAGCAGAAACTCGTCCTGCACCGGGCGGCCATGACCCTCTTCGCGCGCCGCGTGGAGGACGCCGGCTTCGGCGTGGACTACGTGGAGACCTCGGCCGAGCACGCCAGCCAGGAACGCCTGTCCGCCGTGCTCGCCGATCGCGGGGCCACCCTCGTGACCCACTATGACGTCGTGGATGATTGGCTCGAGCGCCGCCTCACTCGCACCCTCGCCGACGCCGCGGTCGAGGCACGCATCCTGGAGACGCCGCAGTTCCTCACGCCGCGGGAGCTCATCGGCACCTACTTCTCCTCGCACAACTGGCGGATGCAGACCTTCTACGAGTGGCAGCGCAAGCGACTGGGCATCCTGGTGGAGGCCGACGGCTCCCCGACGGGCGGGAAGTGGAGCTTCGACACCGAGAACCGGAAGAAGCTGCCGAAAACGATCGCCCTGCCGGACCTGCCGCAGTTCGAGCGGCTGCCGGACGTCACGGCAGCCATCGCCTGGGTGCAGTCGGCGTTCCCCGACAATCCCGGCAACGCGGAGTCCTTCAACTGGCCCGTGACCCACGGCCAGGCCTTCGACGCCCTGGAAGCCTTCCTCGTCGAACGGTTCGAGCTCTTCGGCCCGTACGAGGACTCGATCGCCGTCAGCCAGACCTACCTGTTCCACTCGGCGCTGAGTTCCAGCATGAACACCGGGCTCCTCAGCCCTGCCGACGTGGTGGACCTCGCGCTCGACTTCGCCGAGCGGCATGAGACGCCGATCGCCAGTGTGGAGGGTTTTCTCCGCCAGGTCATCGGCTGGCGGGAGTACATCCGTGCGTCCTACGTACTCCGCGGCCGGGAGATGCGGACCGGCAACACCCTGGAGCTGACGGCCGACCTGGACCCCCGCTGGTGGACCGGGGATACCGGGCTGGAACCGGTGGACTCCGTCATCACGCGTGTCCTCGACACCGCGTACGCCCACCACATCGAGCGCCTCATGGTGCTCGGCAACGCGGCCCTGCTGATGCGGGCTCGGCCCGACGCCGTCTACGAGTGGTTCATGGAGATGTTCATCGACGCGTACGACTGGGTGATGGTGCCCAACGTCTATGCCATGAGCCAATATGCGGCCGGCACCATGATCACGACCAAGCCCTATGTCAGCGGCAGCAACTACATCAAGAAGATGAGCGACTTCAAGGACGGCCCCTGGCGGTTCAGTTGGGACGCGCTCTACTGGGAGTTCGTCGGCGATTACCGGGAACTGTTCGCCCGCAATCCGAGGTCGCGCATGAGCGTGATGCTCTACGACCGCATGGACGCCGAGCGGCGATCCGACCTGCGTCAGGAGGCGGCACGATGGATCCCGGGTGAGGAATCGACGGCGGCGGACGGGTACCGCCACGGCGTGCACACCGGCGCGCGCACGCGGACGGAGGCGAGGGCACCGCTGGAGGAGCGCCCGGCGGACGCGCGGCCGGCGCAGGAGGCACCGGTGACCCAGTCCACCCTGCCCGGCCTATAGTCGAAAGCATGGAACAACGAACCCTTGGAAGAACCAACAGGCCCGTCTCCGTCGTCGGCCTCGGTACCTGGCAGCTCGGCGCCGACTGGGGTGAGGTGGAGGACAAGGACGCCGTCGCCGTCCTCGACGCGGCCGTCGAAGCCGGCGTGACGTTCTTCGACACGGCGGACGTGTACGGTGACGGGCGGAGCGAGACGACGATCGGGTCATTCCTCGCCGCCAATCCGGACCTCGACATCCTCGTGGGCACCAAGATGGGCCGCCGGGTCGACCAGGTGCCCGAGAACTACACCCTGTCCAACTTCCGGCAGTGGATCGACCGCTCGCGGAAGAACCTCAGCGTCGACGCCCTCGACCTCGTTCAGCTGCACTGCCCGCCGACCGCCGTCTACGGTTCCGACGAGGTGTTCGACGCCCTCGACACCCTCGTCGACGACGGTGTCATCAGGAACTACGGCGTCAGCGTGGAGCGCACGGACGAGGCGCTCGCCGCGATCGCCCGGGGCAACACCGCCAGCGTGCAGATCATCCTCAATGCGTTCCGGCTGAAGCCGCTCGACGAGGTCCTGCCGGCAGCCAAGGCGGCGGGGGTCGGCATCATCGCCCGCGTGCCCCTGGCATCGGGCCTGCTGTCCGGCAAGTACACGAAGGACACCGCGTTCGCCGAGAACGACCACCGGAACTACAACCGGACCGGCGCGGCGTTCGACGTCGGCGAGACCTTCTCCGGCGTGGACTACGAGACCGGACTGCAGGCAGCACGTGACTTCGCGGAACTCGTCCCGGAGGGCGTGAGCACGGCGCAGGCCGCGCTTGCCTGGATCATCGCGCAGGACGGCGTCAGCACCGTGATCCCCGGAGCGCGCAATCCCGAGCAGGCCCGGGCCAATGCTGCGGCCGCCGACTCCGTGGGCCTCGGTGCGGAGATCAGCGCCGCCGTGGCCGACATCTACGACCGCCACTTCCGGGCCACCGTCCATCCGAAGTGGTGACCCGCGGCCGGTGACCCGCGGGCCGGAACCCGTCCTTCGGGACGGGTTCCGGTAACCCCGGCCCTGGGCTAGGGTGTGCAGTACCTAAGTCAGACGGAGTTAGAGGACGTCTGTCATTGTTGGCTCATCCACGAAGGAATCGACATGACTGAGAACACCTCGCCCGCCGGCGAATCGCACACCATCCGCGACTGGACCGACCTCGCCGAGGAGATGTGGTCCTACCTGACCGGCCGGGGCGCCGCGATCAACTACACCCTGCAGGACATGACCATCGAGGTGCCGCGCGATATCGGCCCCGACGCTCCCCGCGCCACCTGGAAGTTCGACGGCACGCTGCGCATCACCACGAGCGACAACACCGCCGGCACCTCCCAGAGCTGAACCGCCCCGACCGACATGGCCTCGTCACTCAGGTTCGACATCGACATCGACTTCTCGCTGGCGGAGCCGGCCACCGACGGCAAACCGGAGGCGAGACTGTCCGGCACCGTGAAGGCGGCCGGCACCACGGTCGACGTCTTCGTCGACGATCCCGGGTCCTTCCGCGGCACCAACCTCCCCAGCCTGGGGCAGGTGCGCGGTTTCGCCGAGCAGCTCGCAGCGCGCGGCCTCGCACTCTCGGTGACCGGGCCCAATGGGCCCCTGATCAGCCTCGGCGCAGTGAAACCCTCCCTCGCGCAGCGGCTGATCACGAGGTCCCCGCACATCAGGCTCGGCTCGCCCGGCACGCTCGCGCCGCTGCTCGGCGTCGGCCGCCGCGCACTCGAGAAGGGTGCGTCGCCCTCGGCCCCTTCGCAGTCGCTCCTTCCCCCGTCGACGCCGCTCCCGCTGGTGCCAACCGTCAACCGACGGATCAGGCGGACGATCACGACGACGCACTACGTGCGCGGCGGGGGCCGCCCGCGGCTGATCTTCGTGCAGAACTCCGCGACCTGGAACGGCCAGGTTCCGCGTGAATTCGAACTCACCGCCGATCGCACCACGATCGGAAGCGGTGACGACGCGATGCTGCACCTGGCAGGCCTGGACGACCTCCACGCCGAGGTCCTCCACACGGAGGACGACGAGTACGTGCTCGTCCCCCACGGGGTCGTCACGGGAAGCATGGGGGGCCGGCAGGAATCGGTCCTCCGCACCGGCGCGCGCATCCTGCTCGGCGAGTGGGCGCTGGCCTACTTCCGTGAGGAGTACGCCGACCACGGTCGGCCCTTCGGCGGGCGCAACGGCGGGGAACTCGCCTACCAGCGGCCGCAGCGTGATCCACGGACGGGCAGTACCGAGGTGGACGGATCCACGGGCGTCGGCGACTTCCGGCGCCCGCCGCGCTGAGCACGGTGCATGCACCGGACGCGTCGCAGGGACCGGTAGGAGGACAAGCACGGCATGGCCGATAGCGTCGAACTCCTGCTGGGCCCGGCGTCGGAGGGATTCCTGCTCGACGACTGGGCCGCGCTGGAGGCAGCAGGCCTGCCCAACCAGTCACAGCACCAGTCCTTCAGCAACGCCCCGCACATCACGCTCGCGGCTGCCGCACGGATCGACGACCGCTACGACGCCGACCTCGCCGCCGCCGCCGTGGGGGAAGCGCTGGAACTGGTGACGGCCGGCTTCCTCGTCTTCCCGACGCGACGGAAGTTCGTTCTCGCGCGGCAGGTCGTGGCAGACCCCGCCCTGACCGATCTGCACCGTCGCCTCTGGGGAGCCCTCGACGGCGTCCCGGACGTCGTGCCGACCACCGTTCCCGGGTCCTGGACGCCGCACATCACGCTCGGTCACGGACTCACCGCGGACCAGTTGGCCGTAGCCCTCGGCATCCTGCGGGACCGTCCGCCGGAGCGGCTCGACGCCGGGATCGTCCGGCGCTGGGACGCGAAGGAGAAGCGCCTCATCCAGCTGGGCGGGGGAGCGGGGCCTCCGCGCTCAGGAGACCTCGGCCCGCAGTGACGCCGGATGGACCAGGACGCCCTGCGGTTCGCGGATCCACCAGAGCCCGGTCGCGCGCTTCTCCGCGCGCGTCGAGAAGCGGTACAGGAAGATGCGGGCCCGGACATAGCGCGGCCGGGCGCCGTCGAACGGGTCCTTGCGCAGCAGCTTCAGGATCAGCGGATCCGCCTGCAGCAGCTTGACCAGGAACGGTGTGAACCAGCCCCGCTCGGAGCCGAGGGCCAGGAACCACATCATCCAGTCGAGCCGCAGGTGGTACGGGGCGAACTGGCGCGGCATGCGGGACGGGTCTCCCGGCTTGCCCTTGAACTCGTACTCCCGCCACTGGGCGCCCGGTCCGACGTCGTCGAGCGTTCCCTCGACGATCACCTCGTAACGGACCTTCGTGACGCTGCCGAACGCGCCGTAGGCGTTGCCGAGGTGCCAGCGGTTGAAGCTCGCGTTCATCAGCTGCCGTTTCGCGAACAGGTTCAGGAGCGACGGCCAGCTCAGATAGGCGAGGAACAGCATGGCGAGCACGACGACGGCGGTGAACTCCAGCGGGGTCCCCTCGTAGGTCCCGGCGGCGTCGAAGGCCGGGACCACCGCGGCGTAGAAGGAATCGGGGACGGCGGCGAAGGCCAGGATGATCGTCAGCGTGTTGAGCCACGCGAAGTTGCCCGACAGCACGAGCCAGCCCTGCGTGAGGATCATGACGAGGGCCGCGAATCCGGCGACGGGCTGCGGTGCGAAGAGGAGGAACGGGACCACGAGCTGCGTCACGTGGTTGCCCGCCACCTCCAGGCGGTGCAGCGGCTTGGGCAGCAGGTGGAAGAAGCGGCTGGCCGGGTTCGGCATGGGCTGGGTCTCGTGGTGGTAGTACAGCGCCGTCAGGTCGCGCCAGGAGCGGTCGCCGCGCATCTTGATCATGCCCGCCCCGAATTCGAGGCGGAAGACGAGCCAGCGGATCATCAGCAGGACCAGGAAGGGCGGGGCGACCTCGTTCGATCCGAGGAACGCGACGATGAACCCGGCCTCGAGGAGGAGGCTCTCCCAGCCGAAGCCGTAGAAGGTCTGTCCCACGTTGACGATCGAGGTGTAGAGCCACCAGATGACGAGGAAGGCCACCAGGGGCAGCCATGGCGGCCCCGCCTGCGGGAGCCCGGCCACGAGCAGTGCGGCGATGGCCGCCCCGGACCAGGCGACGGTCAGCAGCAGCCGGTCGGAGTAGCGCCGGTGGAACAGTGAGGGACCGGCCCGCTTCCCGGCCCGTTCGAGGAACTCCGGGACGGGCATCAGGCCCTTCTCGCCGAGGAGCGCCGGGAACTGCGCCACCGCGGACAGGAATGCCACGAGGTACACGGCCGCGACGCCGCGCTGCACGATCTGCCGGCCCACCTCGTAGTCCTCGGCCGCCAGGACGTCGGTCAACCACTCCATTCCTCCAGCGTCCTGTTGCCGCCGAGGCAGCGTCAAGGACACGTCCGTACGCCATGGAGCGGTGCGTCGTGCTAGCGGCGTCGGACCGTTCTTCGGACGCTCCCTGGCGGGCCTGCGGGCACCGGCCCGGGCCGGATCAGCCCAGGTGGTCCACGAGCTGCGCGGCGATCCCGGTGTAGGTGGCGGGGGAGAGGTCCAGGAGCCGCTGCTCGGCCTCGGCGCTGAGCCCCAGGCTGCCGACGAACTCCCGCATGCGTCCCGCGTCCACGCGGTGGCCGCGGGTCAGTTCCTTCAGGCGCTCGTACGGATCGTCGAGCCCCGGCACCCCGGCGATCGCCTCGGCCCGCATGACCATCTGCACGGCCTCCCCGAGGACCTCCCAGTTGCCGTCGAGGTCCGCAGCGAGGACGTCCTCGGCCACGTCGAGGCGGGCGAGTCCCTTTGCCACGTTCGAGATGGCGAGCAGTGAATGGCCCAGGGCCACGCCGATGTTGCGCTGGCTCGAGGAGTCCGTGAGGTCCCGCTGCCAGCGTGAGGTCACGAGGGTCGACGCCAGGACGTCGAGCAGTGCCGAGGAGATCTCCAGGTTGGCTTCCGCGTTCTCGAAGCGGATCGGGTTGACCTTGTGGGGCATGGTGGACGAGCCCGTCGCGCCGGCCACCGGGATCTGGGCGAAGTAGCCGATGGAGATGTAGCTCCAGACGTCGGTGCAGAAGTTGTGCAGGATCCGGTTGAACCGGGCGACGTCCGAGTACAGCTCCGCCTGCCAGTCGTGCGATTCGATCTGCGTCGTGAGGGGGTTCCAGGTCAGCCCGAGACCCTCGACGAAGGACCGAGACACCTCCTGCCAGTCGGCCTGCGGGACCGAGGCGTAGTGCGCGGCATAGGTGCCCGTTGCGCCGTTGATCTTGCCGAGGAACTCCGTCGAGGCGATGCGGTCCAGCTGCCGGTTCAGGCGATGGGCGACGACGGCCATCTCCTTGCCGAGCGTGGTGGGCGTCGCCGGCTGGCCGTGCGTGCGCGAGAGCATCGGGGTGTCCCTCGAGGTCCTGGCCAGCTCCGCGATCGAGGCGACGAGGTCCCGTGCGGCGGGGAGCCAGATGTCCAGCACGGCACCCTTGATGCCGAGGGCATAGGACAGGTTGTTGATGTCCTCCGAGGTGCAGCCGAAGTGGACCAGGGGCTTCAACCGGCCGATGCCGATGCCCTCGAGGCGCCGTCCGATGTAGTACTCCACGGCCTTGACGTCGTGGACCGTGACCTTCTCGATCTCGCCGAGTTCGGTGACCGAGTCCGCGTCGAAGGACGTGACGACGGCGCGGAGCCGGGCCTCCTGGTCCTCGTTGAGCGGCTCCGTGCCGGGCAGCACGGCGGACCGTGTGAGGTGGATCAGCCATTCGACCTCGACATGGACGCGGTCGCGGTTGAGGGCCGCTTCCGAGAGGAAGTCGATGAGCGGGGCAACCGCTTCACGGTACCGGCCGTCGAGCGGACCGAGGGTCAGGGACGTGGCCTCCCCTCGGGACTGTGCAGCGAATTCAACCCGGGAGAGCGTGGAGTCAGCCATTGCGCCATTCTTTCACGAGGCCGGCCCCGGAGTTCACGCTGCTGTCCACATACCTGCGGCCCCGCCGGCCCGGCGCCCTGCGTGTTCCTAGCGTTGGGGAACGGCCAGGAAAGGGGCACGGCGATGGAGCGGCTGGAGGCGGGTCCGGCGTTCGGACACGGAGCGGCGGCGGGCGCGGACGTCGCCGCCCTGACGGCAGCCGTGCGGTGGCATGCCGGCAGGCTCGCCGGCATCCGGCGGCATGCACTGTCCGTCTCCCTGTGGTCCTGGGAATCCCCGGCAGGGGACAACTTCAGGTCCTACCTCGGCGAGCGCTGCAGGGAACTCTCCCGGACGATCGACCTGCTCGAGTCGGCAGCCCGCGACCTCGACGAGTACGGCCGGCTGGTCCTCGAGGCGGAAGCATTCCGGCGGCAGGCAGGACTGTGACGGACGGGCTCCGCCCCGTGGAGGGCGACGACGGCCCCCTGACCGTCCGCGGCGGCGTCGGCGGTATCCGTTTCCAGTGGGAGGAACTCGAGGAGGCGGCCCGCGTGCTCTCCCTCCTCGCAGTGGAGGCAGGGGATGTCGCAGTCTCCCTCGCGCGCCTCGATCGCGAGGTGTGCGAACTGCCCTGGCGGGTCCTGCACCTCCAGCCCCTCGGGGCCGGTGCGGGACTGCACTACCAGGACGCACTCTCGCAGCTCGACGGCGCGCGGACGACCGCTGCCGACAACGGGCGCTCCCTGGCCTCGACGGAGGAACGGCTCCGGGCGAGCCTGCGGGCCTACCGGATGGCGGATACCGTGGCGACAGCGGCCGCGGATGCGGCGCGGGCCGGGAGTGCGGCGACGATCCGCGCGGTTGCCCGCGGAGCGATCAGCGGGGGAGTGGTGGAGGTCGGTCCGATCGCACTGCGGAACCGGGCGGCCGGCACTCCGGTGGCGTTCGACGGGACGGTCGAGGGCGTCGTCGGCCGGTTGGCCTCGGTGGAGGCCGACGACCCGGGGACCTTCGAGGTCCTCCGGGCAGGCACCGCGGGCAGCCCGGTCTACGTCGTCGTGCTGCCGGGAACGCAGCCCGGACCGGGGGAGGCGGCGGGAAGCAATCCCTTCGACATCGGCGGCATCGCGGAGGCGCTCGCGGAAGACAGCCGCTTCACCGGGGCGGCCGTCCTGGATGCCCTCGGGCGGGCCGGCGCCCATCCCGGTGATTCCCTGATCGTCGCGGGGTACAGCCAGGGTGGCCTCCACGCCGTCAACCTCGCCGGCGCGATGGGCGGGCGGTACGACGTGCAGCTCGTCCTGACGGTGGGTTCTCCCACCGGCTGGCACGCATCCGGCAGCAGCGAGTACCTCCACCTGGAACACAGCGCCGACGCCGTCCCGGAGCTCGATTCGACCCTCAACAGCGACGACCGCCACCGCACCACCGTCACCCTGCACACCCCGGTGCCGGACCCCGGGCGCAGCACGGACGGGTCGCAGGAGCCGTGGGGCCTCGGCCCGGCGCACAAGCTGGACAACTACGCGGAAGGGGCCCGCCTCGTCGACGCGAGCGAGGCGCCGTCGCTTGCGCCCGCGACGGCCCTCCTCGCCGCGGCCGGCGCCGCCGGAACCGCGCGCCGCTATTCCTTCAGGGCGTTCCGGCGTCCCCGCCCGGCAGGGGCACCGGGACCCCGCGTGCACACGGGGCGCAGGGAAGCCGGTCTAGGCTATGGCCATGACGTCGATCGATGACCTGCCGGTAACGCCCTCCGACGAGCCGGGCGCGGGCAGCGGCCCCGCCGGAATCCGTCCCCGCGGTGTCCTCGGCAAGCTTCCCCGCTACGCGGCCGGCAAGCCGCCGGTCGTCGTCGAGGGGCTGGAGAGCTTCAAGCTCTCGTCGAACGAGAACCCCCTGCCGCCGCTGCCCGCCGTCCTCGAGGCGATCGCGTCCGAGACGTCGATCAACCGGTACCCGGACCCGCTGACCACAGCCCTGCGGACCGAACTGGCGGGCTACCTGGGTGTCCCCGCCACCGACATCGTGACCGGCGCGGGCAGCCTGGGCGCCCTCAACCAGATCCTCGCCACCTTCGCGGGGCAGAACGATTTCGATGCACCCGACGAGGTGGTCTACGCCTGGCGGTCGTTCGAGGCCTATCCCATCAGCGTCGGACTCGCCGGTGCGGCCGGCGTCCAGGTGCCGGTCCGGGCGGACGGCACGCACGACCTCGAGGCCATGGCCGCGGCGATCACCGACCGGACGCGCGTCGTCCTGCTCTGCACGCCCAACAACCCCACCGGTCCCATCCTCACCCGCCGGGAGGTCGTCGACTTCCTGGCGGAGGTGCCCCCGCACGTCGTGGTCGTGATCGACGAGGCCTACCAGGAGTTCGTCCGCCGCCCGGACGCCGTCAACGGCATCGACCTCTACCGGGACTACCCGAACGTGATCGTGCTCCGCACCTTCTCCAAGGCCCACGGCCTGGCGGGGCTGCGGGTCGGGTACTCCGTCTCCCAGCAGGCGCTCACCGAGCACCTGAGGGTCAGCGCCGTCCCGTTCGCCGTGTCACAGATCGCCGAGCACGCTGCCGTCACCTCGCTGCACCACATCGGGGATGTCGAGGCGCGCGTGCAGTCGATCGTCGACGAGCGCACCCGTGTGGTGGAGGGGCTGCGCGGTCTCGGGTGGACCGTGCCCGAAGCCGAGGGGAACTTCGTCTGGCTGGCGCTGGGCGAGCACAGCGAGGACTTCGCGGCGAAGGCAGGGGAACGGGCCCTGTCGGTACGCCCCTTCGGCTCGGAGGGCGTGCGGGTCTCCATCGGCGAGGAGGCCGCGAATACGCGCTTCCTCGAGCTGTGCAGAGGCTACACGCACCGGCCCGTCAGCGAGTGATGCGGTCTTAAATAGGCCCAGGGCCCCGCGCTGACTAGTCTTGATCAGTACGTCGCCGGGACATATGTTCTTCGGTGTATGGCTTACAGCATACATTCCTCGAAGGGAATGTTCTGCGTCGGGTGAGGAGCAGGGATGAACAGCAGCCGATTGCCGGCAGCGGAATTCGAGGTCGAGGAAGTCGGGCGTGCTGTGCACTCCGCCGGTGGCCGGCAGGAACCCGACGCCGGGATGCTGCAGATCCTCTCGGCCGACGGGACCATGGCCGGCGGGCTGACGGCGGAGATCGCCGGCAGCACCATCGACTTCTCCCCGTACCTCTCGGCCTCCGATGCCGCACATCTGCGTTCGCTCTACCGCGACATGTTCCTGATCCGTCGCTTCGACCAGGAGTCCACGGCCCTGCAGCGCCAGGGCCAGCTCGCCCTCTGGGTGCCGCTGACCGGGCAGGAGGCCGCGCAGATCGGCTCCGGACGTGCCCTGGAGCCGCAGGACTACGCCTTCCCCACCTACCGGGAGCACGGCGTGGCCCTGACGCGCGGCGTCGAACTCCCGGACATCCTCCGCCTGTTCCGAGGCGTGACCAACGGCGGCTGGGATCCGCGCGAGCGGAACTTCCACCTCTACACGCTGGTGCTCGCGGCGCAGTCCCTGCACGCCGTCGGCTATGCGATGGGCATGCAGCGGGACCAGCTCGCCGACCCGTCCCTGCCGCCGGCGGCTTCCATCGCCTACTTCGGCGACGGGGCGAGTTCCGAGGGTGACATCCACGAGTCGATGGTGTTCGCCGCGTCCTTCAACGCCCCCGTCGTGTTCTTCTGCCAGAACAACCAGTGGGCCATCTCCGTCCCGTCCAGCGTCCAGACCCGGGTGCCCCTCGCCCAGCGGGCGGAGGGCTACGGGTTCCCGGGCATCCGCGTGGACGGCAACGACGTGGTCGCCGTCGAGGCCGTCACGCGCTGGGCGCTCGAACATGCCCGGTCCGGACAGGGCCCGGTCCTGATCGAGGCCTACACCTACCGCATGAGCGCCCACACGACCGCGGACGACCCGACGAAGTACCGGCTGTCACGCGACGAGCAGGAGTGGCAGCCCCGGGACCCCCTGGTGCGGCTCGAGTCCTACCTCCGATCGGCAGGGATGGCGGACGATGCCTTCTTCGAGGAGCTCGGCGCGGAGGCCCGTGCCATGGCCACGGAGCTGCGCCAGGCCGTGCTGTCGATGACGGCCCCGGAACTCGCGGACCGTTTCGCCACCGTCTACGCAGAACCGCATCCGCTCGTCCAGGAGGAGCTGCGGTTCTTCCAGGAGTACGAGGCCGGGTTCGCCGATGAAGGGAAACACGCCTGATGGCGACGATGACGATCGCGAAGGCGATCAACGAGGGGCTGCGGGCGTCGCTCGCGTCGGATCCGAAGACCCTGCTGATGGGTGAGGACATCGGGGAGCTCGGGGGCGTGTACCGCGTGACGGACGGCCTGAAGCGGGACTTCGGGGCGCTGCGGGTGGTCGACTCGCCGCTGGCCGAGTCCGGCATCATCGGCACGGCCATCGGCCTGGCCCTGCGCGGGTACCGTCCCATCTGCGAGATCCAGTTCGACGGCTTCGTCTTCCCGGGCTTCAACCAGATCACCACGCAGCTCGCCAAGCTGCGGACCCGCAGCGACGGCATGCTCAGCGCTCCCGTTGTCATCCGCATCCCGTACGGCGGCGGCATCGGCAGCGTCGAGCACCACTCGGAGTCCCCCGAGGCGCTCTTCGCGCACACGGCCGGACTCCGGATCATCACGCCGTCGAACCCCCAGGACGCCTACTGGATGATCCAGCAGGCCGTCAACTGCGAGGACCCCGTGATCGTCTTCGAGCCGAAGCGGCGTTACTGGCTCAAGGGTGAGGTGGACACGTCCGCCCCCGCGGGGGACCCGTTCTCCGCCCAGGTCCTGCGCCGGGGAACGGACGCGACCGTCGTCGCCTACGGACCGCTGGTCCCCGTGGCCCTCGCCGCTGCAGCGGCTGCGGAGGCGGACGGCCGGAGCATCGAGGTCATCGACCTCCGCTCCATCTCGCCGATCGACTTCGACACCGTCACGGAGTCGGTCACCCGCACCGGCCGGCTGATCGTCGCGCACGAGGCTCCCACCTTCGGCGGCATCGGCGGCGAGATCGCCGCGCGGATCTCCGAGCGTGCCTTCCTGTCCCTCGAATCGCCCGTCATCCGCGTAGGCGGCTTCCACATGCCCTACCCCGTGGCCCGTGTGGAGGAACAGTACCTGCCGGACATCGACCGCATCCTCGAGGCACTCGACCGTGCCTTCGCTTACTGAAGGACCATCATGACGCTCAATACGTTCAACCTGCCCGACGTCGGTGAGGGCCTCACCGAGGCAGAGATCGTGCAGTGGAAGGTGGCTCCCGGGGCTACGGTGTCCGTGAACGACGTCATCTGCGAGATCGAGACCGCCAAGTCCCTCGTCGAGCTCTCCTCGCCCTATGCGGGGACCGTCGCCGAACTGCTCGTGGCCGAGGGGGAGACCATCGAGGTCGGCACGCCGATCATCTCCGTCGAGGACTCCGCCGTCTCCGTGCCGGGTGTCGGCGGGAGTGGCGGCGCAGCGCGCGGATCCCAGGACGGTGCGGCAGCGCCCGGGAACGGGGTGCAGGGCGGCGTGGACCACCAGCCGCCGGCTAAAGGCCACGTGCCGGACGGCGAGCTGCCGGTGCCCGGCATGCCCGGCGAGCTCGGAGGGCTGGAGGCGGGTCACCCGGCCGGCCCGGGGGCCGACGCCCCCGAACCAGCCGCATCCGAATCGGCCCCGGGTCCCCTCGTGGGCACCGGACCGAAGGCCGACGCCGTCAAGCGCCGGCCGCGGAAGGCGCCGGCAGCCGCCGGCGCCGGCACGGAGCTGCCGAGCCCTGCGGCGAATCCTCCGGCGAATCCTCCGGCGAATCCGACGGCAGGCACGTCTGCCGCGCAGCCCGCGGAGGCGGGCACGCCCTCGCGGAGCAATCCGCTCAACCAGCTGATCAACCGCGTCCTGGCGAAACCCCCGGTCCGCAAGGCAGCGCGCGACCTGGGCATCAACCTCGCCGACGTCCCCGCCACGGGATCCGCGGGGGAGGTCACGAAGCAGGACCTCATGAGCTACCAGTCGCAGCGCGACGCGGAGCAGGACGGGGCCGATTCCTTCTGGGCCGACCGCAAGCTCCTCGGCGGCGGGCGGATCGAGCGCATCCCGGTGAAGGGCGTGCGCAAGGCCACGGCGAAGGCCATGGTCCAGAGCGCCTTCACGGCCCCCCACGTCAGCATCTTCGTGGACGTCGACGCCTCCCGGACCATGGAATTCGTGAAGCGGCTCAAGGCATCCCGCGACTTCGAGGGCATCCGGGTCTCGCCCCTGCTCATCCTCTCCAAGGCCGTCATCTGGGCCGCGGCACGCAACCCGTCGGTCAACGCCACCTGGGCGGAGGACGAGATCCATGTGAAGCACTTCATGAACCTCGGCATCGCCGCCGCCACCCCGCGCGGCCTCATGGTTCCGAACATCAAGGACGCGCAGGACCTGTCCCTGAAGGAACTGGCGCTGGCCCTGAACGACCTCGCGACGACGGCGAGGGCGGGCAAGACGCAGCCGGCCCAGATGCAGGGCGGCACGCTGACCATCACCAACATCGGGGCACTCGGCATCGACACTGGAACGCCGATCATCAACCCGGGCGAGGTGGCGATCGTGGCGTTCGGCACGATCAAGCAGAAGCCCTGGGTGCTCGACGGCGAAGTCATCCCCCGCTGGATCACGACCCTGGGCGGCTCCTTCGACCACCGCGTGGTGGACGGCGACCTCAGTGCCCGTTTCATGGCCGACGTCGCCTCCATCCTCGAGGAGCCCGCCCTGCTGCTCGACTAGGGGCGCATGAACCAGCAGGTGCCCGGCGGAGGGCCGCCCTGCTGACGCCGCGGCAGGAGGCCCGGCGGCACGCGCACGCCGGGCCCCCGCTTGCCGGGAATCAGGCCCGGCTCTCCTCGATCGCTGCACGCAGGATCGGTGCGAGGCGCCGGACGCCCTCGACGATGTCCTCGGGTGCCACGGCGCTGAAGGCGAGGCGCAGCTTGTTGGACGGCTCGTCCGACGGGGTGAAGGCGGCTCCGGGGATGAAGACCACGCCGGCGTCGATCGCCCTGTAGAGCAGGGGATAGGTGTCGATGCCCTCGGGAAGGGTGACCCAGACGAAGAATCCACCGTCGGGGGTGGTCCAGTGGACCCCGTCGGGCAATTCCTCGGCCAGGGCGGTGAGCATGGCATCGCACCGCTCGCGGTAGAGGCTGCGCATGGTGTGCAGGTGCCCGCGCCAGTCGTAGTCGGTGAGGTAGGCGGTCACCAGCATCTGCGTGAGGGGGGACGGGCAGAGCACCACGGCCTCGCAGGCGAGGTAGAACCGGCGGTAGAGGTGCTTGGGCACCAGGGCCCAGCCGAGCCTCACGCCGGGCGCGAAGATCTTCGAGAAGGAGCCCAGGTAGATGACGTCGTGGGGGTTGTCCGCGCGCATGGGCCGCAGCGGCTCGCCGTCGAAGCGCAGCATGCCGTAGGGGTTGTCCTCGAGGACGAGGATGTTGTGCGCGCGGCAGATGTCGACGACGCGCTGCCGTCGGTCCGCGGCCAGGGTGATGCCGCTCGGGTTGTTGAAGCTGGGGATCGTGTAGAGCATCTTGATCACCCGTCCCTGCGCCTCGAGCGCCGTGATGGTGCGCTCCAGTTCATCGGGGATCAGGCCGTCGTCGTCCATGGGGACCGCGACGACGTCCACCTCGTACGCCTCGAAGGTGTTGAGCGCCCCGACATAGGTCGGGTCCTCGCAGAGGATGACGTCCCCCGGATTGCAGAAGACCTTGGCGGCGACGTCCTGGGCGGATTGCGACCCCGTGGTGATCACGACGTCGTCGGGGTCGGCCCCCTCGATGCCCTCCGCCGCCATGACGTCGCAAACGAGCTGACGGAGTTGCTCCATGCCCTGCCCGCCGCCGTACTGGAGCGCCTCGAGGCCGTGCTCCGCGATGATCGTCTGGGCCGTGCGGCCGAGCTCCTCGAGCGGCAGGGACTTCAGGTACGGGCTGCCGCCTGCGAGGGAGACGAGCCCGGGGCGGATCGAGATGTCGAAGACGTCGCGTACGGCGGACTGCTTGATGTTCGCCGCCCGTACCGAGAAGAGCTGCTCGTGGCGGTTGTGCGAATCGACTGCCCGTTCGAGAGCTGCTTCGGTCTCGGCGGGCAGGAGGTCTGCGGAGGCTTCACTGGAGGACATCCCGCGAGTCTAGGCGCGGGTTCACCAAGAGGCAACAGCTGTTGACCAGAGGCCCCGGTCTGCCGCGCCGGGATGCCCCGCTCAGACCCAGCCCGCCTCGCGGGCCTTCAGGGCGGCCTGGAACCGGCTCTCCGCGCGGAGCGTTTCCAGCATCCAGGCGATGTGCCGACGACAGGTCCGCACGTTGATATCCAGGCGCCGTGCGATCGACTCGTCCGACAGGCCGTTCGCCAGTCCCTGGATAATCGAGCGCTGCAGGCTGCTCAGGGGCGACCCGACCTGGTCGGGAGCGAGGAAGGACTCGCTGAGTTCCCAGGCGATGTCGAACAGCTGCGTGAAGATGTTGATCAGGCTGTGGTCCCGAATGACCAGGGCGGCCTTGTCGTCCCGCGTCAGCTGGCGCGCCACCAGGGCCAGCTTGTCATCGAAGATGAGCATGCGCAGGGGGATGAAGGGCAGGACGCCGAATTCGCCGCCCCCGGCCGCGATCGCCTCGACGGCCTTGCGGGTCGGCACGTGGTCCCGCGTGCTCGTGTCGTAGAGCGTACGCCGTCGTACGCCGTTCTCCAGCAGTTCCAGGTCCTTGCGGACGCTCTCCTCGTGGACATCCGCCGTCGAGCCCTGTCCCGGCTGGGCGATGTAGACCTTCTCCGTGACGTCACGCCCGTAGTCGATGAGGACCCGGTGGATGAGGTGGGGGTCCTCGAGCGTCTCCACGGAGGTACTGGCGAGCACGTTCTTCCGCGCCTCGAGGAACGTGGGCAGGAGGCTGGAGAGTTCACGCCGCTGGCTGCTGATGCGCGACTTCAGTTCCTGCATGGCACGCTCGTCCGCGTCGACGAGGTCGGCGAGGGCGACGTCGGGGGACACCGCGACCAGTCCCGCGGCGCTGCCGGCCTGCGGGCTGAGCAGGCGGCGGTCGGAGAGGGCGGCGATGGCCTGGTCGATGCGGCGCAGGGTCAGGCCCAGCGCATCCGAGGCTTCGGAGCGGGTCCAGCCGGGATGTCCGACGGCGTACCGGTAGACCTCGAGCGACGTCGCGTCCAGCATAGGCAGTCCTTGTCCGGGCCGCTGTGATGCCAGCGGCATCATTGCGCAGGAAAAAACATGACATGTCCAGTTAATGACAGATGAGCGTGGCAGGCAATTCCGGCAGGTCGCAAATCCTCATAATCCCCGTCGTTCCGCGGATTTCCGGGGCGGAAAGCGGTTCACCGCCGGCTCGGGCAGCGAACCCGAGTCCTCTTGACGCCATGTCCACAAACGGCCATCCGTACTGCTGGACACTACCTGCACGGGCCGGACATTCTGGTGGAGCCGGTTCACGGGGAGGCGCGAGAGGGGTCTCCCGCAGGAATCGGGCACTGCGGTGCAGGAGCAGCTCGACCGCCCGGACAGCGGGCAGGAAAGGATCGCGATGAAAAAGGTACTCGGTGCAACTGCGGGCCTGATGATCCTGGTCGGGGCTGCTGCACCGGCGGGCCAGTCGATCAGCGCAGCAAGCTGGGATTGGCCCAAGGGCGAGGTCGCAGCGAGTAGCTGGGACTGGCCCAAGTAACAGGAGGCCCCGGACTAGAGCCCGGAGGCCCCACCCAGAGCCCGCCCCAGCGGGGGTAATCACAGACCCTGAAGGAGAGAGCCATGAGCCAGTTGACCGCCGTTCGAACCGCCTCACGAATGGTCGTCAGCACTCAATGGTGGCATCTCTCCCTCTCGACGGGTGGCTTCGATGTAGCGGACGGCATCATCGAAGAGCTGGTTACCCCGCTGGTGGCGCAGGCCCGGGCACTCGGTGCCAAACGCTGGTATTTCACCCGGGTCGACGACGCGCCCACCGGCCAGGTTCGCCTCAGCATCCACGCTCATCCCCGTGTCCTCGAACGGCTCCGGGCCTTCCAGCGGGCACTCCAGGCACGCAGCGGAGGCAGCTTCCCCCTGCTGGCGGTCCACCAGCAGTTCACGGCCCCGGTCAACAACACCTATTACTCAGGCGGCCAGGAGATGGCCGATCCGCAGCTCGAGGCGAACCTGGTCAAGTACGGCGGCGTCGAGGGCCTGCACCTCGCGGAGGAGGTATTCGAGCTCAGCTCGGAACTCGCGCTGTGGGCCACCGCTCGCTTCCCCCGGATGCAGAGCCGCTCCGCCCTCGGTGCACTTCTCCTGTTCGACGCCGCGGACAGCATGATGCGAGGACCGCACTCGGCCACGTGGCCCGACCGCCTCCGGCTCTCCTGGGATGCCTACTGGGACGGCCACCTCCGGACCTGTACCGCCGACGTCGGCCCCCGCGCCCCAGGCGTGCGCGAGGCGATGACCCTGCGCGTCGCCACCAAGTCGACGGGCTTCCATGCCCTGATGGCGGCGACGGCTGCGGAGTCCACCGTGCACAACTGGCGGCGCCGGTGGGTCCGGTCCCTCGATACCTACCTGTACCGCGCGGACAAGGTCCGCGTGAGCCGCAGTGCGCAGCATCTCACCGTGTACCAGGCGCACATGACGCTCAACCGGCTCGGTTTCGTTGCCCGGGAGGAGGCCGCCCTGGGACTGTATGCACGGACCTGGCAGCCGCTGACCGAGCTCGCCGGACCTCGTACCGCTCCATCGTCCCGTTCGGAACTCTCAAGCGGAAGGACTGCACCATGAACTCCAGGAACACCATCGTGCTGGCACTTGACGATGCCGACCTCTCGGACGCCCTCGGGTGTTCCTCGGAGGCCGTCGAATCCATGCAGAACGACGGCGTCCTCGAGTCCCAGGGTCAGCTCTGGGAGATCGGTCCGGCCAGGGACTACCTGCGTGACGCCGCCTGGGCCGACAGCCTCTGGCACTGACCGGCACTCGACAGCGGCAACTGCAGGCAGGAACCAGCACCGGAGACGGACGGGCAGCAGAAACGACAGGACGCCGGCGCGGAATGCGCCGGCGTCCTGCTGCGTGATCCTGCTTGGGGTCCTGCTGCGTCAGTCCCGTCGGGTGGCGTGGATCAGGCCGCGACGGGTGCGGTTGCCCCGGCAAGGGCGGACAGCACTTCGGTCACCTGGCTGGCAACCTCCGAGTCGTCCTTCGGGTGCAGTTCGGCGAAGCGCGTGATGGAACCGCCGATGGACAGCTTGGCGTCCTCGAGGACGGAGGCGCCTGCGACTGAGAGGGCGCGGCGGGCCTCGTCGTGGGCCCAGACGCCGCCGTACTGGCCGAAAGCGGAACCGATGACGGCAGCGGGCTTGCTCGAGATGGCACCGGCTCCGTACGGGCGGGACAGCCAGTCGATGGCGTTCTTCAGGACGGCGGGCATGGTGCCGTTGTACTCGGGGGAGACGAGGAGGAGAGCGTCGGCGTCGGCAGCCGCTGCGCGGAGAGCGTCGGCCGCCTTCGGGCGGTCGGCGTCGTTGTCGATGTCCTCGTTGTAGAACGGGACGTCGCTGAGGGCGTCGAAGGTGACGACGTCGACGGCGTCGGGAGCGTGCTCCGCGGCCGCCTCGGCGAGCTGGCGGTTGATGGAGCCCTCGCGCAGGCTGCCGACGAGGGTCAGGATCGTGGTGGACATCTGTACTCCCAGGAATATGTGACCTCGCGGTCGGGCTGAAGGGGAACGCAGCCAAGGCGTCTGCAGAGTACAAGCGGACCGCGGTCCGTTTTATTCCGTGGCTATAGTTGCGGCATGCAGGGCGGGGGGATGATCCGGTTTCCGGGAGACGACGGGGAGCGCACGGATGCGGCGCGCAACCGCCGCCTCCTCCTCGATGCCGCAGCCGAGATCGTCGCCACCTGTGGCCCGGACAAGCTGACCACCGACGCGGTGGCGCGTCGTGCGGGTGTCGGCAAGGGGACGGTGTACCGGAGGTTCGGCAATCGGGCGGGCCTGCTGCATGCCCTCGCCGACGAGGCCGGCCGCTCCTTCCAGTCGGCGTTCATGGCGGGTCCTCCTCCCCTGGGGCCGGGCGCTCCGCCGCTCGATCGCCTCATCGCGTTCGGTGAAGCGAGCATCGGGCGGATGCGCTTCGAGGGCCAGATCCTCCGCGCCGCTGAGCAGCGGGGCGGGGCGGACCTCGAGCACCCGACGCAGCAGCTCACCCGCCTGCACCTGTCCATGCTGCTGCGGGAGGCCGGTGTCCAGGATCCGGAGCTGGCCGCGTACCAGCTGGCTGCCTTCCTCAACGCCGGACTCCTGCTCCATCTGCAGGAGAACCGGGGCATGACCGATGCCCGGCTCACCGCCTCGTGGCAAGTCCTCGTCACCGCCCTCGCCACCGGACCGGGCCTCCGGTAGCCGCCCGATGACTGGGCCCCTCGTAATCACGGAGTGAGGACATCGGCTTCGAGGAAGCTGCAGGGTAAGGAATTAGGTGTTCCTCCCGGGAAGCCGGCTTCTTGACTGCGGGGAGGAACCCACCGCCACGATCACGTTCCGGCAATGTCTCCGACTGAATCGTGCGTACCGTCTCCGGCAACAGCCAAGTAGTCCCAGTGTGCGCCCTGCTCCTCCACATCACCGCATTCGGGCGCATTGCCGGCATAGGGGCCCGTCCGGAAGCGGGCGGTGGACCGCACACTACCGGGCGCGCTTGTGCGGGGTGGTTATGGTGGGGTACAGGGGAAGGAAGTAGGTGCACGTGAATACAGCTCACTGGACCACCAGTCGCTTGCTCAGCACGGCCGCCCGACTGAACGGCCACACCACCAACATGCGCTTGGTGAATCTGGGTGTCACCCAATCGAGTACGACGACGCTGAAAGCCTTGGCCGACAGCGGACCGATCAGCCAGACGCACCTCGCCGACCTGGTGCATGTGCAATCCCAAACCATGGGGAAGGTCCTTAAGAAGCTCGAAGTCAAAGGCCTCGTCTCACGGCTCCGCAACGTCGGGGACGGGCGCTCGAACCGGACCTGCATCACGACCGAAGGGATAGCGATTCTGACCCGCAGCGACCACGCGTCGGCGAGCTCCGCCGCGTCTGCCTGTCCCTTGAACGAAGCGCTCCGCAGCCACCTGATTCGCATCATCACAGTTCTTCACCCTTGAAGCCTGCCGTGCCAGACCCGGCCCGGCCGACGGCACCTCTGCCTACAAGCCCCTGAAAGGCCCGCAGCGGTGGATTGCCGCGTACTCGACGAACTGACCCTGGTAGCACCCGTGATCCGCAAAAAGCCCTCCTCCCGACGACCGGGTCGACTGGAGGAGGCGTCACCAGAACCCGGACACAGCGCGCCTCCCGATACAGCGGATTCCTTCCGTAGCCGAGTTCGCGCACCGACCAGACGGAGATCCAATGCGACATCCAGCCCCGAAACTTCCCCCCACCCCAGATCGACATCCGGATTGGCGTCCGTCACCTGCGCCCGTCGGTCCGCTGGGCTCCCTGCAGGACCTCCGCGCCTCCCTTGCAGGGGATGTGCTGGCTTTCCTGACAGCCACCACGCCAAGCCCGCCGCTGCCATCCAGTGACGCCTCTTTGGAGGCTCAAACCGATCAACGTGGCAGCGAACGGCAAGCTCTTCTTCGGGCAGCGATCACCGACCTCAAGGTGATGGACGTTCGGCTCTATCACGACCGCCACTAGGGCGTCACCCTCGAAAAAAGCGGCCGGCGATGGTGCTTGGGTGGCAAGCGCATACTGAGGCCATGACCGCCCATCCGAACGTCAACGATCCGCTCGTGCCTTCCGTTGTCCTCCCTACGCCGATCCCGACAAGTGTCCGACGTCGTCCACGGAAGCCGTCCGGTACTCTTCCTGATCGGTCTACAGGGGATTCCTCGTCCACCTTCGATCGAGGCACACGTCCCACCTCCGAGCACAGTCGAGGAGAGCTCCGTGCCCCTCCACATCCAGGCAAATAATGAGGCGAGAAGCTGATGCACATCTCCACACGTCACAGGATCGAACGGCCCACAGTTGACGGTGTTCGTGCTTACCGTCCGATCCGGCCCGTGCCCGACGATCGGGTACACCGGGGAGACAGGCACGAAGGCGGTCATCCAGGGCTGGCGGGAATGCTCGACCCATGTATGGGGGACCGGGCGGGGCAAGACGACAACACAGGTTATCCGGCACGCCACCGAAGCCCCCGGCGCGTACATCATGACCAGCAACAAGGTCGACGGCGTCGCCGAAGTCCTGGCCGCCCGCTCCGACACCGGGACGGTGTGGCTGTTCGACCCGCAGCGGATCTGGCGCGACAGCCACCGCCCCGCGATGATCTTCAACCCGCTCACTTGCGTCATCGACACCGTGAGCGCCGGTGAGGTCGCGTCGATCTTCGAAACTTCCTCCGCGCCGAGCGCTGGCCAGGGAAAGGGGGACGCGCAGTTCGACTCACAGGGACGCGACTTCCTCGCCTGGTGCCTCCTCGCGGCCGCGAAGAGCGGTCAGACGATGAAGGAGGTCTTGCGGTGGGTGTCTTCAGCTGACTTCATGGAACCGGCCGAGCTGCTCGAACGAACCGGACATGCCGGGCCGGCATCCGCATTGAAGGGCATGAGTGGGCAGCCGGAGGACACCCGAGGCTCGGTGGCGGCCAGCGCCCAGCGCATGGCTTCCGCCCTCGTCCACGACGAACTCGTGGCCTGGTCCATACCGACCCCCGGTGTGCCGGTCTTCGACCCGGCCCGGTTCGTGACGAGCAAGGACACTCTGATCCTTCTCTCGCAGGACTCTGCCGGTTCTGGCGCAGCGTTCGTGTCCACCCTGGTCTACGCGGTGTTCACCGCCGCGCAGCAGGCCGCCCGCCGGGCTGGCGGTCGCCTGCCGATACCGCTGGTCGCTGACCTGGATGAGGTGGGGAACGTCGTCAAGCTCAAGCAACTCCCCGAGTGGTATTCGTTCTTCGGGTCCATGGGCATCGTCGTCAGCGCGTACTTCCAGACCCGCGGCCAGGGAATGGCCATGCTCGAGCGCACCGGGTGGGACACGCTTTGGTCCGCGGCCGCGATCAAGGTCTACGGGGGCGGATCCGACGACACACAGTTCCTCGAATCCCTGTCCAAGACCATCGGCCAGTACGACGCGAAAGTCCGCAGCTCCTCGACCTCGAGGAACGGATCCTCCCGGTCGGTGCAGACACAGCGGCGGGACATCATGTCCGTCGCCCAGCTCTCCGAACTCCCCACCAACCGCGCGTGGGTGAAAACCTCCAACGGTGGTGGGACCATCGTCCGCACAATCCCCTGGTTCCGAGACAAGACGATTACTGCCCGCATCGGGCCCACCGTTGAACGCATCAAGACGTCACAGGCAGGACAGCACGTATGACCGAGCCCAACACCGACGCCAAACTGGCCCTTGAACCTAACGGTTACGACGACGGGGGAGAGGACTTCGCCTTCACCCCGGAGGAGCTGGTGGACTGGGTGGAGGGCTTGGTGGCGATGCTGGAGTCCGTGGACCGGTCGCAGAACCAGTACTGGTGCTCGCGGTGGTGGAACCACCCAGAAGCCGTCGACAGACTGCGGGGACTGTATGAGCAGTGGCTCGAAGCACAAGCGAACGGAGGGATGTCGTCGTGGTGGATCGACCACTTTGACCGCCACGCCACAGTCCTCTTCGCCAAGCGAGGCCCGTTCGGGGAGTGCGGGACAACGCACGTCCGAAAGACCGCCCGGCGCATTCTTGCTACTGAGCAGCCGCCTCACAACTGGTCCTGGTAGCTCCGCGCTTCCACCCGGCAGTCCCAATGGTCTACGTTTTCGATGAGGCCGCCAACGTCTGCCGGTGGGGAAACCTGCCCGACCTCTACAGCCACTATGGTTCTCGAGGAATCGTGGTTTCTACATTCCTACAATCCTGGTCCCAGGGCGTCGACGTATGGGGCGAGTCCGGGATGAAGAAGCTGTTCTCCACGGCCAACGTCTTCACCTACGGCGGCAACGTAAAGGAAGAGGGATTCCTAAAGATGCTCTCCGACCTCGTGGGCCAGTACCGGTACACGTCGGTATCGACCTCGAGGCAGAAGGACGGCCGAGCCACGAGCCGCCAGGACTCCACCGACGACATCCTCTCTGTCGCGGACCTCGCCGCGATGCCCAAGGGCCGAGCCATCATGCTCGGCTCCGGCTCACGCGCCGTCCTGTTACGCACAGTCCCTGTCAGCGACCGCTCCTACGCCGCCAAGGTCGCGGCGTCGGAAGCCGCTCACAACGGCACACGAGCCGCCTCTGCATCCGCTGCAGCGACACCTCCGGTCGCGGGGAGCAGCGCCGAAGTTCCTGCCACCCCTGCTGTCGCGGCCGGCGGTAACCGCTGGTCGGCCATGGTGAAGGAGTAGCCCGATGGATCTACACGCACCCTTCGGCCCCGACGACTCTGCCGATGATGTGTTCCCTGGTGAGGAGCCCGAGACCGACAACGTCCCCCAGGCCCAGGGAACCGTGCAGCCTGCTCCCGAAATGGTTTTCAACAACTTCGAGGAGTTCGTAACCGAGTTCCTGGTGCACCAGTATCAGCGGCCCGTGGAGTCGTACGGTCGTGCGGAATTCACCTGGTGCGCCAGCTGGTGGCGGCACAAGGAAGCCGTCAACCGGCCCAACGCACTATGGCGGGCATGGGAAGCCCTACGCACGGATCCGACGACAGGGCTCGCGACCCGGTGGAACAGCTACGCCGACCCCACCATGGTTGTCCTCTTCTCCGGCACCGGCCCCTTCCAAGGCTGCACGCCGGCGGAGCACAAGCCCGCAAATAAGCCGCTGCCGGTCGTTTCAGCACCGCAGAGTTTGTACACCTACTAGTACTCATTGACTCTTTCGAGTAAGTGAGTAGAGGGCACTAAGCCAACATGTTTCATGTTCCATGTTCCATGTTCCATGTTCCATGTTCCAACGATGCCTAACTGATTGGCCTTACCTACAGGTGGATGGCTTGGAACTCTATCCTTGGGGCTCCGACTGACCATAGGTGTATAGCCACTATTGGGAAGCACGACGGACTGGGTTCGTTCACCCGCTTTGCTTCCTTACACTTAGGGAGGCTGTGCGCCCACCGTCCGCCCGAGGTGAGCTTCCTCGTGGCTGCGGGGTGGTGGGTGTGTGCAGGCGGACGCCTGATTCCTGCTGTCCAACGTGGGTGCGGTTCCGCACGGGGTGCTTAGCGCTGAGCTCCCGGTCCTGAGGTGGACATGCGGGCGACGACGTCGACGTCGACGTGAGGGAAGGGTGTGCCATCCCCCTGACCGATGCTTTCAAGTACAAGATGCCCAACGTACTGGCCCAGCAACCGGTGATCTACCCGGACGCTGGTGATCGAGGGAATGAACCGGGCGGCAAGAGGTGAATCGTCGTGCCCGATGACGGCGACATCCCCAGGAACAGACAAGCTCTGGGCGATCACCGATCTGATGACATCGGCCGCGACGTCATCGTTATAGGCGATGACCGCAGTAACTCTCTCCTCCAGCGCATTGCTGACAGGGTAGTCCGCGCACTCTTCATTTGTATTCTCGGGAGAGAGCACGAAGGGCTGAGGAATCCCTGCGCGTTCACAGGCTGTCCTTACGTAATTCAGGCGCTCTTGGGCAAGATTATGCAGCCTGGTGTCGGTGGGTGTCGCAAAGGCAACGTGCTGATGCCCTCGCTCGAGGAGGTGCGCCACTTGCAGCACATGAGCGACTGACGGATCAAACACTTGCTCCTGACCGAGCGCAGAAAGATCCGTTTGGTCAGGAGCAGGAATGATGTTCGTGATGTTGAGCTGACGCATCGATGCCACATCACGGGCGCTGAAGGGTTCCAGACCTACTACAGCAAGAGGGTCAATGGCGGCCCAGATGGGCTGCCCGGATTGCTGACCATGTGACCGGTGCGTGTGTGTCACGAGCGTAAGACCGGCATCATCGAGCACTTGAGCAACTTGCTCGAGATGTACACGCATCTGGTGCTCGAGCGGCCAATCCGGCAATACCATCAGGACAATCTTGCTACGGCCACTGCGTAGCGCCTGTGCCTGGCGGTGCGGTGTATAGCCGAGCTTGGACGCGGCCTCACGAACCTTTTTGGTCGTTGCCGCTGAAATGGTTTGGCCCTTAGTTCCATTCAAGACGAACCCGACAGTTGCACGGGAGACTCCCGCTTCCCTGGCCACATCGGCTGCGGTGACGCGCCTCATCGTCGTGGTGGTCACGGAACCCCTCTTCACATCGTTCTAGATTTTTGAGTTCTAACGGGTTTACCCTACAAGCATCGTTCCGTTTGCTAGTACGTGCTAGCAACTTCAGTCACCCACGGAAGCACCTCCACTCCCTTCTAACCTCATTCACCAGCACATCGCTGGCAGGGCTAGCTGAGCTGTTTCCAGCCGACAGGATCGGTGCGAAATGACCGTCGTGTCATTTTTGCGCCAGCCGAGTAGGAGTATCGCGGGTAGGAACCGAAGCAGCACCGACCTCAGTCGAGTCTTCAGGCATCCAACTTTCGGGCTCCTCCCCGGTGTCCTGCTCGCTATCGGTTGCTCCCTCGACGACTGGCAGCGTGGTCGCTAGCGGGATTTCCTTGACAAAGAACAGGAGTATGAAGGCTATGAGGATGAGAGGCACAAGGAAGAGGTATACAGGGCCGAGCGATTCTGCGTAGGCCTGAACAACCGTGTCACGTTGCGTCAGGGGGAGTGCGTTGATGGCGGCCGGGGTAAGGCCTGTGGCGGCGGAGCCCACAGACTCTGCCCCATTTCCCTGTGTGAGGGCTTCTGTGAGCCGGGTGACGAACAGACTGCCGACGATCGCGGATCCAACGGTGGCTCCGATTTCCCGGAAGAAAGCATTCGCTGCCGTGGCCGTTCCCAGGACACGGTGGGGTACGGAGTTTTGGACGATCAGGACAAGGATTTGGACGCCGAACCCAAGCCCCATACCGAGGATGGCGAGGTAGAACCCGCTTTGAAGTGGGGTGGTTTCGGCCGTCATCGTGGAGAAGAGGATGAGCGCGACCGCGATCATGCCGGTCCCTACAATGGGCATCCATTTGTATCGGCCGAATTTTGTGATGAGGATGCCGCTTATGGTTGCAGTCAGGATGACACCTGCGAGCATAGGCACCAGCAGTAGCCCGGACTCAGTAGCGTCGATGCCGTTGACGATCTGCAGGAATGTCGGCATGTAGCCAATAGCACCGAACATTGCGATGCCGGTCATCAGGCCGGCGATGGTGGTGACGGTGAAGTTCCGGTCGCGGAAAAGGCCCAAGGGGATGATCGGTTCTGCGGCTCGAGCTTCGGCCCATAGGAACAATGCCGCGCCCAGCCCTGTACTGAGGATGATGGCGACCATCATCGGGGAGTCCCACTCGAGCTCAGTACCACCCCATGAGGTGGTCAGGACCAGTCCGGTGGTGACGACGGTAATCAGTACGATGCCGAGCGCGTCGATTTTGGGCTTGCCCCGCTGAGTTTTAGGAAGACGAATGAACACGGCGGCAATGACCAGTGCGACCAGGCCGAGTGGAATGTTGATCCAGAAAGCCCAACGCCAGGTGAGTACATCAGTAAAGAGTCCCCCCAGAAGGGGGCCGATGACCGATGAGAGAACGAAGACCGAGCCGATTGCAGCACCGTATTTTCCTCGTTCACGGGCTGGGACGATGTCAGCGATGATCGCCTGCGCGAGGATCATGATGCCTCCACCGCCCATGCCCTGCACTGCCCGGCCGGCGATGAGCAGTTCCATATTCGTCGCCATACCCCCCAGGACCGAACCTGCGAGGAAGATGACCAGAGCCGCTAGGAAGACGCTTTTGCGTCCGATGAGGTCGCCGAGTTTTCCGTAGACGGGCATGACGACAGTTGCCCCGAGCATGTAGGCGGTCGCGACCCAGAGCATATGCGTTACGCCGTTGAGCTCACCAACGATGGTCGGCAGGGCTGTCCCGAGGACGGTCTGATCCAGGGAGGAGAGCAGCATAGCGACCATGAGGGCGAGGAAGACCGGCATTACACGTGTTGGTGGGGTACCGGATGCTGGCGGTGAGGGGGTGACAGTCATGGCTTAGTTCCCGTTGAGGATGGCCGAAGGGCGGCAGGACGGCGTTATCAAGGTGGTGACCGGAAGCTCTCTAGATCATGTCGTGCTGTTGTTCTCGCTCGGTCTATCGGTTGAGGAACGAGCGAGTCTGTAGGTGGCCCGTAGAGGCAAGCCCGATGGATCCGGGGCGGTGGTGCTTTCCGCTCCTTCACCGGAGGACTCGGCGCCGTGCCGGCCAGCACGGCGCCGATCAGGAACTTGCCAGCCGAAGCCTGCGTCGTGCAGCACGCCGTTCAGCTTGGCGGTCGGGGTCTGCGGTCGGGGAGGCCAGCAGCAGGCTTCGGGTGTATTCGTGCTGCGGGTTTGTGGTGACCTGTGCAGTGGGGCCAGTTTCAACGAGTTCGCCTTGGTACATCACCGTGACCCGGTGACTGATGTGCCGCACAACGGACAGGTCGTGCGTAATGAAGAGGTATGCGACACCGGTCTCGCGTTGCAACTCGATGAGTAGGTCGAGCACCTTCGCCTGGGTGGTCAGGTCCAGAGCTGAGACGGGCTCGTCGCAGACAATCAGGCGCGGACGGAGGGCCAGAGCCCTTGCTATCGCAACCCGCTGTCGCTGCCCGCCGCTGAACTCTTTCGGGTAGCGCTGCGCTGCGTTCGCCGGTAGTCCCACCGAGTCCAGCAGTTGCCGCACGGAGTTCCGAGCCTCCTTGGGCTGTGTCCCTTGAGCGATGAGCGGCTCGGTCAGGATGTCGGCGATTTGTAGGGATGGATTCAGTGAGGTGTAGGGGTCCTGAAAAATTACCTGAATATCGCGGGCCAAGGGCCGTCGTTCCCGAGCGCTCAGGCGCGTGATGTCACGCCCGTCGAACTTGATCGTTCCGCCGGTCGGCGTAGCTAGCCCAAGCACTGCCCTCCCGAGGGTGGTTTTTCCTGATCCGGACTCGCCTACAACGCCGAGCGTTTCACCCGGGGCGATGTCGATGGAGACGCCGCGGAGCACTTCGGGTGACGTCCCACGGAATCCGACGCGGGGGTAGCGAAGGCGGAGGTCGGAGACGGTTAGCAGTGCGTTGCTCATCGAGCGTTCTCCTTGTTCAGCGCCGGCGACGCCGCGACGGGCGGGTCAGAGCGAGTCGTGTTTTCGTCCAGGATCGCGGCGATCAGTTGCTGGGTGTATTCCTTTGACGGCGCGTGGAAGATCGATCGCACGTCGCCCGACTCCACCATTTCTCCGTCCTTCATCACCACCACCCGGTCGCAGAGGTCGGCGACAACCCCGAAGTTGTGCGTCACCAAGAGCACTCCCATGCCGAACTCGCCTTGTAGGTCACGCAGGAGATCAAGGATCTCCGCTTGCACAGTTACGTCCAGGGCGGTGGTGGGTTCGTCGGCGATAAGCAGCTTTGGCCGCGATGCGACGGCACCGGCTATGAGAACCCGCTGGGCCATACCGCCTGATATCTGATGGGGGTACGACTTGAAGGTTCGAAGCGGATCGGGAATTCCGACCCGGGCAAGCAGGGCCAAGATGGTGGTGCGTGCTTCCTTCTTTGACATACCAGCGGTGAGGGGCTCGATGAGTTGGCTGCCGACAGTGAAGGATGGATCCAGGTTCGACATCGGCTCCTGAGGGATGTAGGCGAGTGCGCTGCCTCGTAGCCGCCTAAGGGAACGGACGTCCTGCACAGAAATGGCTTCGCCTGCAATTTCGAGCAGATCCGCGCTGACACGGGCTTGACGGGGCAATAGCCCAAGGATCGAGAACGCTGTTTGGGTTTTCCCCGACCCGGACTCCCCGACAACACCGACAACTTCACCTAGATTGACGTCCAGGGACACTCCCTTGACGACACTCTTGTAGGTGCCATCGACTTGCGGATACTCGACCCTGAGGTTTCGTACCGTCAGCAAATTGCCTCTGGCTACCGCTCCGTACTGGTTACCAGTGGTTGTCGCTGGGCGATCTGTGCCATCAGCGCCATCAGATTCACTTCTTGGTGGCATTGCTGCTGCCTGCGTGCGTGACTTCTTGGGGACCGCGTTGGGAGCCGCGAGGGAGTCCCGGTAGGCGTTGCCGAGCATGACCAGAGCGCCGGTCATGATTGCTAGGAAGAAGGAGGGCCAGAGCATCTGAATTGGGTGCTGGTAGATGTTCAGGAACGCAGCGCCCGCTATCGAGCCGAAGCTTGGGAGCTGACTGGATCCGAGCCCAAGGAATGCTAGGCCTGCCTGAATTCCGATGGAGGCGACGGCGAGGAACGCGGAGGCGATGATGATGGGGCCTCGGACAGCATAAAGAACGTGACGGGAGAGGATTCGGAGGTTGGAGAGTCCCGCGACGCGCGCCGCATCCACATACAGTTCATTCCGCACGCCGAGGACAAGGTTACGGACCAACCGGAAAATGCCGGCCGAGATAAAGATCCCGAAGACGCCCATCATGATCTTGTAGTCACCGCCGGTAATCGGATAGAGGATCATCACCAGGATCAGTGCCGGGAAGGTCATGACCAGGTTGAACAGCCAGGACAAAGTTGCGTCTGTGCGCTTGGCAAGATAGCCCGAGATGAGCCCAAACACCGTACCAATGAAGACTGCCACCCCTGCCCCGATCAGCCCTGAGATAGCGGAGACGTTGATGGCGACCAGGCTGCGCGCCCAAATGTCGCGTCCGTACTGATCGGCACCGAGTACATAGTCCGGGGAAAAGGGAGGTGTGTTGACCGCCTGAAGGGAGCTGAAGTTCGGGTCGTGCGCGCTCAGCAGAGGTTCCAGTAGTCCAAGCAGAAGGACAGCGGCCAGAAGAAGGAGCGATCCGAGTCCGAGGGGGTTTCTGATAAGTCGGGCGAACGACCCTTTGCGACGCTCTTCGACATCGTGTGTGTCGAGGGTAAGTCCGGCCTGGCGTTCGGGGAGAGTCATGCGAGCCTCGCTTTGGGGTTGAGCCAGCCATTGGCAAGGTCGACTAGGAGGTTGACGACCACGACGATGAGGATTCCGAAGAGGGACGCCCCCAGAAGGGCGGGCAGGTCTCCGGTGACCGTCGCCTGGTACCCATATGTTCCATAGCCCGGCAGGGCGAAGATTTTCTCGGCAAAGAGGGCTGCTCCGAACATGCCGATGAATTGAAGGGAGAAGGTGGTGAAGGCTGGGCTTGAAGCGTTTCGCAGCGCGTGCTTGAGCAGGAGTGAACGTTCAGACACACCCCGACTGCGCAGCGTCCTGATGTAGTCCTTCTCGAGCTCATCGATCATCGAACCACGGACTTGGGCGGCAAGGGCTGCGATTCCACCGATTGCGAGAACAATCGCGGGAAGAATGACTCCGGCGAACCAACGGGTCGGCGAATCGCTCAAGTTGGTATAGCCGACTGCGGGAACCCACTTCAGCAGTACCGCGAAGAAGAACACCATTCCGAGGCCGAGGATCAGTGTGGGAAAGACGAAGGTGATCACTGAGAAGAACTGCAGGATGCGGTCAAGGATGCCTGGTCGTGCGGCCGAGGCGACACCTAGGAGCGTGCTGATGATCAGCATGAGGGCCGCGGCGACGAAAACGACGGAGAGTGTGACGGGCAATCGTGTTGCCATGGCACCCACTACGGGCTCGTTCGAGAAGTAGGACCGGCCCAGATCGCCTTGCACCGCGTTTGTCAGCCAGTTGAGGTACTGCTGGCCCACTGGTAGGTCCAGGCCCAGTTGGGCTTCCAGCTGGGCGATTGCCTCCGGCGTCGCGCTCTTACCGAGGATGTTGGTGGCTACAGGTATGCCTGCGCTGTAGGTGAGGAAGAAGGTGATTGCAGTAACGATGAGGATCAAGACCACGCCATGCCCTAATCGCCGAATCATGAAAGAGAACATGCGTTGGCTCCTATGAAGGGTGGCGTGGAGCGACGCTCCACGCCACCTACCTGATGCTTCTATGAACCGGCCGGGGCGAAGGGCAGGACAGTCTGGCCATTCACTAAGGGCGCGGTGTACGTAACGTCCTTGGTCACGGCGTAGAACGCAGAGGTATAGCCGATGGGCGCAGCCCAGCCGTCCTCCACCAGGTACTCGTTGATCGCTCGTAGTGCATCGGCCTGTTCCTCGACGGGGGCGCTGTTCGCAGCCTTCATCAACTCGGTCAGCTCGGGAGTCGTGTGATTGAAGGTGTTGAAGAGTCCAACCAGGCTTGCCGTCAGGTCCTGGGCATCGTTGCTTGTGAGTCCGTTGTAGAAGAAGAAAGCCCCATAGTTGCCCGTGAAGATCTTGGGGAACAGGTCCTGGAACTGGATGGGTTCCCACGTCACTGTGATGCCGATGTCGCCAAGAGCCTGCGCGATCGCTGACTCGAACTGTGTGGTGAGAGCGGTACTCGGCATTTTCATTTCGAACCCGTCGGCATAACCGGCCTCGGCCAGGAGTTCTTTGGCCGCTTCGGGATCGTAGTCATTGACCTTCAGAAGGTCTTCACTGAAGACCTCGCCGCGCGGACTGACCAACTGGTTGGACGGGTAGAGGCCACCTTGGCCGAGGGACTCCGCGATTAATGCTCGATCCAAAGCCATGTTGATTGCCTGGCGAACCCGCTTGTCCGACAGAGCGGGAATGATATCCCCATTCCGGTCAATCAACCACAGCGCGGCGATACCCGACGGCGTGCCTTCCCCGACGGTGAACTTGTCCTCCGGGTACTGGCTCTTTTGGTCAGCAGGGATGTTGATGAAATCGAGCTGGCCGGCCTGCATCGCGTTCTGCTGTGCAACCGGGTCTTCAATCACGCGGAACTCAACGGTGTCGTAGGGGTACGCCTCGGCGTTCCAGTACTCCGGGTTGCGCTTCAGGGTGTAGACAGCACCGACCGTGGTCGAACTGTCGTCGATGACGTAGGGGCCAGATCCCACGGGCTTGAGTTTCGAGCTCTCCTCGGTGAGCACCTTGGGAGAACCAATGGCCCCGATAGTTCCACTCAGGATGGGCAGCAGCGCCGCATCCGGTTCCGACAGAGTCAGGACCACGGTGGATTCGTCGGGAGCTTCCACGCCGGCGATCCTTGTGAGGGAACTGGCCGTGCTGGGGCCGGTCCGGGCAACCTCAAGTGACGCAGCGACCGCAGTTGCGTTGATGGGCTCACCATCAGTGAAGGTCATGTCTTCACGGATCTTGAACGTCAGAGTCTTCTGGTCCTCCGAGTACTCCCATGTCTCGGCAATCGCAGGAACAACGCTCCCGTCGACGTCGCGACCGACGATGGTGTCATACACCGACAGGAACATGTAGGCCTCGCCACCTGGCCAGTTCCCGATCTGGAAGTTCCCGGGAGCGGTCGAGAGCGGCAGCTGAAGGGTTTGGGCGATGGCTTCAGTTTCACCGGAACCGGTATCGCCTGATGATGAACATCCGCCGAGTGTGAGCGCGGTGACAGCGGCAACTACCGCTGCAAGACGCCTATGTCTCATTTTCACAATGACTTCCTTGTCTGCTGGGCACACGTCGAGGGTGCCGCGGGCCTGTGTGGGTCCCGGAGGTGCGGATCAACTAGCACGTTCTACCTCTGGACTCATCGAACTGTATGGCCACGGAGCTAGCACGTGCAAGCTTTTCTGTGACATTACTTACTCGATCCGAGAATGGCAGCAGTGGCGGTGGAGCCGTCCCCTGCCCCTGGCAGCCACCAGAATCTTGAATCGTTCCAAATCGCTTGTCACACAGAACTTCTCTTGCTAGCATCGTCCTAAACTTACTAGCACGTGCTAGTATTTCGTTCAATCCTTAGACAATGGAGTCTCAATGACTGCTTCCGATGAATCTTTGACTGTCTCAGCGCAGGCCCAAGTGCCTGCAGCAGCCACTTTGCCGGTACCTCCTGCGCCGGGGGAGCCCGATGACACATCGGTAAGCACCCTGAACCCGGAGGGCCTGAGCAAGGTCAGCCCCCGCTACATCTGGCTTATTGTCTTCGCCCAGTTCGGCGTATTCGTAGCCTTCATCACCCCACTGGCAATCTCACTGGCAATCAGGGTTCAGCAGCTCGCCCCGGGCCAGGAGCAGTTCCTTGGCTTCATCACGGGCGCGGGAGCCGCAGCTGTTCTGGTGACAAACCCGTTTTTAGGGGTCCTCAGTGACCGCACACGCACCCGATTGGGCCGCCGGCGCCCCTGGATGATCGGTGGCATGCTCCTGGGCGTTGTGTCCCTGTTCGTCATGGCGACCGCCCCGAGCATCCTTGTGCTCGGTGCAGGTTGGATACTGGCGCAATTGACTTGGGGTCAGGTTCTGGCAAACCTGCAAATCTCCACCGCCGATCGCCTCCCCGAATCACAGCGTGGCAAGGTCGCCGGCCTCGCCGGATTCGCGACCCAGGTAGCACCGGTCTTCGGCGTGGTCATTGCCGGATCCTTCGCCTCAAACAACCTGCTGCTCTTCATCGTCCCCGGCCTTGTTGGCGTGTTGGCCGTCTCGCTCTTCGTCCTTCTCGTGAATGAGAAGAGCAGCAAGGGCATGGTCTTCACGGATAAGCTCACAGTCGGCTCAGTTCTGGCGAAGTACGTCTACAACCCGCGGAGCTACCCGGACTTCTCCTGGAACTGGCTTGGCCGCTTCCTGTTCTACTTCGGGCTCACCCTGAACACGACGTTCACGGCATTCTTCATTGCAGCAAAGCTCGGCATCACCGTCGAGGAAGTCGCCGGCATCATCGCAACGCTGTCTCTCGGCGGCATCGCAGCCACCACCTTGGGTGCTATCGGTGGCGGATTCCTGTCCGACAAGCTCAAGCGCCGCCGGATGTTCGTCGCAGCTTCCGGCATCATCTTCGCCGCCGGTGCCCTCACTATGGCCCTGGCCCCCGGGCTGCCCGTCCTGATCGCTGGATCCGTCCTGACCTCGCTGGGTATCGGCATCTTCGCAGCCGTCGATCAGGCCCTGCTGCTGGACGTCCTGCCCGAGCGCGACACCAACGCCGGCCGCTTCATGGGCATCACGAGCCTCGCCACATCCATCCCGCAGGCCGTCGCACCGCTCATCGCACCCCTATTCCTCGCGATCGGCGCCAATGCAAGTGGAGATAAGAACTACACCCTGCTGTTCATCGTCGCCGGTGCGTGCACCATCCTCGGCGGACTCGCAGCCCTGCGCGTCAAGTCCGTCCGCTAAACGATCCTCAAGAAAGGCCACCACCGTGACCAGTCACTCCCCAGCGGGCACAGCCCTCGTGAAGAACACCTCCTTCATTACCGCCCCCTTCCGCGTGGGAGACCAAGACGGCGACCCCGCGCCCTACTTCCGCCGCGACTTCGAGGTTGAGCCGGGCCTGCAGCGTGCAACGCTCCGCGTCACCGCTATCGGCGTCGTAGACCCGCACCTGAATGGGGCAAGGGTCGGCGCCGAGGTGCTGGCACCTGGGTGGACCTCCTACCGGCACAGGCTCAACGTCAGCTCCCATGACGTCACCGCTCTTCTTACTGAAGGCACCAACACGGTCGGCGCCGTCGTCGGTGAGGGGTGGGCGCTGGGAACCCTCGGCTTCCACGGCAAACGCAACCACTACTCGGACAAGCCCGGGCTGCTGATGCAGCTCGATCTTGACTACGGCGACCGTGTGAAGAGCATCGAGACCGACGAGCGGTTCACGGTCGGCACCGGGGGAGTGCGCGGCAACAGCCTGTACGACGGCGAGCACTTCGATGCGCGCCTGGAGCCAACGGGATGGGATGCCCCGGGTTTTGACGACACTGATTGGCAGGCAGCCGTCGCCTTCACCTGGGACACCGCGGCCCTGGTCGACCCTGTTGGCCCACCGATTGCCCGCACCGAGGAACTACGCCCGGCTGAGATCATCACGACACCCTCGGGGAACACCGTCGTTGACTTCGGCCAAAACATCTCCGGCTGGGTACGGTTGAGCGCCGAAGGGGACGCCGGTACCGTCATCACGCTCCGGCATGCGGAGGTCATGACCGACGGGGAGATCGACACCGAAACGATCCGCACGGCGAAAGCCACCGACAGTTACACCCTTGCCGGCACGGGCACTGAAACCTGGGAGCCCCGGTTCACTTTCCACGGCTTCCGCTACGCAGAAATCAACGGATACCCAGGCACCCTCACCAAGGACGCGGTGACCGCTGTCGTCGTGCACAGCGACATGCGACGCACCGGCTGGTTCAGCACATCGGACGAGCTGATCAACCAGCTGCACTCCAACGTCGTCTGGTCCATGCGCGATAACTTCGTCGGCGTCCCCACGGACTGCCCGCAGCGCGACGAACGTCTCGGCTGGACCGGGGACATCAACGCCTTCGGCCCTACCGCAAGCTTTCTCTACGACGTGCGCGGCATGCTCGGGTCCTGGCTCGAGGACGTCCGCCTCGAGCAGACCGAGCTCGGCGGTGTTCCCTTCGTCATCCCCGACGTGCTGAACTCCCCGGTCACCCCGACCGCCCTGTGGGGAGATGTCATCGTTAGTCTGCCCTGGACCATGTACCAGCAGTACGGGGATCTGAAGATCCTTCGCACGAATTACGACGCCATGAGAACCTTCATCACTGACGTCGAGTCACGCCTGGATGAAACCGGGCTGTGGGGAAGCGGCTACCAGTTCGGTGACTGGCTGGACCCGGACGCACCGATGGACAACCCGTCCGGCGGCAAGACCGACAGCCACCTGGTCGCCTCCGCATACTTCTGCAAAACCACCCGTGAAATGGCTGACACAGCTGACCTGCTCGGACACGCCGAGGACGCAGCCCGCTTCCGTGACCTCAACGCGAGGGTCCGTGCTGCCTTCCAGCACGAATACGTCAGCGGCGCCGGCCGGATCGTCAATGAGTCAGCGACCGCCTACGCCTTGGCGATCTCCTTCGGGATCCTCGACGGCGACCAGAAGCAGCGGGCAGGGGAACGGCTGGCTGCTCTTACTACAGCCGCCGGCTACAAAATCTCCACCGGGTTCGCCGGCACCCCGCTGGTCACCGACGCGCTCACCAGCACCGGTCAGCTCGATACCGCCTACCGGCTGCTCATGCAGACCGAATGCCCGTCGTTCCTGTATCCCGTGACGATGGGGGCGACGACGATCTGGGAGCGCTGGGACTCAGTGCGCCCGGACGGCACGATCAACCCCTCCGGCATGACGTCGCTGAATCACTATGCCCTCGGTGCCGTCGCGGACTGGATGCACCGGGTCGTCGGCGGGTTGTCCGCCCTTGAGGCCGGGTACCAGAAGGTACTCATCGCCCCGAAGCCCGGCGGAGGTCTCACCCATGCCTCCACGTCGCTGGATACCGATCACGGACCCATCAGCGTGGACTGGCGGATCAGTGACGGCGCTATCAACCTCATCATCGACCTCCCTGCCGGGGTGACGGCCCAGGTTGAGTTGCCCTTGAGTGAGGAACCAGCGCTGGAGGTTCCCGCCGGCCAGCACACCTGGACCTATGACCTGCCCGCAGGCTTCGGTCAGCGGCCCGTGTACAACCTGGACTCAAGCCTTAGCACCATCGCAGCTGATCCCGAAGCGTGGCGGGCCCTCACCACCGCTTTGGCCGCGGTCGTTCCGGGGATTCCGCTCGACGGACAGTCAGCGGACGGAGCAAACATCACAGTCAATGACTTGGTGGGCACGCTCGAACTCCATGTCCCGAATATCCCCACCACTTTGCGCGCCACCCTGGCGGACGCCCTCACCTCCGGGGCACTAGAAGGAAGTCACTGATGACCGAGAACACCGCCGACAACCAGATCGGCACTGACACTTCTGCTACCGCGGCTGCCGTCTCAGATTTGACCCTAGAACAGAAGGCGTCCCTGCTCTCGGGCCGGGATTTCTGGAGCAGCCAGGATGTGCCCGAGCACGGCATCCCGGCGATCGTCCTGACCGACGGGCCGCACGGGATTCGCCGTCAGGCCGGAGACGCGGACCATCTGGGCATCAATGACAGTCTTCCCTCCACATGCTTCCCGCCGGCGGTTGCGGTGGGTTCGAGCTGGGACCCTGACATCGCTCGTCAAGTCGGTGCCGCCATCGGCCGTGAGGCTCGGTCCTTCGCTGTTTCCGTTGTGCTGGGGCCGGGAGTGAACATCAAACGCTCGCCCCTGTGTGGAAGGAACTTCGAGTACTACTCCGAAGATCCCCTCATTTCGGGCGTCCTGGGGGCCGCGCACGTCAACGGGTTGCAGAACGAAGGCCCAGGGGCTTCGGTGAAGCACTTCGCTGCCAACAACCAGGAACACGAACGGATGCGCATCAGTGCCGACGTCGACGAACGCACCCTGCGCGAGATTTACCTGCCCGCATTCGAGCGTGTCGTCACCGAGGCTTCCCCGGCGACCGTCATGTGCTCCTACAACAAGGTCAACGGCATCTACGCCTCCCAGAACAAGTGGCTTCTCACCGAAGTACTGCGCCGGCAGTGGGGTTTCCAGGGTGCGGTCGTATCCGATTGGGGTGCGGTCAGCGACAGGGTCGCCGGAGTCGCAGCCGGTATGGACCTGGAGATGCCGGGTGGCGGTGCCACCGACGACCAGATTGTCACAGCGGTTGCCGACGGCTCCCTCGATGAAGCACTCGTCGACGCCGCGGCGGCGCGGATCCTTGAACTGACGAAGCTGCCTCACGATGAGGGAAAAGCATTCGACGTTGATGAGCACCACGATCTAGCCCGACGACTCGCAGCTGACAGCATCGTGCTCCTCAAGAACGACAACGACATCCTGCCGCTGAAAAAGGGGCAGAGCGTAGCCGTGGTAGGAGCCTTCGCCGATACGCCCCGTTACCAAGGTGGCGGCAGCTCGCACATCAATCCGACCCGCCTGGACTCCGCCCTGCAAGCCATCAGCGATACGGCGGCCAGTAGTGGCGCAAGCGTCAGCTACTCACCCGGATTCACTCTGGTCACGTCGGTGGACGAACCGGAACTGCTGCACATCGACGCCGTCGAAGCTGCCGGTGCGGCTGACGTCGCTGTCGTCTTCGCCGGTCTGAAGGACTCGGAGGAATCCGAAGGGTTCGACCGGGAGACGATGGAGCTGTCGCAGGACCAGAAGAAGCTCATCCACGACATCGCCGCGACAGGTACCCGTACCGTCGTCGTCCTGTCGAACGGAGGCGCAGTCACCCTCGAGGGTTGGCACGACGACGTCGACGGTATTTTGGAGGGATGGCTCCTCGGGCAGGCCGGCGGAGCCGCAATCGCCGACGTTCTCTTCGGTGCCGTCAACCCGTCCGGGCACCTGGCTGAAACCATTCCCCTGCAAGTAGAGGACAACCCGAGCTGGATGAACTTCCCCGGTGAGCAGGGCCACGTGCGTTACGGCGAGGGCGTCCTGGTCGGATACCGGTACTACGAGACCGCGCAGATGCCGGTCCGGTACCCCTTCGGTCACGGGCTGAGCTACACGACTTTCCGCACGGATTCCGTCCAGGTCGACGTCACGGGTGAGGACACCGCGGTCGCCCGTGTCACCGTGACGAACACCGGTTCCGCGGCCGGCAAGCACGTGATCCAACTGTACGTCGCCACCGAGACCGGTCCCGTCCGTCGCCCGGCCCGGGAGCTACGCGCATTCGCAAAGGTCAACCTGGCGCCTGAGGAAACATCGACCGTGGACCTGCCCCTGGACCGACGGGCTTTCGCCTACTGGGACATCGAACTTGACCGGTGGGTCGTGCCCGCTGGCCAGTACACGATCCAGATCGGGGAAACCGTCTCCAAGATCGTCGCCGAACAGCAGATCACCCTCTCCGGTGACACGGTCGTGCGTGAGCTGACGATGCAATCCACGGTCGGTGACTGGTTCGCGCACGACGTGGTGGGTCCGGCTCTCATGCAGGGTCTCACTGCTGGCATGTCGGAGGACCAGGCCGCGCAGGCAGCGGATAACCCAGAGGGCCTGAAGATGGTCGAATCCATGCCGATGAAACAGTTCCTGGCCTTCACCAATGGAGCGTTCCCGGCCGAAATGCTCGAGCAGTTGATGGAGCTCAGCCGGGCCCCAAAGTCCGATCAATTGGAAATAGCATCATGATCAGCTCGGCCGGTGAACACCGGGTCCGGGGGCGTACCCCTGTAAGTAAGAAGGTGTTTCTCACCGGGGCGACCGGCAACTGGGGGAAAGTCATTCTCCGCGAATTCAGGGAACGAAGCGACCGGTTCGACATCGTCGCCCTGGTGCTGCCAACCCCGAAGGACATTGAGGCGATCCGCGAATTCGAAGACATGGACAATCTCACGGTCGTCTTCGGGGACCTCACTGACTACAGCACCGTCGCTCAATGCGTAGAGGGCGCCGATTACATCCTGCACACAGGTGCCGTCGTCTCGCCCCTGGCTGACGACAACCCCGAGCTCACGCATCGAGTCAATGTCGGCGGGACACGCAACATCATCCAGGCCGTGAAAGCCCAACCCCAGCCTGATACCGTTTCGATCGTCATGATCGGCTCGATCGCCGAAACGGGGGACCGAAACCCCCCGCACCACTGGGGACGGATCGGCGATCCGATCCGAGTAGCCCAGTACGACGAGTACGGGCAGAGCAAAATCATCGCTGAACGCGAACTCGTCGATTCGGGGCTCCCGCGGTGGGCGTGGCTACGTCAGACCGGCATCTTTCACGGCGGTCTTCTGTCCATCCGCGACGCGATCATGACTCACACCCCGCTGGACGGGGTCATGGAATGGGTGTCCGTCGACGATGCCGCCCGGCTCCTGGCGAACATCTGCGAGGACGACGTCCCCGAGGAGTTCTGGAACCGCATCTACAACATCGGTGGGGGAGAGGACTGGCGCCTGACGAACTGGGAGCTACAGATTGCCCTCATGGGTGAGCTCGGTGTCGGGGACCCCCGCAAATGGTTCGAACGGAATTGGTTCGCCACCAAGAACTTCCACGGACAGTGGTACACCGACTCAGACATCCTCGAAAAGCTTGTCCCCTTCCGTAAGGACTCCTTCGCAACAGCTCTTCAGCGCGAGATCCGGACGGCCTCCATCACAACCCGGCTGGCCGGCCGGGTTCCTGCGTGGCTCGTGAAAAACCACATCATGAAGCCGATCACCCTGCACCCCCGCGGGACCATGGCTTGGATCAAGGGTAATGATGAGGACCGTATCAACGCGTACTTCGGCTCACGCGCTGACTGGGAAGCTATCGGCGGGTGGGACACCTTCTGGCCTCCACACCCCGACCGCACCCCCACCTACCTGGACCACGGGTACGACGAAACAAAACCACCGGCCACATGGTCGGTAGAAGACCTTCGCGGGGCCGCAAACTTCCGAGGCGGGACACTGGTGGCCCAAACCCTCATCACCGGCGACACCAGCACACCCCTGCAGTGGGCATGCCATGAGGGTCACACCTTTCAGGGAAGCCCGCGCCTGATCCTCACCGGTGGACATTGGTGCCCTGAATGCGTCAAAATACCTGCGGATTACCCACGCCAAGCGGAATCCAACGCATTCCTCCGCCAACTCGACGGTCCCCGGCGTCGTAACGGAACTGTACCCATCACGGCACCTGCCACAGCTGCCGCACGTCCAACGCCCACTGAGTCCTCTGTCGGTGCGGTCGGCGTATCAGTGCCTGCTGCCATTACTTAGGGACAATGATGACCGTTACTCGCCCCACTTATGCCCGACAGACAAATGACCACCGGCACGGGTCAGGGTCGCAGCAAGCCCTCAGGGCACGCAATCTACAAACGCTCGCCAGTGACCTGCACGATAACGGCCCGGCCACACAACGCGAACTTGCCGAACGCACAGGACTGTCACAAGCCACTGTGTCAAACCTCGTAAAGATCCTCGTCGAGGAACACAAAGCTATCACTCAGCCGACAGTAAGTTCTGGACGTCGAGCGACCCTCGTCACTGCCAGCAGCACCTGAACTCAGGTTCCATCGCACCCAGACCACCCAAACACAGCTACGCAAGGATCCTCGCCGGACAGACGACCTGCACGCTCGAAATGCGAAAGCCCTCATACCCCTAAACCTCGTCGGAACAGAAGATCTTGCCTACCGGGCGGGTGGGCAAAGCCCTCACCCACCGTCGCCCCTACCGTCCATAAGGCTCATCCACCTGGTTTCCACGGTCCTGCACGAAGCTGGCACTGATCCCAAGACCACCATAACGGTGACTCACCCCGAAGGTAGGAGAACGCGATGAAGAAAACGTCATTCAACAGCGGCTGGCAGATGCGCGAGAAGATCAACCCGTTCGATGAAGTCTCCTCGCCGGCTGCGGCTTATGAAGATGTCACCCTGCCGCACGACGCTCTCATCGGACGGGACCGCACCGTCGAGGGGCGGCCGGCAAACGCGTTCTTCCCCAGCGCCACCGTGCAGTACCGGCGCTCACTCACACTGCCCGACGAGGCACGCAATCAGCGACTCCTGCTGGAATTCGAAGGGGTGTACCGCGATGCCATGGTTTACATCAATGGCGCCTTCGCCGGTCAGCGCCCCTCAGGGTATGCAGCATTCACCATCGACATGACCCCGTACCTGAAATTTGATGCTGACAACGAGATACTCGTCGAAGCCCGCGCCCACGAGGACTCCCGGTGGTACACCGGCGCCGGAATCTACCGGAACGTGTGGCTCCTACAAGGCGATCAAGTCCACATCGTGCCAAATGGCCTCACCATCACAACGCTCGACATGGAGCCGGGCCTTGCCGTAATCGAGGTATCGGCAACAGTCGCTACCCTCTCCTCCCGCCTCGCTACGGCCCGTATCGACGTCACGATCATGGCCGACGACCGAACGATTGTCGCCTCCGGCTCCGTACCAACAACCGCAGCACCAGGGCAACCGGCAACCTCCCGCCAACGCCTGTACGTACAGAACCCGAAACCATGGAGCGCCGAGACACCACAGCTCTACACCGCCACGGTGGTCGTTCGAACGCACGATGGACCTGTTCTCGACGAAGTTCATCAGCATTTCGGGATCCGCACGCTGCAACTCGATCCCATCCACGGGCTACGCATCAACGGAACGACGGTCGAACTTCGTGGCACATGTCTGCATCACGACAACGGGATCCTCGGATCAGCAACCTTCACGGACGCCGACGAGCGGCGCGTACGCATCCTGAAGGAGGCAGGATTCAATGCCATCAGATCAGCCCATAACCCCATCAGCACGGCTCTTCTGGAAGCCTGCGATCGGATCGGCATGTATGTCATGGATGAAACGTTTGATATGTGGACATCCACCAAGTCCGGGTTTGACTACGGTCTGGCATTCCCGACCTGGTGGCAGGCAGACCTGTTGTCCATGGTCGAAAAGGACCGCAACCATCCCAGCGTCATCATGTACTGCATCGGTAACGAGATACCCGAGACGGGTTCTCCAGCTGGCGGCATCACTGGTCGACACCTTGCCGAAGAACTGCGTCGCCTGGATCCCACCCGCTACATCACTAATGGCGTGAACGGCCTTCTCGCCGTGATGAGCGACCTGAAGCAGCTCTCGACCGAACACGGCCCCGGAGGTGCACTAGAAGCCATGGGGATCAACACGATCATGACGACCGCCAATGAGTACTTCAACGCAATCGGCAGTTCTGATCTCGTCACGCAAAAGACCGAGGAAAGCTTCGGACTGCTCGACATCGCAGGCCTCAACTATCTCGATGTCCGCTATGAACAAGACGCAAAGCAATTCCCCAACCGCCTTATCATCGGGACAGAAACGTACCCGTGGAACATCGACCGTAACTGGGCACTGGTCAAAAAGCTCCCTCAGGTCCTGGGCGACTTCACCTGGACCGGCTGGGACTACCTGGGAGAAGTCGGCATCGGTCGCTCTGCGCCTGTGTCCGACGACGGTCTCTCAGCGTCGTACCCCTGGATCGCCGCATGGTGCGGCGACATCGACATCACCGGTCATCGCCGGCCCGCCTCCTACTACCGGGAGATTGTTTTCGGGCGCCGTATCACACCCTACATAGCCGTTCTAAGGCCCGGTAACACTGCAACAGGGCCGTTCCCCAGCGCGTGGGCCTGGACCGATAGCGTCTCAAGCTGGACCTGGAACGTTGATACGGGAAGCGAACTCGTCGTCGAGGTGTACAGCCATGCGGCCGAAGTCGAACTCCTACTCAATGGCCGCGTCATCGACAGGAAGTGTTCCGGACCGGACCAGCGCTACCGGACGGCATTCACCGTTCCCTACGAACCAGGCGAACTCACAGCAGTCGCCTACACCGGTGATTCCGAGCAGGGCCGGCATTCCCTCAATTCAGCTGTCAGCTCACCAACAATCCTGGCAACCATAGACCCGGCACACGAGACCGTCGTCCCAGGTTCCCTCGTCTTCCTCGACATTGAAATCGTCGACGAGGCCGGGACGGTGCTCGCCCAAAATGACACCGACGTCAACGTCTCCGTATCTGGTGCAGGCGTTCTACAGGCGCTGGGGAGCGCAAATCCGAAAACAGCGACGCTCTACAACGGGATGACTACGCAGACTTTCGACGGCCGCGCTCTAGCTATCGTGCGCGCCACCACGACAGGCGAGATACGGGTGCAGATCTCCGCAGCGGGGTACACCGCGACCTACGCGACGGTCATCGACGTTGGAACCCACGAGCCAGCTACAAAAACCGGTAGTTGAGCAAGCAGTCTCCACGCTCAAAGGGCTGAGGATCCCTATTTTACCTAACCCTTCAGCGGGAGGATCTGCTTTCCAATAAACGGGCGGAATTCTCACCCATCGACCGGAGCTGACCGTTCGGCCTAACGTACATGTCCAACCATTCTGATGTTCCATACACCCTGGCACCGCCGCATACTTCGAAGGCACTATGGCCCACCGTGCCGCTGACAGACCGATCTACTCAGCCGGTGGTATTCATGTCGTGAACGGGGACTAACCGCTCCACAGAGAATCGACAGCCTTGTCCTAAACGTCCCTTCTTGCTAATATCATCCCAGATAGCTAGCACGTGCTAGTCAGCGACTATTTTTTAGACGATGGAGTCTTCATGAACACTTCTGAAGAGCTTTTCAACAGTGCAGCCCAGTCCCCTGTAGTTCAAGCACGGTCTTGTAAGGTCCACTTTGCACCTCGATCAGCAGCCCGTATTGCCCTCGTTGGCGTCACTGCCGCATTGGTAGCATTGACCAGTGGACTGCTTTCGATGCCGGCAGCAACTGCCGCCCCTTCGCCTGTGTCGCCGGAGAGCATGGTAAATCGCGAATCGTGCGCTCGAGCCTTACCTAGTGGCTCATCGGTGTTTGCAGTGAGCTTCGAAGATGAAGTCTTCAACGTGCAGGTACACGTACCTACCGCATTGAGCCATAAGCGGCTTCCATTGGTCCTTGACCTCCACGGCTCCGGTAACAATGCCGGTTCTCAGGCATTAATTTCCGGACTTGTGAATGTCGCCGATGCAGAGCAGTTTATTGTTGCAATCCCTGAGGGAGACATTTCCTTTTCCACAGGCGGACCCATTGGGGCGACGTGGGGGTGGAACGTCCCAGAGGTGCCACTAACCTTGGGTAACTTCCCAGCACCTGACGCACGCAATGATGTTGCCTTTCTACGCGCGGTCGTCGAGCAAATCGATGACGCCGGATGTGTTGATCCGCGGCGGGTTTATGCAACTGGGTATTCCGGGGGCGGTCGTATGGCTTCGGCGCTGGCATGTGAGGCAGCCGACGTATTCGCAGCAATTGCGCCTGTGGCGGGACTCCGAGCAGGGCGGAGCCTTGCGCCCGATTTCGCAGCTCCTGCAATACGTACCTGCGAGCCTAGCCATCCAGTTGCGGTGGTGTCCTTCCATGGGACAGCAGACGCCACCAATCCATACGAAGGCAATACTGACCCTCGTTGGGGTTACAGCACGCAAGTAGCTGCACAGGAGTGGTCTGAGCTGAACGACTGTCGCGTCGGTCCAGTAGCCAAGCAGTACAGCCCTGACGTGAACCAGTACACCTGGAGTAAGTGCTCGAAGCATGCAGATGTCGTGTCTTACGAAGTCGTCAATGGCGGGCACAGTTGGCCGGGCAGTCGGGTACCTTTCGAAGCCGTTGGGTTGGGCTACTCGACCCAGGACATCGACGCGTCTCAGGCAATGTGGGACTTCTTCGAAGCACATCACCGACGAGGTTAAGTAACTGTCAGCCCTGAACCAACAACGTCTGCAGTGCCGTATTACCAGCTCGGCAGACCCGAGGCACGGCTGTCGGGCTTCTCACTGCGACCCAGCGCATAGCAACGCCCGCAATAGCTCGAGCCAATGACCAGCTCATCATTCAAAGCGCGATACTTCGAGTGATGGGCATATGGGCGGTCTGGTCGCAGTGAGTGGCTGCGACCAGACCGTATCAACACAGATATAGCGCGGACAAAGCACGGCCAGTATCATGACGTTGCCAAGGGCATCAGGCATTCACCTTCGGCCATCATTTCTGCCTTTACTCTTTACGCCATGTTTTAGTGCGCGTGATTCGACTGATTGGCGGGGCTAGATCCTTCGAAGAATTTCATGGCCATGAAGCCGTGGGCGAAGCCGCCGCCTGCTCGGAGCGCGGTGGTGATCATTACCGTTTCCGATAGTTCTTCTGCTGTGGCGCCCTCATCTTTGGCGGCTTTCACGTGGGCTTCTATGCAGTAGGCGCACTGGGTGGTCAGGGCAACCGCGACAGCGATGAGTTCGGTCGTTTTGCGCGGGATGACTTTCGATGACCCGCGTAGTGCTTCTTCGTCGAAGTTCAGGAAGGCCTTTACGGCTTCTGGTGCTCCTGTGCGGAGGTTGCGCAGATATTTGTGATCTGTGTGTTCGTGGTAGGTCATGAGTTGTCCTTTTCTCGGTAGTTCCCTAGGTTCTCTGACCGCTGAGTTGTGGCGTTATTTCGAATCTTGGTGCCCTACAGCGGTGAGCTAGCGTGCGATGTGGGCTGAGAGTCGATCTTCGAAGGCGCTCTTGGGCATAGCGCCGACGAAGGAGCCGACGACGTCACCGTTGTTAAAGATCCGGAACGCGGGGATGGACGAAACGGCGTACTGCCGAGCGAGTTCGGGGTTCTCGTCAATGTTGACCTTGATGATCTCAAGTTTTCCCACCCGTTCCTCGGCGATCTGGTCAAGGACCGGCCCGACGGCACGGCAGGGCGGGCACCAGGGGGCCCAGAAGTCGACCAGGACTGGGAGGTCGCTCTGAAGGACCTCGGCCTGGAAAGTTGCTGTTGTAGCGGGCCGTACTGACATTGGAGTATGTCCTTTCGCATAGGAATTTGCTCGATGAACGCACGAGAGCGTTCGGGGTGTCAGAGTCGCGAACTGCCACCATCGATGGCGCCGACTTCACCAATGGTGAAACCGGCGTGGTCTGGGACGAGAAGAGGCTCTCGTGTCGACTTCGATCGGTCAGCCAGATCAGGTTCCTGATTGGTCCAACCTAGAACAGTCGCGGTACGACCTTGATGATGTTCACCCCAACCGTATCTGTAGTGACTGTTACACAATGGTTAGAATACACTGTAGCGAACACTACGAAAATCGCGAGGGTGATTGAGCACTCTTTGATCCGTCACTTCATGGAAGGTAGACGATGCCTGCAGGACGTAAGCGTGGGTTCGATGATCAGGCTGCCCTGCAGAGGGCAATGGAGCTTTTCTGGCGTCAGGGTTACGAAGGGACGTCGATCGCTGATCTCACTGCAGCCATGGGAATCAATCCGCCCAGCCTGTACGCCGCGTTCGGGAGTAAGCGCGACCTGTTCGAGAAGGCGTTGGGCCGCTACATGTGTCAGAGGACCGTGCAGATGGAAGCCGCTATCGCCGCGCCGGGTGTGTACGACGCCGTCACAACATTGCTCCTGGGGCGTATTGACGTCTTCACCGATCCGGAGTTGCCGGCTGGATGCATGACAGTCCAGTCCGGCCTGTCGCTGGCAGAACCGCACGCCGAGATCGTAGAGATGCTCTCGCAGGCACGGGAGAGCATGAGGCTTATGGTCCTGGAACGCATCATCCGGGCAGTGACTGAGGGAGAGCTTTCATCCACGACGGGTTGTGAAGCTCTTACACGCTTCATCATGACCACGCTGTATGGCCTGAGCGTCGAGGCAGCCGCGGGTGCTCCCAAGAACGAACTGGTCGCAGCTGCTCGGCTGGCGACCGAAGTCGTACAGGCAATGCTGAGTCAGCCGCAGAACGAATCCGAATATGCGTGACGATGCAACCAGGCACCAGCACTACGGTTCTGCGCAGGTTCCTCTAAGTCCGACCGCTGATCGACAAGCAGTCCGACGAAATGAAGCGACAAGGACGTCGCCTACTACTGCTTCGACGACCGCACTGAAAGTGACCACTTATGACTGAATCCGATCACGGCCCGAGTGCGGGTACCACCCTTACCCTCCTTCCCGAGCGCCTCAGCATCTACCGCTTTCATCCAGACACTCCTCTGGCCGAGGTCGGTACACTCTCGGGTCTGTGGTCGATCACCCGCACACCGCAGGAACTATCCGTCGTGGCCGCAGAAGACTCACACCCTGCCGCCGATGAGGAGGACCGGGGGTGGCGGTGTCTGTACGTCGACGGGCCGATCCCCTTTGACCTCACCGGTATCGTCGCCGGCCTGACGTCCACGATCGCCGCCCAGGACCTCGGCGTCTTCGTTCTCTCAACCTTCGACAGCGACCTTCTCCTGGTTCGAGATTATTCCCTTGATCAGTCTCTGCAAGCACTCCGTGACGAGGGTTATGACGTGCGGACCGAAGGCAACACGCTCGCGCCAACTACACACGCCAGCTGACGGTATGCCCGCCACTGCCCTGGATGTTCGACTCGCCTTTCAACTAAGCATTCGAAGGAGAAACACATGCGATCCGAGGAGTTATCAGTGACGACTGACGTGAGGGCATTCAACCCCCTGGAGGAGCTCAGCCTGGTCGAGCTGCGTCAGCGCACGAGTATGAAGTGGCGGGCGCACCCAAAAGACGTCCTACCCTTGTGGGTCGCTGAAATGGATGTACGGCTCGCCCCCGAAATAGCTGACACACTTCATCGGACAATCGACGCCGGCGACACGGGCTACCCGTACGGCACCTCCTACGCCGAGGCTTTCTCATCCTTCGCGGCCGCGAGGTGGGGCTGGGCGGACCTGCAGATCGATAGGACCGCCATCGTGCCCGACGTCATGATGGGCATCGTCGAAGTGCTACGACTGGTCACCTCCCCCGGGGATGCGGTGATCATCAACCCACCTGTCTACGCACCCTTCTACGCCTTCATCACCCACGATGGTCGGCAGATCGTTGAATCATCTCTCGGTCCGGATAATCGGATCGATTTCGAGAACCTCGAAGCCACTTTCGTCCGTGTGACCGGACAAGGGAGAAAAGCCGCTTATCTGTTGTGTAATCCGCACAATCCGACAGGTACAGTCCATACACTTGCCGAGCTCACTACAGTCGCACAGCTAGCGACAAAGTACGGGGTGCGCGTCGTGTCCGACGAGATCCACGGGCCCCTCGTCCTTCCCGGAGCCACATTCGTCCCATACTTGAGTGTGCCGGGTGCTGACGACGGATTCGCTGTGATGTCAGCGTCGAAGGCCTGGAATCTCGCAGGCCTGAAAGCGGCTCTCGCTGTGGCCGGTTCCACAGCGGCGGAGGATCTCGCCCGCTTGCCGGAGGAAGTCAGCCACGGCCCAAGCCATCTGGGACTCATCGCTCATACAGCGGCACTGGAATACGGCCGACCGTGGCTCGACGCGCTGCTGCAGGGTTTGGACGCCAACCGGACCCTCTTCGGCCAGCTCGTCGCGGAACACCTCCCTCAAGCCGGGTACGTCCAACCTGAAGGAACATACCTGGCGTGGTTGGATTGCAGCTACCTTCAGACCCAGCCGAGCTGTTCCTCCAAAGACCTTGCCGTGGTCACCGATCTGGCAGGGCCAGCGAAGCTGTTCCTCGACCAAGCGAGAGTAGCGCTCAGCTCCGGACACGTCTTCGGTAGCAGCGGGCATCAACACGTCCGCCTAAACTTTGCCACCCACCCGGAGATTGTCACGGAAGCAGTAACGCGCATGGGGCGCGTGACTTAACGAGCTGTACCGAGGCGACTGGGAAAAAGCATAGGCTCCTCGGCGATGGGCGGGGCGTCTACGAAGGGCGTCGTGTACACAGAACAGGGGCTGCTACCAGATCGTGGTAGCAGCCCCTGAGCGATAGTGCTTCTCAGTAGTGCGTTGGTGTCAGACGGCTTCTGACGCGTCGGCCCAGGCCAGTTCGCGCAGCTGTGCTGCGGTGATCCCGGTCCGGGGGTAGGTGACTCCGTCGCATGCTCCATGGCGGAAGACCACGATCGAGTCGGCGAGCATCGTCAGCTCCTCTTCCTCCGAGGAGACAACGATCACGGCCACGTTCTTTTCCCTGGCGAGGTCCTTGATAATCCGGTGGATTTCCCTCTTCGCCCCTATGTCGACACCCTTGGTGGGTTCATCGAGCAGGAGGAGCCGGGGCTGCTGGATCGTTGCGCGGGCGAACAGTGCCTTCTGCTGGTTACCTCCGGAGAGTGAGGTGATGGGGTTGTTGATGTCTCCTCGTATGGTCACCTGCGATAGCGACTCCCGAGCTGATTTTCGCAGGCCTTTCCAGTTGAGCACCCCGGAAGTCGTGAAGCGGTCAAGGACGGGCAGTACTGCGTTGTCGACCGAGGAGAACTGGGGGATGAAGCCGTCCGATTTGCGTTCCTCCGAGAGAAACGCGACTCCCTTGGAGATGGCATCCGCTGGTTCCTTCGGCTTGTATTCCTTCCCGTGCAGGGTGAGTTGTCCTTGAGCGATGGCCTGAGCTCCGAAGACGCTTCGCAGGAAACGTGATCGTCCCGCACCGATCAGTCCGTAGATACCAAGGACCTCTCCCGCATGGACGTCCAGTGAGACACCGGCCAGACCGTTCCCACTCAGGCGCTCCGCCGTCAGGACAACCTCACCGAATCTGTCTGATCGTTTCGCCTCATCGAGTACTTCGAGGTCCGCGATGGAAAGTTCGGCGTTGGACATCAGGCTGTCATCGACGGTGGCGTGGTCACCTACGATGGCGTCAATGACAGCGAGACGATCCACCGTCTCGATGGGACTATCGAGAACAATGCGCCCATTGGCCAGACCCACAATATGGTCGGCAATGGCGAACACCTCGTCGAGCTTGTGGTCGACCAGCAGGACACCGAGGCCGCGCTCAGCGGTCAGACGTCGGATGATGCCCAGAAGGTTCTCGACTTGTTCCTGCTCGAGCGCCGTTGTCGGCTCATCGAGGAGGAGATATTTCGCGTTCCTGTTGATCGCGCGGACCACCTCCAACAACTGACGTTGTGCTACCGGGAGCTTCCCGACGAGGTCGGTTCCCCGTGCCGGGATGCCGTACTCCTGGCAGAGATCGTCGGCCCGGCGGTTCATCTCCTTGCGGTTCAGGAACGGACCGGTTCGTTGCTCGGTGCCCAGGAAGAGGTTCTCGGCGACCGTGAGTTCATCAACGAGGCTCAGTTCCTGGTAGACGCAGGCAATTCCGGCCGCTGTTGCGTCGCTGGGGGACTGGAACTGATCCGAGAGTCCGTCCACCTCGATGGAGCCGGTATCCGGCACCTCAGCGCCGGACAGGGAACGAAGCAACGTCGACTTGCCTGCACCGTTATGGCCGATCAGAGCTACGACGCTTCCGGGCCTGATCGTGAGACTGACGTCGGTGAGTGCATTGGTGGGTCCATAAGACTTCGAAATGCTGGATACGACAAGGCCTGAGGTCATGACGCTTCTCCCATCTGTGCCATGTGTGCCATCGGGTGGGCTATCCGACTTCGCCGGGAGCGGGGGTCTGGCCCTCTACGAAGACCTTCAGGGGCTCGAGAACTTCCTTCGGAACGTCCTCCCCGTCGAGGTGCTTCTGCATGTTGTCGAGGACGATCTGTGCGTACCGGGCAGGCTCTTGAGCTGCGCAACCCGCGTAGGTGCTGGTGAGAGGCTGATCGGCCGCACAGAACGCGTAGACCTTTACCTTGTCGGCTTTGCCCTGCTGCGCTACCGCCTGAAGGGCACCCACCGCGTGCGGGCCGGCATCCGCGAAGAGGACGTTGATGTCGGGGTTGCCCTGCAGGAGGTCACCTGTGACCTGCAGGCTGACACTGGGGTCGATTTTCCCGTTGACGGTCTGGACTACTGTCGCGTTGGGGTTCTGCGACAGTGCGTCCGTGAACCCCTGGTCGCGTTGGTTGGTCGGAATCTGATCGGGGTTGCCGATGATTCCAGCGACGATCTCCGCGTCCGCTCCGAGATCCTTCAGGGCCAGCTCGCCCATCTGGGTGCCACCTGCGACCTGGTCCGCTCCGACATACTGCACGAAGGACGCGTTCTGGGTCTTCAGGTCGTCGGGGGAGATGATGACGTTGACGGTGAAGACGGGGATGCCGGCTGCATTCAGAGCTTTGACGCTTGCCGCGCCCGGTCCTGAGTTGACGGCATTGAGGGCGACAGCGCAGACACCCTGCTGGATGAAGGAATCGATCTGTGAGAGCTGCGTCGAGTCGCTGTCGTTGGCGATGGCGATCTTCGCTTCGAAACCCAGTTCTTCGCTGTGGGTCTTGAAGCTGTCCTGCATCGCGACGTAGTAGGGGTTGATCGTGTTGGGCAGCGCGACGCCGATGACGGGATTTTCTTCGCTGCACGATGCGGGCAGTTCGCCGGTGTCACTTCCTGCCTCCGGTGCGTCGAGGGCCGGGTTGGAGCAAGCCGCGAGAGCCAGCACCAGGAATCCGGTTGTTGCTGTGATCTTCAGGGGGGATGTGATCTTCATTGATATTCCTTCCAGTGCGCTAGGAGCGCTGTTCGAGTGAGGGTGATGTGACGGTCGGACCGGGCCGGGTGGACCCGGTCGAGGGTATGGGTATCTGTCCTGCTGTGGACCCTGACCCTGGCCTCCGCAGTACTGGTTTGCCGCTGCGGTGGCGACGCAGAGTGTCGAAGGAGACGCCGGCGAGGATGATGAGGCCGATGACGAGGGACTGCCAGTAGCTCTGGACGTTGAGGACATTCATGCCGTTGGAGACGACGGCGATGAGTACGGCGCCGATCATTGCTCCGAAGACGCTGCCGATGCCGCCGAAGAGGGAGATACCGCCGACGACCGCTGCGGCGATGGAGTAGAACAGTTCATTGCCCGTACCCGTGGAGGGGAACCCGACCATCAGTCGGGACGTCGCGATGAGACCGCCTATACCTGCGCAGCATCCGCTGATTGCGTAGACGAGGATCGTCGTGCGGGACAGGCTTACACCGGCGAGGCGTGCTGCTGCTTTGTTGCCACCGAAGGCGTAGACGTGCACGCCGGGACGGGTCATCTTGAGGAACAGCGCGGCGGTAACGGCTGCGATGACGAGCAGGAGAACGGGAACGGGTATGCCGGCGATGCGGCCCTGCCCGATCCAGGAGAATCCAGCATCACGTACTGCAACCGAGTTCGCTCCTGTGATGATGAGCGGGATGGCCAGCGCGACACCTTGGGTCGAGAAGGTCGCGATGAAGGGCGGGATCCGGAGGTAGTGGATCAACAGCCCGTTCGTCACGCCGAGAGCGGTTCCTGCCAGGACCGCCAGTAGAGCCGCGATCGGCCAGGGCAGCCCGGCCTGCATGAAGAGCGCGGCGACCACCCCGGTCATCGCTACGTTCGCTCCCGTAGACAGGTCGATCCCACCTGTGAGCAGGACGAATGTCTGGCCGAGGGCGAGGAACGCGATGACTGTTCCATTGACCAGGAGCACTAAACCGTTGTCCAGGGTGCGGAACGTGGGTGACAGGATGCTGAGTACCACCACGACTGCAATGAGAACGGCGAAGATACCCGCTTCTTCGGGTATGCGTCGCTTTTTCATGAGGGACCTCTCTGCTGATGTTGGGTGTCCACCTGAACCAGATGGGCGTGTCCGGGTGAGGTCGAGGGACGACGAACCCGGACCGTGCTGCCGCAGGGCCATACCCGCTGACAGCGTGTTGGGACGGTTATTGCTCTGGATAGGCGGGGCTTGAGATATACAGCGGCTCCAGCGGCTCCGGCAGCGTGGAACGGCTTCCGACAGCACCGCCGGGATGGGTGTAGTGCACGCGCGCCCAGCTGTACTGCCTTGCTCTCATCAGGACGAGAGCTAAAGCGTCCAGCCACGCGCCGTGCGCAAGCGTGCTGCCCATGGCGATCAACCCACCTGGATCAGCGGCTTCGTAATGCCGAAGCACGACGGGAAAATTCGCCCGCTGCGCCAGCGGGGAAGCAGCGGAGCATGTGAGCGCGACGACCACGATTCCTTCGCCCTGCGCTCTTTCGACGAGGTCATTGACCTCTGTACTACGGCCGCCCTTGGATAAGGCGATCAGAACATCGTGCTTCTGGAATGCGCCCAGCGAACCGTGCAACGCATCAGTGGGATGCAGGTAGAACGCCGGCGTTCCTGATACCGACAGCAGATGGGCAGCCCGTCGGGCGCTGAAGCCACTGGTACCGGCTCCTGTGAGAACGACTTTGCCCTCCGTATTCATGAGCAGGTTGGCCACCGCAGAGAAGGACTCATCAAGTTGATCGACGATGTCGAGAACGGCGCGGCTCTCGGCCTCCACGAATGACTTGGCGGCTTCAAGGACCGATTGATTCGCTGGTCTGCTCATCGTTGAACCTCCATCTTCTGTGCTCAGGACCACACCTGAAGTATCCAGCCAGTAATGCTCAATTGACAAGGGCAACGCTCATTTGAGCAACTATCTCAACTGAGCGGTGTCGAATGCAGCTGTAAGAACAGCAGGGCACGCACGCCACTCAGGTCTGACGCAGGAGGGAACGGGCGAGCGACCGGTCGGTCACAAGTGTTGTTCCGAGTCCGGCTCGGATGGAGGAACGGATAGCGGCAGCCTTGTTGCTGCCGGCAGCCACGAGGATCAGTTCAGGCACCCTTTTCAGGCCGTCGTAGTCGAGGGCGGTCGTGCGGTCATCCAGATCGGTCACGATCGCGCCGTCTTTTCGAATCAGGGTGGCGAGAATCTCCGCGGCGACGCCGCGTTTGGTAAGTGCTTGACGTACCTCGGGGCTCAGGGCATCGCGCATCTGAGATTCCGGCGGGTCCCAGCTTCCGACGGCCACCGCGGCGATCGTGATCTTCTCGAACAGTCGTCGAGCCGATTCCACACCGGGCTGGCTTCTCAGCCCGGCCGCCGTCGCAGCGTCAGGAACAACCAGGGGGACGAACATCGGGTAGGCCCGTCCACCTCCCACCTCACTCACTCGCCGGACCAGCTCGAGCGAGTTCTCCGTGACGGAACCGGCCATCCCACCGAGTTGAACGACAGGACATGGGGCGAGATGAGTTAGCTCGGTCGCCATGGCACTCATCGTCCGACCCCAACCGATACCCAGAACATCTTGGTTGGTGACCAGATCACTGATGAGCTTCGCAGCCGCAGCACCTACTCGCCGCCGCAACCTACTGGGATCACTTTCGTCCTCGGACGCGTCGACGACGATGACCTGACGGTAGCCGAAGCGTTTTCTCACCATCTCCGACAGTTCGAGATCCAGGGACAGGGGGGCTGAGATGGAAAACCTGATGATCTTCTCTGCAACGGCGATCTCGAGAAGTCGGGCAACACGGAACCGCGAGATCCCAAGATCATCAGCGATCTTCACCTTTGACTCCCCATCGATGTAGAAGCGCTGGGCGACTGTCGCAGCCAGGATTCCCTCGCCTGAACTGATTGGCATGCTGATACTCCTTACCGACGTTTTCCTGCAGACGCCCTGCTGGACGCCTCCCCGAGCATAGCGCTCGTTTGAGCGCCTTTGTTTACAAATGAGATACGGACTCGGATACTGGGCTGAAGTAGAAATCTTCAAGATATTTCCCCTAACCAGGAGAGGTACCAGGATGCGAGACACCGTGAACCTCGCCCGTGCGGTGATCCTGGCAGATGTCGACCGAAGGGCAGATGTCCATCGGAAGTGCTTGTGGGCAGTGATCTAGTGGAAGGACGGGCTCGTGCAGCTAGTTGCAGGAATTGATTCCTCGACCCAATCGACGAAGGTCGTTCTGTGTGACGCCGACACCGGGCGAGTCGTAGGGCAGGCCGCGGCACCGCATCCACAGACATCACCTCCGCTCAGCGAACAGAACCCCTCGTCATGGTGGGAAGCATTGCAAGAGGCCTGGTATCGAGCACTGAAGACCAGTGACATGCAATCCTCCGACGTCGGAGCGATTTCTGTGGCGGCCCAGTGTCATGGGCTCGTCCCCGTGGACCGGCACGGCGTTGTCATCCGCCCAGCAAAGCTCTGGAACGACACGACCACGGCGTCCGAGATGCACGAGTTGAGGAAAGCTTTACCGGCGCAGGAATGGGCCGACCGCACCGGATCCGTACCCACGGCCGCTTTCACCATCTCCAAGCTGCTGTGGTTCCGTACTGCCGAGCCGGAAAACTTCGCACAGCTCGGACAGGTCCTTTTGCCGCATGACTGGCTTACCTACCAACTAACTGGGCGGTATGTGACCGACCGATCTGAAGCAAGTGGTACCGGTTACTACAGCGCATCTCACGACCGGTACGACCACGACATTCTGGCCCTGGTCGATGAGTACACCTCGTGGGATCGGATGCTTCCTCAGGTACTGGAACCATCTCAATCGGCGGGAACAGTCACCGCCGCCGCAGCTGATGCCCTCGGCGTCCGCCCAGAAACCGTTATTGGTCCTGGCGCGGGGGACCAGCATGCCAGCGCACTGGGACTGGGAGCCCGTCGAGGCGACCGCGTTCTATCCTTCGGAACATCCGGTGTCATCTTCACCATCAGCGACAAAGCTGTCCACGACGGACTCGGAATCGTCGACGGAGTTGCCGACGCCGCAGGGGGATACCTGCCCCTTGTCTCGACATTGAACGGCGCTCGAGTGACTGATACCTTCGCTCGGCTTCTCGGTGTCGATCATCAGGAACTGTCCCGGCTTGCCCTGGCAGCATCACCGGTACACACACCCGTGCTTGCAGCCTTCCTTGACGGTGAACGTAAACCAGATCTACCCAACGCGACGGGCTCACTCGCCGGCATCCGCACAGACACGACGCGTGAGGAACTGGCGCGGGCAGCGGTCGAGGGTGTTATTTTCGGGCTCAAGCGCGGAGCCGACCATCTACGCAGGGTAGGGGCCCCCGATGATGGCCGGCTCATCATGACCGGTGGCGGGTCTCGTTCAGAGGCGTACCGCCAGTACACAGCGGACGCTTTCAATGCTGCGGTCCATACCTCGTCGAGCACCGAGGCAGTGGCCGTCGGCGCAGCCATGCAAGCCGCCGCGTGTCTTCAGGGTGTTGACGTGCGAGACGTCCGGGACAACTGGGCGCCTGTCCCTGATGTCGCCGCTTCGCCCCGTGATGCAGAGGCAAGCCGCAAGCTCTTCGACCGGTACACGGTCGCAGCCGACTGGCGCGGAGCGGACAGGCCTTGATCAACGCAGAACTCGTGGAGGAAGCACAACGAGCCGGGATCACTCTGGCCGGGAGCCTGATTGCCGTTCCGGGTCATCAACGACCAAGCCTTGCTGCGCACCTCCTGGAAGCCGGTCATTGGATACATGCGGATGTCATCTCGGGAAGCTACCTGGGCCAGTCGGGAGTTAGCCACGACGAAATCATGGACTTATACCTTGCCGTGGGACCTCAACTCGATGTTCACCTCATGGTCGACGACCTTGTCGAGGCCATCGAGGAACTACCTTCCCGACTGGGACGAATAACGATCCAGTATTCAGAGGCGAGCAACATCGAATCCGCCGTACAGGTGGCACGACTGAAAGCACGAAAAGTCTGGATCGCCGTGAACGAACCCTCGCCTGTGGATCTCGCGCGGACACGTGCCTGCGATCCCGACGGACTGCTGCTGATGCTCACCCCACCCGGCGTACCCGGACATGCAGCCGACCTCGACAGACTCGACGTACTCACTGACCGGTCGAGCGCAGCGCTGCCATGGGGAGTGGACGGCGGCGTCAACGAGCAAAACCTCAGGACCCTCGGTGATGGAGGAATCACCTACGCCGTAGCAGGACGGGCCCTCGTTCAACCGCATGGAGTACGCCAACCCTCAGATCACCAGCAGAGAGTAGAAACGCACGGATGACATCCGCGGAACCACAACCAACTGTGCCGACCTGGCCTACTGTGCAGGCCGAACTGGATCATGTGATGAGCCACATCGATGCTGACTCATTTGTCGAGCTAATGGAACTCTTCAATGACCAGCGACGCACCTGGTACTTCACCGGGCAAGGGCGGTCCGGTCTAGTGGCCCGCATGGCCGCTATGCGCTTCATGCATCTCGGTTTCACAACCCACGTCATCGGAGACGTGACTGCGCCCTCCATACAAGCCGACGACGGCCTGCTGGTTCTCTCAAGCTCCGGTTCCACTCCTGCCAGCGTGGCATTCGCCGAGGAAGCGCGAAAGCGAAGTGCATTGGTCGGGCTCTTGACATCAACGACGGGTAGCCCGCTGGCGCAAACGTCGGATGTAGCTGTAGTCCTCCCTACATTCGAGACACATCAATTTGCTGGCAGCCTGTTCGAACAGTCCTGCCTTCTACTTCTCGACTCCCTGACACTGGAACTCACCACGGCGGATGGTTCCTCCTTCGAGAAAATGGCAAGTCGACACACCACATTTCAGTAGCTGCAGGTGCTCAGCCAACGTCGGGTGCCTTCCGTGCAGCGAGCCTCAAGCAGGCCCTCAATGGAGCTGGAACAGTCGCCGATAATCGACCTTATGTCGCCGGTGGAGGCGGTGGCCGGAGCGGTCGCAAGTACCGGACACGTACACACAGAAATACAGATCACTGTGTGGGCCGGGTGCACCAGGCATTCAGGCGACTGCCAGAGTGCTATTCGTTCTTCGGGTCGATGGACATTGTCGTCATCGCGTACTTCCAACCCATGGGCATGGCGTGGCGATGCTCGAGCGCACAGAATGGGACACCCTCTGGTCCCACGGTTGCGATCCCGGTCTACGGCGGCGAATCCGACGGCACACAGTTCCTCAAGTCTTTGTGCAAACGATTGGCCTGTACGACGCGAAGGTTCGCAGCTCCTCCACGTCGAGGAACGGATGCTCCCTGTCCGAATAGACGCAGCGGCGGGACATCTTGTCCGTCTTCCAGCTCTCCGAGCTTCCGTCCGACAGTGCGTGGGTGAAGACCCTCCAACGGGGAAGGGATCCTCATAGCTACCTTCCAAATGGAAGCCGGAGTTAGCGCGAGCGGTGGTTGAGCCCACAAGGAGTTCGAACCGTGGAGCTTGCGGGATTAGCGGTGGCGTAGGCGATGTAGCGAGCTGCCAGGCCGCCGAGTGTGACCAATGGCAGGGTGATCGTCGTCAGGCCAGAAACGGCACCATTGCGAGTGCCGTTGATACCGGCGACAGACGCGTTATCGGGGTCTTCATCCGGATGTCCATAGGTAAGCGAGTACTCCACCGGAGATCTCATAGTCGACCGCATTCACCTCGTCCAACCCGTCTGACCGCCAATTCCTTAGCCTTAGTGGGGGAGGTTGTGCCGTCCCCACAGGACCCTCTATATGCGACCAAGGGTTTCAATGTCCTCGAGGAAGTCTTGGTGTACCTCGTCGCTGACGGTGGTACGAGTCTCCCCGATAGCTTCCAAGTAATCCTGCGTGGCCGGTCCCTTCCGGACTGCCACGTGGATAGATTGTGCGTGTCCGGAAGCGGGTCCGCCGTCGTCATACACGGCTTTTTCAAGGGCGCGCTGTGAGGCATTACGGGCGGCGTACTCGATGTCTGCGGGGAAAAGCCGTGCGTGCGTTCGACGAGCAGCGTCACGTCCACGGCGTCCACTACAGGTGCGGGGATAAACCGGTGCCACATGGCTTTGCGGGCTTGTCGGTCCGGCAGGCCGATGGGGATGACGTAGTCGAACCGACCGTGTCGTAAAAACGCCGTATCCAGAGAGCGGATGAAGTTGGTGGCGCACACCAGCAGCCTCCCGGGTTGCTCGCGGAAGGCTGGGATGATCTTGAGGAGTTCGTTCGTGACACCCTGCAGAGGTGAGGGCGGCTCGCCGGACCGGTGTGAGGCAATTTCCTCCACTTCGTCGATGAACACCACAGCGTGCTCCAGTTCAGCAATCTCCAGGAAAGTCTCGCGTAACGCGCCGGCCAGTCCCTGTGGGTCGGCCGCCAAGCGGGAGGGGAACACCTCCACGAAGGGCCACTCCAGTCGGGAGGCGATCGCTTTGGCGAAAGTGGTCTTGCCGGTGCCCGGTGGGCCGAAGAGGACCACTGCGCGCGGCGGCACCACGCCGAATTCATCCGCCAGATCTGCCTCGGCAAGGGGAAGTACCAGCCGGCGTTCCAGCAGTTCCTTCTCCTTGCGCATCCCGGCGACGTTCTTCCAGAGGTCGCGGGCCAGGACACGCCCACCGAGCTGACCGAGCGCTCCGAGCTCCTGGCGTTGCACGGGGATAGTGCGCTCGAAGTAACGCAGGTTCTTCTTTAGCGCGAAGCCTCGGCCCAAGAACGCTTCCACCCTGGTTTCCGATTCCGGCATCAGCGCCGAGAGTTTGTTCAGCCCATGGGGGGCCATGCGGTTCTCGACCGCACCCAGCAGCGAGGTGCCGATACCACGGCCACGAAACTCGGGAAGAGTGGCCAGGAAAACAATCCAGCCTTGGTCATGTGCGGCCCGCCCGACGGCGGCACCCACCACCTGCTCGCCCTGCACGGCCACCACGGCGTGGTCCTTTTCGCAGGACGCAAGCACCTCGGAGAGGGCATAGACAGGCTCGACATTGCTCGCCTTGAGGGTCTCCCAAAGGTGCAGAATCCCGTCTAGGTCCGCCGAGTGGAAGTCCCTGATCCGCCAACTAGTCATGCCGAGCCTCCTTGAAACATTCCGTGGGGTAGCAAATGTGCCGGGGTTGGATCTCCTATCGAAGCGAGCGAACTGAGCGGGCGGCGATCCGCTCACGCCTTCTCCATTCGTGCTGAACGGTATTAGGCAGTGGTGCGGGACAGGCTGCGAACTTGGTATGTTCCGACGTCGAGGAGCTTCCGTTCCCCTAGGGCTCCGTGGCGTATCCATAAAATACCCTGCTGCGGTACGACCAGTTCGACGTCGCCGGTGAAGGATGTGGAGCTGTGAAGCTCCCGCGCTTCAACCCGGTCTCCCGGATCTACTCTCGTGAGATCAGCATCAAGTGTGGTGTCGCGCTTGGATATCAGCATCAGTCAGCCTGCGTCTGACGGGATGTGGGAATCTCGGCTGGCAGCGTATCCCAGGGGTTTTCGATGCCGATGTACTGGGTAGAGGTGTACTCGGCGATTCCCTCTGCCCCGCCCTCTCGGCCCAGCCCGGATTGCTTGACCCCGCCGAAGGGGGCTGCGGCGTTGGAAATCACACCGACGTTGAGGCCCATGAGGCCGAATTCGATGCGGTCTCCAATGCGCAATCCTCGGGAGATGTTTTCGGTGAAGACGTAGGACGCAAGCCCGTATTCGGTGGAGTTGGCCATGGCGACTGCTTCATCCTCTGAGGAGAACGTCACCACCGGTGCCACCGGCCCGAAAATTTCTTCACGCAGCACTCTGGCTTCTGCTGGCACGTTGGTGAGCAGGGTGGGTTCGAAGAAGTGGCCGGGGCCATCAATGCGCGACCCGCCGACGACGATCCTGGCACCTTGGTCGACGGCGTCCTGGACCAAGGCCTCCAGCGATTCGCGGGCCTTCGCCTCAATCATGGGGCCCACATTGATGCCGTGTTGGAGGCCGTTGCCGACAGTAAGGGCCTTCATTTTCTCTGCCAGCTTGGCTACGAACTGATCAGCGATGCTTTCGTGCACCAGCAGACGATTCGCTGCCGTGCACGCTTCACCCATGTTGCGCATCTTCGCGGCCATGGCTCCCGCTACGGCCTTGTCGAGATCAGCATCCTCAAAGACGATCAGCGGACCGTTTCCGCCAAGTTCCATGGACGTACGCAACACATTATCGGTCGCGATCTTCATAAGCGCCTTACCGACGGGGGTTGAACCGGTGAAAGAGATCTTGCGTAGACGGGGGTCAGCCATGATGGGTTCGGACACAGCTGCCGCTGAGGCAGAGGAGACAACGTTCAGTACTCCTGCAGGGATTCCTGCTTCAATCATGAGCTGCGCGAAATACTGGGATGTCAACGGTGTCAGGCGGGCTGGTTTCAGGACCATGGTGCATCCGGCTGCGATAGCCGGAGCTATCTTGCGGGTAGCCATGGCCAGTGGGAAGTTCCAGGGAGTGATGAGCAGGCAAGGGCCGACAGGCTTTTTGGACACGAGCATCCGAAGGTGGCCCTCGGGAGCTTCCATGTGGCGGCCGTAGTCCCGTGCCGCTTCTTCGGAGTACCAGCGCAGGAATTCACCACCGTACTTCACTTCCCCTGCGGCCTCGGCTAGCGGTTTGCCCATTTCCAGGGTCATCAGAAGTGCCAAGTCGTCAGCGCGTTCCTGGACCAGGTCGAAGGACCGTCGCAGCAGCTCTGCCCGAGTCCGGGCCGGCGTGCGGGCCCAGGAGGACTGAGCCTCGGCGGCGGCATCAATAGCGGCCGCGGCATCCTCACGGGTGGCCGATGCGAGCGTCGTAAGGATTTCCTCGGTGGCGGGGTTCTCAACGTTGAACGTCCCACCATCTGAAGCTGCCCGCCACTGCCCGTTGATTAGCAGACCGGTGGGGGTCTTCGCCAGCACGTCCTGTACGCGCTCCTGGATTCCGGAGTCCACTGGGGTCATGTCCGTCATCGTCATCTAGCAACCTTCTCTCTGAATCCGGCCAGTACGTCGCGCGGGAAATGGGAACCTGCGCGAAAGGGATGCGATGTGCGGCGGAATCCGCCACCCCGCGTCTTGTGATGATGTTCGCGTGGCCGGGGATCACCCGACGGAGCGAGCACGTTCGAGTGCGACGAGGTCCATTGGACGTTCCCGACGGAAGATCCGAGGCGATCGGGAATCATGGCCGCCGCCGTGGCCGGAGCGCCCAGTTCTTGGACGCCCTGTGTTCCTCAAACTACCGGGATTCCGCACCATGACGTTATGCAAGGCGCACAGCCTCTTGGACTTATCGTCCAAAGATGGGTGACGTCCACCCAGATTTGCGGTTGGAGCTGAAGACTCTGCTGTGTAGACCCCGGGCAGGTCAGCCTCTCCATCTTGCAGGTCGAGTGGATTCATCTGACATGTACCGCCTCTGAGCCATGGGTACGTCCAACATGTTGGGGGCGCGAAGAGTAGAAGGTCCTCCCGTTCGGACCACGGTCGGACCACGGTCGGACCCCGGTCGGACCTGAGTCGCCACAGGTCCAGGAAGCGGTTTCAACCTGCTCCTTGGATAATAAGTACAACTAAGAAATTCCTATTGTGTGGTCCGACCAGGAGTGGGTCTGGGCGCTTCCCTATGCTCAATGGAAAGCCTGTGGCCGGAGGAGCGATTCCTCTTCGGCTCGGGACCTGCCGGTAGCGTACCCGAGATCGATGACGGGACTTCCTATGGTTCCAGCAGGGGAAAGCGGCACTTCATTAGCAAGGGGATGATCATGACAACCGAAACGGGGACCACAGCCGACCAGGGCAGCTTGTCCACCAGGACTATTCGTGGGGCCGTCCTCGAGGTCGTTGGAGCTGAGATGCCCTATGCGGGCAGCACCCCTATCCGTGTGGAAGACCTGGAGCTGAAGGGCCCTGGCCCTGGCGAGATCCTCGTCCGGATTGAAGCAGCTGGCGTTTGTCACTCCGACCTTTCCGTCGTCAACGGCAACCGTCCCAGGCCGGTACCGATGCTTTTGGGTCACGAGGCTGCCGGTCTCGTGGAGGAGCTGGGTGAAGGCGTTAGCGACCTGGCGATCGGGCAGCGGGTCGTTATGACGTTCCTTCCGCGATGCGGGGAATGCCCTGGTTGCCATTCCAACGGAAAGACGCCCTGTGAGCAAGGCAGCGCCTCTAACGGGGCTGGCACTCTACTCGGCGGTGCACGACGGTTGTCCGTCAAGGGGGAGCCGATCAACCATCACCTCGGTGTGTCAGGTTTCGCCTCATACGCTGTCGTTTCCCGACGTTCCGTCGTGCCGGTAGGAGCCGATGTGCCAGCGCACATCGCGGCTCTGTTGGGTTGTGCGCTGCTCACCGGAGGTGGTGCAATCCTCAATGTCGCCAAACCCTCACCCTCATCTCGGGTAGCGATCGTCGGCTTGGGTGGGGTTGGAATGGCGGCTCTCATTACTGCCCGGGCGACAGGCGTCGAGCACGTCGTGGGCATCGACACTCTGCCTGCAAAACTGGACTCCGCACGAGCCCTGGGAGCAACCGATGCCATGACCTCGCAGGAGGCCATGGACCGCGGAGAGAAATTCGATGCCGTCATCGAAGCGGCAGGACACCCTCGAGCGTTGGAAGCCGCCATCAGCCTCACGAAACCGGGGGGAATCACGGTGACCGTCGGACTGCCAGCACCCGGGCAGCCCGCCTCCATCGATCCTCTGGCGCTCACCGCCGAAGCCCGCACCATCGTTGGCAGTTACCTCGGATCGGCGGTACCCGAACACGACATCCCCATCTACGAGGCACTCTGGCGCTCCGGAGCACTCGCTGTTGAAGGACTCGTCTCGGCAACCATCGGACTCGAGGACATCAACAGCGCCATGGACACGCTCCAAAGCGGCCAGGCACTTCGGCAAATCATCACCTTCCCCTAATCACTGCCCACCCCTACTTCTGAGAAATGAGCAGAGCCATGACCTCACCTTCTGATCACATTTACAGTGCCATCATCATCGGCGCCGGCTTCGGCGGCCTGGGCCAGGGCGCCCAGTTTGTCCGAGACGGAGTAGACGACTTCCTGATCCTCGAACGCGGCAACGATGTCGGCGGCGTCTGGCGTGAAAACACCTACCCCGGTGCCGCCTGTGACACACAGGCCGTCATCTACTGCTTCAGCTACTTCCTGAACCTCAAGGTGTCGCGCATGTTCGCCGGTCAGGAAGAACTTCAGGGATACCTTCGCGCACTGAGCGAGAAGTTCGGGCTCAATGAACGCCTGCGCCTCAACCAGAACGTCACCGAAGCCACCTGGGACGAAGAGCAGCTCATCTGGGCTATTCGAACGGCTGGAGGAGAGCAGTTCCTGACTCGGTCTCTCGTTGCTGCATGGGGACAGCTCAACGAGCCTAATGTTCCCGCTTTCCCAGGTTCGGACTCCTTCCAGGGCATTGCCTTCCATTCGGCGAACTGGCGTCATGACGTTGACCTCGTGGGCAAGCGGGTGGCCTCGATCGGGTCGGCCGCTACAGCTGTTCAGTACGTTCCCGAGGTAGCAAAGGTCGCTTCGGAACTGACCGTCTTCCAGCGCTCCGCAAACTACATCCTGCCCCGCGACCAGATCATCTTCAGCGAAGAAGAAACTGCACGCTTCCTTGCGAACCCTGATTCCTACAGGGAACTCCGCCAGAGCATCCATGAGCTTCGGGAAGCGGGATTCGAGCGTACTCGCGCGCACACAGCTGCTAATCAGGAAGGGGTGGATCTGGCCCGCCAGCACCGGGAGGCGCAGATCACCGATCCCGAGTTGCGCGCCAAGCTCACGCCGGACTACGACTACGGCTGCAAGCGCATCCTGCGTAGTGACGAGTTCTACCCGGCTCTGACCCGCGACAACGTCGAGCTGGTGACAGAAGGTATCGCTGAGGTCACCCCGACCGGTATCCGCACGGCCGACGGCGCCGAGCACGAGTTCGACGTCATCATCTACGCGACCGGCTTCAAGAGCCATGCTTTCCACGGATCCACCCGTGTCACGGGACGCGGCGGCATCAGTCTGGACCAGCGGTGGGGGAACGCACCCGAGGCCTATCTCGGTATCACCGTCGACAACTTCCCGAACCTGTTCCTGGTGTACGGGCCGAACACGAACCTGAACCACAACTCCGTCGTGTCGATGCTCGAACCTCAGCACCGCTACATCTCCCAGGCTGTCAGGTACCTTGCCGAGCATGATTCGACGGCGCTCGAGGTTGGCCGGGAGGTGCTCGAGCAGTTTACGGCCTACCTGCAGGAGGAATTGTCCAAGTCGGCGTTCTCCTCGGACTGCTCCTCTTGGTACAAGAACGAGGACGGGCGCGTGATTAACAACTGGTCGGGAACCGTAGAGGAATACCGCAGTAAGACCCACGACCTGCGTCTGGAGGACTACCTGCAGCCAGCCGAGCAGGGTGCCCGGTAATGAACTGGCTTGACCCCTTGACGGGAAGGACCGTCGCCGCGGACGCGGCGGCGGTCCTGCAGGACTTCCGGGCGGCAGGAGGGCGTTCGTTCCACCTCTATAGCGTCGCCGAAGTCCGCGAAAAATATGAGCTCGGGTGCGCGAAGAGCGGCCTGAGCCCTGACAACCTCTTCGACGTCTCCGACCATCAGGCCGGGGAGTTCGGCCTACGCCTCTACCAGCCTCAGGCAAACCCCGGGTCAACTCCGGTCCTGCTGTTCTTTCACGGTGGAGGATGGATCATGGGAGGTCTCGACACTCATGACGGCCTGTGTCGCAGGCTCGCCACCCTGACTGGGTTACCGGTCATTGCGGTCGACTACCGTCTTGCCCCTGAACACCGGTACCCAGCCGCCATCGACGATTGCCGGGCCGCAGTGCAGTGGGTGGCGTCCAACTCGTTAGGGCATGGCGTGGAGGTCACGGGTCTCGTGCTGGTGGGGGACAGCGCCGGCGGCCAGCTCGCCGCGGTGCTCGCCAATGAAAACGCATCCAGCACCAACCCGTTGCCGGTTCTAGGCCAGGTCTTGATCTACCCCATCACCGACCTGACTTTCTCGACTCCGTCCTATCAGCGAATAACAGAAGGTTTCCCTCTGGTTGCGGACACGATGGCGTGGTTCGCCAACGAGTACCTGCCAGAAGGAACCGACCGCGCAGCCCCCGAGGTCAGCCCCGCATTCGCAGATCTGCCTCCGGGTCTGCCCCCCACGTATGTGCTGACTGTCGATAACGATCCACTGGCCGACGAGGGGGCAAGATACGCCGCAGCGCTCTCGCAAGCAGGGACAGCCGTGACGTACCGACACCTTCCCGGGTACGCCCATGGCTTGTTCACCTCTGCAGGCCGTATCCCTCGCGGAGAGCAGGAAATCGAGAACATCGCTGCATTTATCCGCGAACTTCACTGGTAGACGCGGTGGGTCCGCGACAGCTGAGGATCGCTGCTTGCTCGTGCCTGCATCCTCAAGAATCGACACCTTTCCCCCCGAATGCCATCCGCAGGCGCCTCTGCGCAAAGCATCACGTCAGTAGCAAGACCACAGCGAAGGTAAGTCAATGACGACAGATACAGAAGTCCCAATCACCCTGGAACCTGACCGTACCCAGAGCGCCGGTCCGCTCGTCGATGCCAAGGCCCAGCTGGCGTCGGCGGTGAGGACGTTGGGGTACGAGAAGGGGCTGCATCAGCTCCTGGCTCAGCCTCGACGGGAGCTGACGGTGTCCGTTCCGCTGCGGCGTGATGACGGTTCGGTTGAAATTCTCACCGGCCATCGGGTCCAGCACAACTTCTCCCGCGGTCCAGCGAAAGGGGGCTTGCGTTATTCACCTGCGGTGGATCTTGACGAGGTCCGCGCGCTGGCGATGTGGATGACGTGGAAGTGCGCCCTTCTTGACGTTCCCTACGGCGGCGCCAAGGGTGGAATCCGGATCGATCCACGGAAATACTCCCAGGGCGAACTGGAGCGGGTCACGCGTCGATACACGTCCGAAATTTTGCCTGTCATCGGACCTGAACGGGACATCCCGGCTCCCGATATCGGCACGGACGAGCAGACCATGGCGTGGATGATGGACACCTACTCGGTCGCCTCGGGCTACACGGTCCCCGGAGTTGTCACAGGTAAGCCCGTGTCACTGGGCGGGTCCCTGGGTAGGTCCTCCGCAACGTCAGCCGGCGTCGTCCACATCGCCTTGGCGGCCCTCGCTCACCGCGGCATACCGGTTGCCGGAGCGACAGCGGCCGTGCAGGGTTTCGGCAAGGTCGGGGCAGGAGCCGCACTTTTCCTCGCTCAGGCAGGAGTCAGAGTAGTCGCTATAGCGGATCAGTACGGTGCAATTTATGCAGCCAGTGGTCTCGACATCACTGCGCTGAACGATCATGTTGCCACAACAGGGTCGGTTGTTGGTTTCAGCGCCGCCGAGCCATTGCCAGCCGCGGATCTGCTGGAGCTGGACGTTAGCCTGCTGATCCCAGCCGCCATCGAGGGCGTTCTCCACAGTGACAATGCCGGGCGCGTTCAGGCGAAGATCGTCGTCGAAGGGGCCAATGGCCCCACAACGGCCGGCGCTGACCAGATCTTCAAGGAGCTGGGGGTGCTTGTCGTTCCGGACATCCTTGCTAATGCCGGTGGTGTCATCGTCTCCTACTTCGAGTGGGTGCAGTCCAACCAGGCGTACTGGTGGTCAGCGTCCGAGGTGGATGAACGCCTGGAGCGTCGGATGCTCACCGCATGGCACCACCTCCTGGATAGTTCTGCCGCCCGCGGCCTGACATTGCGGGAAGCAGCTACCGTGACCGCGGTCGAACGTGTAGCCGATGCGCACCGCACACGGGGCCTATACCCCTGAGCCCTCCGGACGCCTCAGGCCAGTCGGGATCACAAGGCACCAGTTGCAGCGGGCAACTCGAGGGAAGGGGAGCTTTACGGGATCATTATCACCGTCAGGCACTGGAAGGTGCCGGTCGGGGCGGTTGAACAGTAATTGGAGAGATACGTGATGTGTAGCAACCCATCAGGCAGCACCGGCACCGCCGATGATAAGACGACGGGGCAGCAGCCCCTGGAGGGGCTGCTTGTCGCTGACTTCTCCCGGGTCCTTGCCGGACCACTGTGCACGATGACCCTCGCTGATCTCGGGGCGCGGGTCGTGAAGGTAGAGCGTCCTGGCGAGGGGGACGACACTCGGAGCTGGGGACCCCCGTGGTCCGCGACGGGATCCACCTACTTCGACTCGGTGAACCGCAATAAGGAATCGGTGTGCCTGGATATCGCCGACCCGCACGATCAGGATTTGGCGCGCGAACTTGCTCTGCGTGCCGATGTACTCGTGGAAAACTTCAAACCAGGGGGACTCGACCGGTTCGGATTGGGCTACCCTGCGCTATCGGCGGAGAACCCGAAACTGATCTACGTTTCCATCTCGGGATTCGGGTCTGCCGGCGGCCGTGACATCCCCGGTTACGATTTCATCGTTCAGGCCCTTGGGGGGCTGATGAGCATCACCGGCGACGCGGAGGGCTCGCCCTACAAGGCTGGTGTCGCCCTCGTCGATGTACTCACTGCCAAAGACGCCACCATCTCCATCCTGGCCGCGCTCCAGGCCAGGGCGCGGACTGGGCGTGGCAGTCGCATCGAGGTGAATCTGCTGTCCAGCCTGCAAGGAGCGCTGGCCAATCAAGGCCAGTCATACCTTGGGGCCGGGAAGGTGCCGGGCCGAATGGGAAACGCACACCCGTCGATCGTGCCGTACCAGCTCCTGCAATGTGCAGATGGACCACTTGCAGTGGCGTGCGGTAACGACGGCCAGTTCGCCCGCTTCGTGGAGGAACTTGGCGCACCATTGCTGGCCCGGGACGACCGTTTCGCCAGCAACAGCGCCCGCGTAGAACACCGGGACGAGTTGGTTCCTTTGCTGGAGAACCTACTAGCTGCCGCTTCGACCCAGCAGTGGCAGGACCGGCTTACCCAGGTGGGTGTACCCGCAGGCCGAGTTGCCACCATTGACGAGGGCCTAACCTACGCCGAAACGCTCGGCCTGAAGCCCACTATCGCCCTTAAGAATGCGGCAGGGGCGAGCACCGACCACCAAATACGCCATCCCGCGCTCTGGGAACCTCCCCTTAAACCTCGCACCCAAGCCCCTCCCCGTCTCGGCGAACATACCGACCAAGTGGTGTCATGGCTCCGCACCCGTGTCGCCGAATAAGCGGGCATGTTCGAGGCAGCATCCCCTCGCACCAGGTAGTCCCTCCCGGGTGAGGGGCCGTTCTAGATTAGTTCGGGCGTTGGCGCAGTGCCAGCCAGAGGGGCGCGAAGACATCAGGGTCATCAAGGCTGACCCCCAGTAGCGACTGGGCTATTCCAATGCGATGACGTACCGAGTTTCGGTGAATCCCCAAATCCCGTGAAGCGTTTTCCCAGTGGCCTCTGTGACGTAGGTACTGGAACACCGTTGCGACCAGATCCGCCCGAGAGTAGGCGGCCAAGGCCTGCACCCAGATATCTGCCTGGGCGTCCTGCCCACTGCTGACGGCGACCAGCAACCCCGCCGGCGCCTGCTTCACCGCCTGACGTACAGAGGGAACGGCACCTGGAACTTCGCTCAATGACACCGGTTCGCTGAGTGCTCCTGCTAGGTTCTCGCGGGCGTCCTCAAAGGAAACACGCGAAGCATCAGGTTCAGGTGTCCCTTCATCTGCTGTCAACACTACATAGAGGACACCGTTTTCCTCGTGGCGCAAAAGACAGGTCGCTAGCGCAGTGCCCAAAACGGGCAGACCGGCGTCGTGATCCAGCAGCGGGGCTGCTCTGACCAGCGAGGACGCATCGTCATCAGGATGCATCCTGAGCCCGAGAACGCGTACGCGTGCCGGCAGGTCCTGCAATCCAACGTCCACAGCGAGCATCCGTGCTGCTTCTGTTTGACCATGCAGAATCAGTTTCGCTACCGCCGAGCCAAGGGCAGCGGTGGCACTGGAAACGACTTCACGCTGCCGAGCCTTAATGGCGAGCAGAATACACACCGTGACGATGACCTGCCGGTCCGCGGCCGTCAGCGTACGGCCGGGACCGATGGCTAGAAATCCGTGGATATGGTCACCGGAAGCGATGGGGTATTCCACGACAGGCTGGCCGTGAAGCTCGAAGGTAGCCGCGGAATGAGCACCCGTCCGGTTCAGTCTGAGCGTTTCGGCATGCAGCAGGGGTACGAGAGGTTCTGTACTAGCGGGCCAAAAGGTTTCGGTACCGGAATCTACGGGAAGGTATGCAGCCCACCCACCGAGGGCCTGAGCCAGTCCCCGAACGACGGCGGAGGTTGCATCTGGCCGCATGGCGGCTCGCGCCAGCGCCGTTTGGGTACCAAGGCTTCCCATCAAGTCGGCCTGCCCGCTACGAGCTGATAGGCCCCAGAACGCGCGGGAAACGTGCTGGAACGGTACACCGTCGGGCACCGTCAGTAGATCGATGCCGGCCTCTGAACATGCTTCTTCGAGATAGTCCGGAACTTCGGCCAACCAAGGACCGAGACCGATGCCCAACGCATGGACCCCCTTGGCACGAAGCCGATGAACGTAGGCGCTGGTGGCAGCCCGTTTACCGATCAGTGGCATACCGGTCGTCAAGAGCAGCTCGCCGCCTTCAAGATACGGTGTCGGATCCTCAAGCTCCGATACGTGCACTCCGCTCAGTTGGCGGGGGCGAAGCCCCCGCCCTCCTACCGTCGCGAGGTGAGGACCGAGCTGCGCGCTGAGTTCAACCAGGGAAACCATGGATAAAGTGTCTTATATTTCGTGCTTGTTTGGCTATAGTGCTCAATGACGGGACCCTATTCAACTCCGTAGCGTGGTCAGCATGACCGAACTTCCTCACACCCCGCTGCACAGCACGCTGCCACAGTCCCGCCACCTGACCACGGCTGTACCTGGTCCGCGCTCCAAGGAGCTCCACGCCGAGCGCCTCGCCCATGTGAGCGACGGCTTCGGTATCGTCCTTCCTGTCTTCGTCGATCGGGCCGACGGAGCGATCATCCAGGACGTTGACGGTAACCGCTTTATCGACTTCGCTTCCGGGATTGCCGTCACGAGTGTAGGTGCCGCGAACCGCAAGGTGCGCGAGCGGGTTGCCGCTCAGCTGGAGCGATTCACCCATACCTGTTTCATGGTTACGGAGTACGAGTCCTTCACCCAGGTCTCGAAGTGGCTCAACGAGCACACCCCGGGAGACTTCGATAAGCGCACCGCCCTCTTCTCTACAGGAGCAGAAGCCGTGGAGAACGCAGTGAAGATCGCCCGCTCCGCGACCGGCCGGCCTAACATCCTTGTCTTCGACGAGGCGTACCACGGCCGGAGCCTCCTGACGATGGCGATGACCGCCAAGGAGAATCCGTACCGGCTCAACTTCGGCCCGTTGCCGGGGGAGGTCGTACGCGCGGCATCGGCGAATCCCCTTCGGCCCTCTGCGTCCACCACCGGTGATGCGGTGACCGCCGCGCTTGCCTCCGTGGAAGAAACCCTCACTCAGCATGGCGCCGACACGTTCGCCGCCATGGTGATCGAACCGATTCAGGGTGAAGGCGGGTTCATCGTACCGGCGCCCGGGTTCCTGGCAGGGCTACGCGAGATCGCGACAAGGCACGGCATCGTTCTGGTACTGGATGAGATCCAGACCGGCATGGGCCGCACCGGCGCACTGTACGCCAGTGAGCACGAAGGGATTGCAGGGGACATCACCTTGTCCGCCAAAGCTCTTGCCGACGGTCTTCCCCTGTCAGCCGTGACCGGACGCACCGAACTACTCAATGCAGTCCATGTTGGCGGATTGGGTGGCACCTATGCAGGTAATCCGCTGGCGTGTGAGGCTGCACTTGCGGTCTTCGAGGAACTGGAGGACGGCGAGCTGCTCGCAAATGCTCGCACGATCGAGACCGTGGCACGGGAACTTCTCGAACCTTTGGTCGAGGAGACGGCCATCGTCGCGCAATTCCGTGGGCGCGGAGCGATGCTCGCCCTCGAATTCGCCGACGCCACGACGCTGGATCCTCGCCCGGATCTCGCCCGCGCGATCTCCAGCGCCTGCCATGCGCAGGGTGTTCTGACCTTGACCTGCGGTACCCACGGCAACGTCATCCGCCTCCTGCCACCATTGGTCATCACCGAGGATCTGCTGCGCGACGGCCTGGGCGTGCTGCACGACGCGATCCTTGAAGCGAACGCCTCGCTCCGGGCGCCGGTACTGGTCGCCGACGCGCCGTAACCCCACCCGGAGAATCCACCCGGGCACCCGGGGAAGTTCCGACCGGTTTGAGGTCCACCGGGCGTCCAGGCTCCGCGGATCACGCATCATGACTGTAAGGCACGATAGTCGCAGGTTGCGGCGGTGCAGCTGGAGTCGTAGTGGCAGGATCGCGTGTAGTACGTGCCCGGTCGGGTGTTACCTCCAACCGACACCGGGTGTGCAGCATCCACCAAGTTCGAGGGTGGGTCTGAATTGGGCCTGACAAGGCCTCCTGACCGGGTACAGGCGGGATTTCCTCGCTGCAGTTTCGTTTTGAGAAAGAGGACCATCATGACCACCACCGAAGCAGCGGCGCGAGCCGGCGTCGAGACGACCCTGGATCCAGCCGATCTCATCGACTTCGATTCCCTGCTCACGCCGGAGGAGCTCGCCCTGCGCAGCAAGGTGAGGTCCTTCGTGGACGCCCAGATCAAACCCAACATTGCAGGGTGGTACGACCAGGCGTACTTCCCGCTGGAGATCGTTCCCGAAATGGCCAAGCTCGGACTGCTCGGCATGCACCTGTCCGGCTACGGCTGTGCCGGGCGTTCGGCGGTGGAGTACGGTCTTGCCGGGGCTGAGCTCGAGGCCGGTGACTCAGGGCTACGAACGTTCGTCTCTGTTCAGGGATCGCTTGCCATGAGTGCGATCTCCAAGTGGGGATCGGAGGAACAAAAGCAGCAATGGCTGCCGCCCATGGCAGCGGGTGAAGCCATCGGATGCTTTGGGCTCACCGAGCCCTCTGCTGGATCTGATCCGTCCTCGATGAAGACTTTCGCCCGACAGGATGGAGCGGATTGGGTCATCAATGGAAGCAAGCGATGGATCGGCCTCGCCAGCGTCGCCCAGGTCGCCGTCATTTGGGCGATGACCGATAACGGGGTCCGCGGGTTCGTAATTCCCACCGACACTCCAGGTTTCCGCGCTACGCCTATCGACCAGAAACTATCGATGCGAGCCTCCATCCAGTGCGACATCGAATTGACCGATGTCCGCTTGCCCGCCGAGGCCGTCCTGCCGGACGCCACGGGCCTAAGGGGGCCGTTCTCGTGCCTCAACGAGGCCCGGTACGGCATTATCTGGGGCGCCATGGGCGCTGCCCGCGACTCGCTCGAGGCAGCTCTGTCCTACTCCAAGGACCGGCTTCAGTTCGATAAGCCTCTTGCCGGTTACCAGCTCACTCAACAGAAACTCGTCGACATGGCGCTCGAGATCAACAAGGGGTTCCTACTGGCCCTGCATATCGGCCGGCTCAAAGACGCCGGCCGGCTGCAGACGCACCAGATCTCCGTCGGCAAGCTCAACAACTGCCGGGAGGCGATCGAAATTGCCAGGCAGGCCCGCACAATTCTTGGGGGGAACGGAGTGACCCTCGACTACTCACCGCTGCGTCATGCCAACAACCTAGAGTCAGTGCGGACCTATGAGGGCACCGATGAGGTCCACACCTTGATCCTCGGCCAGAAACTCACCGGCACGCCGGCGTTCCGGTAGGACAACGGTCAAACTCGCATGCCTCTATTAGCACCAACAGCACCTGTCGAACTTCGACACTTCATCGCTGGCCGCTGGGTCGAGGGAACATTATCGCCTCTGATATCTGACAACCCTGCCCGCCCCAACGATATCGTCGCAACCGGTCAGCAAGCCGGCCCGGCCGAGGTGTCCCGCGCCATGGTCGCAGCCAGTGCTGCTGCGCGCCCCTGGTCTCGCAGGTCCATGCACGAGCGCGGCGCTGTCCTGTTGCGCACAGCCGATCTCCTGGCAGAGCAGGCCGACGGACTTGGACTGGAGTTAGCGCGGGAGGAAGGCAAGACGCTGTCGGAGGCGACCGCCGAAGTCCTTCGCGCCGCGCAAATCTTCAGGTACTACGGTCAGGCAGGGGATCGCTCCGCAGGGGAGGTTTTTTCATCCCCACGGCGCGGTGAGCGGATCCTCGTCACACGCAAACCCTTGGGTGTGATCGGCATAGTTACCCCCTTCAATTTCCCCATTGCGATTCCTGCCTGGAAGATTGCTCCCGCCCTCGTCTACGGGAACACCGTGGTCTGGAAACCGGCCAGCACGGTGCCGCTGCTGGCCGTCCGGCTCGCCGAGGCCTTGGAGGAGGCCGGGCTACCCGAGGGGGTGCTGAACCTCCTTCTGGGACGAGGTTCTTTGGGTACTGCTCTGGTCGAGCATCGTGGGCTCAGCGGATTGACCTTTACTGGATCGACGCGAGTCGGCCGTGAACTCGCTGCCGCTGCAGCTTCGCGCGGGGTGCCCATGCAGGCGGAGATGGGCGGGAAGAATGCTTCTGTCGTTCTTGCTGATGCTGACCTGGAACTCGCTACCGATCAGGTGTTGCTGGGCGCATTCCGCTCATCAGGTCAGAAATGCACAGCAACCTCGCGCCTCATCGTTGATGAGAGGATCGCAGATGACTTCCTCGGGCGACTTCAAGATCGCCTCGGGCAGTGGACCGTCGGGGACCCTACCGCCAGGGGTATACAGATGGGACCCCTGGTCAGCGAACCAGCGGCAGAGGCCGTGCGACGAGGTATTTGCGCGGCGGTGGCTGACGGGGCGACCGTCCTCCATGAGGGTCAGGTGCCTATCGATGGAGCAGGTTCCCGGTGCTTCGTCGCCCCCACTATTTTGGAACTTTCAGGCGCCGGTAACGCGGCCGCCCAAAATCCTGCATGGTCCAAGGAGCTCTTCGGGCCGGTCCTGACGGTCCGCCGAGCCTCTGGCTCCAAGGATGCCTTCCAGCTAGCCAACGACAGTGCATTCGGACTTGCTGCAGCCGTCTTCACCCAGGACATCACGCGCGTTCTTGACGCCTTGGACGAGATCGATGTCGGTGTCCTGCACGTCAACTCCGAGTCGGCGGGCGCCGATCCCCATGTTCCGTTCGGTGGTGCGAAGAACTCCGGTTACGGTCCCATGGAGCAAGGCGGCGCAGCCCAAGACTTCTATACGCACACAATGACGGTCTATTTGCGCGGAGGCACTCCAGCGTGAACACCTCCATCAAGAACGTCCTGATCGTCGGCGCCGGTGTCATGGGGCGCCAGATCGCCATGTCCGCTGCCCTTGCCGGATACCGGACGACGGTTCAGGATATTTCCAGCGACATGCTCGGTGCCGCCCAATCTGATCTCATATCCTGGGCAGAGGGACGGGTAGCGAAGGGAAAAGTCGACCGGGTAGCGGCCGACACCACCTTCGACCGCGTGTCATGGACCACCAATCTCGAAGAAGCTGCGTCCACTGCCGACCTTGTGGTCGAGGCAGCCACCGAACGGCTGGACATCAAGACTGAGATTTTCGCGACGTTGGGTCGGTGCGCACCCCCGCACGCGATCCTCACAACCAATTCCTCAACGCTAGGTTCCTCGAAGGTAGCCGGAGCCACCCACCGCCCCGACAAGGTGTGCAACCTGCATTTCTTCAATCCCGCTCTAGTGATGAAGTGCGTCGAAGTCGTCCGCCATGAGGGGACCTCGCAGGGCACTGTAGATGCGGTCCTCGAGTTCGCCAGACGACTCGGAAAGCAACCCGTGCTGCTCACACGGGAGATCCCGGGCTTTATCGCCAACCGACTGATGGGCGCCCTGCAGCGCGAGGCCCTCGCCCTGGCTGCCGCCGGGATTGCCACCAAGGAAGACATCGACATCACGGCCCGGGCCGCGCTGGGCCACCCGATGGGCCCCTTCGAGCTGATGGACATGATCGGCCTGGATGTCCTCGACTTCATTGCTCAGGCGATTCACGCCGAAACCGGCCAGGACGCCGACAAGCCCGACCCCACCGTCGCGGCCCTGGTCGCCCAGGGGATGCTGGGGCGCAAGAGCGGATCCGGATTCTACGTCTATGGGCATGGAACGGCTTCCTCCACGCCAAGGGAAAGCATATGAAAACGTCCCGAGGCCGGCAGACGGTCCTCCACACCGTGTGGAGGACCAGCATCAGAAGCAGCGACCATCATCCTTGCAACACCGTAATGGGGGAGACCACACGATTGATGTGCCGTTAACTGGCGGAGCGCCTGGAGACCGCAGAAGGTCTGCTCTTTCTGTGGGTTCCATTCCGCCGCCAACCTGCTCCGAAACAGGGTGGCTGTATCCCTTGAGTCACCAGAGGCAGGGCCGTCATTGGCTGTCTTGAATGCTGCACATCCCGCATCGTGTCCCGCATCGTGTCGCGAGTAGTCCGGTGGTACCCCAGAGCAGGCATCGCTCATCACCTTGGAGTTAACCCCCTAATGCGCCGTATCACGACACCACGTGAAGCTGTTGGAAAAATTTTGAGCGGCTTTCACCTTTGAGGAGAACAAATGAACCCCACCGATGTTGTCATCTTGGCTGGTGCCCGCACTGCCCAGGGCAAGATTTTGGGCCAGCTGGCGACCTTCAATGCGCCACAACTGGGCGCACATGCGATCAGTGCAGCGTTGCACCGTTCTGGAGTCGCCCCTGAGCAGGTCGACTATGTGGTCATGGGCCAGGTCCTGCAAGCTGGAGTGGGGCAGAACCCGGCGCGTCAAGCGGCCATCGGAGCGGGTATTCCCCTGAGCGTTCCCGCCGAGACCGTGAATAAGGTCTGCCTATCCGGTCTGACCAGCATCATCAGTGCTGCTCGTATGGTGCGTGGCGGTGAAGTCGACGTCGTCGTCGCAGGTGGCCAGGAGTCGATGACCAATGCCCCGCACCTAGCCCTCGGCGTACGCCAGGGCAAGAATTACGGAGACCTTGCGCTGGAGGATTCGGTGGCCAAGGACGGGCTTGGTGACGCCGCCGAGGGAAGATCCATGGGATCACTCACGGAGGGCGGGAATGCGACACGCGGCATCTCACGAACGCAGCAGGATGAAATCGCGGTAGCCAGCCACCAGCGTGCGGCGCGGGCTGCTTCCGAGGGTGTTTTTGACGAGGAAATCGCTCCGCTGACGGTTCCGCAACGCAACACCGGCCCGCTCGTGGTGAACCGTGATCAGGGTATCCGCGCCGAAGCGACACTTGAGTCGATGGCTAAGCTACGCCCGGCCTTCGATCGGGACGGGACGATTACCGCCGGTAATTGCTCACCGCTTACCGATGGAGCTGCGGCGGTCGTGCTCGCCACGCGCAGCTACGCTGAACGCCACGGGTTGCGATACCTCGCTGTCGTGGGCGCTCCAGGTCAGGTAGCCGGTATGGATACCTCCCTGCACTCCCAGCCTTCACATGCCATCAAGCGGGCCCTGGCCCGAGCCGGTTGGTCCGTGAACGAGTTGGACTTCATCGAAATCAACGAGGCATTCGCGTCGGTGCTCGTTCAGTCACTGCAGGATCTGGACTACCCGTTGCAAAAAACAAACATTCACGGGGGAGCCGTGGCGCTGGGGCACCCCATTGGCGCCTCCGGTGCCCGGTTGGTACTGCACGCGTCCCTTGAACTGGCTCGCCGTGGCTCAGGCAAGGCTGCTGTGTCACTGTGTGGCGGCGGAGGACAGGGCGAAGCACTGTTGCTGTACCGGGACTGATCTTCTTCACGCCCTCCTTCTCCCCCTGCAAGGGCCATTACAGCCCATGCAACGGCAATCCTGCCCGGCGGCGGTGGCTCCACAACCCAGCGGTGGGATGGGGGAGTGCACGAGGTACTGACGACCACCCCGAACCAAGGAAGAACGATGAGGCCCCAGATCGGGGGTCTTCGTAGACCAGTCCATGATCACAGCAAGCTAGGGAAGGCTCGGCTGATGCCGACCCCTCGTGGTCCTCGAGGCACGGGGCACAGGGCACGGGACACAAAATTGTAGGCCGAGAACATCCCAGGTCCTCAGGACGAGGCCGGCACGCGGTATTAAGGGCTGGAGGGCAAGCGGTGATGCTCGGGAGGGACGGCTGTGCGGCCGTCCCTCCCGGGGGAGTCAGCGGGTCAAAAGCAGGCGCCTCATGCCGGGAGGTGGATGAGCTTCTTGTTCGCGAACTCCTCGAGGCCGTACTTGCCAAGCTCTCGACCGACGCCCGAGCGCTTGACCCCGCCGAAGGGCAGGTCCGGGGCGGACTCGGTCACTTCGTTGACGAAGACCATGCCTGACTCCAGTTGCGTGGCCACGCGGCGTGCTTGTTCCAGGTCGGCGCTGAACACCGAACCCCCGAGGCCATAGGGCGAGGAGTTGGCCAATTCGACGGCGTGGTCGGCGTCCTTTACCTTATAGACGACGGCGACAGGGCCGAAGATCTCTTCCGCGTAGGCCCTCATGTCAGGTGTGACGTCGGTGAGGACAGTCGCTTCCATGTAAGCTCCTGCGCCGTCGATGATGTGGCCTCCCGCTGCAAGCGTGGCTCCTTTACTGACGGCGTCCTCAACGATTTCCATGACGTCCGTCCGGGCCTCGACGGAGGATAGCGGGCCGAGCACGGTTGCGGGGTCTGCCGGGTCGGCGGGTGTAATGCCTGCCATAGCGTCGGAAAACGAGGTGAGGAAGTCATCGTGGACATCTTCGACCACAATGAAGCGTTTTGACGCGGTGCATGCCTGGCCGGCGTTTCCGACACGGCCGCTGACGGCTTTGGTCACGGTGCGCTGGAGGTCGTGCCCGTCGAGCACAATGAACGGGTCCGATCCTCCCAGCTCCAGGACGACTTTCTTCAGGTGACGGCCCGCGATTTCAGCGACTGCAGCACCGGCAGGCTCGGAACCTGTCAGTGATACTCCCTCGACCGACGGGGCCGGAACCACCAGGGTGGAGACCTGCTTCCCGGACGCCAGCAGGTTGATGTAGACGTCCTTGGGGAATCCGGCGTCGTGAATAAGCCGTTCCTGGATCAGAGCGGCCTGCGGGACGTTGCTGGCGTGCTTGAGGAGGATTGTGTTGCCCAGCAACAGGTTCGGTGCCACGAGTCGGGCCACCTGGTAGAAGGGGTAGTTCCACGGCATGATGCCCAGAATCGAGCCGGTGGATTGCAGCACGACCTCGGCCTGTCCACCCAGTGATGACGTGAGCTTTTCGGGCTTGAGCAGTGTCTGGGCGTTATCGGCGTAGTAGCGGTAGATATCGCGGACAATCTGGATCTCGCCGCGCGCCTGACGGATGGGCTTTCCCATCTCCTCCGTGATGATCCGGGCCAGTTCCTCCTCACCGTCCTGGTAGAGGTCGGCCAGCCGGCGCAACAGCGCGACGCGCTCCTCGAGCGGCGTTCGGTTCCACAACCGGTACGCGGCCGCGGACCGGTCCACGGCGTCAAGTATCTGGTCATCGGTGAGGCTGGTGAACTCCTGCACCGTCTCACCGGTGGCTGGATTCACTGTCTTGTAGGGCATCGGAGCTCTCCTAATACATCAATGGGACGTGCTGATCAGGTAACGCCGTGGGCGATCAAGGCTTCGGTCGCTGGGGCGAAAACTCGGGTAGTCAGTAGGAGTAGACAATGTGACCTGGCTGACACACAATGGAAACATAAAGTTTCTAATGTTTAGACCTGAGGCATCCAGAGTACTTCGGCTGGTCACCTTCAGGGAAGGCATCGGGAGAGTTTCGCAGTGCGACTCTCCCTTCGGTTCCATGGATCATTGCTCCACTTCCTCCTCTCCGGCCCCGTACCTGCCGGTCACTGGCCCGGATTACTTCTACAGATGGAGACGCTTGTGTCAACGAGCGAGAACACCGAGTCCCACCTCGTGGATCACACCCACGACGCGGACGCAGCGCGCCTTGCAGCGCTGGGATACACCTATGACAAGCAGTTCAAGCGGGAGATGAGCTTTTGGGGCAACGTCTCCCTGGGCTTCACCTACCTCTCCCCGGTCGTAGGCATCTATACCCTCTTCGCCGCTTCCATGACCGCCGGCGGACCCCCAATGCTGTGGTCCCTGCTCATCGTCGGAGCAGGCCAGCTCCTCGTCGCCCTGGTTTTCGGCGAAATCGTCTCCAACTACCCGGTCGCCGGAGGTGTCTATCCCTGGTCCCGGCGCCTCTGGGGCAAGAAGTGGGCGTGGATGAACGGCTGGGTCTACGCCGTCGCCCTGCTCGCGACCATCGCCGCAGTCGCGTATGGCGCCGGACCCTTCCTCAGTGCCCTGCTGGGCTTCGAGTCCAGTGTCGGGACGACTGTCATCAGTGGACTTGTCGTCCTGGCCATCGCGACCGCCATCAACCTGGCCGGGACCAAGGCCCTCAGCACTGTCGCCATGGTCGGACTCATTGCCGAGCTCGGCGGAGCCCTCGTCGTAGGAGTCCTGCTCCTGGTGTTCGCACGCAAGAATGACCTCTCCGTCCTCTTCAACACTTTCGGAGCAGGGGAAGGCAACCACTACTTCTTCGCTTTCGCCGCCGCCGGCCTCCTGGGTATCTTCCAGTATTACGGGTTCGAAGCCTGCGGTGACGTTGCCGAGGAGATCTCCGATCCGGGACGCCGCATCCCCAAAGCCATGCGCCTGACCATCTACATCGGTGGCTTCGCCGCCACCTTCGTGTGCCTGTCCCTTATCCTCGCCGTCCCCGATATCTCGGCCGTGATCAACGGCACGGACGTTGATCCCGTCGGGACGACCCTGCTGGGCGCCTTCGGCCCCTTGGGTTACAAACTGGTCCTGGCCGTCGTTCTCGTCTCCTTCGTCTCCTGCGTCATGAGCCTGCAGGCCGCAGCTTCCCGCCTCATCTACTCCATGAGCCGCGACAAGATGCTCCCTGGCCACCGCTTCCTCAGCCAGTGGAACGATCGGCTCGATGTACCGCCGTTCGCCCTGCTCGTGGCAGGAGCCATTCCGGCCATCATCATCATCGGGTCGATCGTTTCGGAGAATGCACTGGTAGCAATCGTCTCCTTTGCCTCCCTGGGCATTTACCTCGGATTCCAGATGGTAGTCCTGGCTGCCCTACGGGCACGGCTCAAAGGGTGGAAGCCCTCTGGCCCCTTCACACTGGGGGGCTGGGGTATCGGAGTGAACATTCTCGCCCTGGTGTGGGGCTTGATTGGCATCGCCAACATCGCCTGGCCCCGCTACCCGGAACTGCCTTGGTTCGAAAACTGGCTCACCGTCCTTTCCGCCATCGTCGTGCTGGCTTTCGGGCTGCTTTACATGGCACTGCGCCGGCCCTACGACAACAGCCCTGCACCCCACGGCGACGCCCACCGCGCCTAGGCGCCGGCACCTCACACGACTGACAAACACCGGAAGGACCTCCCATGACGACCACCGTTGAAGCTCCCTACTTCAATATTTCCGATCCAGCCTTCGCGATGCACTCCGAAGCGGTCCGTAACGCCCGCGAACGCAGCTGGTACGCCAAGACCAACTACGGCATCGCCGTCCTGCAGTATGAGGATGTTTCCAAACTGCTCAAAAGCCCCAAGCTCCGGCAGGGATCGGCCCGGTGGCCCGAGCACAACGGCGTCCACTCCGGCATCTTCTACGACTGGTGGACCAAAAACCTTCTGGTCCTCGAGGGCGAGGACCACCACCGCATCCGCCGGCTGCTGAATCCCGCTTTTTCCCCGAAGATGATCAGCTCCTTGGTACCTCGTTTCCAGGCTCTGGCCAACGAGCTCGTGGACGCGTTCATCGACAAGGGCCACTGCGAATTCGTTCAGGACTTCGCCGAGCCCTACGCCACCCGGGTGCTGACCATCCTGCTCGGCATCGATGAGAACGAATGGCCGAAGATCGCGCAGCTCGCATCAACCATCGGCCTCGCCCTGGGTGTCACCCTCAAGCAGGACCTGTGGAAGGTGGAAGCCGCCGTCGAGGAGCTCTACGCCTACGCGGAAGACCTCATCAAGGACCGGCACCAGAACCCGGGAGACGACTTTGTGTCCAAACTGGTTCTGGCCAATCGTGACGGCGACCGGCTTTCAGACCCCGAGCTGCGCAACGCTCTCGTCCTGCTGATCTTCGGAGGCATGGACACCACCCGCAATCAGCTCGGCCTCGCCATGCAGTCCTTCATGCACCACCCGGACCAGTGGGAATTGCTGGCGCAGCGCCCCGAGCTGGGGGGCAAAGCCGTCGAAGAGGTCATGCGCATCAACCCCACCGTCACGTGGGTGACCAGGGAGGCAGTCGAGGACTTCGAACACAAGGGCCTGACCATCGAGGCCGGTACGACCGTGCACCTGTTCACCCAGGTCGCCGGAACAGATCCGCGGGCCTTTCCCGAACCGCAGATGGACCTTCTCGGCGAGCATGCCGCGCACTACGGGTTCGGCGGCGGCGTCCACCACTGCCTCGGCCACTTCGTAGCACGGGCCGACATGAGCGAAGCGCTGCCACTGCTGGCTGCGCGCATGGCCAACCCCCGCATCGCAGGCGATGACGAGTGGATGCCCGACTCCGGTAACACCGGACCGGTCCGGCTGCCCATCACCTTCGACAAGCGATCCTGACCTGCGTTCGAAGTTACACACCCACCTTCACCCCAGCGCATCGCTGACCGGCCCACCAGGCACCCTGGAAAGGATCAAGAACCATGAAAGTACATGTCGACCGCAAGTTGTGCGACAACCACGGCCAGTGCGCCATCGCCGCACCAGATGTCTTCCGCATGAACGACGACGGTGTCCTCGAATACGACGAGAACATCACCGACGACCAGGTTGAAGAGGTCGAAGAAGCCATCGACGTCTGCCCGGTACAGGCCATCCTGCTGGCCTCCGACTGATCCAACCACCAACCCTTAATCCTCGAAGGAATTCCTCATGGTGAACACCACAGAACGGCGCATCGTCGTCGTCGGAGCTTCGCTGGGCGGCCTGCGGGCAGCTGAACAGCTCCGTGCGGCTGGCTGGGATGGCGAGATCGAGGTCATCGGGGATGAGCCCTACGCACCCTACAACCGCCCTCCCCTGTCAAAGGAGCTCCTTGCCAACCCGGGTCTCTCAGCCGATGAAGCTCTCGCGAAGGTGGCCTTCAGACGGAGGAAGCAGACGGAAGATGTCACCTTCCGTCTCGGCTCCGCCGTGGTCTCCTCGAACCTTCAGGAACGGGTCCTGTGCCTTGCCGACGGCACCCAAGTAGCTTTTGACGGGCTCGTCATCGCCAGTGGACTGCGCGCACGCCGTCTGACTGCACCCGGGCCGACGGTGGGTAGGCACGTCATCCGGACCCTTGATGATAGCCTGGCGCTGCACTCCGAGCTGAAGCCCGGCGCCCGGGTCGTCGTCATCGGCGCCGGCTTCATCGGCTGCGAAGCCGCCGCCACCGCTTTCGAACTGGGGTGCGATGTCACCCTGGTCGAGGGAGGCAAAGGACCCATGCACAGGCCTCTCGGCTCCGATGTGGCCGAGGCCTTCCGCCGCCGGCTGGCGAGGCGCGGCATTACGTGCCTGGCTAACCGCCATGTCGAGGAATTCGAGGCCTCCGACACCGATCCCACCAGAGTGGGCGCCGTCGTCCTGGCCGGAGGTGAACGCCTGCCCGCAGACGTGGTCATAGAGGCAGTCGGCTCCGTACCCAACGTCGAATGGCTCGAAGGCAACGGCCTGGACCTCACTGACGGCGTGCTTTGCGACGAATGGCTCCGCCCGGTGGGAACCAGCAACGTAGTCGCCGTCGGAGACATCGCCCGATTCCCGGATCTACGGCTGCGCCAGACACCGCGCAGGATCGAACATTGGGCCACCCCCGGAGACACCGCCAAGACAGCCGCACGTACCCTCGCCGCAGATCTTGCCGGCGCCTCCCTCCCTGATCCGTGCGATGCACTACCGAACTTCTGGTCGGACCAATTCGGTCTACGCATCTCCGGGCTCGGCAGCCCCGCCCTGGCCGACGAACTCGCGGTCATGGAAGGCACCCTGGACGACATCGACGCCGGGATCGCAGTCGGTTACTGGCGCGACAACGTCCTCATCGGCGTTGTTGTCGCGGGCCTGCCAGCGCAGCGGCTACTGCAGTACCGCACCCAACTGACTGCCGCCGCGGTCTAAGCACTTCACATTTCCCTAGAAAGAAGAGACCAATGACGCTCACACCGACCCGAGACGTAACGGACATGTACAAGGCCCTGTCAGAGCTCATGCTCGACAACACCGCCCTTGATCGCCATATCCAGGCCAACCTGCAGCCCGACGTTATCGCCGACATCAAGAACAAAATCGAGGCAGCCGGCGTCGAGTACATCTACTACATGCTCCCGACGCTTGGATCCAGGAACATCGCGAAGATGGTGCCTGCCAACCACTTCGCCCGCAACTTCCAAAAAGGCATCGCGTTCCACCGCACCGCCTTGGCGGACCTGCAAACCTCCCGGCTTGGTCACCTCATCGGGGGCGGCATCGAAGCCAAGGAGTTCGTCGGTATCCCAGAACCGGAAACCTTCACCGTCCTTCCCTGGGACACCAAGGTCGCCCGGATATTCTGCACGGCCTACGAGCCCACACACCTTCCAACCGTCGGCGGCCGACCCCTCGCACTGGACTCACGGCACCTTCTGCGCATCATGCACGCGGCCTTCAAGCAGGTGCACGGCCTCGAGGCACGCTCAGGTACCGAACCGGAGATGACATGGGAGGGCGAAGGCCTGGACGTGAAGACCAGGCCAGGCGGATCACCGGCCTACCAGGTCGACAACCTCGAACGGATGCGCCCGATCTACCAGCGCCTGGTCACCTACGCCAAGGCCATGGGCCTGGACATGATCGAGGGAGACTACGAGGACGGCGGCCAGCTCGAACTGAACTGGATGTACGACAACGTCGAACTCACCGCCGACCGGCTCGTCACCTACCGGCAGATCTGCAAGCAGGTCGCCCGAGAGTTCGGAGTGACCGCATCCTTCATGCCGAAACCCGCCATCGGCACCATGGGTAACGGCTGTCACCACAACCTCAGCCTCTGGGACGGCGACACGAACGTGCTCCTCGACAAAGGCGTGGACGAACTGCACATGAGCGAAATCGGCCGGCACGCTATCGGCGGGATCCTCAAACACGCCTCCGGCGCGATGCTGATCATGGCTTCGACGGTCAACTCATACAAGCGCTTCTGGGACATCGGCCAGTTCGCGCCCTCCACCATTGACTGGGGCCTCGATTCCCGCGCTGCGCTCATCCGCATCTCCGCCAACGGCCGTATGGAGTTCCGGGTGCCCGACGCCATGGTCAACCCCTACCTTTCCCACGCAGTCCTGCTCGCGGCCATGTCCGAAGGAATCCTGAAGCAGATCGATCCGGGCAACCCTGCCGGAGACGGACGCCCGACACTGGACCACGGGATTCTGCCCCGCACCCTCGGCGAAGCCATCCAGGCGTTCAAGGACGACAAGCTCGTCCACGACGCGATGCCCGAAAAGATGAAGGACGTTCTCATCGAACTCAAGGAGGACGAATGGGCCCGCTACTGCGGGGCCGTCACCGACTGGGACCACGACATGTATTGGGAGTCGATCCCGTGACCGGAACACTACGACTCGCCTGCATTGACTCCGAGGCTGCACCTCTCTTTGACGCGAGCAAGGACGGGAAAACACGCACCGGGTACGAACCGGAAGCTGCCGCACTGGTGGCCGAGCAGCTCGGTTACACCCTAGAATGGGTATTCACCGATTGGGACGATATGATCCCCGCCGTCCAGCAGGGCCGGGCTGATGCCGTGTGGTGTGGGCAGGGAATCATCCCGTCCCGACAGGAACAGCTGGACTTCACCCGCCCCTACGCCGTCTTCAACGAGACAGTTTTGGTGCGCGCAGGTGATCCTGCGAGGAAACCAGAAGATCTCGCTGGCTACCGGATCGCAGCCATCGCTGGAAGCGCAAACATGCGACTAGCCGAGACTTTCGATGGTGGCATCACCATCCCGTTCAGCAGCTCCGCTGACGTATTCGGGGACATGATTGCGGCGCTACGAAACGGCACCGTCGATGCCATGGTCGACGACGACGTCGTCACCGTTCCGCTAGGCGACGACCCCGACTTCGACATTGCTTTCACTGCCCAGACCGAGAACCCCTGGGGGATCGGCATCGCCAAGCACAACCAGGAACTGCTGCACGCCGTGGGCACAGCACTCGGTGAGGTCATCGCCGACGGCCGGCTGGAACAGATCTGGAACAAGTGGATGCCCGACCTGCCCTTCCCTCCCGCACTGTTGAAAGGCACACGCTCATGACCCAGGGCACAGCACGCACCCCGCTCATCGGAGTCACCGGAATGTGGGCGAACTCGGTGCATGGCCTGCGTTTTGACGGACTCGCCGCGGCCATCGAGGTCCTGCGCTCCATCGTGCGCGCCGGGGGAGAGCCCGTCATCCTCTTCCCCGGATCCGAAACAGACCCGGACGAACGGTACGACGCACTCGACGGTGTGGTCGTACCCGGCGGCGCGGACGTTGACCCGACCCGCTACGGAGCCCAGGCTGATGCGACAACCAAGGTGACCGACCATCCGGGGCAGGACGAAGCAGACCTTACGGTCATTCGGGGTTGCATCGAGCGCAAGATTCCTCTCCTGCTCATCTGCCGGGGTATGCAACTGCTCAACGTGGACCGTGGCGGCAACATGATTCAGCACATACCGACGTCGCCGATCAACCACGTTGACAGCACTCACCTCGTCGACGTCGCCCCGCACTCCAACCTGGGCCGGGCCCTGCACGGGCAGGATCCCATGGTTTCCTCCTACCATCATCAGGGGGTCGATCGAGTCGGGAAAGACCTGGTCGTCGTCGGTCGCGCCGAAGACCACATCATCGAAGCGTTAGAGATCCCGGGTGTACCCATGATCGCCGTCCAATGGCATCCGGAGGACAATGCCGTGACCAGCCCCACGGACCACGCGCTCTTCCAGTGGGTTGTTGATGCAGCCCGAGACCATCACGCGGCTAAGAACGAACGCCGGTCGGCCCAACAGGAAGTGAGCGCATGACCAGGTCCTCCTTGTACCTCTCCCAAGACGATGTAATACCCTCCGGTACACAGGAACTGCCTGAGGATGCGCCACGGGTGGCCGTCGTCGTGTCACTGAACTTTCCAGGGCTCACCTCGCAGACACTCGAGTTAATGCGTCGCTTCACCCGGACCGCACTGCAGACCCTTGTCGACGTCGGAGCGAGGCCGGTCCTCGTGGACTCCAGCGCACCCGAACTCCCAGACCCATCAGTTACCGGGACAGCCGACGGAGTACTCGTCCTGGGGGGAGGGGACATAGATTCGTCGCTCTACGGAGTGGAGGGGCCGGTGCCTAACGAATACGGCGTCGATCCACGTGCTGATGTGTACACGATGCAACTCATCGACCAAACCCTGAGCCGCGACGCTCCGATGCTGGCGATATGCCGCGGTTCCCAGCTGCTCAATCTCACGTGCGGAGGCACGATCATCCCAGACCTCGATCCATGGCACCTGCACCGGGGTGGACCAGGTCAGCCCGTCTTCCTCGATGAGGACGTCACCATTACCCCGGGCAGTAAACTCGCCGGCATTTTTGGATCTGAGCAGATCACCGTACGGTCAGGCCATCATCAGGCGGTAGGGAAAATTGCTCCCAGCCTGACACCCAGCGCCGTCGCCAATGATGGAATCATCGAAGCGACTGAGCATCAGCAAGCCACCTGGGTGGTGGGTGTCCAGTGGCATCCGGAGGATGACGATGGGTCAGCTGAGGACCGACGGAATCTCTTCACGGCGTTCGTGGAGCAGGTGCGGTCTAACAAACGTGGATCTTTCGGCGCTTCGATGGCCAGAGGCCGCTGAACGTCATAGCTGAAGTGCACTATGCAGGCAGGTCAGCTGGCTGCCCGGGCATCGGCAGCCGGCTGACCTGCGCTTGAAACGCGCCTGACGCACTGCTCCGGCAGTCAACAGCAAGTGAAGCCTTCCTACCGCACAGCCCATCCCCATCCACGTGAGCCGCTTACCAAGGAGTACAGCAGTGACGGCAATGCTTATCATCGGTCCGCCCGGAGCAGGCAAAGGGACCCAGGCAGCTCGCATTGCAGAGCGCCTTGGTATTCCAGCCATTTCAACCGGGGACATCTTCCGCGACAATGTCCGTCGGCAGACCTCACTCGGAATGAAGGCCAAGGCTTTTCTGGATAGCGGCGATTTTGTCCCCGACAGTGTCACGAACAGTATGGTCCGTGATCGGCTCGCTCAAGAAGATGTCTGCGATGGCTTCCTTTTGGATGGCTACCCCCGCACAGGTGCCCAAGTCCTGGAGCTGGATGACATCTTGCGGACAAATGACGTGGAGCTCAACGGCGTCCTGCAAATCACCGCTGGCGAAGAAGAACTCGTGCGGCGGCTGATTCGCCGCGCCGAGACTGACGGCCGCTCGGACGACACCGAAGCGGTGATTCGTCACCGGCTGAAGATCTATCACGAGCAAACAGAAGCAGTCGTGTCTCTCTACGACCAGCGAGGCATCGTCACGAGAATCAACGGTATAGGGACGATCGAGCAGGTTACTGAGCGAGCCCTGATGAACTTCAGCCCTTCGTACTAAGACGTGGCCTTCCTCCCGTCACCGAATTCCTCAGTCCCGGCGCCACTGCCTCCAACCAGTTACGAAACGAGCTCATCAGATCGACGACTTCGGTCGTTTTCGATGGTGGAGTCGACTCCGACGAGGTAGATGCCCAACGAGTCCGGGTACAGCGCGGCCGCTTGGCGTGCATCGAAACCAGCGAGTAGTTCGCCGCTCACCAGATGAGGTGCACGCCCGACAACGACGCGCCCCACCTCATTCACCACGGTCGCGTCCTTGAGATCAAGGTTGTGAAGCAACGGAACGAGCACCTTCTCCAGTTCCCCTACGAGAATGTCGACCCCGAAGATGCCGAGGAAATCGCCCGAATCCGATTCGATGGGAACCGAGACAGTCACGATGTACTGGTCGTACCCGAGGTAGTCCACGTAGGGGCCATCGAGGATTGGGGCCCTGTTTTGACGAGCCTCAGCGAACCATGGCATTGACTGGTAGTCATAGAATCTGTCGGTGCCCGAGGTGGTATCCATGATCAGCCGGCTCACCGCGCCCTGCTGATTTTTTGCCCACCAGTAGTGGCATTCAGGCGCATCAGGAACCGGCGGTGATGCCAACATCGCTCCAGCCCCCGCAACCATAGGGAAAGCATCCAGCACAGCCATGGAAAAATTCGACACCAACATAGTTGAGAATGGGTCTCCTCCGGCACTGCCTGAAAGATCTGCCAACGACCTCGCCACCGCATGAGCGTTTTTCGTTAGATCGGCCACCAACTCCGCGAAGATGTACCTGATCGCATCCTCGCTCGATTTCACCGACTCCCCTTGTTCGCGCTGTAGGGCTTTGAGCTTCAATCGGATCAGGTGACTGAAGACTTCCCGCAGGTGGACTTCGATCAGTTCCGTAGCCCGAGCAGAGTCGTTGTCCTGGAGGGCCTCGATGACAGCCGAGTAGTGAGCAAAAGCGCGCTCCATGACATCGTCATTCTCTGGGTTTGACCACAGCAAGGGAGCCAGGCGGGATCGTATTCTCACAGCGGCGTGGGTGAGGTGCATCGATTGCGATACGACAGCGATTTCGATATGGAACCGGCTATCGTTGACGGCCATCTGCGACGGGCTGGTCGAACTCTTGAGGGCACCCAGCAGATGCCGCAGTCGCTGGAAATCTGCTGCCGTGCCTCGACGGCAGGCTTGTGTCGCCGACGCAGCAAAGACGGCGAGGGAATGATCTTCGAGATCCCTCAGTTCGGCCATTGTCATGCTCTGAAGCAGCATCTCGCCTCGGTGCTTCCAGCTATCAGCTGTCCCAACAAGGAAGCTCCCGCCGTACCGACCGCGCCGCGTCTCGATTATCCCATCGTCCCTGAGAGCGGCCAGCGCCTCGCGCAGCGTTGGCACTGATACCTGCAGCATTTCCGAGAGCTGCTGCTCAGAAGGCAGTTTTTCACCCGCGCGCAGCAAGCCAAAAGAGATGGCCGCATCGATCCGATCGATCAGTTGGCTGACCTTGTCCTTACCGGGATCGCTGGGAGACGTTTCCTCCAAGATCGATAAAAAATTACGCATAGGACAAAACCCTTCGGCGATGCAGGTGCTACCTTCAGGTCTTAGTATACCTAAAAAATCTGAAGTAACATTTTCAGTCGAAACTATTTCCCCTGCGAATGCGCCTTAGCCTGGCTGCGAATAGTGCTTGCCCGGCTGAAACGAATCATCGGCGCTGCTCCTGCCGCGATAATTGCTCGTGCGGAGAATTAGGATCTGGGCAGAGACGCAAATAGCGCTGCAGGGGAGTGCATAGCAGGACTGCGACCTGCAAAGAATGGCGGATCCGTACTCTGGGGCAGACCGAAAAAATGCTTACTGTTCAGGGCAAAATGCCGCCTGGTTGTACGGAAACACTAAAGGACAGCGAGTGAATGTAGCAAGGAATTTTTGGGCCACTGCTGGGCGCCATACGGGCCGCGCTAGTTGCGAGGCAGACTACGAGAGAGTCTCACGTCGACAGGTGGCCGTGCCAGTACGACAGTGCCCTCCGCCAGCTGCTTGAAACGTTATTGATTGACTTGGCTGTTCTCGTCGCCTGGTCGCGCTGGAGGGGCCAATGGATGCAAGCATCAGCTACCGCCGGGATTGCGACTGCCTGAAACACTGCGATTATTCACCATTACAACCGGCACCGCGGCGTCGATGCTGTGCCCGTTTCTTCTCGCGCCACCTACCCTAGTAGTGACGATAACGGCAATCTAGAGCGGATTCCAATGAGCGCAGAGAACGAGAGCCAGCACCAGCAGCGAAGTAGAATCAGGCGCTTAGCGGCTCGAAGCTGAGCAAGGAGCCACTGGCTAGGATTGCTGCTCGGTCTCGCCTATTGGAGCTCGATGACGCACAGTAGGTGATTCAAATCCAACCCAAACTAATACATCAGAGGCAAGGGTCGGGGCTGACAAGAGTGCTCGATGGTATCGCCGCTTCGGTGGTCGATCCAATAGCAGGAGATAGACATGGCATGCATTGTTTGAGCGGTGATAGCTATGCTCGAGGCCCCATTGGAACCTTGGTCCATGTCACGGGTTCCCCAAGCAGGGACGGCATCATTGTTCCCTGAGGAATGAAGCGCAGGGTCGCTTCATTGGCTGACACTCGCCACAGTCCTGTGCTTGGGCAATGCGTTCCGGTTCGTGCCTCTAAGTCCATTTTTGGGTAAGCGGAACGGGAAAGGGTCTGGTTAGTCATCACTACCGCCTCATCGAGTGATCATCATTGATGACATCAACACTAGGGGAGTGGTCACGCCTTTTATTGGACATTTTGCACACCTACCATCTTTCGGTAGTCGTTTCGCCCAATAAAAGTTGAGAGAGCTCGCTTTACATGTCGGGTGCCCGGGGATTTCCGGTGAGACTGCCCGTCACGACCTGGAGGGCGCACCGATGGGACCGGTTCGAGGAGCTCCTGATCGAGGTGCCTCTTGCGGCTATGCGGGAAGCTGGGACAAGCGCGGACGCAACGCCACGAGCGGCATCCTTGCCAGCCAGTGCCTGACCTCGTCGTCCGTGGAGCAGACAGGGCTGACCCTGTCGAAAACAGCTGACCTGTCGGCGACCTGGATTGCATATCAGGCATGGCGAACAACGCATTCCAGCTGACGTCGGGCTGAGTCAGCGGGACGAGCAGACCAGGAGGGGTCGGCACGTGCTCCTACTGCACGTACCGACCCCTCATGGCGGGTCAGCTGACCGCGGGAACCGGAACCCCTCAGGCGGTGCGGATCATCTTTTTGTTGACGAATTCCTCGATCGCGAACCGGCCGAGTTCACGACCCGATCCGGAGCGTTTCACGCCCCCGAAGGGCAGCTCGGCGGCGTCGCCGAGTACCAGGTTGATCCAGACCATGCCGGCTTCGATCGCATCTGCGACACGCAGGGCCTGCTCCTGGTCGGTGGTGTAGACGTAGGACCCGAGGCCGAACGGGGTGTCATTGGCAAGGCGCACAGCTTCTTCCTCGGATGCCACTTTGTGAATCATGGCGACCGGGCCGAAGAACTCCTCGTGATAGGCGTCCATCTCGGGCGTCACCTCGGTGAGGACCGCTGGAGGGAAGAAGTTCCCCGAGACCTCGCCTGTTACCGAGACGGTCGCACCTTGGGACACGGCGCGCTCGAGCTGCTCCTCAAGTCGTGACGTCGCGGCGGCCGAGGAAAGCGGACCCAGCAGAGTGCCATCGGCCATCGGATCGTTCGGCTGCACCTTCTTCATGGCCTGCGTGAATTTATCGACGAATTCCTCGTAGAGGGAGTCGATGACGATGAAGCGTTTGGCGGCGTTACACGCCTGACCGTTGTTATCCAGGCGTGCATTCACCGCGTCTTGGACGGCCCCTTCGAGGTCCTCGGTGGAGAGCAGGATAAACGGGTCGGAGCCGCCGAGTTCGAGCACCACTTTTTTGAGATGCTTTCCGGCGAGTTCGGCCACGGCCGCACCCGCGCGTTCGGACCCGGTCACCGAGATCCCCTGCACCCGCGGGTCCGCGATGACGGTGGCGATCTGCTCATTCGTGGCATAGAGGTTCTCGTACACGTGCTCATGGGCACCAAGTTCGGCTTCCGCGGCGTCGAAAATCTGCGCGATGGCCGCCGCTGACTCCGGGCACTGCGGAGCGTGCTTGAGCAGGACAGTGTTGCCAGCCACGATGTTCGGGCCCGCGAAGCGCGCCACCTGGTAGTAGGGAAAATTCCACGGCATGATGCCCAACAGCACGCCGAGCGGTGCACGACGGATGAAGGCAGAGCCAGTGCCCTCGGACAACTCGATGGGTTCGTCGGCGAGAAAATCCGCGCCGTTATCGGCGTAATACTGATAGATCGCCGCAGCAAAGTCGACCTCGCCCAGAGCCTGATCAAGCGGTTTGCCCATCTCGCGCACGATGATTTCCGCCAGCTGTTCACGCCGTTCCGTGTGCAGGGCCGCTACCCGGGCGATCAGCGCTGTCCGCGCTTGAATCGGGGCCGAGCGCGACCACTGCCGGTACGCGTCGTGAGTGTTCGAGACCGCTGCGTCCACTTCCTGATCAGTGAACGTGTCGTACTCGCGAACGGTCTCCCCGGTGGATGGATTGACGACGGCATAGGAACTCATATGGTTTCTCCTTTGGACGAAGGGTCGTGAACAGCATTGGAGGCATACCAACGGTGCGTAGAAACGTGCGCTCCAAAAAGTTCTTGCGCGGCAGATCCTGGCTACCTCTGGTCTAGCATCATGCCTCACTCTCCAACGACCAACATCAAGAACCTCATGAACGGGGCACTTGGGACTGCTCCACTTGGTATCTCGGGGAGTGCTTGCCCAAAGGAGGGGCAGAAGCTTGTGGTGGTAAAGCTGGAGCCGAATGATGGTCAAGATGTAACGTTCCAGTTGTGCGAACTGCCCAATTGTGCCGGAAGTGACCCTAGTGACGTCACCGTGCAGATCGTCTAAAGCTGCCTTCTTGTCTGTACAGATCGCCAAGATGGCTCGGGCGTGGGCCCGTAGGGTTAGCCCGTGACCGATTCATTCCACATCCGGCCTGCCCGCACCAGTGATGTGGCTGCCATCAAAAGGCTGGTAGCCCCCCTGGCGAAGCAGCGGATCCTGATGACAAAGGAGACGGTGGCCTACTACGAAAGCCTGCAGGAGTTCCAAATTGCGGAGTCCAGCCAGGGTGAGGTGATCGGCTGCGGCGCCCTGCACATCATGTGGGAGGACCTGGCAGAGGTCCGCACCTTGGCAACTTCCGAAAGCTGGCGCGGCCAAGGTGTTGGTCACGCGCTCATGGAGAGTCTAATCAAGGGAGCCCGCTCGTTGGGCGTTGCTCGCGTTTTCTGTCTCACCTTTGAGGTGGACTTCTTCAAGTGCCACGGCTTCGAGGTGATGGCTGACCAATCTGCGGTGGACCCCGAGGTGTACTTGGAGCTCCTCCGCTCACACGACGAAGGTGTTGCGGAATTCCTAGACCTCGCCCGGGTGAAGCCCAACACCCTAGGCAACACACGCATGATCCGGTTCCTTTAGGCCGCGCAGTGCCTTGATGATGCCACTGCAGCTAGCAGGCCGGCGTCGACTCGCGGTGGTAAATGCGGAAGGGAAACTTCTCGGCCCGCTCTGCCTGGAAAGAACCGGCCTTGGCTACTGTAGTGACGATGGAGTTGCTGCCCGCACAGCCAGACTGGAAATGCCCGCACCAAACGGATGAGGAAGTTCCACTTTGTTACTCGTCGTCATTTTTACGCCGCCCCCGGCACATATCTGGATTGCCGATAATTTACCTTATGTCAAGTTATGTTGACGCGGTCGATCCCCCCGGCGCCGCTACCGAAGTGCTGACGAGAAACACTGCGTCGGGACGCGTGCACCGACTCCTCTGCTACTCGCAGCTCAGCCGCAGAACCTGGTTCAAAACGTTTGTGCAGACAGTGTCTGCACAAGTGTCTGTCGATGACGGGTTGAGCCTTATCGGCTCGTTTCGGGGTAAGGCTGGGCACACATGGAGTTAGACCTGCTACTGATGGACTACGTGCAGCTGTGCGGGTGAATTCAGACTTACAGACTGACTGACGGCTGAGCACTAGTGACGCCTCCAGAGGTTCCTTCGGCACAAGCACTTCCACCTCGCGATGTCCCTTGAGGCACGGCGATTTCCTCGTTCCGGTGAGCGGGTCAGGAAGGGACTTATAGGGCACCCTCCTACTGCGCGTTCTCCGATGCGATCTGGTCGAACGCCGCGGTGAGTTCGTCGGCCGCTGGCAGGGCGCGTTGTTCCGCAACCGGCAGGTTTTCGTAGGTATAGGTGGACACGGCCATGGGTGATTCGGAGCGGCCGAGAGCGTAGCGAACGGTGTGGTCGTTCTTGCTGCCGCAGATCAGGATTCCGACGGTGTCATTGTGTGTTTCACGGCGAAGTTTGTCGTCGACAAGGGCGACGTAGAAGTTCAGCTTCCCGGCGTATTCGGGCTGGAACTTCCCGGTCTTGAGCTCGATGACGAAGTAGCGCAGCTGCTCGACGTGGAAAAACAGCAGGTCGATGTAGAAGTCGTCTCCCTCGACCTCGAGGTGTACCTGTCGGCCGACGAACGCGAACCCTGGGCCTAGCTCCCGGAGGGTGTCGACGATGCGGTCCATGAGGGCCTGCTCAAGATCCCGCTCGGCGACCTCGCCGGAGAGTCCGAGGAACTCGAAGGCGTAGGGATCCTTGGCTGTCTGCTGTGCCATTTCGGAGTCGGCTGCTGGCAGGCTGCGGGTGAAATTTGACGGCGCCGTGCCGGTGCGCTCCATCGACTTGTTCATGATCATGTTCGCCAGCACGTTCCTGGACCACCCGTACTCCACCGCTGCGGCGGCGTACCAGTCACGCGATGCCCGGTTGTCGAGCTTGTCCAGAAGCAGGACGACGTGGCCCCACGGCAATTGTCCAACAGCCTGTTGGACAATTGCTTCCTCGTCCCATGCCGCTGCGAAGGCCCGCATGTACTGCAGGTTGCTGCGCGACAGACCGGTCATGTCCGGGAACTCAGCCCGCAGATCATCGGCCAGCTGCTTCATGACACCGGTCCCCCACCCCTGGCGCTCACGCCGGATCAGAATCTCGTGGCCCAGGTGCCAGTACAGCTCGATCAGCTGCGTGTTGACCGTCCGCTGGGCTCTCTGGCGAGCACGCCGCACGCGGTCTTTCAGCGCCTGCAGGGTCGAGCCGTACCCGTCAGGCAGGGCGACGTCAGGGGTTGTCATGCTTCGATCCTTCCAGAACCCCACTGACCCGCCGAGTCATTGAGCCGCCCCCGAGCCCCTGATGAACACCCACGGTGACACCCGCACGCGCCATCTCCAAGACGTGTGCCCGCCGCGCCGGTTCGAACGACCCCCTTGTTCCTCTCCGAATAGTCCAGAAATCGGCAGCCAGCGAAACCAAAACCGGCTACCCCGCGTGCGCCTGTACCCTGTTGCGACGCCCCCCACAACGATAGGACTGAGATACACCATGGCAACGGATTACGACGAGCCACGCGTCCGTCCGGAAGACCAGCCGGCTAATGAGCCGCTCGAGGCTATCCAGGCCCAGCGCAGCACCACCACGCAGACCGCCGTCATCGACGTAGAGGACGGCGACACCGCCGAAGGCTTCGACCTGCCCGGTGCCATCCTCGAAGAAGAACTCCTGGTGCAGGTCATCCCTGTCCAGGAGGACGAGTTCACCTGCATGTCGTGCTTCCTCGTCCATCACCGCACCCAGCTCGCCCGCGAGAAGAACGGCGACAAGTACTGCGCCGAATGCGAAGGCTGACCACTAGCCAACTGAAGGACCGTCGATGTCAGTTGCTCATCATCCCAGTCCTCAAAGGACTGCTGACGACCGGTAGCCCACCTTATGTCGCTCAAGTCGATACCGACCCGGCTTGTCCTCGTCCATCGCTCTTGGTGCACCGCCCCCCGAGTACACTCGGAACGCTCCGGGAGTTCCTCCCGGCGGGAGCGAGCGGGGGACGCGGATGGCGCAGGATGCACCTGTCAGGACGGTGCTTATGGGATTCGGGCACGGCGGCCGCGTCTTCCACGCCCCGCTGATCGCCCACGACCCGCGCTTCGAGCTCGCCGCGATCGTGACGGGAAGTCCGGACCGACAGCAGGCGGCTAGGAGCATGTACCCCCGCGCCGCCGTCGTCGGGACCCTGGACGACGCCCTCCAGGCGGTGCCGGACCTGGACCTGGCCGTTCTCAGCACGCCCAACGCGACCCACGCGCCGCTCGCCACGGCAGCGATCGGCAGGGGGCTGCACGTCGTGATCGACAAACCCTTCGTGGTGCGCTCGAAGGACGGTGAGCGCCTCATCGAGGCCGCACGGGCGGCGGGCCGCCTCCTCGTGCCGTTCCACAACCGGCGGTGGGACGGCGACTTCCTGGCCGTGCGGTCGGCCGTGGAGTCGGGCTCCCTGGGCAGGATCCGGACCTTCGAATCCGCGCTGGAATCCTGGAAGCCGTCGATCACCAAGCAGTGGAAGCTGGAGGCCGGACCCGGGGACGGCGGGGGAGTCCTCTACGATCTCGGTCCGCACCTGATCGATCAGGCCCTCACCCTGTTCGGCCCTGCCGTCCCGGTGTTCGCCGAACTCCGGCTGGACCGCGAGGGCGCCCGGGCCGACGACTCCTTCTTCCTCGCTCTCCGGCATCGCGACGGCCTCACGAGCCACCTCCATGCGGGGACCCTCGTGCCACTGGCCCGTCCCCGTTTCCGGGTCATGGGCGACGGGGCCGCCCTCACCATCGCCGGTACAGACCAGCAGGAGGAACTCCTGGCGGCCGGGGTGCTGCCGGGTGAGATCCCGGGCAGGCCCGTGGATCCAGACCACGCCGCTGGGCTCCTCGTGCGGAACGGTCACACCGAGCCGTTCGCCGTCCGCCCCGGCACGTACACCGCTTTCTACGCCGGCCTGGCGGCCGCCATCGGGGGAAGCGGTGCGCCGCCGGTGGCTGCCGAGGATGCGCTGGAGGTGGTGCGCATCATCGAGCAGGTGCATGCCGCCTTCCCTGCCCTGCGCGGGGCGGGGAAGGCGGCCGGGCGGGGACGCTAGACCAGCGCCGCCCAGTCCTCGACCAGGTCGAGACCGTGGGCCTGCGACACCGAGTGGTGGGCCACGGTGCCCGACGCGACGTTGAGGCCTCGGGCGAGCGCCGGATCGGCATGGAAGGCGGCCCGCACACCCTTGTCCGCGAGCGCGAGCGCGTAGCGGAGGGTCACGTTGGTCAGGGCGTAGGTCGAGGTGTTGGGGACGGCGCCCGGCATATTGGCCACGCAGTAGAACAGCGACCCGTGCACGGTGAAGGTGGGGTCCTCGTGGGTCGTGGCGTGCGAGTCCTCGAAGCATCCGCCCTGGTCCACGGCGATGTCCACGAGCACGCTGCCGGGCTTCATGCGGGCCACGAGCGCGTTCGTCACGAGCTTCGGCGCCCGCGCCCCCGGGATGAGGACGGAACCGATGACGAGGTCGGCCTCGAGCACGGACTTCTCGATCTCCAGGGAGTTCGATGCGACGGTCTTCACCCGGCCCGTGTACAGGGCGTCGAGCTCGCGGAGCCGCGCGATGTTGATGTCGAGGATCGTGACCTCGGCGCCCGTGCCGACGGCCATCGCCGTCGCGTTGGTGCCGGCGACTCCGGCTCCGAGTACGACCACCTTCGCGGGACGGACTCCCGCGACGCCTCCAAGCAGCAGCCCGGGACCACCGGCGGGGGCGGTCATCACCTGGGCGCCCACCTGCACCGAGAGCCGGCCGGCCACCTCGGACATCGGGGCGAGCAGGGGCAGGGCCCGTCCGTCCTGGACGGTCTCGTAGGCGATGGCCGTCACGCCGGCGTCGAGGAGTGCCCGGGTCAGCTCGGGCTCCGCTGCGAGGTGGAGGTAGGTGAAGAGGATGAGGCCCTTGCGGAACCGGTGGTACTCGGCGGCGATGGGCTCCTTGACCTTCAGGACCATGTCGGCGCGCGCCCAGACGTCGTCGGCGGCATCGACGATCTCCGCGCCTGCGGCCTCGTACTCCGCGTCGGTGATGGTGGAGCCGACGCCCGCTCCCCGCTCGACCAGCACGGTGTGCCCGTGCGCGGTGAACTCGTGGACGCCGGATGCGGTGATGGCGACACGGAACTCGTTGTTCTTCACTTCTTTGGGGACGCCGATGATCATTGGGTTCTCCACGGGATCGGGATGGGCGGGTAGCTCCAGAATAGGGACAGGACCTCAAGCCCGCGGCCGATCCCCGACGAACGAGCGGCACCCCTCCGCGGGGCCTGACCAGCCGGATGGAGCCTCGAACCCGTCATTCCGCGGCTCTCGCATTGTGTGAGCTGGACCACTAGCATGCGTCCGCTCCGGCCGCCATCGACAGATGTCGAGTTCGAGAGCGGCAGATGTCGTCCGGACCGCGCTGCCCGTCTACTGTGGGGCTGTGCAGAACCAGGTCATCGAGGACGTCGTCGAATCGATCGCGCAGGAGCTCGGGCGCGGCCTCTCCCTCGAGGACCCCGACGGCGTGCTCCTCGCCTACAGCAGCCACCAGACCTCGGCCGACCGCGTGAGGGTCAACTTCCTGCTGAGCAAAAAGGTTCCCGCGGACGTGAGCGAGTGGCAGCTGCGCCACGGGATCGCGCGGGCCGTGCGCGCCGTCGCCGTACCGGCGAACGAGGAGCTCGGGATGCTGGGGCGGGTGTGCGTCCCGCTGCTGGTGCGCGGTTTCCGGGTGGGCTACCTGTGGGTGCAGCAGCAATCGGACGACGATCCGGCGTCCGGCATCCTGGCGGCCCTGCCGGCCGTCCGGCCGACCATCGACCGCCTCGCCGAACTGCTCCTCGAGACGGACACGGCGTCCTCCGAGCGCCGGACGCAGCGTGAGGCCACGTTCCTCGCGGCCTGCCGCGGTGTCGCCGCTGCCGTCGAGGAACTGCGGGGCTGGCGTGAACTCGGCGGCGGGCCCTGGCGCGTGGCGGTGGTGCACGAGCTGGCCGGGGCGGGGCCGGACGGGCCGACGACGGCGGCGCCAGGAGGAACGCCCAGGGGTTCGCTGCCCGGCTCACGGGCGGAAAGGGCTTCCGCCGGGCGGACGGAGCCGGCGGGGGGCGATGGCCACGATCCGCACGAGGCCGCCCTCCTTCAGCGGACCCTCGCGCTCCAGGCGACCGTCGGCGTCGCACCCGTCCTGTTCAGCGCCGGAGCCTCCACCTTCTCCGTCCTGCTGTGCACCCCGGACATCGGGCGGAGGGCCCTGCAGGAGGTCCTCGACCGGTACCGCGCCGAGGTGTCCAAGCGGGCGGGGCGCCCTGCCGGCCGCGTCGTGCTCGGGCTCGGCGAACCCGCAGCCGATCTCCGGGGCCTTGCCGACGCGTTCTCCCAGGCGCAGCACACCGTGCAGGCGGCCTCGGTGGACCCGCAGCTCGGCGACGTGTCCTCCTATGCGGAGATCGGCGTCTACCAGTTCCTCGGTGCCGTGGGCTGGCAGGCGCCCGCCCACGGCAGTGTGCACTTCGCGGAATTGAGCGACGCCGACCGCGTGGGCGAGCTCCTTCCGGTCCTCGAACTGCTCTACGACAAGAACGGCTCGGTGCAGGATGTCGCCGCGCAGCTCCACCTGCACCGCAGCTCCGTGTACAACCGGCTGGCGCGGATCCGGTCGCTCATCGGCGCCGACCCGCTCGGCGGCATGGTGCGGCTGGAACTGCACCTCGCGCTCAAGGCCCGGCGCTGGCGGTCCCGCCCCCGCTTCGAGCAGTCCTAGGACGCGGCCGGATCCGCCGGCTTCGGGGTAGCGGGCGGGGCGGACGGATCAGTACGCCGCAGCTGGCTGCGGAGCCACTCCTCGACGTCGGACCTCCGCAGGCGCCGGTGGGAGCCGCGGTACTCGACGGGGAGGGTGCCTGCATCCGTGAGCTTGCGCAGGTAGCTGTGCGAGATCCCGGCGAGTTCGGCCGCCTGGGAGGTCGTCAGCAGCTCGGCCACCGAGGTCACCTGGACGGCGTCGCCGTCGGACAGCCGGGCGAGGAGGTCGACGACGGCGGCCTGCGCCTCGGCGGGAAGCCGGTGGGCGGTGCCGTCCACGAACACCGTCACGTCGGCACTGTCGGTGAGGGCACGCCGCAGGGGGCCCGCCTGCTCGGGTGGGAGTGCTGCTGCGGATCTCGGGGCCCTGGCCGTCATAGGGACATTGTGCCAGCCGGCGGGCACGCCATCCCCAGGGGCAGCACGGGGCCTTCGCTTCCGCAACGCGTAGCGGGTGCCTATATTTGGATGTAAGTACCCTTACTACTTGCTTCCAGCGTCGGTTGCAAGACTGGACGGTGATCATGATGACAACAATCGATTCCGGGCGGAGCCTGCGTACGAGCGGCTCCTTCTTCCAGATGGACACGGGTGAGGCACCCTCCTGCCCCCGGTGCGGAACCGACGAATACCTGATCTTCGAGGAATTCGTCCCCGTGCGGCAGGCGGACCACTCCATCGACCTGATCGCGGCCAGCGCGAGCTACACCTGTTCCGAGTGCGGCACCTTCAACGCCCATACGGTTCCGGCATCGTGGCGTCCGCCGCAGTGGTTCTGGTACAGCTGATTTCCTGATCGTCTCCGGCAGGCTGGTCCGTCCGCCGCAGGTGGCCGGACCTGCGCGGGGTGCCGTGCGGGCGAAGACAGCCCGCGGGCCATTTGCTGCCGCCCGGGCGCAGGTTCCTTCCCTTGACCTTGACGGTGCGTCAACTCCTACTGTGGGTAGCACCGGCGCCCCGTGTGCCGGGAAGAGGAGGAGGGCAGATGGATTACCCCATCACCGCCGTCGCCCGGCTGGCCGGCACCACGAGCCGCACGCTGCGCCACTACGGTCACATCGGACTGCTTCAACCGTCCCGCGTCGGGGCGAACGGCTACCGGTACTACGACTCCGCGGCCCTGCTGCGGCTCCAACGCATCCTGCTGTTGAGATCGCTCGGACTGCCGTTGCCGGCGATCCGCGTGGCGATCGACGACGGCGCCCCGGACAGCGCCGCAGAGGCTCTGCGGATCCATCTCGACTACCTCCATGGCGAGCGTCACCGGCTCGACCGGCAGATCAGCGCGGTCTTCACAACGGTGGAGGCCCTCGAACGAGGAGAAGAACCCATGCCAGAGAAGATGTTCGACGGATTCGACACCGCGCGCTACAGGGACGAGGTCGAGGAGCGGTGGGGGCCCGACGCCTACGCGCAGGGCGATTCCTGGTGGCGCGGCAAGACCGACGACGAGAAGGAAGCGTTCTCGAGGAAGGTCGCCGACCTCAACAGGGGCTGGACGGATGCTGCTGCGCGGGGAGCAACTCCGACCAGCGATGAGGCACAGGCACTCGCCCGGCAGCACATCGAGTGGCTCTCCGGGATCCCCGGCGTGCCCTCCGACGAGGACGGCGGCCCGTCGGCGGAGTATGTCCGCGGGCTGGGCGACATGTACGTCTCCGATCCCCGCTTCGCGGCGAACTACGGCGGCCAGGGCGGTGCGGAGTTGGTGCGGGCAGCACTCCACGAGCGGCTTGCACGGTCCTCCTGACGTCGGGGAACGGGAAGCCCCTCGGGCCGGACGGCACAAGCCTGCGCATCGGCTGCCTCCGGCACCGTCGGCTCTCCTATGCTTGAGCAACCACCACGGCGACCGTCCTCCCGAGGAACGGCGCCCGGACGACGGCACCGGGAGGATGACGCAGTGACGACGGACAGCAGCGCGGACCCGCAGAGCCTGCCGAGCCGGGCCGCGGACGTCATCGAGCAGGTCTCCGACACGCGCGCACTCGATGTCACGGCGCGGCTGGGGTTCGCGGCGCTCGCACTGGTGCACGTGCTGATCGGCGCCATCGCACTGCGCATCGCTTTCGGCGGCAACGGCGAGGCCGAGCCGACGGGCGCGCTCGAGGAGGTCGCCGAGGGGCAGTTCGGAACACCGATCCTGTGGGTCTGCGCGATCGGCTGCGCCGGCCTGGCCCTGTGGCAGTTCAGTGAGGCGACACTGCGCGCGCGGCATCTTCCCACCGGGAAGCGGATCGGCAAGCACATCTCCTCCGGTGCGCTCGTCCTCATCTACGGGTCCATGGCCGGCACGTTCGCGCGCTTCGCACTCGGCGACGGCCCCGACTCCTCCGAGTCCACCGTCGACTTCACGCGGTCCCTCCTGACCTCGAACTTCGGGGTCCTCCTCGTGTTCATCGCAGCAGGCGTCATCCTGGGGATCGGGGTGCACTTCGTGGTCAAGGGCATGCGCCGCGGCTTCCGGCCGGAACTCAGGAAGTTCGAGGACACGCACCGCGGGCGGGTCATCGAGGTCTTCGGCGTCGTGGGGCACGTGGCCAAGGGCCTCGCGCTGCTCCTTGTGGGTGGCCTGTTCGTTCTCGCCGGCCTGGACCGCAATCCGCAGGAATCGACGGGGCTGGATGGCAGCCTCAAGTCGCTCCAGTACCACCCGGTGGGCGTCTACGTCCTGACGGCGATCGCCGTCGGCCTGATCTGCTACGGGATCTTCGCGGTGATCCGCTCCATCTTCGGCCGCATGTGAGGCCGCGCGGCCGCACGCGGGACCCCCTTCGGAGTCCCACCTGCGACCGCACGTAGCGGGGTCACCTCGCCGAGGACAGTGCCGCGTCCGCGGGTTCGTAGCGGACGGTCCGGGCCGCAGCCCGGGCCGCCGCCCGGATGCCGGCGAGACCCGGGCCGGCAGCCAGGAGGCCGGCGGCACGTGCCTGGACGAGGATGTTGCCGAGCGCGGTCGCTTCCACGGGGCCCGCGAGGACGGGCAGGCCTGTCCGGTCCGCGGTCAGCTGGCACAGCAGCGCGTTCTGCGACCCTCCACCGACCACGTGGATGACGTCGATGCGGTGACCGGACAGCCGGGCGGCGTCGTGCAGGGTGCGGGCATAGGCATCGGCAAGACTGTCCAGGATGCATCGGACCACCGCTTCCCGCGAGAACGGTGCGGCATGCCCTGCAGCTTCGGCTGCCCGGCGGATCCGTCCCGGCATCCCGTCCGGGGCGAGGAAGTCGTTGCTGTCCGCGTCGATGGTCGGCCCGCCGGCAGGTAGCGCCGCGGCGGCTGCGAGCAGCCCGGCGAGGTCCGGCTCGGGCCCTTCGATGCCCCACTCCCGCAGACATTCCTGCAGGAGCCAGAGGCCACCCGTGTTGCGGAGGTAGCGGATGGTCCCGTCCACGCCGCGCTCGTTGGTGAAATTCGCCTCGCGGCTCTCGTCCGTGAGGATCGGCGCGTCGAGTTCGACACCGACCAGCGACCAGGTGCCGGACGAGATGTAGGCGAAGTGGGGCGATTCGGCCGGGACGGCGGCGACGGCCGACGCGGTGTCGTGGGAACCGACGGCGACGACGGCGGTGGACCCGGGAAGTCCCGTTGCCGCGGCGACGGCGGGCAGCAGCCGGCCGACCACCGCGCCCGGTTCCACGAGCGGAGGGAAGAGGTCGGGTGCCAGCCCGAGCGGGGCGAACAGGTCCTCCGCCCACGTGCCCGTCCCGGCGTCGAGCAACCCTGTGGTGGACGCATTGGTGGCCTCGGTGCGGCGCACGCCGGTCAGCCGGTAGGCGAGCAGGTCCGGGATGAGCAGTGCCTGCACCCCGGCCAGCGACCGCTCCGCCGCCAGCTGGTACAGCGTGTTGAAGGGCAGGAACTGCAGCCCGGTGCGCGCGTACAGCCGTTCCGGCGGCAGGGCGGCGTGCACGACGCCGATGGTCGCGTCGGTGCGGGCGTCGCGGTAGCTGAACGGCAGGTGCCGGAGCGTGCCGGAGCCGTCGATCAGCCCGTAGTCCACCGCCCAGGTGTCGATCCCGATGCTCGTGACGGTGTCCCCGGCCCGCGCCGCCATGTCCGCGGCGGTCGCCAGTCCGGCGACCACCTCGGTGAACAGTGCCTCGACGTCCCAGCGCAGGGCACCCCCGATGAACTGCGCGCCGTTCGGGAAACGGTGCGCCGTCACCAGCTCGGGACCGTGGTCCGTCAGCTTCCCGAGGATCACGCGTCCGGAGGATGCCCCGATGTCGACGGCGGCGAAGACTGCTCCAGAACCGACGCCCATGTCAGCGCAGGAACGCCGCGGCGACGCCCGCGTCCACGGGGATGTGCAGGCCCGTGGTGTGCGAGAGTTCGGCGGAGGTCAGGACGGCGACGGCGTTCGCGACGTTCTCCGGGAGCACCTCGCGCTTGAGCAGGGTGCGTTGCGCGTAGTACTCGCCCAGCTTCTCCTCCTCCACGCCGTAGACGGCGGCCCGCTTGGCGCCCCAGCCGCCGGCGAAGATGCCGGAGCCCCGGACGACGCCGTCGGGGTTGATGCCGTTGACGCGGACGCCGTATTCGCCGAGTTCCGCGGCAAGCAGGCGTACCTGGTGTGCCTGGTCCGCCTTGGTGGCGCTGTAGGCGATGTTGTTGGGGCCCGCGAACACCGAGTTCTTGGAGGAGATGTAGATGATGTCCCCGCCCATGTCCTGCTCGATCAGCACCTTCGCGGCGGCCTGCGACATGAGGAAGGAACCCTTCGCCATGACGTTGTGCTGCAGGTCCCAGTCCTTCTCGGTGGTCTCGAGGAGGGGCTTGGAGATGGACAGGCCCGCGTTGTTCACCACGAGATCGAGCCCACCGAAGGCCAGTACGGCCGCCTTCACGGCCTCCTGCACCTGCGCCGGGTCCGTGACGTCCGCCTGCACGCCGATGGCGACGTCGGAACCGCCGAGCTCCTCGGCGACCGTGCTCGCGCTGTCGATGTTGAGGTCCGCGATGACCACGCAGGCGCCCTCCGCGGCGAGGCGCGTCGCGATCGCCTTGCCGATGCCCGACGCCGCCCCCGTCACCAGGGCGATGCGCCCGGCATGTGACTTCGGCTTCGGCATCCGTGCGAGCTTGGCCTCCTCGAGGGCCCAGTACTCGATGCGGAACTTCTCGCTCTCCTCGATGGGGGAGTAGGTCGAGATGGCCTCGGCACCGCGCATCACGTTGATGGCGTTCAGGTAGAACTCCCCGGCCACCCGGGCGGTCTGCTTGTTCGCCCCGAAGGAGAACATGCCCACGCCCGGTACCAGCACGATCGCCGGGTCCGCGCCGCGCATGGCGGGTGAGTCGTCCGTCGCGTGGCGCTCGTAGTACGCGGCGTAGTCCGTCCGGTACTCGGCGTGCAGTTCACGCAGGCGCAGCAGGCAGCTCTCCACGTCGGCTTCCGCCGGGAGGTCGAGGATGAGCGGCTTGACCTTGGTGCGCAGGAAGTGGTCCGGGCAGCTCGTCCCGAGCGCGCCGAGGCGCGGGTGCGCTGTGGAGGCCAGGAAGTCCAGGACGCGGGGGTCGTCCGTGAAGTGGCCCACCTGGGCCTTGTCCGTGGAGGCGAGTCCGCGGATGGTCGGGGCGAGGGCCGCGGCCTTGGCCCGGCGCTCCTGCTCGGGCAGTGCCGCGTAGCCCTCGAGGGCGGGACCGAAGGGCTCGGCCTTGCCCTGCTCGGCGATGTAGCGTTCGGCCGTCTCGATGATCTCCAGCGAGTTCGCCTCGGCCTCGGCGGAGGTGTCGCCCCACGCTGTGATGCCGTGACCGCCGAGGATGGTGCCGATGGCCTGCGGGTTGGCCTCCTTGATGGCGGCGATATCGAGTCCGAGCTGGAAACCGGGCCGGCGCCAGGGCACCCAGACGACCTTGGGGCCGAAGATCGTGGCGGTCAGGGCCTCGCCGTCGGCGGCCGTCGCGATCGCGATGCCCGAGTCGGGATGCAGGTGGTCCACGTGCGCGGCATCGACGAGCCCGTGCATGGCCGTGTCGATGGACGGCGCCGCACCGCCCTTGCCGTGCAGTGTGTAGTCGAAGGCCGCGACCATCTCGTCCTCACGCTCCACCCCCGGGTACACAGAGCGCAGCGCCTTCATGCGGTCCAGCCGCAGGACGGCGAGCCCGGATTCCTTCAGGGTCCCGAGGTCACCACCGGAGCCCTTGACCCAGAGCAGTTCCACGTCCTCGCCGGTGGCCGGATCGAAGCCCGTGCCCTTCGCCGACGTGTTGCCGCCGGCGTAGTTCGTGTTGCGCTTGTCGGCGCCGAGCCGGTTGGAGCGCCCGATGAGCTCACTGACCGTCGGGTTCGTGGTGGAGCTGGTCGCGGGCCCTGTCGTCGTCGTCACTGTCATGCTCCCCATCCGGCCTGCTGGCCGCCCTGTCGTTCGGTGTTGATCCGGTCCTGGTAGCCGCTGGCCCGGTACTCGGCCATCGGGTCCGCCGGAAGGCCCTTGGACTCGCGCCAGGAGGCCAGGCCCGGGCGGACGTCGGTGTAGAAGGCATCCATCAGGATGGCGTTGGCGCCCAGCACGTCGCCGGACTCCTGCGCCGCGGTCAGCGCGGCACGGTCGATGAGCAGGGCCCGCGCCGTCATCTCCTGCACGTTCAGCACGGAGCGGATCTGGCCGGGGATCTTCTCCTCCAGGTTGTGGCACTGGTCGAGCATGAGTGCGATGCCGCTGGACGGGTCGAGGCCGCCGCCGCGCACCACCTCGGCCATGATCCGGAACAGCTGGAACGGATCGGCGGCACCGACGATGAGGTCGTCGTCCGCGTAGAAGCGCGAGTTGAAGTCAAAGGAGCCGAGCTTCCCGAGCCGGATCAGCTGCGCCACGATGAACTCGATGTTGGTCCCGGGTGCGTGGTGTCCGGTGTCGAGGCAGACGAGGGCCTTCTCGCCGAGCTGCAGGCAGTGGGCGTACGAGGTGCCCCAGTCGGGGACGTCCGTGTGGTAGAACGCCGGCTCGAAGAACTTGTACTCGAGGACCAGCCGCTGGTCCTCGCCGAGGCGGTCGTAGACCTTCCGCAGGGAGTCCTGCAGCCAGTCCTGGCGGGAGCGCATGTCGGCCTGGCCCGGGTAGTTGGAGCCGTCCGCGAGCCAGATCTTCAGGTCACGGGAACCGGTGACGTTCATGACCTCGATGCACTCGTACATGTGGTCGATGGCCTTGTTCCGCACTGCGGCGTCGCTGTGCGTCAGGCTGCCGAACTTGTAGTCGTCGTCCTGGAACGTGTTGCTGTTGATGGTGCCGAGCTTCATGCCGTGCTCACCCGCGAAGGACGCGAGGTTCCCGTAGTCGTCCACCTTGTCCCACGGGATGTGGAGGGCCACGCTGGGGGCGAGTCCGGTCAGCTTGTTGACCATCGCCGCGTCCGCGATCTTCTCCTCGACCGTGCGGGGGGTGCCAGGGGTCGCGAAGACCTTGAAGCGTGTTCCGGAATTTCCGTAGGCCCAGGAGGGCACCTCGATGGCGAGCTGATCCAGCTCCGCAGCGATGTCGTCGATGACAGTCATGTACTCTCTCCAGCGTGGTGGCGACCGGGTGCTCTCCGGGCGGGGGTTTCTCAGCGGACTTCCTGTACCCCGGCGGGACCCGGGAGAAGGGCGCAGAACTGGTGCGCCATTGAATCGTTTCATTGGCACGTTTCAAAGTTATCCTTGCAGAAGACCGAGTGTCAACAGTCCCGGCGCCGATCGCGATCGGCGCCGGACACGAGCTTCGAGGTACCCATGGACAGTCGACCAGTCAGCATCAAGGACGTTGCGGACCGGGCGGGTGTGGCGATCGGCACGGTGTCCAATGTGCTGAACCACCCCGCACGCGTCTCCGCCGCCACCAGGGAGCGCGTGCAGGGAGCGATCGACGAGCTCGGCTTCGTCCGCAACGATGCCGCCCGGCAACTCAGGGCGGGCCAGAGCCGCACGATCGGCCTGATCGTGCTCGACGTCGGCAACCCGTTCTTCTCCTCCCTCGCCAGGGCGGCCGAGGACTGCGCCGCCGAGAACGGCAGCACCGTGGTGCTGGGGGACAGTGGCCAGGACCCCGAACGCGAAGCCAGGTACATCGACGTCTTCGAGCAGCAGCGTGTGCAGGGCATGCTGATCTCGCCCGTCGGGGACGTGGGGCCCCGTGTCGAGGCGCTGCGCAAGCGCGGTATGCCCGTGGTGCTGGTCGACCGCGTCGACCCGCAGCGCCGCTGCAGTTCCGTATCCGTGGACGATGTCGCGGGCGGCTACATGGCCGTGCGGCACCTGCTCGAGGCGGGACGCCGGCGGATCGTCTTCGTGGGCACCCGGGCCGACTACCGCCAGGTGGCGGACCGGCTGGCAGGTGCCCGGCAGGCGGTCGACGAACACGACGGCGCGGTGCTGGAGGTGGTCGAAGCCGATGCCATGACCGTCCTCGCGGGCAGGGACGCCGGGGAGGCGATCGCGCAGCGCCGGCCGGGCGACCTGCCCGACGGCATCTTCTGTGCCAACGACCTCCTCGCGATCGGTGTCATGCAGGCGGTCCTGCTGATCCGGGGACTCCGGATCCCCGAGGACCTGGCCCTCATCGGCTACGACGACATCGATTTCTCCGCCTCGGCCGTGGTGCCCCTGACGAGTGTCCGCAAGCCGACCGAACTCATGGGACGCACCGCCGTCGAGCTCCTCCTCGAGGAGATCGAGGGTCCGGCCTCGCGGCGACGGCAGGTCATCTTCGACCCGGAACTCGTGGAGCGCGGCAGCACGACGGCACCGGTCCGCGCCGTCAGCTAGGGACTTTCCGTGCCCCGGCAGCCGGAGTAACAACTCGATCTCGGCCTGTTGACGGTGATGGGCGTCACGCCTAGTATTCGGAATGGATCGTAGCTCTGAAACGATTCATTTCTCCGGAGGAGTCGCAGTGACGCACTTTGATGGTCGTGGCAGTGAGGCCGCCGACCCGGCCGTACCGGCACGGACCCCCGTGCTGACCCTGCGGGGAGCCCTGAAGACGTTCGGCCCGGTGGTCGCCCTCGCGGACGGGACCATCGACCTCGCGGCCGGCGAGATCCACGCCCTGGTAGGGGAGAACGGCGCCGGGAAGTCCACGCTCGTGAAGATCCTCGCCGGCGTGCACCAGCCCGACGCGGGCGAATTCCTCGTCGCAGGGCAGCCCGTCAGCTTCCGCAACGTCGCCGACAGCAAGGCTGCCGGCATCTCGGTCATCTACCAGGAACCCACGCTCTTCCCGGACCTCACGGTCGCCGAGAACATCTTCATCGGACGCCAGCCCAAGGGCCGCTTCGGCCTCATCAGCCGCGTGGAAATGCGCCGCCGGGCGAAGGAGCTCTTCGACCAGCTCGGCGTCCCCATCGATCCCGACCGCGTGGCGGAGGGACTATCGATCGCCGACCAGCAGATCATCGAGATCGCTAAGGCCATCTCGCTGGACGCCCGGGTCCTGGTGATGGACGAGCCCACCGCCGCCCTCAGCGGCGTCGAGGTGGACCGCCTGTTCGCCGTCGCCCGCCGCCTGCGCGACGCCGGCAGCGGCATCCTCTTCATCTCGCACCGCTTCGACGAGGTCTTCGGCCTGTGCGACCGCATCACCGTCATGCGGGACGGCACGTACATCGCCACCCACGAGACGGGTGCGACGTCGGTCGAGGCGATCGTCCGCGAGATGGTGGGCCGGGACATCGACGCCCTGTTCCCCAAGAGCGAGACGGACGTCGGCGACGTCGTCCTGAAGGTGAGCGGGCTGACGCGGCCCGGCGTGTTCCACGACATCGACTTCGAGGTGCGGGCAGGCGAGATCGTCGCTCTGTCCGGGCTCGTGGGCGCGGGCCGCACCGAAGTGGCACGCGCCGTCTTCGGCATCGACCGGTACGAGTCGGGCACCGTCGAGATGTTCGGGCAGCGGCTGCGCGGCAAGGACCCCCGTGCGGCGATCGACGCCGGCATCGGCTTCGTCCCCGAGGACCGCCGCAAGCAGGGCCTCGTCATGGAGCTCTCCGTGGAACGCAACGCGGCCCTGACCCTGCGGCATTCGCTCGCGAGGTTCGGGCTCATCAGCGGCAGGGCCGAGCGCGAGGCAGCCCAGACCTGGGGCAAGCGGCTGCAGGTGAAGGCGGGCTCGCCCGAACACGCCGTCTCCACCCTGTCGGGCGGCAACCAGCAGAAGGTGGTCCTCGCGAAGTGGCTCGCCACGGACCCGAAGCTGCTCATCATCGACGAGCCCACGCGCGGCATCGACGTCGGCACCAAGAGCGAGGTGCACCGCCTGATCTCCGAACTCGCCGGGCGGGGGATCGCGATCCTGATGATCTCCTCCGAGCTGCCCGAGGTGCTCGGCATGGCCGACCGCGTGCTGGTCATGCGCGAGGGCCGGATCACGGGCCGGCTGGACCGCTCGGACGCCACTGCCGAAACCGTCATGCACGCCGCAACCGCATCCCTGGAGACATCGCGATGAGCCTCGACAGCAAGAGTGCGGCCCCCGCACACACCCCGTCCGAGCACGCACGGCCCTCGGCATTCGCGTCACTGATGAAGTTCCGCGAACTCCCCGTCATCTTCGCCCTCGTGGTGCTGGTCGCGGTGACCTGGGCGCTCAATCCGCTGTTCCTCAGCGAGCAGGGCATCAAGGACCTGCTGCTGAACGCGACCATCCTCATGATCCTCGCCGTCGGCCAGACCCTGGTGATCATCACGCGGAACATCGACCTCTCCGTCGGTTCGATCCTCGGACTCGTGGCGTTCGGGACGGGCAGCATCTTCGTGGCCGCGCCGGACCTGCCGATCGTCGCGGTGTTCGTGCTGGGCATGCTCTTCGGCGCGGTCCTCGGGGCCCTCAACGGCCTCCTCATCACCATCGCGAAGGTCCCGGCCCTCGTCATCACGCTCGGGACCCTCTACATCTTCCGCGGCATCAGCAACGCCTGGGCCGGCGGCACACAGTACTTCGCGGGGGACCGCCCCGAAGCCTTCGGCAACCTCTCCGTCGACACGGTCCTCGGGTTCCCGGTCATCACGCTGATCGCGGTGGTCGTCGTCGCATTCGTCGCCGTGTACATGCTCGGCACCCGCCCGGGACGCGACCTGTACGCCATCGGATCCGAGCCCGACGCAGCCCGGCTGTTCGGCATCCCCGTCCAGCGCCGCGTCCTGCTCGCCTTCGTGGTGAACGGGCTCCTGGCCGGGCTCGCCGGCGTGCTGTACGCCAGCCGCTTCAACTCGGTGGGCGCGACGACGGGATCCGGTCTCGAGCTCGACGTCGTCGCGGCCGCGGTGGTGGGCGGCGTCGCGATCTTCGGCGGCAGCGGCACGGTCTTCGGGGCCGCCGTCGGCGCCCTGCTCCTGACCACCATCACGAGTGCCCTGACAGCGCTGCGCGTCGACAAGTTCTGGCAGCAGGCCATCGTGGGCATCCTCATCCTCGCCGCCGTCGTCATCGACCGCATCGCCAGCGTGCGGTCGGCGCGGAAACTCCGGATCGCGGAGGCCCGCAATGTCTGATCCCTCAGGCGCCCGGACCATCCTCCCGCCCGAAGGGCACCGGCCGGACAACGGCTCCCCAGCGAAAGGCAGGCTCATGGCAGGAACACCTGGAAGCACCAGCCAGGGGGTCGGGAAGCGTCCGAAGCAGGCACGACAGGGCGCGGGCAAGGCCGACACCTCGAAGGTGCTGGCCGTGCCCAAGGGCCGCACGGGTGCAGCGCGGATCCTGCTCGGGCGCGACGCGGTCATGATCTACGTGCTGCTCGTCGTCGTGATCTACGCGAGCATCGTGATCCCGCGGTTCGCCTCCCCGGTCACGGTCGGGTTCCTCCTCCTCGATGTGATCCCCACCCTGCTCATCGCCCTGCCGATGACGCTCGTCATCATCTCGGGGGAGATCGACCTCTCGGTCGCCAGCATCGCGGGGCTCACGAGCGCCCTCATGGGGGTCCTCTGGCAGGGGGGCATGAACATCGGCCTCGTCCTGGCGATCTGCGTGCTGGCCGGCCTCGTCGCCGGCGCCTTCAACGGGCTGCTCATCGCCTACCTCGGCCTACCGTCCCTCGCCGTCACCATCGGCACGCTGGCGCTCTTCCGCGGCCTCGCCCTCGTGGTCATCGGCGACAACGCGGTGGCGAACTTCCCGCCGGGACTCACGGCCTTCTTCACCTCGAAGATCGGCGGGACGGGCATCCCCACGGTCATGGTCGGCGTCGTCCTGCTCATCATCGCCTTCGCCGTCGTCCTGCACTTCACGCCGTTCGGCCGCGGGCTCTTCGCCCTCGGCTACAGCAAGGAAGCGGCGACGTTCGTCGGCATCGATGTCGCCCGCTCCAAGTTCCTGCTGTACCTGGCCACCGGCACCGTGTCCGCGCTCGCCGGCATCTACTGGACCCTCCGCTACTCCAGCGCCCGCAGCGACAACGCCAGCGGCCTCGAACTCGCCGTCATCGCAGCGGTGCTGCTCGGGGGCGTCTCGATCTTCGGCGGCAAGGGCTCCATCCCGGGCGTCCTGGCCGGGGTGCTGCTGATCGGCACCATCAACTACGCCCTCAAACTGGACCGCGTCTCCGAAGTGGTCCTCATCATCGTGACGGGCTCGCTGCTCATCATCTCGGTGGTGGCGCCGAACATCGCGTCCGCCATCAAGCAGGCCCGCCACTCCCGGCGCGTCCGCACTGCTCCACTTCCCTAGGCCGTCCTCCTAGGGTTGCACCCGGCGCCGGGTTCCCAGCGCCCATCGAAAGGAAGAAACAATGAGGTTCATCCATTCCGGATCCACCGGACGACGGGCGGCATTCGCAGCCCTCGCAACCAGCGCAGCCCTGGTCCTCAGCGCCTGTGGCGGCGGTGCGGCCACCGAAGGCAGCGGCAGCGAGTCCGGCAGCGGGTCCGAGGGCGACCAGACCATCACCTTCATCCCCAAGCAACTCAACAACCCCTACACCGACGTGGTACTGGGCGGCGGCGAGGACGGCGCGAAGGAAGCAGGGTTCGCCTCCTCCGAGGTCGTCGGGCCACTGGACGCCAGCGCCTCGAGCCAGGTGTCCTTCATCAACGCCGAGACCCAGCGCGGCACCAACGTGATCGTCATCGCCGCGAACGACCCCGACGCCGTCGGGCCCGCCCTCGAGGAAGCCCGCGCGGCGGGTGCGAAGATCGTGGCGTTCGACTCGGACACCAACCCCGACTACCGCGACCTCTTCGTCAGCCAGGTCAATGCCAAGGACGTGGCCCTGATCCAGCTCGAGCTGATCTCGGAGCAGATCGGTGGAGAGGGCGAGATCGCCATCCTCTCGGCCACGGCCAACGCCACCAACCAGAACGAGTGGATCAAGTTCATGGAGGAGGAACTGAAGTCCAACCCGGATTACGCGAAGATCGAGCTCGTCGCGAAGGTGTACGGCGACGACGACGACACGAAGTCCTTCCAGGAGGCGCAGGGACTCCTGCAGGCCTACCCGGACCTGAAGGGCATCATCTCGCCCACCACGGTCGGCATCGCAGCCACCGCCCGCTACCTCTCCACCTCGGAGTACAAGGGCAAGGTCGCACTCACGGGCCTGGGCCTGCCGAACGAGATGCGCCCGTTCGTCAAGGACGGCACCGTCGAGGAGTTCGCGCTCTGGGATCCGGCACAGCTCGGATACGTGGCGGCGTTCGCCGGCAAGGCACTGGCCGACGGCGACATCACCGGGGAGACCGGTGACACCTTCGAGGCCGGGGAACTCGGCGAGCGTGAGGTCGGCGACGGCGGGATCGTCCTGGTCGGCCCGCCCACGCAGTTCAACGCGGACAACATCGACGAGTACGACTTCTAGTCGTTCCAGGGGCGGGGCGTCCTCAGGCGTCCCGCCCTTTTCCATTCCTCCCGCTTCTTCCATCCGTCGTCGCATCCGTTGTTCGAGGAGCATCCATGACCACCGATCCTCCCGCCACGTCCGCCCCGCTGGCCTTGTCCGGCCGGCTCGAACCGATCCGCCGCCGGCCAACCCGCCTCGGACTCGTCTCGGGCGGCCTCGGCGCGTACTGGCCCCAGTTTCCCGACCTCCTTCCGCAGCTGCAGGAATCGGCCCGCTATGTCACCGCCCGGTTCAACGAGCTCGACGCCGAGGTGACCGACGTCGGCTTCGTGTCCGATGCCCGCGAGGCGGCTTCCGCGGCGGAGGAGCTCCGCCGCGCGGACTGCGACCTGATCGTCATCTTCCTGACCACGTACCTGACGTCCTCGATGGTGCTGCCGATCGCCCAGCGGTCGCAGGCGCCGGTCCTCGTGATCGACCTCCAGCCGACGGAGGCCATGGACCACTCGAATTTCGACACCGGCAAATGGCTCGCCTACTGCGGCCAGTGCCCGGTGCCCGAGGTGGCCAACGTCTTCCAGCGGGCGGGTATCCCGTTCCGCTCGGTGTCCGGCCACCTGAAGCAGGAATCGGCATGGGAGCGCATCAACCAGTGGGTCCACGCGGCGGGGGTCCGCGGCAGACTGCGGCACGCCCGTCACGGCCTCATGGGCCATGTGTATCCCGGCATGCTCGACGTCTCCACCGACCTCACCACGGTGTCGACGACGTTCGGCTCGCATGTCGAGGTCCTCGAATTCGACGATCTGCGCGAGTTCGTGGGCGAGGTGACAGAGGAGCAGGTGCACGAGCGCGTGGCTCTCGCCCGGAGCCTCTTCACCGTGGACGAGTCGGTGAACGACGAGGACTTCGCCTGGGGCGCCAGGGTCTCCGTGGGGCTCGACCGGCTCGTGGCGGAATTCGACCTGGACTCCCTCGCCTACTACCACCGCGGGCTCGCGGGCGAGCAGCATGAGCGTCTCGGGGCGGGCATGATCCTCGGCGCCTCGATCCTCACCGCGCGCGGCGTGCCGATGGCCGGTGAGTACGAGCTACGGACGTCGATCGCCATGCTGGCCGCGCAGGCCATGGGAGCGGGCGGCTCCTTCACCGAGATCCAGGCACTGAACTTCTTCGACAACGTGGTGGAGATGGGCCACGACGGCCCGGCCCACCTCGCCGTCAGCGCCGCCGACCCGCTGCTGCGCGGACTCGGGGTGTATCACGGCAAGCGCGGCTGGGGCGTCTCGGTCGAGTTCGACGTGCGGCACGGCCCGGTCACGACCTTCGGCATCGGACAGGACCCGGACGGCTCCTACGTCTTCATCACGTCCGAGGGGACCGTGGTTCCCGGTCCGCTGCTGGCCATCGGCAACACGACGTCGCGCGTGGACTTCGGGGGAGACCCCGGCCTGTGGGTGGACGCCTGGAGCCAGACCGGCATCGGCCACCACTGGGCGCTCTGTGTGGGGCACCGTGCCGCCGACGTGAAGGCGGCTGCTTCCCTCCTCGGCGTCGAACATCGCCACGTCAGCCTCTGACGTCGCCCCTACGGCGTCGCCCCTCCGACGTCACCCCTTTCGAAAGGAACGACAATCGATGGAACGCGTGTGCTTCCAGCTGCAGGTCCGGCCCGAGCGGATCCCCGAGTACCGCGAGCGCCATGCCGCGATCTGGCCGGACATGGCCCGGGCGCTCAAGGAGACGGGATGGAACAACTACTCGCTGTTCCTGCGTCCGGACGGCCTGCTGATCGGCTACGTGGAATGCGAGGACTTCGCCGCCTCCCAGGCAGCCATGGCCGGGACCGAGGTCAATGCGCGGTGGCAGGCGGACATGGCGCCGTTCTTCTTGGCGCTCGACGGCCGGCCCGACGAGGGTTTCCTCCGGCTCGAGGAGGTCTTCCACCTCGAGGACCAGTTGTAGGGGTCAGGGCTGGTCCGGCAGGTGCCGGGCGACGCGCAGCAGGGTAACTGCAAGCGCCCCTGCAACCGGCGTCCACAGCAGGCGCTCGACGCGGGACCGCGAGGCCAGATTCATCACCGTGCCCACCCCCATCAGGCCCGCGGAGCCCGTGAGGATCCGGCGTTTCGTCGTCGTCCGCAGGCGTCTGTCCACCGTGACGAGGGCGAGCGCGAGGTAGGCCAGTGACGAGGCAGCGCTGGTCGCCCGGAACCTGGCGGGCAGTGTTCCGCGGTGGTAGCCGCCGTAGGCAGCCGAGCCCCACGGTGCTCCTCCCGCCAGTGCGGCCTGGAAAGCGGAGACCACCCCCAGCAGGAGGGCTGTGACTCCGGCGGTTCGTCGGATGGACCGGGGACCGGAGGATCGCGTCATGACTGGAGCCTAGCGGGAGAGGGGCCCGGAGCCACGACGGCGACCCGCCCTGATCACGTGCCTCCCCCGGTACGGGCCGCGGCCGTCACAGGAGCCAGCGCCACCACCGCGACGGTTCGGGTTCGGGGTCGGGTTCCGGTGCCGGTCCCTCGCCCAGGGCTCGGGCGGCCTCGACGAGGTCGGCCGTGGTGAGCGTCATGACGTCCTCGCGGTCCAGTGCGTCGAGGTCCCGGTCCTCGTCGAGCGAGAGCCTCAGCGCCTGGCGGTTGAGCGCCTGCTCGAACAGTGTGCGGGCGAACCGTGCGTTACCGGAGTCCTCGCCGGTGTGAAGGCCGGCGAGGATGCGGCGCAGCATCTGGTCCGCGCCCGGCTCCAGCGTGTACTCGTGCTGGGCCAGCATCTGGGAGAAGATCGTCTGGAGTGCGTCGACGGAGTAGTCGGGGAAGGTTATCTCGCGGGCGAACCGGGAGCGCAGGCCGGGGTTCGAGAGCAGGAACGCCTCCATCAGCCGCGGATAGCCGGCCACGATCACGACCAGGCGGTGGCGGTGGTCCTCCATCCGCTTGAGCAGGACCTCGATCGCCTCGGGGCCGAAGTCCGTCCGGCCGTCCTCCGGAGCCAGGGCGTAGGCCTCGTCGATGAACAGGACGCCGTCCAGTGCCCGCCGGATCACCCGGTCCGTCTTGATGGCGGTAGCGCCGACGTACTGTCCCACCAGGCCGGAGCGGTCGACCTCGACCAGGTGGCCTTTCTGCAGCAGGCCGACGGCGCGGTACATCTCGGCCAGGAGCCGCGCCACGGTGGTCTTGCCGGTACCGGGGTTCCCGAGGAACACCAGGTGCTGGGACGTGGCCACTTCCGGCAGGCCGTGCGCCTTGCGGCGGGCCTGGACCTGCAGCAGTGCGACGAGCGCCCGCACCTGTTCCTTCACGGTTTCCAGTCCCACCAGCGCGTCGAGCTCCGCCTGCACCTCGGAGAGCGGTCGGGCCGGTCCGGGCCGGGCACCGATGAGGTCGCCCATCAGGTCGTCCACCCGCTCCGAACCGGGAAGCTTGAGCTGATCGGCCAGATGGCCGATGGTTTCGCGCAGGTCATCGAGTGGATTGCGGCTGGGAGCCATGCGTTTCTCCTGTGGCGACTGGTGGCCGCGAGTGGAAAGTCCGCGGGATTTCACTGTAGTACTCCCTCCTCCCGCGGGCTCGGGCATCAGTTCCGGCCAGCCGGCGCTGTCCCTCCTCTTCCTTCCCGGAAACATCCACCTGCAGCATGGTGGCGGACCCAGGGTCCGTGGTGGAATAGGCACCCGAAGGTTCCACCCGCCCGCGCGCCGGGAACGACGCTTCACCCCGTTTCCGGTACGGGCTCCGACTCGGGAGACATCATGGTTGACCGCACAGCACCTGCCCGGAGAACGCGCGGCCGCAAGGGTTCCGGCCGCAAGCGGTGGAGCGACCTGACCGGCAGGCAGAAAGCGGGGGTGCTGGTTCTCGCCTCCGTGCAACTGTCCCTGGTGGCCTCCGCCTGGGCCGACCTGGCCACACGCCCCAGGGACCAGGTGAACGGGAACAAGGGCACCTGGGCCGCGGTCATACCGGTCAATTTCTTCGGCCCGATCCTGTACTTCTGGAAAGGGATCCGGCGCTGACGGCGGAGCCCTGCAGGGAAGTCCCCGGATCAGCCGCAGCACGAGCGGACGCGGGTGCGAGGGTCCGAGCACTCACACTTCACGGAGGAGAGATCTGATGCGCACGGTGACCTATTCGATGGGGCTCTCCCTGGACGGCTACATCGTCGGGCCGGATGGCGGTTTCGACTTCACGACACCGGATGAGGAGGTCTTCCGGTCGGCCATCGACGAGATCCGCACGGTCGACGTCCACCTGCTGGGGCGCCGACTCTACGAGACGATGCTGTACTGGGAGACCGCCGACCAGGACCCGTCGACCGATGAGGCGGAACGCGAGTGGACCGCACTCTGGAAACCACTCCCGAAGGTGGTGTTCTCCCACTCGCTCTCAGCGGTCCGGGGAAGCAACACCCGCCTGGCGTCGGGCACCCTCGCGCAGGAGATCGAGCGCCTGCGAGCGGAGCCGGCGGAGGGGGACATCGCGATCGGAGGGGCCGCGCTCGCGGAGGAGGCGGCGGCGCTGGACCTCATCGACGAGTACCGGGTCAGGGTCCACCCGGTGCTGGTGGGTGGTGGGCGCCCGTTCTTCCCCCGCCACCAGCGCCGGACGGACCTCGAGCTCGTCGGGAGCCGTGTCTTCGGTTCGGGCGTCGTCATCTCCCGCTACCGCGTGCGGCGCTGACCTCAGGAGGCAGTCATCGAGGGTGCCGATCCTCCTGCCCCGGCATCGATGCTGCGCGCCATACTGGCGGATCTCCCTCCCGGCAGCCCGTTTTGGTCGTAGTGTTCACGACGTGCGGGGCGTCTCCGTTGGATAATGCGCGGCAGTCCTCAGTACTGTTTGAGGATGGCTTCCCTCAGAAACAGCCGCGCAGCCGCGCTTCCCGCCAAGCTCTCCCGATCCTGGCTCCTGGCCTCCGCTGCTTCAGAGGACAACTTCATCCCTGCCCTCACGTCGGAGGCGGATTCGGTGGTCTTCGACATCGAGGACGCGGTCCCCGCTGCGGGCAAGGCCGAGGCCCGCGAGCGCGTGGTCGAGGCGCTGTCCACCGGCATGACCGCGTGGGTGCGCGTCAACGGCATCGAGACCGAGTACTGGGCCGATGACCTCGCTGCCCTGTCCAAGGCGCCCGGCCTGCGCGGGGTCATGCTCGCCATGACGGAGAAGCCCGAGCAGGTCACCCACACCGCCATGCGCCTGCAGGCGGGGACGCCCGTCCTCGCCCTGGTCGAATCCGCCCTCGGCATCGAGAATGCGACGGCGATCGCCAGTGCTCCCGGCACGTTCCGCCTCGCCTTCGGCGTCGGCGATTTCAGGCGCGACACGGGGGCGTCCGACGAGCCGATGGCGCTCGCCTACGCGCGGTCCAAGCTCGTCGTGGCATCACGTGTCGGGCAGTTGCCCGGCCCGATCGACGGTCCGACCGTCGGAGCCCTGGGCGACGAACTGCTCGACGCCTGCAAGGTCACCGCCTCGATGGGCATGACGGGCAAGCTGTGCCTGCGGCCCGAGGCCGCCGACACGATCAACCGCGGGCTGTCACCGAGCGAGTCCGAGATCAGCTGGGCCGCCGAACTCCTGCGCGAGCATGCCGCGGGCGCCGTCGTCGGCGACGGGTCCTACCTGCCGCGTCTTGCGCGCGCACAGAAGATCTCCTCGCTGGCTGATTCCTACGGCCTCTGGAACGCCTGACCAAAAAAACTTCCAGCTCCTTGCATCCAGATCGCCGCTCATCCGGGTAGTACCGGATGTCAGCGAAAAGTCCCCGCCACGGGACCACACCAAGGAGTAGTCATGCAAAGAAGCCTGTTTGCCATTGGAGCCGTAGCAGCCCTGGGAGCGGCATCCGTCGCTGCCCCGGCAACCGCCGCCGAAACGCCGGCCGGAGCGACCCTGTCGGTCCTCCATGGAGTGCCGGATCTCACCGTGGACGTCTATGTGAACGGCGCCCTCACGCTGGACGATTTCGCCCCGGGCACGCTGGCGGGTCCGCTCGACCTGCCGGCCGGGGACTACCAGCTGGCCATCACGGCGGCCGACGCCGCGGACGCCAGCGCGCCGGTGATCGGCCCCGTGGACGTGAAGCTCGAGGCGGGCGGGAATTACACCGCGACCGCGAACCTGGATGCCGCGGGGCAGCCCACGGCGAACTTCTACACCAATGACGTCTCGACCATCGAGGCAGGCAAGACGCGGCTGACGGTCCGCCATGTCGCAGCCGCCCCGGCTGTCGACGTCCTGGCCGGAGGCGCGGCGATCGTCCAGAACCTCGCCAATCCAGGCGAGGCCTCGCTGACCACGGATCCCGGTACGGTGTCGGCGGCTGTCGCGGCCACGGGTACCACCGCCCCCGTGATCGGCCCTGCCGACCTGAACCTCCCCGAAGGTACCTCGACGATCGTCTACGCCTGGGGAAGCCTGGAGGCCGGCAACCTCGCTCTCGCCACCCAGACGATCGAGGGCCTCCACTCGTCCCCCGGCGCCGTTCCCGGGGGCCAGTCCGGCCTTGCAGCGCAGGACGACGACGGGGCGGCCGTCGGGATGGGCGCAGTGCTCCTGGTGCTGCTCGCCGGTGCCGTAGCCGCAGCCCGTCGTCGGACCGTGCGGATCTGAAGCCGTCACGCCGGGTGGGGAGGCTGTTCGACCCTCCCCGCCCGGCCATCATCCCAGGGGAGTCCGACACCGTGCATTCCAGACAATCAGCGATCGCCGTGGCAGTTCTTGCGTCCATCCTCCTCACGGGATGTGCGCGAGGCGACGACGCGTCGGCGGACCCGGCGCCCGTGCTCACGGCGCCCCCCTCCGCGCGGCCGGGCCCCGAGGAGGGCACAGCAGCCCCCGCAGCCGACACCGCCCCGACGACCGACACCGCAGCGACGCCTCCGGCGGTCGCGCAGGTGCCCATCCAGCAGGCGGACGGTGCGCTCCAGCCTCCCGCCCCGGCCCCGGTGACCCTCGACATCGCCGGCACGGACATCTCCGTGAGCGTCGTGGGCGTCGGGATCGAGGAGAACGGCGCCATGGAGATCCCGGACAGCTTCTACGAGGCGGGGTGGTACCGGTACGGCCCGGCACCCGGAGCGAAGGCCGGGAATGCGGTGATCGCCGCCCACGTCGACAGCCTCACGGAGGTGATGCCCTTCGCCCAGCTGAAGGACGTGCCGATCGGGACCACCGTCACGGTCGGGCTGGAGGACGGACGGTCGTTGACCTACGCCGTCTCCGATGTGCGCAACGTCCCGAAGGCCACGCTGAACGGATCGGAGATCTTCGAGCGCGGCGGTGACCACGAACTGAAAATCATCACCTGCGGGGGTGAATGGCTGTCGGAGATAGGAGACTATGAGGATAATGTGGTGCTCACGGCCCTACCGCTCTGAGTCTCGGGGGACAGGAGCCGAGGATCGCAGGACGTCGCATCGGTGCGGCCCCGGCTTGAGGAGTCACACATGGCAGCTCCTGACCCTGAGTGGACGAGGCAACTCGACCTGCAGTTCTCCGCGGGGGACGAGCACGCCATGGCCACCGCTTACGGGTGCTTCTCCCCGCTCGTCTACACTATCGCCCTCCGGTCCCTGCGGGACAGTGGGGCAGCGGCCGACATCACCCAGGACGTCTTCGTCAGGGCGTGGCGATCCCGGGACAGCTTCGATCCGCAGTCGGGTCCTCTGCCGGCATGGATCGTGGGGATCTGCCGGAACGTCATCCTCGATCATCTGTCGGCCAGGAGCAGGCAGGAGCGCCTGGTGGTACGGGCGGGATTCGCCCCCGAAACCGGCGCGGCACTCGATTCCGGCGTCGACACCATCGCCGACCGCGTTGTCCTCGCATCGGAGCTCGAACGGCTCGGAGAACCCCAGGGGTCAATCCTCAGGCTGGCCTTCTACGAAGACCTCACCCACCAGCAGATCTCTGCGAGGATGAATCTTCCGCTGGGAACCGTCAAGAGCCACATCCGAAGGAGTCTCGTGCACCTACGCAATCGATTGGAGGAGTGGGATGCAGCATCTTGACCCGGACGCCGCCGGCCTGGCCGCGCTGGGTGAGCCACTCGACCTCCGGTCGCAGGAGCATCTGGGGCAGTGCAGCACCTGTTCCGCCGAGGTGGACGCCCTTCGCCGTGTCGTCACCACCGCGAAGGCCGAGGGGCCGGTGACCGTCCTCGAACGTCCGAGCCCGGCCGTCTGGGACGCGATCAAGACCGAACTCGGCCTGCCCGCCGAGCTGGGGGTGGACGGTGCGGCATCGGCCCCCGAACCGTCGGGGAACGTACGCCCCCTGGTGGCGGCCCGGGACGAGGGCGGCAGGCGGCGGCAGTTCTCCGCCCGCTGGCTGGCGGTCGCCGCCGGCATCGGGATCCTCGTGGGTGGGGGAGCGCTGTGGGGGCTGGAATCGCTGCGTGCGGACGAGAAGGGTGTGGTGCTGGCCCAGGCCGAGCTGGAACCCCTGCCCGGCTTCTCGGGGTCCGGGGAAGCGACCGTCTCCCGCGCCGACGACGGTACCCGAAGCCTCGACGTCGACCTGACGGGGGCCACTCCGGAGGGGTACAGGCAGGTGTGGCTGATAGCCCCCGACCTGCAGGAGATGTACAGCGTCGGGCTCATGGACGCGGATCACGCCAGCTTCGCCGTGCCCACCGACATCGATCTGGCGAGGTATCCCATCGTCGACGTCTCGGACGAGCCGCTGGACGGCAACCCCGCCCATTCCAGCATCAGCATGGTCAGGGGCACCATTCACGCCGCGAGCAGCTGAGGGCCAGGGTCAGTAGGCCAGGGCGCGCTGCTCCGAGCCGCTGATCCTCGAGGTGCCGCCGCAGTTCGTGCAGACCTGCAGGCGTGTCTTCTTGAGGGTGAGGAGCGGGATGAAGAACACCGAGAGCTTCGTCTTGCGCTGGATCACCTGCTGGGGTGCGTGCATCCTGCAGTAGCGGCAGGTGGCTGAGCGCGTGAACTGGAGGTGCTCACGTGTGGTGAGGCCGAAGAGGAAGAACATTCATCCACAGTAACGGGCCGAGGGTGCAGTAGAAAGCACCCTTAGTATTCCTGCCGCAGCATCCCCGCGTGGTACCTAGGGCCGACGGAAGCGGTTGACCTGGGGGCAGTCGAAGGGATCGCGCGCGGCGAGGCCGACGCGGTTCAGGTAGGACACCACGGCTCCGTAGGATGCCGCGACGCCCACCTCGGTGTAGGGCACGCGGAGGCGCTCGCAGTGCTCCCGGACGATGACGGCGGCGCGGCGGAGGTGCGGGCGCGGCATGTCGGGGAAGAGGTGGTGCTCGATCTGGAAGTTCAGGCCGCCGAAGGCGTTGTTGACGAAGGACCCGCCGCGGATGTTGCGCGAGGTGAGGACCTGCTTCTGGAAGAAGTCCAGCGTGCTGTCCTTCGGCACCACGGGCATGCCCTTGTGGTTCGGCGCGAAGCTCGCGCCCATGTAGATGCCGAATACCGCCAGCTGGACGCCCAGGAAGGCGAAGGCCAGGCCGACGGGGAGGAACCAGAACAGGATGCCGAGGTAGGCGCCGAAGCGTGCCCCGAGCAGCGCCAGTTCCACCCAGCGGCCCTTGATGGTGCGGCGGGAGAACAGGGTGCTGATGGAACGGGCGTGCAGGTTGATGCCCTCCAGGGTCAGGAGGGGGAAGAAGAGGTAACCCTGGCGCCGCGTGATCCACGCTTGCAGGCCGCGGGCTTTGGCGGCGTCCTCCTCGAGGAACGAGATGGTGTCCACCTCGATGTCCGGGTCCTTGCCCCGGGTGTTGGGGTCGTTGTGGTGGCGGGTGTGCTTGTCCATCCACCACGCGTAGCTGATGCCGACGACACCGGCTGCGAGGATGCGCCCGGACCAGTCGTTGGCGCCCCGGGTCCTGAAGATCTGGCGGTGCGAGGCCTCATGGGCCAGGAAGGCGATCTGCGTGAGGACGACCCCGAGCACGGCCGCGACCAGGAGCTGGAACCACGTGTCGCCCAGGAGCGCGAAGCCCGTCCAGGCCGCGCCCATGGCCAGGGCCAGGACCGCGAACACAGAGACGTAGAATCGCCGACGGCGGTTCAGGAGGCCCTCCTTGCGGACCTGCTTGAGCAGGACGGAGTAGGAGGCGACGATGTCGTTCGGCTTGGAGATGCGGACGGTGCGCGGGGCAGCGGTAACGCTCATGGGGGTCCCTGGGGGTAGCGGTAGGCTTCCCAGCCGGGGTGGGGTGCTAACCCGCAGATGCCCCCACTCTACGGGAGCACCCTGCGCGGGACCTGATTCCGGGCCATCCGATCAATGCGTGCCGGCTTCCCCGGGCGCATCGTAGTGGCCCGGCCATTCCCTGACGGGAATGCGGGTGATGGTGCGGATCCTGCCCGCGGTTCCCCACTCGTTCCTGCCGAGCCTCGAGAGCGGCTTCAGGGCGTCGATGGACGGGAGGTCGCCGTCGAGCACGTCGTCGGACACCACGGCGTGCAGCACCTCGCCGAAGACGAGTGTGCAGTCGCCCATGTCCTGGATCAGGTGTAGCCGGCACTCGAGGGCTACGGGTGATTCGAGGACGCGCGGCGGGCGCACGGTGGCGCTGGGCTCCCGGGTGAGGCCGACGGCGTCGAACTCGCTGACGTCGGGCGGGAAGTCGGTGCCGGTGGCATTGACGGCCTCGAACAGGTCCTCGGGCGTGAAGCTGACCACGAACTCGCCCGTGGCTTCGATGTTGCGGACGGAGTCCTTGCGGCCCACGGAGGTGAACTGGATGATCGGCGGATTGACCGAGGCGACCGTGAAGAACGAATGCGGCGCGAGGTTGTCCACCCCGTCCGCGGACGTCGACGAGACCCACGCGATGGGGCGCGGGACGACGACGGAGGTGAGGAACCTGTAGAAGGCGCGGCTCGCTTCCGGGTCCGGCACGACGTCCCTGCGCATGGCTAGGACTTCGCCGTGAGGAGGTCCCGGAGGCTGAGCGGCCGGCGCCCCGTGAGGCGTTCGACGTCGGGTGTCACCTCAGCCATCTCGCCACGGGCGATGGCCGTGTAGGTGCTGATCCAGGCCTCTACCTCCCAGCGCGGGGCGCCGTGGTGGGCGCGGGACGCGAGGGCCTCCTCGTAGGTCTCGTCCTCGAACCGGACCGTGGCGGGCGTGAGCTCGGTGATGAGTGCCGCGACCTCGGCCAGGGTGAAGGCTTCCGGTCCGGTGAGGTGGTACGCCGTGTTGACATGCGCGTCGGGTGCCCGCAGTACCGCAGCGGCGGAACGGGCGACGTCGGCCTGGGCGACTGCGGACAGCAGTCCGTTCCCGGCCGGTCCGTGGATGACGCCGTCTTCGGCGAAGGCGGGCACGACATCGAGGTACAGGTTGTCGCGGAGGAATGTCCACGCCATGCCGGACCGGCGGATGTGCTCCTCCGTGTACCAGTGGTCGCGCCCGAGGAGGAACGTCGCGTCGGAAGCGGCGCCGAGGAAGGAGGTGTAGACGATGTGCTGGACACCCGCTCGTTTCGCTGCATCGATGAAGGTGCGGTGGGTGGCGACGCGGTCCGCTTCCTCGGCGGCCGACACCATGAACAGGAGGTCGACGCCGGCGAGTGCCTCCACGGACGTGTCGAAGTCCGCGTAGGTGGTCTGACGCACGATCGCCTCGGGCAGGTGCTGCGCGCGGTCCGGCGACCGGACCGGCAGGATCAGCGGCACCCCTTCCGCTGCGAGGGTGCGGGCGACCTGGCCACCCACGGTGCCGGTTGAACCTGTGACTGCGATGCGCTGCTCCATGTCCCTTCCAGCCACGGGGAGGCGGGGATTATTTCCGCCTGCCCGGGAAGGCGACGACCAGGCGTGCTCGGTCCTCCGGGTTGCGCCCAGTAGAGTCGGGTTATGAAATTGTTTTTCCGTCAGGTGATATCGGGCTGGAGGCTCGGTCAGTGAGAGGTGTGCGGTTGTGACGTCGGTCAGCCTTTTCTACGTGGGCGCTGCACTTCTTCTCAACGGCCTTGCCTCCCTGGGTTTCCTGCCGGTGCGCGGTGCGGCGCTGATGAACATTCTCGTCGGGCTCCTCCAGTGCACGGTCCCTCTTCTGGTGCTCGCCCACCCGGAGGCGGGCATGGGGGAGAACCAGCAGGCCTTTCCACTGTTCCTCTTCGGGTTCACCTATCTCTCGATCGGGATCTCGGATCTTGCTGGTCTGCCGCAGGAAGGTACCGGGTGGTTCGCCCTCTTCGTGGCCGGTGCAGCAGGGTATCTTGCCTGGGACACCTGGTCCGACGATGCTGGGCTCGGGGTCTTGTGGATGGCGTGGGCAGCGCTGTGGGTCCTGCTCTTTTCGCAGTTCGCCCTGCACGTGAAGTGGCTTTCCATGTTCGCCGGCTGGTTGACGGTCCTGTGGGCATTGCCGACCACCACCGTTCCGGCAGCCCTGATGCTCAGTGGCCGCTGGGTTGCAGGACCGGGCACGGCCTGGCTCGCCCTGAGCGTTCTTGCTCTACTGGCTGGCGTTGCGTGGGTCGCGGCTCTTCAGCGGTGGTCGGGATCTGCCGGCCGGCACCGACCATACGACGACGCGTTGCAACGGGAGGTGGGACCGTGAGACGGGCCGCGGTCCGGGTCGGGCAGGTCGTGAGTGCGATCCTGCTGGTGTCGATGGTTTCCTGTTCGGCCTCCGAGGGGTCTGTGGCCCCGCCGTCACGGACGTCGAATCCGCGTCCCTCAGTGAGCAACGGGCCCCTTCCTCCTGCAGGGCAGACCGCACCGGCGCCAGTGGCAGAACCGGTTCCAACAGCGGGTCACCGGTTACGCTCCCTGGTGCTGGCAACGGAGGCCACCAGTTCTACCGTCGCCGTCCTGGACCCTGCTGCGGTCAACCGTGAGGTTGTGGCGCGGATCGAGGTAGGACCGGCTCCCTGGGATGTTGCAGTATCGGAAGCCACCGGGCAGGCAGTCGTCTCTACGGCTGTTGGTCTGACGGTGATCGACCTCGGTGTGCAGGAAGCGATTCGGACCATTCCGTACACCTTCGGGCCGGATCAGGTTCTGTACGGTGAGTATCGTCCGGGCGGAACGGGTGTCGCGATCTCGCCGGATGGGCGTTTCGGTTACGTGGCGGTCGTAAGAACTACCGGGGCGGCCGTCGTGGAGAAGATCGATCTTCGGGACGGGTCGCGGGAGGGCTGGGTCGAGGTGGGCCAGCGGCCCTTCGACATCGTCCTGTCAGCCGATGGGGCGGAGCTGTACTCGATCAACCATGACAGCTTCTCGGTGCACATCATCCAGACCTCATCGATGGGCGCAGTGGAGGTTGCGATCGCGCCTTTCGGGACCGAAGGGGGATTGGCATCATGGGAGAAACCTCATTACGGTGCATTGGCGGCTGACGGTTCCCTGCTTCTGCCTTTTCAGGGCAGGACCCTGGCGATCCTTGATCCAGCGACGGCATCGACGCGACTCGAGCTCATGACCGCGAATTCACACCAGCACGGTGCCGCCCTTACCCAAGGAAATACCAGTCTGCTCGTGGTGGGAACCGGGTCCTTCGGGAACGCAACGGGAACCCCGAACCTGACGGTGCGGGACCTGGCCGCCGGATCCGAGGTGGTCATACCGTTGCAGCGGCTCCACGAGAACGTGCTCCCCTGGTCACCTGCGGTGGGAGGTTCCGAGTACGCGCTTCTCTCCGGGGGTTACACGAGGGATGGATTCTGGGACGGTCTGACGATGATCGATCTGGCAACGCTCGAGCAGCACGAGATTCTCGGAGTGAAGAGGCCTCAGGCCCTGGCCGTCTTCATGGACGGAGCCGACGGCCGGTAGGGCGAGGTCGCGCGGGCCTCGAGGTCCGTGACGGTGGGATCCAGGAGCCAGTGGTCGGTCGTGCAGTGATCGCTGTCCTATCGTCCGGGCGAACGGTGTTCGTCAGCCTCTACCGATGAATGGCATTCCGGAGGCGGTGATGGTCAGACTGTTGATGTTGGCCTCTGGCGGCATGGTCGCCATCAGTGTTACGGCCCGTGCTGCCTGATGGACGTCGAACGTGGGTTCGACGGTGCGGGTTCCGTCCGCTTGCAGAGCGCCACTATCGACGCCCAAGGTGCCCATCATGCCCGTGGAGGCGTTGCCGATGTCGATCTGGCCCGCAGTGATGCCGAAACTCCGGCCCTCGAGATCGATGCTTCTCGTCAGCGCCGTCACAGCACTTTTCGTCATGGCATAGGTGGCTGCGTGGGGGCGCGGTGCGTGGGCTGCTATCGAGCCGTTGTTGATGATCCGCCCGCCTGAGGGTTGCTGTCGTTTCATGGTTCGGATCGCCTCAGCTGCGCAGAGGAAAGCCCCTGTCTGGTTGACCTGTACGACCTGCAGCCATTCCGTCATGGTGATGTCCTCCAGCGGCTTCGATGGTCCTGTGATGCCGGCGTTGTTGAAGAGCAGGTCCACCCTGCCCCACCGGGCGCGTGCCGCCGCGAAGAGAGCCGCTACATCGTGGGGCGAGGCTACATCCGTGGGTACGCAGAGGGCGTTGTCCATGCCGGATGCGCTCTCCTGGAGTGAGGTGAACGTCCGGCCGGCGAGGACGACGTTGAACCCCACTTCATGCAACTGCTGTGCGACAGCACGACCGATGCCGGACCCGGCACCGGTCACGACTGCAGTTCCGAGCTTCGGGGACGGTCCGGTGTGTACGGGGCCGGCCACGGGTTGAATCGCAGAGGCATGCGCCGGAGAGGGTATGGCCCCATCGAGAGGCGCGCCGGCCGGCCGCGGGGGAGGAAGGGAACCCGGGAGCATCCGGGCAGGAGCAGCGTGGGATGTGGGCTCTGGCATACCGGACGTCCTTCAGATGCGGGTCTACAGGCGATGCGCGGCGTCTCGCTGTTCTGCCGGGCAGCAATCACTGTATCTTGTATCACGGAATAATAATTCCGATGAGCGAAATCTGGTGATCCTGATCGCTCAACGTCTAGGAGAGGGTCTGATGAGCGTCACTGACGATGTTTCAGAAATTTTGAGCGGGTTGACCGTCGGTAAGCCCGATGGGGATCCGGAAGAGACCGCGGAGTGGATCGAATCCCTCGACCAGCTGATTCGCACCCAGGGCACCGAGCGCGCGCAGTACATCATGCGTTCGTTGCTGCAGCGTGCCGGTGCGCAGTCCGTGGGCGTGCCCATGGTCACGACGACGGATTATGTGAACACCATCCCGGCGGATCAGGAACCGGAGTTCCCCGGGGATGAGGAGATCGAGCGGAAGTACCGTGCGTGGATGCGCTGGAACGCCGCGGTCATGGTCCACCGCGCGCAGCGACCGGAGATCGGCGTGGGCGGGCACATCTCCACCTACGCGGGCGCGGCGACGCTGTATGAGGTCGGGTTCAATCATTTCTTCAAGGGCAAGGACCACCCCGGTGGCGGGGATCAGGTCTTCTTCCAGGGGCACGCGTCGCCGGGCATGTACGCGCGGGCGTACCTCGAGGGCCGCCTGAGCGAGGACGACCTCGACGGGTTCCGGCAGGAGAAGTCCAAGGAGGGCTCGGCGTTGTCCTCGTATCCGCATCCGCGCCTGATGCCGGAGTTCTGGGAGTTCCCGACCGTGTCGATGGGCATCGGGCCGATGAACGCGATCTACCAGGCGCAGTCCAACCGGTACCTGCACAACCGCGGGTTCAAGGACACCTCGGAGCAGCAGGTCTGGGCGTTCCTGGGCGATGGTGAGATGGACGAGCCGGAGTCGCGGGGTCTGCTGCAGCTGGCCGCGAACGAGAAGCTCGACAACCTGAACTTCGTGATCAACTGCAACCTGCAGCGCCTGGACGGGCCGGTGCGCGGTAATGGCAAGATCATGCAGGAACTCGAGGCGTTCTTCCGCGGTGCCGGCTGGAACGTCATCAAGGTCGTGTGGGGGCGTGAGTGGGATGCGCTGCTGGAGAAGGACGATTCCGGTGCGCTGGTGGAGATCATGAACCAGACGCCCGACGGCGACTACCAGACCTACAAGGCCGAGTCCGGCGGGTTCGTGCGCGATCATTTCTTCGGTAAGTCCCCCGAGGCCAAGGCCATGGTCGAGGACCTCTCGGATGATGAGATCTGGAACCTCAAGCGCGGCGGGCACGACTACCGCAAGGTCTACGCCGCTTACAAGGCCGCCACGGAGTTCAAGGGCAAGCCCACCGTCATCCTCGCCAAGACCGTCAAGGGCTACGGCCTGGGCCCGCACTTCGAGGGCCGCAACGCGACCCACCAGATGAAGAAACTCACCAACGCCGACCTCAAGGCGTTCCGTGACCACCTGCGCATCCCGGTCACCGACGAGCAGATCGACGACGACCTCTACAACGCGCCGTACTACCACCCGGGCGCCGACGCCCCGGAGATCAAGTACCTGCTCGAGCGCCGCCGCGAGCTCGGCGGGTTCGTGCCCGAACGGCGCACCAGGCACACCGACGTCGTGCTGCCCGGGGACAAGGCGTACGAGACGGCCAAGCGGGGTTCGGGCAAGCAGGCGGCCGCGACCACGATGGCGTTCGTGCGGATCCTGAAGGACCT